>NZ_JASHKO010000003.1:0-581040 GCF_030056745.1 Rhodococcus sp. IEGM 1406 | reverse complement strand
CGTACGACGATCTTGTGACGTGGCTCGAAGCGCTGGGTGATCCTGCTGTGGATGCAGCGTTGGACCGAAGGGCTGCTGGGCAATTCGGTCTACCTGAACCTGAACCTGAACCTGAACCTGAACCTGACCGCGTGCCGGTGCCCGTGCCTGCGCCGGTGCCCGTGCCCGTGCAGCCTTCGAGACGTGCTCTCGAGGCTGCGGATCCGCGGACTCCGGCGGCGGTGCTGTTCGAGATCGCATCGAGTTCGCCGGAGTTGCGGCCGGCGATCGCTGCGAATCCGTCGACGTACGACGATCTTGTGACGTGGCTCGAAGCGCTGGGTGATCCTGCTGTGGATGCGGCATTGGACCGAAGGGATGCTGGGCAATTCGGTCTACTCGGACCCGAACCCGAACCCGAACCTGCGACCGAGACGTTCATTTCGAGCGGACCGGAGGCCCGCTCCAGTGGCGACCTTGTGCAACCGTCCGCACCGCGACCGGCCGTGCCGCAATTTGCCGTGCCGCAACCGAACCCGGGGTATGGGCCGACCGGCGTTCCACTCCTGCCTGGTGGGTTTCGGCCGGCCGGCGCCGGGATACGAGTTGCCGCGCGGTTCATCGATTTTGCCATTCTCGCAGTTGTGTCGGTCGTCGGCGGAATGATCTCCACCGCGACGCTCGGAAACGGATTCGACTTCGATTCCTACCGGACAAGTTCGGGTCTGATCGGCCTGCTGATCGGGATCGGTTCGATAGTGTACTTCGTATGGGGAGAGTCGGCATTCGGGGTAACCCTGGGCAAACTCGCCCTCGGAATAGGGGTTCGCTCGGTAGGAGGTGCACGTCCGGCCTTGGCGCAGTCCTTCAAACGGAATGCATTCGTGATCCCCATGTACTTCGGATCGGCTGTTTCGGCGTTGGCCATGCTCGGTAGTGGTGACGAGCTCGTCGGCATGCTGAATTCGATGTCGTTGGGCAGTGTCGCGAGCATTCTCGGTTCTCTTGTAACAGTCGCTATTTCGATCGCGATCATCGTTTCGATCAGTAGCGCACCGGACGTCCGCGGCTTCCACGATCGGATGGCTGACGCCGCCGTCGTGGTGACCCGACAGTGACCGAGCACGCTTCGATGGAAGAGGCTTGCCTTCAGAGCGTCAGCAGCTTCTTCTGGACTTTGCCCATAGCGTTGCGGGGCAAGCTGTCCACCAGACAAACCTGACGAGGGCGCTTGTGGATCGACAGTGATTCGGCGACGAAGTCCGAAACCACCGCGCAGTCAGCTACGTCCCCGACGATGAATGCGACTATGCGCTGGCCGAGATCGTCGTCCGGCACACCGACGACGGCGGCCTCGCGAACGCCGGGGTATGCCAGAAGTGCCTGTTCCACCTCGCCGGCACCGATGCGGTATCCACCGGACTTGATCATGTCGACCGACTCGCGGCCGACGATGCGGTGGAATCCGCTGTCGTCGATCACCGCGATGTCGCCGGTGCGGAACCAGCCGTCCTTACTCATGGATTCCGCTGTCTTCGAGGGGTTCCCGAGGTACTCGTCGAAGAGCACGGCTCCCGCAACTTCCAGTTGCCCAAGCTGCTCTCCGTCGTGCGCCGACAATTCGCCGTTCTCGCCGCGCAACCTCGTCCTGACTCCCGGAACGGCGTGCCCGACCCAACCCGGGCGACGTTCGCCGTCGTGCGTCGTGCTGACGGTGATGAGGGTTTCACTCATTCCGTAGCGCTCGACGGGAGCCAATCCGGTCAGCGATTTCATCCGCTCGAACAATGGAACCGGAAGTGGTGCACTTCCGGACACGAGCAAGCGCGCGGATCGCAATGCTGCTGCCGCCGAGGGCTCACCGCACACGCGTGACCAGACGGTCGGAACACCGAAGTACAACGAGCCACCCGCTGCGGCATACGAATCCGGAGTTGGTCTGACGGTATGAATCAGCGGTGAACCGACGCGCAATGCGCCCAACACGCCGAGAATCAACCCATGGACGTGGAAGAGGGGCAGTCCGTGGACGAGTGTGTCCTCCGGAGTCCAATTCCACACGTGGGCAAGTGCGTCGAGATCTGCTGCGATCGCTGCTCGCGAGAGGACGACGCCTTTCGGCGCTCCGGTGGTTCCTGAGGTGTACATGATCAGTGCGGTAGCTGCCGCGCTCGGTTCGGGATAGGACGTCGCAGATCGCGCGTGAATATTGATGGGAATCAACGGGATACTCGAATCCGACGGTCCGTCTCCGAGTATCAGTTCGGCTTGGGAATCGGCGATGATGTGCTGACGTTCGAGCGGGCCGGAGTCCGGTGGGATCGGGACCACGGCAACACCGGCGATCAGCGCGCCGGCGACGGCGACCACTGTCTCGAGGCCGGCGGCGGCTTGTACTGCCACTCGCTGTGCACCGTGGATTCGATCGGCGACCGCGGTGGCGGCGGCCAACAAGTCGGCGCGAGAGAGGGTCGCGCCTTCGCCGAAACTGACCGCCGCTCCGTGATCGTCGAGGATGCGGGGGTCGAGGGAGCGCAGAAGTGTGGATTCGCTGTTCATCGCGAGTTCCCTTTCTTTGAGCGAAGATTCAGACGGACCAGGGAACAACGAACAGCAACCAGGCGAGAATCGGCGTCACCACCATGATGGTCATGCCCCACCGCATCGTCAGCCCGAACACCACGTCGCGTTCTTCCGGAGCGGCGTTCGCCACCACCAGCGCGCCGTTGGTCGAGAACGGACTGCAATCGACCAGAGACGACGAGATTGCCAGTGCGATAACCAGGCCGGTTGCATTGACCTGGCCGGTCATGAGGAAGGGAATTGCCAAAGGGATTAGTGCACCGAGGATTCCGGTGGTGGATGCAAACGCCGACACGATCGCGCCGATCAGACAGATCAAGAACGCCGCGAGAAGTGGAATGCCCACGTGAGCTACCGAATCCCCGAGCCACTGGACGGTGTTTTGGTTCTGCAATAGGGCCACGTAGGTGACGATTCCGCCGATGAGGAGCACGGTGCCCCAGCTGATCTTGTCGACGGCCCCGCGGGCGGAGGCCGGGAAGATCAGGGTGAGAAGTACCGCGACGGTCAGTGCGGTGAATCCGACGTCGAGGTCGAAGACCAAGGCGCCGAGTGCAAGTGACGCCAGCCCGAGCAGGGTGAGTCGCCGCTCGAGATTGAGTGCTCCCGCGTGCGGAGCGGTCCCACCCGAGGACTTGCCGCCACCCTTCGAGCTGTCGCCGGAACCCGAACCGGTGATGGTGTCGCCACCGCCCGACGCGTTGCCGACTGCGCTGACAAGCACGCGCTCCGAGGCGCCGCGTGCAATCAATGCGCGACCGCCGAACGAGACGTACGCGATTGCGGCAACAACGGCTGCGGCCGCGAAGGTCGAGACGAACAGCAAGGCCGGGCTGGACGGGAGGCCGTTCTGGCGCATGACGTCGTTGGTGATCACCCCGAAGATTCCGATAGGGGAGAAGCTGCCCGCCGTTGCGCCCTGGACGACCATGAAGCCCATCAGCATGGGGTGGATCCGGTAGCGGGTGGCGAAGCCCATTGCCACGGGCGCGATGATGGCGACGGCAGCGGGACTGACCGCGCCCATGGCGGTGACGGCCGCGCACACCGCGAACATCGCCCACGGCACGAGGGCCACTCGTCCTCTGACCGCACGGACCGCCGCGTGAATGATCCAGTCGACCGTGCCGTTGTTTCTGGCCAGCGCGAACAGGTAGGTGACGCCGACCAGGATGACGAAGAGGCTGGCCGGGAAGCCGTCGAGGATCTCGCTGGTATCGACAGTGAAGACCAGTGTTCCGACGACGAAGGCAGCCACCAGGGCAAGCGCACCCATGTTCACCGACCTCACGGTGGATATGACGAACACCAGGACAAGTACTGACAGGGCTATGACATTTGCCATCGAACTCTCAATCCGTTCGCGACCAGCTTGTGGTCTGCATCACTTGGAATTGGCCTAGCCTCTCTGCCACTGCTCCATTTGTCAAGTACACTCCGAGGCATGAATTCGACGTCATCGCCCGGCTCGCGCTCGGGCCTGCCCGGACGATTGAAGCGTCCGCGTCTGTATGAGCAGTTGGCCGAGCACATTTCGAATTTCATCGAGGCTCAAGGCCTTTCGCCCGGCGATCGGCTTCCTCCCGAACGCAGCCTGGCTGCCGAACTCGGCGTCAGTCGAGCGTCGCTGGCTCAAGCGCTCGTGGCCCTCGAGATTCGGGGCAGAGTCGAAATTCAGCACGGTAACGGAGCGGTGATTCGCGAAGCTCCCACGCCCGACGCGGGTAGGTCTGCAGACTCGGGAGTGCGGTTGCAAGACCGAACCGTCGACGAACTGACTGCTGCCAGGGAAGCGATCATGGCCGGCCTGGCTCGGGCGGCGGCGTCGAATCCCAACGCTGCGCTTCGGGTCGCGATGTTGACCGACGACGGGACCGCGAGAAACTTCGCCGAGACATGGCGCTGCGTCAGGCACCTGGCCGGTGGCGGCTTATTGGCTGATCTCGACGACACCATCGCCAAGCAGGCGGACGTGCCCGAGTCCTCGGCGCGACTGTCTGCGCGACTCGATCAGCTCGCCCACCGGATCATCGACGGTGACCAATCGGGCGCCGCTGACGCTGTTGCGGGAATCCTCTCCGAAACGGCCTGACGAATAACGACGGACGAGCGTCGGAAAAGCGCACGATAACCACTATGAGCATGTTCGCTCACAGGAAACTGTGCTGCGACGTAGCCCGGGAACCTGATCGGCAATGCGCACGTTGAACACAGTGACGACCGTTCCAACCAAGCGGCACGGCCGCTGGCGGGCATCGATGGGGCCGATCGCGGTAACCTGCAGGTGTCCGGTTGGCAGCCGGAAGGCGACCTGGCAGACCCGCACTCTCGAAAGGACCGGCCACATCGGCCGACCTGTATGAACCGTAAGACTGTGTTCCGTAACGTGCTACTCGTAGCCGTCGTGCTGTTGGTGATCTATGCCTTCAGCTACTTCAGCAACGACACCCGCGACTTCAAGACCGTCGACACCTCGGTCGCGATATCCCAACTCGACGCCAAGAATGTTGAGTCGGCGCAGATCGACGACCGTGAGCAGCAGGTTCGTCTGTGGCTCAAGAACGGCAACGACGCCACCGACGGTAAGACGCAGATCCTGGCGAAGTACCCCGCGAGTGCGTCGGAGCAGATCTTCGACAAGGTCGAAGGCGCCGGAGCGGACAAGTTCAACACGACGGTCACTCAGGAGAGTTGGCTGACGTCGATCCTTCTGTTCGTGCTGCCGATGATCATTCTGTTCGGCATCTTCTTCTTCGTCATGAACCGGATGCAGGGCGGCGGTGGTCGCGGCGGAGTCATGGGATTCGGTAAGTCGAAGGCCAAGCAGCTCACCAAGGACATGCCGAAAACCACGTTCGCCGACGTCGCCGGTGCGGACGAGGCTGTCGAAGAGCTGTACGAGATCAAGGACTTCCTGCAGAACCCGGCTCGCTACCAGGCGCTCGGCGCCAAGATTCCGCGCGGTGTGCTGCTGTACGGCCCTCCCGGAACCGGTAAGACGCTGCTCGCTCGCGCTGTCGCAGGCGAAGCCGGCGTCCCGTTCTTCACCATCTCCGGCTCGGACTTCGTCGAGATGTTCGTCGGTGTCGGTGCTTCGCGTGTTCGCGACATGTTCGAGCAGGCCAAGCAGAACAGCCCCTGCATCATCTTCGTCGACGAGATCGACGCCGTCGGTCGTCAGCGCGGCGCAGGACTGGGCGGCGGACACGACGAGCGCGAGCAGACGCTCAACCAGCTGCTCGTCGAGATGGACGGCTTCGGTGATCGCACCGGCATCATCTTGATCGCCGCAACCAACCGCCCCGACATCCTCGACCCCGCACTGCTGCGTCCGGGACGCTTCGATCGCCAGATTCCGGTCGGCGCCCCCGACCTCGCCGGTCGCCGTGCGATCCTGCGAGTGCACTCGCAGGGCAAGCCGATCGATCCCAACGCCGATCTCGAAGGCCTCGCGAAGCGGACCGTCGGAATGTCGGGCGCCGATCTTGCCAACGTCATCAACGAGGCTGCGCTGCTCACCGCACGCGAAAACGGGACCGTCATCACCGAAGCCTCGCTCGAGGAATCGGTGGACCGTGTTGTCGGTGGACCGCGGCGTAAGAGTCGCATCATCAGCGAGCACGAGAAGAAGATCACGGCGTACCACGAGGGCGGTCACACGCTGGCTGCTTGGGCAATGCCTGACATCGAGCCGGTCTACAAGGTCACGATCCTCGCTCGCGGTCGCACCGGCGGTCACGCGATGACCGTGCCCGAAGACGACAAGGGTTTGATGACGCGTTCGGAGATGATCGCTCGTCTCGTCATGGCAATGGGTGGACGCGCCGCCGAGGAGTTGGTGTTCCACGAGCCCACCACCGGAGCGTCGTCCGATATCGACATGGCGACCAAGATCGCACGCGCGATGGTCACCGAATACGGCATGAGTGCCAAGCTCGGCGCGGTTCGCTACGGACAGGAGGGCGGGGATCCGTTCCTCGGCCGTTCGATGGGCGTTCAGTCCGACTACTCGCACGAGATCGCCCGCGAAATCGACGAGGAGGTGCGCAACCTCATCGAGGCGGCGCACACCGAAGCGTGGGCCATCCTCAACGAGTACCGCGATGCGCTCGACCTCATCGCTACCGAACTGCTCGAGCGTGAGACGTTGACTCGCAAGGACCTCGAGAAGATCCTTGCCGGCGTCGAAAAGCGTCCGCGTATCACGGCTTTCAACGATTTCGGTGGGCGCACGCCTTCGGATCGTCCGCCGGTGAAGACTCCTCGCGAACTCGCGATCGAGCGCGGCGAAACGTGGCCGGAGCCCGCTGCTGCACCTGTTCTCGTCAAGGCAGGCGCACCCAGCAGCGGCGCACCCAACAGCGGTGCACCCAACGGCGGTGTCCCCAACAACGGTGGTCTCCCCAACAACGGCAACCAGGGACCCTCGAACGGCTACGCACAGCCCTCGTACCCGCAGCCGAGTGCTCCGCAGCAGACTCCGCAACCGGGAACACCCGACTACGGAGCGCCCGCCGGATGGTCGGCACCGGGTTGGCCTCCGCGTGAGAACCCGTCGCCGACGTACCCCGGACAGCAGTCGGGTGGGTACACCGGTGGACAGAATCCGACCCCGCCGAACCAGTCGCAGGGCCAGTACGGTCAGCCCCAACACGGTCAGCCCCAGCCCGATCAGGGGCAGTACGGTCAACCGCACCCGGGACAGCAGGCGTACCCCGAGCAGCCGCACCCCGGCCGCCGTTACCCCGCGCAGCCCGATTACCCGGTGCAGTACCCGGACGGTGGACCCTTCGCCGATCCGAACCGGGGAAACCCGACCGGCGAAAACCAGTGGCAGAGCCCCGCACCGGAACAGCCGCAGACTCCGCCGCCGCATCATTCGGCTGAGGACGACGGCCCGAGCACCGCTCGCTGGGACGGACCGGACGGATCCCGCTGACCTTGCGCCACTAGGCTCTGCGGCGGGGGACCTGTGAACAATTCTCGAGGAGAGTTCGGTTGTCGGTGAATGATGTGGCCAGTGAACTGGTGTCGCTCGGAACGGGCCGCCCGTTCGATCAGGCGCGGGCAGAGGCTGCCGTACGGGAATTGTTGATCGCGGTCGGTGAAGATCCGGAGCGCCCAGGCCTGCTCGATACGCCGGCCAGGGTTGCGCGCTCGTACAAGGAGATCTTCGCGGGTCTGTACTCCGAGCCCGACGACGCGTTGAACACAACTTTCGACGAGGGTCACCAGGAATTGGTGCTCGTGCGAGACATTCCGATGTTCTCGACGTGCGAGCACCACCTGGTGTCCTTCCACGGTGTTGCTCACGTTGGCTACATCCCGGGAAAGTCGGGCAAGGTCACCGGTTTGTCGAAGCTCGCGCGCGTCGTCGATCTGTACGCCAAGCGTCCGCAGGTTCAAGAACGCCTGACCAGCCAGATCGCGGATGCTTTGATGCGCAAGCTCGACCCGCGTGGAGCCATCGTCGTCATCGAAGCCGAGCACCTCTGCATGGCGATGCGCGGTATCCGCAAGCCTGGAGCCAGCACGACCACGTCAGCGGTTCGTGGGCTCCTGCAATCCAGCGCGGCCTCACGGTCCGAAGCGCTGGACCTCATCCTTCGTAAGTGAGCGAGATGTCCGCGGCTCCCGTTGCAGGTAGCGATCCGGCCCGGATGGTCGTGATGGGGATTCTGAACGTCACCGCCGATTCGTTTTCCGACGGTGGTCAATTTCTCGATCGTGACGCGGCGATCGCTCGCGGGCTCGAACTGCAACGCATAGGCGTCGACATCGTCGACGTCGGCGGCGAGTCGACGCGCCCCGGAGCCACCCGCGTCGATCCGAAACTCGAGGCGGACCGTATTGCCCCGGTGATCGAAGAACTCGTGGCAGCCGGAATTCGCGTCAGCGTCGACACGATGCGTGCTTCCGTCGCCGCCGCCGCGATCGAAGCGGGCGCAGGCATCGTCAACGACGTGTCGGGCGGTCGCGCAGACCCCGACATGGCATCCGTTGTGGCCGACGCCGGAGTGCCCTGGATCCTCATGCATTGGCGCTCGGCCGGTGACTACGTCCATCGTGGTAGCGCCGATCACTACGACGACGTGGTCCGCGACGTCCGTGACGAACTGCTGTCGCAGGTCGATCTGGCGTTGAAAGCAGGGGTCGATTCGTCGTCGATCATCCTCGACCCCGGCCTCGGGTTCGCGAAGAACGCCGACCACAACTGGGCCCTGTTGCGTGCACTACCCGAGTTCAACGCGACCGGATTCCCGATACTGGTCGGCGCTTCCCGCAAGCGGTTCCTGGGGTCTCTGCTCAGCGATCCCGACGGCAATCCCCGTCCGCCTGGTGGCCGCGAGACTGCGACGGCCGTGGTCTCGGCCCTTGCAGCACGTGAGGGCGCCTGGGGAGTTCGGGTGCACGACGCACAAGCCTCGCTCGACGCCATTGCCGTGGTCGACGCCTGGAACCGTGGACGAGAAAGGGCCTGACATGGGGGACCGAATCGAATTGCGCGGGCTGAAGGTTCGCGGCAATCACGGAGTGTTCGACCACGAGAAGCGTGACGGTCAGGACTTCTTCATCGACATCACCGTCTGGATGGACTTGGCTCCCGCCGCGGCGTCGGACGATCTGACCCATACCCTGCACTACGGCGAGTTGGCGGAAGCCGCCGCAGCCATCGTCGCCGGCCCGTCGCGCGATCTCATCGAGACCGTCGCCGCTGAGATCGCCGACGACGTCATGAAAGATTCGCGAGTCGAGAGCGTCGAGGTCGTGGTCCACAAACCGTCGGCACCGATTCCGCTGGTTTTTGCGGACGTCGCCGTCGTCGCACATCGGACCAGATCGGCATGACGCGCGCTGTTCTGTCGATCGGTTCCAACATCGGCGACAGCGTGGCTCACCTGCAGTCCGTTGTCGACGGGTTGGGCAGCGCCGTCGTTGCTGTCTCACCGGTCTACTCGACGGCGCCGTGGGGTGGCGTCGAGCAGCAGGATTTTTACAACGCGGTGGTGGTGGTCGACGATCCCGAGGCCGACGCCGCTGAGTGGCTTCGCCGGTCGCAAGCTCTCGAGGAAGCTGCAGACCGGGTGCGCGAAGAGCGTTGGGGACCCCGGAGCCTGGACGTCGACGTGGTCGATTGCGAAGGCGTCGTCAGTTCCGATCCCGTGCTCACCCTTCCGCATCCGCGAGCGCATCTACGGGCATTCGTGCTCGTTCCCTGGCTGGACGTCGAGCCTGACGCGACGCTGATCGTCGACGGCCAGAAGTTGTCGGTGGCACAAATTCTCGACGGCCTCGATCGCACTGAGCGTGAAGGTGTGCGCACTACCGATGTGGTGCTTGCGCGGTGACCGAAGAAGGCAAGGGTTTGAAGCCGACCCGGATCAGTGAACTCGCGGTTCTGGCTGCGGTTGCCGCTGTGGCCACCTGGATTCTGATTCGCGTGTTCTACGGTTCGATGCCGCCGATCCCTGTTTATGCGGGAGCGTCGCTGTACTTCGTGGCCGTTGCCGAGGCCGTCTTCGCTTTTGTCATTCGTTCGCGCGTCAAGAATCGTCAGGTGGGTGACGGGCTCAGACAGCTTCATCCCATCACTGCCGCCCGAGCGCTGGCATTGGCCAAAGCATCCGCTTTGGTCGGTTCAGCTACCGTCGGTGTCTGGGTCGGAGTGCTGGTGTATCTCATCCCACAACGCTCGGTTCTGCAGGCCGCAGCCTCCGACACGCCGGGCGCGTGGGTGGGGTTGGGCGCCGCAATTGCGCTGGTAGCGGCAGCTCTGTGGCTCGAACATTGTTGCAAGACGCCGGAAGATACACCTGACGAGCCCGCGCACTGACAGCCTGGTCGGCAAATCACCCACCGAGGTACGTGGCGACCCCGGTCTCGGCAAGTACCCTGGCAACCATGACAAATTCTGGTCGATCGAAGTCTGCGCGCCGAAGCAAGCGCAGCGCGAGCCAGATGATCATTGCTGCTCTTCTGGCACTTGCTGTCATTGCTTCGCTGTTTCTGATCTTCAGCAACAGCGTTCAGCTTCTTCGGGTGGGACTGGTCGTCGCTCTGTGGGCAGCCACCCTCGGCGCTATCGCCATGACCAAGTATCGGCGTGAGTCGGCACTGGACAAAGCCAAGGTTGCCGATCTGCAGACCGTGTACGAACTGCAGCTCGAACGTGAAATTTCGGCTCGACGTGAGTACGAACTGAGCGTCGAAGGTCGCGTGCGACGTGAGGTGACCGCGGACGCGGAGGAACTGGCCGGGCTGCGCGCCGAATTGGTGGCGCTGCGCCGAAACCTCGAAGCACTGTTCGAAGGTGGACTGCTGCCCGAACAGACCGCGCTCAAGACCGATTCCACGCGAGTACCGGAACTTGGCGGTAGTTCGTACGGTGCGTACCAGCCGGCACCGTCGGGGCTGTACGTTCCCGGCGCCGGCCAGAACGGACCCAGCCAACCGGCACCGAACGTCGGCGGCTTGGCATCGCCCAACGACGATCCGGTGACTGCTGAGACAACCGTCGTGTTCGCGGAGACGTCGTGGCGTGACAGCAGCTTCGTGGCGCCGCGTGTCATCCCGACGCAGAAGCCACAAGAGACGCAGAAGCCACAAGAGACGCAGAAGCCACAAGAGACGCAGAAGCCGCAGAATCAGAGCGGGAACCAGGCACCGAAGAGTTCCCCGGTGGGTTCCACACAGGCACGAACGGTGAAAGGCGTTCCGGTGGAGAAGGATCCGGAACCGGTAGCGCCGGTCGAGCCTGAAATCAAGGCTCCCACCCAGGCCCCGAACATCGAAGACGCCGTCATCGAAGACGCTGTCGTCGAAGAGGCGCCCGAGGTTGTTCCCGAGATTGTCGCGGAAGCTGAACCCGCTGCGGAGCCTGACGCAGAGCCTCGCCGTCGTCGTCGCGCTGCCCCGGAAGATGCCGCGAGCGGTGCTCATTCCAACGGGTTGACCGTCGCCGAAATAATGGCGAACCTGAGTTCGAACAACCCGTCCGAAGGCTCCGGTCGACGTCGTCGCCGAGCGGACTGAGTCGCAGATCACTCGCCCGGCCATGGCATGACGGTTCGGGCGAAGGATATCCTCGGACGCAGAACGTCTGGTACCCGCCGAGCGGGACTGGAACGAACGAGAGGAATCCGGTGACTTCCTTCGGGATCACTAATGGGCCTGCACCTGCGCGATTGACGGTAGGAATTGTCTCAGCAGGACGGGTCGGAACAGCTGTCGGTGCCGCATTGGAGCGAGCCGGTCATGTTGTCAGCGCTTGCTCCGCCGTCTCCAGTGCCTCGGTCGCCCGCGCTGTGAAGCGGCTTCCCGATACCGAAATTCTTCCGGCTGCCGACGTCGCAGCTCGCTCCGAACTGCTGATTCTCGCCGTTCCTGACGACCAGCTTGCGGATCTTGTTCGAGGTCTCGCGGCCACCCACGCCGTCAAGCCGGGCACGCTCGTCGCCCACACGTCCGGTGCCAACGGCATCGCGATCCTGACTCCGCTCACCGAACTCGGCGCGCTGCCCTTGGCTATCCATCCGGCGATGACGTTCACCGGTCACGACGAGGACACCGCACGGCTGTCGTCGGCATGCTTCGGAATCACTGCTGCCGACGACATCGGTTACGCGATCGCGCAGTCACTGGTCCTCGAGATCGGCGGCGAGCCCGTCCGAGTGCGCGAGGAGAACCGAGCGCTCTACCACGCGGCACTGGCTCACGGCAGTAATCACCTGGTCACGCTCGTGGTCGACGCCGTCGAGGCGCTGCGAGCGTCGTTGCAAGGTGACGAGCTGCTCGGTCAACAGTTGGTCGACGGAGATCCGGGTGGAGTGGCCGAGCGTGTCCTGCAGCCGCTGCTGTCGGCAGCCTTGGACAACGCGCTACGACGCGGTCCCTCGGCGTTGACCGGTCCGGTGGCACGCGGCGACGCTGCTGCCGTCGACACACATTTGCGCGTACTGACAGAACTGGATCCGGAGCTCGCTGCCGGCTATCGGGCGATGTCCTTGCGATCGGCCCAGCGGGTGGGCGCCCCCACCGAATTGTTCGACATCTTGACTGAAACGGGAGGTGACCGTCGTGAGTGATCTGCAGGGCGGATACAAGCGCGGCGAACTGACGGTGCACCACGATCCGGACAAGCTTCGGCGCGTCTCGCGGGCACTGCGAGGTGTCGGGCGTCAGGTGGCGCTCGTTCCGACGATGGGTGCGTTGCATGCGGGCCACATCGAATTGGTTCGTCAGGCCAAGGTCACCGGCGCCGTCGTGATCGTTTCCATCTTCGTGAACCCGCTCCAGTTCGGTGCGGGCGAAGACCTGGACGCGTACCCGCGCACTCTCGATGCGGATCTCGACCTGCTTCGCGCCGAGGGCGTCGAATTGGTGTTCGCGCCGAGCGCCAAGACGATGTACCCGCGGGGCCAGCGCACCACCATCGTGCCGGGCCCGTTGGGTAGCGAACTCGAAGGCGGAGCGCGCCCCACTCACTTCGCCGGAATGCTGACGGTTGTGGCGAAGCTGCTCCAGATCGCGGCACCCAATCACGCGTACTTCGGTGAGAAGGACTACCAGCAGCTGACGCTCATCCGTCAGATGGTGTGGGATCTCAACTTCGATGTACAGATCATCGGAGTTCCGACGGTCCGCGAGTTCGACGGCCTCGCGTTGTCCTCTCGCAATCGCTACCTCGACGAGGGCCAGCGCGCCGCAGCGGTCGCGCTTTCCGCTGCTCTGATCGCCGGTGCACACGCGGCGTCCGGGGGAGCGGAAGCAATTCTGGAAACCGCACGCGCTGTTCTGGCAGCTGTTCCGGAAATCGAGGTCGACTACCTCGAGGTTCGGGGCGTCGATCTGGGCCCCGCGCCCGAGCGAGGTGACGGCCGACTGTTAGTGGCCGCCAAGCTCGGAACCACCCGTTTGATCGACAACGTCGGTGTCGCGGTGGGAACCGGGTTCCTCGAGCGTGACACCGACCCATCCGCCGACGCCATCGACGACCTGCTGTCTCACTGAGCACTTTTCACGAGTAAGGACCTGGATATGTTTCGCACAATGATGAAGTCGAAGATCCACCGCGCCACCGTGACTCACGCCGACCTGCATTACGTCGGCTCCGTCACCGTCGACCAGGATCTGATGGACGCCGCAGACCTCCTCGAAGGCGAACAGGTGTGCATCGTCGACATCGACAACGGTGCGCGTCTCGAGACGTACGTCATCGCCGGCGAGCGCGGAACTGGTGTCATCGGAATCAACGGTGCGGCAGCGCATCTGGTCAAGCCGGGCGATCTGGTCATCCTCATCGCCTACGGCGTGATGAACGAGCAGGAAGTCAAGGAATACTCCCCGCGCGTCGTCTTCGTCGATGCCGACAACAAGCAGATCGAACTCGGCTCCGACCCGGCTCATGCGCCGGAGGGTTCGGGTCTGATCACCCCGCGCATGCTGTCGACACTCGAGGCCTCGCGCGAATCCAGCCTGGTGTAATCCATGCTGCTCACGGTCGACGTGCGGAACACCAATATCGTTCTGGGATTGTTCTCCGGGACTGGTGAGTATTCGAAGCTGTTGCAGGACTGGCGAATGCGAACCGACCCTCGGATGACTGCCGACGAGTTGGCGTTGACCTTCCGTGGGCTGTTGGGTACTCATGTCGATGAGATCACCGGCGTTGCGGCGCTGTCGACAGTGCCGTCCGTCTTGCGTGAAATCCGCGTGATGCTGGAGCGGTACTGGGGTCACGTTCCCCACGTGGTGGTCGAACCGGGTATTCGCACCGGTGTGCCACTGCTGGTGGACAACCCCAAAGAGGTGGGAGCCGACCGGATCGTCAACAGTCTTGCCGCTCACCATCTTTACGAGGGTCCGTGCATTGTCGTGGACTTCGGTACGTCGACCTGTGTCGACGTCGTTTCCGCCAAGGGTGAGTTTCTGGGCGGCTGCATCGCGCCCGGACTCGAGATCTCGACCGATGCCTTGGCGTCGCAGTCCGCTGCGCTGCGCAAGGTCGAATTGGTGCGCCCGCGTTCGGTGGTCGGCAAGAACACCGTCGAATGCATGCAGTCCGGTGCGGTATTCGGCTTTGCCGGCCTCGTTGACGGATTGGTCAACCGCGTACGCGACGAACTGCCGGAGTTCGGTGGTGACGACGTCTCCGTGATCGCAACCGGGGACAGCGCACCGCTGATCATTCCCGAATCCGACACTATCGATCACCTCGAACGGGACCTCACTCTCGAGGGGCTGAGGTTGGTCTTCGAGCGCAATCAGGCGCGTCGTGGATCCGGTCGACGACCGGTCGCCTGATCGATGGTTTCGTTCCAGCAGTTTCGCGATTGCAAAAGTTATGCCACAATGGTGCTCGTGAATCGCTGCATGGGTGCTCAGGAGTGTTGTCGAGGCTGACCGCTGCCTTGACCAATTCACATTCCTTGGAGCTAGCTCGTGCTATCCACATATTCTGCAGATCTCTCTGTTTTGACCCCTACTCTCGCTGCTGATCGTGCTGTTTCCGCAGGTCGTAGCGCTAATCGTGGGGCGTCCGGACGCCGTCCGAGTGGTGCGTCGTTGCCTACCCGCCTTCGCCCGGCCGATTTGCTGCGACTGACCGACGAGGGAGCGAACGGCGTGCTCGACGGCCGTTTCGACCACCTCATTCCCGACGCCTTCCCGACGCTCGATCGTTGGTCCACTCGCCTGCATGCGGACGACGACGTCGATGTGTGGCTCATCAGCTGGGTACCCGAACGCAACACCGAATTGCACGACCACGCAGGTTCGTTCGGCGCATTGACCGTCCTCAGTGGTTCTCTCACCGAATTCCGTTGGGCCGGTGACGCCCTGGTGGAACGCCAGCTCGACGCCGGCGATCAGGCTTCTTTCCCGCTCGGCTGGGTTCACGATGTCGTGCGTTCGACGGATGTTCCTGGTGCTCCGATCGAAATCAGCTCTGATGCACCGACTCTGAGTGTTCACGCCTACTCGCCGCCGCTGACGGCAATGTCCTTCTACGAAGTGACGGATCACCGGACTCTTCGTCGCACCCGTACCGAGCTGACCGACCTGCCCGAGGGGGGCACCAAATGACCATCGACCAAATGCTCGACGACGCTCGCGCACAGATCGATCGTATGTACGTCTTCCAGCTCACCGAAGCCTTCCATCGCGGCGCGATCTTCGTCGACATTCGCCCGCAGGCGCAGCGCGCCATCGAGGGAACTCTCCCCGGTGCACTCGCGATCGAGCGAAACGTTCTCGAGTGGCGTCTCGACCCCACCAGCAGCGCACACCTCGCGTTGGCCACCGACCACGACGTCGAGTGGGTGATCGTCTGCTCCGAGGGCTACACCTCGAGCCTGGCCGCAGCGTCGTTGCAGCAGTTGGGTCTGCACAAGGCAACCGATCTCGTGGGCGGGTACCAGGCGATCAAGGCCGCCGGACTGCTCGGTGCTCTCAGCGGAGTTCGTCATTGCTCCCGCGAGTTGGCGGCGGTTTCGGCTCATTGAGGTATTTGCTGTGCGCCTTTATTAACCGCGGGCGGTTAATAAAGGCGCACAGCGGGTCTGGCGGTAAATCTTCGGGCTCATTCCGTGATGGCGGGTGAAGGCCGTTGTGAGCGCAAAGGGGCTCGAGTAGCCCACTTCTCGCGCGATCGAGGACACCGTTCGTGCCGGGTCTGCGAGTAGATCTGCCGCCACCGACAAGCGCCACTCGGTCAGATAGCCGACGGGTCCGAGCCCCATGAGACCGGTGAACCGGCGTGCGAAGGCTGCTCGTGAACTGCCGGACTCCTGGGCCAGGCTCGCGACCGTCCAGGGGTGTTCCGGCCGATTGTGTATGAGCCGCAAGGCATGCCCGATGACGGGATCCTCGTAGGCCTTGATCCATCGCGGTGATCGATTCGGGTTCTCGGCGAACCACGTACGGACCGCCGAGATCAGGACCAGGTCCAGGAGCCTGTCCAGCAACACTTCCTGCCCTGGCCCGTCGGCGGCGATCTGTTGTTCCAGAAGGTTTGTCATCGGCGCGGTTTCGATGCTGCGACGCACTACCGCGACGGGTGTCAGGCTGTCGAGGATCTGACGGCTGACATAGGAGTCCAAACGGTATGTGCCCGTGAGCATGACGGTCTGGCCACTGGTCGAGTTGCCCCAGGTGCGAACGCCGAGAACTGACATGTCCTCGAGTGGCGATCCGTCGACCGCGGCGCAGTTTTGTGCCTCGTCGATGAGTACGTGGACTGGCGTGCCCGGGTGATCGGCGACCGTATAGGGGTCGGGGCCGCGCAGGAGTGCAATGTCGCCGGCCTCGAGATCTTCTGTCTGTCCGGTGTCGGAGACGACAACTGCGGCGCCGCGAACCAGAACCAGCACGGTGATCGGTGCGTGGTCCTCGATACGTAATGACCACGGTGGATCGAGCAGCGAGCGCAGCAGAAAAGCGCCCTCCGCCCGCGACCCGGCCAGCATCATCGACAATGCATCCATGTTTCGACGGTAGACGCTGACGTATGTTTTTGCGACCTTCGACTATGGATCGTATTGACGCTCCGCGGTCGAATGAGTACATGACGACAACAAGCGACATTCAATCGGCAGTAGTGATCGGTGGTACCGGTAAGACCGGTGCGCGAGTTGCGCAGAGGCTGACGGCGGTGGGAATCCGTACCCGAATCGCGTCGAGAACATCCGGGACGCGTTTCGACTGGAACGATCAGACGACGTGGCAGCCCGCGATGTCCGGTGTCGACGTGGCATATGTGACGTATGCGCCGGACCTCGCAGTGCCGGAATCGAGCACCCACATCGAGGAACTCGCTGAGCTTGCGTACCGCGAAGGGGTTCGTCGCATGGTGCTCCTGTCCGGGCGCGGTGAACCGGCGGCGCAGAAAGCCGAGCAGGTTCTGGCCGACACCGGTCTGGAATGGGCTGTGGTGCGGGCCAGCTGGTTTGCCCAGAACTTCAGTGAGGGGTATCTACTCGATCCGATTCGGGAAGGCCACCTGGCACTTCCGGTCGGTGAGGTGGGGGAGCCGTTCATCGACGTCGACGATCTAGCTGACGTGGCGGTGGCCGCATTGACTCGAACCGACCTCCTCGGCCGAGTTCTCGAGGTGACGGGTCCGGAGTTGCTCACCTTCGCGGAGGCGGTTGAGGCGATTTCGGCGGCGTCGGGGCGTGCGGTGTCATTCGAAAGAATTGGACTGCAACAGTTTTCCGACGGCATGGCAGAAGTTGGCGTCCCGAGTGATGTCGTGGAGTTGCTCACTTACTTGTTTGCCGAGGTTCTCGACGGACGAAATCAAAGTGTGACCGGCGTCGTCGAAGAGGTCCTGGAACGACCCGCTCGAGATTTCACCACTTTTGCCGCCGAGGCTGCTCGAACGGGGGTCTGGTCGTGAAGAAATCCGAGATCTTCTTGGAGTTGCTCGTCGGCGTGACTGCGCTCGGCGCGCTCGTTGCCGGTGGCGCGTTGTTCGCGTTCTCGTCCTTCGTAATGCCCGCTCTGCGGTCGGTCGATGCACACGCCGCGATCATGTCGATGCAGGCGATCAACGTCGAAGCACCGCGGAGCGCCTTGATGCTGCCACTCGTCGGATCGGCGCTCACCGCGATCGCCGCCGGAATCTGGGCAGCGATCTCCAGACCGGACGGCTGGGTCCTTGCCGTTGTCGGTTGCGTCGGGGTGCTCGCGTCCTTCGCGGTGACAGCGATCTACCACGTCCCCCGCAACGACGCTTTTGCCTCGGTCAGCGCTACCGATGCAGCCGCATGGGCGTCGTACGAGGCGGGTTGGACGGTGTGGAATCACGTCAGGGTTGCGCTGTACTTCCTGTCGGGAATCGTGCTCGCGGTCGCCGCGGTGCTACCAGCAACAAACGCGGTGGACACGGCCCAGTAGTCTTGTACCCCGTGAGTGATGTAGAAGCCCAGCCAGTCGACGACACCCCCGAGCAGCTCCGTATCCGGCGCGAGAAGCGTGAACGGATCCTGGTGCAGGGGCAGGAGGCGTACCCGGTCTCGGTCGATCGCACCCACACGCTCGCGCAGATCCGCGCGGAGTACCCGGAACTCGAGCCGGACACGGCGACTGGCGTGCTGGTCGGCGTCGTCGGCCGCGTCATCTTCATGCGCAACACCGGCAAGTTGTGCTTCGCGACTCTGCAGGAAGGCGACGGTACCCAGCTGCAGGCCATGATCAGCCTCGCCGGCGTCGGCGAAGAGGCACTGGCTGCCTGGAAGTCCGACGTGGACCTCGGCGACTTCGTCTTCATCCACGGTGAGGTCATCAGCTCCCGTCGGGGTGAGCTCAGCGTGATGGCCGACGCGTGGCAGATCGCGTCCAAGTCGCTGCGCCCCCTGCCGGTTGCTCACAAGGAAATGAGCGAAGAGTCCCGGGTGCGTCAGCGCTACGCGGATCTGATCGTTCGCCCCGAGGCTCGCGATAACGCCCGCAAGCGCGTCGCTGTTGTCCGTGCGCTGCGCAATGCACTCGAGAGCCGCGGCTTCCTCGAGGTCGAGACGCCGATGCTGCAGACGCTGCACGGCGGCGCGGCAGCTCGCCCGTTCGTCACGCATTCGAACGCCCTCGACATCGACCTGTACCTGCGTATCGCGCCGGAACTGTTCCTCAAGCGTTGCGTCGTCGGCGGTATCGAGAAGGTCTTCGAGATCAACCGCAACTTCCGCAACGAGGGCGTCGACTCCACCCACTCGCCCGAGTTCGCGATGCTCGAGACGTACGAGGCCTACGGCACGTACGACGATTCCGCGAAGATGATTCGTGAACTCGTCCAGGAAGTTGCGCAGGAAGCATTCGGCACGCAGGTCCTCACCCTCGCCGACGGTTCCGAGTACGACGTCAGTGGCGAGTGGCAGGTTCTCGAGATGTACCCGTCGCTGTCGGCTGCCATCGGCACCGAGGTCACGCCGGATACAACGGTCGACGAGCTTCTCGCTCTGGCGGAGAAGGTCGGCCTCGAGGTTCCCAAGGACAAGGGCTACGGCCACGGCAAGCTCGTCGAGGAGCTGTGGGAACACCAGTGCGGCGATCAGCTGTACGTGCCGACGTTCGTCCGTGACTTCCCGGTCGAGACATCGCCCCTGACCCGTGATCACCGCAGCAAGAAGGGTGTCACCGAGAAGTGGGACCTGTACATCCGCGGATTCGAGTTGGCGACAGGCTACTCCGAACTTGTCGACCCGGTCATCCAGCGTGAGCGCTTTGTCGACCAGGCGCGCCTCGCGTCGGCAGGCGACGACGAAGCGATGGTGCTGGACGAGGAGTTCCTCGCCGCGATGGAACAGGGCATGCCGCCGACCACCGGCACCGGCATGGGAATCGATCGACTGCTGATGGCTTTGACTGGTCTCGGTATTCGCGAGACGATCCTCTTCCCGATCGTTCGTCCGTC
The DNA here is from genome assembly GCF_030056745.1 of Rhodococcus sp. IEGM 1406. NCBI lineage: Bacteria > Bacillati > Actinomycetota > Actinomycetes > Mycobacteriales > Nocardiaceae > Rhodococcus > Rhodococcus sp. IEGM 1406. The sequence continues at coordinate 561,068 of NZ_JASHKO010000003.1, read as the reverse complement.
CGCTCGCTAGCTTTACTTCGATCAAGGTTCGGCCGCACATGTTGCGGCCGAACCTTTTTCAGTTGAGGCGCTCCCAAGGTATTCGATAGTTCCCAACGACATTCGCCTGCGGCAAAGGATTCATCCATGCGCGGTCGCCCGAGTTTCGGACTCTCGAATTGTTGCGATGATTTGGTCGATCGTGCCCTGGTTGAGTGCGTCAGGTAGTCCCCGATCCGACTGGACAAGGAAGACCATGACCTCGGCTGTGGAGTATCCGGGTGTGGTGACGACATCGAATTGTGCTGAGGGCGGATAGCATTCGTTGTCCGCCGGGATATTTGTGACGGTTGGGGTGTACCGGATCGCAGGGCGTCCGGAGATGGTGAAATTCGTGGGTCCGCCGTAAGCGATACTGGCGAGAGTGCCGTTCTTGGAGGCGAAGATTGCGCTCGGTAGAGGTCTTTTCTCGAGCCGTCGTCTGTCATGATTCCCCCGTCTGGATGCATCCCCCGATGCGCCGCAAAGAATGTATCGGCACTGTCTTTGTCGCAAGACAAGTCGACTGGCATACCCGGCGGAGATCAGTCCCAATCATCCTGACGAGCCGAGACAGGACGTTTGTCCAGGTGCTATTGTCGCTGCTTATCGAAGGATCTGGGGAGGAATGGTCGTGGTGAAAAAGGTTGTTGTCACGATGGTTGACGATCTGGACAAAAAATCGCCCGCCGACGAAACTGTGGAGTTTTCCGTCGACGGAGTTGCTTACGAAATCGATCTCACCGCCGCCCACGCCGCGGAACTGCGCGATGCACTGAAAAAGTGGATTCCTCATGCGAGAAAGTCGAATTCCGCCAAATCAGTCAACGGAGCGGTGACCAAATCCCGTCCCGTTGCGGACCGCGATCAGAGTGCCGCCATCCGCGAATGGGCCAAGGGTGCAGGCTTCGAGATTTCGGCCCGCGGTCGTATTTCCACCGAGGTGCGCCGAGCCTACGAAAAGGCCGTCTGAAATGGATCGCGAATGGATTCGGGCGCATTTTGCCGAAACGGATTGATAACGCGTTCTAGTTTGTTAGCGTCTGCACGGTTCGCATCTCTCGTAGAGGAGTCGGTCGTGCACAGAAACAGGTTGTTCGGGGGCGTGGTTCTTGCCGCTCTGATGCTCGTCGGGTTCACCTCCGTGGCTTCGGCTCAGGCCCCGTTGCCCGTGCCCAATGCCTTCCTTGCCGGTGTTCCTCAGGAGTTGGGAAATCCTGGCGGTTCAGCTCCTGGATCCAATGACTTTTCGTGTAAACTGACTGCCGAACATCCCAATCCGGTTGTGCTCGTTCACGGAACGGGTGGAAACAGGCAGACCAACTGGGCCACCTATGCGCCGTTGCTCGCCAACGAGGGCTACTGCGTCTTCGCGCTGACATACGGCAACTTCCCCGAGCAGCCGTGGCCGTTGTCGGCCATCGGTGGAATGCAGGAAATTCCTTCCAGCGCAGCGCAATTGTCGAATTTTGTCGATCAAGTACTTGATGCCACGGGTGCTACATCGGTAGATCTGATCGGACATTCCCAGGGCACCATCATCAACGGGTACTACGCGAAGTTCCTCGGTGGTGCCGACAAAGTGGACAACATCGTCTCGGTGGCGTCGCTGTGGAAGGGAACGCTCGGAAACGAGCAGGCAAGTGTCGGCCGCAGCCTTCGCGAACTCGGGGTATCCGAGGCAGCGCAGGCCGGATTCCCGATCTGCAAGGCATGTCTGAACATGGGGGCAGGCTCGGAGTTCATCGAAAATCTCCGTGCGGGAGGCGTTTACGCGCCGGGTGTTCACTATACGAACATCACGACCCGCTACGACGAACTGGTGCTGCCGTATACAAATGGGCTGGAGCCTGGGCCGAACGCCACCAACATCGTCGTCCAGGACGGTTGTGAGCAAGACATCTCCGATCACCTCGCCATCGCGGCATCGCTGCGCGCCGCGACTTTTGCTCTCAATGCACTCGACCCCGCGCATCAGCGGCCGGTACCGTGCAACTCGGTATTGCCCGTCGTGGGTTGATCACTATGCGGAGGCCTTCGGTGGGGATTCGAACATGCGTGGGCGCTCTCGCTGTGGCGGGAGCCGTGGCCGTGTCCGCGCCGTCTCTTGCGTCGGCGAACGAACCTCTTCCCGTCCCGTCCGGTTTCCTCAGTGGAATCGCCCTCGAAGCGACCAACCCGGGCGGATCGGCCCCTGGCACCAACGACTTCTCGTGCACGCCTTCCGCTGCTCATCCTGATCCAGTCGTCCTGGTGCACGGGACGGCGGCCAACCGTCAGACCAATTGGGGCGTACTCGCACCCGTACTAGCCAACGAGGGATACTGCGTTTTTGCGCTCACCTTCGGGAATCGAACGGACCAGCCGTGGCCGATTTCCGCAGCCGGCGGTCTCGCACCACTCGGAGACAGCGCAGGGCAGCTGTCGGACTTCGTCGACGACGTTCTCTCTGCGACGGGTGCCTCGAAGGTCGACCTGATCGGGCACTCCCAGGGGACGACGGTCAGTGCCTACTACGCCAAGTTCCTCGGCGGTGACACGCACGTTTCCAAGATCGTCTCCATCGCTCCGTTGTGGGACGGCTCGGAGGTCGGCCCGCCGGAAGGCGTCGGGGGACCGGATTTCGACAACGCCAGCTTCGTCACCGAACTGCGCGAAGCGGGCGTCTACTCCGATGACGTCGAGTACACCAACATCGTGACTCGGTTCGATCAGGTAGTCGTTCCGTACAGCAGCGGAATACTGGCCGCGTCGAACGCGTCGAACATAGTTGTTCAGGACGGTTGCGAGCAGGACCTGTCGGATCACATCGCGTTGGTGGCGTCGCAGCGAACGGCGACTCTGACGCTCAACGCGCTTGATCCGTCGAATCCGCGTGAGGTGCCGTGCACTCGGGTACTCCCGATATTCGGCTGATCAGGCGTCGAAAATCGCTGTTCGCTTCAGGCGTACAGGAACCGGGAAACGATTCCCTCAGCTGCGACGTTGTGAACGGTAAGCAGTCCGGCTTCCGCCGCCAATCGGGTGGAGGAGCAGCAGGTGGACTTCGCGCCCTCTAGAGTAATAAGTGGGGTCGTGCAACCTTTGTCGATTCGTGGACGTCAGTCCGCTGACCGGCGAGGCGATCAGTCTGTAGTGCCGGAGCGAAACGCGGCGACCAGGGACGAGACATCCGGTCTCGAACCTGCCCGCCGGAGAGTGTGAGGGAGAGCGATGTTCGAGAGGTTCACCGATCGCGCGCGGCGCGTTGTTGTCCTGGCTCAAGAAGAAGCCAGGATGCTCAACCACAACTACATCGGCACGGAGCACATCCTTCTCGGCCTCATTCACGAGGGCGAAGGTGTTGCAGCCAAGTCGTTGGAGTCGTTGGGTATCTCCCTCGAGGGAGTCCGCAGCCAGGTCGAGGAGATCATCGGCCAGGGCCAGCAGGCTCCGTCCGGTCACATCCCCTTCACACCGCGCGCCAAGAAAGTCCTCGAGCTGAGTCTGCGCGAAGCGCTGCAGCTCGGACACAACTACATCGGTACGGAGCACATTCTGCTCGGTCTCATCCGTGAGGGTGAGGGCGTAGCAGCCCAGGTTCTGGTCAAGCTCGGTGCCGATCTCAACCGTGTCCGCCAGCAGGTCATCCAGCTGCTGTCGGGCTACCAGGGCAAGGAGCCCACCGAAACCGGTGGCACCCGCGGAGAGGCCGGCACGCCGTCCACCTCGCTCGTGCTCGACCAGTTCGGTCGCAATCTGACGCAAGCTGCCCTCGAAGGCAAGCTGGACCCGGTCATCGGCCGCTCGAAGGAAATCGAGCGCGTCATGCAGGTTCTCTCGCGTCGTACCAAGAACAACCCGGTTCTCATCGGTGAACCCGGTGTCGGTAAGACCGCTGTGGTCGAGGGCCTGGCTCAGGCAATCGTCAACGGTGAGGTCCCCGAGACCCTCAAGGACAAGCAGCTGTACACGCTCGACCTCGGGTCGCTCGTGGCCGGCAGCCGTTATCGCGGTGACTTCGAAGAGCGCCTGAAGAAGGTTCTCAAGGAGATCAACACCCGCGGAGACATCATCCTGTTCATCGACGAGCTGCACACCCTCGTTGGTGCGGGCGCGGCCGAGGGCGCTATCGACGCGGCCTCCATCCTCAAGCCCAAGCTTGCCCGCGGTGAGCTGCAGACCATCGGTGCCACCACTCTCGACGAGTACCGCAAGTACATCGAGAAGGATGCCGCTCTCGAGCGTCGTTTCCAGCCCGTTCAGGTGGGCGAGCCGACCGTCGAGCACACCATCGAGATCCTCAAGGGTCTTCGTGACCGCTACGAGGCTCACCACCGTGTCTCCATTACGGACGGTGCTCTCGTGGCAGCGGCGACGCTGGCCGACCGCTACATCAACGACCGCTTCTTGCCGGACAAGGCGATCGACCTCATCGACGAGGCAGGCGCGCGAATGCGCATCCGTCGGATGACTGCACCGCCGGACCTGCGCGAATTCGACGATCGCATCGCCGACGCGCGTCGCGAGAAGGAGTCCGCGATCGACGCGCAGGACTTCGAGAAGGCTGCGAACCTGCGTGACAAGGAGAAGACCCTCGTTGCTCAGCGCGCTGAGCGTGAGAAGCAGTGGCGTGCGGGCGACCTGGACGTCATCGCCGAGGTCGACGACGAGCAGATCGCCGAGGTTCTGGGCAACTGGACCGGTATCCCCGTCTTCAAGCTCACCGAGGAGGAGACCACTCGTCTGCTCCGCATGGAAGAGGAACTGCACAAGCGGATCATCGGCCAGGAAGAGGCAGTCAAGTCCGTCTCGAAGGCGATCCGTCGTACGCGTGCAGGTCTGAAGGATCCCAAGCGTCCCTCGGGCTCGTTCATCTTCGCCGGCCCGTCCGGTGTCGGTAAGACGGAGCTCGCGAAGTCGCTCGCCAACTTCCTGTTCGGCGACGACGACGCTCTGATCCAGATCGACATGGGCGAGTTCCACGATCGCTTCACCGCTTCGCGTCTGTTCGGTGCCCCTCCCGGGTACGTCGGATACGAAGAGGGTGGCCAGCTCACCGAGAAGGTGCGCCGCAAGCCGTTCAGCGTTGTGCTGTTCGACGAGATCGAGAAGGCACACCAGGAGATCTACAACACCCTCCTGCAGGTGCTCGAGGACGGCCGTCTCACCGACGGTCAGGGACGTACCGTCGACTTCAAGAACACGGTGCTGATCTTCACGTCCAACCTCGGTACGTCGGACATCTCCAAGGCAGTCGGCCTGGGCTTCAGCTCGGGAACGGGCACGGAGTCGAACTACGAGCGCATGAAGCTCAAGGTTCACGACGAGCTGAAGAAGCACTTCCGTCCCGAGTTCTTGAACCGTATCGACGACATCGTCGTCTTCCATCAGCTCACGAACGAGCAGATCGTTCAGATGGTCGACCTGATGCTCGCTCGCGTCGAGGCGGCACTCAAGAACAAGGACATGGCCATGGAGGTCACCGACAAGGCCAAGTCGCTTCTGGCCAAGCGCGGATTCGATCCGGTACTGGGTGCACGACCGCTGCGTCGCACCATCCAGCGCGAGATCGAGGACCAGATGTCCGAGAAGATCCTCTTCGGAGAGATCGGACCCGGCCACATCGTGCTCGTCGACGTCGAGAACTGGGACGGCGAAGGCTCGGGCGAGGACGCGAAGTTCACGTTCACGCCCACCAAGAAGCCGATCGACGTGCCGGACGCACCGCCGATCGAGCTGACCAAGGCCGGCGAAAGCGAAAGCGCAGCAGAGTAGTACAGCAGAGTAAGTAACGAACGGGCGGCACCTCACCGGTGCCGCCCGTTTCGTGTATCACGGGAGAGGGCGTACACATGAACGACATCGAACTGGGTCACCTGCGTCGTTGCGTCGAATTGGCAACGGAAGCATTGGATGCCGGCGACGAACCTTTCGGTTCCGTCCTGGCAGCGGCCGACGGAACATTTCTGGCGGAAGATCGAAACAGGATCGCGGGCGGCGACAACACCCGCCACCCCGAGTTCGAGCTGGCTCGGTGGGCGGCTCAGTATCTGACGCCGGAAGAGCGTTCGACGGCAACGGTATTCACCTCGGGAGAGCACTGCGCGATGTGTTCGGCTGCGCACGCATGGGTGGGCCTCGGACGTATCGTCTACATCTGCTCTTCGGCTCAACTCGGCGACTGGCTCGCGGAGTGGGGTGCGGCCCCGGCGCCGGTGAAGTCTCTGTCCGTCAACGAGGTTGCGCCGAACGTCCCGGTCGAAGGTCCGGTGCCGGAGTTGGTTCCGCTGGTGCGAGAACTGCATCGGAAGTTGCATTCGCAGAGCGCTTGACGGGCACACGCAAACGGGCGGCACCCCGCTGGAGGTGCCACCCGTTTGCGTGTGGAGTCAGGAAACTGCGTCGACCGCTCGAACCTTCTCTCGCAGTTCGCCCTTGACGACCTTGCCGCTTGCATTGCGCGGCAGCGCTTCCACGACGACGATGTCCTTCGGGTGCTTGTAACGCGCGAGACGATCATTGAGGAAGCTGCTCAGTTCCTCGATGGTCAGGTCCACGGTTGAACCTGGCGCCATCGCGACGATCGCTACCGGCACCTCACCCCACTTGGCGTCGGGGCGACCGACGACGGCCGCTTCGACGATCAATTCGTGTTCGTAGAGAACGTTTTCCACTTCGGCGCAGTAGATGTTCTCTCCGCCGGAGATGATCATGTCCTTCTTGCGATCGACGACGTAGACAAAGCCTTCGTCGTCGACTCGAACGAGATCGCCGGAGTGGAACCATCCACCGTGGAAGGCGTCAGCGGTGGCGGTGGGGTTGTTCCAGTACTCGCTCATCATCGTGGGCCCGCGGTAGACGATTTCACCGATTTCACCGGGCGCCACGTCGTCCATGTTCTCGTCGACGACCCTGGCCGAAATGGTCGGGATGACCCGACCGACGGATCCGAGCTTGCGAATCGCATCCTCACCGTCGAGAACGCAAGTGATGGGAGACATCTCGGTCTGACCGAAGACTGCGACATTGAACGCGTCCGGGAAGGTTTCGGCCATTGCCCGCAGGATGGTATCGGACGATGGTGCGGCGCCCCACGAGATGTTCTTCAGCGACAGTGCTCGAGGTTGCGCCTTCTGCACTGCGCACACGGCCTGCCATTGCACGGGCACGAGGAACAAGCTGGTGACCTTCTCGGCTTCGAGAATGTCGAGTAGTTGACCAGGGTCGAATGCGCCGACCGGATGGATCACCGTGGGCGTGCCGAGTTGCAGGCTCGGCGCGATGGAACCGAGGGCCGCGATGTGGAACATGGGCGACGCGCAGAAGCCGATGGAATCGGCATTGAACAGGTGGAAGGCCCTGATACAGGTCAATGCTTGCGAAGACAGGTTGGAGTGGGAGAGCACCGAACCCTTGGGGCGACCGGTGGTTCCCGAGGTGTACATGATGAGTGCAGGAGTGTCGTCCGGGATGTCGACGAACGCGTGCGGCTCGCCCGCCTCGCTGATCAGGTCCTCGTAGTTCAGGCTGTCACCCTCGGCGGGGGCGCCTACTGTGATGGAGATGTCGATACCCTCTGACACGGCACGCGCCGCTCCGGCCAGTGGAGCCAATGGTCCTTCGGCGACAATGACTTTGGAGCCAGAGTCGTTGACCAGGTAAGCGACCTCGGGTGGCGTGAGACGGAAGTTCACCGGAACAGCTATCGCGCCCAGTGCGTTGGTCGCGAGCACGATCTCGAGGTATTCGGGGCGATTGAGCATCAGGATGAGCACGCGGTCGCCGAAGCTGACGCCGCGTCGGGCTAGAGCGTCTGCCAGCTTCTCGACGCGCGCGTCGAGGGTGCTCCAGGTGATGGAATCGCCCAAGAATCGCAGCGCGGTGCGATCGGGAATCATCTGCGCATGCCTGGCGATCTGATTGTTCCAGTTGGTGCGGCGTGAACGCTGCGCCTCGGAGACTGCATCGGTGGAGGCCATCGATGGGTTCCTCTCATGCGTGGGTGATTGTGTGACTCAGGCTACAGTGAGCCGTCGATTCTCACAGTGGTTTTGTTAACGAAAATTCGCAACGACTACTTGAAGTGCGGTGCGCGCTTCTGCAGCATCGCCATCGCGCCTTCTTTGAAGTCGTCGCCGGTGAGAAGTTCTGCCTGACCGGTATTTTCGAGCTCCAACGCGGCATCGAGGCGCTCCAGCGTCGCCGCATTGAGTGCGCGCTTGGTGAGTTCGAGTGCGCGTCGGGGAGCCTTCGACGTGCGATCGACGACCGAGTCGACGAGTGCGTCGAACGCGTCGTCTGCGACGGTGCGGGACACGAGCCCGAAACGCTCTGCGTTCTCGGCGGAAACCCGCTCGCCCAGCAACGCCATCTCGGCCGCTCTGGCACGTCCGATCGCTGCCGGCACCAGCGCACTGGCGCCGCCGTCGGGCATCAGGCCGATGTTGACGAACGAGAGGAGGAAATAGGCGCTCGATGCTGCGTACGTCAGGTCCGCGGCCAGGGCGATGGACACTCCGACGCCGGCTGCCGGGCCGTTGACCGCGGCGATCACCGGGACCGGGGCGCTGGTGATGGCGCGAATCAGAGAAGTCGCGGCATCCATGACAACTTTCGGGTCTGCGGGGTTGAGGGCCGCTGCCGCAAGATCGGCTCCGGTGCAGAACGCTCGACCGGATCCGGTGATCACGATGGTACGAACTCTCGGGTCTGCGCCGCCCTCTCTGACGGCGGCTGCGAAAGCAGTCATCGTGGGTAGATCGATCGCGTTCATCCGCTTCGGGCGGTCGAAGGTCAATCGCAGTACACCGTCGGTGATTTCGGAGCGAAAGCCCGTCTCGGCGGTGGCGGTCATGCCGCGCTCACAGCGGTGACGAATCCGGAAAGCCGTGAGGTGATGAGGTGTTCGGCCTCCGAGACCATGCGGTCGATCATGTCGGCGACGGTCGGGATGTCGTTGATCAACCCTTGGCTTTGCCCGGCGGACCAGATGCCTGCATCGAGATCGCCGTCTTCGAAGACCTTGCGCCCGCGTGCCCCGGCGACCAGATGCTGGATGTCGCTGAACTGCGCGTCGCCGCGTGCCTCGATGTCGACGACTTCGGCGCTGATCGCATTCGCTGCTACGCGTGCGGTGTTGTGCAGAGTCCGGAAAATCAGCTTGGTGTCACGCTCGGTGTTGGCGACTATCTGCTCTTTAACCGATTGTGCTACAGGAGATTCCACGGTGCACATGAATCGAGTTCCCATGTTGACGCCGTCTGCTCCGAGCGCAAGCGCCGCGACGAGTCCGCGGGAATCTGCGATTCCGCCTGACGCGATCACCGGAATCGTGAGTTGCTGCGTGGCCGCCGGAATCAGAATCAGCCCTGGTATGTCGTCTTCACCTGGGTGTCCGGCGCATTCGAAGCCGTCGATGCTGACGGCGTCGACGCCCAGTCTCTCGGCCTTGACCGCGTGACGAACTGCAGTGCACTTGTGGATCACCTTCACGCCCGCGTCCTTGAAATGCGGAAGATGATCGATCGGATTGGAACCGGCCGTCTCGACGATCTTGATCCCGGATTCGATGATCGCCTGGCGATATTCGGCGTACGGCGGCGGCGTGATCGACGGCAGAATCGTGAGATTGACGCCGAAAGGCTTGTCGGTGAGATCGCGGGTCCGAGCAATTTCCTTGACGAGATCTTCCGGAGTGGGTTGGGTAAGGCCGGTCAGGAACCCCAGGGCGCCGGAATTGGCCGTGGCCGCAACAAGTTCTGCGCGTCCTACCCACATCATGCCGCCCTGCACGATCGGATGGTCTACGCCGAACATCTCGGTGAAGCGAGTGCGAATCATCTGCTCACAACTACTTTCTTACGATCGGTCAATCGGCATCGAACCCTATTGCAGGCGAAGAAAAATCCTGCGCTGTATGGAACGAGCCCGCCAGCGGACTGCGTGCAAGTTTGTGCGAATCATCACTAACATAACACCGATGTGAGAGCGGGTGTCAAGACTCTTTTCCGGAATCCGTCCGCCGTGACAGCCGCGTTGTAGGGTTTCGGGTGAAGCCATACCGGGCGCGAATTGCGACCTTCGCGACGGTTAACATGGTCCGTTCGGACTCGCGCCCGTAGAAGTGCGGTGCAGCGGACGAAGGCAGTGGAAGAAAGCAACGGAAGTGGAGGGTCAGGTGCCCGGACAGACACGCGTCTCCGTGAGCGGCAGTGGCTCTGCACCACGAACGCGTCCGAAGAATCGGAAGGCCCAAATCGCGGCCGCTGCCGCGGAGGCATTCAGTGAACGTGGCTACCACGCGGTCGGCATCGACGAGATCGCAGCGAAGGTCGGAATCTCCGGGCCGGCCCTCTATCGTCATTTCCCCACGAAATACGCGCTGTTCGTCTACACCGTGAACAACCTGACCCAGGCGTTGCTGGATGCCAGCGATCCCGCGGTACACGGAAACGACGATCCACGCGAGCAGTTGAACTCCACCATGGTGGGGGTCATCCGCGCGACGATCGAGAATCGGCGTAGGGGAGGGCTCTACCGTTGGGAGGGCCGGTACCTGGTCGACGAGGATCGTGAGCAATTGCGGGAGGGAATGCGCACGCTCAATCTTCGGATTGCCGAGCCGTTGGCCGCAGTGCGCCCGGAACTGGACCCGGCCGACGTCGAGCTGATCGCACCGGCTGTGCTCAGCGTGATCGCCAGTATCACCGGTCATCGATCGGCGTTGTCCGCCAAGCAGATCGAATCGTTGATTCTCGCAGCTTGTTGGTCGGTCATCGGCGTCGAGTTGCCCGTTGGTGCGAAGGGCGGCGGCAAGAAACAGGCGCCCGAACGCAAACCCGGCCTTGCCCGGACGTCGAAACGTGAAGTGCTGCTTCAGGAAGCCGTATTGCTGTTCTATCAGCGCGGCTATCACGACGTGAGTATCGAGGAGATCGGCGCCGCAGCGGGTATCAACGCGTCGAGCGTGTACCGGCACTTCGCGAGCAAGGCCGATCTACTCGCCGCGGCTTTCCACCGGGCGTCCGATCGCCTGACGATGACGTTGGGTTCGGCGTTGGCGGAGTCGGAGACACCACTCGCGGCCGTAGAGACATTGGCCAAGATGTACGTCGAGGTGTCGTTCGGCAGAAGCGAACTGTTGGCAGTCTATTTCGCCGAGATCGGCAGCTTGCCGGACCGGTCGCGGACCGAGTTGCGGAACATCCAGCGGCTCAACGTGGAGGAGTGGGCGCACTTGTGCGTCGAGGCGCGGCCGGAGTTGACGATCGTCCAAGCGCGGTTCCTCGTCCACGCGGCGCTTGGTCTGGTGTTCGACATCGGCAGGATCGTGCACTTTTCCTCGGAGAACTCCGCGCAGGCACGCGTCGAGAAATTGCTGACCGCGACTCTCCTGGGGTAGCGCAGTCCGAAACAGTAGGTGTGACTTCACGTATCGCGGGTAGGTTCGTGATCGCAAGGCGTTCACCGAATCATGTGAAGACGGAAGTAGGGACAGCAATGCCAACTCGTACCGCACGCACCGCCTGGAACGGCACCCTCGAAGCCGGGTCGGGACAGGTCGAACTCACCAGCTCGGGTGTCGCGACCTTCGATGTGTCGTTCCCCAAGCGCGCAGCTGAGGAAGCCGGCGGAACCACCAGCCCCGAAGAACTGATCGCCGCGGCACATTCGTCCTGCTACGCGATGCAGTTGTCGGCACTGATCGCCGAGGCCGGCGGAACCCCGCAGAGCCTCGACATCACCGCAGACGTGTCGCTGGGCCCCGACACGGTCGGCTTCAAGCTCACCGGAATCAAGCTTACCGTTCGCGCCGAGGTCGACGGCCTCGACGCCGACGGTTTTGCCAAGGTTGCCCAGGCGGCCAAGGAAACGTGCCCGATCAGCAAGGCACTGACCGGCGTCGACATCACGTTGGATGCGGCACTGGACTGATCACCTCGTGCTCGGGCGCCCCCTGCGGCGCCCGAGTGCGGTTGTGTGTGACGACCAGGTAGCTTGCGAACAATATCGGGAGCACCCACAGATCCGAGGGATCACGAAAGACCACGATCGGCAAGAGCTCGCCGCGGAATCCTCCTGCGGTCCAGCGGAAAAACCCGATCACCCACTCGTACGCGTCGCCGATCGGCGAGACCGTCTTCACCGCGGCGAAGCCGATGCCCGTGACCGCGATGGACCAGGCGATCGCTGCTCGCCCCGCCAGCTTTCGTCTGAGCACCTCGAGAACCGAGAGCAGAAGCAAGGGAAACAGGAACACGCCGGCGACGTCGGACAGCTTGCCCGTCATCGTGTTCCCGAATGCCCCTTTGAGTACGTGGTCGTTGACCAAGATGACGGACACCGAGACCAGCGCCCACGGACTCAGCAGCAGATCGCCCGGGCGGTTCACGACAGGTTGATGGTTGCCGAGCCGGACGAGAACAGGTCGCACTTGAACTGAAGGCGAAGACCGGTGGCGGCTTCGGGGACCTCGTACGCCAATTCGCCTCGCTTGGCTGCACCCGGCGCAAGCTCTCCGTCGACGCTCGACGTGCTGCTGTCGGTGAACGTGATGTTGTACGACTTGTTGGTCGAGTCCTGCAGTTCGAAGCACATCATCGATGACACGGTCGACGGCTTGTCGCTGTTGTTGGTGACCTCGGTGTCGACCACGACGTAGCGGTTTCCGGGATCCGCGGTGATGAACTGATTGGTCGAGACATAGGGATCGACAACGCCGTGTACCTGGACGCGCCAGTCGCCCAGTTCGACGACGTCACCGATGCCGAAGGCAGCCGCGGGTGCGGCGGAAGAACCGTTGTCGTCGACCTTCTTCGCTTCGTCGGTCTCGCCCGAGGCGATGGTTGCGAACAGGGCTGCGCCGACGGCGAGGAGGGCGAGGGGAGTACGGAGTGATCGCATGATGTGCGCCTTTCGAGAGTTGGTATGGCACAAGTCAACGATGTGGGGACCGCTCACCGCTTCGGTCGAAAGATCGGGGAGCCTCATCCTTTCGGTCGGAGCTTGACGGTTCGTCCACCCGTTCGGCTGATTCGAGGCGTCGGTGGCGGTGGATACGCTTGCCCGGTGATCACCACCAAAGGAACCGTTGTGCGACGACGCGTATGGACTACCGCCGCCGTCGCGTTCAGCCTTTTCTGTTCCTTCATGACGGTGGGCATCGCAGGCGCGTCGGGAAATATGCCACCGGCATTGGTCGGGATCGGGTTCGTCCTGGGCGTGGCCGGTGGGATATCGCTTGTCTGGCGGCATCAACATCCCTGGGTGGTTCTGGCGATCACGCTGGTCGGCCCGCTGTTCTTCCCCACCGATGCGACGGCGGCGCTCATCGCGTTGTTCGCCGTTGCTCGGATCGCGCGTGGGCCTCGGCTTGCGGCAGCCGCGGCAGCTGTCTTCGTCGTGTGCGGAATTTCGTTGACCTACGACGCTTTTCGAAATCGTGAGTACTCCGTTCTCACGATGGGCACCGCGAAACCCAAAGACGGTTCGGTGGTTGTTCAATACGACGTCGCCATCTGGATCCCGTGGCTCGTCGCTGCCGTCATGGTCGGCATTGTCGTGGCGCTCTCGCTCCTGATTCGGACCAGAACCGAACTCGTCGAGGCAGAGCACGTACGGGATCTGGCCACCGAGAAAACCGATGTGATGCGTGACGAGATGATTCGCACCGAGGAACGAACGCGGATCGCTCGCGACATGCACGACACGATCGCGGCCAGTTTGAGCCGGATCTCGTTGTTCGCCGGCGGGTTGCAGGTCAGCGCGGCAGACAATCCCGAGAAGGTCGTCAACACCGCAGCGATGATCAGAACCACCGCACACGAGGCTTTGGACGAATTGAAGGGAATCGTCGGAGTGCTCAGGGGAAGCGGTGATCGCCGCGAACACGGTGGGCACCAGGGGATCGACGCGATCGGCGACCTGGTCAACAGTGCACGCGCGGCAGGCATCCACTGCCGTCTCGAATCCGAGTTGCTCCCGGGTGATGTCGGAATGTTGGCGGGGCATGTCTGTTATCGCGTCGTTCAGGAATCGTTGACCAACGTCCAGAAGTACGCGAGCGACCAGATGCTCGTCATTTCCGTGACCGGGTCGCCGCACGACGGAATCCGCATCCTCGCACGCAACAAGCTGAGCGAGCTTGCACCCATGACGTCGATCGGTTCTCGATCCGGCCTACGCGGGTTGGCCGAACAGGCGCGAGAGATCGGCGGCAAGGTGGAGGCAGGCGCGTTGGGGGACGATTTCCTCGTCAGTTGCTGGGTGCCCTGGTCGTCGTAGCCCTCCCACCCTCTAACTGTCGGGGGCTCTGGGTAATCTGAGCGCACTATGGACGCTGACTCGCGCATCACAGTTTTGATCGTCGACAACGACGCGTGGGTTCGGCGCGGGATGAAGGACATCCTGGAAGCAGCGCCGGACATCGTGGTGGTTGCCGAGGCCGAGGACGGCGATCAGGTCGCAGCCAAGGTCACTCGTTTTCGTCCCCACGTGGTGCTGATGGATCTGAAAATGGCACGGGTCGGTGGCTTGGAGGCCACGCGCGAATTGATGACCATGAGCAATCCACCGAAGGTCATTGCCATGACCGCCTTCGACGTCGACGACATGGTTGTGCAGGCAGTCGAGGCGGGCGCGCACAGTTTCCTGAGCAAGGATGCAGCTCCGCAGGCGTTCCAGCAGGCAGTGCGGGTGGTGGCGTCAGACCACTCGTTGTTCAGCTCCGATTCTCTACGTGCCATCGTGGCCTCGGCGCCGCGTCGGCAAGCACCCGACCTGACTCCCCTCGCTTCGCTCACCGAGCGTGAGCGCGAAGTGCTGACAATCCTGGCGACAGGCGCGGCCAACAGCGTCATCGCGGAGCGGCTGTACCTCGGTGAGACCACCGTCAAGACGCACATCTCTTCACTGTTCGCCAAGCTCGGTGTGCCCAACCGGGTGAGTGCGTCGTTGATCGCGTTCCGGTGTGGCCTGGTCACGTGACTCGGGACTAATCCCGCCCCTGTTCGTTGTTGCACCTTCGGTGACTGATCAAATCGTGATTGACCAAGACGTGACCATCGAAGTGTGGTCGGACGTCGCTTGCCCGTGGTGCTACATCGGAAAGACCAGGTTCCTCTCGGCTCTGGATCGTTTCGAGAACAAGGACCGCGTCAACGTCATCTGGCGCTCGTACCAGCTCGCTCCGGAGACCCCGGTGGGCGCGGGCCGTACCGAACTCGACGCGTTGGTCGAGATGAAGGGGATGGCGCCTGATCAGGTACGTCAGATGTTCGCCCATGTCAGTGCGACGGCAGCCGAGGTCGGGTTGACCTTGGACTTCGACACCGTGATCGCCGCCAATACCTTCGATGCGCACAGGTTGCTGCATCTCGCGGGTGAGCGGCAGAACGAACTCCTCGAAGCGCTGTTCAAGGCTCACTTCAGCGACGGCAAGGTGATCGACGACCGTGAGGTGTTGGTCGAGCTGGCCGCGAGCGTCGGTCTCGATGCCGATGTGGTGCGCGAGCAACTAGGCTCCGATGCCGCCGCCGAGGCCGTGCGCGAGGATCTGTCCATGGCCCGCCAACTGCAGGTCAGCGGCGTTCCGTTCTTCGTCGCCAACCGTGCGGTCGCAGTATCCGGCGCTCAACCCGAAGAGGTGTTTCTGCAGTTGCTCACTCAGGCCTCCGAACCGGCCTGAGTAAGGCGAGCGGCACGCACAGCCGGGGCGTTCGAGAACGGCAACAGATGTGCGCCGTCGTCGGGGCAGGAAAGCGTGACGTGCGCTGCATCGACGAACCGGTACGGCTGCGCTGCAACAACTCCGGCGAGGTTCTTGCGCAGACGCGACATCTCGGCCCGCGCGGTCACCGTGCGGGCCGGGTCACCGAAAAGATCCTGCGCCAACCGCGATGCGGTCAGTCCACGCCTCTCGGATCCGAGGAGAAACAGAATCTCCGCATGCCGCTGGGTCGGGGAGTAGGCCCATTCGCCCAACCCCGACGTGACGGTCACCGACATGTTCTCGGAATCGCGCAGATCGATATGCACCGTGGGTGCACTGATTTTCTCGCCGGTGGCGATCGGCCGGACCACCCACCCGCCGGGAAGTGGATCCAGTTCGCACAGACCCAAAGCGGGGAACCACGTCCTGCCGGGAGCCAAAGCCGCGGGGAGCAGCACGCGCGAGCGATGAGGTAGCGCATCGACCGCCGCTACCCAGCCATGAGTATCGATCACCAATGCCGGTGATCCGCTACGTGCAAGCATCGGCCCTGCAACAGAACGTAATTGATCGAGATTGTCCCGATGCTTGTCGCGCAGGTGTGATTGCGCGAGGCGTGCGACGGCGTCGACCAGAGCGAGTGTGGTGGGGTGGACGGTCTTGGCGGGACCACTGATGTCAACGACGCCGATGACACGGTCGTCCCGCGGATCGCGGATGGGTGCCCCCGCGCAGGTCCACGGATGATGGCTGCGCGCATAGTGTTCCGCCGAGAAGATCTGAACCGCTTGTCGTGACACCAATGCCGTTCCGATGGCGTTGGTGCCGACGCTGTCCTCGGCCCAGTTCGCACCCTCGACAAATCCCAGACGCGCAGCTTGGTCCAGTACTCGATGGGACCCGCTGCGCCACAGTACAGTTCCGCGAAGATCTGCGACGACCATGATGTTCTCACCGCTCGCGGTAACCGATTCGAGTCCACGCGTCACGTCGTCGAGCACGTCGTACAGTCCGGACTCACGACGACGGAGATCGAGTTCGGCGACGTCCATCGACGGTTCGACCCGGCTGTGCTCGGGATCGATACCGAGTTCGCGCAGGCGCTGCCACGATTGGCGGACCACGTCCCTCGGGCGGGCCGGTGCGCGGTCTCCGGCCATCGTCGCGTCGTACACCGCGGCGAGGGTCCTCGCGTAGTCGCGAGGATCCTCGCCGGGCGGCATCGCAGGCTCTGGCAACCGCTTTTTCAGTGAAGACACCGCTTTCGGCGAAGACGCCGCTTTCAGTGAAGACACCTCGGTCAGCGGTAGACGAGACCGCCGTCGATGAGACCGGCCTGCCCGGTCATGTAGTCGGAATCGGGCCCAGCGAGGTAAGAGACGAAACCGGCTACGTCGTCGGGGGTTTCAGCTCGACCCAGCGCAATTCCGCCGACGAACTTCTCGTAGGTGGCGCCCTCTGGCGCACCGGTCAACTCGGCGAACCTCTTGTCGATCGTCACCCACATGTCGGTGCCCACGACGCCGGGGCAGTACGCGTTGACGGTGATTCCGTCGGACGCGTATTCCTTGGCCGCAGCCTGAGTGAGGGCCCTGACCGCGAATTTTGTTGCGCTGTAAAGACCTAACATGGCGAACCCGTCGTGACCGGCAATGGACGACGCGTTGATGATCTTTCCGCGCTGACCGAGCGCCTGGAACTTTGCCGCTGCAGCTTGAATTCCCCACAGGACACCGTCGACGTTGACGCTCCAGATCTTGGAGACCTCTTCCGGCGTCGCATCGGAGATCGGGCCGACGAGAGCGATTCCCGCGTTGTTGACGATGACGTCGAATCCGCTCAACTCACTGTGCGCGTGTTCGACTGCGGCGTGAACCTGCGCGCGATCGCTGACATCGGCGATAAACGTCGTCGCACGACGACCGATCTGTCTGATCTCGTCGGCAACCGCATCCAGCTTGGTCTGGTCGAGGTCGACCAACGCGATGTCGGCGCCGTCGTGGGCGAGGCGGAGAGCGATTCCGCGTCCGATTCCTTGGCCGGCGCCGGTGACCAGTACTACCTTGCCCGTGATGCTCATGCAGATCTCCTCGTAAGCAGTGAACCAGTCGGTTGTGAACCGGTGAGTGATTTGTATGTGACGGCGACCACAATGCGGAAGGGTTGCACCGTGTTGCAATTCCGGAAAATCGGACAGCAGTTGCAACCCTCGGCAACCCTCCCGGTACCCCGCGCGACGGTTCCATAGTTGCGCCACCACTTCGCGAATCATCTTGCGAGACAATCTGGGAGAGGGCACATGACCGCTACAGTCGACACACCCACGGAACCGGCCACGCCGAGCCGACAACCGTCACGCCGCTGGATCGGGTTCGGGATCGCGAACCTCGTGATCGTTCTCGTGCTGGCCGTGGCGAGTTGGTACCTTCTGGCCGATCCGACCACCAGTCCCTGGAGTTTCTATCCTCTGCCGTTCAACGCGGCGCTTTTCTGGGCAATCCTTTTTGTTGTGTTCATCGGCTTCAATTGCGAGTTCGCCGGCTTCGATCGACTCCCACAGCCGGCGAAAGGCTTGGCGATCATGGTCGCGACCGCGGCCTTCGCCGTCGTGGTGACGTGGCTCCTGGCAAACGGCTTGGGGAGTTTGTACCCGGATTTCGCGGCCGATCGTGAGGGCGGCCTCGGATATTTCGCGGGTGCGCTGTTCGTGCTCTTCGGCTTCGGGACCTGGGTGATGGTGGTCCTGAACTGGCAGCATTGGCCGTGGACTTCCCTAGGGATGAAGCAGCCGTTGGTGGGTTTGTGTGAGATCGCGTTTGTCGCCGTTCCGACGCTGGCGCTGTACTTCGTGTTCGGTCTGCCGTCCGTGTCGCTGTCCGCCACGGATCCGTTGATGACCGTCGACACCGTACTCGGGTGGTTCTACTGCGTCGTGGTGGTCGTGATCCTGACTGGCCAGACGCTCGACAACTGGCCGTGGCGACTGTTCGGCGGCGGCGGTAAGACGGCGCTCGCAGCCACGATCGGTAACTTCGCCGTCGGAACCGGCTTGTACTTCGTGGCACTTCCGGTCGTGAAGGTGTTGGTGGGAAGCGATGCCGTTGCCGAGTTGGGTGGTGTGGTCCATCAGTTCCCGGCGCAGCTCGGTGTGTGCTGGGCCTTCTGGATGATCTTCTGGGCCAACGCCTTCGGTAACAAGCCCACGGGCTTTGCGGACGGGGTCAACCTGGCGATCCGCGCGCTGCTCACGTTTGCGCTCGCGGTGGTCACATTCTTGTTCTATTACCGCTTTGCGGCAGAGCACATTCTTCACGAGCCGGCAGTTGTCGACGGATTACACGGCAATGCACTGGGTTTCGTGGACTGGGCCGTGTTGTGGACGCTGTTCTACGTCGTGGGATTTCAGTCGCTGGGACTCGGCAAATTCAAGCCTACTGAGGGGTGAGTCGGTTGCCCGCACATCGGTGCGGGTAACCGGTATCGGGCGGCGGCACCGCGCCCGCTGATTGCAACAGACTGCAACGCTTGTGACCGGGGCCACTTATGGGATGTGCTGTGTGTCACATTCACAAACAAGGAGAAGTGATGACGCAAACCATCGATTCCGCAGTCACCCCCGAGGTGAAGTTGACGGCGGTGACACCTCAGGAACGCGTCGACGCCTGGCTGGCGGATTTCGAGTCGGCCCTCGCGGCTCGTGACATCGAGCGTGTGGCAGGCAAATTTGCACTCGACAGCTTCTGGCGCGACTTGGTGTCGTTCACCTGGAACATCAAGACCGTCGAAGGTCGCGAGCAGATTGCCGACATGCTCTCCGAGCGTCTCGACGACACCGATCCTTCGGGATTCCGGACCACCGAGACACCCGACGAAGCCGACGGCGTCACGTCGGCCTGGATCGAATTCGAGACTGCAACCGGTCGCGCGCACGGGCACCTTCGTTTGAAAGGAGATGAAGGTTGGACCCTGCTGACGTCGTTGCAGGAATTGAAGGGACACGAAGAAGGTAAGGGCACTCGCCGGCCTCGTGGAGCCAAGCACGGAGCAGACCCGAACCGCATCACGTGGGCCGAGCAGAAGGAGATCGAGGATCGCGAACTCGGTTACACCACACAGCCTTACGTCGTGATCGTCGGCGGCGGACAGGGAGGCATCGCCCTCGGTGCCCGGATGCGCCAACTCGGAGTTCCGGCCATCGTGATCGACAGCCACGAGCGGCCGGGTGATCAGTGGCGCGGACGCTACAAGTCCCTGTGCCTGCACGACCCGGTTTGGTACGACCACCTGCCATACATGCCGTTCCCCGACAACTGGCCGGTGTTCGCGCCCAAGGACAAGATCGGCGACTGGCTCGAGATGTACACCAAGGTCATGGAGGTTCCGTACTGGAGTTCCACGACCTGCACCTCCGCGTCGTTCGACGAGAAGACCCAGGAATGGACCGTCGAGGTCAACCGCAACGGCGAGAAGCTGACGTTGCGTCCCAAGCAGTTGGTGATGGCGACGGGTATGTCCGGCAAGGCCAACGTTCCGACGTTCCCCGGGCAGGACAAGTTCCTCGGCGATCAGCACCACTCGAGCAAGCACCCCGGCCCGGATCAGTACGTGGGCAAGAAGGTCGTCGTGATCGGGGCCAATAACTCCTCGCACGACATCTGCGGTGCACTGTGGGAGAACGGCATCGACGTCACGATGGTGCAGCGCAGCTCGACGCACATCGTGAAGTCGGATTCGCTGATGGATTTGGGCTTGGGTGATCTGTACTCGGAGCGTGCACTGGCCGCGGGCATGACGACACACAAGGCAGACCTCACGTTCGGTTCGCTGCCGTACCGAATCATGCACGAGTTCCAGATCCCGGTGTACGACGCAATCCGTGAGCGCGACAAGGATTTCTACGATCGCCTCGAGAAGGCGGGCTTCGAGCACGACTGGGGCGACGACGGTTCAGGTCTGTTCATGAAGTACCTACGCCGCGGCTCGGGGTACTACATCGACGTCGGCGCGGCCGAACTGGTTGCCAATGGAGACATCAAGCTCGCGCACGGCAACATTCGTGAGCTGACCGAGAACAGCGTGATCCTCGAAGACGGTACGGAATTGCCTGCCGACGTGGTGGTCTACGCGACCGGCTACGGCTCGATGAACGGCTGGGTGGCGGATCTGATCGGTCAGGACACCGCCGACAAGGTCGGCAAGGTGTGGGGCCTGGGCTCGAATACCACCAAGGATCCGGGACCGTGGGAAGGCGAGCAGCGCAACATGTGGAAGCCGACGCAGCAGGAAGCGCTGTGGTTCCACGGAGGCAATCTGCACCAGTCGCGCCACTACTCGCTGTACTTGGCGTTGCAGTTGAAGGCGCGTTACGAGGGCATCCCGACGCCGGTGTACGGACTGCAGGAAGTGCATCATCTGAGCTGAAATAGAACTGCTGTGCGCCTTTATTAACCGCCCGCGGTTAATAAAGGCGCACAGCAGTTTCAGCGAAGGGCGTACTTTTTTGCTACTTCGGTGTTCTTGGTCGCGCGCTCGGTGAGGAAGGCGAATGCCAACCCGAGTACGAGCCAGAGCGTCGCCTGCGTAGCGAGCGAGGAAAGTCGGAACTCCCACAGCAGAGTTGCCGGGAAGTCCTCGCCCACCTCGTTGATGCCGGGAAGCGAGACGTAACCGATCGTGGCGATCACCAGGAACGCAGCCACCGGAGCAGCGATGCGCACGCTGAGGAACTCGTGCCCGGAAACTGCCTTTGCCGCCGCTGCTGCCGCGGTGACGGACAGTAGCCCGAGAATCACGGCGGCCAGCCACAGAAGTGTGCGCTGGTTGATGGTGTCGGGATCTCCGACGGCCGGCGGATTGGCCGGGTACTTGAAGAAGGGCACGGCCTCGATGGCCAGCCAACCACCGACGGCGATGGTGATCGCCAACAACGGCCCGGACATTCCGGTGAGTCGTCGAGCGTAATTGGCAACGACCGAGAAGATCGCCCCGAGTGCCAGTCCGGCCAGCGCTGTGGCCAGGAACAGCCCGGCGCGCTGCCCGTCGCGGCTCACCAGTGGTTCTTCTTCGTCACCGTGCGAATGCCCAGCGGCTTCGCCGGCAACCTCACCGGCGGCGCTGTTGGCTTCTTCGATCGCAATGGCGGCATTGACGTGCGGTTCACCCAGCACGAATGCAACTCCGCCGGCAAGGATGCCTGCGATCAAACCAGCCAACAAACCACGAATGAGAAGCTTCGTGAAATTGTCGACTAGTGGCACGGCAGGCCCATCAAGTGTCGACCGTCGTGCATCAATTCATGCATGTACATGCCGGTGCGAGAGATAGCGCCCTGGTCGAATCCGACCAGGTAGAGAGCCAGCATCGCGAACAGAACTACTGCAGCGGCGAGGAAAGCAAGACGAGTCGAATCGATCGACGTATCGGGAGAATAGGCGAGAGCCATCGAAGCCTCCTGGGATTTTCGCGTCCCCTAGGTCCATGCGATGGCCGAAGTGTCTGGCTGTCGAAATAGTCGTGCCGAAAAAGGCACTTCACCTCGAATTACAGTGGCGCGACCGCTCCGGGCTTTCACCGGATTCCTGTCGGACCATCGCGTTTACATGCGAACTTTTGCACTACTGCCCGCACCGTGTCAACGCGTAAGCCGAGATGACCGTCGATTGTGCCCGCCAAGGCGGGCACAATCGTTCTAGATCAGCTCTTTGCGGCGACGTCCAGGACAACTTCGAACTCGAGCAACGACGCACCCGAAGCGACGGGCTTCGCACGCTCGCCGGAATGGGCTTCGCGGGCAGGGCCGTCACGCCAATCGGCGAACGCCTGCTCGGACTCCCACTGCGTCACCACGAAGTAACGGCTCTCACCTGCGGTGGGGCGGAGGAGTTGGAATCCGAGAAAGCCCGGGGAGTTCTCGACTGCATGAGCGCGTGCTGCGAAGCGCTTCTCCAGTTCGGGGCCGGCGCCCTCTGGGACCTCGATTGCATTGATCTTCACGACTGCCATGCAAGCGACATTACCCGCGCACCTTCACCGCGTACCGTGACACTCGTGTTGCATGACGAAGGTGGAACAGGACAACCGATTCTGTTGTTGCACGGCCTCATGGGCAGCTCGAGGACGTGGCGACGCCAGGTGCCGTGGATCCGCGAGTTCGGCCACGTCTACACGTTCGACGCCGCCGGTCACGGCCGGCCCGCGCCGTCAGAGCTGACCACCGAGGCATTCGTCGACGACCTGGCATCTGCCGTTGCGTCCATCGAGGAGCCGATGATCGTGATCGGCCATTCGATGGGGGCTCTGCACGCGTGGTGCTTCGCTGCATCGCATCCCGAAAAGGTTTGTGCACTGGTCCTCGAAGACATGGCTCCGGATTTTCGCGGACGCACCGCCGCGGATTGGGCTCAGATGATCTCGGCGTGGCCGCAGCCGTTTGCTTCCGAGGACGCGATGAAGGAATTCTTCGGGCCCGTCGCCGGCCAGTACTTTCTCGACTCTTTCGACCGCCGCGACGACGGGTGGTACCTGCACGGCGAGGTGTCGACCTTCCGCGACATCTCGGAGGAGTGGGGCACGAGGCATTTCTGGGATCAGTGGAAGGCGATCGACGTGCCGACCTTGCTGATCGAGGGAGAGTTCACCATCACCCCCGAGGGACAGATGCGAGAGATGGCCGAGAGGCCGGGAACTCGGTACGTACGTATTGCCGATGCAGGCCACCTGGTTCACGACGATCAACCGCAGCGCTATCGCGAAGTGGTGACGGAATTCCTTCAGACGGTGAGCTGACTGCGGATCGACGCGCCCACCTGCTCCAGTTCGACGGCTCGCCTGGCCAGGAGTCCGGCAGCGAACTTCGCCTTGTCGCCGCGATGGCGGGGGACGACGTGGAGGTGCGAGTGGAACACGGTTTGGCCCGCGGCACGCCCGTCGTTGACGAGAAAGTTGACTCCGTCAGCGGCGATGTCGCAGCGGCGTAGAGCTCCGGCGATGAGCGTGCCGACGCGGAACATCTCTGCGCCCTCGTGGCTTTCGAGAGCATCGAGGTTTTCTGCATGACGCTTGGGGACCACCAGGGTGTGTCCGCGACTCACCGGTCGGGCGTCGAGAAATGCAAGAGTCGTCTCGCTCTCGTGGACGAGAATCGCCGGCTCGGTCAGCGCGACGATCTTGCAGAAGACACAGGTATCGGTGCTCATGCCTACAGAATGTAGTCCGAATCAGATCCGACACGGGACTACAGCAGGCGCAGCTGACGTGCCTTCGTGATCGCTTCGTTTCGATTGTGTACGTCGAGCTTCTTGTAGAGAGTGCGCAGTTGAGTCTTGACGGTGTTGACGGACACGTAGAGTTTGTCGGCCATCGCGGCCGATCCCATGCCGAGCGCCAGGAGGGAGAGGACCTTCTGTTCGCGTTCGGTCAGCTCCACGATACGTACGGATCCCGGAAATGATTCCGCAGGAGCACTTTTCGAGAACTCGGCGAGTGCACGCGATTTTGTTACTGCCATCGATTCGAGTTTCTCGACGTCCGCCGATCCAATGGTCGCGAACGGACGCAGAAGTCCGGTTTGGTCCGCGATACTGCACGCTCTGGACCACTCCTGAGAGGCGAGGCGTGGCTCACCCAGCTCGGAGTGTGCAACCGCTTGCACCAGAAGCGATTCCATCTGTGCCCGCGGATAGGATTCGCCAGACCAGTCGAACTGATGGCACAGCGCCACAGCGGCCTCGTTCTGGCCGATTCGCTGACGTAAACGCGCCACCGACGCGAGCGTCCACGGGTTGGCTGCAGGATCGGCAATTTCCTTGGCCAGAGCCGTCGCCTTGTTTCCCTCGCCGAGTGCGAGCAGGAGATCGATTTCTGCGGATTGCAGCAGAGGAAGCGCGAAAGACGTGGCCGTGTACTGCTTGGAATGCACTCCAATCGCGTTGTGGAGCAAGGACAGAGCGGAAGATGCACTGCTCTGAGTCAGGGCGAATTGGCTGTGCGCATAGACGACGAACGCCCATAGCTCCTCGGTGTCGGACGGAACGCCGAGTTCGGTCAGTGCGATACGTGCGTCACCGAAGTCGAGTGTGTCGAGAGCGGCGAGAGCCCGTGCCGTCAAGCCGGCGATCTTGACTACAGGTTCGAGCCAGCCCCCGGGGTCAGGATGCTTCTGTTCGAGTTCGAACCAGTGTCTGGCCTGCCGCGGCTCACCTGCCAAAGCCCAATTCAGGGCGGCGCTACCCGCAGAGTTGCGAGCGATGAAGTCGACTCTGTGAGACAGGGCGCCGTGGTATGCCATTCGAGCCTTGATCGTGGATTCGGTGAACCTGCCGCTCAATTGAAAATTGATCGCCCATTGAAGTCGCATCAGGGGGAGTTGTGCGCTGACCGCTTCCGGATTGTTTTCCAGCGCACTGCGGCTGAGGTGAGACAGCCGCCTGGTGGTCTCTGCCGAGAGCCCGTATTCACCGGCCATCCTGAGCATGATCGATTGAACGCAGGCGATGCTCAAAGCGTCCTTCGCGCTGGGTTGGGCGCCGAGTTCCCACAGTTCGGCCGGCGATTCGGGTAGCAAGTCGATTACCGTGGATCGCTTGCTCGGATGCATCGTGAACAAGGCACGCCCGGCCTCAACGGCAGAGTGCTTGTCGGCAGCTTCCGCCGGAATCCGTTGGAGGGCGGAGCGAACCGAGTCCAGGTTATGCACGATCATCGTCACCCAATGTTGTTCGACGATGTCTACTGCCAGGGTCCAGTTCTGTGCCTCGACCGCGTAGTCCAGCGCCGACGCGTGATGACCGTTGTCGAGTCGATTGTGAGCGAGGAATGAAAGACGTTGCGACGGATCGATTCCCGCGCGGGTGTGGTGCGCGAGTATCGATCTTCGAATGGCGGGAGGCAATGCCCATGTTTCGTCGGCTTCGGCCTCGACGCGCGACAACAAGCCGGCTGTCTCCAGCGTCACCAGTCGCGAGCGGATCTCATGAACGGTTTCGGCAGTGTCAGGGCGCTGGGACTCGAACAGCATTGTGGCGACGCCGACGGTGATCGATCGACCAAAGGCGGTCGCGAGTAGGAACTCATGTTGCTTTAGGCGCTCAGCGGTGGCGAGAACGGAATCAGTCACGTAATCGTCTATCGCTTGCGCGGTGTTCGTTTTGATCTCTCGCTCACGGTTGCTGTTACGTGAGTCCCTGACGGCGGCGACTGCGGCGCGAACCAACGCGGGCAGCCCACCCGTCAGGGATGTGATTTGTTCTGCATCACCCTCAGCCGTGCGCACCCCCGCCTGTTCCAGCAATTGGGCGGTATCGGATGTCGTGAACAACAGCTCATCGGCGCCGATGACCTCGTGATCCGTGTCGAGAAGGTATGGCTCGGCGAACATGCCGAATCCCGAGAGCGTGACCACGAGGTCCAGGTTGTGGCAGAGGGTGAGGAGATCGATCAACTGATCGTCCAACTCTGGTTCCGATATCAGATCCGGCCTGATCAGCACGAGCAGCACCGGGCGGCTGAGGGCGTTCAGGGATTTGGCGGCAGCGGTGAAAGGATCGGCGAGATCGTCGACGTCGGGCAGTGCGATTCCGGCAGCGTGGATTCGATCGAGGACAACGGCCCAGAAATCTTCGAGTGTCGACGAGGGCTGTGGGGCCGAGACCCAGACGAGTATTCGTTCGGATGCCAGATGGGCGCGCAGCCACGATGCGATCAACGACGATTTCCCGTGGCCGTTCGGTGCACGGACGACGGTCAGAGCGGCGCGTCGATCCAGTTTCGCGAACAATGCTTGCCGAGGAATCGACTCGGTGAGAGTGCGCCTTTCGGGAATAGCTGCCCAGTCGTGGCCGTCCCTCCCGAACATCAACGCGGACCCTTTCTGCTTTCACGCCCCACGCTAATTGGCGGATTTGGGCGGATTGTCTCGATCCATCTATCTACAGGGAGGAGCGTAGCTGGTGCGAATCCAGAGCGTGTCATCCCGGGTAATTCACCCGCGACTTCACCCCGGGTGAGAGAAGTTCACCCACATAATCATGCCGTCACCATTGGCTTTCGAGTCCCTCGAGCGACTTCTATTGAACGTAGCTCGGGATTCGCCAAATCTGGTCGAGAGTGCCCGACCGGGCCCCGAGGGTCGGCCATCGAAGGAGCGTCGTGAGAACTCGTCTGTCAGAGGTGTGGTCGAAGGCGGTTACGATCCGACTCCGACCGAGAGCGTGCGCCCGAAGAGTGCGAGGCGTAGTCGTGGTGACAGGAGTGTTACTTGTCGGCGCAGCTGTGCTCGGTGCGCTACCGATGCAGTCGGATGTTCGATTGGCAGCCGAGGGAGAGTCCGCTTCTCCCTTCACCGTCGAGTTGACGGCGATTGACGGTGCGCCGCCCTTCGATCCCGGTGACGGCCCAGGGCTCGATTCCGGACCGTCCAACGGTATTGTCCGAGAAGGTGATCCGGTGACGTATGTCGTAGACATCGGCGTCCGGGGCAACCCGCTCTCGGACGTGGTCGTGCAGCTTCCGGTGCCTCGAGGTTTCGTTCTACCGTCCGTGCCTGACTACTGCGGAGACGGCTCGGGTGTCGACGAGTTCGGGTTACATTGCCTGATAGGCAATCTGGAAGCGGACCGGTACTTCACCCGGACAGCGACGATGACTGTGGGAAAGCGGGAAGACGCCGACGGTCTACCGATTGCTGCACTGGTCACCGCAGATCGAGGGGCGGCTCGCGTGCGGTCGGACGATGTCACCGTGCGGGTGGCGACCACCCCGGGAGTGTGTGATCCACAAGGGACTTCTGTTGGTGGTCGGAGAGACCAGGGGACAGCTGTCTCGGCAGATGGTCGGATCTCAGGTCTGGTGACGTCGGGCATCTCGGAGGCGGTGGTGATCAACGGCGTCGATCAATGCGGGCACGCGACAGCGCGGACGGTGAAACCGTTCGAGGGTCGCTTCTCGTTTGTCGGACTCCTGCCGGGGACGTATCGCGTCACGGTCGACGGCCGAGCGCCGGTGGACGTGGTGTTGGAACCAGGCGCAATGGCAGTCGGTGGCCTGACGTTCTGATACAGCTCCACAGTGATAGCAACACCTGAAACAGTTCAGAACCAGTTGGAAACAGTCAATGGAGGATCCAGTGCGTGAAAGCCTGGGCGTGGTATTCGAAAACAATTCCATTTCAACAGCTCTCGTAGATGCGGACACACCCCTTCTGGGGTCGATCGACGAGTTCCGTCATCCGTGGGGCGCGAACGGGACTGTTCCCTCTGCGCAAGCGTCGGCACGCGCGCTCGCCTCCGCTGCCGAGGTCGCCACCGGTCGGGCCCTGCGCTCGAACCTGTGCCCCACCGTCCTCGGAGTGCTGTGCGAGCGCGCGGACGTGCGCGAATTTGTCCCGGATTCATTGTCCTCCAGCACTTTCGAGAAAATCGAGTTGGTCAACGGTCTGGACGCTCGCCTTGCCTACTTGCGGACGGTCGATGCCCTGAATGGTATTTCGCCGATTCTCGCATTCTGGCCGGACGGCAGTGAGACTGTGATCGCTGCCATCGATCCGAGCGCGGGCGTCGTGGACTCGGCGCACCGTTACGCTACCGCCGAGTTGCTTACAGACAGCTCGACATTTGCTGCGACATTGGACCTGCTCGTCGCTGAACGAAACCCCGTGCCCAAGATGCTCGTCGCCATGCTCGGCAAGGAAGAGTCACGGCAGTTGTCCGCCGAAGCCGCCGAATCGGCAGGGCTCGGCTTCCTGTATCTCGGCGAGCGCGCCCAACTGGCGATAGGCGCTGCGCTGGTAGCGGCCGGTCGGGGGAGTGAGGTCAGGTCCGCTGGCGGCGCGGCTGTTCAGCCCGTCAACAGAATCCGGTGGGCGGCGGCAATAGTGCTGCCGCTCCTGCTCATGCTGACGGGATTGCTGATCGCTCTGTCGCCGGACGGGTCGCGAGCGGTGTCCACTGATCGCCCGAACGTCGGCGCCGAGCCGGCGAACCCGACGAGCGGGTCACCGTCCGGAGCGGCCCTACCGATCCTGACGCTCCCGCCTTGCGACCCGGTGGTACCCGTCGTTCCCGCTGCGTTTCGGCGTTCGGATCCTGAAGTTGCACCACCCCAGACCGTCGAACCAGCAGAAGCATGCGACCCGGTGCGAGTGGGCTAGGGCGTACCTTCTCCAGCCAGTGCAAACAGGCCGTCATCGGTCTGCTCGACCAGTCCGTCGACCAACAAGGAATGTAGTGCGCGGTCACGCTGACCAGGATCGGTCGGCCAGACGATGTCGAGTTGCGCGCGTTCGACCGGACGGTGGCTCTCGCGCAGAACGGCCATCAATTTTCCACGAACTTGGCGATCGGTGCCCGCGAACTTCTGCACCTTCTTGGGCGGTCCGGTGTGTGCCGGTTTGCCCGAAGCGACCCACGCGCAGTTCGGCAAAGGGCAGTTCTCGCAGTTCGGCGTCCGCGCAGTGCAGATCAGTGCACCGAGTTCCATGAGAGCGGCGCTGTAGGTGGCGGCGCGCGCTCGTGTCCGTGGCAGCAGCGCCGCGACGTCGGCGAGGTCTCGCGTGTTGGACGGATTGCCGGGTTCCGCATTGCCGTGGACGGCTCGCGCAACCACGCGTCGTACGTTGGTGTCCACCACCGGCACTCGCTGTCCGTAGGCGAAGCACGCCACGGCGCGGGCGGTGTACGAACCGATTCCCGGTAGGGAGAGCAAGGTGTCGACGTCTTCCGGCACCACGTCACCGTGCTCGGCGGCCAGGACGCCCGCGCATTCGTGTAACCGAAGCGCGCGTCGTGGGTAACCAAGTTTGCCCCACGCGCGAAGTACTTCTGCCTGACTCGACGCTGCCATCGCGGACGGTACCGGCCAGCGCTCCACCCACTCTTCCCAGATGGGCGCAACGCGCACCACCGGCGTCTGCTGGAGCATGATCTCGCTCATCAGGATCTGCCAGGCACTGACGCCCTCGCGTCGCCACGGCAGGTCACGAGCCGTCTCGGAGTACCACTTCAGCAGCACCGAAGATTCCACTGCCACTGCTACCGACACACTCCTCGAACCTGTGCTCCTGGTCGACGAAGGACACGTCGACTTGTGGGGGCCACTTTATCGGCAGTCGCCGACAGTCATTTCTCGTACCCGAAAACCTGGGGTGAGTGGCATCGAGACCACTCACCCCAGGTTGATCATGATGCGTACTGAGCGTTCGCGGTCTCCACACGGGTGCTTGCGACGGTCGGCGAGGTTCCGGAGTATCGGCGAATGATCACGTAGAGGCAGATCAATCCGATAGCACCGGCAGCGGCGAGGAAGGAACCGACCTTCCATGCGTTGTCCGGATTTCCGTTGATCAGCATCACCATGATCATCGGCGCGAAACCTCCGATGATTGCGGAGATCTGATAACCGAGTGAAGCGCCGGAGAATCGAATCTCCGGTGGGAACAGTTCAGCGAATAGTGTTCCCTGCGTGCCGGTTTGGAGGGACATTGCTACTACGCCGACGATAACCGCGACGGCAAACGGCCAGATCGTGTCCGGGCTGGATCCACCGATCATCAGCCACATCGGGATACCCCAGAGCATCATGGATGCGGTGCCGAGGCCGAAGACTAGTTTGCGACCGTAGAGGTCGGACAGATATCCCGCCAGCGGAACCAGGGGAATCTGTATTGCACATGCGATCAGGATGTAGGTGAGGACCGTCGACCGCGGTATCTCCAGGTAGGTGGTCGCGAACTGAACCGAACCGGTGATCATCGTGTAGAAGAAGATCACGCCGATGGCATTGGCGCCTGCTGCAGCGAGGACTGTGCCTGGATTCTTCTTGAGCACTTCGAGAATGGGGGACTTCCGAACGACCGGCGATTCGGCGAGTTTTTCTGCGAGTGCCTTGAACTCGGGGGTTTCTTCGAGATAGCGATGGATGAGGAATGCCACTGGAAGCATGACCAAGCTGATCCAGAACGGGATCCTCCATCCCCAGGAGAGGAACGAATCAGCCGCAAGAGTTGCTGTCAGGACCAGGAACACGATATTGCCCAGCACCACACCGATCGGAACACCGAGTTGGGCGAAGCTGCCGAAGAGCCCGCGGCGGTCCGCCGGTGCGTTCTCGGTGGCCAGCAATACGGCCCCGCCCCACTGTGCTCCCACGGCCAAGCCCTGGCAGATTCGCAGCGTCACGAGAATGGCCGGGGCAAGCCACACGACATTGGTGTTGGGGACGAAACCAACCAAGGAGGTTGCCACAGCCATGAGGACCACGGCGGCAACGAGCACCGGCTTTCGGCCGTACCGGTCACCGAAATGACCGGCGAGCACACCACCGATAGGACGGGCGATGAATCCGACTGCGACGGTGGCAAACGAACTCATTGCAGCGACCACCTCGCTGTCGGTGGCGAAGAACGTCGAGTTGAACACGAGCGCGGCGGCAGTCGCGTAGATGAAGAAGTCGTACCACTCCAGGGAAGTGGAGATAGCGGCTGCAAAGGACGCGCGCCGAGATCTGCCCGGGCGCTCCACCGCAGATTCGGTGTTGTTGGTCATCGCGATTCGCTCTCTGTGGGGTCGTTCAGTTGAGTTCGGTCAGGACGTGAGTTGCGGCAAGTTCGGTGTGCGGCCGACGACGAGCTTGTCCCGAGCGCCGGCACCAGACGGAATCGTGCTCGCCGGGTATGGGGTCGAAAGGTGGTGACGCAATATCCAAGTGCGAGTGGGTTCTTCGATACGAGAAGTCATATCTCGCCGCCATTGCCGTACCGGAGGCGCTCGCAAATTCGGGTGGCGAAGGTGACCACGTCGAGGCCGCCGGCGACGTGTGCAGCGTCATCTCGTGGCAATGCGGAGGTGGTCATGTGGCCCGCACTCCTTCGTTCCGAATTTGCCAAACGATCGTTCGGCTGCGAGTCATCATTGACCTAACGATCGTTAAATGTCAATAGTCGGGAAAAGTGCGCTTTTGCAGCGACTTTCTCCGCAGGGATGGTGCGATTCGGAATCTGTTGCCAAACGATCGTTCGCCTGAGATGATGATTAGTCAGTGATGCAGGTCTCAGGAATGGAGATACCGATTCGAGCGGCGGGGTGCGGACGAAAGTCGAGGCACGCTGGTCTCGCACATCGACGGCGTTATGTGGCTTCTGTCCTGGAGCCCTTCAGGTCTTCGGGCCTTCAGATCTTCTTTGGCGGAGGTGTCGCCCAGCTCAGCTTGATTCGATCATCGCGGTCGCCAATGCGCAGTACCGAGACGCGATATCTTCCGCATTCATCGGTCCGTCGACGCGCCACCACACACAGACTTGCTGCCCCATGTTGATAATGGCGCGCACGGCATCTCGGGGAAATGGAGTGTGGAAAGCACCTTCTTCAATGCCGCGTTCGACGACGTCGCGAAACATGCTTTCCTGCTCGTCGCGCAGGGTTACGACCAGACGGTGACCCGATTCGTCCAAGCTGCGCAATTCTGTCGCTCCTACGAGGGCGTCTTCGCGCCTGGTCGTATGGAACATGACCCAAGCGCGGACGATTGCTTGCAGTTGGTCTTTCGGGTCGCCGCCGGAGCGCAGCAGTGCACTGCGGGTCATGCTGATGGCGTCGTGGAGCGCCCGAATCATGATTTCCTGAAGGATTTCCTGCTTGGATTTGAAGTGGTGGTAGATGGACGCGACAGTGAGATCGGCGCCGGCGGAGATGTCACGCATGGACGTCCCGTGATAGCCGCGCTCGTTCATGTTTCGGACAGCGGAATCGAGTATGAGTTGCCGGACAACGACTGTCTTCGCCCCACTCATTGTTCGGTTTCCTTCTCATTTCTTCGGTGCCTGCGTCTTGCCCAGCTTAGAGCCGAACAGTCGCGGGATACACCTGATGGAAAGGAACCGTCTTGAACTGCCGATATGGGCAGAATACCGATTATCGTTCGCTAATCGCCACCCGGAGAAAGAGGTACCTGTGGAACACATATCGATGAGTATCGAAGACGGTATCGCCGTGATCACCCTTGATCGACCGGACAAGCTGAACGCATTCACCACGACGATGGAAAACGAGCTCATCGAAGCGTTCGACTCCACCGACGCGAACGACGCTGTGCGCGCGGTGATCCT
The DNA here is from genome assembly GCF_030056745.1 of Rhodococcus sp. IEGM 1406. NCBI lineage: Bacteria > Bacillati > Actinomycetota > Actinomycetes > Mycobacteriales > Nocardiaceae > Rhodococcus > Rhodococcus sp. IEGM 1406. The sequence goes on along the minus strand of NZ_JASHKO010000003.1, from coordinate 528,264 downwards.
GACAGGAGCGGGCCGCGCGTTTTGCGCGGGGGCAGATCTGTCCTCGGGGGCAGAGACGTTCTCCGAATGGAGCGCCGAGTCGAACGGAACTGACGCGGACGGTGACGATCTACGTCGGGACGGCGGCGGACGCGTCGTCCTGCGAATGTTCGATTCATTGAAGCCGATCATTGCGGCCATCAACGGACCGGCGGTCGGCGTGGGTATCACCATGACTCTTGCGGCCGACTTTCGCTTGGCCGCCGACGACGCCAGGATGGGTTTCGTCTTCAATCGGCGAGGACTCGTGCCCGAGTCGTGTTCGTCGTGGTTGCTGCCGAAACTGGTTCCGCTCCAGCGAGCCCTCGACTGGATCTACTCCGGACGGATCTTCACTGCTACGGAAGCATCTTCGGCCGGGTTGGTCTACCGACTGCATTCGCGCGAAGATCTTCTAGGGGAGGCGACGGCGCTCGCGCATAGCCTGACCCGTGACAGCGCGCCGGTATCGGTTGCCCTGTCGCGTCAGATGATCTGGCGCATGCTGGGAGTCGAACATCCCATGGTCGCGCATCGCGTCGAGAGCATCGGAATTAATGCTCGCGGTGCTCAGGCTGACGTTCGTGAAGGTGTTGCGGCGTTTCTGGAAAAGCGAGAGGCGGTGTTTCCTGACCGTTGCAGTGACGCAATGCCAGATCTGTTCTCATCCCATCTCCCACGCCCCCGGTGGTGAGCCGCTACGACCTTCGAACCGTCGGCGTCGTAGCTCATGCGGTCAACCAGCGCGGCGGGTAAGTGCCCTCCGCTTCTCCAGGGGCGTTGTGGAGAACCAACGCCTACAGCTTCGAGTGAGGGTGCTCGGTTCGGAATAGCCGAGTTGGCGTGACACTTCGGAGAGGGACACGTCTCTGTTCGAGAGAAGACCGAGAGCGAGTTCGCGTCGTGAATCGTCGACGAGCGATTCGAACGCCTTGCCTTCCAACGCCAATCGTCTCTGCAATGTTCGCGGGTGCAGCATCATCAATGTCGCGACTTGCTTCAGTGTGGCTGCACCTGCAGGCAGGGAACGCACGATCAAAGCCGACACCGCGTCGTGGAACGCCACATCCGGATCTCGACCTGCCATGAAACGCACGGCGAAGTCGTAGGCCAACGGATCCACCCGGGGCAGGTGGCGATGCATGACTCCGCGCGGAAAGGTCAACAGATTCCGATCCGAGCTGAACTCGACGGAACATCCGAAATACTCGACGTACCGCCGTATTTCGGAGATCCGTGGATGTTGAAACGAGATGTGCGTCGGATGGAAATCCGGGCCGGCCATCATCCGGAACGTCTGAAGCGTTACGCCCAGCGCCAGTTCCACGACGTGGGACCGATACGGAAGTCGATGCAGCACGGTATCGAGTCCGTAGGACACCTCGGTGTCGCCGACTGTCAGATCGACCGCCAACGCCGGACTGTACACGTGCGCGTATCGGGCGACGTCGTGCAACGCATCTCCGATTGTCTCGGCACTGCGGGCCGCGATGGCAACCGGACCGAGAATGTCCGGGTCCTGTCTGCCTGCGAGCCTGAGTGCGAAGTCGGGCGACTCCAATTCATCCGCACAGAGTCCGAGCAGCGTGGACAGGGCGCTGAACGGCAAGAAGTGGTCGTACGCGCCGATGATGGCCGGATCGATGCCCACACGGTCGAGGAATTCGTACGGATCTCCGCCGAGTTCGGAGATCAACTCGGGCAGTCGCGTCAGCGACGAGGCACTGATCAGATCTGCCATGTGTCGAAATGTAAATAAATTGGCGCATGATGTCAATTTTCTCGTCGTCTGAGCAGTGATGATCAACACAGGTTGGCTGGTTCAACGTCGAGCGCCATCCCTGGAGGAGCCAGAAATGACAACACTCACCGACCGCACTGCACTGTTCATCGATGGACTGTGGAGAGCGCCGGATACTTCCGAAATCATCCGAGCCGTATCACCTTTCACGGAGCAGCAGATAGGCTCGTTCCCCGCCTCCGTATCGACGGATGTCGACGCAGCTGTATCAGCGGCTCGAAAAGCGTTGCGACGGAATGACTGGGCCGATCTTTCCCCCGCCGAACGTGCGCGTGTCATCCGCAGGTTCGCCGACGAACTCGAGAAACGATCCGAAGACCGCGCGTCGGCGGTCACTCACCAGAACGGCATGCCTATCGAGCTCGCCCGTTTCGCCGAGGGGGCCGCACCCGTCCAGCTTTTGCGCTATTACGCAGGCCTCGCCGAGTCGATGCCTACCGAAGAGCGACGGGCCAGCCAACCGATGCCGGGTACGACAATCGTGCGACGCGAGCCGATCGGTGTCGTTGCTGCCATCGCGCCCTGGAACTTCCCGGCTGTGCTTTCGATGTTCAAGATCGCCCCGGCTCTTGCTGCGGGATGCACCGTCGTGCTGAAACCCTCTCCCGAAACCACCTTGGACTCCTATATATTGGCCGAGGCCGCCATTGCGGCAGAACTTCCCGCGGGTGTCATCAACATCGTGACTGGCGGACCGGAGATCGGTCAGTATCTCGTGGCGCATCCCGGGATCGACAAGGTAGCCTTCACCGGATCCACTGCGGCCGGTCGACACATCGGCACGGTGTGTGGCGGTATGCTTCGCCCCGTTACCTTGGAGTTGGGTGGCAAGTCGGCGGCCCTGGTCCTCGACGACGCGGATGTCGAGGAGACGGTAACCGGTCTGGCAACTGCGTCCCTGCTCAACAGTGGGCAGACGTGCTATATGTCGACTCGAATCTTGGTTCCCCGCAGCCATAGTCGAACGTACGTCGACGCCATTACCGCAATGGCCGAGGGTCTGCAGGTCGGCGACCCGATGGAACCGTCGACGTTCGTCGGCCCGATGGTGAGCGCAAGGCAACAGGAACGTGTGCTGTCCTTGATCGACCAGGGACGCTCGGAGGGCGGAACTGTCACCACGGGTGGCGGACGCCCCGCCGACCTCGACACCGGATTCTTCGTGCAGCCCACGGTGTTCGCCGATATCGACAACGACAGCACCATCGCACGGCAGGAAGTATTCGGGCCGGTGCTGTCAGTCATTTCATACGACGACGTCGATGAGGCTGTCGCGCTTGCCAACAACTCCGAGTACGGCCTCGGTGGGACTGTATGGACCTCCGACGAGGAACGCGGTATCGCAATTGCTCGACGTGTCGAGACCGGCTCGTTCGGTGTCAACACCTTCAACCTCGACTGGGGTTCACCGTTCGGTGGAGTCAAAGCCAGCGGCCTGGGTCGTGAACTCGGTCCCGAAGGGCTCGCGGCGTACCAGCAGCTCAAATCCATTTTCCTCGCATCCTCTTAAGAATTGAGCCACCATGTCCGACGCAGGACTCGCCGGCGCTCGTGCTCTGGCAGAAAACACACTGAAAATCGCCGAGCAGTTCGGCACCACCGAGTGGGAAGCAGACAGTGCGTGCCACGGTTGGCGCGTCCACGATCTCATCGGTCACATGGCGTTCTTCTTCAACTTCATCGCCGATCCGGATCTGGTGTTCCCGCCGAACCCCAGTGGAAAGTCCGAGCGGCTCAACGACGCTGCCGTCCGCGAGCGTGCCGATCTACCGCACGAGCAGATCCTGGACTACTACCGGGAACAATCCGAAGCGGGACTCGCGACGTTGGCCGCGCTGCAGACAGAGGAGCTTCGCAACAACACGCTCGAGATGCTCGACCTCGGGACTTATCGCCTTCATCAGCTCAGTGACGCAGTGTCGTTCGACCATCTCGTCCATTTGACGTCGGATCTTCTGTCGCCGTTCGGACCGTTTCCTCACGGTGAGATCGACGTGGCGGCCGCTGTCGATCCGGCGATCGACTGGATGGTTGCGGGGCTCCCGCAGATGTGCGGCGAAGCGGTCGCCGCCGCCTTGACATCGCCTGTGGCACTGCGCCTCAACGGCGCCACCGAGCGCACTTTCGTCATCTCTCATGGCGATGGGGGAGTGACCGTCACCGAAGCTGGCGACGTGCCGGAGAACGTCGCGACCACCCAGGCCACCGAATTCCTGCGGTGGGGGACCACCCGATCTGCATGGCGGTCTGCCGTCGAGGTTTCCGGCGACCACAAGACCGTCGCCGCAGTCCTCGATGCCATCGACATCGTCTGACCCACAACGAACCCGAGATCCAGAACAAGAGGAAACAGCTATGTCTCAGTACTTGCAGGACAAGGTCATTCTCATCACCGGTGCAGGCGGTGGGTTCGGTCAACTCATCGCCGAGAAGGTGGCAGCGCAGGGCGCCAAAGTCGTCGGCGTGGACATCAACGAGGCGGGCCTGAAGACTGTATTCGACGGTATCGCGGCCGCGGGATTCACCGGTACCTACAAGATTGCCGACGTCACCGACATGGATCAGGTCATCGCTGCGGCGCAGCACGGCATTTCGGAGTACGGAGCGCTCGACGTACTCGTCAACAATGCAGGCGTCATGCCTCTCGCGTATTTCGCCGATCACGAACGTGCGTGGCAGAAGTGGCACAAGGCAATCGACATCAACATCAAGGGCGTCGTGAACGGGATCTCCGCCGTATACGACCAGATGATCGAGCAGGGACGCGGTCAAGTCGTCAACATCTCGTCGATCTTCGGAAACGCAGGCATCGACGGTTCCGGCGTCTACAGCGCGACCAAGGCTGCAGTCACCACGATCTCGGATTCGCTGCGAATCGAAGCCAAGGGCAAGATCAAGGTGACGACGGTCAAGCCCACAGGCGTGACAGGAACAAACTTGGCGAGCTGGATCGTCAACGAGAACGCGATCCTCGGTCTCACCGGTCAACGTGCGGGTACCTACATGGAGAACGTCGGGCATCTAACCGACGGCACCCTCAGCCCCGGGCAGAAGGACGTCGACTCCATCGAATACTGGCTGATCAAGCCCGACGACCTGGCTGACGCTGTTGTTCACATCATCGATCAACCATGGGGCATCAGCATCAGTGACATAACCGTGCGCGCCAGCGGCGAGGATTACCTGTACTGACGACCTGATCGAAAACCGCTCTCTGCCAGTGTTGCTTCGCGAACATCGTCGAGGACTACGGCCCGGGGGCATCCCGCGGTCAGACGCCATTGCCATGGTCTGCCTGTCGCCGTAGAGTCCTACTTAACGATCGTTAAGCAGTTGCTACGGCGGATTCCGTTTGTCAACGAAGTCGCCGGGGCCAGTCCGAGGAGTTTGAATGAAAGCAGTCCACTTGGTGGAGGCGACGGGGCCCGGAGGTCTGTCGTTGGTCGATGTCGACGAACCTGTCGATCCGGCACTGGTGGTAATTGATCTGCACACCGCCGGAGTGAGTTTCCCCGATCTTCTCCAGACCACGGGCAGCTACCAAACGGTGCGCGAATTACCTTGCGTGCTAGGCGTTGAGGGCGCCGGTACCGTTCGGAGCGCGCCGCCAGGGTCCGGCTTCACACCCGGGCGGCGCGTGGCCGTGCTTACGACCGGGGAAGGCGCGTGGCAGCAGACCGTTGCGGTCGCGCCGTCCAATGTCTTTGCTCTGCCTGATGCGGTCTCGCTCTCGGCCGGCTCGGGATTTCTCCTGAATTATCTGACCGCGCATTTCGCCCTCGACGAACGCGCGCGCTACCGTGCCGGCGAGACCGTCCTGATTCACGGCGCGGCCGGTGGGTTGGGTACGGCCGCGTTGCATGTCGCGTCAGCGCTCGGTCTGGAGACAGTCGCTGTCGTGAGTACAGGCGAGAAGGAGAAAATCGCCGCGGAGTCCGGGGCAACGCACGTCGTGTCGGTCGACGGGTGGAAGGAACGCGTCCAACGGATTACGAATGGGCGCGGTGTCGACATCATTCTCGATCCGGTCGGTGGTGACCGCTTCACCGACAGCCTGCGCAGCCTTGCGCCGAACGGTCGCCTGGTCGTTTTGGGATTCACCGGCGGTGATATTCCCACGGTCAAAGTCAATCGACTTCTCCTGAAGAATATTTCGGTTACCGGTGCAGGATGGGGTGAATATCTGAAAACCGATCCCCAATATCTGGCGCGTCAATGGCAGGAGCTCTACCCCCTGCTCGAGTCCGGAGCTCTGAGGGTGCCCGAGCCCACCCTCTACCCCTTGGCGCGTGCCGCCGATGCATTGAAGTCGTTGAGTGAGCGTACGGCGGTAGGAAAAGTCGCGCTGTCTCTCGAATGATCTCTACACGAACAACTTTGTGAACAAATGACCTTAGCGAACGAACCTTGGAGTAAACCATGTATCCCGGAGCGTATGTTGCGACAAACCCGGATAAGGCCGCGGTAATCGTTGCCGAGACCGGTGAAGCGGTGACGTTCGCGCAACTGGAATCGAATTCGATTCGGATTGCGCGAGTGCTCCACGGACTCGGGTTGCGGCGAGGCGACAACCTGGCCGTGCTCGCCACCAATAACGTTCAGGTCTTCGACATCTACTGGGCGGCTATGCGATCCGGTGTCTACCTGACGATGGTCAACTGGCACCTGACCGCTCCGGAAGGTGCATACATCGTTGAGGACTGCGAGGCAAAGGTAGTCATCGTCGATGCTGCTCTGGGCGAACTGGCAGAGACGCTGTCCGACCTCGTTCCCCGGCAGGTGACCAGGCTTTCCTTCGGCGGTCAACTAGACGGATACGACTCCCTCGACCAGGCGGCTGACATGGAGTCGGACATACCGCTCCCGGATCAACCGCGCGGCGCCGACATGTTGTACTCGTCGGGAACAACCGGCCGTCCCAAGGGCATCAAGCCGGCTCTACCGAATCGCCGGATACAGGATCCCGGCGATCAGATGACGACAATGAACCAAAGTGTGTGGGGTGTAACCGAAGACGACATCTATCTGTCCCCGGCGCCGCTCTATCATGCCGCTCCGCTCCGGACGTGCGCGTCGGTCCAGGCGCTGGGCGGCACCGTAGTGATGATGAATCGGTTCGATCCGGAAAAGGCCCTGGAATGCATCGAGCGTTATCGCGTCACGTACAGCCAGTGGGTGCCGACAATGTTCGTGCGCATGCTCAAACTGCCACAGGAAACCCGAGACCGTTACGACATATCGTCTCTGCGACTTGCCGTCCACGCAGCCGCACCGTGCCCCGTCGATGTGAAGCGAAAGATGATCGATTGGTGGGGAACCATTCTGGATGAATATTACTCCTCGACGGAACTCAACGGCATGACCATTGTTCACTCGGACGAGTGGCTGCGAAAGCCCGGCACAGTGGGGCGAGCCGCCCTGGGAGTGCTCCACGTATGTGGGGAGAACGGCGAAGATCTACCCTCCGGCGAGGTGGGTACGCTGTACTTCGAACGTGACGAGTTGCCCTTCAATTATCACAATGCGCCCGAAAAGACCCAGGAAGCACAGCATCCCGCCCACCCGACCTGGACGACTACGGGTGATGTCGGCTTCATGGATGAGGAGGGTTATCTGTTTCTGACCGACCGTAAGTCCTTCATGATCATCTCGGGTGGTGTGAACATATACCCGCAGGAGATCGAGAACGTGCTGATCGAGCATTCCTCGGTATTGGACGCGGCGGTGATCGGGTTGCCCGACGACGAGATGGGGGAGATAGTGATGGCTGTCGTCGAGCCAGTCCCCGAAGCCGAAGCCGGCGATGCGCTTCGCGACGAACTGCTTTCTCATTTGCGCGGACAGATCGCCAAGTACAAGTTGCCGAGGCGACTCGTGTTCAGTACGGATCTACCTCGAACTCCGACCGGGAAACTAGTCAAAGGGAAACTGCGCGAGCGCTATTCAGGGAAGGTGTCCGTCGGATGAGCGGCCCGTTGCACGGTGTTCGAGTGCTGGAACTCGCCGGGTTGGGGCCGGGGCCACACGCTGCGATGATGCTTGCAGATCTCGGAGCGGACGTAGTTCGAGTCGAGCGTCCGTCTGGTGGACTCGAGATCTCGCCACGGGAGCAGGACCAACTTTTGCGGGGGAGACGGTCGGTGGAAGCCGACCTCAAGACCGAGTCAGACCGAGAGCTGGTGAGGGCCCTCGTCTCGAAAGCCGATGTGCTCCTGGAAGGTTTTCGGCCCGGCGTGACCGAGCGGCTGGGTTTCGGTCCCGACGTGTGCACCGAACTCAACAGCCGGCTGATCTACGCACGTATGACCGGATGGGGCCAAGACGGCCCACTCGCGCAGCGGGCGGGGCATGACATTACTTACCTGGCGCTGACCGGAGTCCTGCACGCCATCGGTCCGGCCGAGAAACCCACGGTTCCGCTGAACCTCGTCGGGGACTTCGGCGGTGGCTCCATGTTCTTGATCGTCGGAATCGTCTCTGCCTTGTACGAGCGAGAGAGTTCGGGCAAAGGACAAGTGGTCGATGCCGCAATTGTCGACGGAACTTCGGTGTTGGCGCAGATGATGTGGTCGTTGCGAGGGAGCGGACAGTGGAGTGACTCACGTGCAACCAACCTCCTGGACGGTTCCACGCCGTTCTACGACACCTACGAATGTTCGGACGGTAAGTTCGTAGCAGTCGGTGCCCTCGAACCGCAGTTCTACGCGGCGCTCCTCCAAGGCCTGGATATCGCGCCGGAATCGTTGCCTGAACAGATGGATCGAAGGGGCTGGCCCACAATTCGAGAACGGTTCACGGAGGAGTTTTCGTCGCGCACGCGAGACGCCTGGGCAGCGCTGTTCGAATCGACGGACGCTTGTGTTGCTCCTGTCCTGAGTCCCGCCGAAGCCGCGCTGCACCCGCATCTTGCCCAGCGGGGAACTCTTGTCGAGGCCGACGGAATAGTGCAGGCGGCACCCGCGCCGCGGTTCTCCCGTTCCAGGACTGCACAGCCGTCAGGTGCTCGGCCACCCGGGGCCGACACCACCGTCGTGACGAAGGATTGGCTGGGCGGCTGAGGGGAAGAAGTACAGGCGAGGAATGTCGCGACAGCCTCTCTCGATCGTTCTTACGTTGCCCCCTACTCATCGTCGATGGATCGCGAAGATCAACTTTTGTAGCACAACTCGATCGAGTCTGACTGACAAGGAATTTCAATGACCGAAACGCGACCGGATGTCTACGCGAGCCGAAACGGCGGGGTGCTCCGCATAGTTGTCAACAGGCCAGCGCGAATGAACGCGTTGACTACCGAAACCCTGGAGAGACTTGCCACGATCTTCGTCGAGCACGCACAATCCTCGGATGTGCGGGTGGCGGTTCTCGAAGGAGAGGGCAAGGCCTTTTGCACGGGCGCGGACCTCGCGGACGTGACGTTGTCCGGTCCGCCGTCGGCGGACACGATCGATGCCGCCAATGCCTTGGTGCAGACCATTCGAGAGTTTCCGTTTCCGGTGGTCGCTGCGGTACGAGGCCCTGCTGCAGGTGTGGGTGTTTCGCTGGCTTTGGCGTGCGACCTCGTGCTCGCGGCGGAGTCGAGTTACTTTCTGCTCGCGTTCACCAAGGTGGGATTGATGCCGGACGGTGGAGCTACCGCACTGGTGGCAGCGTCGATCGGTCGCGCGCGCGCGATGCGCATGGCGCTGCTGGCCGAAAGATTATCCGCTCGAGATGCTTTCGACTGCGGCCTGGTCTCACACGTGTGCGAGGACGACGCCTTCGCGGTGGAATTGGCAGACCTGACGCACCGATTGGTCGCCGGGTCGTCCCCTGCTTTTCGGTTTACCAAGAAGGCGATGAACGACGCTACGCTCACCGAACTCGGTGATGCGTTCACACGCGAGCGCATAGGCCAGATCGACCTGTTGGGTAGTGGTGATTTTGCCGAAGGTGTTGCGGCCTTTCAGGAAAAGCGCGCAGCAGTCTTCGGATAGACGAAGCGAGAACGGCGCTGACAACGACCGTGGTCCCGAACACAGGATGTTCGGGACCACGGTCGTTCTCGGTGCTGATCAACTCTTTGCGATGTCGCGACCGATTATCTCCTTCATGATTTCGGTGGTTCCGCCGTAGATGGTCTGGATTCGGCTGTCTACGTACGCCCTGGCGATCGGGTACTCCATCATGTAGCCGTATCCACCGTGTAGTTGTACGCATCGATCCACGACGCGCTTCTGAAGTTCGCTGGCCCACCACTTCGCCTGTGCCGCTTCGACTGCTGACAGCTGGTCGTCGTTGATGGCCAGGACTGCGTTGTCGACGTATGCCTGTGTCACGTCGATCTCGGTCAGCATCTCGGCGAGGGCGAATCGAGTGTTCTGGAAGTCGCCGATCGGCTTGCCGAAGGCGGTGCGGTCGAACGCGTAGTCTTTGGTCCATTCGTAGGCCGCGCGCGCGGAACTGATTGCGCTCGCGGCGATCGACAGACGCTCACGGGGAAGACGCTCCATGAGATGAATGAGGCCTCCGCCCTCCTCGCCCAGGAGGTTGCCTACCGGGACTCTTACGTTGTCGAACGACAGCTCGGCTGTGTCTTGACCCGCCAACCCCACCTTGTGGAGTTTGCGACCGCGGGTGAATCCGTCCATCCCACGTTCGACCACGAGGAGGCTGAATCCCCGCGACCCCGCTTTGAGATCGGTGCGGGCCGCAACGATGACGATGTCGGCGTGAATTCCGCTGGTGATGAACGTCTTCTGCCCGTTCAAGATCCAGTCGTCGCCATCTCGAACGGCGGAGGTCTTGATGCCTTGCAGATCACTGCCGGTACCCGGTTCGGTCATCGCGATGGCGCAGATGAGTTCACCGGCAGCCATACCCGGTAGCCAACGTGCTTTCTGCTCGTCTGTGCCGAGGTCGGCGATGTACGGAATGACGATGTCGTCCTGAAGGCCGAGTCCGGCGCCGAACGAGGTGGTACCGGTACGGGCGATCTCTTCGGCGACCACGTACCGGTACCGGTAGTCGAGTTCACCCGAGCCTCCGTATTGTTCGGGGACGGCCAGGCCGACGATACCCATCTTGCCGGCCGCGAGCCACGCTGATCGGTCGACGAGCCTGGCTTCTTCCCAGCTGTCGTAGTGAGGCGTGATCTCGCGGGCAATGAACTCGCGCACAGTCTCTCGGTAGGCCTCGTGGTCGGCTGTGAACAGTGTTCGACGCATGGGTTGCTCTCCTGTCCTAGACCGAAACGCGTTCGGTCATCGAACGCAAGCGTGCCCCGATGATGACCTCTGCTTCGGACACCATGCGCTGGACCAACTCGTCGACGGTGGGGATGTCGTGGATCAGCCCCTGTGATGTGCCGACCGTCCAGATGCCGGCGTCGGGATCACCGGTTTCGTAGACGCTTCGCCCACGCGCTCCTGCTACCAGGTCGCGCACATCCTCGAATTGTCCGCCGCGGGAGAGTATGTCGACAACCTCTCGGCTGACGATGTTGCTTGCCACGCGTGCAGTATTGCGGAGTGGTCGGAAGATCAGTTCGGTCTGTGTTTCGTCTGCAGCGACGATGGCTTCTTTGATGTTCTGGTGGATCGGAGACTCGGTGGTGCACATGAATCGCGTACCCATGTTGATGCCGTCTGCTCCGAGCGCCAGCGCGGCGACCAGACCACGTGCATCAGCGAAGCCGCCGGAAGCGATCATGGGTATCGAAATCTTGTCTGCGGCCGCTGGAATCAAGACCAAGCCTGCGACATCGTCTTCCCCTGGATGGCCGGCGCACTCGAATCCGTCGATACTGATTCCGTCGACACCGAGATCCTGTGCCTTGACCGCATGCCGGACTGTTGTGCACTTGTGGAGCACTTTGATTCCGGCGTCATGGAAGATCGGCAGGTGAGGACCGGGATTGGAACCCGCGGTCTCGACGATCTTCACGCCTGAGTCGACGATCACCTGGCGGTACTCGTCGTACGGCGGTGGCGTGATCGACGGCAGAATTGTGAGGTTGACGCCGAACGGTTGGTCGGTCAGGTCGCGGCATCGGGCGATTTCGTTCGCCAGGTCGGCCGGCGTCGGCTGCGTGAGTGCAGTGATGAATCCCAATGCGCCGGCATTGGCAACGGCTGCGACGAGTTCTGCTCTGCCGACCCACTGCATTCCACCTTGGACGATGGGGTGGCGAACGCCGAACGTTTCCGTGAATGCTGTCGAGATCATGAAAATCCTTGTTGTTCTCTCGGGACGAATGGTCAGAGGTGGGATATTCCGGCGAGGTCACTGACGTATTCGCGTGCCCTCATCGGATCGAAGGAGCGTGAGATCTGCAGTTTCTCGGCCTCGAGTGATCCTTCTGCGTGCGTGGCCAGGACTGACTGATATCCGCCGTAGTCGCGGGCGGTCAGATCCGCAATGAAGTTCAGCAGACGGAGACGCTTTTCGGCAGGAACTGCTGCAGCGTAGTATTTTTCGAGAACTACACGAATTTCGGGATTGTCCCAGTCTTCACCGCCGGGGCCGGTGGCGAGGAGGCCACCTGAGAGATCGGTGAGGATGGCGACCGCGTTGTGGAATCCATGTGCGAAGTGGTATTTGGCCATGTTGACGGCAAGCGGATCTGGTTGCCTGACACCGTGTGCTCCTGGCTTTGATCGAACGGCGGCGAGTTGAGCCAGTCCGCGCACGGTCTCGCTCCAGGTGATCAGTTCGGTGATCTTGCCCTTCACATGGCCTGCCTTGCTGATGCCGTTGGCCTCGGCGATCAGTGAAGCTGCTCCGACCATGATGTCGAGTAGGGGCAACTTGTAGTTGATGGCGGTGAACCGGTGGTAATCGACAAACGCCAACGCGAGTGGTCCGGCAAGTTCGGGTTGACGGTTGAGGAAGACTCGATTCTTCGGTACTCGGACATCGTTGAAGACGGTGAGCGATTCGAGGAGTTTGTGTTTCGTGGAGATCGGAAATTCGAAGGAGTTGCGTTCTCCGGCTGCGTAGGGAGAGACGTACAGCTCGAGACCCGGTGTGTCGATCGGGATGGCGAAGGACACTGCGTAATCGGCGTCTTCGGGGCCCATCGCGCGGGTGGGCAGCACGATCAACTCGTCGGCGTTCGCCGAGAACGAAGTGTGGCACTTCGCGCCGCGCACGGTGATGGAGTCGGCGTCCTCGTCGACGATGTGCAGGTAGAGGTCTGGGTCTGCCTGTTGGCGCGGTCCAAGTGACCGGTCACCCTTGACGTCGGTTTGCGCGACGGCGAGTGCGAGATCGCCGTCGCAGACCCGCTTGTAGAAAGCGCGCGCATTCTCGAGACCTTCACCGCTGGTTGCACGAAGAAGGGCGAACAGCGCATCGCTGCCCACCTCTTTGAGGACGATGGTTCCGCCGCCGCGCCGCGATACTTCCTCGATCAGGGCGCCGCGACGAATCAGATCGTCCGCAGATGTCGGCGCCACGTAGAACGCGCTGACTGGGTCACCGTCGACATCGGTGACCGCGAGGTCGGGTCGATCGTCGGCGATGTCGTAGCACAGTGCCGAATGATCCACTGCGAGAGTCAGTTCGGGTTCGGCGTAGACATCGGAAATCTTCTTGCCTCGGTAGAAGACTCGGCGATCGTCGCTGAGCCCTTTTCGGTACTGGTCACTGGATCGCACGGCCACTGGATACTTCCTTGATCTTCTGTAGCGGTTACTGCATTGAACCTAGCTTAACGATCGTTAAGTAAGTGTGCAATCATCATGTGCTCGACGATTTCCGGCCACTCATGGCGCAGGTGACGAATCAGGCCGTGGTGAAGATCGCTTTGGTCTGGAAGTATGCGGCCAGGCCTTCCGGTCCAAGCTCGCGACCGATGCCGCTCGCCTTGGTGCCTCCGAACGGTGCTCCGAAATCGAGTGTGTAGCCGTTGATCCCGAACGAACCGGTATCGACTGAGCGGGCTATTTCCATCCCGCGGTCGAAGTCGGCAGTCCACACGGTTCCACCGAGGCCGTACTCGGAATCGTTGGCGATTGCGATGGCCTGTGCCTCGTCGGTGTATGGAATGACAGAGAGTACGGGGCCGAAGATCTCTTCGGTTGCAATCGTGTGGTTTGCGGAGACGTTACCGAAAACGGTTGGCTCCAGGAACCATCCGCGTTCGAGTGTGCGCGGTCGTGATCCGCCGGTCGTGATCCGTGCGCCTTCCGCAGTGCCTGCGGCGATGAAGGACTCGACACGTTCGCGCTGCCCGGCGCTCACGAGAGGGCCGATGAAGGTGGTGGGATCCAACGGGTCGCCCACCGGCAGCGACTCGACCATTGCGGTGACGGCATCGAGCACTTCCTCGTAGCGTCCGACGGGCGCGAGAATTCTTGTCGAGGCGTAGCAGGTTTGTCCGGTGTTGATCAACGATGCCGTCGCCAAACCTGCCATCGTCGCGTCGAGGTCCGCATCGTCGAGAATGACTGCGGCGGACTTGCCGCCGAGTTCGAGCGATACCGGACGCAGAAGTTGTCCGCAGGTTGCTCCGATGTGTCGGCCTGCCGGTGTAGAGCCAGTGAACGCGACCTTGTGTACACCCGGATGAGCGACGAGGTATTTGCCGATTTCGGGTCCGCCGGTGATGATGTTGAGAACACCGGCAGGAAGACCGGCCTCCATTGCGGCCTCCGCCAGGACGAACGCGTCGAGCAAGGTCTCGGGTGACGGCTTCAGTACGACAGTGCATCCCGATGCGAGCGCGGGGGCGATTTTCATCATTGCGAGAAGAGATGGGAAGTTCCACGGTGCAATCGCGGCAACAACACCGATCGGTTCTTTCCGAACGATGGTGGTTCCCGTTCCGGCCAGCGCGTGACGGGGTTCTTCGAGCTCGGTCGTGCGGGCAAGCGCGGCGTAATAGCTCAAAAGCCCTGAAGGTCCCTGTCCTTCAGCGACAGTGGAGATCGATACGGGCATTCCGTTCTGCTGGCTGACCAATCGGGCTGTGAGGTCGGCGCGACGCCCCAAGGCTGCGGCAAATTGATCCAAGGCGTCGGCTCGGTCGGCAGGCTCGAGTCGCGACCACGTCCGGAAGGCCCGGCCCGCCGCCGCGACGGCAGAATCGACGTCGTTTGGTGCGCTGCCCGGCACGCTGCCGATCTTCTCTTCTGTGCTGGCCGAGTGCATCGAGATGGCGTCCGAAGTCGTCGGTGATTGCCAGGTTCCGTCTATGTAAAGGGCGGAGTGAGTGAGAATCATGCAGGCTCCTTGCGGTGGGTGGGTGTGCGGGGATCGGGGCGCTCACGTGGACGTAGGCAAACCGCCACACTCATTGACTTAGCGATCGTTATATAAGTCATTTGACTCACAAGCTATGTTGCTCCGCCTGTGGATGTCAATGGTCGAGGTGTCCGGCCGTGCATGAGAGTGGTGACCTGATCGGCGGCTTCACGCACAAGCTTGCCCAGTGCGGCGATCCGCTCCCCGGTCAGTGGTGACGGGGCATCGACCAAGCAGAGGATCAGCGCCGGTGTCGAGTCCTGGGCGAAGGCGACGGCATTGACGGACAGCAATTGATAATTGGCGTCGAGGTCGAGTGTTCCGACCGCGACATCCGCGGACAGAAGACGTCGCGCTTCTCTCAGTGCGAGTGCTGCCCTCTGGCCGCCGACTCCCGGGCCGCGCATCTCGGCGACGGCGTCGGAAATTGAACGTTCCTGTTGGCAAAGGCATTCCACGGCGAACCCGCGCTCTCGAATGGCCGTGAGGATTGGCTCGTACTCCGACCGTAGAAGTGCTGCCTCCGTTTCCAATGCCTCCTTGCCGAGGAGAAACCATTCGTGAAGGTCGTTCTCGTCGAACCATGCGGCAAGGCCTGCGCCCAGTGGAGGTGCCATCAGCACATTGTCGCCGATGCGCAAGCCGAGAGTTCCGCTGCGCTTGGAGATCGGTTGAATTGCCTCGGCGACAACGAGGTCGGCGCCGGATCGGATGAATCCGAGACAGGCCAGTTCGGATGTGTCGGCCAGTTCTTGCATGACGGTGCGTGAAAGATCGACGACATCGATTGCGCGGGAAGCGGCTTGGCCGATGGGGACTAGCGCCGGGCCGAGTTGGTAGGTCTTGCGGATCGGGTGACGGACGAGCCAGCCGGCCTCGGCGAGAGCGACGACCATGGGGTAGCAGGTCGCCTTTGCGACGCCGAGGTGTCGTGCGATGTCGGCGAGGCTCCGCCCCGCCGTGGGGTCGGATGCCAGCAGTTCGGTCAGCATGACGATTCGATCGGTTTGAGGGGAATTTCGTGCCATGTGTTCGCATAATGCCACTCTGGCGTCGCACTGTGACCCACGATACAGTGAAATGACTTAGCGATCGTTAATCAAGCGGCAAACTCCGGAAGGAAATACATGATTGTCAACGGTGGCGAATTACTTGCCAGGGCACTAGCTGAAGCGGGCACAACCGAGGTCTTCACCCTGCACGGAGGGCACTTGGATGCTTTCCTCGTAGCCTGTCGACGTCACGGCATCCGGCTCACCGACACCCGACATGAAGCCACTGCGGGACACGCTGCGGATGCGTACGCGCGAGTGACGGGCAATTACGGCGTTTGTGTGGTCACCTCCGGCCCGGGCTTCACCAATGTCTACACCGCGCTGACCAATGCACTCCTCGATCGCACGCCGACTATCTTCGTCGTCGGTGCTCCGCCGATGCGTGAGACCGAGACGAATCCGCTTCAGGGTGGTTTCGATCAGATTGCCGCAGCTGTTCCGGTGACCAAGTGGGCATACCGCATCACCGATCCGGCACGCGTCCCCGAGATAGTTGCCCTGGCAATTCGTAAGGCGACGACCGGAATTCCGGGGCCGGTGCTGCTCGAAGTGCCGATCGACGTGATGTTCGGTGAAGCCGACGAAGACACCGTGAGATTTCCGGTGAACTACACCGTGAGTGCGAGGTCGGGTCCGACTGCTGCAGCGGTCGAGGCCGCTCTCGATCTGCTCGGTGAAGCGACGAACCCCGCCATTGTGATCGGAGGTGGCGTCACTTTCTCCCATGCGAGCGCGGCGCTGGTGGCGTTCGCGGAAACGGTGGACGTGCCGGTGTTCTACCCCGGGAAGTCCGATGGAGCGGTACCCGCAAGCCATCGACTGGCCGGCGGCGGACTGTTGGCGATCGGCTCGTTGCCTGCCCTTGGGTATCCGACCCCCGACGTGGTGTTCGTTGTCGGTGCCCGAGCCGGGATGTTCACCGGCGGACGCACCAGCTTGTTCCCCGGTGCGCGGTTGGTGCAGATCGACGTCGACGCGTCCGAAATCGGGCGTATGCAGGACGTGGACGTTCCGATACTTGCCGACTGTCGAGAAGCGCTCATCGCTTTGAAAACTGCTGCTGATCAACGTCAATGGCCCGATTGGAGTGCCTGGGTCGATGCCGCCACCAGTGCGAAACATGCGCACCGGCATGGTTTCGAGGACGAAGCGACGGAAAGCGGTAAGGCGCATCCGTACTTTGCAGCGCGCGCGATCGTCGAAGCCTGCCCGCCCGGTACTACTTTCGTGATGGACGGTGCCGAGGCCCCGTCGTGGGGCGAGTTCTTCACTACCGCCGAAGAGGTTGGTGGTGTTTTGAGGCTCGGCTACCTCGGATGTCTGGGTGTGGGGCCCGGTTTCGCAATCGGCGCACATCGAGCACGACCGGAATCACCCGTCGTGCTCATTACCGGTGACGGCGCGGCAGGATTCCACATCCAGGAATTCGACACGATGGCCCGTCATGGAATACCTGTTGTGACAGTGATATTCAACAATGCAGTGTGGGGGATGTCGATCCACGGCCAGGAAGCGGTGTACGGGGACGAAGGAATTGTCGTATCCGAACTCGCAGACAGCGCATACGAGAAGGTTGCCGAGGCCTTCGGTGGATACGGAGAGCGTGTTAAGGATGTCGCCTCCATCGCCGACGCTATGAAACGCGCGTTCGACGCGGGGGTTCCCGCATGTATCAACGTCGAGGTGGACCCGCACGTAGTCCACCCCATCACGACGATGATGCTCGGTGACGTCACGAGTACGGACGAAATCGTTGTCCCGTACTACGAGAACATTCCTCGCTGATGCCGGGGCGAATGGAAGGTGCAGTAGCCGTCGTGATCGGCGGAGCATCCGGTATCGGTTGGGCAACAGCGCAATTGCTGGCTGCCGAAGGTGTGAGCGTCGTGATAGGCGACATCGACATCGAAGGCGGGCGGAAACGCGCCGTAGAACTCGGTGGGCGAGCTGAAGCAGTCCGGGTCGACGTCGTCGACGAAGAATCGGTCAAGGGGATATTCGAGGGGGCCGAGGCGCAGCATGGTCGGTTGGATATCGCGGTCAATTGTGCCGGGGTGAATCTGCCGGGCTACATAACGGATTTGGAGGCGCAGACTTGGCGGCGCACCGTTGACATCTGTCTCACCGGAGGTTTCTTCGTGATCAAGCACGCGGCGCGTGCCATGACTGCCGGTGGATCGATCGTCTCGATCACCTCATTGAACGCACGGCAGGCGGCTGCAGGTTTTGCAGGATACTGCTCCGCCAAAGCTGGCCTCGCCATGCTCACCGAGGTTGCGGCACTCGAACTCGGAGACCGGGGGATACGCGTCAACGCGGTTTCGCCAGGTCTTGTCGAAACGCCACTTGTCGAGGGTCTCACCGGTGTGCCGGCTATTCAGGCGGACTTCACCGAGAACACTCCGCTCGGACGTAATGGGTTGCCACGCGACGTTGCCGAAGCGGTGTTCTTCCTCGCTTCCGATGCTTCTTCGTGGATCACGGGCGAGGTTCTCGATGTCAACGGGGGTGCCCACTTACGTCGGTACCCGGACGTGATGAAACACATCGGGGCGATGCAATAGCTCGTCGAGAGTTCGTCGGTTCTGATAGCGCCCGGGTGTCGTCCACGCGCCCGGGCCGGAAGTTACGTCCAATCCAGAAAGGGCTTTTCACGATGTGCTCGCAATATCGCCTTGCCGATGAGTCTCGACGCCACGCTGCTGCACGACCAGACGCCCTCGCGTTGACAGGTCGAGACGGGTCGATGACGTTTGCCGAGCTCGACCTCCGCACCAGTCGGCTGGCCAACGTTCTTCTCGACCTGGGTTGTAGATCTGGAACCAGGGTGGCCGTGGTGGACAGAGGCTCGACTCAAGTCGTCGAGATCGTACTTGCGGCAGCGAAGATCGGGGCAGTGGCAATCCCGATCAATTGGAGGTTGTCCGGCGCCGAGGTTGCCGAGGTGCTCGCCGACGCGGACGCTCGTGTGTTGTTCTTCCACAGTGAATTCGAGGGTGTGGTCTCGGCGGTGCAGGCATCGGGAGGGACGAAGCTGCGTGTCGTGAGGATCGACGGTTCCGAGGAGTTCGACTACGAAGCGCGATCGGCAGGCGCAAGTTCGGTCGATCCGGGATGGAGCGGGAGCCTGGACGACGTTGTACTGCAACTGTATACATCCGGAACGACGGCAAAACCCAAAGGCGTTCTCACGTCCAACAGGAACCTGGAGGCATGCACGCGAACCGGCGGGCCATGGGGATTCGACGAATCCTCGGTCAGCTTGTGTGCGATGCCACTGTTCCACATCGGTGGATTGGGTTGGGCGCTCGTGGGGCTTGCGAATGGCGCCCATAACGTCGTTCTCCCAGAATTCACACCTGCCGGTCTGTTGGAAGTACTGGAAGGGATGAGTATCACCAATACCTTTCTCGTGCCTTCCGTCATCGGGATGCTGGTCGACGTACCAGGCGCGCGAGAGCGCAATCTCGCAACTCTCCGATCCATCGCTTACGGTTCCTCCCCGATCACACCATGGGTCTTGAAGCGAGCTCTCGAGACGTTCCGCAAGCCCCTGTTCCAGGTCTACGGGCTGACCGAAACGCATGGAGCAGTAACACAACTTGATTCTTGTGACCATGCGGTGGACGGCGAGAAGGTCGGACTGCTGCGCTCGGTCGGAAAACCCTACCCCTGGGTGGACTTGAAGGTGATGTCACCGGAAGGCGAGGAAGTTGCGGTCGGCGAGGCCGGCGAGATCTATGTCAGGTCTCCGCAAACGACCGAAGGTTACTACCGACGGCCGGAAGAGACTGCCGCTGCGATAGATACCGACGGGTGGTTCCATACCGGCGACGTGGGACGGGTCGACAGCGAGGGCTACGTCTACATCACCGATCGGATGAAGGACATGATCATCACGGGTGGAGAGAACGTCTATCCCATCGAAGTCGAATCGGTCATCGCCGACTATCCGGGAGTATCCCAAGTTGCCGTCATCGGAGTGGAGGACCCACTGTGGGGCGAGGCGGTCAAAGCCGTCGTAGTTGCTGCTGCAGGGCATCAACTCGATACCGACTCGATTTCAGGTTTCGTTCGAAGCCGACTTGCCGGCTACAAGTGCCCCAAGTCCATCGAGATAGTCACGGAACTTCCGTTGGGTGCTACTGGCAAGATCCTCAAGCGCGAACTTCGGGCGCGATACAGGACAGTATGAGAATCAACGTGCACGCTTGCGGCCGGGTTTGCATCCAACCGTATTCAGTGCGATCACGGCGTACTTCTGAGCTACCTCTTCCGGGGTGAGTTCTCCCTCGGCGTGATACCAGCGCGGAATCGACTGGCACATCGCGAGAAGTGCGCGGGTGGTCTCGGGCACGTCTGCTACTGAGAAGAGACCTCGTTCCGAACCCTCGGTGACTATACCGAGCACCAATTCTTCGACGCCCTTGCGTACGACACGATATCGCTGTCGGTGTTCGGGACTGAGGTAGCGCACTTCCCCCTCGAGGGCTGCCAACCGAGAGCGGGTCGTCATACGAAGCACGATCGCTTCGACGACGTTGGTGAGCTGTTGTCGAGGGTCGTCTCCGCCGTCGGAGTACGCGCTGTGGGCACGAGCGAGGACGTCACTGGTCGAAATCTCCAGCAGAGCAAGGAGGATCCCCTCTTTGCTCTGGTGGTGGTAGTAGAGGGCGGGGATCGTCACGCCGACGCGGCGTGCGATCTCGCGTATCGAAGTACCGTGGAACCCGTTGTCGTAGAATCCTTCGAGGGCGGCTTCCAGGATAGGAGTCAGCTCGAGCGGCTCGATCCGTCGCCAACTGGCTGTGGCGTCCTTCGCCGAATCTTTCGTGGCCATACGTGGTCCCCTAGCTATCGCTCGATAATGCTCGGGGAGATACTACGCCGCGACGAAGTCACAACAACTGCACGTTGCTCAGTTTCCACTCGCCGTCCTCGCGGACCAGAGAAAGTTGCATGCGGTTACGGTCGATCCTCGGATCGGGGGAGTTGGTATTGGTGATCGTCTGATCGAGGAACACGAGCACCTCGGCGTTGTCGCGATCACTGCTCGCCAGTCCGGCTGAAATGATCTGAGCGGACGAGGTCGCCTGATACTGCACGATCATGTTCTGCAGGTTGGCTGCCACCTGGGCGTACTGACCGGCGAACTCGCCGACAGAGTTGTCACGCACCACGGAAAGATTCTGATCGAGGTTCTGGAAGTTGTACGTCGCAAGATCAGTGGCGAATTGCCGTCCGCTGTCCAGTGCGCTGGTACGCGCGTCTTCGTCGGCCGATTTCTGCCAGGTCGCGAATGCGCCCCATCCGAGCGCCGCGACCACGACCAGGACGCCGGCAACGATCAACAAGGTCTGCTTGCGAAGCCGCTTGGGCTTTTCGGCGATTGTGGGTGTCGGACTCTCGGGGGTCTGGGGTTGGGGTGTCTCGGACTGGGGTGTCTCGGTCATTGCGTTCCTTGTACTAGTAGTGCGGCAAACGAGTTGTCACCGAGAACGGTGTTCTGACCACCGTTGAGGCCCAGACGAATCGACGTTCCGTCACCGGTCGCAACGGTGCCGAGGGCAGGATCGTATTCGGCAACCCCGTCGATCGTTCCAGCTCCGGTGGGGACGTTCTGCGAACCGCGATTCTGGATCCGGCCCGACTGGTCCGCGCAGTGTTGGTTCTTGTCGAGCGTGGTCGGTGAGGTGTCCTGTACCGATCGTCGGGGCGTGTCGTAGATACAGACCGGGCCGAGTGCTGTGATCAGATCAAGCTGTGCGCGTCCGTCTTTGACGATACTTCCGAACTTCTCGAATCCTTTGGGCACCACCACCAACAAGGCATCGACGGCAGGCATCCGTGCAGTGACGATCTGAGTGGAGACGAGAGAATTGGCCAACAGCAGACTGAACGGCTCACGACTCTGTTCGATGAGAGGCAGTATCTGATTGTCGAGAACACTCGGGCTTCGATCGAGGAGTGTGCGCAGTTGCGGATCGGAGTTTCGGGCCTGATCTGTCAATTGGCGAAGTGTGAGTGCAACTTCGGGAAGAGCGTCAATATTTTCCTCGTTCGCAGTGAACAGTGAGCGCGAGTTCTCGACGAGTGTGTTGACACGCGGTTGATCGGCTTGGACAGTGCGCGCGAGGACGTCGAAGTTGTCGACGAGCGCCTGCAGATCCGGACCCAATCCGTTCAATCCCTCACCGAGTTCGTGCGAGAGGGTTCGCAGGTCTGCCGGATCGACGGTATCGGCAGCAGCGTTGAAATTCGCAATCACGGTTCCCAACGCGACCGGGATCGAAGTGCGCTCAGTCGGAACAACCGAACCTTCAACCAGATACGGGCCGCCGTCGGTCTGCGAGGACAACTGAACTTTCAACACCGGAACGGCGGTGTCCTGGCTGATGGCCACATGCGAATCGCTGGGGATCTGTTGGTCGGCGGCGATGCTCAACGTCATCACGACGAGGTCCTGGGCAGAGTCCACCTCCACCGACTCGACGTCGCCGACGGTGACTCCGCGATAGGCCACTTCCGAACCCGGAGCGATTCCGGCCGCGTTCTCCAATTCGACGGTGACCGAGAACGTTCCGGTGAAGGGATCTCCGGCACCTACTTGTCGGAGCACATACGTCGTGCTGACCACTGCGATGAGGAGAAAGGCGACGATCTCGAAATAGACGGTTCGGTTCTTCATCGCGTTCCTCCTTGCAGGGGTGTCGTGATCGGCAGTTCCCGATCGGAGGCGGGCAGAGGTGGCAGTGGCGGTGCGGCGCCCGGAATTATCTCGTTGAGCACCCCGGTCACGGTTCCCTCGACATCGACGTCGAGGTCGATGCTCACGTAATCACCTGGGCTGGCGCGCTCGAGGAGCACTCTCGCGTTGTCCAGGTTGGACATGGTCTCACTCAGAGTCGGGCCCATCGCCGAGAACTGGTCGAGGATGGGTGACAGTCGTCCGGTGATCTCGGAAATCTGGTCGGCCGACTGGTCGAGCACGGAATTGGTTGCGGTACTGAGCCGATCGGTTTCGTCGAGAAGATCGAGGAGCGGTTGTCGTTGGTCGGCGATCACGCCCAATGCGGGTGTGAGTGTTCGCAAGCCTTCGTCGATGGTGGCGCTCTCGTCACCGATCAGAGCGCTGAGCCGGTTCAGGGAATTCAGTGCCGAATTGATCGATTCCTTTCGGTCGTCAAGTGTTCCGAGAAAAGTGTCAAGGCGCGCAAGCAGATCGCGGATCGTCTCCTCCCTGCCGTCGAGAATCTGATCAGCCTCACTGACGATGTTCTTGACCTGCGCCAACCCACTGCCGTTCAACAGAGTTCCGACGGCGCCGAGCAGTTGTGCGACATCGGGTCCGCGCACGGTCTCCGATCGCGCGATGGTGGAACCTGGATCGAGCCTGGGGCCCGTTGGATCGACCGGAACTTCGAGGTTGACAAATGCGTCGCCGATCGGGGTGGACAGCTCGATCCGAGCGCGAGTGCCGACGGGTAGTTCGATGTCCGGTTCAATTTCTGTATGTACTACGGCTGCAAATGTTTCCGCGCTCATCGACGTGACTCTGCCGACCACTGCCTGGCCGATCCGCACCTCGCCGCCGACGGGGAGTAATGACGCATCGACGAATTCCATGTTCAGCGGGTACGACTCTCCTGGCAGACTGCGCCCGAGGGGGAGGTGCTGGAAGTTGAGACTGCAGCCGGTCAACGGCGCCGCGATGACAAGTGCCACGACAACGCTCACCACGGACTTGTTCGACGCCATCAGTTGCCCCCACCGAGGATGCGTGCCAGGTCGGAGCTGCCTGCCGAAGGAAATTCGATGGGATTGACGATCCCAGGCCCGGTGCACAGCGGAATCGGCATCTTCTCGCACAGTTCTCGCGTCGTGTCGAACTGTGAGAGATCGGTGGCGACGTTCAATCGCGCTCTGGCTCGGCCTTCTTCGGTGACGAGGTTGGCGACGTTCTCGAATCCCGTTGGTGCCGTTTCGATGATCTCGCGCAGTTGGTCCTGTTTGGTCGCGACTGCACCGGCCAACTGTGCGAGCGCACCCAGATCGGCGGTGACCGCCTCGCCGTGTTCGGCGAGTAGCGCTGAGACCTGTCCGAGCAACGTGGTCAGGGAATCGAGCGCCCCGCTGATGTCTTCTCGCTGGGTACTGAACGCGCGGGCGGTGACTGTCACCGAATTCGACAGCGCGTCGACCTTGGTCTGGTTGTCCGCGATCAACTGCACGAGGGTGTTCAGGTTCTTCACGAGTTCGGAGATGTCGGGACTTGCACCCGCCAGTACCGAACTAGCCTGTGAGATGGACCGAACGGCATCGTTGAATGCTTGCCCGTTGCCGTCCAACGCGTGGGCGCCTTCTCCGATGAGGTCACCGATCCCACCGCCGTCCGCGCCAGGGCCGAGCGCCACCGTCAGTTCGTTCACCGATGCGGTGAGCTGGTCCCATGTGAGAGGGGAGTGAGTTCGTTCGAGAGGGATCACTGCGCCGTCCACGAGGAACTCACCGTCCTCGTAGCCGGGGCCGAGTTCGATCGTGCGGTCACTGATGACCGAAGGAGACAGGACCCAGGCCTGCGCGTCGGCCGGTATGCGTGTTCCGGATGGCAGGCTCATCGCCACTCGTACCCGGGACCCTTCCGGCGTGACGCTCTCGACCCTCCCGCTGGGAACTCCCAGAATAGTCACCGTGTTGCCGGTGAAGATGGCGTCGGTCGAGGTGAATTCGGCAGTGAGAGTGAGTTGGTGTTCGTCACGCGTGACGAACAGGACCGCACCGATCGCGCAGATCATTATCGCTGCCAGCACGGCGAGCTTCTTGACGGTCGTGGTCATCGACACCCCTGAACGAGCCCGACGACGCACAACCAGTTGTCCGGGATGAGGGTGGAGGGCGAGTTGAGGTCGAGCCAGTTGCCGTTACCGGTCGCATTGGTGACGTACCGAACGCTGGGGGCGAAGTTGTCGAGCAACGTGGTCAGTGATTGTTCGTTCTCGGAAAGAACTCCCGTCACCTCGTGGATGTCTCCCATGACCGAGTCGACCAATGCCTGGTTGTCACCCAGGAACTGGGCAAGTGTGGTGCTCAACTGATTGAGGTCTTGTACAAGCGCATTCAGCACATCTCGCCGGTCGGCGATCGTGGCCATCACCAGGTCCGCATTTCCCAGAAGGGTTTCCAGAGTGTCCTTCTGCTCGATCAGTGTTGCGGTCGTCTGCTGCGCTCCGGTGAGAAGGGAACGGAGCGCAACGTCGTTGTCGTTGACTACTCCGGAGAGTGCGTCGATTCCCTCGAGCGAGCGGCGAATGAGCTCGGGATCGTCCGGTGAGTTGTCGGACACCACGGTCAGCATGTTTCGCAGTTGTTGCAGATCAAGGTTTTCCGAAGTGGATTGTGCTCCTCGTCCGAGATCGTCGAGGGTGAACGGAACACTCGTGTTCTCGATGGGAATGGTCGAACCTCGGGGTAACGAGCGCGATCCGTTCGGAGTGATGTCGAGCGAGCGTCGGCCGAGCAGAGTCGAGATCTTGATGTCCGCGCGCGAGTTTTCGCCGAGAGTGACGCCGTCGTCGAGTCGGAAGGTGACTTCAACAGAGTTGCCGCTGACCGCCAACGAGGTGACCACCCCGCTCGGGACTCCCGCGACGTTGACCGGATCGTCCTGCGTCAATCCGGTGGCGTTGGCAAACACGGCGTTGTACTCGTTGGTCTTGACCTTCAAGATCAATTGAGGGACAACGAGTGCGGCCAGAACGACACAGACTCCGACGAGAATGCAGATCATTCCGTTGCGGACCGGGTTCTTGACGGTGAGCCAGTTCATCAGCACACCGCCGAACGCTCGGGGCCGCCGAGAGTCACCGATTGGTCCAGCGCGCTGAGCCGGAAATTACAGATGTAGATGTTCGCCCAACTGCCGTAGCTCATTGCGATTCCCAATTGGGTGAACAGTTGATCGAAAGCGGTGATACCGGTCGCCAGCGACTCACGATTGTCGACGACGACGCTGGCCGACTGATCGATCGAAGTCAGCGCGCCAGCCAAGTCCGGTTCCACGCGCGTCACCAAGTCCTGAAGGGAAGAAGTCAGGGCACCTGCGGAATCAACTGCGGCCGAGATCTGTTGGCGATCCTGTGCCAAACCGCCTACCAGCGTGTCGAGCGTGTTGATCATCTCGACGAAGTTGGGTCGATTCGTCGTCGTGACGGTGAGTACCCGGTCGAGGTTGGTCAGTAGTTGGTCCAAGATCGCGTCTCGGGACGTCAAGTTCTCGGTGACGGCAACTGTGCGCTCCAGCAGGCTTTCGATGGTGGAACCTTGTCCTTGGAATACCCGGACGACTTGTGCGGCAAGCTTGTTGACTTCTGCGGGGTCAAGTGCGTCGAACAGGGGACGGAAACCGCCGAGGATGTCGGTGAGGTCGATCGCCGGCTGAGTCTGTTCCACGGGAATTGTGGCTCCGGGGGAGAGGTAGTTGCCGGCTACGAGTTCGCCCTGTCCGGGTTCGATCGAGATCGTCCGTGCCCCCAGCAGATCTGCATACCTCACCACAGCCCGACCGTCGGTCGGAATACGTTGTGTAGATTCGAGTTCGAAGCCGACGACGGCTTGGTTGTTCACCAACTCGACGCTGTCGACGCGCCCTACTCGCACCCCGGCGATCTGAACATCGCTGCCGGTGACCAGGCCGGAGGCATTGACGAAGACGGCCCGGTACTGCGAACTAGACCCGGAGACTGGGTTGATCAGAGTGCTCACCACAACCACGGTGGCGAGAATCGACAGCGCGGCAAACAGTCCGAACCTGATCAGAGATTTCTTCACGCTCATCCGCCCACCACCGTCGTGCCGCGAAAGACCGGCCCCGCCACGAGAGTGTCCAAAGCTGTACCGCCCTGGGTGATAGCTGAGATCAGGGATTGTTCGGCAGGGCTGCCGACCGGGCCGACGGTTCCGCCGAACGCGGTCGCGGCGGCAGGACAGTTGGGGCCGCGGGTCCCGTCGTATTGTGGGCAGTCGGTCTTTCCGTACGGATACAGATCTGTGACAGACAGGCGCAGGTCAGTGCTGAGCCACGGGCCGTGCGCCAATGCGGGCGGGAGTTTGATCGTGAGATTGCGCAGGCCGTTGTAGAAGGTGGTGATGTGGTCCGGCCGCGAAGTGATTGCACCGGTGAGGGAATCGGCGTCGTCGACCAAGGTGATCAGGCGGTCGCGATTGTCGCCGATCAGACTCGTGGCAGCAACTCCCGTGCTGGTGCCTGCTCGCAGAAGCCCCGCCAATCCGTCGGATTTCTCGACGACGGTCTTGGATGTGGTGATGGAGTTCTCGAATGCGGCGAGCATGTCGGGCGCACTCGTCGAGAGACTGTCGGCGAGCGTGGCTATGTCGTCGAGGTCGTCACCGAGTCCGTCGATGACAGGCTGCGCACCGACCAACGCTTGGTGGACTGAATCGAGAGACTCACCGATCTGGTTTCCCTTGCCGCTCATCGCATCCGAGACTGCCGTGAGCGCCGCGTTGATGTCGGCGGGGTCGAGGGAAGAAACGAGCGAGTAGATCCGTGAGATCGATTGGTAGAGCTGGACCGCGACTTCGGACTGATCTGATACCAACTCGGTACCCGGCGCGAGAGCAGGACCGCGCGAGAGACCGTCAGGTTGAATCAAGTCCACGAAGAAGTCGCCGAAGATGTTGCGAGGCATCAGCCGCACCTGACTTGTCGACGGTATGTCCTCGAATGCACCCTCGTCGATTGCGAGTGAGATGGTGGAAGCGGTGGTGCCAGGCTCGATATCGGCGACCGAACCGACGACGACGCCGCGGTACTGAACCGAGGATCCGACTCGCAGCGCACCGGCGCTGGCAGGGACGACAGCACTGACCTGCGGTGTGGAACTGAACGTGTCCGTGCCCCTGCTGAACAAGAAGACGTAGGCGACGATCAGCAGGACAATCGCAAGTAAACCACGCAGTGCCAGTGCAATTCGACTGGTGCCCGTGACGATCATCCGGTCAACCCGGGCACCTGAGGTTTGAGTCCCCAGAGCGCGATGGTCATGGCGACGTCGGTGAAGGCCAGGAAGACGATGCTGGTGCGCAGCGCTCGCCCGGCTGCTCGCCCGACGCCTTCAGGTCCACCCGTCGCGGTATAACCGTAGTAGCAGTGCACGAGGGTCACGACGACCGCGAACACCATGACTTTTATCAAGGACAACCAGATGTCGTTGGGAGAGAGGAAAAGACTGAAGTAGTAGCCGTATGTTCCCTCCGACTGGCCTTTGACCCGGATCACCGCAAGCGCCGTTGCCATGTACGAAGCAAAGAGGCCGACCAGGTACAGCGGGACCACCGCGATGAGCGCCGCGATCATTCGGGTGGTGACCAGGTATCGCAGCGAGGGAATCGCCATGACTTCGAGTGCGTCGATTTCCTCGGAGATCCGCATGGCTCCGAGCTGCGCGGTGAATCCAGTTCCGACCTTGGCAGCCAAGGTGATTGCGGCAACGAGTGGTGCGACCTCACGAGTATTCGCGATGGCGGACATCACGCCGGACAGCGGTGCGAGGCCGACGAGGTTGAGTCCGCGGTAGCCCTCGAGTCCGATCTGGGAACCTGCGAAGAACGAGATCGCGAAGATCACGACGACGCTGCCGCCGCCGGCGAGCAGGGTGCCCGAACCGAATGCCACCTGGGCGACGAGACGGGCGACTTCACGCCAATATCGCTTGAGGGTTGCCGGAATCGAGATGATGACGCGCGCGTGGAACGTGAACTGATCGCCGAGTCGACTCAGACCGTCGACGGTGCGCGAACTGGCCCGCTTGGCACGAATTGCGATGGGCAGGTGCATCAGTAGGCACCCTTCACCGAGACGAACAGCGGGTAGAACTGGGTAATTGCGAGGTTGGCGACGAACACGAGGACAAACGAGAGCACGACGGTCTCGTTGACTGCGTCGCCGACGCCTTGAGCTCCGCGCTTGACGGTCAGGCCCTTGTAGCAGGCCACGATTCCCGAGATGAGAGCAAAGGCAACGGCTTTGATACCGGAGACGACGAAGTCGCTCGGTTGACTGAATTGAACGAGATTGCGCAGGAAGCTCTGTGCGTTGCCGTCGAGTATCAGGACGTGAACGAAGAGGCTTGCGCCCAAACCGATCACGAGAACTATCGAATTCAGCAGGAGGCAGACGACGGCAATTGCGATCATCCGCGGCACGACCAGGCGTTCCAACACCGGCAGGCCCAGTACTTCGAGCGCATCGATCTCTTCGCGGATCGTGCGCGCTCCCAAATCTGCGCAGATTGCGGAACCGCCGACGCCGGCGATGATCAGGGCGCAGACCAGCGGTCCGGCCTGTCCGATGATGAGGAACGCGACGACTGCACCGCTGTATGAACCCGCGCCGATTTGGTCTGCGAGCGAACCGATCTGGAGAGCTACGCCCACGCCGAGGGGAATCATCACCAGTGCCGAAGCGACCGAGGTGACGTGGGCGAGAAACCACATCTGGTCGAGCGCTTCACGCCAGGCGAGGCGCTTGTGTCGCAGAGTTGTGAAAGCGGCGACGCATACGCGAACGGTGAAGGTGAACAGCAGTCCGATCTCGGACAGCAGGTTCGAGAACATGTTCGTCTTGGCGGGGGAGGCAGGCGTTGCGTCCCCGGTTGTTCCAACTTCAGTGCTCACGCCATCCCCCTTTCCGTCCGAATCGTTCTGGTCGGGTTTCTTCGATCACACTCGGACGGTCGAAGTGCTCCAGGTCACGTCCCGAGACGGTATCAGGAAACTGACTCTGAAGTAAGTTCCAATTCGGGCACGCCATCACAAGGCGTGAATGTGGACGCGGAGCTTCCGTTTGCGTCTACGCAACCTTCCCGGCGAGAGTCCGAAATGCGACGGGTGCACAATGAGTGAATGCCACGATCAAGCCCCATTTCCGCTTGGAAGTCCCTTCGCGAAGGCAACGAGCGATTTGTCAACGACGCGTCCATTCACCCCAGCCAGGGAATCGCCGATCGCGCGAAGCTCGTCGATGGGCAGCACCCCACCGCGGTGCTGTTCGGTTGCGGTGATTCGCGCGTAGCCGCCGAGATCATCTTCGATCAGGGCCTCGGCGACATGTTCGTCGTGCGTACGGCAGGTCACGTGCTCGACGATTCGGTGCTCGGTTCGATCGAGTACGCCGTTCACGTGCTCAACGTGCCGCTCATCGTCGTCCTCGGTCACGACGGTTGCGGTGCGGTGAAGGCAACGCTCGACGCCCTGGACAAGGGTGCGGTTCCCGACGGCTTCATTCGCAGCGTGGTCGAGCGCGTTGCTCCGTCCATCCTGATGGGTCGCAACGAAGGCTTGTCCACCGTCGACGAACTCGAAGGTCGACACGTAGTGGAGACCGGCTCGTTGATCATGCAGAGGTCGCGGATCATCGCAGACAAGGTGGACAACGGTGCGTGCGCGATCGTCGGCGTCACGTACACATTGTCCGACGGTCACATGCGAGTTCAGGGCGCGGTCGGCGACATCGGCGAGAGCGTCGAGACCGTCGAGGGTTAGATCTTTCGGGGCAGTGATACCCGGTAGCAGACAATGGGTACCGACACGCCGCCTCAGCTGACGGTTAGTGGACCCTGCGCCAACTACCGTTGAGTCCGTGTTGGAACCGAATGGACCACTGCCCCCCGAGATCTACTGGCGTCGCCGGGCGCTGGCCATTGGTGCCGCCGTCATTGCACTGGCGTTGATCATCTGGGCGGCGTCCGCCCTCTTCGGCGGTGGAAGCGATACTCCTGAGGCCAATTCGGCCGCTGCGAGTTCCTCGCTGACGACGGACGTCTCCTTCACCCCCAACCCTTCCGGCTCCAACGCGCCGGACGGTAACGGTGGTTCGGGTGGCGGTGCTGCGGGTGGATCAGGTGGCTCGGGCACGCAGGCTTCGGGATCGTCGACGTCGGCATCGTCCTCGTCGACCACCGGCGCTCCGGTCCCGGCTGGTCAGTGCGCGGACTCGTCGCTGGCAGTCAAGGCGACCGCAGACAAGGCGACCTTCGCTCCTGGTGAAGAGCCGTCCTTCACGATCGTCATCACCAACATCGGTTCGGCACCCTGTGATCGAGATCTGGCGGGCGGCCTTCAGCAGGTGCTCGTCTACAGCATCGACGGCAAGACCCGTTTGTGGTCCAACGTCGACTGCTACCCGCAGCCCGCCGCTGACGTGCGCAATCTCGCTCCCGGCGAGCAAGCTGCGTTCAAGGTCGCCTGGTCGGCCACGACGTCGACCCCCGAGTGCGCGACCGCGCAGAACCCCGAGCGCAATCCGGTGGGCGCAGGCGCGTACACGGTTGTCGGTCAGCTCGGCGCACTGCGAAGCTCCCCGGAGCCGTTCAACATCGCGTGAGAGCGGGCAAGCCCGAACAGGCCCGCTAGTTGAACGATCCGGTGATCGACGTCTCCGCGAGCCGGGAAAGTCCCTCACGTATGTGACGGGCCCACAGCCCGCCGATGCCCTCGACCGACTGCAGATCGGCAGCCGTAGCGGCCAGCAGCGACTGGAGAGTGCCGAATGATCCGACCAACCGGTGGATCTGATGGAACTGCAATCGAGGTACACGCATCAGTACGCGATATCCGCGAGGAGTCATCGGAGTGTCGAGGGCTTCGATCGTGCCCGGATAACCGAGAACACGCGCAAGAGTCGTGAGATCGAGTAGGTCGGCGTCGGTGACGCGATCGAGTGCGACGAGGACGTTGTCCATCGCCGCGGTGCCGATGGGTTCGGGGCCGGCAAGGTAATCCCGAACGATCAGTTGACGTGCAATGTCGTTGTCGCCGACCAGTTCTTCGAGCTGCAATGCCAGCTGGCGACCGTCGGTGCCGAGCTCGAGGACATCCTGCTCGATTTCGATCGACACACGGCGAACCATTTCGAGTCGCTGTACGACGGTCAACGCGTCGCGCAGAGTCACGAAATCCTCGATCTCGACCACCGACAGTTGCCGTGTCACTTCGTCGAGTCGCGCTTTGTATCGTTCGAGCGTCGCGACGGCCTGGTTGGCGCGCGAAAGTATGGTGGCCGAGCCGTCGATGACGTGCCGGATACCACCGACGTACACACTGACGATCGACATCGACTGACTGACCGAGACCACGGGATAGCCGGTTTGAATTGCCGTGCGCTCGGCGGCACGGTGCCTGGTGCCGGATTCGACGGTGGGAATCTTGTGATCGGGAACCAGTTGGACATTGGCGCGCACGATGCGTGTGCCGTCCGTCGAGAGGACTACCGCGCCGTCCATCTTCGAGAGCTCGCGCAATCGGGTCGGTGCGAACTCCACGTCGAGGTTGAATCCGCCGTCACACAGCGCTTCCATCTCCTCGTCGTATCCGAGGACGATCAGCGCGCCGGTACGGCCGCGCAGAATTCGTTCGAGCCCGTCTCGCAAAGCGGTACCCGGCGCCAACCTGGCGATGGTCTCTCGCAATGCCGACGACGACTGTGTGTCCGCCATCGCACTGATCATTGAGAAACTCCCTGCTGAGGTCGATGTCACTTCGGTCGGGTCCGATGCCTGCGCCGGACTGATCCCCGTTTAGATTACCTATCCATGAGTAGTACCTGGACCCTGCCTGATGACCTGACTGTCCCGGAGCCGGTCGAATTCTTTCCGGCCGCCGGCGAGAAGTTGCCTCAGCACTGGTCGAAATGCTTCGGCTGCGGCGACGACCAGCCTGCGGGAATGGCGATGAGTTTCAGGGCTGGTGACGGGTTGGAAGTGACGGGCCGTCTGGAGGTCGCCAAGAAGTATCAGGGCGGTCCGGGGGTCATTCACGGCGGTATTTTGTCGACGGCTTTCGACGAGGCGCAAGGCATGGCATGCATGGCTCTCGGCTCGCCGGTGGTGACCGGGCACCTCGAGATCGACTTCGCCCGGCCCATCCCGTTGGGATCGGTGCTCGAATTTCGGGCTCGCATCGACGGCGTTGTGCGCCGCAAGGTCTACACCAGCGCGGAAGCGGTGATCGTCGAAGGTCCGACAGCGGATCCGGACACGGTGGTGGGGACGTCCCGCGGACTGTTCCTGACCATCACGTCGGAACACTTCGCCAAGACCAAGGAGTTCGTGGACGGCGAACCGACTTCCCCGTTCGGCACCTCGTCGGTCTGACGCGGTAGTCGGCCGCAGGCCGGTCACTTCACCGGAGTGAGCTTTGGGCGAGACGGGGCTTGTTTGCCGCCCATCAATCCGGCATAGGCGAGTGCCTCGGCCAGGTTCGCTACTTCGTTGACGCGCATGCCGGGAATGTTCGGGCCGGAATCGACCGGCACGATGGCGCTGGTGAATCCCAATCTGGCAGCTTCGATCAGCCGTCGGTTCACACCGGCAACTCGTCGAACCTCTCCGGCGAGTCCGACCTCGCCGAGGATGACGAGCCCCTTGGGGACAGGTTTGGCTTTCACAGCGGAAGCGACCGCTATGGCAAGAGCCAGATCGGCACCCGGCTCGGTCATCCGCATACCGCCGACGGTCGCCGCGTAGACGTCGGCCTTCGAGATCGACACCCCGACGCGGCGCTCCAACACGGCCAGAACCATGGCCACACGGGCGGTGTCGAGCCCACTGACGGCTCGACGAGGTGTCGGTAGAGGCGTGGCGGCGACGAGGGCCTGAACTTCACCGAGTAGCGGTCGCTTACCGTCCATCATCACGGTGACGGCAGTGCCTTCCACGGCTTCTTCGCGGTGATGCAGGAACAGGCCGGACGGATCGCTGATCTCGTTGATGCCCTGCTCGCTCAGCTCGAAGCATCCCACCTCGTCGGCCGCACCGAATCTGTTCTTGACGCCGCGGACCATGCGCAGCGTGGAGTGCTTGTCACCTTCGAAGTGCAGAACCACGTCCACGAGATGCTCGAGCGAGCGCGGTCCGGCGACGGCGCCGTCCTTGGTGACGTGGCCGATCAGAAGCACCGGGATTCCACTGGCCTTCGCCAGGGAGGTCAAGGCGCTGGTGACAGCCTTGACCTGAGTCACGCCGCCGACGACTCCGTCGACGTCGGCAGCAAGCATGGTCTGCACCGAGTCGACGATGACCAGGGTCGGCTTGACCTGCTCGATGTGGCCGAGGATGGTCGCGAGATCGGATTCGGCCGCCAGATACATCCGTTCGTGGACAGAGTTGGTGCGATCTGCCCGAAGTCGGACCTGACCGGCGGACTCTTCGCCCGTGACGTACAACGCTCGATCATCCGCGCTGCGCATCGCCCAGCGGTAGACGACCTCGAGAAGTAGCGTCGATTTTCCGACTCCGGGCTCGCCCGCGAGCAGCACCACCGAACCAGGTACGACGCCACCGCCGAGGACGCGGTCCAACTCGCCGATCCCGGTGGGCTTGGCCTGCGTCGAGGTGCTGTCGATCTGTGTCAACGGCGTGGCCGGCGTCGTAGGGAGTACGGCGCTCGATCCCGCTTTGGCGAGTGAGGCGCCGGCGCGACTGGCGACGGGTGCCACTACCGCGACCTCGGTCATCGAGCCCCACGAATCGCAGTCCGGACATCTACCGACCCACTTGGGCACTACCGACTGGCATTCGGAGCAGCGGTAGTTCGATTTCACTTTGGCCACCGGGACAGACTAGAGGCGGGGTCCGACATGGACCCCGCCTCTAGTGTGATTCTGAAGTTGTTCTGCGAAGCGCAGTGTGCGCCTTGGTGATTCGGCGCTCAGTGCCCGGCTTCTGCGACGTCGGGCGACTTGTCCGACTCGTTGCGCTCGAGCTGCGGGCCTGCGTCGACCGGCACGTCGACGGTGACCGAGCCGGCCTTCTCGAACTTGAAGGTGATCGGGACGGTCAAGCCGGGGCGAACGCCTGCCTTGATGTCCTGCAGAACGACGAGAGTGAGCGCAGCGGGTGCGTCGTCGTTCTCTTCGTTGTTCTTGATCTGGGTCTCTGCCTCGGTCGCGGCACCTTCGCCTGCGGGCAGCTGGCCGGCCTGCAGCGACGTCTGCGGCTTGATCGTCAAGCCGCCTACCTCTTCACCTGCGATGACGCGTGCTGCGTAATCGGTGGTGATGCTGACGAGCTTGTCCGTGGTCTCGGCGCTGTCGTTCACGACGGTGAACGCGAGCACGGCGTTGCCGCCCGGCTCGATGCTGTATTCCTCGGACGAGGGGTAGGCGATGTGCACGTTGCGCAGTGCGATCTCACCGAGGTTGGCGCTGTTGCCGTTCACGGCGGCCTGCTGGACGGCGGTCTGGCTCACCTGTCCGGAACCGCAAGCGGACAGCGCGATGGCTGCGCCTGCAGCCAGTGCAATGGCGGTAGCGACTCGACGAGTCGGCTTACGGATAGCAGTCACGATTTGTCCTCCACGGCGTCAGGTTCGCACTCCACTAGGCAGAGTAGTAGATAAGGTCCCGCGGGCTGGCCGTCGGGTCGCCACAACGGTTGTCTGCGTGGGCTTTCAGTCGGTTATGCAGGGGTGCTCCAGACCAGTTGAATGCACGTACAACAAGCCCTGTCAACCCCTACGCTCGAGCAAGGATGCCCCTGACCTGCACAGTTGATGAGTGGTCGGTTCTTTCACGTGTTAAACTAGTGGAATCGAAAGGGGCACGGGACACATGATTTTCAAGGTCGGAGACACCGTCGTATACCCCCATCACGGTGCGGCGCTGATCGAAGCTATCGAAACCCGCACCATCAAGGGTGAGCAGAAGGAGTACCTGGTTCTGAAGGTCGCTCAAGGCGATCTCACAGTACGGGTTCCTGCAGACAACGCAGAGTACGTCGGAGTTCGTGACGTGGTCGGCCAAGAAGGCCTCGACAAGGTTTTCCAGGTTCTGCGAGCACCGCACACCGAGGAGCCCACCAACTGGTCTCGTCGATACAAGGCAAATCTCGAGAAGCTTGCCTCAGGTGACGTGAACAAGGTTGCGGAAGTTGTTCGTGACCTGTGGCGTCGTGAGCAGGACCGCGGGCTTTCCGCTGGTGAGAAGCGCATGCTCGCCAAGGCTCGTCAGATTCTCGTCGGAGAGCTCGCGCTCGCCGAGGGCACTGACACCGAGAAGGCAGAGACCATTCTCGACGAGGTCCTCGCGGCCGCGTCCTGACTGCAACACAACAAAGCTGACAGTGGCAGTAGTAGCCCTGGTACCTGCCGCAGGTCGGGGAGTGCGATTGGGCGAGAAATTGCCCAAGGCATTTGTCGAACTCGGTGGGTGCACGATGCTTGCACGCGCGGTCGATGGACTCCGGAAATCCGGAGCGATCGACCGCGTTGTTGTCATTGTGCCGCCTGAACTGGTCGAATCCGTCGTGGCCGACCTCGGTCGTGCATCGGACGTCGACGTCGTCGGTGGTGGTGCCGAAAGAACCGATTCGGTTCGAGCCGGTCTCAGTGCTGCCGGCGACGCAGATTTTGTACTCGTGCACGACGCCGCGCGGGCATTGACACCACCGGAATTGATCGCGCGCGTCGTCGACGCTCTCCGAGCCGGCAGCTCCGCTGTCATCCCGGTACTCCCGGTTACCGACACGATCAAGTCGGTCGACGTACTCGGCGCAGTCACCGGAACGCCTCTGCGTTCGGAGTTGCGTGCGGTTCAAACTCCTCAAGGCTTCTCCACCGACGTCCTGCGCAGTGCGTACGACGCCGGTGATGTCGCCGCGACCGACGACGCCGCTCTGGTGGAGCGTCTCGGTGTTTCGGTGCAGACGACTCCCGGCGACGCTCTCGCCTTCAAGATCACCACTCCGCTCGACCTCGTCCTTGCACGGGCGCTCCTGATCTCGGAGACAGAGTTGAGCGCGGACTCACAGGACGGAAAATAGATGCGCGTCGGTCTCGGCACGGATGTTCATCCCATCGAGGTCGGCCGACCTTGCTGGATGGCCGGGTTGCTGTTCGAGGAAGCAGACGGGTGCTCGGGGCATTCGGACGGCGACGTCGCCGTCCACGCGCTCTGTGACGCGTTGCTCTCCGCCGCAGGTCTTGGCGACCTCGGTTCGGTTTTCGGCACCGGCAGGCCCGAATGGGACGGCGTGAGCGGCGCTCGAATGCTTGCCGAGGTTCGTCGACTGCTCGAAGAGAACCAGTTCACCGTCGGCAACGCCGCGGTGCAGGTCATCGGCAACCGACCGAAGATCGGGCCGCGACGCGACGAGGCGCAGAAGGTGCTCTCGGACATTCTCGGCGCGCCTGTTTCGGTGTCCGCGACCACCACGGACGGGCTCGGCTTGACCGGTCGCGGCGAGGGGATCGCCGCCATGGCCACCGCGTTGGTCATGACAACCGAACACGACAGGTAAGATCGCTGGTCGTGACCCTGCGCCTATACGACACCGGTACGCGGGCCCTTCGGGATTTTGTTCCGTTGGCCCCCGGACATGCATCGGTGTACCTGTGTGGGGCGACAGTTCAGGGCGATCCTCACATCGGACACGTTCGTAGCGGCGTCGCTTTCGACGTGCTGCGACGCTGGCTGTTGGCGCACGGCAACGACGTTGCCTTCGTGCGCAACGTGACGGACATCGACGACAAGATTCTCAACAAGGCCGCCGGCGCCGGTCGACCTTGGTGGGAGTGGGCGGCGACGTTCGAGCGGTCGTTCACGTGGGCCTACGACCAACTGGGTGTGCTGCCGCCGTCCATCGAGCCGCGGGCCACCGGTCACGTGACGCAGATGGTCGAGATGATGGAACGCCTGATCGAGAACGGCCACGCGTACGCGGCGGGCGGCGACGTCTACTTCGACGTGCAGAGCTACCCCGAGTACGGCGCACTGTCCGGCCACAAACTCGACGACGTTCATCAGGGCGAGAGTGCGGCCGAGGGCAAGCGCGATCCTCGCGACTTCACCCTCTGGAAGGCCGTCAAGCCCGGTGAGCCCTCGTGGCCGACACCGTGGGGACCTGGCCGTCCGGGCTGGCACCTCGAGTGCTCGGCCATGGCGGAGTTCTACCTCGGGGCCGCATTCGACATCCATTGTGGTGGACGCGATCTCGTCTTCCCACACCACGAGAACGAAATTGCGCAGGCCAAGTGCGCCGGCGACGATTTCGCTCAGTACTGGTTGCACAACGGCTGGGTCACGATGAGTGGCGAGAAGATGTCCAAGTCGTTGGGCAACGTTCTCTCTGTGCCGAACGTGCTCAAGAAGGTTCGTCCGCAAGAACTTCGGTACTACCTCGGTAGTGCGCACTACCGTTCCAATCTCGAGTACTCGGACGAGGCGTTGGACGAAAGCGCGAAGTCCTACCAGGGGCTCGAGTCGTTCGTCCTGCGCACACACAAGCGTGCGGGTGGCGTCGAACTCGGTACGTGGACCGAAGGTTTCGCGGCGGCTCTCGACAACGACTTGTCGGTGCCGATCGCGTTGGCCGAGATTCACGGCAAGGCGAGCGAGGGTAATTCCGCGCTCGCTGCCGGTGATCTCGACGCGGCTCGGGTGGCTGCCGGTCAGGTGCGGGCCATGCTCGCGATCCTGGGCGTCGACCCACTCGACGAGCATTGGACGCAGTCCGGTGGCGACACCGAGACGGCAATGGAAGCTTTGGACGTGTTGGTGCGGGCCGATCTCGATCGTCGGCAGCAGGCACGTACGGAAAAGAACTGGGCGGTGGCGGACGAGGTCCGCGATCGCCTCATCAAGGCGGGTA
Source organism: Rhodococcus sp. IEGM 1406 (assembly GCF_030056745.1). Classification (NCBI taxonomy): domain Bacteria; kingdom Bacillati; phylum Actinomycetota; class Actinomycetes; order Mycobacteriales; family Nocardiaceae; genus Rhodococcus; species Rhodococcus sp. IEGM 1406. The sequence goes on along the minus strand of NZ_JASHKO010000003.1, from coordinate 489,502 downwards.
TCGAAGTAACCGATACTCCCGACGGACCCGAATGGTCCCTTAAGGCAGGGCAGTAACAATGGCTGGAAACTCGAGCAGGCGCGGCGCAGTCCGTAAGGGCGGCACCAAGAAGGGCCAGGTTGCCGGTTCCGGTGGCCAGCACAAGCGTGGTCTCGCCGGCCGCGGTGCTACGCCTCCCGCCGAGGCACGCACCAAGCACCCAGCGGCAAAGCGTGCAGCGCGCGCCGCCCGGGCCGACGAGAAGCAGAACCAGGGCCGCGGTGGCCGTCCGGGTCCGGGCCGCAAGGTTCTCGACGGTCCCGAGACCGTGCTCGGTCGCAACCCGGTGGTGGAGTGCCTGCGCGCGGGTGTTCCGGCGACGGCGCTGTGGGTGGCTGTCGGTACCGAGAGCGACGACCGGTTGAAGGAATCCGTTCAGCGGGCTGCCGACGCCGGTATCTCCATCCTCGAGGTGCCGCGCTCGGATCTGGATCGCCTCAGCGCCAACGGTCTTCACCAGGGCATCGCTCTGCAGGTTCCGCCGTACCGCTACGCGCACCCGGACGATCTTCTGTCCGAGGCACGTAAGCACGCCGAGCCCCCTCTGCTCGTCGCGCTGGACAACATCACCGATCCCCGCAACCTGGGTGCCGTTGTGCGCTCGGTCGCAGCTTTCGGTGGACACGGCGTCGTGATTCCGGAGCGTCGTAGCGCGAGCGTGAGTGCTGTCGCTTGGCGTACCAGCGCCGGTGCTGCCGCTCGTCTGCCGATTGCTCGGGCAACCAACCTCACTCGCACGCTCAAGGACTGGGCGTCGAAGGGTGTTCAGGTCGTCGGTCTCGACGCCGAAGGTGACACCACTCTCGACGATTTCGACGGCAGCGGTCCTGTGGTGATCGTGGTCGGTTCCGAGGGCAAGGGCCTTTCGCGCCTCGTCCGCGAGAACTGCGACGCGATCCTGTCGATTCCGATGGCCGGTCCGGTCGAGTCGCTCAACGCCTCGGTTGCCGCCGGAGTCGTCCTGGCGGACATCGCCCGCAGGCGTCGTAGCAGCTGAGTTGTAACGGCTTTCAGGTGAGCCTGGCGGGGTTCTAGCTCCGTACCGACCAGGCTTCCCACAGTGCAGCGTAGGAACCGTCCGCGCCGATCAGTTCGTCATGTGTCCCGCTCTCGACCACGCGGCCACCGCTCATGACGAGTATGCGATCGGCGCGGACTGCTTGGCTCAGGCGGTGTGCGATCACCACGGCAGTCCTGCCGGTGACTGCGAGCTCGGCTGCCTGATCGAGTAGACCTGCTGCAGTGGTTCCGGCTTCGGCAGTCGCCTCGTCGAGAATGACGACGGGCGGATCGAGCAGAGCCAGTCGGACGAGGGCTATGTGCTGTGCCTGTGCCGCCGTCAACTGGTACCCGCCGGCCCCGACCCTGGTCTCGAGCCCGTCCGGAAGCTCATGGATCCATTGAGCTTTCATCGTTTCGACGGCTTCGGCGATCTTCGCATCGTCCGAATCTGGTGCGCACAACCGGAGATCGTCGGCGATCGTCCCGACGAACACGTGAACTTCCTGGCTGACCAGGACGACTTTGTGCCGAAGTTCGGCATCACTCAGGTCGTCAATCGGTGTGCCGTCGACGGTGATTCGCCCGTCCCCGACGGGAATGATGCCGGCAATCAGTTTGGCGAGTGTGGTCTTTCCGGCACCACTGCTGCCGACGACGGCGATTCGTTCCCCCGGTGCGATCGAGATCGAGATCGAATCGATCACCGGGGTGGAGTTGTCGTACGAGTAAGAAACCCGCTCCACGTCGACTCCGATGGGTGCGGACCGCGCCGAGGCAGGAATGCTCGCGGGACGCCCGGGCATCGCGGTGACACCGATCAGGCGAGCCAGGCTGGCACCCGCATCCTGCAATTCGTCGATGTTCGAGAGAAATACCGCGATGGGGCTGAACAGACTGTGGAAGTAGAGCGCAGCGGCGGTAGCGGCCCCGATGGACACCGACCCCGTGGTCACGAGCCAGTAGCCGACGCTCAGGACCGCGGCCAGTCCGAGCAGTTCGGCGCCGTTGAGTTGAGCGAAGAAGTTGGTGCGCAGTCGAACTGCCTGCATGTCGAAGCTGATGGCATGCTCGGAGGTCTCGGCGATTCGGCCGATGTGCTCGTCGGTTCGACGCAGGGCAGTGACAGTACCTGCACCACCCAGGGTTTCGATGAGCTGCTGTCCCCGCCTGGCCTGCGCAGCGCGAGAGCGTCGGTAGACGGGTCCGGAGCGTCGGAGGAAATGACGAAGAGCGAAATAGTGAATCGGCGCAACGGCAACGATCGCCACGGTGAATCGCCAATCGATCACTCCCACACCGACAAGCGTCAGTGAAATCATGAACAGGGCGGACACCGTTGCGGGTAGCACCCGCGCGATGACGGTGTTTACCGCTTCGACGTCACCCGAGACCCGGGAAATCAGATCACCGGTTCCGGCATCCTCGACCAGTGACGACGGCTGCGCGAGCGTGGCGGCGAACACGTCCTCACGAAGATCGGCCAGCACGTTCTGCGCGACATTCGCGAGAAGCTGTGTGCTCCACCAAGTCAGCGCAACTCCTGCTGCCGCTGCGCCGAGCATGAATGCGGTGATACGCAGAAGTGAGACAAACGGTTTGCCCTCCGTGACTGCATCGACCATGAGCCCGAGCAGCGCCGGGGTGGACAGGCCGCAGGCCGTAGCGGAGAGAAGTACGACGGTCGTGAGTGCGAGCGCTCGCCCCCGTGGCCGAAGCAGTGCGATCAATGCGCGGACCGTCTGTGTGGTCGACGCGATCGGCAAGGCAGATGTAGCCGGAACAGCAGATGCATCCGGAAGGGTGTCGGTCACAGTGAGTCTCCGTCCCGAGCGGCGTGGTCGATCGTGACGACACGGTCACACGAATGGAGCAAGGTCGGACTCGAGGTGATCACCACAATGGCCTTGTCGGGAAAGTTTCTCAGTGAGTGTGCAATTCGATGTTCGGTGACAGAGTCCACGGAAGTGGTGGGTTCGTGGAGGACCAGGATCGGCTGGGGTTGATGCAAAGCGCGGGCGAGGAGAAGGCGTTGGCGCTGACCTCCGGAGAGTTTCTTTCCTTGCTCACCTACCTCGGAGAGGTGGCCGTCGGGCAGATGCGTCAACACGTCGTCGAGCGCAGATGACGTCATTGCCGACGAGTCGACGTTCGGTGCAGCCAGATTGTCGAAGACGGTGCCGGTGAACACGGTTCCTTCATGAGCGGACACGAACACCTGATCGCGAACTCCGTCCGGACCGAGTTCGGTTGCATCGGTGCCGAATACGAAGTAGCAGTCAGGGTCCAGCGGAGTCTGAAAGGCGAGTTGGCGTGCCAGTCGGTGAGCGGAATCGTCCGCGCGCACGCCCACCACCTCGCCGCGGCGAGCTGAGACGACGGTTCCGTTGTCCGTCGAAATCAGCAGGGCGTCTTCACTTCTGACAGCGCTGATCGGGGCGGTGGAGGGCGGCGATTCGATCAGGTGCGGCTCGGCCAGGAGTTCGGACAGCCTGCGTGCGGAGCCTCGCTTGGCAGCGAGTTCTGCACCGAAGAACCCCAGAGTTTCCATCGGACCGGCAATGACCCTGCTCAAGCCGACAACGGTGACGAAGTTGCCCACGGTGATCGTGCCTTGATGCGCCATCCACGCGGCTCCAAGTGCGACCGACGCCAGCACCAACGCGGAGACCCCGGAATTGAGCGCGGTCAGACTGGACATTGCTCTGACCGTCCGGATCGCTGCTTTCATCGACGCCCGGCTCGCCTTGACGTATCGCGACAGGGCAGTGGGCTCGGCCCCGAAACCCTTCAGTACTCGTAACCCAAGCGTGAAATCAGTTGCAAGCATGCCTGCCTCGGCTGCCTTCTTCTGCTCTGCATACACACGCTCGTCCAGTGGACCGCTGATCTTGTGAATGAATACGAGCTGCGCAGCAGTGATGAGTACGACGATCAGTGCGAGCGGCCACGAGACGAAGGCAAGCGAAATCACTGCCGCGGCGAGCCCCGCAAAAGCTGAGCCCTGTTCGGCGACAACCCAGGAGAAGCCCGAGACGTGTGAGGCGTCCGAGGTGGAGATGGTGAGAACTTCACCCGTCGAGCGCTGAGCTTGCATGCCTCTGGCATCGAGGACCCGTCTGGCAGCGTTCAATCGTAGGTCGTGTTCGCCGTAGACGAAGACCTGCGTGTTCAGGCGAACCGCGATGCGCCACGACAGAGCAAGTCCCACGAACAGAGCACACAACACAGCAAGCCATACGAGAAGTGCTGTGCTGTCGGACTTTCCGATTGCACGGTCGACGACGGTACCGATCAGCACCGGAATGAGGGCTTGAGCTACCTGATACGACGCCTGGCCGGTGACGGCTGCAACCAGTCGCGGGCCGCGTCCGGAGGAGAACGATCCGACTCTGATCATCTCCATCGGACCGGAACGAGTTTCGGGCAGCGCTGACACTCGTGAAACTCCTCGCCCAGATCTGAACACTCGTTGTGCAGTTCTACGGTAGAGCCGGAGCGAGTGCGGAAAGTGCTCGCAGATGCCAAGGGCTACGCGGCAGCGGACAGATGGAGTATCGACACCCCATTACCGGGATCAGGTCTCGATATACCTGCCTGGTCGAAACAAGTACGTTTGCGAAGAGAGCTGACAGAAGATGAAAAGCACTACCCGAATAGTGGCTGCGTTGGCCGCGATTGCCCTGCTCGCAGGCTGCCAGAGCAGCACCGAGTCAACAGCGTCGGAGGACACGACGCAGTTGGCCGAGACCGGTGCGCTGCCGGTCACCGTAGATCACGCGTACGGCTCGACCACCATCGAGACCGAACCTCAGCGGATCGTGACCATCGGCTGGAACAGCCAGGATTCGGTCCTGGCACTGGGCAAGACGCCCGTCGCCATGGAGTCGTTCAGTGGGGCAGGCTTGGAGAACGGAATCCTGCCGTGGGACGAAGAATTGTTGGGCGACGTCGAACCCACGTTGCTCGACAGCACTTCCGGTGTGCCTTTCGAGCAGATCCTGGCGTTGGAGCCGGACGTGATCATCGCGGTGGTCTCGGGAATCACCGAAGACGACTATGCACGTCTTTCTCAGATCGCACCCACGATTCCGTTCAAGGAGACCGCATGGGCGACTACGTGGCAGGAGCAGATGTCGACCATCGGTTCAGTACTCGGACAACCGAAGCGGGCGGCTGAGCTGATCGAGGAAACTGACGATTCCATAGCCGACCTGGCTGCTGGGTCCCCGAATCTGAACGGGAAAACCTTGACCTTCCTCTCGGGAAACATCGACGGCCTCACCAATTACTGCGCCGACGACGGCAGAGTCATCCTGATGTCCCAGCTCGGACTGAAGCAGTCGGCCGGAAGCGCAGAGCTGTGCGGGGACACCCAGGGGTCGGTGACTGCATCGCGCGAACAGTACAACGAACTGGACGCGGACGTGATCGTGCTCAACGACGCGAGTGGTCAGGGGCTCCCCGGATTGATGGGGGACAAGTTGTTTGCCGACCTGCCTGCAGTCAAGGACGGCAGGCTGATTCAGCAGCTCGGTCTGGCCCGAGTCATGGCACTGGCTTCGCCCACGTCGCTGAGCGTCAAATATGCCTTCGCCGAACTGGTCTCGAAGATGAACGGCTTCTGACCAGCTAGGCTGACAATTCGCACGCGTCCGAGTAATAGTTCTTCGGTGTTCGCCCGGTGACCTTGCGGAACACGCTGGTGAAGGCGCTGGGGGTTTCGTATCCGACGCGACGGCTAACCGTCGAAACAGGAACGCCCGCAGCGAGATAGGACATCGCGGCGCGGACGCGAACTTGAATCCTCCACTCGGTGAAGGACATCCCCGTTCCCTGAGAGAACACGCGGCTCAGGGTACGGGGGCTTCCACCGACCACATAGGCCCAATCGGCAAGCCCGCGTTGATCGGCGGGGTCGGCGATCAAGCGGCGTGCAACGGCGAGGGCCCGGGGATCGGCGGGCATCGGCACTGCGACATCAGCCGCCTCGATGGGCGCGAGCGTGTCGAAGACTACGGATTCCGCCCGCAAGCGAGCCTCGGTAGGCATGTTTCGCTGGTGCAGATGGATGAGCATCGTCTTGACCACGTCGTCGATGCCGATGATCGCGGGTTTTGTCCACGGGTGGGGGAACGACTCGGGCCGGAAATAGGTGAAGCGAGCCTCGGTGGATGCGCCGAGCGTGATGCGCCGTGGAGTTCCAGCCGGAATCCACATGCCGACCGTCGGTGGGATCTGCCAACGAACGTCGTCGATGTACGCGCTCATCTCGCCGGAAGCGCCCCACAGGAGTTCGTGCTCGGGATGGCGGATCTCACGCCACGCGCGCTTCTGATCGCGCCCGATGGTGGACGTCGTCATGGCGAAGGGGAGCGGAACGTACCGGCCTGCCGGCACAGCCCAGTACGGAAATCCTGTGGAACTCATCGGTGGATCATACCGCGAATGACTTAGGTAATGCTTTCCTATTTGGTTCTTTGATCCAGGGCACGAGGGAGAGCGGTCGCGACAAAAGACCGAGGGTGGCACCGAGTCCGAAGACTCGATGCCACCCTCGATCACATTCCCCGACGGAGTGTTTACAGGTGGAGCAGGTGAATCAGCTGCCGTTGGCCAGGACACCGCTGATGATGTCGGAGATGAAGCCGGCCGGGTTGTCGAGGACGGAGGAGCCGGCCGAACCGGTTCCGCCCTCGCCGTCAGAAGAGCCGAAGCCCAGATCTGCCGAGCCCGATGCGGCAGCCTCACCGGGGTTCTTGGCGCGGATCTTGGCGTAGACGCCGCTGATGTTCTGCTCGGTGTTGAACGTCGAGATGCCGATCGAGCTCGATATTTCCTGGTACGAACCGATCGGTGCATCGTCGGCGACGAGGTACTGCGCCTCGATCGTCACGGTCTTGCTGCCTGTGGGCGAGATCAGCCAACCGGTGCTGGGCACATTCACGGTTCGGGCGGCAGTGTCAACCGAAGGCGTGACGGATTCGGTCTTCTGACCGCCGATCAAATGCCAAGCGTTGACCGTCGCCGTGCCCTGGATGTATTTGAACGTGGCGGGGTAGCGATCGACGAACTGGTCGACGTAACGCTCGGGGTGGCCGGTCGTGGAGATGACCGTGCGCACGGTGACTTTGCCGCCGGGTGCAACTTCGCCGTCGCCGACGATGCTCTTGGTGATCCGGACGTTGGAGGAGTTGACCGTTGCCGAGGACGGGTGGGTGGCATCGGCGCTCGCGGTGCCTGCGGTCATTACGAGCCCGCTGGTTGCAAGTGCAGCGATTGCGATTCCGGTGAGTGTCTTGCGCATTGAGAAACGTGACATGAAATTCTCCGTTCGAGGGGTTCACGCTGACGGCGATGGGGATGACTCTTCAAAGGTTGCGCCGTGGTAACCATTGAAACCTATCGGACGCTTGCCTATGTGTCAGTTCGGCAGAATTTACGGAAAAGTCCGAATTGAGAGGACTTTTTCGACCTTGATTGCCTGTTGTTAACTGATTGGCGACCAATCCGGCGAAAAGCTGGGCGAATGTCCAGGTCGACTGTATCGTACTTCGAGAGTCGGATTGCAACGAGTTCCAGTAATCAATGAATTCGGTTGTCCTGGAACCACACAGAGTGGAGATTGTTCGTGGCAAAGTTTGGATCCAGGAATCGTAGTCTGTCCACCGTTGGAGCTGGTTTGGGGGTGATTGCTCTTGCTGTGGGCGCAAGCGCGCTGGGTGCGGGAGTCGCGACTGCCGAGACGGCAACTTCTGGTGCCTACACATTTACTCGCACCGTGGATAATGCGTCCCCGAAGATCGGTGACACGATCACCTACACGACAGTGTCGAAGAAGAGCGGAATCGACGGATATATCAGCAGGTTCACCGAGACGCATGCCGCATGCTTGACCTTTGTCCCGGGCTCGGCGAAGGTCACGAAGTTTCACGTTGGCGGGACGATGACCGAAACCACTGAAACGCCGGAACTGACAGCCACGACGCTCGAGGTGACCAGTGCCGGCTGGATCAACAACGGCAGCAAACCGGTGACCATGAAGACCAGCTACACGGTCACTGCTTCGTGTGCGCCGGGAACCGTGTACGGAAGTGGATTGGCGGTAGGTGCCACGGTGATGGGCAACGGATTCCAGTCGAGTGCGAATTTCGCCAACTTGGGCCCGTCCATCACTGTCCGCGCCGCGGATGTGGTCGATCCCGTTGACCCGGTTGATCCCGTTGATCCCGTTGATCCCGTTGATCCGGTTGATCCCACTGGCCCCGGAACCGGTGGCGGAACCGGATCGCTCGGCTCGTTGAGTGGTGGCCTCGGTTCCCTCAGCGGACTGTTCGGCTCGAGTTAGCCGAGAATTGTGAAACGGCGGGCCGAGACTGTCGTAGTCTCGGCCCGCCGCGGTTGGTCGGTGATCAAGCGCTCAAATCATGAGGTGCTCAGCCGAATTCGATCGAGGTGTTGATTTCCTCCACCTGGTTGGAGGTCTGCATGTTCGTCGTGTCGGTGAACTGATTCGCAAAGCTGACCAGGTAGACCGGCGAGTTGTCGTCGGCTTGGTAAGCGACGACTGTCATGACGGCGTAGAGCGGAACGTCCAGGTTTGGGGCGGTCCAGGTTCCGGAGAGGCGGAACCCCTGCTGTCCGTCGACGTCGATCTCGGTGTACTTCACCTCGGTCCATCCGTCGAGGGTGGCGATCGTTTCACGCGCAGCGGCAAGAACCTCGTCTTTTGTTGCGGTGCCTTGGTTTTCGACCGTCACAGTGGTGTTCGGCATGAAACCGCTGGGTTCCTGGCTGTTGCTGGACAACGCATCCGTAACGCCGGCAGGGATGTTCTCGCCGTGAGTCCAGCTCGGCGGGAGGCTGACGCTGATGCTCGGCGCTTCGGGGTCGTCGCCGGTTTCGATCGTCGTCCGCTCACCGATGAACGGTGTTCCGTCCCTCAAGGTCGGCGTCGCGGCAGCGGCAGACGACGAGGATGCAGAACTTTCGGAAGCAGTGGTCTCACTGGTGCTGGTATCACTGGAGACAGCGTCGCCGCTTTCCGAACTGCTGCATCCGGACAGGACGAGTGCAGCAGTGATCATTGACGCTATTCCGAGAGCAAGTGTGCTGCTCTTAGGGCTCATAGTGTGAAAGTCCTTCAGGTTCTGGCGACGGCCGAGCGCCGCCGGCAGCATTGCTGGCGCGGCTGAGACTATCAGCGCTAGGACGGCCTGGTAGTGGCCTTCAAGGTAATGGTGCTGCCGGGCCGCAGCTGTGCCAGCGATGCAATCCCTGCGTCGGAAACGACGGCGATGACCGGGTATCCGCCGGTCACGGGATGGTCTGCCAGAAACACGACGGGCTGGCCGCCTGGCGGCACTTGGATGGATCCCATCACGACGCCTTCGCTCGGCAATTCCTCGGTGCGTGAGCGATGTAAAGGCCCTTGGCCCTGTAACCGGACCCCGACTCGGTTGGTGTGTTCGGTGACTTTCCACGTGGTGTGAAGGAGCGCGTGAACGGATGCGGCGGTGAACCAGGAATTTCGGGGGCCGAGCGTGATCTCGATCGGAACCGCGCCGAGTGCAGGTGCGGGCGGTGGAATCAACTCTTCGGTGGGCCACGTCCCTTCCTCTGCCCCGAGGAGGAGTAGATCGCCGGCGGCGAGCGGCGGCGGCCCGAGCCCGGAGAGTGTGTCGGTGGATCTGCTGCCGAGTACCTGTGGGACGTCGACGCCACCGCGTGCAGAGATATACGTTCTCAACCCGGTTGTGCTGTAACCCAATTCGATAATGCTGCCACCGCCCAGGTGGATGCTCGCGTAGTCAGGTGCCGGCCGTCCGTCGACGACCAGCGGCACCCGCGCGCCTGTCACTGCCACCGTCATCGAACCGACGGCCCGCATCGCAAAACCCCCAGTGGTGACTTCGATGGTTGCTGCTCGAAAAGTGTTGCCTACGAGTCTGTTCGCGCTGTCGTGCGAGATCATGTCGACGGCGCCGGATCTGCCGACCCCGAGAGCGCCGTAGCCTCTCCGCCCGCGGTCCTGAACTGTGGCGAGCGGGCCGGTACGCACTACCTCGAGCCAGGCCATGAATCCATTGTCCCGCAACAACGCGGTGAAGACACCAAAATTATCCTTGCACCTAAATCATGCACGGACAAAGGTGACTGTGGTGCCGGGTAGAAGCAGCGCCGGCGGGCGGCGCTCGGCATCCCACACCGACAGTTCCGTCGTTCCGATCAACTGCCAGCCGCCCGGGGAGCTACGCGGGTAGACGCCCGAGAACGGTCCGGCCAACCCGACTGCACCGGCCGGGACCTGCCTGCGCGGGTCCGATCGACGTGGAACTTCGAGCTTTCTCTCGTTTCTGGTCAGATACGCGAAGCCGGGGGCGAAACCGATGAATGCGACGGTCCACGACGCAGACGTGTGAGCCTCGATGACACCGTCGACCCCGAGTCCGGTCAGCTTGCCCACTTCGACGAGATCGTCGCCGTCGTAGCGGACCGGAATCGCGACAGCAGGCCCGCTCTCATCTGCTGTGAGTTCGATGGGTACGGCCCCACGCACCCATTTCTCCACGAGTTTGTGTCCGGTAATCGTGTTGTCGTACTCGATCAGGATGGTTCGCGCCGCGGGAATCAGATCGATCACTCCGGGGATCCGACTGGCGTCGAGAGCCCTGAAGTTGCCCAGCACGCTCGGCAGTTCGTCGTATTCGACGAGGACTGCGGATTCACCGGCTGGCAGGATCGTGATCATGTGAACGGTGTGATCTCGACGTCGGAGGATTCGAGGAGATCGCGGATCGCTGCGGCCATGTCGACGGCTGCCGGACTGTCACCGTGTACGCACACCGACTCCGCGGTGATTTTGAGGGTGCTCCCGTCGACCGCATCCAACTCGCCGTCGACGACCATTCGCCGAACCCGTTCTGCAACAAGCGCCGGGTCGTTCAGAACGGCGCCCGACTCGGTGCGGGGGACCAAAGTGCCTTCTGCCGTGTACGCGCGATCGGCAAAAGCCTCGGCGACCACGTCGAGGCCGGCTTCGCGCGCCTCTTCCAGAAACACCGAACCAGGTAGTCCGAGAACAGGTAGCGAACTGTCGTAGGCAACGACGGCGGCGACCACAGCCCGCGCCTGCCGTCGGTGATGGACTATTGCGTTGTAAAGCGCGCCGTGGGGTTTGACGTACGTGACCCGCGATCCGGCGACACGAGCCAAACCGTCGAGTGCCCCTATTTGATAAATGACGTCGGCGGTGAGGTCTTTCGGGGACATGTCGATGAAGCGTCGGCCGAAACCGGCGAGGTCTCGGTAACCCACCTGCGCGCCGATCCGCACGCCGCGGGTGGCTGCGGATTCGCAAGTCGCCAACAGCGTTGTCGGGTCACCGGCATGGAATCCGCAGGCGATGTTCGCGCTGGTGACAAGTTCGAGCATGGCGTCGTCGTCGCCCAGGGTCCAGGCTCCGAAGCCCTCGCCGAGGTCGCTGTTCAGATCAACGCTGTAGCCCATACCTCGATTCTAGGTAGGTATGGGCTCTCGGTGTTCAGGCGTGCGCCGGAATCCGTCCCGCATTCTTGCGGCGTGCGGATCCGAAGAGTCGGCATATCAGGTAGATCACGAACGAGACCGAGGTGACGAAACTCGAGACGGGAACGCCGGGTGCCAGCGACAGAAGGATGCCGCCGACGGCTGCCAGTTCGGCGAACACGACGGAGAGGATCGTGGCCTTGAGTGGGCTTGCCGTGACGTACGCGGCGGCCGCTGCGGGGGTGATCAGCAGCGACATCACCAGCAGCGCACCGACGATCTGTACGCCGAGTGCTGCGGTGATGCCGACCAACACTGCGAACACGATCGACAGTGCCCGAACCGGAACACCGCGAGCTGCAGCAACTTCGGGGTCGGTGCTTGCGAACAGCAAAGGGCGGTAGATGAATCCGAGTGTGCCGATCACGATGACCGCGCACAGCAGCAGAAGTTCGAGACCACTGTTCCCCGGCGCCACGATCTGTCCGACCAACAGTGAGAAGCTGGTTCCCGTGCGACCGTCGTACGCCCAGAGGAACAACACCGACAGGCCGAGACCGAAAGCCATGATCACGCCGATCACCGAATCTCGGTCCCGCGCTTTGGCTCCGAGCAGCCCGAACAGCACAGCTGCGACCACGGATCCGACGATGGCGCCGAAGCCGACGCCCACACCGACGAGAAGTGCGGCGGATGCACCCGTCAGTGACAGCTCGCTCGTTCCGTGCACCGAGAACGACATCTGACGACTCACGATCAGCGGCCCGATGATGCCTGCCAACAATCCGAGGATGGCACCGGCAATCAACGCCTGTTGGACGAAGTCGTACTGCAGTAGGTCGACGGTGGCGGACACGTCGAACATCCGCGACATCGCGTCGGTGAACTTGTTACTCACTGGTGGTGATCCTCATCAGAATGGTGAACGCCTTCTCCCGGGCGTAGTCCGCCTGCGCTGCCGAGCGCGTCGATGGCGTCTCCGGTGCCGATCACGACGAGGCGGCCACGAACCTGCAACACTTCGACGTCGGTGTTGTACAGATCCGAGAGAACCTCGGACGTCATCACTTCGGCCGGCGTCCCGATCCGGAATTTGCCGTCCACCAGATAGAGCACTCGATCGACCAACGGCAGGATCGGATTGATCTCGTGCGTCACGAACAGCACTGCGGTGTCATGGCTGCGCCGACGCTTGTCGATCAGCGTCGAGACCAGGTGCTGGTTGGCGAGGTCGAGGCTGAGCAGCGGCTCGTCGCACAGCAGGATCCGCGGGTCGCCGACCAAAGCCTGTGCGATCCGCAGTCGCTGCTGCTCACCGCCGGACATGGAACCGATGGGAGCGTCGGCAAACGACTGGGCGCTGACCTGTGCGATGGCGTCGTCGACGATCTTGCGGCGACGCCCCCGGCGCAGTAGGCCCGTACCCCACTGGTGACCGTCGACGCCGAGGCCTACCAGGTCGCGGCCGCGGAGCGGGAGGCCGTCGTCGATGGATTTCTGCTGCGGGATGTACCCGACGTGTGAGTTCCCGGCCCGTGCCGGCGTACCGACGATCTGTGCACTACCACCGCTGAGTTGTAGTTGGCCCAGCAGAATCTTCAGGAGCGAGGTCTTGCCCGACCCGTTCGGCCCGAGTACGGCGATGAACTCACCTGGCTGTACCTCGAGATCGAGCCCGTCCCACAATGTGCGGGCACCGAAGGACAATCGAGCGTCCTTCAGCGTCACAGCGGGCACGGTGTTACCAGAAGGCACGGTGTTACCAGGGGGCACAGGAGTATTCGCGGAAGTTTCTGTCACAAGCCGATCGGTTCTTCTCGGAAATGGTGGGGCAAATAATTACTGGGCAGAGAGGGCGTTTGCGAGCGACTCCGCAGTCTGCGTCTGCCACTGAATGTAGTCCAGGCCCTCGGGGAGAGTCTCCGTAACCTCGACGACGGGCACTCCGGCGGTTTCGGCTGTGGTGCGCATGTCCTGGGTCACTTTGTCCTGCGTCTGGATGTTGTAGACCAGTGCGCGGGCCTGCTTCTCCGAGAGGAGCTGGCGCGTTGCGGCGATTGCGGCCGGTGAAGGATCGTTGCCGTCTTCGATGGCACTGGTGAACTCTTCGGGAGTTGCGTCCTTCAGTTCAGCTGCGACCAGGAGGTAGTGCGCGATCGGCTCGGTCTGCGCCACCGGTGCGCCTGCGTGGGCAGCGGCGATGGAATCGGTGATCGCTGTGACGCCGGCGAGCTTCTGGCTGTATGCCTTCGCGTTGTCCTCGTAGGTCGCCGCGTTGTCCGGATCGAGAGCGCTCAGCTGATCGGCAACCGAATGTGCGACGGCGTCGACGGTCGGAATATCGAACCAGACGTGTTCGTTGACTGCGCCGTGGGTGTGACCGTCATGCGATTCGCCCGCGGTTTCGCCGGCGTGGATGCCGCCGTCGAGCAGGTTGTAGGCGTTGACCGTCTTCTGCTCACCCTTGCCCGCGTCGAGGACGTCGGTGATGAACTGGTCGTAGCCGCCGCCGTTGTAGACGACAAGCGATGCGTCGGTGATCTTGGCGGCATCGGCGGGAGTCGCCTCGAACGAGTGCGGGTCCGCGGATGGCTCGTTGATGATCGACGTCACGGTCAGCTTGTCGCCGGCGACGGCCTGCGCGACGTCGCCCCACACGTTCGTCGATGCGACGACGGTGATGCCTTCGTCTTTCGACGAGCTGGAGCTGCACGCGGTGAGCGCGAATGCTGCGGCGACCGAGACGGCCGCGAGGGCGGTGGCGGTGCGGAATTTCGACGACGAACGCACGTGCTTTTCTCCTGAACAAAGGCTGGGCTAAATGCTATTGGAAACCGTTACCGTTACACATTAGCGCATAGTCGCTGGTAGTTCACCTTCGGTTCAGCCCCAACGCGCCGTCTGCGGGCACTACGGCTAACGTCCGTTTATGCCCCGGTCCCGTCAGCCACGCCGTCAAGCCACTTTGGCGTCGCTTGCCGCCGAGCTCAATGTGTCGAGAACTACAGTCTCGAACGCGTACAACCGACCCGATCAGCTCTCCGTCGAGCTGCGGGATCGAGTGCTCCAAGCGGCCAAGCGACGCGGATATCCCGGACCCGATCCGGTCGCCCGCTCCTTGCGAACTCGCAAAGCCGGTGCCGTCGGTCTTCTGCTCACCGAAGCACTCAGTTATTCGTTCCGCGACCCGGCCGCCATGAGCTTCCTTGCCGGTCTCTCGGAATCGTGTGAGGACGCCGGCCAGGGCTTGCTGCTCATCCCGGCCGGGCCCGGCCGCGACGAGGTGGATGCTGCAGCCGTGGTCCAGCAGGCGGGCGTCGACGGCTTCGTCGTCTACTCCGTGGCCGACGACGATCCGTATCTCGCTGCCGTGCTCGAGCGTCACATTCCGATCGTGGTGTGCGACCAGCCGCGCGAGATTCCCGGTGCATCCCTCGTGGGCATCGACGACCGCGCTGCCATGCGCAAGGTCGCCGATTACCTCATCGGGCTCGGCCACCGTGACATCGGCGTGCTCTGCATGAGGCTGGGGCGCGACCGGATGGACGGCGTTGTCAGCCAGGAACGACTCAAGTCCCCGCACTTCCACGTCCAGCGTGAGCGGATCGAAGGAGTGCGCGACGCGATGGTGGCGTCCGACATGGACCCACTCTCACTCACGGTGATCGAGCGGTACGTCCACACATCGCAGTCCGGGCACTCGGCGGCGGCGGAAGCTCTCGCGACCAACCCTGAGATCACCGCACTGGTCTGTACCACCGACGTGCTGGCTCTCGGCGCCTTGGACTGGGCGCGCTGGCAGGGCATCGATGTACCTGGCCAACTGTCGATCACCGGATTCGACGGCGTCGACGAGGCGCTGCGCGAATCACTGACAACGGTGCGCCAGCCCCAGGAAGAGAAGGGCCGGCGCGCCGGTGCGCTCCTGATGTCGCCGTCTGGATCCGGCGTTCCGATAGTCGAGATGCTCGACACCGAACTACTGGCAGGGCGAACATCAGGTCGGATCAAGGGGTAGCGCTCACGCCAGGAGTTGCGCGCACCGCAACAATCCCAGATGGCTGTACGCCTGGGGATGGTTGCCCAGCGAGCGTTCCGCGATGGGGTCGTACTCCTCCGCGAGTAGTCCGGTGGGACCCGCTGCCGCGACCAACTGATCGAACAGTGCCTCTGCTTGCAGGCGTTGTCCGATCAGTAGGTAGGCCTCGACGAGCCAGGCGGCGCAGAGGTGGAACCCACCTTCGATGCCGGGCAAACCGTCGTCGTGATGGTATCGGTATACCGTTGAGCCGCTGCGTAGTTCAGCTTCGGTGGCTACGACGGTTGCAGCAAAGCGTGGATCCGTCGGATCGATCAGTCCCGACAGTCCGATGTGCAGAGTAGCGGCGTCGAGATCGGTACCGTCGTAGGCCGCGGTGTACGACTGGACGTCGTCCTTCCAGCCTTTGTGTCGCACTTCGTCGGCGATCTGGTCACGCAGTTCCGCCCACTCGGGCAGAGCCTCGCGAGAAAAGCGGGTAGCAAGATCGACGGCGCGGTCGACGGTGACCCAACCCATCACCTTGGAATAGACGTGGTGGCGCGGGTTGTCGCGAATTTCCCAGATTCCGTGGTCCGGTTCGAACCAGCGCCGCTGCACTGCTTCGACCATGGCGCACACCAGTTCCCAGTCGCGGTCACTCAAAGGATCGGGGGCACCGGCCTTTTCGCGTGCATTCGCCAGTTCGACGATCAGCTCGACGATCGGGCCGAACACGTCCAGTTGAACCTGCTGATTCGCGGCGTTTCCGACGCGGACCGGCCTGGAGCCGGCGTATCCGGGAAGTGAATCGATGACGGCCTCTGGCGGTAGCGAAGTCCCGTAGAGCGTGTAGAGGGGGTGCAGGCGCTCGGGTCCCGGCAGCGTTTCGAGCACGCGGTGGACCCAGTCGAGGTAGTTCTCGGCTTCATCGGTGGATCCGACGCTCACGAGAGCTGTTGCGGTGAGGGCGGCGTCGCGTAACCAGCAGTAGCGGTAGTCCCAGTTGCGGACTCCGCCGATCTCTTCCGGCAGGGATGTTGTGGCGGCGGCCATGATGGAACCGGAATCGGCATGAACCAGCCCGCGCAAGGTCAGCGCCGAGCGTTTCATCAAGTCCGGCTTCAGCTTCGGCAGTTCGAGCGTCTTGGCCCAATCGGACCAGTATGCCTCCGAGGTCGCTCGACGCTCGAGTTCCGGAACTTCGGAAGGGCCGAGTTCTTCTGTTCCACAGCGCAATTCGAGTACGACGTCACCCTTGGACGGCTCGACGATGGCGTGGGCAGTCTGCTGGTTTCCGTCGGTGGCGATGTTCCACAGCACACCAGGGGAGCGGAGCACGTACGGCTCGTTGGTGCCGAGGACCCGAATGCCCTCGTCGACGACCTCGAGCGTGACCTGACCCTGGCCGAACTCGGGACGGGGTGCAAACGAGACGATCGCGTCGGCCTGACCGGAAATGATGCGGGTCAGGTCGGTTCGTCCCTGCGGGACGTCGTGCGGGAGGTAGTCGGTGACGGACAGGCTCGCCCAGCGGGTCTGAACGGTCATCGTGCTGTCGATGTACTTCTGGCTCAGTGGCAACGCTGTGCGGCGAGGCCCGACCGAGAAGTGGCCGGCCCCGGTTCCGCCGAGAAGGTGCGCGAAGACCGCCGCGGAATCCGGTTCCGGGTGACACAACCAGGTCAGCGTCGCATCCGGGGTCACCAAAGCGACGGTCCGCGGACTGGCGAGCATCGAGAGTCGCTCGATGGGCGGAGCGTCGGCACCGGAAAGCCACGTACGGCGCTCGTCGAGCAGGAACGCCAGAGCAGCAGCGACATCCTCGGTGCTGTCGACGCGATGGTCGGCGACGGTGTCCCCGCTGCCGACCTTGATTCCGATGTCCGGCCCCTGCAGCCTGCTGAACGCCTTTTCGTCGGTCACGTCGTCCCCGATGAAGACGGCAGCGGTAGCGCCGTCCTGATGGCGGATCAAGTCGAGTGCGTGGCCCTTGTCGGTGGCGATGACCGCCAACTCGACCACCGACTTACCCTCGGTGACCTGAACACCCGGCCAGAGGGCCGATTCGGTGCGAACGGCGATGAGCGCCTTCTCGGCGTCGTCGGCGCTCGTGTTGCGTACGTGCAAGGCGACGCTGGCGGGCTTCTTCTCCACAGTTGCGCCGGGGGTATCGGCGGCAATTCGGCCTAACTCGGTGACGATCTCGTCGAGCAGTTTCCTGGCGTCGGCGTCGATCGCGTGAACGAATCCGATGTCGAACTCGGAGCCGTGGCTGCCGACCAATTGCACTTCGGCGGGAAGCCGGGACAGCGCCGCCAGATCCTTGAGGGCGCGGCCCGAGATCACGGCAGCAGTCGTCGACGCCAGGCTGGCGAGGGAGCGGAGCGCACGCACCGTTTCCGCGCGGGGATACGCCTTGTCCGGGTTGGCGACGATGGGTGCCATCGTCCCGTCGTAGTCGGAGGCTACGAGCAGACGCGGCGTGCGTGCCACGCCCGACAGCGCTCGGCGGAGTTCGATGGACAGATCTTGTGCGCTCACCTCTTCAAATCTAGGTGATGCAGCGACTCCTGGCTCGATACGTTTCTGCCAGATCAGTGCAAAAATGACAGATGCGACAAAGGATGTCTATTCGGGTTTCCGAGTTCCGTCACCGAGCAGCAGTTCAACCGTCAATTCCAGTCGATTGGCGACATCGGTAGCCGAAGAACGTCGCGTGAGCCAGGCCACCAAATTGGACAGCCACACATCGGAGATCACGCGCGCGATTGCCAACTGCTCTTCGGTCGGCTCCTCTTCGGTCATCGCTCGTGCGAAGAGGCGGTCCATCAACTGGCCCACCTGATCGACCTCTGCCGCTGCGGAGGCGTCGGCGAACATGAACGCGCGAGTCATGGCTTCGGTGAGGAGCGGATCGCGCTGCATCGCGCGGGTGATGAGGCTGAGGATCAGCTGCATCCGCTCGAGCGGGCTGGTTCCAGGTGGGATCTTGCCCTTGGAATCGATCTTCTCGAATTCGCGTGCCAGAGCGGACACCAACAGGTGAACCTTGGACGGGAAGTAGCGATAGAGCGTTCCGACTGCGACGTCGGCGCGCTCGGCCACGGCGCGCATCTGAACAGCCTCGTAGCCACCCTTGGACGCCAGGGCGAGGGTTGCGTCGAGAATCCGCTTGCGGCGTTCACGTTGCGCGTTGGAGCTGAGATCGTCGTCCCCGAGCGTTGCAGAAGCAACCGCGTTGGAGCGGGATCGGGATGTTGTGGTCATCGACAAATTCCTTCGCGCCTTGACTCTTGGCCAGGTGTCATATTAGAACACGTTCTAAACAATTGTGTCACTTATCGAGAGGCGGGAACCAGTTGTGACAATCGCCACGACCGATGAACAGCGGGCGGTCCAGGAATCGATAGAGGCCTGGGCTCGCTCGGCCACGCCGATGGACATGGTACGCCGTGGACCAGCAGTTTCGTGGCGGGAGAAATGGTCCGAGTTCGCGTCTCTCGGGATATTTTCCGTCGCCGTTCCTGAATCGGTAGGCGGAGCCGGAGCCGAAATCGTCGATCTCGCAGCAATGCTCGAGCAGGCGGCAATCGAACTCGTGCCGGGTCCTGTTCTCACGACTGCGCTCGCAGCTCTGGTGGTTGGGCGTAGTTCGTCGCCCGCTGCCAAACGCTGGTCCGAAATGTTCGCCGACGGCGCGTTGCCGTGTGCCGTCGTATTGGACGAAAGTCCAGTTGCGGCAACGGCGAATGCGTCCGGCGGCATCGAGCTTCATGGCGAAGGAGGTTACGCCTGGGGTGGAGACTCGGGCGTATCGGTCCTCGTGTCGGCATGCGTGGTGTCCGAAGGTGAAGGCTCGCGTGTCGTCTGGGCTCTCGTCGACGGAGACAGCGAAGGTGTGACCTACGAAGCGGTCGACACGATCGACAAGTCGCGACCACTGGCGCGAGTCTCCTTCGACCGAGTGACGG
Organism: Rhodococcus sp. IEGM 1406; assembly: GCF_030056745.1. Taxonomy (NCBI): domain Bacteria; kingdom Bacillati; phylum Actinomycetota; class Actinomycetes; order Mycobacteriales; family Nocardiaceae; genus Rhodococcus; species Rhodococcus sp. IEGM 1406. Next base: position 469,945 of record NZ_JASHKO010000003.1, on the reverse strand, counting down.
TCGACGCCGACCGAATCCTCGATGACATTGCGCCAGGATCGGTTTCCGATCTAGCGGCGGTACTTGGGGCTGCCGAAGCTGCCGGAATTGCGGCGTGGAGTCTGCGTACTGCGGTGGAGTACGCGAAGATTCGCGAACAATTCGGAAAGCCCATCGGTTCGTTCCAGGCGATCAAACATATCTGTGCCGAAATGCTGTGCCGAGTGGAAAACGCCGGAGCTGTCGCCTGGGACGGTGCGGTCGCTGCCGAGTCGGGCGACGAACTTCCGATCGCGGCGGCGGTGGCGGCCGCGGTGTCTCTGGACGCCGCTGTCGACACGGCGAAAGACTGCATTCAAGTGCTCGGCGGCATCGGATTCACCTGGGAGCACGAGGCGCACTTCTACCTTCGCCGAGCACTGTCGCTCCGGCAGATTCTGGGCGGATCGTCCCGCTGGCGCGCACGGGTCGCTGAATTGACGATCGGCGGTGCACGGCGTCACCTTCAGATCGACTTGAGTGAGCTGGAATCCGACCGGTCCGACATTCGCGAAGAGGTAGCGCAATTGGTGGCGCTGCCCGAATCCGAACAGCGCAACGCTTTGGCCGAATCGGGCTACCTTGCGCCGCACTGGCCGAAGCCGTACGGCCGGGGCGCCAAGGCCGCGCAACAGATTTTGATCGAGGAAGAGTTGGCGGCCGTCGGTATCGGCCGGCCCGATCTCGTGATCGGGTGGTGGGCAGTTCCCACCATCCTCGAGCACGGCAGTGCGGAGCAGATCGAAAGATTTGCGACACCGACGCTCAAGGGTGAGATCACCTGGTGTCAGCTCTTCAGTGAACCTGGCGCAGGTTCGGATCTTGCCGCGCTGCGTACGACCGCGGAGAAGGTCGACGGCGGTTGGAAGCTGAACGGCCAGAAAGTCTGGACTTCGCTTGCGCGTGAAGCTGACTGGGCCATCTGCCTCGCCAGAACCGATCGCGAGGTTCCCAAGCACAAGGGCATCACGTACTTCCTTCTCGACATGAAGACGGCCGGGATTCGGATCTCGCCGCTGCGTGAGATCACCGGCGATGCTCTGTTCAACGAAGTCTTCCTCGACGACGTCTTCGTGCCGGACGACTGCGTCGTCGGCCAGCTCGGCGGAGGCTGGAAACTGGCCCGAACGACCCTCGCCAACGAGCGAGTCGCGATGAGCGGGGGCTCTTCGCTCGGCGGTGCGATGGAGGAATTGCTCGAGCTGGCGGGCGATCCCGATCCTGTGGTTGCAGACAAGCTCGGTGGGCTGATCGGAACCGCCATGGTGGGCTCGTTGCTGGAATTGCGCACGACACTGCGGCAATTGGATGGTCAGGATCCGGGCCCGGCGTCGAGCGTCCGCAAGCTGGTGGGCGTGCGCCAGCGTCAGAATGTCGCAGAGTTCGCCATGGAATTGGGTGGCCCAGCCGGATGGGTGGAGGGTCCGCTCTCGCGTGAGTTCCTCAACACGCGATGCCTGTCGATTGCCGGCGGAACCACGCAGATTCTGTTGACCGTCGCCGCGGAGAGAATTCTGGGCCTGCCCCGTGATTAGACGGCGTGAGTAGAGGCCTTTAGAAATGTCCACGTTGGTGATACAACTAGAACACGTTCTACATCAGAGACAGGATTGCCAGCGTGGACTTCACTCCCGATGAAACCCAGGAAGCGGTAGCCGAGGTGGCTACCGCGCTCCTTGCCCGCGAACTGGAGCCGGACGCGCTCTGGGCGGCATTCGCCGAAGCCGACCTGCTCACGTTGGCACTGCCCGAGCGTCTGGGCGGCGAGGGGCTCTCGGTCACCGACGTCGGCTCTCTTCTCGTCGAGGTCGGCCGAGCCGCCGCTCCCATTCCGGCTCTCGCAACCCTCGGCTTCGGCGTACTCCCCATAGTCGCTCTGGGGACCGACGCTCAGCAGGACGAATTGCTCACCGGAGTCATTGCCGGACGGGTGTTCACCGCGGCGCTCGGTGAGCCGGGTCAGCAGTTCCCGGCGCAGCCGTCGACCACCGCCCATCAGTCGGGCGACTGGTATCGCGTCAGCGGGACGGTGCTTGCCGTGCCTTTCGCGGCGAGTGCACACAGAATTCTTGTGCCCACCGACGCCGGAGTCGTTCTTGTCGATCCGACCGCCGCCGGCGTCGCATTGACGCCGACACCCAGTGCGTCCGGCAGTCCGGAGTTCGCAGTCACCATGGACGAGGCAGTCGGTGAACTTCTCGGTGCCGGCGAGGAAGCCGTCCAGACGCTGTACCGGATCGCTACGGCGAGTATCGGAGCCGTTGCAGACGGTTTGGTGTCCGGTGCCGTCGATCTCACTGCGGCACATGTCGGCTCACGCGAGCAATTCGGCAAGCCGCTCGCCACGTTCCAGGCGGTCTCACAGCAGATCGCCGACGCCTATGTCACCTCGCGGACTCTTCACGTCGCGGCGTTGTCGGCGTCCTGGCGCGTGTCGGAGGGCCTGGATGCCCAGTCGGACCTCGACGTCATGGCGTACTGGATCGCCCAGGAAGTACCCGCCACAATGCAGGTGCTTCACCACCTGCACGGCGGTCTGGGCGTCGACGTCACGTATCCGCTTCATCGTTACTACTCGACTGCAAAAGACTTGGCGCGCCTGCTCGGCGGCGCTTCGCAGCGACTCGACCTCGTGGGGGCCCGGTGTTCATCGATCTGACCGACAGTCAGCGCGCATTGCAAGCTGAACTTCGACGCTACTTCTCGACGCTGATCTCGCCCGAGGAGGCCAAGATCATGCGTGTGGAGCGGCATGGCCCTACCTATCGTGAGGTCATCCGTCGTATGGGCAAGGACGGTTGGCTCGGCGTCGGCTGGCCGGTGGAGTACGGCGGACGTGGGTTCGGTGAAGTCGAGCAGCAGATTTTTGTCAACGAGGCTGTGCGGGCGGATGTCCCACTGCCTTCGGTGACGTTGCAGACCGTCGGTCCGACTCTGCAGAAGTACGGCAGCGAGGAGCAGAAGCAGAAATTCCTGCCCGCGATCCTCGCCGGTGAAGTGCACTTCGCGATCGGCTACACCGAACCGGAAGCCGGCACCGACCTTGCAGCCCTGCGTACTTCGGCGACACGAAACGGTGACGAGTACGTCGTCAACGGTCAGAAGATTTTCACCACCGGCGGGCATGACGCCGATTACGTGTGGCTCGCCGTGCGAACCGGGTCTGCCGATTCGCGGCACCGCGGCATCTCCATCCTGATCATGGACACCAAAGATCCCGGCTACACCTGGACACCAATCATCACTTGCGACGGTGCGCATCACGTCAATGCCACCTACTACGAGGACGTTCGCGTTCCGGCGAACATGCTTGTGGGTGAAGAGAATCAGGGTTGGCGCCTGATCACGACGCAGCTCAACCACGAACGCGTCATGCTCGGGCCGGCAGGTCGCGTCGCAGGGATTTACGACCACGTCTTCGATTGGGCCAAGCGTGAAAACCTGCTTGATCACGTTGACGTACGACGCGCGCTCGGCGAGATTCACGCGACGTATCGCCTCAACGAACTGCTCAACTGGCAAGTGGCATCGAGTGATTCGGAGTCGGTGGACATTGCCGACGCTTCGGCAACCAAAGTATTTGCGACCGAACGCATCCAGCGAGTCGGTCGACTCGCGGAAGAGATCGTCGGACGGTACGGAAATCCGATCGATCCCGAAACGGCTGATCTCATGGAGTGGCTGGACATGCAGATCAAGCGCAACCTGGTGATCACCTTCGGCGGTGGAGTCAACGAGGTGATGCGCGAATTGATCGCCACCGCCGGCCTGAAGCTTCCCCGCGTTCCGAGATAGGAAACAAATCGTGTCAGATCCCATTCTCACTGCTGCCGAGCGGGTTCGAGAGGACGGGCCAAGCGCTCCTCGCGCCGGCCGGGACCCCGTGAACTTGCCGATGATCCGCAACTGGGTCGAGGCGATCGGTGACGAGAACCCGATCTACGTCGACGAATCGGCCGCCCGCGCCGCCGGACACGACGGAATAGTCGCGCCGCCGGCGATGGCGCAGGTATGGACGATGCGCGGTCTGGGGGCAATTCGAGAAGCCGACGATCCGTTGGGCCGGATGACGGACATTCTCGACGAGGCCGGATTCACGTCCGTCGTCGCGACCAACTGCGATCAGATCTACCACCGCTATTTGAAGCCGGGTGAAGAAGTCACCATCTCCTCGGTGTTGGAAGACGTAGTGGGACCGAAGAAGACAGGTCTTGGTGAAGGGTGGTTCTTCACTACCCGTAGCTTCTGGCGGGTCGGCGAAGAACTGGTCTCGGAGATGATGTTCCGGATCTTGAAGTTCGCGCCGCCGGTAAGTGAGCGTCCCTCCACTGACGTGCCTGCGGACCTGGACGCATCTCGGATGCTGCGCCCGACGGCGTCTCTAGACACACAGTTCTTCTGGGACGGTGTCGCCGCACACGAGTTGCGTATTCAACTGCGTGCGGATGGTTCGGTGCAGCACCCACCCGTGCCCGCGATCTGGAAGGACAAGTCGGAGCAGACCGACTACGTGGTCGCGTCAGGGCGGGGAACGGTCTTCAGTTTCGTCGTTCACCACGCGCCCAAGGTTCCTGGTCGGTCGTTGCCGTTCGTCGTTGCCCTGGTCGAACTGCCTGAGGGTGTGCGGATGCTCGGCGAATTGCGCGGCGTCGATCCCTCGAGTGTGTCGATCGGAATGGAGGTGGAGGCGATCTACCTCGACTTCCCCGGAGACGACGAGACCGGGGGAACTCCCTGGACTTTGTACGCCTGGCAGCCGGTTGGGGCTTCTGCGGTTTCGGCGGTTCCTGCGGTTTCTGCGGGGAAGGAGTGACGATGACTTTGACGACGGATATCACTGTGGGAGAAGTTCTTCCGCAGCTCTCGATTTACGGCGACCCCACGTTTGTGGTCTCGGCAGCACTAGCTACCCGCGACTTTCAAGATGTTCACCACGACCGCGATCTCGCACAGAGACGCGGCTCGAAAGACATTTTTGTCAACATCCTCACGGACACCGGCCTGGTGCAGCGATTCGTGACCGACTGGGCAGGACCGCGGGCAGTACTTACCTCGATCAAGCTCCGCCTCGGGGTCCCCTGGTACGCATACGACACTTTGACGCTCTCCGGCACGGTGACCTCCTACGACGAGGATCTCGTTTCGCTCGCGGTGGTCGGCAAGAACAGTCTGGGAGATCACATCACTGCGCAGGTCACACTGGCATTTCCGGCGTCGGGCTCGAATGGAGACATTGAAAACGGAGACATTGAATGAGCGCATTGTCCGGCAAGGCTGCGATCGTCGGAATCGGAGCCACGGATTTCTCGAAGGACTCCGGTCGCAGCGAATTGCGACTGGCCGCCGAGGCTGTTCAAGCCGCGTTGGACGACGCCGGTCTGACACCCGCCGACGTCGACGGTCTTACCTCGTTCACCATGGACACCAACACCGAAGTGGCAGTGGCTCGTTCGGTGGGTATCCCGAACCTCAAGTTCTTCAGTCGTATTCACTACGGTGGCGGTGCCGCTGCGGCGACGATTCAGCAGGCGGCCATGGCGGTCGCCACTGGCGTCGCAGACGTCGTCGTCGCTTACCGCGCGTTCAACGAGCGATCCGGTGCGCGTTTCGGGCAGGTGAACTCCGGCCTTGTTGCTCAGGTCAATTCGTCGGGAACGGACAACGCCTTTTCCTATCCTCACGGATTGGGTACTCCCGCATCGTTTGTCGCGATGGTCGCGCAGCGATACATGCACGTATACGGAGCGTCCAGCGAGGACTTCGGTCGAATCGCCGTCGCGGACCGTAAGCATGCAGCCACCAATCCGAAGGCGTTCTTCTACGGAAAACCGATCACCCTCGAGGACCATCAGAACTCGCGATTCATCGCTGAACCTTTGCATCTCCTCGATTGCTGCCAGGAATCCGACGGCGGCATCGCCATCGTCGTCACCTCGCCAGAACGAGCCAAAGATCTGAAGAACACCCCTGCCGTTATCGCTGCCGCCGCACAGGGCAGCGGGGCAGATCAATACATCATGACCAGCTATTACCGCGACGGTTTGACCGGCCTACCGGAGATGGGCCTTGTCGGCGATCAACTCTGGTCACAAAGTGGGCTGCGCCCGTCAGACATGCAGACGGCGATCTTCTACGACCACTTCACGCCCTATGTTCTGATGCAGCTCGAGGAACTCGGTTTCTGCGGTAGGGGAGAGGCCAAGGACTTCATCGCCGGTGGCGCAATCGAACTCGGAGGCAAGCTTCCGATCAACACCCATGGTGGACAGCTCGGCGAGGCATACATCCACGGGATGAACGGTATTGCCGAGGGAGTTCGGCAGATCCGCGGTACTTCGGTCAACCAGGTCGACTCCGTCGAGAATGTACTGGTGACTGCAGGAACGGGCGTTCCGACATCAGGGCTTGTGCTGACTCGCTGATCGTTGTGAGCACAGCTTCATCAAGCGTCATGGCCTGTTGGCACCGCATCGAGGTCTCCTTCGATGCGGTGCTGGGCCGTGTTCTGTTGTGCCTGAGGAGTACTACCTCAGGTTTTGAAGGTGGTGTTCGCGGGCCGTGGGTGCTGGCCGGCGTCGATCGAGGTCGGCGGGATGAACCAGGGTTTGTTGTCGACACCGATCCGGATTTCCCATTTTCCGACGAAACCCGATTTCCGGTGCATCAGCCGGTGATGTGAACGGCACAGTAGGACAAGGTTGTTCATCACGGTCGGGCCGCCGTTGGCCCAGTGCCGGATGTGGTGTGCATCGGTCCACGCGGGCACACATGTGCAGCCGGGGAAGGCGCAGCCTTTGTCTCGGGCGATCAGCGCCACTCGCTGTTCGGCGGACACTAATCGCTTTCCGGGTTTCGCATCGAGCGGCGCCCCGCGGTCGTCGAGCAGTACGGTGGAGAGGAAACAATCGCAGCCGAGGAGTCTGGTCTGCGAGACGGACAGTGGCCCCAGCCAGGGCATGTGCCCGACATCAAGATCCGACACAGCCACTCCACTACCAGAAGTAGCGGGTGCGGCTGCGCAGTCCCGATGCTCAGCGAGGTCGCGGGCGTTGATGTGCACGTTCACGTGCGGACGCTGGCCACCATCGTTACCGGTCTTCGCGCAGTCCAGATACCGGCGGATCAGTTCGGTGAACCCGTCCGCGGTCCGCTTCGCTGCCGACCGGGCGTCCGGGGTTCCATCGGGTGCCGGGGTGGGCATCGTCAGATTCGACAACGCCGACAACAACATTTCCCCGGTGAGGGCATCGAAATCTCCGCGCACCACCACCCGACCATTCAACGTCGACGCGATCCGCAACTCGTTCCGATCCACATCTTCGGCGGGCGGAATCTCATCCGATTCGAAAATGCGCTCCAAGGTCGCGATAACACTCCGCACCTTCGTGGTCGTCGCCTCCACTCCGGAAGCGGCAGCCAACAACAAATCGATGCACTTCGGTAGCGCTTCGTCAGGCATGTCCTTTGGTGGTGATTCGCAGAACGCCACGATCAACACGGCATGATCGAACGAGCAGTCCCCGTCATCGAATCGGGCCGCCACTGCCGGAAACGGGCGTAGCGCTGCACCGAGGGCGGCGATCTTCTTCCCGTCCCGGATTTGCAGCATCGTGTTTGCCGCCAACCAGCAACCCACCCCGCGGCTGGCAATCACCTGATCATCCCGGCGCATCGACAACTCGTCCACCACCGCCACCCGAACAGCCTCGAGACGAAGAATCTCCGCACTCGCCTCAATAGCAGCAGCACGCAACTCAGAAGCAGACAACTGCCACAGACGTCCGCGCAACCCCACCGCAGAACCCGACACCACGTCCGACAGAAGAACACTCATTGAATCCCCCGATCCCCTCCCCAAATCATACTCGAACACGCGTTCGAGTCAACAGGTGCTTTTGGGCTCGCTCTAGGATCGCTGGATGTTCACGTTGACTACGGAACGCCTTGTTCTTCGAGATTTCACTGCCGCGGATGAAGATGCCGTCCATCAGTACGCGTCCGACCCTGCCGTCTGTAGATATGTTGATTGGGGGCCGAACACCCCCGCGGTGACCAGGGCATTCCTGGCTGACGCGGCACTCGAAGCTGAGCTCGTCGAACGTCGCACGTTCACCCTGGCCATCACGTCGAAGGCTGATGGAACGGTCATCGGTTCCGTAGCTGTGTGGGAAGTATCCGCCGCGCACCGGCGGGCGGAACTCGGTTTTGTCGTGAACCCGAAGTCCCAAGGACGAGGTTACGCATCCGAGGCAGGGAGCGCGGTCCTGGGACTCGCCTTCGCTCGCCTTGGAGCACAGCGCGTGCAGGCAACGTGTCGTCCGGAGAACTCGGCGTCGGCGTCGGTGCTCACCAAAATCGGAATGGTGGAGGAGGGGCTGATGAGGGCACACATGGTGATCCGGGGGACCGCGGTGGATTCGCTGCTTTTTGCTGCAACACGATCTGCCGCCGTACAGCCATAGACCGCGTCGGCTCACTTTCGTGACCTTCCCGGGCCCTGGTGCGATACTCGAACCATGTTCGAGGATGCCTTGCTCATCGACGCGGCCGGCCGGCCCACCATGCAGCATCACCAGGCCTTTTCTCGGGACTGGGACCGCATCAAGGAATGGTCCGACAACATCTACATGCCGTATACGGTCACGCCGATAGGAAGTCGGTTGAAGCCGGCTTCGGACATGTACTCGGCAGCGGTGGGCAAGATCGACGTCACCCGATTCTGCTACGGCATTCCGGTCTCTGTCGGTGAATGTTCTCCTGAGGCCGGAAACATTCTGGTTCTGACGACGATCAGAGGCAACGGCCGACATGCCCTTGGCCGGGGAGCTGCGGCAAATACTGCCGTGGGGGAGACTTTTGTCGCCGACTGTAGTCGGACCGACTATTTCGTCGAATTCGACGAGGATCATCTGCAGCTGAATCTCACTGTGCCGCATCAGCTTGTCGCCGACCACGCCCAGCAGTGGTACGGGGCGGTTCCCGACGATCGTCTGTGGCGGCACAAGTGCACCATCGGCGGGCGTGGCTCGAGTTGGCTCGCATTGATGGACTACGTCGTTCGCGCGATTGCAGAGTCGCCTGACGCGATGTCGAGTGAAAGGCTGGGCGCCAGGGTTCAAGAACTCATCACGGCTCAGCTTCTCGACGAGTGGGCGACGCAGGCCGGGTTGCAACTCGGCGCCGACGTCGCCTCCGCCGAACCGGCATACGTGCGATCGGCGGAGGAGTACATCGATACCTTCGCGCGCTCGGTGCCGACGGCGTCCGAGATCGCGGCTGCGGTGGGCGTCAGTGTCCGGGCGCTCACTGCGGGATTTCGACGGTACCGAGACACCACGCCGGGGCAACGATTGCGCGCGCGTCGACTGGAGGGGGTACGCAGCGAATTGTTGCGTTCCGATGGGAGAACCGTCTCCGAAATCGCAAACGCCTGGGGCTACGTCAATCTGGGCATGTTTGCGGCCGCCTACCGGAAACGGTTCGGAGAGTTGCCTTCCGAGACTCGGAACCCACTCTGAGGGCAGTTGTTTGAACGGTCATGACGATCGGTTTACGCACTCGATGAACTGCGATGATCCGTTGTTTCGTGTCGGAGCGTTCTGCAAGGATTGAAATCGAACGTGACAGCAATCCCCCCGAGCTAGGAGTACGTCATGGCAACTCGACTCAATCCGTACATCAGTTTCAACGGTAACGCGCGTGAAGCGTTGGAGTTCTACAAGGGCATTTTCGGTGGCACGCTGGCGCTGAGCACGTTCGGTGAATTCGGCAATCCCGGCGAAGGCGGGGACAAGATCATGCACGGAATGCTCGAGACCGATCAGGGATACACCCTGATGGGTGCCGACACTCCGCCCGGCATGCCGTACAACCCCGGCGACAACATCACGGTCAGCCTCAGCGGCGACGACGGCGATGTGCTGCGCGGGTACTGGGAGCAACTGTCGGGAACGGGTACCGTCAGCGTTCCGCTCGAGAAGCAGATGTGGGGCGACGAATTCGGCGCCTGTACAGACAAATTCGGCATTTCCTGGCTGGTGAATATCGGAGCGCCCCAGAGCTGACTCCAGACTCTGCCCGGTTCTGCCGAAACGAGACAGTTTTCCTGCCGTTTCGAGGCAGAGCCGGGTGTGTGATCGCCGTTACATTCTGTTCGACAAGACAAGTTGCAAGTCGGATGGAGAAATGCAGTGACGATCGAAGATATTGCGCGGAAGCCCCTTTCGAAGCAGCGCCTCGACGACGTGCTGGCGCGAGCAACTCAGGGGGCTGATCGCGTCCCGGGTGTGGTCGCGATGATTACGGATCGAGAAGGCAACATCTACGAGGGTGCTGCGGGCGAGCGGACTCTCGGTTCCGGCGTTCCGATGACCCTCGATACAACCTTTGCGCTCTTCTCCACCACCAAGGCGATCACCGGTACCGCTGTCCTGCAATGCGTGGAGGAGGGGTTGCTCGATCTCGATGCACCAGCAGCGACCTATGTTCCCGACATCGGTGAGCTGAAGGTCCTGGACGGTTTCGAGGCCGGCGGAAACCCCGTTCTTCGAGAACCCAAGCGTGACATCACCACTCGCATGCTGCTCCTTCACACTGCAGGGTTCGGCTACGACTTCTTCAACGAGTCGTACAACCGGCTCTCACAGGAACATGGGCAGCCCAGCGTGATCACGTGTAGCAAAGCGGCGCTCACGACACCGCTGCTCTTCGACCCGGGTGAGAAATGGGAGTACGGCACCAACATCGACTGGGCCGGACAGGTCGTCGAGTCGATTCGAGGTCAGCGACTCGGCGATGTCATGCGTCAGCGCATCTTCGAACCTCTCGAGATGGCCGATACGGCATTCACGATGAGCCCGTCGATGAAGGATCGACTTGCGCCGATCCATCAGCGTGAGAGCGACGGAAGCCTCACTCCGCTCATCGGATTCGAGCTTCCGGCCGAACCCGAGGTGCACATGGGTGGTCACGGTTTGCACGGCACTGTCGGCGACTACATGAAGTTCATTCGTATGTGGCTCAACGACGGCGCGGGCACATCCGGTCGCGTGTTGTCGCCGGAGACGGTAGCTGCAGCCGTTCAGAACGGGCTCGAAGGCCAGCACGTGGGGTTGTTGCCCGGAGTTCTCCCGACGCTGTCCAACGATGCGGAATTCTTCCCCGGTGTACCCAAGGGATGGGCATACTCCTTCATGACAAATGAAGAGGTGGCACCCACCGGTAGGCCGGCTGGATCGCTGGCTTGGGCGGGTCTTGCCAACCTCTATTACTGGATCGACCGGCAGACCGGCGTCGGCGGGTTCTGGGCAACGCAGATTCTGCCGTTCGCGGACGCTGGATCCATCAACGGATACCTGGAATTCGAGACCGCCGTTTACCAGTGATCGGCTGGATTCCCGCTGTCCGGGATCGACTGTTTCTTTCGGGCGGGTTCGGAGTACGCATGCAGTACAGCGCACGCTTGCATACGACGAACTAGGAGACGGCATGAACAGCCTCGAAGGCAGCTTCGAAGGAAAAGTTGCACTGATCACCGGCGCCGCACGCGGTCAGGGGCGCGCCCACGCTGTCGCATTCGCGGAGCGTGGCGCGGACATCGTGATCTGCGACCGGTGCGAGAACAGTGATGTCGTCGCCTACCCCCTCGCAAACGAGGAGGATCTGAAGGAAACCGTTCGTTTGGTGGAAGCCACCGGTCGTCGGTGCATTGCCGTCAAGGCAGACACTGCTGATCGCGAAGCAATGGACGCGCTCGTTGCCCGCGCTGAAGCCGAGTTCGGCCGTGTCGACATCGCCGTCGCGAATGCCGGTGTGTCCGTGCCCGCTCCGATCACGTCGATGACGTCGGCACAGTGGAACGAAGTCATCTCGTCGAACCTGACCGGTGTGTTCAACACCGTTGCGGCCGTGTCAGGTGGAATGGCGGAACGTGGTTACGGTCGCATCATCACGATTTCCTCGATGATGGGTCGATCCGGTGGCACCCAGATGGCGGCGTACGGCGCCTCCAAATGGGGCGTCATCGGTTTGACGAAGAGTGTGTCGCTCGAACTGGCCAACTCGGGTGTGACCGTGAATGCTATTGCGCCGGGGAATATCTCGACGCCGATGATTCACAACGACATGATGTACGCAATGATGCGGCCTGACCTCGAATCGCCGACGGCAGACGACGTCGAACCCGTGTACGCGACTCTGCATGCGCAGCCGGTCGGTTGGCTGGATCCCTTCGAGATCACGCGAGTAGTCCTGTTCCTCGCCGCAGACGCGAGTGCCCACATGAGTGGCATCGTGGTTCCTGTCGACGCCGGAGTAGCCGCTCGCTCGAACGCTTGACGGACAAGACTGTTCGCGCGAAAGCGCGGACCGGGTGGGTCGTCGGCGTCCTGAGTCTGAGCGGTGTGGTGGTCGCGCTGCAACAGACCTTGGTGGTGCCGGTCCTGCCTGCGTTCGCGACGGCATCGGGAGTATCGTCGTCCACCGCTTCCTGGCTGGTGACCTCGACGTTGCTGACCGGTGCCGTCGCGACCCCTCTCATCGGCAGACTCGCCGACATGTTCGGCAAGCGCGCGATGATGCTCGTCTGTCTTGCCGTGATGATCGTCGGCTGCATGGTTGCTGCGCTCAGCCAGAGTTTCTGGTTACTGATCCTCGGGCGCTCGTTGCAGGGGTTCGCGACGGCACTTCTGCCCGTCGGAATCAGCATCATGCGAGATGTCCTTCCTCCGGAAAAGCTCAGTGGTGCAGTAGCTCTCATGAGTGCGACGTTGGGGATCGGTGGCATGTTCGGTATGCCGATGGCTGGGGTGATCTCGGCGCACTGGGGACTACCCGCGCTTTTCTGGGTCACTGGTGGATTCGGGGTAGTACTGATAGTCGTCTTGCCTCTGGTGGTGCCGGAATCGGCGGTGAAGAGTCGCGGACGCTTCGACTTTCTGGGGGCCACGGTCCTCACACTCGCTATGACTGCACTGCTGCTGGCCGTTTCGAAAGGAACCGAATGGGGCTGGGCAAGCCCCGAGGTTCTTGTTCTGGTCGCGTCCGGCGTGGTCTTGCTCTGTGGATGGATTCCGTGGGAACTGCACACGCCGGCACCGCTGGTCGATCTGCGGACTTCCCTTCGCGCTCCGATTCTGGTTTCGAACGTCTGCGCAGTATTACTCGGTTTTGCCATGTTCATCAGCGCGTTGGCGGCAACGCAGGAACTTCAGTTGCCCCTGGCGTCGGCGGACGGTCTCGGACTCTCGGCTGCCGAAGCCGGACTGGCGATGATGCCGGGCGGAGTCCTGATGATCGGATTGGCGCCGGTGTCGTCCAAAGTGACGAGGCGATGGGGAGCGAAGGCTACGTTGGCGTCGGGTGCGATCGTCATTGCAATCGGATATGTCCTGCGTGTGCTGTTGGCGCCGACGTTGGTCAATATCGTGATCGGCGCTGCCGTGGTATCGGCCGGTGTGGCATTTTCCCTGGCAGCCATGCCGACTCTGATCACCGAATCTGCGCCGATCCATCAGACTGCCTCGGCCAACGGATTCAACAGCCTGCTCCGTTCGGTCGGTACCTCCACCGGAAGCGCCGTTGCGGCAGCGGTATTGGCCAGTTCAACGGTGGTGATCGGTGCGAGCGCTGTACCGACCCTGCATTCGTTCGCGGTTTTGTACTGGATCGGTGCGGGCGTATCAGCACTGGCCGCCGCTGTGACGTTGGCAGTGAAGGTGGAGCGGACGGGGGCGGTATCGCTGCCCGAGTTACCAATTGCAGCCGAAACCGATGGCGCAACGAAGATCGGGTGAGTCGACGGACTCACCCGATCTTCGTCGTCACCGTTATCTTCGACTGGAATCAACCAGGTACTCGAGATTCTGGTTGTACGGGGTGGCCGTTACCGCAGCGTGCGAACTCACCCGGGACACCTCGGTAGTGCCGCGAACGACAGAAGCCTTGATGGAACCTACTTTCAACGGTGCTATGCAGCTGCTCATCCCGGCCGGGGCATTGCAGGTGGTTGTCGTGGTTCCCACCGTCACTTTGACGACCGCCGGCGCCGTCAAGAAGGAAAGGACTTCGACGGTATCGCGAGCGGGGGACGACCATTGGCGCAGTGTCATAGGGGCAGCAGAGCGATTGACGGGGACCGCGGAGACCGACTGATTGCGGTAGATGAGATACGCGGTGTCGCGAACAATCGCGGGTGAGGCGCCGGTGCGGAAGCTGTACAACCCGTAGGAACTCATGTCGAGCAACGCACGCCCATGGCCGACGCTGGGCGCGAACGACGTTCCCTCGCTGTAGTCGTTCCAGGTGACGAGCTGTACCCATTCGCTGTTGGACGCAATCGCAATCTGCCACATGTTCTGCAGATTCTGTGAATTCTGTGCCTCGTCGTAGATCGACTGACTTGGACGAACATCTTGGAAGGCGACTGGTTGCATCCATATCTTTCCCAAGGAGTGAGCGGCAGCGGCAAGTCCCATCGGAGAGTTCGGGTTCGATCCCGAGAGCGGATTTCCTGCCGGATTTCGATTACCCCAATTCGACATCCCGTAGCTGATCGATGCAAAAGAATTCCGGTTGGCTGCAGCGTCGAGGAAAACCGGAACAAATGCCACATTTATGCCGTAAGAATTCTTCATAAGAGTGATGAACTCCGACCACCAGCCCGCTGTCTTGTTTTCGGCAAGGAATGGAGATATCACGAGCCGTCCGTCGTTCAATTTGAACGATGATGCCATGGTCGAATACGGTTTCATCTCTGCTGCCATTTGAGCTGCGGTCATGTTTTTGAACGCGCCGTTCATATCAGGCATGAGCATGATCTTGAAATTCGGATCGACTGCTGCGGCCGCTTTGATCAGGGCGGTGGGCACGGTGGAACCCCACCAACTGGTGTCGGTTGCCTTGGCGATGATGTCGACGGAGAATCCGTCGATGCCCGCGGCGATTGCCGAACGAACTTCGTTTTCGAGGTCGCGTTGGCGCCACTGCGTATCGGCGATGGGTTGCCGCGGTGTCGGCCGATCGCGGAGGAATCCTCCGTAGCGAACGTGTTTGTTGTTCTCGCCGTTGACCGTAAGATATTGTGTCGCATAGTAATCGCCAGACGGATTCGCATTGTCGATCGAAACCGGATAGGGCGGGAAGTAGTGAGCGAAAACCAACTTTCCGTTCAGTGCTGACTTGGGTGGAATGTCGAAGGGCAGCGCTGCAGATTCAGGATTCGCCGAGAACGAGGCCGGCGTGTACGTCGGCGCGGAGCGCGGTTGTGTGTTGTACGCGGCGATCAGTGCGGCCGCGACAATCACGGCCAGGGTGAAGCAGATGGTCTCGAAGGAATATTTCGCCGTTTTTCGGATCCACGGAGTTCGGATGTATCGAGTTCTGATACTCATGGCACAGTCAGCCTTTCTCGATCCCCCGAAGTGTGAGTCTTCCCCGCGTGCACTGAATCGGTGATTCAATTCTTTTCGGCCTCTGTCTGATTTGTAATTCGAGATTCGACACCATAAGTCAACTGTCACCGGCCCGAGTGTCACTTGCTGTACGAGTGTAACGCTGCCGCGTTCATCATGAATACCTGAAAGCGGTCTTTGTTCAAGAATTTCGGGTTTTTCTTTCCGGTATATATCCGTCGAAAGGTCGGTGAAATTTATCGGCTGTATTGGACAGGACTGGGACGTGTGGTCTGTTCCGTACCTCGTGGCCGAAAGGCACCGGCGAAACCAGGGAGGTGATTGCAGCCGGGCAACTGACGAAATTTCCTGGAATGTGTCGGCCTCCTGGGTCACACTGGGGAACGGACTACCGACGGATTACCGATGCGGGAGGGCTCATGACCGAAGCGATTGTGGCCGAGGGGCTGGTCAAGAAGTACGGCGACGTCACGGCATTGGACGGCATCGACCTGGAAGTGCGCGAGGGTTCGGTGATGGCCCTGTTGGGCCCCAACGGCGCCGGAAAAACCACTGCGGTAAGGATATTCACGACGCTGCTCATTCCGGACGGTGGACGCGCCAAGGTTGCCGGGCTGGACGTGGTCGAGGATGCGCGGGCGTTGCGGTCCAAGATCGGTGCTTCGGGTCAGTATGCCGCGGTCGACGAGTACCTGACGGGCTACGAGAACTTGGACATGGTCGGGAGGCTGTATCACCTCGGCGCCCGAAGCAGTAAGGCACGAGCGCGTGAATTGCTCGAGCAGTTCGATCTCGTCGAGGCTGGCGATCGGCCGGTCAAGGGCTATTCCGGCGGAATGCGCCGCCGTCTCGATCTGGCCGGCGCATTGGTTGCTCGGCCGCAGGTGTTGTTTCTGGACGAGCCGACCACCGGCCTCGATCCTCGTGCGCGACTCGGTCTCTGGGATGTCATCGAAGGGCTGGTGGCGCAGGGGACAACACTGTTGCTCACGACGCAATACATGGAGGAAGCCGAGAGGTTGGCCGACCAGATCGCCGTCATCGACCGCGGCTCGGTCATCGCGCGCGGTACTGCAGATCAGCTGAAGGCGCGGGTCGGGGGTGAGCGCATCGAACTGAGTGTGCACGAGGTCGAACATCTCGACATCGTCCGAGAAGAATTGCGCTCGCTTGCCGTGGGGGACATTCAGGTTCAAGAGAATGTCCGTCGCGTCACCGTTCCTGTCGACGACGGTACCGATGCGTTGGTCGCAGCGCTGAATCTCCTGTCGGCACGAGGCATTCGGGTGTTCGACGTCGGTCTGCGCCGGCCCACTCTCGACGATGTCTTTCTCACACTGACCGGGCACCAGGCTGAACTGGAGGATCAGAAATGACCGTGCAGATGGCGCTCGAAGACGGTTTGACCATCGCCAGGCGAAACTTGATCAAGATCAAGCGCGTTCCGGATCTGCTGGTGTTCACCACTTTGTCGCCGATCATGTTCGTGCTCTTGTTCGCATACGTGTTCGGCAGCGCGATCTCCGTCCCGGGCACGTCGTATCGAGAGTTCCTGATCGCCGGAATCTTCACGCAGACGGTCATATTCGGTGCTACCTGGACTGGTTTGGGGATGGTCGAAGACATTCAGAAAGGAATCATCGACAGATTTCGATCGCTGCCCATGGCTCCGTCTGCCGTGCTGACCGGCCGAACATCGAGTGACGTGTTGATCAACGTCATCAGCTTGGTGGTCATGTCGTTGACCGGTCTTCTGGTGGGGTGGCGCATCCATTCCAGCTTCCTCGAGGCGGTGGCCGGTTATGCGCTGCTTCTGTTCTTCGCGTACGCATTGTCATGGGTCATGGCTGTTGTCGGGCTTTGGATCCGCACGCCGGAGGTGTTCAACAACGCGAGTTTCATCGTCATCTTTCCGCTGTCGTTCATCGCGAACACTTTTGTCGAGACCACCAATCTTCCCGGCCCGCTCAAAGTGATCGCCGAATGGAATCCGGTGTCGGCGGTGACTCAGGCGGTGCGTGAACTGTTCGGCAATACCAATCCTGCGATGACGGTTCCGGATGCGTGGCCACTGCAGAATCCGGTCATCGCGTCGCTGTTGTGGACTTTCGGTTTGCTGATCGTCTTCGTGCCGTTCGCTATTCGTCGGTATCAGAAGGCAGTCAGCCGCTGACCTGGTGATTCCGGCCGGTAGGGTGGGTATGTGCCGGAGCCCGAACGCATCGACAAACGCAGCCTGAGATACGCCGGGCGACGTGAGGAGTTGCTCGACGCGCTGACCCGCTACGTCATCGACAACGGTGTCGGGGAACTGACGGTGAGGCAGCTCGCCAAGGCCGTAGGTGTGTCGCATGCGTCGTTGCTCAACCATTTCGAGAGCAAGGAGAACCTGCTCTCCGAGGTCATCGAGAACATGCGTGGTGAGTCCATTCCGATTGCGGTTCCGATGAAACCGGGGGTCGATCCGGCGACAGTGCTGACCGCGTGGTGGACCGAACGTACGACGCCGGAGGTCCTGCCGCGGTTCCGAGTGATGGTCGAGATTTACGCCCTCGCGCTCGGCGACCGCGAACGCTACGGACGGTTCCTGGACCGTTTTGTAGGCGATTGGATCGAGGCACTGGAAGCCGGTCTACGACAAGCGGGTTGCCCCGAGGACGATGTTGCCTCTGTCGCTACTCTGTTGCTCTCGCAAATGCGGGGTCTGTCGATGGATCTTCTGGCCACTGGGGACCGGGCCCGCGTCGATCGTGCGTTCGGGCTTTTTGTCGACGGCTTTGCCGCCCGCGCTCGGGAGTGGTCCACGCCAGGATCCGATCGCCTTCAACACTGACCGATCACCACGGTCGACGCGGTCTCACTGTAGGTTGCCACCCGAGTGAGAAACCCTCCCCGAGTGAATGTTTCAACAGTCATTTCGACCTGCTCCGTACTCGTCTCGACGAGAAGACAGCCACCCGGTCGTAGCCACGGCGCAGCGTCCGCGATGATGCGTCGCTGCAGGTCCAGTCCGTCGGTGCCGCCGTCCAACGAGACCAGCGGTTCGTGAAGACGGGCTTCGGGCGGCATCAGCCTGATCGAATCGGTGGGGACGTAAGGTGCGTTGGCAACGACGACATCAACGCGACCGAGTAATTCCGTCGGCAGTGGTTCGAACAGATCGCCTTCGAGTACGCGCTCGGGCGGTGTGATGTTTCGGCGAGCGCACCGCACCGCGGCTGGTTCCACATCTACCGCGTACAAATCGACGGCATCGAGCGTCGACTGCAGGACGGTACCGACAGCTCCTGAGCCACAACACATGTCGACGACGACGCTTCCCGAGACGACGAGTGAGCAGGCCTGCCGGGCGAGGAACTCGGTGCGCCGGCGTGGGACGAAGACTCCAGAGTCGATGTGAATGCGCAAGCCGCAGAACTCGACCCATCCGAGGACAGGTTCGAGTGGTTCGCCGGCAACTCGTCGGTCGACCATCGCGTCGAGTTCATCGAGAGAGCGTGCGGTGTGAAGAAGTAGGCGAGCCTCGTCTTCGGCGAATACGCAACCTGCTGCTCGGAGAATCGCAGCCACCGACTTCTGCTGCGAAGCAGGGAAGGTCGGGAGATCAGGTGCTGACATGAGAGAGCCTTTCGGCCTCCTGATCTCGCTGGGACCTGCACGTATCGAACACCGCCACCCTACCCGAGCAGGCGTGTCACGACGGTAGATGCGGAGTGGGAATCTAGGTTGACCAATTGGTAAGGCTGTTCTATGGTCTGAACTCGATCGGCTGATGTGGGGCCGATCACCACAGATGCACCGTCACCGCAATCGTAGGAGAAGTACGTGAGTAAGCGACTGGGTAGGACGCTCGTCGGGCTGAGTGCGAGTGCATTGGTGGCGTTGACAGTTGCGGCGCCGGCTGGAGCGGAACCGAATGATGCTCCGGGTGCTGTCGTGAGTCGGGAGTTACTCGGTCCCGATCGGGTGATCCCGGGTGCCGTGAGCGCAACAAAGGTGACGTACTGGTCGACGGGCCCGAAGGATGCGCCGATGACGAGTACCGGTGTGGTGTATCGCCCAGAGGGATCTCCGCCCGAGGGTGGTTGGCCGGTCATCTCCTATGCGCACGGAACGGTGGGTGTCGCGGATCAGTGTGCGCCGAGCAGCAGTGTTCCACTCGAACGGACTGCGACACATCTGGGTCACTGGCTGGAGCAGGGATACGCGGTGGTGACGACCGACTACGTGGGGCTCGGAACACCTGGTGTTCACCCGTATCTCGACGGTCGTTCCGCTGCACACAGCGTTGTGGACATGGTGCGTGCCGCTCGTGCGGTCGACGACGACCTGTCGAGCGAATGGGTTGCGATGGGACAGTCGCAGGGTGGGCAGGCGACTATGTTCACCGCTTCGCTTGCCACTGATTACGCGCCGGAGTTGGACTACCGCGGCGCTGTCGCCACTGGTGTCCCCTCGAACATCGAAAATCTTCTACCGCTCGGTGGTCCGGCTTTCCCGGCGCTTCCGCTCAAGGGTACGACGGTCTACATCGCGAACGTTCTTGACGGACTGCGTGCTTCGCGGCCGGACATCGACATCGACTCGTATCTGACCTCGCTCGGCAAGACCATCCTCGACGACGTCGAGAACAACATGTGCTACACCGAGGCGCGCACGAAGTACGGAACCGTCACACTCGGGCAGGTGCTGACGAAGTCGCTGGACAATCCAGTATTCATGGAGGCTGCGCGTGAACTGCTCACTGTGCCGACCGCAGGATACGACCGCCCGTTCTTCATTGGTCAGGGGTTGTCGGACGTCGATGTTCCGGCACCGCTGACACTGAAGTTCGCGGCTGACCTCGCTGCCAACGGTGTGGAGTTTGCATTCCATACCTATCCCACTGATCATCTGGGAACCGTCCCGGCTTCGGTTCCAGACAGCACTCCCTTTGTCGCGGCGCTGTTCTCTGGTCGACAACCCTGTACCGGAAGCCTCTGCTGACCAAGGTCTTTCAGATGACCCCCACTCCGCGAAGGTAGATGTCGATCGGGATCCGAAGTTGCCGAACGGTTTCGCTGGAGTGAGGGTCCCGGCTACGTGATCCCAGGCAATAGTCGAAGATCAAGCCCTCCAGCAGGCTCAGGAAATTTGCGGCAGAGACATCAGGGTCGCCAACACCAGCGGTTTCGAAGACGGGTCTTGCCTTCTCCAGCGAAAACAGACTGCCTTCGAGGAGTTGGTGCAATGCCGAATCTCGGGGAGATTCCACGAGTAGTGCATAGCGCGCGATCAATTCGTGTCTGCGGTGCGAGAGAAGATCGTCGAGATACTCGGCCGTCAGGGCAGCAGGATCGCTGGGCCTCTCGCGGAGTTCGCCGAAAGTCGAACGTGACCGGTGCACGATGTGCGATGCGGTTGCTTCGAGAAGTGCCTCGCGAGTGCGGAAATAGTACGACGTCGAACCGGCAGGAAGTTCCAGGGACTGATCAATCGCCCGATGGGTGAGTGCACGCGGGCCCTGCTCGGCGATGATCGTGACGGCGGATGCCGCAATGAGGGCTCTGCGATCGGGCTTCATGTCGTTCCTTGCTGTCGATGTTGCATGCTGCCGGAGTTGCATGCTGCAGATGGTGCGTCGTGAGGGTCACATTGACTCGATTTGCCTTCGGTCACTAGCCTCGACTCTACAGATGTAGAGGAGCCTCATGTTACTGGACGAAGAGCAGTTGGCGGCACATGAAGCCCTCGATGCACTGCGGGCCCGAATCTCGGGCGGTGAGGTCGGCGGAGGGATCTACCTCTGGGGTAGCGTCGGCCGCGGTAAGACGATGCTCATGGACGAGTTCTACGAGAGCATCCGAGTCGGCAAGCAGCGCATTCACTTTCATCGGTTCTTTGCAGATCTGCACTCTCGGGCGCACGAACTCGGGTCGATGGGCGCGGCGCTGGACCACGTCGTCGACGGAATCCGCGTGCTCTGTTTCGACGAGTTCCACATCGACGACGTCGCCGACGCCATGTTCATGGCAAGGGTTCTCGACACAATCGTCGCGAAAGGTGTGACTGTTGTTGTCACGTCCAATGTCCCGCCGACCGATCTTCTTCCGAATCCGCTTCTTCACGAGCAGTTCGTTCCGTCGATCGAGGTGATCGAGCGGACTCTCGAGGTGATCGAATTGGGTGGCTCCGTCGACTATCGGACGGCGGGTCAGCCAGGTGCCGGGGACTACCGTTTTGCGACAGGGGCATTCCTCGTCGGCTCGGGAATTACGTGGCCTTCGGGCGAAAGTGTCGAATTGACGATAGGCACACGCACATTGGAGTGCTCGGCGATTCGAGACGGTGTTGTCTGGTTCGACTTCGAGGTGCTGTGCGCTGGTTCGACCTCGGCTGCCGACTATCTCGAGCTTGCCTCCCGCTTCGACGACTGGGTGATCTTCGGAGTACCAGTGCTCGCCGAAGCTTCGGAATTTGCCCTTCGCCGTTTCGGAAATGTCGTCGATGTTCTCTACGACGTCGATGCGCGACTGACGGTGTATGCCGCTGCCGGTGTGGAGGACGTTGCGGGCAGTCTTCGGGACGTTCCCGGATTGGCGCGCCTCTACAGTCGTCTGTCGTTGCTCGCGAGGACGGAGATGGACAGCGTCAGCTGAGGGGCAGCGTCAATTCCAGGTGAGGCCGCCGGTCGCGGCGCTGGGCGTGAGCCCGAACATGCTGTGGCAGATACGGTTGAGATGGGCGCTGTCGGTGAAACCGGCCTCGTGTGCACTGGTTGTCAGGGTTGCGCCACTGCTCATCACTTCCATGGCACGTCGTAACCGTAACCAGCGGATGTAGGTCGAAAAGCTCATCTGCAGTTGATCGTTGAAGATTCTTCCCAGCCGTCCGGGCGAGATGGAGACCAGGGCGGCGATGTCCGTCAGTGTGACCTGCCCCGAGATTCTCTCGGGAAGTAGCGTCAGGGCATGCTCGAGGGCCGGGTGAAGAGCGCCTAAGTTCGACGCCTTTTCGCGTTCGGATAGTGAATCGATCAGCCTCGCTGCGTATTCCAGATCCGAATCAGCGCCGCGGTCCGTCATCGCTACTGCGGTCTGCCCACGGTCCGACCAGTCGGCCACACCACCGCGGCCCGGCTCCGGTGGCCTGATGCGCAGACCCATCCCGGTGGTGGAGTCAATGTAGATCGCCCGTCCCCGCGCACCCTCGGAGGCGGACAACGCGTGGACCGCCCCGGATGGAATGACCACGGACCGCACGACTGCACTGTGGCCGTCCCCGTCCGTGACCGTGACGTCCCCGTCGTCGATGATCATGATCTGAACAGCGGCGTGCGAATGCATGTGCGCGGATCCCACTGCGCCGGTGAACATGAGAATTCCGGGCTGCATGTGGACGGCGCCGGACCAGGTCATGTCGGAAATCATAGTGACGACCCTGACAGAGCTCGGGGTCCGGTCATCCTCCGGTAGGACCGAGCTCAGTCCGAAGATCGTGCGCTGGGCCGATGTGTTCGCGAAGGGTTCACGAGAAGGTGGAATCATGAACAACGCACAAGCACCCGCAGTCCTGTCGGTCCACGCGCTGGGCAAGTCGTACGGCGACGTTCCGGTGCTCCGAGGTGTATCGCTGGAAGTGCGCGCCGGCACTGCCACGGCCATCATGGGTCCTTCAGGATCGGGGAAGTCGACACTGCTGCATTGCATGTCAGGAATCGTCAAGCCCGACTCGGGAGCAATCTTACTTAGCGGCAGGCATATCGAGAACCTCGGTGAGAACGACCGCAGCCGGCTCCGACGAGAATCCTACGGGTTCGTTTTTCAATCGGGCCAACTGTTGCCGGAGCTTCCGGCGATCGAGAATGTCGCGCTGCCTCTCGTACTCAACGGGTTGCCCATCGCAGAAGCCAAGCGGACGGCGCACGGCTTCTTCGCGCCCTTGGGGCTGGATGGGCTGCAGGATCGTCGCCCGGGTCAGATGTCGGGTGGGCAGTCGCAACGTGTCGCGATTGCGCGAGCGTTGGTGACCAAACCCGCCGTTCTCTTCGCGGACGAGCCGACCGGTGCCCTCGACGCGCAGACGAGTTGGGAAGTGATGAGGGTGTTGCGTGATTCGGCTCAACAGATCGGTTCTGCGTTGGTCGTCGTCACTCACGATGCCGAAGTCGCGCGGTGGTGTGATCGCACGATGATGATGCAGGCCGGTTCGCTCGTCGGGACACAGGTGGCGGCATGAAGGCCACAGCGCGCGTTGCATTGATGACGGTGCGCGGTGAAGGGCGAAAGGCCTTGAGTACCTTCGCGCTCCCAGTGTCCGCATTTGCCGCCTCGACGACGTTGTTGCTGACGGTGCTCGGCGGCTACGGTGCATTCGCGGGCAGATCGAGCGAACCCGAAGCCGAGGCGTACCTAGCACTCGCAGGGGTTGCTTCGGTGTTGATGATCGTTCCAGCCATCACTCTCGGTCTGGCGGCGGCCCGCTTGGGCGCGCGCCGTCGCGACGAACGACTTGCCTCGCTGCGACTCATCGGATCCACCCCTCGCCAGATCGTTGCGCTGTGCGCTGCGGAATCGGGTATCCAGGGCTTGGCCGGTGCGTTGATCGGTGTGGTGGGATACCTCCTCGCGTTGCCGCTCGTAGCTCTCTTGAGATTTCAAGGTCGGACATTCGAGTGGAGTGAGCTTTGGGTAGGCGCACTTCCGCTGGTGGGCATCGTATTCGGAATGACCATCCTGGCTGCTTTGACGTCGATGCTCGGGATGCGCCAGGTGTTCGTGAGCCCGTTGGGCGTCACGGCGGGCAATCCCAGCGCCGCACCGAAGATGATCTTCGCTGTGGCTGGGGTGGGGGTTCTTGTGGGATGGAGTGCATTCGGGGGCTCCGCGGCAAGCATCGCGGCAATCCTGGTGGGCCTTGGTCTCTGCTTCGGCGTTGTTGCGTTGGTCGGTCCGTTCGTCATTTCGCTGCTTGGACGGATCATGCTCAAATGCGCCAAAGACGGTGCTTCGCTGATTGCGGCGCGTCGGGTCTTGGACAATCCGAAGGCTGTGTGGCGCACGGTCAGCGGTGTGACGATGGCCAGCTTCGTTGCCGCAGGCACATCTCTCCTCGCCGCGATAGGCAACGGGGAGGGGCAGGATTTGCAGCCAGGGCAGGAGTTCCTGTTCGCGGACATGAGAACCGGGGTGTTGTTCACTCTCGGAGCAACATTCACGTTGGCGGCCATCTCGTCTGCGCTCACCCAGGTATCCGGGATCCTCGACAACCGTGAGCTGTATCGGAGTCTGACTTTGGCCGGCACACCTGTCGAGGTGATGGACAGCGCCCGCATGAGGCACGTTCGCACTCCCGTCGTGGTGATGGCACTGGCCGGCGCCGGCGCTGCACTGCTGTTCCTCTTCCCGCTGGCAGGGGCAGCCGTATTGACCACTCCGATGGCGCTGGTTCAGTTGGGCGTCACCCTGGCTGTGGGGATCGCGTTGGTGTTGGCCAGTGCGTTTGCAGCCAAGCCCGTCATGCGACGGGTACTCGCGGGCTGAATCTCCACCGATCGTCCGTCAGTTCTGTTTCCGGAACGGTTCGGCCAACTGGCCGAGGTAGTCGTCCGGGTAGTCGGGTTTGGCCGCCATTCCGAGATCGTCACTGCTGAAGCGCTTTTCCGGATCGAAAGAATAAGTGCGGAAAAGGTGATCCCAGATCAGAGTGAACAAACCGAAATTGACGTCACCGATTCCCGCCCACTTCAGGTGATGGAATCGGTGGCCGGCGTTGAGGGCGAGTATCGGACGCAGGGGGCCGATGCGGTAATCGGCATTCGAATGCTGAAGCAGGAGTTGGACAGCGACACAAACCGCGAGCGCCGAGGCAACCGGGACGGGCATCCCGAGGAGGATCAGTGGCAGGACGCCACCGGCGGTTTCGAAAGTCTGATGCACGGGGTGCTTCATCAGTCCGTTCATACCGTAGAACCGTTCGAGGCTGTGATGAACCGCGTGGAAACGCCACAACCATCCAACCTTGTGGCTGATCAAATGCACCACGGTGATGCCGAAATCGGCGACCAACACTGCGAAGACGACCTGAAGGACAAACGGAAGACCGCTCGGCCACAGCCCGTCGAACGGAATCACCGCGGCCATCAACGGGATTACCGCGACGCTGACCAAGATGAGGGATTCGTTGACAAACGCATGGACAGCGTCGCGAAACCTGTCCGGTCCCGGGGCATTCCACGAAGATTCGTAGGGAAGCGCCCGTTCGGCCGCGAAAGAGCAGGCCACTGCGAAGAGAATCAATGCCACCAGTGACCATTTCGGCGCGCCGGATGCCGCCAGCGCGATTGCGGCTCCGTTGATTCCCAAGAGCATGAACGGGACGTACCCGTATCTGACGATGAAGGTGAGCATGTGATCGATGGTGCTTGATAGCGGTTGCTCTCGACTTGTACGAATCGGTCGACTTTCAGTCAGTCGAAACTGCCAGACGTACGTTTGACATGCACATCTGCCGCAGTGCGTTATTCGCGGTGAGCGCACACGCACCGTGGTTCCGGTCGATCCGTACGAACGGCGTGCACTGACCGGGCTAGCAGGCGGAGTCGATCTTTGCCTGTTGCAAAGTGTTCGTTGGTGCAGCTGGTCGTCCAGAATTAGAAGCTTGTTGAGGGGAAGCGGTTCTGAGGCTGCCCCTCAACAGCAGTTAGTGGGCGAAAGCAGTCCTTTGGGGTCGATCGGCGTTGCTCTTACGAAGTTGCTCGACGACTTCGTTGAGGGCGGTGGCGAGTTTGTACGCGAGATCTTGGCTGAAACCTTCTCGTAGCACGATCCGCAGGACGGCGACATCTTCGGCGTCGGCGGGCATGGTGTACGCGGGCACTTGGAATCCGCGTGCCCGGAGTTCGTGGGAGATGTCGAAGACAGTGAAGCCTGGGTCGTCGACGACTTCGAAGGACAAGACCGGTATAGCGGTGCCGTCGGTGATGATCGCCATGTTGTCGATCTTGGAGATTGCGGCGGAAAGCATAAGCGCGGTGTCGCGCAGCGATTCCATGATCTGGGTGTATCCGGCGACGCCGAGGCGGATGAAGTTGTAGTACTGCCCGACGACCTGGTTGCCAGATCGAGAGAAGTTGAGGGTGAAGGTCGGCATGTCGCCGCCGAGATAGTTGACCCGGAACACCAAGTCTTCCGGTAGGTGTTCTTTCGAGCGCCAGACGACGAAACCGATGCCAGGATATGTCATGCCGTACTTGTGGCCACTGACGTTGATCGAGACCACACGCGGAACCTTGAAGTCCCACATCAGCTCGGGGTGCAGGAACGGGACGACGAAACCTCCACTGGCAGCGTCGACGTGGAGGGGGACGTCGGGACCACCGTTTGAGGCGATCTCGTCGAGGGCTTCGGCGATCTCGGCGACGGGTTCGAGCTCGCCGGTGAATGTAGTGCCCAGGATGGCGACCACGCCGATGGTGTTCTCGTCGACGGCGTCACGGACCTGTTCGGGAGTGATGACGTAGCGGCCCCTTTCCATGGGGAGGTATTTTGGTTCGACGTCGAAGTAGCGGCAGAACTTTTCCCAGACGACCTGGACGTTGCTGCCGAGGATGAGATTGGGCTTCGTGGTGTCTTTACCTTCTTGTTCGCGGCGCTGGCGCCAGCGCCATTTGAGTGCGAGGCCGCCGAGCATCACAGCTTCGGAGGACCCTACCGTTGAGACCCCCGTTGCGGACGCAGGGTCGGAGGTCAGCCCTTCTGCGTGGAAGAGGTCGGCAACCATGTTGACGCAACGAGTTTCGATCTCCGCTGTCGCGGGATACTCGTCTTTGTCGATCATGTTCTTGTCGAATGTCTCGGCCATCAGCTTGTCTGCCTGAGGATCCATCCAAGTGGTGACGAAGGTTGCCAGGTTCAGTCGGGAACTGCCGTCGAGCATCAGTTCGTCGTGGATGAATCGGTACGCCGCTTCGGGATCCGACTCGGCCTTGGGCATTTTCAGAGCTGGAATCGGATCGGTGCCGAGCCGTCCTGTGTACGCCGGTGCGAGGGTTTCGGTGGGAGCTGCGAAGCTGTCTGACATTTTTTTCTCCTCCAGTATGCGAGCGTGCGGGGTACGACTTGGACGGTGATTCAAATGTGGTCGACTGTGAAGATGTTGCTGTGCAGTGCTTTACACCTCGATGGACGGGTACAGGCGTTCCATGGTGTAACGCCGGTTGCGGCGCACGGAGAGTGCGCTGATAGTCATCGAGACGAGCAGAATGCCGGTCAGGACGGCGATTGCTGTCCAGAGTCGAGAGTCGACGTGTTCGGCGGTGATGAGTTGCCGGAGGCCATTGACGGTGTATGTCATCGGGTCGAACGGATGAATGTATTGGAAGGGCGTCGCTGTCGTGGGCACTGGGTAGATGCCGCCGGCGGAGACCAGTTGCAGCATCAGGAAGGCCAATGTCACCACTCGGCCGACTGCGACGCCGAAGAGAGCATTGAACATCTGGATCATCGCCAAATACGTCGCCGAGACCAGCATCAGGAACAGGATAGTTCCGGGAACGTGTTTGACGTCCAGGCCGACCCCGATGTGGACCACGGCGTACATCGTGATCACTTGGAGGATGCCGATGAGCAGTGCCGGCCAGTAGGAAGCCAGAACTGTGCGATAGAGGCCGAGGTTACTGACAGTTGCGCGGGATTGTAGCGGGGTCAGCAGCATCCAGGTGATGATGCAGCCGACGAACAGGGCCAAGGAGAGGAAGAACGGCGCGAATCCGGTACCGAATGTGGGTGCCTCGTTGGTGTAGTCCTGCTTGAGTGCGACTGGGGTGGACAGGGTGTCCGCGGTAGCGTTGCGTTGCGCGTCGGTCCAGCTGGGTACTTGCCCAGCGCCCTGTGCGAGTGCGTCTGCCAGTTCGCCTGAGCCTGATTGCAGCTCGACCATCCCCGAAGCTAACTGATCGGCTCCGCTCGCGAGCTGGGTGCTGCCGTCGGTCAACTGGATCAGTCCGGAGTTCAAAGTCGTGGCTCCGGAACTGAGCTGGTCGGCGCCGTCGCGTAGTTGCCGGACGTCGGAGGCGAGCCCGCCGTTTTGCAGCAGCGCGAGTCCGGATTGCAGGGGACTGGATGGATCCGTCAACTGGTATTCGAGCGCGCGCGCATCACCGCTGAGGCGCGCTATCTCCGCTTGTAGTGCGGCAGTGTCACTTTGGGGTTGTGCTGCCACGAGAGGTGTGAGAGCTGCAACGGCCTGTTGTGCGAGCGGATCGGTGCTGGGTCCGAGAAGGTCGAGCACCCGCTGGATTGCCGGGGAGACGGTAACCTGTGGCGGCTTGGGGAGGCGATCCCCGAGGGTGGTGAGGGATTGCCGCAGTTGCGCAGCTTGCGCACCGACGTCGGAGACGGCAGTGGAGTCGAGGGCGTTGAGCAGTGGGTCGGCGACGCCGTCGATGGCTGTGGCGAGTTGCCCGGCGCCGGCTGCGAGCTGCGCGGAACCATCGCGTGCGGTGACCATGTTGGTGGCGAGTTCGCCTGCACCGGAGCTCAGTTGATCGGCCCCACCTTTGGCGGTGTCGATCCCGGCCGCGAGGGTCTTCGCTCCGTCGGCAGCCTGGCCCAGGCCCGAACCGGCGGTCTGTAGGCCCGTCAGGACTTGGCCGACGCCTTGGGCGCCGATGGTCGAGTTGACCTGATTGATGACCTGTTCGGACGCGTCCTGCCCGATGATGGTGGCTAGATAATTATTGGCGTCGTTGAAGGTGAAGGTGAGATCGGCCTTCTCGGGGTTGTCACCGTTGGGTGACTCGACAGCGTCGCTGAAGTTCTCCGGCAAGGTGATGGTGAAATAGTACTTGCCGCTCGAGAGTCCGGCTTGGGCTTCTTGATCCGAGACCTCCGCCAAATCAAGTTGCCCGGAGGCGATGAGCGACTTGACGACCTGATCGCCGGCATCGACTTGTTGGCCTGTCGATGTTCGCCCCGAGTCGTTATTGACAATCGCTGCGGGGATCTTGTTCACCTCGCCGAACGGGTTCCAGAAAGCCCACAAGTACATGGCGCCGTAGAGCAACGGCAACAAGATGATGGTGACGATCGCGATTCGTGGCAGGGTGCCGCGGGAGTAGCGTTTGATATCACTGCCCAGAGATATACCTGCGAGCATCGCTCACCGTCCTTCGGTCATGACGCCGATGTCACCGGCGCCCAGCAGGCCGTGCATGTTCACCACGGCATGGACGCCGCTGTCCGGCGGAAGGTCGTTGACATCGGCGGTGATCACCGACTGGTGCTCTCCCAATGCGACCAGTCGGCGTAACAACATTGTCCGCTCGTCGTCGTCGGCGATCTTGTCGACTCGACCCACCACCAGTAGCGGTGGTCTTTTGGTGTTCGCGACGGCGATCCGCAGCAACAGTTGTTGGATCTCCGGGAGATCGTCGACGAAGGCATTGAGCGGGGGGAGGTCTACGCCGCCAAATGTGTACGCACACATATCTGCTACTTGATCTTCGCTCACCCGGGGCACGAACTTGTACCACGGTGAATTCCATCGCAACTGTTCGGTCACCATGTCCCGCACCGTCACCGATGGGCGAACTTCGTCGAGTTCGTTCAGACATGCGATCGCCGAGACAGCCAGAATTCTCGAGGGTTTCTCGTAGCCCAGCACAGTCAATGACCCGGACGACAATCGCATCCGTCCGCATAGTGCCATCAGCAGGGCTGTGCGCGCGGCACCCGATTGCGCGGCCAGGACGGTCACACCGCCAGCCTCGATGTCGATGTCGAGTGGACCGAACACATGCCCCCACGGCCCGTGGAGCTCGATACCGCGGGCGGACACCAACGACCCTTCGACTCGGTCCTCAGGTAATTCCCAACGCTCGAAACGTGTTTCAACCAACTTGGACTCCCGACTCGGTGGAGCACGAGGACACATCGACCCGCTCAGGTGTTCAGCTTGAATTGGCTGCACGTCAGACGGATCAACGCGATGAAGACGTTGTCACAGTATGTTTTTGACGACCTGACCATTTTTGACAATGACGGAGAGATGTTTGGCCGGATCGGCGAGCAGGCTCAGATCCTCCAGTGGATTGCCGTCGACGAGAAGAACATCTGCCCACGCATCCTTGGCGATCACTCCGAGTGGTGCTTGCCGGTACGGATCGCGTTCGCCGGCAAGACGGAAGAGTTCGGCATTTCCCGACGTGAGCATCCGAAGTGCTTCGGCATTGCTGTAGTGATCACCGAGTCGCGCCGCCATTTCACTCTGCCGCGGCGCAAGCTGCGGCTCGAGCAAAAGATCCGTACCCCACGCTGTTTTGACACCGTGCTTGCGTGCCCAGCTGTACACATCGTCAGTGCCGGTGCAGATTTCGCGATCCTTTTCTGCGCGGCCCGGATCCGGATAGTGGTGATCGCCCAGCGCGAAGGGCTGCATCGAAAGCCAGATGTCCTTCTCAGCCATCAGAGCGATCGTCGCCTCGTCAGCGAGATGACCGTGCTCGATGGATTTCACGCCAGCTTCGATGGCGCGGCGAATGCCGGTGACGTTGTAAACGTGGGTGGCGACGTAGGTGCCGTAGTCGGTGGCCGCGTGCACTGCTGCACGAAGCTCGGGATCGGTGAACTGGACCGTGTAGAGCGGGTCGTACATCGACGCAGCGCCGCCGCCGACCATCATCTTGATCTGAGATGCGCCCTTCTTCAGCTGTTCGCGAACAGCTGCCAGTACCCGGTCAGGGCCATCTGCGACGCGCATGAAACCAATTTCTTCGGCGCGAGACTGCTTGCCTCCCAACGCGGTCGGGCATTCGTAGACAAACCCGAAGTCGCCGTGTCCGCTGGTTTGGGAGATGGCAGCCTGGGAAGGGTAGATGCGCGGCCCCTCGAACAGGCCTCGATCGATCACGGACTTGATGCTGCTTGTGTCACCCGCCATGTCCCGGACCGTGGTGAACCCGCGGTGCAGCATGTTCTTTGCTTCAGCGAGGCCGTTGAGTGCGATGTGCGCTTCACTGCCGGTCACCATGTCGACGTATGAATTCGCGTTACCGACCAGGTGAACGTGGGCATCGCTCATGCCGGGCATGAGTACTCGATTACCACCGTCCACGACAGTGGTCTCGCGGCTCGGATCATCCCCGACAGGCGACTCCGACACCGCGGCGATCGTGGTGCCGTCGATCAGAACGTCCCCGGCAACAAGGGTCGAGGAGGTGCCGTCGAAAACACGGACATTGCGAAACAGCAAACGATTTCCAGCTGGAGGAGTGGCTGTCATAAATCGGACATTAGCACCCAAAGTGGAGTCATGCTTCGGTAAAGCAAAAAACAAGCAGATGGTTTTAATTTGTTTCCGCGTACCCGCGGCGGGCGGATCGAAATCAGTGCCTGATGACCAAGGTCCCGAATGGAGGACTTTTCATATCGAGTCCAAGTACACTGCAGCGCATGCTGATTCACCCGACCATTCGAATGCAGTCGTGGGGATTCGTGATCGGATCCGCACTCTTCGCGCTCGGGTCGGCACCCTTCCTGTCGGTCTTCTTCGGTGCCGCACTCGCCAACAGCTTCTTCTTCGCGGGCTCCTGGTTCTTTACCTGCGCGGCTTTCGTTCAGTTGGTGCTGGCCGGGCCAGCAACCACAACCGACTCGGGGCGTCCCGCGATCCGGGCCGTCTGGCTGTCTGCTGCCGTGCAGTTACTCGGGACGATCTTGTTCAACGTCAGCACCGGGGCTGCGCTGCACGCGCTTACGCTACGAGGCGAGATGCACTTGGTCTGGAATCCGAACGCGGAGGGCTCGATAGCCTTCCTCGTCTCGAGCGGACTGGCTGTCCTCATCCTGCTGAGGGAAGGCGCTTACTGGGCACCGCAATCGAAGGAATGGCAAAGCGTGTGGCTGAATACCTTGGGATCCATCGCATTCGGAGTCTCCGCGATCGGATCGTTCGTCTTGCGAGACGGGAACACGTTGGACCCGAACATGGCCAATATCGGAACCTTTGTCGGCGCAATATTCTTCCTGCTGGCATCCGCAGTATTCCTCGGAAGGAGCAGCCGTCCGGCTACTTCTATGGCCGAAGCAGTCTGAACGCGCCACGTCGCGCCCGCAATATCGAGGAATTCGCTGAGGTGGGGGAGATCGCCGACCTGCGCTGCTACGCCCACTCGATCAAGTTCTCAAACTATTGCGGGATGGTTTCGTAAAAGTTCGGCAACGGTATGGGATGTGTTCACTCTGGGATCGATGTTTTGCTTCCATCCTTCTGTGAAGCGCGCGTAGCCGTCGTGAACAGTTCGTTTTCGAGAGGGAAGCAGACCCGTATTTCAGGACAAGAGCCGAACCGTTCGATGATAGTTTCCCGGCGAGATTATCCTCTGATGAAAGGGTCAACGATCGGATACTAAATTGCTATTTTCACTTGCTTTATCGTATTTGACGAGGTGACAAGCGGTCATTCGCCGCTCTGGGGAGTCCGTGTTTCGAACATGCTGTCGATGCGTCAGGAATCTATTTCGGGCAAGCGTTCGCCGGGAGTCGATTTCACCGGTCGTACGCCGCTTCAACAGCGCGCGAACTGCACCTCATTGACACCACGATCCGAGAGTCAGGAGCAGGGCAACGATGAGCGCGGTAGCCGCCGGCAACTACGAGTCGATCCGCTTTCCATCGCTGACCAGCGCACGGATCTCCCGACCTTCCGTATGGCTCAGGCGATGAGAACGTCGAGTCCATATCCGGTGACGAGGCAGATGCCGGTGTCTACTCTAGGCAGGTTCCGCACGCACAGTAACGCATCTGGACTGAATAGAAAGCCTCAGGTTCAAGCGAAATGCCAGAGAGACAGTGTGTGAAGGCGAATTGCTTACGCAATCTAAAGCCGACATTTCGGCGCCACTCGTGTTATGTTTCGATTAGCCACGTAATCCCAGTTGGTTCCGCTCCAGATTTCAGCCATTACCGGGATCTCGGGTAGGAAACCTCGGCACGCCGAGACACAAAATCTCAGATCCTCGCCGCCAGACGTGAACAGAACTGGATCGGTACGGGAGAGTCCGGTATCTCCTTCGAAAAAGCATTCGATCGATATCACTCGACATAGAATGGGGTACCTCCCATGAGTTCGGAAACCCGGCAGGCATCCGCCCGATCAGTACTCGCATCACGTAACACCCTCGCCTTTGCTGTTGGTGGTGCAGGCGGTGACCTTTATCCTCCAGAACCGGGCCGCGACCACGATCCAACTGTTTTGGGTCTCAGTGCAGTCCCCACTCTGGCTCACCCTCGTCGTGATACTCGTCCTCGGATGGATCGCCGGCTTGCTGACCAACCGCCGTGCGAAAACTGCCGACTGAACCTCGAGGACGAAATAATGATCGCAATCCGGAAAACCAAAGTCCTCGGTACATGCGTTCGGGGATCACCGATCGCGTTCCAGACGGCCTTCAAGGGGTTCGACGTCACGGCGTACGGCATCAGCGAGACGCCATTCGCCGCATGTAGACGGGATTTCGAGTCATCGGAGACGTCCAAACGCGACGTCTCCGAGCGGCTGACAGCTCGGTCGCCGTCGTATCCGAAAGATTCTAGTTTACAGCAGATCTCGCTGTCGCTGTCGCGACGTTCTCCTGTCGTCGAGGCGGCCGCTGTATTCCCTACAACATCTTGGCTCCCGGTGTCGCTGTAATGCAAATACTTTCGGCGTGGCCGAAGGAAAACTACATCACCAAGAGAAAACTCGGCATCCATTCCGTGAAGGGTCCTGTCGCCAAACCTCTAAATGAGATGGGGAACAATGTATTACAGCAGTGGAAACTACGAAGCGTTCGCGCGGCCACGCAAGCCTGACGGGGTGGACGGCAAGACTGCATGGTTCGTCGGTTCGGGGCTTGCATCGCTTGCCGGTGCGGCATTCATGATCCGCGACGGCCAGATGGCAGGAAACAACATCACCGTCCTGGAGCGGTTGAAATTGCCCGGCGGTGCACTCGACGGAATCAAGGAACCGGAGAAGGGCTTCGTCATTCGCGGTGGCCGCGAGATGGAAGATCACTTCGAATGTCTCTGGGACCTGTTCCGCTCTGTCCCCTCGATCGAGGTCGAAGACGCCAGCGTGCTCGACGAATTCTACTGGCTCAACAAAGACGACCCGAACTATTCGCTGCAGCGCGTCACCGAACGTCAGGGTGAGGACGCGCACACAGACTTCAAGTTCAATCTGAACTCGAAGGCGCAGAAGGACATCATGAAGGTCTTTCTCACTCCGCGTAGCGAACTCGAGAACAAGCGCATCAACGAGGTGTTCGGCAAGGAATTCCTCGCAAGCAATTTCTGGCTGTACTGGCGCACAATGTTCGCGTTCGAGGAATGGCACAGTGCTCTCGAAATCAAGCTGTACCTGCATCGATTCATCCATCACATCAAAGGACTGCCGGACCTGAGTACCCTCAAGTTCACCAAATACAACCAGTACGAGTCTCTCGTGCTGCCGCTGTACACGTGGCTGCTCGATCAGGGAGTGAATTTTCGGTTCGATACCGAAGTCACCGACATTGACTTCGATATCGCGGGTGAAGTCAAGCGGGCCAAACGCATTCACTGGAAATCCGAGGGTGTTTTGGGTGGGGTCGACCTCGATGACGGCGACCTGGTGTTGACTACCATCGGCTCGCTCACCGAGAACTCGAACAACGGAGACCATCACACGCCGGCGAAACTCGACGAGGGCCCCGCTCCAGCGTGGGATTTGTGGCGTCGTATAGCAACAAAAGACCCCGCATTCGGACGACCAGACGTCTTCGGTGGGCACGTCGCAGAAACCAAGTGGGAATCAGCGACAGTGACCACGTTGGATGCCCGAATCCCAGAATACATCGAAAAGATATGCAAGCGTGACCCATTCAGTGGACGAGTAGTCACCGGCGGCATCGTGACAGCACGAGATTCGAAGTGGTTGATGAGCTGGACCGTAAACCGGCAACCGCACTTCAAACAACAACCCAAGGATCAGATCGTCGTCTGGGTCTACTCACTATTCGTCGACGTCCCCGGTGACTACGTCGACAAGCCGATGCAGGAATGCACCGGCGAGGAAATCACCCAAGAGTGGCTCTATCACATGGGCGTTCCAGTCGAGGACATCCCGGAACTCGCGGCCAATGCGGCGAAGACCGTTCCAGTGATGATGCCCTATGTCACTTCCTTTTTCATGCCCCGTCAGGCCGGTGACCGGCCTGCGGTTGTACCGGATGGTGCCGTCAACTTCGCCTTCCTCGGCCAGTTCGCGGAAACAACACGCGACTGCATCTTCACGACGGAGTACTCGGTCCGCACCGGGATGGAGGCCGCGTACAGCCTGCTCGGGATCGAACGCGGAGTGCCGGAAGTTTTCGGCTCCACCTACGACATCCGCAAACTTCTCCAAGCAACCTACTTCCTCAATGACAAGAAGGAGGAGAGCGTGCCGTTGCCGAAGCTACTTCGCCGCAGACTGGACAAGAAGCTCGACGAGAACGAGATCGGACAGCTGCTGCACCAATACCACATTCTCCCCCGAGAATGACGCTGGTTTCTGAATGTCTTTGTCAATGAGGGCTTCTGAGAGAAAATGCCCGTTCGGCTGTGGTCGAAGGGGCGTCTCGTAGCTGAATCTCGGTCTGGACCTCGGGGCTGAACATCGGGCAATTATGAAGTTCTCGAAGAACTACGGAAGGCAAAATCAATGTGTACCAGGGTGATGTGGCCTGATGCGGCCGGATCTGTTCTTGTCGGACGAAATATGGATTACCATCGGGACACCGGTACGAACCTGTGGTCGCTTCCGCGTGGGATCAAACGCGACGACGGCGTAGGCGGTTCTCTGAGTTGGACTGCCGAGTACGGCAGTGTCGTGGCCGGCGCTTTCGACATGATGTCGGTCGACGGTATGAACGAAGCGGGATTAGCAGGTCATGTTCTGTGGCTAGCGGAATCGGATTACGGTACTCACGATACGTCGAGACCGGCTCTGAGCATGGCGGTCTGGCTGCAGTACTTCCTGGACAACTTCTCCACCGTTGCCGATGCCGCCGCGTGGATCAGCGACGTCGACGTTCAGGTTGTCCCACTGGGCGATCCGGCGACCGGCGAAGTGCCTGCAGTTCATCTCGCGTTGGACGATGCGACCGGTGATTCGGCGATCATCGAATACCTGGATGGCAAGGCCACCGTCTGGCACAGCCGCGAACACCTAGTGATGACCAATTCCCCGGCCTACGACAAGCAGATCGAACTTCTCAAAGAGGTCGACGGCTTCGGGGGCGCCAATCCTCTGCCCGGCACCACACTCGCAGCCGACCGGTTCGCCCGCGCCGCATACTACGTAGGCCGACTGCCTCAACCTAAGAGTGAAGTCGAGGCTGTCGCGGGAATGTTCAGTGTGATCCGCAATGCGGCGCAACCTTTCCGCATCCCCGACCCGGACAAACCCTATGCATCGCAGACGATCTGGCAGACGGTGGCAGACTTGACCAACAAGCGGTACGTCTTCGACTCGACCACGCGACCTAATGTCGTCTGGGTGGATCTGGACAAGTTGAACTTCAATGAAGGTGCGCCTGCGGGCAAACTCGATCTGATGGGCGATACATCCCTCGAAGGAGGGCTTGCCGGCAACGTCTCTCGCCGATTCGAGAAGACAGCCGCGATGAAATTCCTGACCCTGCCGACCTGATCGAAGCCAGCAGTTCGCAGGGAGGGGGGCCACCCAGTCAGGTGGCCGCCCTCGGCGTCGCTGCTCGTGACCGATATGCCACCGTCGAGACAACTCCGATCCTCCTAGGGGCGCATCATGGATACCGCGGACCCGTTGCCTTCCTCTCCCGTTACAAAAGCGCTTACGAGTGACGCCCACCCGAGGGTGAGTTGGCTACCGCTGGTACTAGTGTGTTTCACAGGGTTGGTATCTGTGTTCAACGTGACGGCGCTGCCGATGGCGATCAGCGGCATCGTCGACGGCCTGGACACCACCATCTCGAACGTGCAATTGGCGATCGTCGCTTACGGGGTATTCGTCGCAGCCTTCACGATCACTGGCGGCAAGATCAGCGGCGTGCTCGGTGCCAAGAATGCTCAGCTGCTCGGGCTGGGCATCTATGCGTTCGGTATGCTGTGTTGCTTTCTGGCACAGAATATTTCAATGCTGATTGCCGGCGAGGCGATCGCTGGACTCGGGGGCGCGCTTCTCGTGCCCAACGCGTTGGCGATTCTGGGGCAGGCGTATTCCGGTCCACAACGAACCGTTGCGGTATCGGTCCTGGCGGGTACGACCGGTATCGGTGCCGCGTTTGCTTTGTTGGTTGGTGGTCTGCTCGTCCAAGCCTGGGGATGGAGGGCGCCCTTCGCGCTCTTGCTCGCCATCACGGCAGGAACAATCGTCATCGCATCACGTGTGGCCCTTATCCGGATTCCATTCCGTGGGTCCGTCGACAAGACGAGTATCGCGCTGTCTGCCGTCGGGGTGCTGTTGTTGGTCGCCGCCATCAATCAGATCGGATCATGGGGGCTCGTTCTCGCCGCCGAGTCCGCACCGGTGAGTGTGCTCGGACTCTCGCCTGTGCTCGCATTGCTGGTGATCGGCGGCCTCGTCCTGCACACGTTCGCCGCCCGCCAGCACTTGTTGCTCCGGGGAGAAAGAACACCGCTACTCGAACCTTCGGTGTTCGAGTCTGGTCTCAACCGAGCGTGTTTGAGTGGGTTGGTTGCGATAAACCTGTTGATGGCCGGTGTGAGCTACCTGCTACCGCTGTACACCCAGATGGTATTGGGCAAGAGCCCTCTGGGCACGGCAATGATACTGATACCTATCTCTTTGGCCGCACTCGTCTCCGCGGCTGCAACACCTGCACTGATGCGACTGCTTGCGTGCCGATGGCTCCTGACAGGGGCGCATGTACTGGCCGCCGCGTCGGCGATTCTGTTGGCACTGACCATCTCGAACCAATGGTCCGGTGCATGGACATTGATCAGCGAAGTGTGCTTGGGTCTCGGCATCGGAGTCGGATTGAGTGCGGGCAGTGCGCTTCTCATGGAGACCAACCCTCCTGCTATCGCGGGTGAGATCGGCAGCGCTCGAGGAATGGCGAACTTTCTCGGCCTGTGCACCGGCACCGCCGTTGCCGGGGCGGTCCTGATGTCCGTGCTCGCGCAGTCTGCCTCGGTCCGTATCACGAACAGCCCAGATCTACTGTCCAGCGGCAGTATCGAGGTAACGGCCAGTTCGGTCAGTTTCGTCGCCAACGATGACCTCCGCGCCAGTCTCACTGGGCTGGAACTGACCTCGGC
Organism: Rhodococcus sp. IEGM 1406; assembly: GCF_030056745.1. Lineage (NCBI taxonomy): Bacteria > Bacillati > Actinomycetota > Actinomycetes > Mycobacteriales > Nocardiaceae > Rhodococcus > Rhodococcus sp. IEGM 1406. The sequence goes on along the minus strand of NZ_JASHKO010000003.1, from coordinate 431,214 downwards.
GCAACTCGATCAGGCGGTGGAGATCAACGTCGAATCCAGGCTGATTGCGCTGCGGGCGAGCCTCTCTGTGCTCGGGTTAGCGGCGCTCCTCCCGATCGTGACGTTCCGCCACCTGCCGACTCGCCGCCAGGAAGCGGACTGATGCGACTTCGGCCGCCTGCGGCGCCATGCCGGTGGAGAGCGACTGCGCGTCACGATCTTGAATAGTTTTGTAGAGCAATAGACGTAACGCGGAGTAGTGCATCCCGACCTGCGGCAGGATGCACTCAACTTCTCGACGTCTGCATCGTCGGCGTGTAGAGGGCGTTCCAGCCGGGTGGTTCCTGCGGAGGTGGTGGAGATGAAGCGATGGTGCCCTAGCCAGCCGTCCGGCTACTTCGTTAGTACGGTCGCGAGTGCAGCGCTCAGATACGGAGTGATGTTCTCGACGACCCGCGTCACGATCGCAGTGGCAACGTCGGCGGGTTGCAGTGGCACCGACGGCGTCTGCGGCAGTGCCGGGGGAGCAGGCGGAGCGGGCTCGGACATCATCGGCGTATAGGTGTTGTGCTTCGTGAAGTAGCCGAAGACCGAATCCACGAACACCTCGGGCGCATCACGCGGCTTGGGCATGTTGCAGATGCCGTCACCCTCGATGCAGACTTCCTGCACTGCGATGTCTCCGAATCCGCCGCGTGCTCCGGACATCGTCGCTCCCGGAACGACATTGGGTACTACGGTTTCGATGCCCCCGGCCGAGTTGCGAGGGTCGGCGTAGAGGACGCCTTCGACTTGCGACTGCGGAATGGATCCGTCGCGTGCGATGTCACCGAGAACGTCGCCGGCAATACGCGCTCCCTGTGAGTATCCGGTGACGACGATCTCGCTGCCCGGGCACTGAGCGTGGAAAGCGTTGACTTCAGTGCGAAGCGTCTGGGCGCCGGCGGCAACGCTCTGGTCGTACGTCTGATCGCCGAGCGGCCAGAAGCTGGCGGGGTAGGTCACCGGCTTGGAGGCGTAACCCTGGGCCACGTAGCGGTCGGTGACGGGTTGCGTCGTTTGTCCCGTCGGATCCCACGTTCCGCCGACCGCGAATACCGCACCGGCAGGGCACGACCCACTGTCATTCGGGTCCGCTCCGGCAGGCACCGACATCACAAGAGTCACCCCCGCTGTGACTGCAACCGTGCATGCCACTGACATCGCGTATTTCCTCATCGGGCCTGTCCCCATCTATCTACGTTCTCGTTCACTGGCGAGACAACCCGCGGTCCGACGCGTTTCGTTCGGTACTGAAGAGAATGGTGATGGGGCGATAAGTCCTGGAGGTAATCCGTGCGTAAACAGGAAGTTGCCGACCGACGCTGTTTGCTACCAGCGTGTGTGGCGCGTCACGGCGTCGGGACCTGCGGTGGGTGATCCGGTTCGAGGAGGGTTCCGATGGCCTTGCCCATCGGCACGGCGTTGTTGAGGTCCGCGTTGGTTGTCGGCCCGAGCGTGGCGTAGACGACGATCGTCGTCTTCGAGTCGGGGTAATAGAGCGCGAGCCCGTTGTAGCCGCCGTACGACGGGTTCATCACCAGCCAACCGTCGAGGTGCCCGGTCCCGAAGGAAAAGAACTTGTCCGCCGTCATACTTCCCAAGCCCGCAGTCGTCGGCGCCATCTGCTGCTCGAAAGCTTTGTCGGAGAGCAACTCTCCCGTTCCGAGTGCGCGCACCCACTTTCCGACGTCGGCGACAGGCGCGTTCATGTTTCCGCTGTGCAGGAAAGCCGTCGGATTCCAGAAAGTGGAGTCTTCGAATACTCCGCGTTCATTGGTGTAGCCGTGCAGGATCGGCTCGTCCATCTGCGACGTGAGCACAACGCTGCTGTGATCCATCCCGAGTGGATCGAAGACGCGCTGCCGAAGTAGGTCGCCCAGCGGTTTTCCAGTCGCTTTCTCCATGACGTCGCCGAGCAGCGTCAGGTCGCTGTGCGCGTACGCCCAACCGGTGCCGGGTTCGAACAGCGGTGGGCGGGAATTGGCAAGATTCAGGATCTCCTCAGAAGTCCAGCCTTTCATCGGGTTGTCCGTGAAGAGTTTGAGGAACTGTGGATCGGTCACGTAGTCGGAGATGCCCGACGTGCTGTTGGCCAGCATTCGTGGAGTGATGGTCTCTGCGCGTGGAAAGTTCGGTTCCCACTTCGCGATCGGTTGATCGAGGGGAAGCGTTCCCTCTTCGTCGAGTTGCAGCAGAACTGTCGAGAGCATCGGTTCCATCGGCTGACCGACGCGCAACTGCATGTCGGTTGTCGCCGGAACTCCGATAGGGGACTCTCCGACGGCACCGAGAGCAATCTCGTCGTCGCCCCGCCACACTCCGAACACGGCGGCACTGAGGCCCAAGTCGGCCACCTGACGGCGGACGAGGTCCGCGATCTCGGTGGATTCCTGACTGCTCGCGGTGCTGGGAGATGCGCTGCTCGTGTTTGTTGCCGAGTCCTCGTCGGAACTGCACGCAGCGGTTGCAATGGCAACGGTCAAGGCGATCGACAGAGCAGCTAGCCGCACCCGAGTGCGGTGGTGGGAGGAATTCATGCCTGCGATCCCTTCGATGTGGAAATCGAGCAACCGACGCCTAGCAATGTCCCAATTGACTGAATTTAGCGCAGTTCGAAGGGGGAGGGAACAGATTGACGGTTAGGGGTGACTGCTACTCCCAGTGCCTGATCACGTCAGTCCTCAGTCCGGCGTTGCGTCCGATTCCGCTCGTCGGTCCTGTGCTTGCTGGAGCTCGGCGTTGATGCGACGAGCCTCGGTGAGTTGGTCTTCGAGGATGATGATGCGGCAAGCCGCGTCGAGCGCCGTGCCGTTGGCTACGAGTTCGTGCGCGCGGGCCGCGATGCGCAGCTGGTACCGGGAGTAGCGGCGATGTCCGCCCTCAGAGCGTTGTGGGGTAAGCAGTTTCGCGGCATCGAGGCTACGAAGGAAAGCTTGCCTGACACCGAGGATCTCGGCCGCATGTCCCATGCTGTACGCAGGATAGTTCTCGTCGTCGAATCTGCCGGAGGGGTCCCCCGGTGGTGTATCTGCCGGAATGGCTCGCTTCTTTCGCTGAACGGACGGGGCCCCCGGCGCGAGGTGCGCCGGGGGCCGGATGGGGTTGAACTTACTTACATAACTGCATTCTTTCGAACTTCCGGACTCGCACAAAACGTCCGGTAGCCGCTTTGAAGGGGGGTGCCGGGTCCGACTACACACTCACACACGAATTCGGCCCCGGCACGTCCCTGCCCTGCGGTACTGCTTGCGGGTAGTTCATCTCTCCCGCATCTCTTGACTCGTTCCTTGCTACGAGAAAAAAGATACAACACCCTCGTGAGAATGTCTACCCTGACCGCTGTAGATATTTTGTCGCGAACTTTCTAGGTATCGATGTTCAGGAACGGCCTGGTCACCGGGGGTGAGAGCGCTCCATGTGAGTCATGGGAGATGAATCTGGGACAATGCTCCGATGCGAAATACCCCGAAGTCCGAGTCGTTGTTGCGCGCCCGCGCGGAGAGGGAAGAGCGCACCGGCTCCTCCGAGCATCCCGCTGGTGGCGCGTCGAACCCCGGAGAGGACTCGTCGTCGTCCGAGCCGGGGGCGCGCAGCGACAGCGCCACGATTCGGTCGGCTCGGTCCGAGCTCTCAACTCATGCCAGGGCCGTGGAAAGTATGCACGAGGCGATCCATCCTGATCGCGATTGAGTCAGTTACCTGGTCGGGATGCGGGGGGACTCCTTCATCCCGCTCACTGCAACGCACGACGGCCGCCGCACTCCCGAAAGTAGGGGAGTGGCGACGACCGTCGAGTTGGCAGAGTGCGTGCCTGGTGCTTGGACCTCAGGGCAGCAACTGGTCCAGGAAGGTGTTGCTGAAGACCTTGTGCGGATCCAACGCGTTGTATGCGGCGTTGGCGGTGTCCCAGTTGTCGCTCGATGGGACGCCGTCGCGGTAGGTCTGGGGGAGGCCCTGGGTGATGATCGGGGCGTCGGTGTACGGCTTGTCGGGGCCGAACGCCCAGCCTTTGGACCATTCGGGGCGGAAGGTGGCGTCGTTGTTGTTGTAGTGATTACGCATCCACTGTTCCATTTCGCGGTAGAACGCGAACATGCCGGGGGTTCCGGGGACGCCGAGGACGTTGAGCCAGATGGCGGTGTCCCATTCCGGATGGTCTGGGCGCGGGCGCATGGCCGAGATGGTGGGGGCGCCTGCCGAGTCGACCTCGACGTCCGAGGGTTGATCGAGGCCGCAGCAACGGATTTCGACGGGGCCGTTGAGGGGGAACTGTCCGATAGAGCGGTAGTACTCCATGCGGCCGTTGAACCACTGGGTGAAGTCGTGGATGACCTGGCCGATGTTGGCGCGCGAGGTGATGACGGCTCCGCCGCCCTCGGTCAGACGAAGGGTGGTGGCCCGGATGTAGAACTGGACGTCCTTGGACCATCCCCACAGGTCGTTGGAGAAGGTCGCGGCGAGTCCGGCAACGGTGGTGGCGTACATGATCTGCCCGAATGCCGGTGCGATGCCCGGGTTTCCGGCGTTGATCTGCCCGATCATGTCGGTGACCGTCTCCGGGAGGTTGTCGGAGAAGATGTAGTTGTAGGGCCCGGTCACCTCACGCGAGAACGGCGGCTTGGTGGGGGCAAGTGACCACACCTTCATCCACGGGCGTTCGGTGAAGGGGTACCAGATTGCTTCTGCGCGACCGTTTTCGCGGACGAACTTCTCGAAGGTACGTCCGGACGCTCCGCGGGCACCGAAGAGTTCCTGCCAACCGATGTCGGTGTGGCTGACGCAGCGCATGCGGTAGTTGGGAGCGGCCTGCAAGGTCACGGAGGTGAGGAAGGTGCGTCCGAGGTGAGTCAGCAGCGGCTTGATCGCTGCATCGCTACGCGCGTACGTCTCGAGCGCGTACTCACTGCCGTTCCAGACCACTGCGGTCAGGGACGTGACGAGGTTGGAGAGCGAGCCGAAAGTCTGTCCGGGAACGTGTGCTTCGCCTTCGGCGGGGAGCGCTGCACCGTGAGCGTCGACGGCGAGGCAGCCGGCGATGGTCAACACACCGGGCGCCGGCAGGTTCGCGAACCCGAGGCCCTGTGCCTGCAGTGCGGTGGTGATGGCGTCGAGGGTCGCGCCGGGTCCTGCGGTGACGGTGGCCGGGCTGCCACCGGCGTTGACGGAGACGCCGGTGAGGTGGACCGTGGTGTCGGCGAGGATGACCTTGTCGACCGGCGCACCGTTGACGATGGTCAGCGGCGTCCAGCCGTGCATGGCACCGCGGGGACGAATGGTGTAGCCGTTGGCATGACCCCAGTTCGCGAGGCGGACTACGTCTTCGGGCGTCTTGGGTGAACAGGTCCAGATCGCGTCGAGCATGATCTCTTTGGACCAGTTCTGATATGCCTGCTGGTAGAGGGCGATGCCTTCGGGGAAGGCAGGCGGCGGCGTGAGGGTGGAGACAGGACCACCCGCGGAGCCGGAGGAGCCGGCGGGGACGGCATAGGCCGGCGTCCAGCCGGCGAATGCGGTCGCTGCCACGGCGCCGGCTCCAGCGGCCATGAAACCTCGTCGGGACAGTCGGAACTTTTCGTCTTGTGCCGTCATCTTCGGGCTACTCCATCGGGTTCGAGAACTACGGTGAGTTCTAACAGGTGGGTATCAGACAGGTTGGTATCAGACAAGAGTGAGAACTACGTCAGCCAGGGCAGGAGCTTCGCGCTCCAGTACGGAAGCTGAGATCAGGAGTCGCCCATTGTCTTTCCAGATCTGGATACTCAAGTTCTCGCCGGGAAATACGACCCCGGCAAAGCGGGCCCGAAATCCGGCTACCCGACTGCTGTCGCCGTCGAGCATGGTATCCACTGCGGTCTTGCAGACCATTCCGTAAGTACACAGTCCATGCAGGATAGGCGCTGGAAAGCCTGCCGCGGAGGCGAATTGCGGATCCGAGTGCAACGGATTCCGATCACCACACATCCGGTACAGCAAAGCCTGCTGTGGAAGCACAGGCGTCACCACTGTCTCATCTGCTTCGCGATCCGGAAGCGTAATCGACTCCGACGGACCACGTTCACCCCCGAAACCACCCTCGCCGCGGGCGAAAATGGACGAGCGAGCTGTCCACAGCGGGTTGCCCTCGGCGTCGACCGTGACGGATTCCTGCACGATCACCGCGGCCTTGCCCTTGTCCCAGACCTCGGCGATTCGAGTTGTGGTGCGGCCACTTCCACTTGCCGGGATCGGCTGATGGACAGTGACTTCCTGGCTCCCGTGGACTACCTTTGCCAGATCGATTTCGACGCCGGGGAACGAGACCTTCGGCGCTTCGGTGGCGTGGAAGTTGGCGGCGACGGTGGCAAAGGTGGGTAGTACCTGAGGCTTTTCGTCGTCGAGGTATCGAAGCTCGTTCGGATCGAGCGGACGAGCACCTGCCCCTAGTGCCAGGTGGTAGTGCTGCACATCCGACGGGGTCCATGAGAACTCTTGTGGCGCAAGCTCGGCGCCGAGTGCGATCTTCGGATCAATTGGCATGGTCGACCGCCGTCTTTTCAGCTGCCGGTGCCTCGGTGCTCTCGGCCTTCTTCGCACGCTCGACGATGTCGAGTACTGCCAGGTAACCGAAAGTCATTGCGGGGCCGATGGTCGCGCCTGGTCCGGCGTAGGTGTGGCCCATGACCGGAGCGCTCGCGTTGCCAGCGGCGTAGAGGCCGTCGATGACGCTTCCGTCTTCGCGTAGTGCTCGGCCGTTGACGTCGGTGCAGATACCACCCTTGGTGCCGAGATCGCCCGGAACCATCTTGATGGCGTAGAACGGAGCCTTGCTGATTTCGGCGAGGCTGGGGTTCTTCAGTCGGGGATCGCCGTAGTACGCGTCGTAACCACTGTCACCGCGTCCGAAGTCCTCGTCCTTGCCGTTGCGTGCGAAGCCGTTGAACCGGTCGACGGTTTCGGTCAGCGATGCGACGGGAAGCCCTGTCTTCTCGGCCAATTCGGCGATGGTTCCCGCCTTGACCACGATGCCGGCCTTGAGCCAGCGGCCGGGGAAGGGGGAGCGGGGAGTGATACCGGCAAACGTGTAGCGGTTGCGGTAGCGCTGATCGAGGATCATCCACGTCGGGATGTTCTCGCCGGCGCCTTCGCCCTGACCGTACTCACCGCCGTACATCGCATGGGTTGCCTCGACGTACGGAGCAGCCTCGTTGCCGAAGCGCTTGCCCGACATGTTGACCATCATGCAGCCCGGGAGGGTGCGCTCGGAGAGAGCGAACCACGGTCCGCCGGTCAGCGGAATGGACGGGCCCCACCAGGCGTCGTCCATGAAATCGACTGCAGCGCCGACTTCTTGGCCTGCGCGGATACCGTCGCCGGTGTTTGCCTTCGCGCCGACGGTCCATTCGGTGCCGATGGGTGCGCGCTGGTACTTCTCACGCATTTCCTTGTTGTGCTCGAATCCGCCGGATCCCAACACAACTCCGTGGCGAGCGCGGATGACCTGCTCCTCGCCGTCGATTAGGACGTTGACGCCGCGAACTGCGCCGTCTTCGGTGTACAGGGAGGTCAGCGGGGTGTTCAGCAGGATGGGTACTCCGGCGGACTGAAGTCCGAGTCGAATACCGGCGACCAGTGCCTGGCCGCGAACCAGCAGATCCTTCTTTGTGGCCTTGGCTGCGAGGAATCGCATGCCGACCTTCATGGCGCGCAGGGGTCCGCGAGGATTGCGCATCAGCAGGTTGAGCCACTTGTAGTCGGCCTGGGTGATGACGAAGTTCTTGGGGGCCTTGACGTAGTCGGGCTCGAGGTTCTTGCGGTCGGCGCCCAACTTGTTGCCGTCGAACGGGGTGGGCTCGACACTGCGGCCACCTAGGCGTCCGCCGGGAGCTTCCGGGTAGTAGTCGGAGTAGCCGGGCACCCACTGCAGTTCGAGAGGGCTGTTCTTCAACACGAACGAGAGCATCTCGGGACCGCGCTCGAGATAGGTGTCGATGCGTTCGGGAGCGACGACGTCGCCGATGATGCTGTGCAGGTAGGAACGTGCGGCCTCCGGGGTATCGGTGACACCGTCCGCCTGAAGTGCCTCGTTGTTGGGGATCCAGACCCCACCACCGGAACGGGCGGTCGATCCGCCGTAGTGGGCGGCTTTCTCCACGATGACCACACTCAAGCCCTGGTGGGCTGCGGTCAAGGCCGCTGTCATACCTGCGGCACCACTGCCGACGACGACGATGTCGTATTCCTGCTTGCTCATGTAGAACACGTTATAGAATGATGGGGGTGTCAGTCCATGCTTTCTGCCAGGAAGTATTTCCGGACGTTGTCATTGATAACGAAACACGTTGCAGTGAGATTGAGGATGGTGCGGTGTGACCTGGGATACTTCGGTTGACGTCCTTGTGGTCGGGTTCGGTGTGGCGGGCGCCAGTGCGGCGCTCGAAGCGGTAGCGGCCGGTTCGTCGGTTTTGGCGATCGACCGAGCACTCGGTGGTGGGGCCAGCACGATTTCCGGAGGAATCTACTACGCCGGCGGCGGCACCGTGATTCAAAAGGAAGCCGGTGTCGAGGACAGTCCCGAAGCCATGCTCGCCTACCTGAACCGCGAGGTCGGTGACGCGGTGACGCCGCAGACCCTGCGCCGGTTCGTCGACGAGAGCCCGGCGTCGATCGACTGGCTGCGCAGTCACGGCGTGCCGTTCGAAGCCTCACTCTGTCCGTACAAGACGTCGTACCCGAGCAACAAGCACTACCTCTACTTCTCGGGTAGCGAATCTGCCGGCGGGTTCCGTGACATCGCAAAACCTGCTCCTCGCGGCCATCGCGCCAAGGGGCGTGGCACGTCGGGAAAGATGCTCTACGGCCCGCTCGCGAAGTCCGCGGAGGCCAAGGGCGTCCAGTTGCTCGGCCAGACGAGAGCGGACCGGCTGATCATCGAGGACGGCCGGGTGATCGGCGTCGAAGTACTGACTCTTCGTGACGCACCTGCCGGAGTTCGTCGGCGTCACGCGACGCTCGGGTCCCTGTCCTCCAAGCCCGGCGTCTACGCACCGCAGTTGCGCACGATTCTCGACGCACTCATCGCGAAGATCGAGAAGAAGCACGCCAAGCGGATTCGCATCCAGGCGCGCGGCGGCGTGATCCTCAGCGCCGGCGGCTTCGTGTCCAATCGCGAGATGATGCGCACCCATGCCCCCGCCTACAAGGGCGGTATCCCGCTCGGCACCTCCGGGGACGACGGCAAAGGCATCAACCTCGGTATCGAAGCCGGGGGAGCCACCGACAAGCTCGGCAATGTTTCCGCCTGGCGATTCATCGTCCCGCCGAGTGCTTTTCTCGGCTCCATTTTGGTGGGTGAATCCGGTGCGCGAATCGTCGACGAGTCACGTTACGGTGCCGCTCTCGGTCAGGCGATGGCAGAGAAGAGCAACGGAATCGGTTGGCTGCTGGCAGATTCCGAACTCGTTCGCGAAGCGAAATCGCAGATCAGTGACCAGTCGATGTGGTTCCAGCGGGTACAGACCACCGGCATGATGCGTACCGCAGTGCGTGGCAACACCATTGCCGAGGTCGCCCGTAGAGCGGGCATAGACGTCGCCGGCCTTCAAGCCACCGTCGACGCGCACAACTCCGCTGCCGCTGCCGGACAACCTGATCCGATGGGCAAACCGTCGGACTTCGTCAGGCCGATACTGTCTGCGCCGTTCACGATGTACGACGTCTCGATCAAGCCCAACATGATGAATCCGTGCCCGATGCTCACGCTCGGTGGATTGGTGGTCGACGAATCGTCCGGCATGGTGAAAAACGAGGCCGGGGAGGGTATCCCTGGCCTGTATGCCGCCGGCCGTACCGCCGTCGGTATCTGTTCCAACTCGTATGTGAGCGGCTTGTCGCTCGCCGACTGCGTGTTCTCCGGACGACGAGCCGGTCAGCATGCAGCCGCATTCTCCACTGTCGGAAAGGCCTGAACGATGCTCTCGACGCAGATCCGCGGCGAACTTGCCGACCATCTTGATTCGGCGGAACGGGATCGCGCTCCGATCAGCCCGCTGATCGCCACGTATCCGGACATCGACGTCGTCGACGCCTACGAGATCCAGCTCATCAACATCAGGCGTCGTGTTGCCGGTGGCGCAAAGGTGGTCGGGCACAAGGTCGGGCTCTCGTCACTGGCGATGCAGCAGATGATGGGCGTCGACGAGCCAGATTACGGTCACCTGCTCGCCGAGATGGAAGAGTTCGAGGACCGTCCGGTCGACACGTCGCGCTTCTGCTTCCCACGCGTCGAGGTGGAGGTCGCCTTCATTCTGGGAGCAGATCTGCCGGGCGCCGGGTGCACCGAACAAGACGTCATCGACGCCACTGTCGCCTATGCGCCGTCCATCGAGTTGATCGACAGCCGGATCAAGGACTGGAAGATCGGCCTCTCGGACACCATCGCGGACAACGCCTCATCCGCCGGGTTCATTCTCGGCAAGGAACGAGTTCGCCTGTCGGACATCGACATCAAGGCGATCGATGCGGTTCTGACCTGCAACGGCGAGCGGATTGCGGAGGGGCGCAGCGATGCGGTTCTCGGGAACCCGGTCACCGCTGTCGCATGGTTGGCGCAGAAGGTCGACACGTTCGGAGTTCGGCTCAAGGCCGGCGACATCGTTCTGCCGGGTTCGTGCACGCGAGCGATCGACGCTCATCCAGGCGACAACTTCCGAGCCGAGTTCAGCGGCCTCGGTTCCGTCTCTCTTCAGTTCACGTAGGAGTAGTCATGACCAAGGCAAGTGTGGCGATCGTCGGATCGGGAAACATCAGTACCGATCTGTTGTACAAACTGCAGCGTTCCGAGTGGCTCGAACCGCGATGGATGATCGGAATCGATCCCGAGAGTGAAGGATTGGCGCGCGCCCGCAAGATGGGACTCGAGACCTCCGCCGAGGGTGTCGACTGGTTGCTGAACCAGGCGGAGAAACCGGACCTGGTCTTCGAGGCGACGTCGGCATACGTGCACCGCGAGGCAGCACCACGCTACGAGGCCGCCGGTATCCGTGCCATCGACCTGACTCCGGCCGCGGTCGGCCCGGCTGTGGTTCCGCCGGCGAACCTGCGTGAGCACCTGGACGCACCCAACGTCAACATGATCACCTGCGGTGGGCAGGCAACCATTCCGATCGTCTACGCGGTATCGCGAGTCGTCGATGTGGCGTACGCCGAGATCGTCGCCTCCGTTGCATCGTTGTCCGCCGGTCCGGGAACTCGCGCGAACATCGACGAGTTCACCAAGACCACCAGCCGCGGTATCGAGACCATCGGCGGCGCACAGCGCGGCAAGGCGATCATCATCCTCAACCCCGCGGACCCGCCGATGATCATGCGCGACACCATCTTCTGCGCTATCCCCGAAGACGCCGATCAGGCCGCGATCACCGACTCCATTCACCGTGTCGTCAAGGACATCCAGCAGTACGTGCCCGGCTACCGGTTGCTCAACGAACCGCAGTTCGACAAACCGAGCGTCGTTTCCGGTGGCTATGCAACGGTCACCACGTTCGTCGAGGTCGAAGGTGCAGGCGATTTCCTGCCGCCGTACGCGGGCAACCTCGACATCATGACGGCAGCAGCCACCAAGGTGGGCGAGGAAATCGCCCAGAAGCTTCTGAGTGTGAAGGCATGAGCGACATGATTCATTTCGATTCGAGCTGGGACATCCGCGTCACCGACACGTCACTGCGCGACGGCTCCCACCACAAGCGTCATCAGTTCACCGTCGAAGAAGTACGAGCCATCGTCGGTGCGCTCGACGGAGCCGGAGTGCCGGTCATCGAGGTCACTCACGGCGACGGCCTCGGCGGGTCCTCCTTCAACTACGGCTTCTCGAAGACTCCCGAGCAGGAACTGATCAAAGCTGCAGTCGAGACGGCGACCAACGCGAAGATCGCCTTCCTGATGCTGCCCGGGTTGGGCATCAAGGACGACATCGTCATCGCACAGGACAACGGTGCGTCCATCTGCCGCATTGCAACTCACTGCACCGAGGCAGACGTATCCATCCAGCACTTCGGCCTCGCGCGTGAGCGTGGACTCGAAACAGTCGGATTCCTCATGATGGCTCACTCGATTCCGCCGGAGAAGCTGGCCAAGCAGGCTCGCATCATGGCCGACGCGGGTTGCCAGTGTGTGTACGTGGTCGACTCGGCCGGCGCGCTGGTACTCGAGCAGGTATCCGATCGCGTCGAGGCGCTGGTTCAGGAACTCGGCAACGACGCTCAGGTCGGCTTCCACGGCCACGAGAACCTGGGCCTGGGCGTCGCCAATTCCATTGCGGCAGTTCGTGCGGGAGCCAAGCAGATCGACGGTAGTACCCGTCGGTTCGGTGCCGGCGCCGGCAACGCCCCGGTCGAGGCCTTCGTCGGTGTTTGCGACAAGATCGGCGTCAAGACCGGTATCGACTTCTTCGCCATCGCCGATGCAGCCGAAGATGTTGTGCGCCCGGCAATGCCGCAGGAATGCCTGCTCGATCGTCAAGCACTGATGATGGGCTACGCCGGCGTGTACTCGAGCTTCCTCAAGCATGCCGAGCGTCAGGCCGAGCGGTACGGAGTGTCGTCCGCGGAGCTGTTGGTGCGCGCAGGCAAGCGCAAGTTGGTCGGCGGCCAGGAAGATCAGTTGATCGACATCGCGCTGGAACTCCAGCGCGAAGCAGCGGCTTCCTAGGCCATGGCAGACGTACTGGCCGGAAAAGTGGCCTTGGTGACCGGCGCGTCCTCAGGGTTGGGGCGCGCCGTCACCGAGCTCCTCCACCGCAGGGGCGCACAGGTTTTCGGTATCGCCCGTGACAAGGAAAAGCTGCGGCAGTCGATGGTCGAGGTGGTCGGCACGGACGGTGAGCGTCGTTACGCAGCGACGGACGTCTCGGATTCTGCTCAGTGTGATGCGGCCGTGCAAGCCTGTGTCGACGCGCTCGGTGGTATCGACATCCTCGTCAACGTGGCGGGATCGCACTCGCTTCGTCATACGGCGGATATTGCGGATTCCGAATGGGCACATGACCTTGCGGTCAATCTGAACGGACCGTTCTTCCTTTCCCGAGCAGCACTGCCGCACTTGCTGGAACGGGGCGGCAACATCGTCAACGTCTCCTCGATCGCGGGGCTGGAAGGGCAGGCGTACTCGGCTGGATACTGCGCTGCCAAGCACGGACTCATCGGACTGACCCGAGCGATGGCGATGGAGTTCACCGGAAAATCTCTGCGTGTCAACGCAATCTGCCCCGGCGGCATGATGACTCCTCAAGTCACCGGATTCACCTTCCCCGACGGAGTCGACTTCGATCTCGTCATGAAGGTTGCCTCGCCGCGTGGCTTGATGGAAGCCGAGGACGTTGCGAAGATGGTGGCTTTCGTCGCCTCCGACGACGCCTCGGCGATACACGGGGCCGTCTACTCGGTGGACAACGGAAAAATGGCATGACCCCGTTGGTCTCGGGACCGATCTTCCAGATCTGCTGGGTGATCGAGGAGATCGAGGCCGCCGAACAGGAGTTCACTCGGCAGTGGGGAGTGGAGCGATGGCTACGTATGCCAGACATCGCCTTTGGTCCCGAGACCACAACGTATCGAGGTGAGCCCGCGGACTATGTCGTTCACGTGTCGATCGGATATGCGGGCAGCCAACAGCTCGAGTTGATCCAACCAGTGTCCGGACGCAACCTGTACACGGAGTTCCTGGAGACTCACGGCGTCGGAGTTCATCACATGGCTTGGGTTCCCGACGATTACGAGGCGACGTTGCTCGAGGCCGAGCGTCGCGGAATGTCGGTGGTGCAACAAGGTCGGGTAGAGGGCGCCGGCATGGAGTTCTCCTACCTCGATGCCGGGCCGTTGGGTGGATACGTCGAGTTGATGAAGCTCTCGCCCGAGATTCGGTTGATGTTCGCTTCGCTCATTCCTGATTGACGGCAAACACTTTCGTGAAGTAATCGGAAACGTTCTCCGGGTGACCACGGAATCCGAGGTAGCCGTCGGGGCGAATGACCAGCGCCGCCGTACCTTCGACCCCATACGCGGCGCACAGTTGCGAGGCGTTGTCCTCGATGATCGGCACCAGCGAGTCGACGGTCACGGTTCCCGGTGGCACTATCGCGTAGACGTCCAGCAAGCCGTGCGCTGATCGAATTGCGGCGTCGGCGACCTTCTCCAAGCTGTTGATGCTCTCCGCGGATCCGTCCGAAGTCAGCAGTAACGTGTGGTCGACTCCTGACAGCAAGTCGAACAACCGAATTGGATACTGCACACCGTCTCGGCGCATTCCGCGTGCATCGGGTGCACGCTCGCCCGGTTGAACGTGTGGACTCGAAGAATTACGCCCGGTGTTCAGCGGACTCTCCGAGTAGTCGATCAACAATTGAGCCTGGCGCCGCATTGCCGTGTCGATGGAAGACTCTCCCGAACCGATTCCTTCTCGAGCATTTCGGACGGTCATCCCGACGACTTCTTCACCGACCGGCCGTCTTTCGGCATCGTAGGTCTCGAGAAGATCTGCTGTTGCAACGCCTTTGACGGCGAGCGCTATCTTCCACGCAAGATTGTGGGCGTCCTGGATCCCGGTGTTCATGCCCTGCGCGCCAGTCGGGGGATGGATGTGCGCGGCGTCGCCGGCGACAAAAACCCGTCCGCGACCGTAAGCGTCGACGATGCGGTGGCTGATGCGGAAGACCGAGGACCATCGCAGCATCGAGGCGGTTGTCGGCTCTGGGGACAGTCTGTCGAGCACGGCCTGGATGTGATGGAGTTCCGGTGTCTTGCCGGTTGAAAAACCGTGTTGTACAGCGGCTTTGTTCGACGATTCGTCCGGCATCAAATCGTCCGGAACGAGCATCGACATGCGGTACCGCTTGTGTCCGGGAAGTGGGATGCAGACGAGTAGATCGTCGGTGGTTCCGTCGTCGCTGGTGTGGTTGGCGCGGACGGAGTAGCCGCTGGGGATCGACCAGTCGACTTCGACGTCACCGAGCATGTAGCTCTCGGCAAATGCGCCGCCCTCGAAGCTCAGGCCCAGCCCTTTGCGGACCACGCTGTGCGCGCCGTCGGAACCCACCAGGTACTGAGCCGTCACGGTACTGCCGTCGCTGAGGGTGCAGGTGACGGCGTCGTCGGACTGTTCGAATGCAGTGAGGCCGACTCCGCGTTCGACGGTTGTTCCCAACTCGGTGAGGCGCTCGGTGAGGATGCGCTCCGTCGAGTACTGAGGCAGGCAGAGAAACCAGTAAGGAACGTCGTCGGGGAGGGTGAGGTCGACGCGGCCGACCTCGACGCCGTTCGTGTACATGATCTGACCGCGCATCAATGTCGAGGCGTCGAGTGCCTGGCGGAGCACCCCCATGTTCTCGAAGAGTTCGAGAGTGCGTGGCTGAATCCCGACGGCTTTCGCGTATTGCCGCGGTTCGTCGAGGGGGTCGACTATTCGACAGGAGATACCGCGTCTGCGCAGCTCGATTGCGGTGGTCAATCCGATCGGGCCGGCGCCCGCTACCAATACGTCGGTATCCATGAGGACCCACTCACGTCGGGGACAGTCGGTCATTTCAGTATGGGTACGCGAACTTTTGTTTTGGGGAAATTCGCGCAAATCGGACATCGAGAGGTTGCGTCTCGTGCCGACTGTCCGTCCGCGCACCGACTGTTTTGCGCTATTGCTCGTCTTCGAAGCCGAGCGCGATTCTCCTGCACAGAAGCGTGAGCTCGACCTCGTCGACGCGTGGCGCGTCGTCCCATGAATCGACGTCGTTCCAACTCACTGAACTCGGAGCGCCGAAAGGCCTGACGAAAACGTGCTGATGAAAGTGGGGGACGCTTAGCCCAGCGATCGCGGAGAACACGAATTCCGGAGTCAATTCCGAGTCGAGGGCACGTGAGACGCACCAGACCGCGTGTGCGATGGCGAGTGCTTCAGGTTCGGATAGTGAAGGCAACCCGGACACGTGTCGACGGGTCTCGACGAACACATATCCAGGAACCGAACGTCCGTGTGGTGGAGGGGGCCGATGGGAGACAACGACGAAGTCGTCCTCGAATATTCGAGGGCTGACGAGCGGGCCTGTTCCTCGGTGTTTGGCGCATATTGCGCACGTTGACGTCCCCACTTCACTTTTGTACCGAGCGTGGCGCGGTGGCGGAAGATTTGCGATCAGCCCGACCGGAGGGTTTACCAAAGTGTACAAATCAGCATGTTTGTAAAACTTTTATCTCCAAAATCGTTGACAAAGCACTGCAATTTGTCCACTCTCTATACATAGATGTTGTTCGTGTCGCGGATTACCGCGCGGGACGCACTCACTGATCCGAACGAGAACTGGAGAATTCGATGGCGGCGTTGGTGTACACCGAGCCAGATGGTCGGCTCGCAACTTGGAGAGACCGGAAACGCTACTTGTGGCTGTTGGCGCTGATTCCGTCATCGGCAACTTTCATCGCCGTGGGGCTTGTTACCGCCACCGGATGGAATGTCTTCTGGTGGACCGGCCCACTGATCGCGTTTGCTCTCATTCCCGTCATCGACATCCTGGCGGGTGAGGACGGGAAGAATCCGCCCGACGAGGTGATCGACGAACTCGAGAACGACCGCTTCTACCGGTGGTGCACCTACGCCTATCTGCCGCTGCAGTACACGGCCTTCTTCCTGTCCTGCTACATCTGGGCGCGTTGGGATTTGAGCGTTCTCTCCAATATCGGACTCGCAGTGACGATCGGTGTGACGGCCGGAATCGGCATCAACACAGCCCACGAACTCGGGCACAAGAAGGAGAGCGTCGAGCGCTGGTTGTCCAAAATCGTTCTCGCTCAGAGTGCTTACGGTCACTTCTACCTCGAGCACAACCGTGGCCACCATGTGCGAGTGTCGACTCCGGAAGATCCGGCGACCTCGCGCTTCGGTGAGACCCTCTACGGTTTCTGGCCGCGCAGCGTCGGCGGGGGATTGAAGTCGGCGTGGCATCTCGAGAAGACCCGCTTCGAGCGTTTGGGCACCACGCACTGGAGCATCAAGAACGACGTGCTCAACGCCTGGCTCATGTCGGTTGTTCTGTTCGGTGTCGCGCTTGCAGTATTCGGGATCGGCATCGCGCCGTACCTCGTGATCCAGGCGTTCATCGGGTTTTCGCTGCTCGAAGCGATCAATTACCTCGAGCACTACGGACTCCTGCGGCAGAAGACCGCGAGCGGACGGTACGAGCGATGCACGCCGGCTCACAGCTGGAACAGTGATCGCATCTGCACCAACGTCTTTCTCTACCACCTGCAGCGGCACAGCGATCATCATGCGAATCCGACACGTCGTTACCAGGCGCTTCGCAGCATGGAAGAGGCACCTCAGCTCCCGAGCGGCTACGCCAGCATGATCATGCTCGCCACAGTTCCGCCCTTGTGGCGCAAGGTGATGGACCACCGCGTTCTCGAGCACTACCGAGGTGACATCACTCAGGTCAACATCGCGCCGAAGAAGCGGGCCAAGATCCTCGCGGCCTACGGGGTGAACGCATGAACGCCTACATCTGCCCGATCTGCGACTACACGTACACCGAATCGACAGGCGCTGCGCGAGAGGGCTTTCCGCCAGGTACTGCGTGGTCGAGCATTCCGGACGACTGGTGCTGCCCCGACTGCGGCGTCCGCGAGAAGGTCGACTTCACCCTCGTCACGCAATCCTGATCGAAATACTTTCCGGCGAAAGGAAAACCGATGTCCGAGACTGCCACTGCATACAAATTGTTCCGCTGCCTCCAGTGCGGGTTCGAGTACGACGAAGCGATCGGCTGGCCCGACGACGGTATCGAGCCGGGTACTCGCTGGGACGAGATTCCCGAAGACTGGTCCTGCCCCGATTGTGGTGCTGCCAAAGTCGATTTCGAAATGGTGGAGGTGGACCGCTGATGACAGCGGTCAGCGAGCCCGACACCCGGACCGTCGTGATCGTGGGCACGGGTATCGCCGGTTCCGGTGCGGCGCAGGCTTTGCGCAAGGAAGGGTTCGGCGGCAGCATCATCCTGATCGGCAGCGAACCTGAGGAGCCGTACCGCCGCCCGGCGCTGTCGAAGGAGCTACTGTCCGGGAAAGCGTCGATCGATCGGGCTCGGTTGCGGCCGTCGACTTTCTGGACCGAGCAGAGTATCGATCTTCGGATCGGCGCAACTGTCACGAGTATCGACACAGATTCCCGCACAGTACTTTTAGCCGACGGTGACAGCATCGACTACGACGTTCTGATTCTTGCCACGGGTGGACGGTCCCGACGGTTGACCGCGGAAGATTCTGAGCGCGTTCACTATCTTCGGGATATCGCAGACATGCGACGCTTGCAATCCCAGCTGATCGAAGGATCCTCGCTACTGGTGGTCGGCGGTGGCTTGATCGGATCGGAGGTGGCGTCAACGGCACGCGACTTGGGTTGCAGTGTGCAGGTTCTCGAAGCGCAACCGCTGCCCCTGTCCAGGCTGCTTCCACCGTCGATAGCGGAGAAGATCGCCGCGCTGCACGCCTCGGCGGGCGTCGCCTTGCAGACGGGAGTCGACCTCGAGACGCTCACGCCGGGTGCCGACGGCGTCACCGCACGTGCGCGTGACGGACGCGAGTGGACAGCGGACTTGGCCGTCGTCGCAATCGGATCCTTGCCCGATACCGATGTGGCTGCTGCTGCGGGTATTGCGGTGGACAACGGGATTTCGGTAGACCGATACCTCCGGACCTCCGTCGTTGATGTGTACGCGATCGGCGATGTGGCCAACGTGCCCAACGGTTTTCTCGGCGGCATGCACCGTGGTGAGCACTGGAACACCGCGCAGGACCACGCAGTTGCAGTTGCCAAGACCATCGTCGGGAAGGAAGAACCCTTCGAATCCGTCCCTTGGAGTTGGTCGAACCAATTCGGCCGCAACATTCAAGTAGCTGGTTGGCCAGGCGCGGACGACACCGTAATAGTTCGAGGAGACTTGGACTCCTATGACTTCACTGCGATCTGCATGCGCGACGGAAATATCGTCGGTGCTGTGAGCGTAGGCCGGCCGAAGGACATTCGTGCCGTGCGAACCCTTATCGAACGCTCCCCGGACATCAGCGTCGACGTACTCGCCGATACAAATAGGGATCTGACCGAACTTGCGGCGGGTCTTGTCGCCTCACCGGTGCTCTGAGTGCACTCGTGACTTCTGTGGCTTGCGTGTCCACCGTTTTGACACCGAGCACGGGCGATGGAAATCTTCCCGATATGTCCACCGCTCGTGCCCGTGTCCCGTACCACGAGGCAGCTCGTCAACTCCTCCGTGCGTCAGCGCTCGACGCCACACGCGAACTCTTGACCGAGAAATCGTGGAACGACATCACGATGGCGCATATCGCGGAAGCTGCGGGCATGAGCCGGCAGACGTTGTACAAGGAGTTCACGTCCCGCCAGGGATTGGCGTCCGGATACCTCATCCGTTTCGTTGACGAGTTCCTCGAAGAGGTGGAACGCGAAGTAACGCTGCATCATTCGGATCCCCGCGGCGCGGTTTCCGCTGCATTTCGTGCCTTCTTCGACGCCGGTGCCCGGGATCCGATGGTGGTGAGCATTGTCGGTCCACGCCCGCAGCACGACCTGCTGAGCTTGGTCACCACCGACGGGACTCCGCTGCTCGAACATGCGAGCGCGAGGTTGGCCGAGATCTTCATGACCAGTTGGGCGAACGTCGACCGCATCCATGCCGAGATGTTCGGCAGCACGATAGTGCGTCTGGCGATCAGTCACGTGACGTTGTCTTTCGGTACCCCCGATCAGATCGCCGAGAACCTGGGGGAGATGTTCGGGCCGTTCCTCGATCAGGTCATCGGTTCGGGTGCAGCCGAAAAGAACTGAGGCGACGGGGATCGATACGGTTTCCGGGCTAGGACGGAAGTTCGATCGAGCGTGATCGCCGTAGTTCTTTGGTGGGAAATATCGTCGTTATGTGTGAATCCGCGTCTCACTTCTCGGTAGCGTGCCGGGCGTAGATCGAGGTGCGATCCACAGGGGGTGGCTCTCGTGAATTTCCGTCAACGGTGGAGGAATTCGAAGATGAAGAGCCGCAACAAATCTCGAGTGATGTCGACAGTCGCGCTAGTTGCAACATTTGTCATGGCCGGTGCAGGTGTGGCAATTGCCGACGAATCATCGTCAGGGTCTTCCGGCAGCGGATCGCTCGGTTCCTCCGGTGCGGCAGCGGTTGATCCGTTGACCTTCGACGGTTGGGGCACGTGCCCGATCGAGGATCTCGAGGTGACGACGTGCGCCAGCGTCGTAGTTCGCGGAGGGACCATGAAATTGGGCGCACTTTCGGTGCCGATCCCGGACGGAAGCCTCAAGGTTGCGGGCGGAGTGAAATACGCGACCCAGCCGGACAACAGTTTCATCGAGACGTTCGTCGCCAAGCAGGACGGGTCCAACGGGGTCTATTCCAATCCGATTTCGGTACCCGGAGGTGCTCTCGGGATCGATACTCCGCTGGGACTGACTCAGATCAGCGCGACGGTGGAATCGGTGGGAGTCCCGGATCTGAAGGTTCTCGAGCAGGAACTCACCATGCCTGTTCGATTGAAACTGTCTAATCCCTTGCTCGGTGACGATTGCTACATCGGTTCGGTTTCGAATCCGATCAACCTTCACCTGACCACAACCGGAAACCCTCCGTCGGAACCTATCGGTGAGTTCCCCGGTGCAGTGTTCCCGGCAGTCCCACATTCGGATGCGGTGTTTGCGGCGCCGGGAGCCAGCGGGTGTGGACCGCTGGGTGCGCTCAACTGGGCCGTGAATCTGCGCGGGGGAGTGCCGGCGGCCAGCGGAAAGAACTCTCTCACCACGTCGAGCGACGTCTACGCGGTGGCTGCACGAAAGGTGCGACCGCCTGCCTGACGGACGCGCGGGCGCTGGAACGTAAAACGAGGGCCGACCCGTGGGTCGGCCCTCGTTCTACACAATCAGGTCAGCTGACCTCGGGATCACGCACCGTGATGGTGCCGTCCCTAACCGCGTCGGCGATGCTGTCGTGCAGTTTCGGGCATCCGTCTTTCAATGCCGACGACTGCCCGGAAGCAATTGCCTCTTTGAAGGTGTGGCAACGCAGCGCCGGGTCGGAAGTCCACTGAACGCTGGTGTGTTTGTACGTGTTCTTGCGAACCAGTACGCACGCGCCGCATGCCTTGCAGTCGACTTCCTGCAGACCCGAGTCGAGGTATTCGTGCTTGTCCTCGATCGTCTGGGCCGCGATCGCCTCGAGCCGTTCCGTTTGCCCGGCAAAGTCCGGTGCCTTGGCCCAACGAGCCCACCGTGCGTCGGTTCCGATCGAGGCGCTCACGACTAGACCTCTGCTTCCTTCTTTGCCGCTTCTGCTGCAGCTTCCTTCTCGGCCTTCTGGCGTGCGAGGTTTTCCTCGACCTCGGCGTGCCAGGCTTCGTTTGCCTTGGTGGTGTCCACCTCGAACTCGAAGCGCTGCGTCATCTTCTCGGTGACGTCGGCCTTGTCCACGTAGAACTGCTCGTACCAGCGTCGTAGCTGGTAGACGGGGCCGTCTTCTTCGCAGAGAAGGGGATTCTCGATCTTGGTCTTGTTCTTCCAGATCGCGACGTCCTGCAGGAATCCCTCGCTGATGCCCTCGGTGAACTTGCCGGCCAACTTGTCGGCCATCTCGTCGGAGACACCCGTCGGCTTCTTCACCGTCACGCCCCACTGCAGCACGAACGAGTCCGGGCTGATCGGGTAGTGGCAGTTGATCAGAACACTCTCGACCTCGTATCCGCTGTAGCTGTTCCACAGGGGATTGACCATGTACGACGGTCCGTAATACGCAGCTTCGGAGCGAAGAAGCGTGTCGCCGCCGTACTGGGAGGCCATTCCGATGTCGGGACGGCCCGTGGTGTTGAGGTACTGAGTGGCGATCTCACCTTCGAAGACGTTCTTGAAGTACGTCGGGAAGGCGTAGTGGATGTAGTAGAAGTGCGCCATGTCGACCACGTTGTCGATGATCTCGCGGCAGTTGGACCCCTCGATGACCATGGAGTTCCAGGTCCAGTCGGTCCATTCGTCGCTGTACGCACCCTCGATACGAGGAATCACGATCTCCTCGGGCGGCGGATTGCCCTCGGGGTCGTTCCAGACGAAGAGCTGACCGTTCTGCTCGAGGGTCGTCCACGCGCGGGTACGTGCGAGCGGGGGCACGCGGCGGGCATAAGGAATGCCGGTGCACTTTCCGTTGCCGCCCCAGCGCCAGTCGTGGAAGGGGCAGGCGATGGAATCACCCTTGACCTCGCCTTGTGTGAGGTCACCACCCATGTGACGGCAGTATCCGTCGAGAACTTTGATGTCGCCCTTGCTGTCGGCGAACACCACGAGCTTCGTACCGAAAGCCTCGATCGCGTGCGGTTTGCCGTCCTTGAAGGTCTTCAGTAGACCCAGGCAGTGCCAACCGCGGGCGAAACGCGTTTGCACCGTTCCGACGTCGATCTCGCGAATCTGCGCCATTGTGACCTCACATCCCTTCTAGCTGTTAGTAGAACACGTTATAGAACTCGATCCGGTTCCGCCAGATTTTGGGGGCACTTGTTACAGCATTGCGGCCACAAACGGGACCTTTGTCAGCGTCTCGACAGAAAAGAGAACGTGTTCTAGTCTCAAGTGTAAGTGAACCAACCGATCGAGGAAGACGGGAGCGTCGAAGTGGGTAACCATGACAGCCACGAGGTGATGCAGAGGCTCGACGCACTACTGCCGGCACTGCGCGAGCGCGCACAGGAGACCGAGGATCTGCGTCGTATCCCCGACGAGTCCATCAAGGGGCTCCAGGAAACGGGCTTCTTCCGCTTGCTGCAGCCGAAGCAGTGGGGCGGGTACGAAGCCGATCCGGTGCTGTTCTACTCCGCGGTCAAGAAGATCGCCAGCGCGTGTGGTTCCACAGGGTGGGTCTCCTCGATCATCGGGGTACACAACTGGCACCTCGCCCTCTTCTCTCAGCAGGCACAGGAAGACGTGTGGGGCAACGACACTGACGTGCGCATCTCGTCCTCTTACGCTCCGATGGGTATGGGTGAAGTAGTCGAGGGCGGATACAAGGTCAACGGTGCGTGGGCGTGGTCCTCGGGTTGTGACCATGCCAGCTGGGCCGTTCTCGGTGGTCCGGTGTTCAAGGACGGCCGCGCAGTCGATTTCGTGAGCTACCTGATTCCTCGCGAGGACTACCAGATCGACGACGTGTGGAATGTGGTCGGCCTGCGTGGAACCGGCTCCAATACCGTTGTGGTCAAGGATGTTTTTGTTCCCAAGCATCGCGTTCTGAGCTTCCGGGCGATGAGCGAATTGACCGCCCCGGGCCTCGAGAAGAACACCGCGCCGGTCTACAAGATGCCGTGGGGAACCATTCACCCCACCACGATCTCGGCACCGATCGTCGGAATGGCTTACGGCGCCTACGAAGCGCACGTCGAGCACCAGGGCAAGCGTGTGCGCGCTGCGTTCGCCGGCGAGAAGTCGAAGGACGATCCGTTTGCCAAGGTGCGCATCGCCGAGGCGTCCAGTGACATCGACGCCGCGTGGCGTCAGCTCTCCGGCAACGTCGCCGACGAGTACGCGTTGATCCTTGCAGGCGAAGAGGTTCCGATGGAACTGCGGCTGCGCGCTCGACGCGACCAGGTGCGCGCCACGGGCCGCGCGATCGCCTCGATCGACAAGCTTTTCGAGAACTCCGGTGCCACGGCGCTGCAGAACGGCACGCCGATTCAGCGTTTCTGGCGTGACGCTCACGCTGGTCGCGTCCACGCCGCGAACGATCCCGAACGCGCATACGTCATGTTCGGAACCGGCGAATTCGGTCTGCCGATCACCGACACGATGGTCTAGAGGAGGCTCAGTGACAACCACCGAAGAAGCTCTCACCTACGAGTCCACTTCGCGGTTCGCGCAAGTGCGCCCCGATCTGAAACTGCACTTCCACGAGGCGGGCGTCGGAAACGACAAGACCATCGTGCTGCTGCACGGCGGTGGCCCAGGCGCGTCATCGTGGTCGAACTTCGCCCGCAACATTCCGGTGTTGGCGAAGAACTTTCACGTCATCGCCGTCGATCAGCCCGGTTACGGGCAGTCCGACAAGCCGACGGAGCATCCGCAGTACTTCGTGCACAGTGCGTCGGCGCTCAATGATCTTCTGGATACGCTCGAGATCACCGGTCGCGTTGACCTGCTGGGTAATTCGCTCGGTGGTGGCGCTGCTGTTCGCTTTGCGCTCGACTACCCGGACCGTGCGGGTCGCCTCGTTCTGATGGGCCCCGGCGGTCTCAGTGTCAACCTGTTTGCGCCGGACCCCACCGAGGGCGTCAAGAACCTCGGGAAGTTCAGCTACCAGCCCACACGGGAGAACCTCGAAGCGTTCCTGCGGATCATGGTCTTCGATCAGAAGCTGATCACGCCGGAACTCGTCGACGAACGCTTTGCTGCCGCCAGCACTCCCGAGTCGCTGGCTGCGGCCAAGGCGATGGGTAAGTCCTTCTCCAGCGGTGACTTCGAGCTCGGCATGCTCTGGCGCGAGGCGTACAAGCTTCGACAGCGTGTGTTGCTGATCTGGGGCCGTGAGGATCGGGTCAACCCCCTCGACGGCGCACTGGTTGCGCTCAAGATGATCCCGCGCGCGCAACTCCACGTCTTCGGCGGTTGCGGTCACTGGGCGCAGCTCGAGAAGTTCGACGAATTCAACCGGCTCGCAACCGACTTCCTGCTCGACGGAGGTAAATGATGGGTATTCGATCTCTGGCGTACATGCGCATCGGGGCCACCGATATGGCCGCGTGGCGCGAATACGGACTCAAGATCCTCGGAATGATCGAGGGCAAGGGCGTCGACGCGGAATCGCTGTATCTGCGTATGGACGACTTCCCGGCGCGTCTTGTCATCGTTCCGAACGACACGGATCGTCTGCTCGTCTCGGGTTGGGAAACCGCGAATGCGGCTGAGCTGCAGGATATCCGTGACAGGTTGTCGGCAGCCGGTGTTCCGTTCAAGGAAGGCACGGCGGAGCAGCTCAAGGACCGTCGCGTCGTCGAGATGATCGCGTTCGAGGACACCTCGGGCAACTCCCTCGAGGTGTTCCACGGAGCTGCTCTCGAACACCGCCGGATCGTGAGCCCGTACGGGCACAGGTTCGTGACGGGCGAGCAGGGCCTCGGCCACGTCGTGCTCACCACCGACGACGACGATGCTTCGCTGCGGTTCTACCGCGACGTACTCGGATTCAAGCTTCGCGACTCGATGCGTCTGCCTCCGCAGATGGTCGGCCGGCCCGCGGACGGCGACCCGGCGTGGCTGAGGTTCCTCGGCTGCAACCCGCGTCACCACAGCTTGGCGTTCCTGCCGTTGCCCAACCCGACGGGCATCGTGCACCTGATGCTCGAGGTGGAGAACTCCGACGACGTCGGACTGTGCCTCGACCGGGCACTGCGCAAGAAGGTCAAGATGTCGGCGACTCTCGGTCGCCACGTCAACGACGAGATGCTCTCGTTCTACATGAAGACTCCGGGCGGGTTCGACATCGAATTCGGTTGTGAGGGGCTAGAGGTCGAGGACGAAAACTGGATCGCGAGGGAAAGCACGGCCGTGAGCCTGTGGGGTCACGACTTCACGGTGGGAATGAAGCCGTGAGTTCGCCCGACGCGTCGGTGAGTGCGGAACAGGCCATCGATCCACGCCAGTTCCGCACGGTTCTCGGGCAATTCTGCACGGGTATCACCATCATCACGACAGTCGACGACGGTGAGCCGGTCGGGTTCGCGTGTCAGTCTTTTGCCGCCCTGTCACTCGACCCGCCTTTGGTGTTGTTCTGCCCCACCAAGGGTTCTCGGTCGTGGGCGGCAATCGAGCGGACCGGGAAGTTCGCCGTCAACGTGTTGGCGGAGGAACAGCAGGCGGTGTGTGCTCGTTTCGGGTCACGTGAGCCGGACAAGTTCGCGGGTATCGATTGGACGCCATCACCGTTGGGCTCGCCGATCATCGACAAGTCGCTTGCCCACATCGACTGCACAGTGGAAACAGTCCACGACGGCGGTGATCACTACGTCGTCTTCGGACGTGTGTCGTCGATGAGTGAGATCAAGACCGAACGCCCGCTGCTCTTCTATCGCGGGCAGTACACGGGCATCGAGCCGGACAAGACTGTTCCGGCTACCTGGCGTGACGATCTGGAAGCGTTCCTGACGACCACGACAGAAGATACCTGGCTGTAGTGGCAACCCCGTGAGTGGTTAAGGAGTCCAGGGGCTCCTTAACCACTCACGGGGCCGGAGGCCCTACAGAGAAAAACAGGTATGACAGAAGTCGTCACCGAACGGCGTCAGCAGGATGCTACGACGCACTATCTTATTGGATCGTCCGGCTCGCTTGACCGCCTCGATCACCGACGGCTGTACCTCGACCACCTGGTACCGGTCGGCCTCGACGGGCTCGCGTGAGAACGCCACCAAACCGAGCCGATGCAGGTTGTTCAGGTACGCGCTGATGCGGTCCAGATGGCGACATCCCGCCAGTTCTCCGATCATCGACAGACCCTCGTCGATCATCTCCGAGCCGACGCCGAACGGCCGCGCCGTACGTACGTCCACGCTCGGTTGCGCACCTGAAGTGGCCAGCAACCGAAGAATTCGAGCTTCGTCCGGCGCGATTTCGTCGAGGATCCGGTCGTAGGCCGGGTGCAGATCGTCGCGATCGGTCACGTCCGCGGAACGGTCCAGCAACCTGTCGCCGCGTGCCCGCAGCGCCGCGAGAGTGGCTTCGACACTCTGTTTGCGATTGGTTCGAGTTGCCATTGCTGCCCGTAGGTTCTCGGTCCGCGAGCCGTCTCCGTTGGAGTTCTCGGCCCGACGTTCGGATTGAACATTGGCCGATTCAGCGGCCTCTGCCGCGGCTTCGGCGGCAGCCTGAACGATCTGCCGCGTCGCCTCCTTCGCCGTTCCGAAAGCCCAACCCGTCAGCTTGATCGACGTGAGCGTCGTCGTGGCAGTCAGCCCGACAAGGCTGCGGATCAGACGCTTTTCGACTGATTCGACCGGCGCGATGTCCGCAGCCCAGTCGTACGATTCCGCTTCGACGATCAGGCGATGGTCGTGCTCACTCATACTCATACTCCGACTCATACTCCGAATATTGCGAGGTGCAGGAAACCGGCAAACGAGCCCAGCACGGCCCCGTGTACGAACAACAGCCACTCGTCCTGTTTGACGGCTGAGCGTAGTAGTTCACTGAAATCTTCCGGTGAAAGGATGCTCATGCGTTCGGTGACGAAGACACGAATCTTCTCCGACTGGCTCTCGGCGAACTCCGCGTCCTCGAAGACCCTTGGGTACAGATCGAGCACTTCGGTGGTGGCCAGGCCGGGCAGACGCTTGTAGCTCTGCGAACCGACGGTCATCTTGACCACCGACTTTGCCCAGCCGGCGGCGTCGTCGACGGATTCGCGCAGTACCTGATCGAGCATCCGCCGCGTTCGGTCCGAGCGGGGACCTTCGAGGAGTTCGGTGCCGATGTTCTCGAGCGTCACGACGTGATCGGCCAGGGTTTTTGCGTACCCGGCGATGATCTCGGTGCGACGTTTCAGGAAAAGTCCCTGCCGCCACGGCACCCAACGGCTGGGGGTGATCGGTTCGAAGATCATCGTGATTCCGAGGTAGTTCACGATGTACCCGATGATCACGCCACCGATGGGAAGCACCCACCACTGCGGAACCAGATGGAGGATTCCGACGAGCACGAAGCCCATCGGGAACCCGAAGTAGAAGCCGAAGTTCTGCATGAACCTGAGCTCTTTGTTGCCCATCGTGCGGAAGATGTCGTTGAGCAGTTTGGGATGCGAGGAGAGGTAGCGGATCACCATCAGCTTCGCGTCGATGAACTCGTCGATGTCCTCTTCGATGCGGTCGGTGATCATGCGCACGCTGGCCGGCAGATCGTCCTCCACCTTGCGGAAGACGGCTTCCTTCACCGACGTCGGAAGGTTGTGCCACAGCTGAGGATTCTCGGCCGTCATGATTCTGGTGACCACGCCGCGCACTTCACTGCGGGAGATGTTCACCAAGTGCTCGGCGATGCTGTCCGGGTCCAGGACGCGATAGAAATCGGCGATGCTGCCGACTTTCGCGAGGGATTTGTCGACGGCGATCGACGCCATCTTCTCCGCCCGCGAGGGGACGATGCCTTGCCAACCGAATCTGCCGTCGCTGGTGATCGCGGGGATCACCTGGACGCGTCGGGGGAGGAACGGGAAGAGCAGTTTGAGGCCGGGCACTTTGATCCCGTGGAAGTTGATCGGCGCAAACAGCATCAGGACGCCCGACCAATTGGTGATGTACCCGATGATTCCGGTGAACAAAGGAATGGTGATCAACTGTTCGAGCAAGTGGTCCGGCACCGTCGCACATCCTCCTCATATCCGAGAACCTCACGTTCGGACATGATTGCCGAAACTTCGCTCTTCGTGGGTGTTTCGTTGGCTACTGCTGCGCCTTCCCAGTTGCGTCAGCATAGAGGCCCGACAATTCGGGCTGTAGGTGGGTAGGAAGTTGATGTAACCTCACGTACATGGTCAGTATTGCGCACAACACGACGACGCCGGTTCTCTTCCGGCGCATCGTTTAGCAACTGCTGACCGAACCCTTTCAGCCCCGGGAGTTATCGCCCCGGGGCTTTCCTGTTTCGTCGCTCCGCGTGCGTCTCCCCTTGAACGATTTGGAGAGCTCTCATGAGCGTTGACCACCGCGAACTCGGGCGCGACCTGGAGTTTTTCGCCACCACCCCCATAGTCGGAGCCGGCCTTCCGCTCTGGTTACCGGACGGCGCCGTCATCAGGAACGAACTCGAAAAGTTCGCCGCCGAACAAGCAGCGCGCTCCGGTTGTCGGGGTGTCTATACCCCGGTTATGGCGAAGAAAGAGTTGTACGAGAGATCTGGTCATTGGTCCAAGTTCTCGGAAGACATGTTCCCCGAAATGAAGATAGGCGGAGAGTCATTTCTCCTTCGTCCGGCTAACTGTCCTCATCACGCTCAGGTATTCGCCGCTCGCGGTCGTAGTTATCGCGAGCTACCTTTCCGTGTTCGTGAACTCGGCTCGATGTTCCGTAGCGAACTCTCCGGAGTTCTCAGCGGATTGAGTCGAGTCCGACAGATCAATCTCGACGACGCACATGTCTTCTGTAGTCGTGAACAAGTGCAAGCGGAAGTGATCGTCGCGCTCGACGCGATCGAGCGCTGCTACTCGACTCTGGGGATTGCCGAACGGGGGTACCGACTCTCGATCAGAGGGGGAGAGGGGCAGTACCTCGGCACCGACGAGCAGTGGGCGGACGCCGAGGATCACCTTCGCGGGGCGCTGAATGCACGCTCGATCGAGTACGTGGAAGCGAAGGGGGAGGCAGCGTTCTACGGTCCCAAGATCGACGTCCAGGTGCGAGATGCGCACGGCCGCGAGGAAACACTTTCGACCGTGCAACTCGACTTCAATCAACCGGCGCGGTTCGACCTCGAGTACACCGCTGAGGACGGATCCAAGGCTCGCCCCGTCATGATCCATCGGGGCTTGCTCGGGTCGATGGAACGCATGACTGCGCTTTTGATCGAAAGGTTCGAAGGGCGGATGCCGCCGTGGCTGGCACCCAACCAAGTCTCGATTCTGCCCGTCGGCGACCGGCACCAGGTTGAGGCCGAGCGTTTGCGGGCCGATCTCGAGGCTCGCGATGTTCGAGTGGCGATCGCGCCTGACGGATCGTTGGGACGTCGCATCCGCGAGGCACGCACTCACCGTGACCCGTACATCGCGGTGATCGGGGACAACGAGGTGCACGGCGGCACCGTCGACGTTCTGGTCCCTGCGCGTGGTGGGCGGGCGGTCGTCGATGCGAGTGTGTTTGTCGCTCAGGTGGTCTCGGGCATCGAGGAGCGTGCCCTGCTTCCGGCAGACTTCTAGCCGACGGGTAGTTCGTGGAGCGCGCGCACCAGTGGCGCGAGTTCGGGTGTTTTGCATGCCTCGTCGAGTGCGGCCTCGAGGGTGGCGTCGTGCGTCGGCCGTGCGCTTTCGAGAAGCTCGCGGCCGGCCGGCGTCAGTTCGGTGTAGATGCCTCGGCGGTCGTCGGCGCACAGGATGCGCGTCAGTAGTCCTCGATCTTCGAGTCGATTGACCAAGCGCGTCGTGGCGCTGCTGCTCAGTGCGGCAGCGCGAGCCAACTGGGCCATCCGCATGTGCCAGCCGTCCTGGCGGCTCAAAGCGTCGAGCACGGTGTATTCGACGACGGACAGTTTGTGCTCACGCTGGAGCGCGCGTTCCAGTTCGGTGTCGAGGGCGCCGTGCAGTGCTGCGAGCGTGCGCCACCCTTGCGAACGGATTTCGACGGCGTCGTCGGCGATCCCCATGTGATTCTCCTTGTCCGTTTCCTGCGACTCCAGGTTACCAGCTTGCGCATGTAGCGCGCGCGTGCAACTATTTATAGCGCGCCTGCAACTACTGCACACGCCCGCTAACGGCTTACGCGTAAATCTGTGAAAGGAACATCGAGATGCCATTGGGTCTCATTGCCCTCGCTATGGGCGGGTTCGGGATCGGCCTCACCGAATTTGTCATCATGGGCCTCCTGCCCGAGGTCTCGGCTGATTTCGAGGTCACCGAGTCCGTCGCGGGCTACCTGATCTCGGGCTACGCACTGTCGGTGGCGATCGGCGCGATCCTCCTGACCGCTGCCGTCACCCGCTTCGAGCGCAAGAAGGTCCTTCTCTCGCTCATGGTGCTGTTCATCATCGGCAACCTGATGTCCGCGCTCGCGCCCTCCTACGAGGTCATGATGGGCGGACGCATCGTCGCGGCACTGTGCCACGGTGCGTTCTTCGGGATCGGTTCGGTGGTTGCCGCCGACATGGTGGCGCCCAACAAGCGCGCCGGCGCCATCGCGATGATGTTCGCGGGCCTGACCATCGCCAACGTTCTCGGCGTTCCGTTCGGCACTCTGCTGGGCCAGCAACTCGGATGGCGCTCGACCTTCTGGGCCATCACCGTCATCGGCGTCATCGCCCTGATCGGAATTGCAGCACTCGTCCCGACGACGCCCGCCAGCACGACCGGTGGCGGATTGCGCGGAGAGTTGGGGGCATTCCGCAACAAGCAGGTATGGCTCTCGATCGCCATCACCATCCTCGGCTACGGCGGAATGTTCGGAGCCTTCACCTACATCGCCTTCACCCTCACCGAGGTCACCGGCTTCGCGACGTCCAGCGTTCCGTGGCTGCTCATCCTCTTCGGCTCGGGCCTGTTCGTCGGTAACTTCCTGGGCGCCAAGGCGGCCGACCGCTCGCTGACGAAGGCGCTGGTCTGGATTCTCGCGATCCTGACCGTCGTTCTGATCGTGTTCGCCGCCACCGCCGAGAGCAAGGTCATGACCGTGATCTCGCTGTTCTTCATGGGCGCCTTCGGTTTTGCGACGGTTCCAGGTCTGCAGATGCGGATCATGAACTACGCGTCGGCCGCACCGACCATGGCGTCGGGTGCAAATATTGCCGCCTTCAACGTCGGCAACGCGCTCGGTGCATGGCTGGGCGGAATCACCATCGCCGCGGGACTCGGCTTCACCTCCCCGATCTGGATGGGGGCGGCGGTCACCGTCGCCGGTCTGCTGGTCCTGATCGTCGCGGCGAAGATCGACCGCCCGGCAGCGTCAGAGCAGTCGACGTCGAGCACCTCGCTGCACTCGACCGCCGCCTGAACCTGACCACTGCGCTCTGAGCCCATCGCGTGAACGTATCGCTCCCCTTGTCCAACAAGGGGAGCGATACGTTCACGCGGGTCAGGTGAGGCGGAATTCGGCGGTCACCCCGGAGAACGGCGAAATCGCGCCGCTACCCCGAGCCTTCGACGCACCGAAGTGTTGGACTCGATACGTACCCGCCGGAGTATCGGCCGGAACATCCCACGTGATGCGAACGACGGAACCGTTGCTCCCGACCCGGCGCCAGTGCAGTTTGGTGGACCAGTCGTTGTCGTCGGCGACCCGTGTCCAGGATCCGCCGGTATTTCGCTGGATCTCGTAGAAGGTCCCGTTTCGGTGAGTGTCGTTCTTGGGGTGGCCGGTGACGAACTCGACGGCAACCTGCGCACCCGGTGAGCCGTCGCCGGGCTGGACGGTCGCATCGCCGAATTGTGTTCCCGGCAAGGGCTCGTCGAAGTCGACGCCAGGCCCGAAGCTGGGTTGGAACCCGGACAGGTCGGCCGGCGCGGGGCCGCGAGGAGGTTCGGTGCCGTCGCGCATCGCGGCTGCGAGAGCGGCGTACCCCTGTTGATAGGCCGGCAGTGTGTAACGGCCGAACATCGTCGAACCGCCCTCGTACTGCTGCGAATCGTATTCCTGTGGCGTGGTGCAGTAGCTCGAGTACGAGTTCGCGTAGCCCTGGAAGATGACGCTCTCGAGGGGAACCCCAAGCTCCTCGGCGACGGTTCGACGCACTCGTAATCCGGAGACGATGGTGAATTCCGCAGGGCCACCGACGATGTAGAACTGGCCGATCCGCAGGATCTGGATCTTCAGTACGTTCGGCACCCATCCGCCCGGTGGCAACAGGCCGACCGGAACGACTACGAGCTTGGGGGCCTGTGCATCCTGAAGCCATTGAGGCACAGGAGCATCCATGCCGCCCAAGGCGTCGATCATGGGGTTTCGGGTGCCCTCGGGGAAGATCGGAATTGCAGGCCCGTCCTCGACGCTTCCGGCGCTCATTGCCGCACCGATCGCTGCCGGTGCAGTGCGGTGCTCGCGCCCGTCCGGAGTGAATCTTCCGCTCACCACCTGATTTGCCATGTCCAGGTACATGATCCGACTGTCGACACCACCAGTGACGGTTTCGGAGGCCGAGCCGAAGGCAGTTTGAGCCGCCGCAACCTGGCGCAGCCCGATGATGCGTGCATTCTCGAATTCGTCCTCGGTCGGTCCGCGTCCGGGCTCGAGGAAGAGGTTCGGTGACATGTCGCCGCTGTTGGTCTGCGGAAAAGCGGCAATGAAGCTGGTGTCGCCGTCGAGGTAACGCACACCCCGGTCGTCGTGCTCCCAGAAGTACGCCGCGGCGCCCTTGTTGTCCCCGGAGATGAGATGGTTCTCGTTCGTGAGCGAGGCGCAGTGGGTAGCGAACCAGTTGATCGCCCCGATGTCCTTGCTGCCCCGACTGATCCGCATGACACGCATGTGGTGATCGTTGCCACCGGGGTAGTAGGCCTTGTCCTCTTCGGGGTTGAGGTCGAACGCCACTCGCGATCGGTTGACGCTGGCATCGGTGAGATCGGACCGCCCGAAACGGACGGAGCCCGGCGCCAGGTTCTCGTGGGCAGCGCTGATCGCCTCGACCATGCCGTTGACCTCGGCTTCGAACACCTGCAGTTCGAAGCCGAGAACTGCGAGGTTGTACGCGTAGTTGTGCGAGGCCCCACCACATGCCGCGTGTGAATGGATGGCCGTCAACATGACGTTGCGTTCGGTGTAGATGTCGCCGAATTTCCCAGCCAGCCGGCGTAGGACCTCGTCGTGAACGGACTGGAAGATCATGCAGTTGTCGACGCACACGTAGGCGACCCGTGACCCGCCGGACTCGAAGATGAAGGCGCGTGCGCGCATTCGCTGGTGCAGTCCTTCGGCGCGTTGGTCGAAGCTCGAGTAGCCCATCATGCCGACCTCGGCGACCGGTCCGGTCACATCGGAGATCCCGACGCCCACCTGCAACGACGACGACTTGTCGGTACGTGCGGGTGAAACAGTGCGTGCCGGCGAAGCTGCGACGGCCTGGTTCGTCGACAGAGCGGCGAGCGCAGGTGCGGCGGCAGCGCCTGCCAGTACGGTGCGTCGGGTGATCTGCACGAGTGTCCTTTCGGGCGGTCTGACGCGAGTTGGTCAACCGTCCAGGAGTGTAGCCCGAGTCACACGTGACCGAAAGGGGTGCCGTCGGCTGACACTCAGATCGTTGTCGCCTCCCCGAACGTCATCGCCAGGTTTTTGATGGTCGTGGTCATCAGGGCCCTGCGGGGGAGTCCCAGTTTCCGAAGCTCCGCCGCCATCGGGTGACTACCCAGCTGAACCTCTGCTCCACCAGGGCGCGATTTGACGCCGGTCGGCGCCATGTCCCACGACGTGCACCTGGTTGCGCCGTCGAGATGCGAGTACGCGGCCAACGACATGTTGGCTCCGCCGCCAGGCACGCTGACGCCGGACTTCACACTCAACTGTGTGATGAGTTTGCCGTCGCGCGAGACGGATCCGCGCTTGACCGAGCCGACGTGCTCGGTGTCGAACTCGGCGAGCACCTTCGGGAATCCCCAGATTTCCCGGCCGGCGGCCTTGGTGAACTCTCCGTCCACCGGCAACTCGTGAATGAGTGCCCCTGCAGTTCCGGCAGCGAGCGAACGTAGATCTCCCAGCACCGAGGTTTCGGGAGGCGCAGTGTGGCTACGCACCATGTACGTCACCCCGAATTCGTTGTACGGCCCCAGATCCCCATCGATGTAGTCGACAAAAACCAGGCCGCACAGCGCCCGGCCGGGACGGTATTGGAGGACGGTCAAGCCGGTGTAATCGATGATCGACTGCGCCGTTGCGCTGGGTACCGAGTACAACGCCATGAAGGCTGACGCGGTGCGAACTTCGACGGGCATCTCGACCTTCTTGCCCAGAATCGTGTAGCTCATGGCGCGACCACCCCGCGGAGCCCGTCGGATCCGTAGACGGGTTCGAGCATCGAGCGGAAATCCGGTCCGCGGCGCAGCATTTGGCCTCCGTCGACGTTGATGATCTGCCCGGTGATCCAGGTGGACTGCGGTCCGAGGAGGAAGGAAGCGAGTCCGGCGACGTCCTCGACCTCGCCGACGCGTTCGAGCGGCGTGTTGGCCAGGTAGTCGTCCAGGATGGGGCCACCGTCGGTGATGAGCGCGACCAGATCCGTTCGGGTCAGCCCCGGGCGGATCGCGTTGACACGAATGTTGCTGGCGCCCAGTTCGTCTGCTGCCAACTGCACCAGGTGGTCGACGCCGGACTTCGAGACACCGTACGCGCCGAACCAGCGATGTGTGTTGCTGCTGGCGATCGACGAGATCGCGACGATGGATCCACCGCCGCCTGCCACCAGCGCCCGAGCGCCGTGCTTGATCGTCAGCATGGTCCCCGTGACGTTGAGGTCGACGGTGCGGCGCCACGCGTCGACGTCGAGTTGCGTGACCGGTGCGATGGTTTCGTTCCCGCCGGCGCAGGCCACGACTCCGTCGAGCTTTCCGGTGACGGAGACCGCCGCGGCAACAGCGGCGACGACGTCTGCCTCGATCGTGACGTCGGTAGGGGAGACGCTGACCGATCCTTCCGGACTCGACTGCCGGGTCGATTCGGCGGCAGCTTCGAGTTTCTCCTTGTTGCGTCCGCAGATCGTGACGTGAGCGCCAGACGCAACGAGCGAACGAGCGATGCCCAGGCCGATGCCACTACCGCCGCCGGTCACCAGTATCGATGTGCCGGTGAAAGTGGGTATGCCCGCTGAGGCGGTGTCGTCGTCCATGCGTGTCTCCTGGTCGTTGCTCCGGCGGGCTCGCGTGCTGCTTCTGGAGGTTTTCCGGTCCGGCTTCGGTGAAAACGCCCCACGCTATATAGGAACAGGTTCTACTTATTGAGGCAAGGGTTGTGCGAGAGGTGGAGTGATGGCTACCAGACCGACCTTCGATTTGATCGACGGACGCTTCTACAGCGGAGACCTCGGGAATGTGCGCGACGCATACGCCTGGATGCGTGATCACGAGCCCGTGTACCGAGACGACGCCAACGGAATCACCGCGGCCGCGAGCTACGACGCCGTCATCGCAGCCGAGCGGGATCCCGAACTGTTCTCCAACGCCGGCGGCATCCGCCCCGAAACGGGTCCGTTGCCGCAGATGATCGACATGGACGACCCGCAGCACCTCACGCGTCGACGCTTGGTCAACGCGGGTTTCACACGCAAGAAGGTCGAAGCCAAGGCCGGCCGTATCCGGGAGATCTGCGATCAACTGATCGACGCCGTCTGTGAGAAAGGAGAAGCCGACTTCGTCGCAGACCTGGCCGCACCACTTCCCATGGCCGTCATCGGCGACATGTTGGGTGTCCGTCCCGAGGAACGCGCGTTGTTTCTGCGGTGGTCGGATGATCTGGTGAAGGCATTGGGAAGCAACGCTTCCCAGGAGCAACTGCAGGCCATGATGGCTGCGTATGTCGACTTCACCGCGTACATGATGCGAACCATTGCCGAGCGGAGGAGCGAGCCGGCCGACGATTTGGTGAGCACATTGATTCACAGCGCGGTTGACGGCGAGGCCCTCTCCGATCAGGAAATCGTCAACGAGTCCCTACTGATCCTCATCGGCGGTGACGAGACCACACGGCACGTCCTGAGCGGCGGCATGGAGCAACTGCTGCGCCATCCGGACCAGCATCGAGCGCTGGTCGACGATCCCGATGCCATTCCGTTGGCGATGGAGGAGCTGTTGCGGTGGTCCTCGCCGATCAAGAACATGGCTCGCACTCTGACCCGTGATACCGATTTCTTCGGTGCGCAGCTGAAGGCGGGCGAGAAGATGCTACTGCTCTTCGAATCGGCAAATTTCGACGAGTCCGTGTTCCTGAACGCCGAACGGTTCGATATCGGCCGCACACCGAATCCACACGTGGCCTTCGGCTTCGGAACGCATTTCTGTCTGGGTAATCAGCTGGCCAGGCTCGAGGGACGGATCATGTTCGAGCAACTCTTCGCCAGGCTGCCGGGAATGGAACTCGCCACCGACGCGCCGTTGCAGCGGCGTGCCGCCAACTTCGTGTCCGGTCTCGAATCGATGCCGGTGAGGTTTACCGCTTCGGCGTCGTCAGCCGGGTAGCTGGCAGTTGGGCGGCGCAGCATCTTCGGAGAGGGGGCTGCCCGCCGGATTGACGTAGACGACCTCGAGCACCAATGGTGTTGTCTGAGAGTTATTTCCGATGTGCACATGATCTGAACCGCTCGGTTCGATCAAAGTATTTCCGGCGCTGTAGATCCCGTCGACGGAGCAATCGGATCGGTAGTGGCTCAACGTGCCCTGCGCGATCAGCGCGTAGAGCGTCCCGTCGTGGAAGTGCCAACCGGTGGAACCGCCGGGGTCGATGGTGATCTGGCGCAGGATGTAGTCCTTGCCGTCGAAAGTCACCTGCCCGAGGATTTCACCGTGTACTCCCGTGCTCGGTGTTGCCGACGCATTGATCGGCGTCAGAGACAGCCCGATCGCTGCGGACACTGCAAGCAGAACCTGATGGCGTTTACGCATGAGCGGCCCTCCCAGACGGATGTGCTCCTGAGTGTCCTCCGTCGATGCCCGGTTTATCCCAGTTTTCGTGGATCCAGCACTGCGAAGGCAGAGGTATGCCCTTGAGAGGCGGTTACGCTCGTGCCATGCAGCAAGTCGCGACGAGGCGCCGGAGCCAGCCGCCGCCTGCGCGCTTCATGTTCGAGGCATTGATCGATCCGTACCGCCAGCCCGCCCGGCACTGGTTGGAACTGCTCGAGAGCGAGATCGCACCGGAGATCGTCAGGGCTGAAGAACCGGAGCTGGTGATCTGGTCGTCGATCTGGCCGGACCGTCCCGACGCCGTCATCCGATTCGACATCGAGGCGGTCGGAAACGGCACGATGCTGCGTTGGACGCTCTTCCTCGAAGATCCGATACCGTCCGAGTCGGACGTTGTCAGGATGCGAAAGCGGCTCAATACATTGATCAATGCGAATCTCAGGTTCAACTTCGGCCAATAAGTTGGATCACTGCCGCATTACTTGGTGTCGACTCGGCCGATCGGGTCGGCGTTGTCGCTGAATGCGGCCTGGGCCGCTGGCCAGCTGGTCTCATCGATGCGCAACGCGGTCCGAAGGTAGGCAGTACTCATCCGTTGGATGGCGGCGACCCGCTCTGGGTTTTCGTCAGTGGTCTCGGCGACTTCGTATCCGACGATTCCGCCGAGTGCGTGCTCGGCACCGTAGAAGGTCAGGAGGTCGGTGGCTCCTGGGCTGTGCGTGTAGGCGTCGGTGAACCAGTCAGGTCCGCGGCTGGACATCTTGGACTGGTCGTGGTCGCCCGCGACGACGAGTGTCGGCGTTGTCAGTTCCTGGAACGAGGGGCGCATGAACGGGAAGTTCGCCTGCGCGAACGGATGTAGGTTCTCGCCGCCGAGACCGGTTGCTGCGAAAAGGATTCCCGCGGTGACGCGACTGTCGGACATGTCCTGGCCGACGACCTGGCCGGCTTCGTCGAAGATCCGTGCTCCGAGGAGTGACTGAGCGGTTTGCCCACCCCAGGAGTGGCCCGTGGCGGCAACTCGACTGCGGTCGATGCGGCCGGCAAGTCCGGGCACGGCAAATTCGATGGTGTCGAGCTGATCGAGGATGCGTGTGAGATCCGCGATCCTCTCGGTCCAGATCGTCGGGAACACCGGGTGATCGAACCCGAAACCGTTCCGGCGCGAGTCCAGGTGTGTCGGCTGGATCACCACGAATCCGTGGGATGCCCAGAATGCCGTGAGTGGCGAGTATCCATCGAGGTTCCACCCGTTGCCGTGGGAGAACACCACAACGGGGAGGTTCGTGCCTGCCGCCGGAGCAGACACACGTACTTCCAGCGGGACTGGTCGATCGAGGGCGAACAACTCGACGGGGGCAACGGAGACGACCGGGGTGCCGGCGCCGATGATGCCGTTCAGCGTGTCGATCATTGATGAGGTCATGGCAAGTTCCTTGCTGAGGCTGCACCCTGCGATACTGGTTATCGGAGCGTCGCTCCGCAACATTACGGAACGTTGTTCCGTAATGCAAACATATGTCGTGAGTCAGCGAGGAGTGCACATGGCTGATGCCCAGGACGAGCAGTCGCGCGTCGCCTCTCCCAAGCAAGTCGGTCGCCCACGTCGAAGCGAGCAGGCGCTGCTCGACGCGGCGGCAGCAGTGTTCGTAGAGTCCGGAGTCGACGCTCCGGTGCGGGAGATTGCGGCGAAGGCCGGCGTCGGCATGGGGACGATCTACCGCCACTTCCCGACGCGCCCCGAGTTGGTGGTCGCCGTATACCGACACCAAGTCGAGGCGTGTGCGGACGCGGGCCCACAGATGCTCGCGGAGAGTGCAACGCCGGAGGCGGCTTTGCGGGCATGGGTGGCTTTGTTCGTGGAGTTCCTGGTCACCAAGCACGGGCTCGCCGGCGCACTGCAAGGAGACAGCGCCGGGTCCGACGCTCTGCACGCCTACTTCGTCGACCGCCTCGTCCCGGTATGTGGCTCCCTCCTGGAGGCAGCGCTCGAGTCTGTTGGCACTGCTTCGCGGGTCGATGCGTACAACGTGCTCAAAGGCATCGGGAACCTTTGTATCGGTGCTGGGTCCGATGCCCGGTACAAGGCCGAGGTCCTTGTACAACTATTCATCTCGGGCGTACTCGCGCGAGAGGTTCGTTGACGCTCGGCTCAGTCAGATCAACTCCGGATTCTCGGCGTACACCTCTTCGAGGATCGACATGTCGAACAGTTGGTCCGCCGTAATCTCCAGCCCCGCTTTCGACAGTGCCGCGATGTTCTGTTCGATCAGTTGGGGTGTCATCGTGAACAACCCGTTTGCTTTGGTATCTGCCGACACCACAAGATCGTTCTGTGCGGTGGCTTCCTTGATCTGCTCTTCGAGTTCCAGGTTCTGGTCCTTGCCGTAGACCTCGACGGCAAGCCGCGCCGACTCTGCCGGATCAGCGACCGCATCCTTCCATCCCTGGATCTCGGCCTTCAGGAATGCCTTGAGCTTGTCCCTCTCGTTGTCGATGGTGGACTGGAGAACCGTGAACGATTCGGCGACCAACGGCAAGTTGTAGTCCGCGAAGAGGAAGTGGGCGTTGGGGAAACCTTTGGCGGCCAGTGTGATCGGCTCGTTGGTCACGTAGGAGACCCAGCCGTCCACCTCGCCGTTTGCCAGGGGGCTCGGATCGAACTGCGCGGGCACGATCGTCATCTGGCTTTCGGTCAGGCCGTTTGCTGCCAGGAGAGCTCCGAAGACGAGCTGATTGGAATCCTGGACGCCGATCTTCTTGCCGATCATGTCCTGCGGTGAGTTGATCGGTGCCGCAGCGGAACTGACAATCGCAAACGGATTCTTCTGGAACGTCGCCCCGACGATCTTTGCCTCCAGTCCGTCGAGTACGGCGGGTGCTGTGAGCTGCGGTGCGGACATTCCGATCCACACCTTGCCGGTGTCCAAGCCGGCTTCGACGCCGGTACCGGCTGCGCCACCTGCCACCAGGTCTACATTCCCGAACCCGGCATCCTTGTAGTACCCCTTGTCGAGAGCGAAGTACTCGCCGGCGAACTCGATGTTCTTGATCCAGGACAACTGCACTGCAACTGTTCCGAATTCGGAACCGTCGTCCGTGGTTCCGCCACTCGAACTGCTGGAGTCACTGCTACACGCGAGCAATGACGCACTACCGGCGACTGCGATGCCGGTCAGCGCGGAGTAGCGGAAGAAGGCCCTGCGGTCCAGCTGGCGGACGGGCTTGAATGGCGTCATGAATCGGAACACTAGGGCCAGTCGGTTTCGTTCAGTTTGCTTGGGAGAGAGAGTTTGTTGAGGTCGTGTTAACAGATGTCACGACTTGCCCGCCGAAGGACCGAAGCGAGACAGAGCGATGCTTTCGAAGATCCCGACCACGGCGTAGAGGACGATCGACACCACGGTGATCACCACGATAGATGCCCACAATTCGTTGTACTGGTAGCGCGGAATGGCTTTGATCATGCTCGAACCCAAGCCTTGACCGCTACCGAGCCATTCGCCGATCAGTGCTCCGATCAAAGCGCCGGGCACTGACACCCTAGCGGCGGCGAACACCGCCGGAAGTGCGGACGGTACGGACACCATTCGCAATGCGGTCCAACGACTCCCGCCGTACGCAGCTATGAGGTCTTGTGCCTGAGCCGGAGCGGCACGTAGACCGACCATGATCATGACGAGGGCTGGGAAGAACACCACTATCGCAACCATGACCGTCACACCCACGATTCCGCGGCCGAATATCAGGACGATGATCGGGGTCATCGCAACGAGAGGAACAGATCGTAGAAGCATTGCAACGGGCATGAAAGTCTGTTCGACAGTGCGGGAAACGACGAAGATCGACGCCACCACGAGCGCGGCAGTCATTCCGACGGCAAAGCCGACACCGGCGTCGCGCAGAGTGATGAACAGGTTGTCGATGATGCCCGAACGAGCGTCGGCGGACTTAGGACCGGAGAACAGGTACTCCCAGACGTCGGCCGGCGTCTTTCCCACACGCGGGCCGACCTGGGGGAAGGCGTTGAGGAAGACCACCCAGATGACAAGCAGCAGTGCCGAGGCGATGGCAATCGGAGCGAGGAATCTCAATGTTCCTCGTACCGCGGTCATTTCTGTGCTCCCGGAGCGCTCGTCCACGGGGTGACGAGCCGGGCGATCGCTGCGACGACGGCGTATCCCAGGCCGGCGAGCAAGGCGGCGGCGATGGCCATTCCCCACGTTCGCGGGACGTTGTACGACGTCTGAGCGGCCGTGAGTGCGACGCCGATCCCGCTGTCCACCCCGCCGAGATACTCTCCGAGGATGGCACCGAGTACAGCCGAGGGTGCAGCAATCTTGAGGGCGGCAAAGGTACTCGGAAGTGCGCTCACCAGTTGAACTTTGGTGAACTTCTGCCAACGCCCACCACCGTAGGCGGCAACGAGATCGAGACTCGTCTTGTCGGCCGATCTCAGGCCAGCGAGTGTGCCGACCATCGTGGTGAAGAAGCAGTACATCGCGGCGAGAAAGATCGTGGGGGTCCGGCCGCCGAAGACGACCAGGATGATTGGGCCAAGCGCCAACAGCGGTGTGCAGTAGCTCAGAATCGCCAATTGTGTGGCCAATCCCTCGATGGGCGGAATGAGGACGACAAGCACGGCAAGCGTGATCGCCAGCAGATTTCCCCAGAGAAAGCCCTGCAGCGCACCGGAAGCCGTGACGGTGAAATTGGGTCCGTACAGCGACCAACCGTCGTCGAACATCGTCGAGACAACCACCCACGGCGTCGGAATCGTGCCTCCCGCAACACCGGCCGCCGCCAGAATCCACCAGAGAACGATCAGTCCGCAGATGCCGACTGCACCGCCGAACCACGTTGGACGCTTCAATCGGATCCGGCGCGGTACAGATTGCTGCGCCGCCGCGGTCGCGACGTTCTCGATATCGGTAATTGTCATGCGACGCCTGCTTTTCCGAAGAGCAGTCCGGAGAGGTAGTCGTGGATCTCGTGGAACTCGGGTGTACGCATCATCTCGGGAGTACGCGGGCGCGGCAGGTCGATCGGCACGACTTCGAGGACGCGTCCGGGCCTCGGCGTCATGACGGCAACGACGTCGGAGAGGAACACGGCTTCGGCGATTCCGTGAGTCACCATCAACGTGGTCGCCGGTTTCTCGGTCCAGATCCTGAGCAATTCGATGTTGAGCCGTTGGCGGGTCATGTCGTCCAGTGCGCCGAAGGGTTCGTCGAGTAGCAGGACACTCGGCTTGACCACGAGCGATCGTGCGATCGACACACGCTGACGCATACCGCCGGACAATTGAGCGGGCTTGGCCTTCTCGAATCCTTCGAGGCCGACGAGAGCGATCAGGTCGGCGATCTGGTCGGGGTCGGGATCGATGCCGGCAACCTGAAGCGGCAGTTTGATGTTGGAGGTCACCGTCCGCCACGGCAGCAAAGCCGAATCCTGGAAGGCGATTCCGAGTTCGCGGCGCTTGCGTAACTCGGCGGGCGACTGTCCGTTGACAAGTGCTGTTCCCGACGTCGGAGTGTCGAGGCCCGCAAGGATGCGGAGAACGGTGGACTTCCCGCATCCGGACGGCCCGAGCAGAGACAGAAAGGAGCCTTCGCTGGTTTGAAGGGACACGTCGGTCAGCGCGGTCACCGACCGACGACCCATCTCGAAGGTCTTGCCGAGGCCGGAGATGTCGAGACCGGTTCCAGCGGGGCGAGGTGTGGTGACGGGACTGGTCATTCCCGCACAGTACGAACGTCCGGTTGCGGTCATGTTGCCTGCGCGTCACCGCTGCGTGAGGCTGGTTCGGCGTCTCCTGTCACAGCGCCGTGGTGAGATGGACGTCTGGACGGAGTGAGGGGAGCGAAGATTGCTGAAGTTGTACCGGGCCGAGCGTTCGGACACCTTGGTCTCGGCGATGGCCACGCTCCTCCGTACACCGCTGTCGGATCCATTCGCCCGGGAAACTGTTGCGGTGCCGGCCAAGGGCGTCGAGCGTTGGCTCAATCAGCGGCTGTCCTCCCAGCTAGGCACGTCCGGACCGTCAGCCGTGGACGGAATTTCTGCGAACATCGCGTTTCCTTCACCCGCGCGCCTGGTCGCGGAGTCCGTGGCCGCGGTCAGTGGAATCACGGCTGACGACGACCCATGGTCGCCGACGCGATTGGTATGGACGGTTCTCGACGTGATCGACGAGTCCCTCGGCGAGCCCTGGTGCGGAGTCCTGGCGAAACATCTCGAAGGCCATCGTGAAGGTCGACGGTTTGCCTCCGCCACACATGTCACCGAACTCTTCCGCAGTTATGCCGCGCAACGACCACAGATGCTGATCGACTGGGCCGCCGGGCGGTTGACCGACGGACACGGATTGGCGCTGTCGGAGGATTTCGAATGGCAGGCACGTCTGTGGTGCATCGTCGCGGACAAGATCGACGTTCCGGGGCCCGCAGAGCGACTGGGGCAAGTGAGCCGCGCGCTGGTCGAGGACCCGGCCTTGGTCGACCTACCGGAACGTCTGTCGGTCTTCGGGCCGACCCGGCTGCCGGTCGATCAGCGAATGATCTTGAGCGCACTCAGTGCGAATCGGGACGTGCACATCTGGCTCCCGCATCCCAGCCCCGCGCTGTGGACCAAGATGAGCTCGCGCATACCGCCTCGAAGTGAGAGCACGATCCGACGTTCGGAAGACGGGTCGGCGCTGATATCCGCCAATCCGTTGCTGTCGAGTCTTGCTCGCGACGTTCGTGAACTTCAGATCAGCCTCGGTGCCGCCGAGTTCGAGTCGGTGCATCTTCCCGAACCAGCCGGCCCGAAATCCCTCCTGGCGACGGTCAAGGCCGATGTCATCGCAGATCGTGCTCCCAGCGTTGCAGCGGAACCGGATGGGACAGTTCAGGTCCACGCTTGCCACGGGCCGGCACGGCAGGTCGAGGTGCTCCGCGAATGTCTGCTCCGATTGTTCGAGGACGACCCGACATTGCAGCCGC
This sequence comes from Rhodococcus sp. IEGM 1406, assembly GCF_030056745.1. NCBI lineage: Bacteria > Bacillati > Actinomycetota > Actinomycetes > Mycobacteriales > Nocardiaceae > Rhodococcus > Rhodococcus sp. IEGM 1406. The sequence goes on along the minus strand of NZ_JASHKO010000003.1, from coordinate 386,856 downwards.
GCGACGTACTCGTGATGTGCCCGGACGTCGAAACGTACGCACCCTTGGTTCGTGCTGCATTCGGGCAAGGCGTCCATGGCCACCCGGGGCATCTCCTTCGAGTAAGGCTGGCAGACCGCGGATTACGTCAGACCAATCCTGTCCTGGCCGTTCTCGGCTCTCTCCTCGACTTGGCCGACGGCCGGGCTACAGCCAGTGAGGTTCTCGACCTGGCAGCGGCTGATCCTGTCCGCACACGTTTTTCGTGGGGCGACGACGAGTTGGAAAGACTGCGGGAATGGACGACGGAAGCGGGTGCTCGCTGGGGAATCGGTAGTCGGCAGCGTGCCACGTTCGGTCTCGACGCATTTCCGCAGAACACCTTCAACACCGCCATGGACCGAATCTTGTTGGGGGTCAGCGCGGACGAATCGGAAAATGCCTGGTTGGATCTCGCGCTGCCGCTCGATGACGTGGACGGCACAGACATCGACCTGACTGGACGTTTCGCAGAGTTCGTCGATCGCCTGGCAGTCGCGCTTCGCGATCTTGCCGGCCCACATTCGCCGGCCGAATGGCTTCGTGTGCTGATGCGGGCCCTGGATCTGCTGACCGACACTGCGCCCGCCGATTCCTGGCAGAGCGCGGGGGCCCACCGCGAACTGGTAGCTGCTGTCGAATTCGGCGGAGAGACGGTGTTACGTCTGGCCGATGTTCGCGCGATGCTCTCGCGCAGCCTCGCGGGCAGACCTACGCGTGCCAACTTCCGAACCGGCGAACTGACGGTGTGCACGATGGTTCCGATGCGTTCGGTACCGCATCGCGTGGTCGTGCTGATCGGACTCGACGACGAGGTGTTCCCTCGAACCGGTGGAGTCGACGGCGACGACATCTTGTCCCGTGATCCCGTTGTGGGGGAGCGTGATCTGCGCAGTGAAGACCGGCAACTGCTTCTCGATGCCGTGATGTCTGCGGGTGAGCATCTGATTCTGTTGTATACCGGTGCCGATCCGGTCACCGGTGTCGTCAGACCGCCGGCGATCCCCCTCAGTGGCCTCCTCGACGTACTCAGTGCGACTGTGGGCCCGGAAGCGATCAACGGGGTGCTGACTCGACACCCGTTGCAGTCGTTCGACAATCGAAACTTCTCGCCGGATCAGCCGTTCAGCTTCGACACGGCAGCGCTGGCCGGTGCCAGGGCTGCTGCCGGAACACCGATCGAATTGCCGACAGTCTTGTCGGCCAAGCTACTCGAGGTGCATCCGAAGGAAGTGAACCTTGCCGACCTGGTGAACTTCCTCGTACACCCCGCCCGTGGTTTTCTGCGCCAACGCCTCGGCGTCCGGGTACCGGAACTCGACGACGACATCGCGGATTCGCTGGCAACCGAGCTCGATCCACTGTCCACCTGGGCTCTGGGTGACCGGATGCTTCTCTCGCGCTTGGCTGGACGCAGCTCTGCGGATTTCCGTGCAGCCGAGTGGCGCCGCGGTACTTTGCCGCCCTACAACCTGGGCGCCTCGGTTCTGGGCAACGTCGAGTGGGTGGTAGACCAACTTGCCGGTCTTGCATTGCCACACCTCGAGGGCAACTCCGAGGCTGTCGACGTCGACATCGACCTCGGTGACGGGCGTCGTCTCACCGGAACGGTAACCGGTGTGCACGGCAATTCAGTGGTGCGGGCGTCGTATTCCTCACTGGCGCCTAAACATCGGATGACGGCCTGGATAAACCTGCTCGCCTTGAAAGCACACGGACGACCCGGTGCGCTCGATGCAGTCTCCATCGGACGGGGTCGGGGAAAGATAGCAGCGGCACGATCGGTGCTCGACGCGCCAGGCAATGCGGTCGAGATCCTGCAGCAACTGGTGAACCTACGCGAGCGGGGGCTGCAGCGTCCGCTGCCGATGTGGGCCGCTACTTCAGCCGAATATGCGCGCCGACGCTTTGGTGGCGAGTCGGTCGACGATGCGACAAACGGTGCGGACACCCAGTGGACCGGGCAGTACGGCGAGATGATCGATCCAAGCAACGCTTACGTTTTCGGAGAAGCTCGAACACTGGCGGAGTTGGCTGCGGATCCGCCGTCGGACGACGAATTCGTCTGGGCCGAGGAACCGACTCGATTCGGAGTTCTCGCCCGACGACTGTGGGATCCGTTGCTGACCAACGAAAGAGCGGAGTAACCCGTGGACTTCGACCTTTTGGGGCCACTACCGACCGGCACCACGGTGTTGGAAGCGAGCGCCGGAACTGGCAAGACCTACGCGATCGTCGGACTCGCGACCCGTTGTGTTGCCGAAGGTCTCGCTGACATTTCGCAAGTTCTGCTGGTGACATTCAGCCGGGCCGCCACTCAGGAACTTCGTGAGCGTGCCAGGGAGAGGTTCGCCGGAGTGTCCGCCGCTCTGGTCGACCCGGAGGCGGCGAGGCGGTCGGATGATGATCTGGTGTCGTACCTCGCGACAGCTGACGACGAGGAGATCGGCGTGCGGCGTCGTCGACTCCTGCGCGCTCTCGCGGAGTTCGACGCCGGCACCATCACGACCACCCACAGTTTCTGTCAGAGGATGCTCGACGGACTCGGCATCGCCGGGGAACGCGAACCCGACACAACTTTTGTGGAGTCGGTCGACGACCTGATCAGTGAGGTCGTCTCGGATTTGTACCTCAGCCGCTACAGCCGGACGGACTCGTCTCCACCGTTTTCCACGAAGGACGCGCTGGCCATTGCCCGAATCGCAGTCGGCGATGGCCAGGCAATTCTCGAACCCGACGGCGAGGAGGAGACCGCTCCCGGTCAGCGAGTCCTGTTCGCGGCGGCTGCTCGCCTCGAGGTTGAACGACGTAAGCGAACCAAAGGAATTCGCGACTTCAACGATCTCCTGACGCTGCTGCACGGCGTGTTGACGGATCCGGAATACGGCCCCGTCGCGTGCCGTCGGGTGCGCGAAAAGTTCAAGGTCGTGCTGATCGACGAGTTCCAGGACACCGATCCGTTGCAGTGGGACATTCTGCGGTTGGCCTTCCACGGACACACCACCCTGGTCCTGGTCGGTGATCCCAAGCAAGCTATCTACGCGTTCCGCGGCGCAGAAGTCCTGAGCTATCTCGATGCGGTCGATCAGGCGGATGCACACCAGGAATTGACCACCAATTGGCGCAGCGATCCAGGGTTGTTGGCGGCACTCGAACACCTCTACGGCGGCGCCGCACTCGGTAACGAGGGCATCGTCGCGCATCCGGTGGAGGCTTCGCACAAGAAGTCTCGGTTGTCCGGCCCGGTGCCGATGCGTGTACGCCATCTGCCGCGTACCGGAGCCGGACCGCTCAATCGTTCGGGATTTCCGGCCGTAGGCAGACTTCGCAGTCGCGTCGCGGACGACGTCGCAGCAGACGTGGTCGGACTGCTGGGCAGCGATGCCCGCTTGGCGGTCGACGGTGATCCGCGCCCGGTCGAGCCGGGAGACGTCGCGGTATTGGTGCGCACCCACAAGCAGGTGGCGATGATTCGCGACGCCCTCGATGCCGTCGGTGTACCGTCCGTGTTGACCGGCGGTTCCAGTGTTTTCGCGACACCCAGCGCAACACAGTGGCTGTGGCTGCTGCAGGCGATCGAGCAGCCACACCGGTCTGATCGCGTCCGGTTGACCGCCCTCTCTCCGATTTTCGGGCGCACCGCCGAAGAATTGGACCTCGACGGCGACAACGTCGTCGCGGAACTCGCGGGTCAACTGCGCTCATACTCCGGGTTGTTCGCACGCGTCGGGTTCGCGGCCGTGTTCGAAAGAATCTCCGCCGAAACGAATCTGGAGAAGCGTGTACTCGCGGCCCCGTCCGGCGAACGAGATTTCACCGATCTGCGGCACGTCGCACAACTTCTCGGCCGCGTCACCACCGAGGAAGCGTTCGGGTTGAGCGCACTGGTTCGCTGGCTCTCCGATCGGATCAAGGACCCGACGTCCGGGAGCGCCACTGACAGAAGCCGCCGCCTCGACAGTGATGCTGCCGCTGTACAAATCGCAACCGTGCACGCCACCAAAGGGCTCGAATTCCCGATCGTCTACGTCCCGTTCAGTTGGGAGAGCGTAGGCGGCTTCAACTCTCCGACGCAGTTGTTGCACGATCCGGATGGGCGCCGCATCCTCGACGTCGGTGGGCAGGAAGGCCCGGGGTACAACGCCAGAAAGATTGTTGCGGAGGCTGAAGAAGCAGGCGAAGAACTGCGACTGCTGTACGTGGCGCTGACCCGGGCGCAGTGCCAACTAGTGCTCTGGTGGGCGCCAAGCTACGGGACCTCACGCTCGCCACTGCACCGGTTGATGCTCGGACGTACACCCGGCATCGCCGAACCTGCTCGGGTAGTGAAGGTGCTCGACGACGGTACAACCGCAGCACGACTCGCGACGTGGCCGGCAGCAGCTTCCGATGTGATCTCGGTGGAACCTGTTGGTCCACATCCACCGTCGCCCGTCCAGTGGTCCGGTGCAGCCGCGAACGTGACCGAACTGGCCGCGGCGCGTTTCGATCGAGACCTGGACACTCTCTGGCGTCGTACGTCGTACTCGGCACTGACCGCCGGAGCGCACCACGCGGTCACGAGCACCGACAGTGAGGTAGAGGATCCCGAAAAGGACGACGAGCCGGAGGATTCCGTAGACGTCGGGACCGTCACCCCCTCGCCGCTGGAGGCGTTGCCTTCACCGATGAACGGTCTTCCGGCGGGCGCCGCATTCGGCACGCTGGTGCATGAAGTGCTCGAGGTGGTGGACACGGCTGCTTCAGACCTGAGAGCGGAACTCCGTATACGCTGCGCCGAGGCGGCCTCGGTTCGGGCGGCCGAGGTCGACTCCGAAGCACTCGCGGATGCGTTGTTGCTGGTGATGCAGACTCCACTGGGATTCGGAACCTTGGCCACGATCGCGCCGAAAGATCGTCTTCCCGAACTCGATTTCGAACTCCCACTGGCCGGTGGCGACGATCCGGTGTCGATGAGTGTCACACTTCGCGGAGTGTCGGAACTGTTGAGGCGCCACCTTCCCCCGGACGACATTCTGGCGTCGTACGCCGACCATCTTGACCGTGTCGAGACGTCACCGATGCGCGGGTTCCTGACGGGCAGTATCGACGCCGTCTTGCGGATCCCGGGCCCGTCGTTCGTGATCGTCGACTACAAGACAAATCGGCTGGGCCGCGGCGATCTGACGGCTGCCAACTACACGCGCGAACTCATGGCGACGGAGATGATGCGCTCGCACTATCCCTTGCAGGCACTGCTGTATTCGGTTGCGCTGCATCGATATCTGCGGTGGCGACTGCCCGACTACGATCCGCATCACCATCTCGGAGGCGCGCAGTATCAATTCGTGCGGGGGATGCTCGGCCCGGACAGTCCGCCGGAATGTGGTGTATTCGAATGGAAACCGCCTGCTCAGCTGACGGTTGAACTATCGGATCTGCTGGCCGGTCTTGATGCGTCCCACACAGTAGGGGAGAAGATTCGATGACCGAGGCGCAATTGGCGCAGCGCGCCAAAGGGATCGTGCGAATCTTCAATGAAGCCGGGGTTCTGGTTGCCGCCGACGTTCATGTCGCGACGAGAGTGTGCAGCCTGGGCGGTGAAACTTCCGAAGAAGTGATGCTGGCCGCGGCGTTGGCAGTTCGGGCCGTGCGATCAGGTTCGGTGTGCCTCGATCTACGACGGATGCGCGACGTGAGCGTCGACAATGCGACGGAAGACGAACTCACGTCGTTGCCGTGGCCCGAACCGTCGGAGATCGTTGCCGCCCTTCGCCTGAGCCCTCTGGTGATCGGCGGCAACGCCGGACCGCTCAGGCCCCTCCGGTTGGTCGACACGGACGACGGTGAGCTTCTCTACCTCGATCGGTACTTTCTGCAGGAGCAGACGATTCGGCGAGTGCTCGACGAGCGTGCGTCCACGTGGCCGCCCGCCGACCTGAAAGCGGTCCGAACGCGCCTGGATTCGCTGTTCGTCGACGAGAACGGGCCGACCGCCAGCCCTGATCGTCAACGGATAGCCGCTGCTCTCGCCGCGACACAGTGGACGACGGTCATCGCCGGTGGGCCCGGAACCGGCAAAACCCATACGGTCGCACGTATTCTCGCTCTCCTGTCGGAGGAACTGGGTTCGAATGCTCGCATCGGGCTGGCCGCACCGACGGGTAAGGCCGCAGCGCGGCTGCAAGAGTCCGTACGTGAGCAGACGGCGAGCCTTGGCCTTCCCGAAGAACTCGCGGCCATGACCCTGCACCGGCTACTCGGTTGGCAGCGGGGGAGTTCGAGCCGCTTCAAATACAATGCGACCAACAGACTTCCCTACGATGTTGTCGTCGTCGACGAGACGTCGATGGTCTCCCTCACCTTGATGGCGCGCCTGCTCGAGGCCGTTCGCTCCGATGCCCGGCTACTGCTCGTCGGCGATCCCGATCAGTTGACCTCCGTCGACGCCGGCGCTGTTCTTGCTGACCTTGTCGCCCGCCCGGTAGAAGTCAGTGGAAATCCGGCGCTGACACAGTTGGTGGGTGACGATCTCACGGCCACCGGTTCCGAAGAGTCCCTGAGTGTGGACGAGCAGGATCGTCTGCGGGGCGGGATCATTCAACTCTCACGCGGGCGCCGCTTCGACGGAACCATCGCGTCGTTGGCCAGGGCAGTGCGAGCGGGAGATTCCGCTGAGGTTCTGCGTATCCTGCGTAGTGGCGATCCCGCCGTCTCCTTCCACTCTCCCGAGGATGTTGACGCATTGCGCGCCGATATCGTTGTGAGTTCAGAGGTGGTGACGAGGTCGGCCGAGGAGGGTGATGCGATCGGCGCCCTGAAAGGACTGGAATCGCACCGTCTTTTGTGCGCGCACCGTGACGGACCGTACGGTGTCGGGCGGTGGGCGCAGCAGGCGATGGAGTGGGTCGGCACGGCATCAGGGCAATTCCTGGACCCGACGAGGTGGTATCCGGGCCAACCCCTGTTGGTGACGGCCAACGACTACGAGGCCAAGATCTACAACGGGGATGCCGGGGTGATCGTGCAGCGTGAGGATGGCGTTCCTATTGCTGCATTCCAGCGGGGGAGTGATGCGTTTCTGATTCACCCGAGCCAACTCTCGTCGGTGCAGACCGTTTACGCGATGACGATTCACCGGAGCCAGGGCAGCCAGTACGACACGGTATCGGTGATGCTGCCGGCCGAGGCTTCGTCACTGCTCACCCGGGAGTTGTTGTACACGGCGATCACTCGCGCCAGAAACCATGTGAGGGTAATCGGCACGGAGGATTCCGTGAGGGCGGGAGTTCAGCGACAGGTGCTCAGGGCAAGTGGGCTGCGTCGGGAGATCCGTCCGTACGACGGGCCGTGAAAGTCGGATGTTGCGGATTCTCTTGGTCATTCGTTGTATACGACGAACACCTTGCGTACGGTCTCGGTGACCGTCCACGTACCCTTCCATCCGATTGGGAAGATTGCACTCGTACCGGCAACGAGATGTACGGGATCGCCGTCGTCCTCCTCGACGGTCATGGCGCCGGAGACGATGGTGATGATCTCGCCGCGGGTGAGGAACTCCCACCGCGACTTTCCCGGTTCGCTCTCCCAGACTCCGGATTGAATGCGGCCGTCGTCACTGGTGAACTCGACATCTGCACGAGTGATGATGTCTCCGCCGAGTGGCTCTGCACTGGGTTGGCCGAGCAGTGCTTGCTGGAAGATCCCACTTGCGCTGTTCAACTCTGCGGCACGGAAGGTAATGGTCACAATTCAATCCTGACTTTCGAAACTCATGTGAATCATCGGACTTGTCGATGATGTCGTGTGTCTGCTGGGTCGGGATAGGTTCACTTGTCGCATCTTTCGGCACTTCGCTCGTACAGATGTCGAAAGTGCGATCGGCCACCATTCAACCGGGGTTCAGAGACCCGGCTCGCGCCGAAACGTGACCGAGCCAATGGCAAACGGCCCCGCGTCGGTGATTTCGAACGAGGGTGATCGGTTGTGAGGCCTTACGTGGTGGACGCTGTCAACGAGGTGATGAAGCGCTCGGCTGCCGCGTCGACCTCGGCGTCGGGGGTGAGCAACCTCTGCAGCAACAGTCCTCGCAGACATGCGGTTGCGATGATGCTCTGCTGCTTTGCATCCACCACTGTGAATCCTTCGCGAAGTGCTGCCGCTTCGAGGAGGTGAGCCAAGTCGTCGAGGTCGGCGGCGAAATCTTGAAATGCTTTGTGCTCGTAAACCGCAAGTCCGGCCAGGTGAAAAAAGGTGCGGCTTCGATCTTCATGCTCGGCGTTCGAGTAGAAACTCCAGATCGCCCTGCACAGGGCCGGGAACCCGAGATCCTTGCCCATCGCGGCTATGACGAGGTTGTCACGGCGGCGCGCTTCCGACAGTACGGCGCTGAGGAGACCTGGTCGTGATCCGAAGTGATAGGTCAGAAGCGTGTGGTGCACTCCGAGTCGCTCCGCTACTTGGCGCATCGACAGCTTCGGACTTGGGCCGGTTTCACCGAACTCGTCGAACAGTGCTTGTAACAGTCGCTCTCGACCCTCCCCAACCGGCGATCTCACGCTACCTCCATTGACGGGTTCACCACTGTTGAGTACGGTACCGCATATCGAATTCACCAGTGTTTAGGAGAGTGGTTTCTAATGCTCGGGAGGTCCCTTTGACTGACGTATGGTTTGCCGGCGGCATGGTCGCGGATGGATCGGGTACCGACCCGGTCGAAGTCGACGTGTGCGTGAGTGGCGGCATTGTCACAGCGATCGGACAGGCGCCGTCGGGTTCGACGACAGTTGACTTGGACGGCATGCTTCTGACTCCGGGGCTGATCGATGCTCATGTCCACCTGGGTATTTCGAGTCCGATCCGAAGGCAATTCGGGTTTGAGCTCTCGGCAGCGGAACTGGCTGCGGGCATCTTCGCCACCGCGGGCGATGCCCTCGACGCGGGCTTCACCACGGTGCGAGACGTCGGTGGCATCGACGGCGGAGTCGTCGACGTTATTGCGAGCGGCAAGGTGCGTGGTCCGCGTGTCCTCTCGTGTGGTCCTGTGCAGTGCCAGACCGGTGGACACGGCTACTACGGGGCCGCATGGGAGCCGACCGAGCTGTGGAACATGCACCACATTCCAGGGCTCTGCGCCTTGTCCTTGATGTCGGGTAATGCCGACGAGCTACGACGCAACGTGCGCGAGTCGTTCCGCCGAGGGGCCACATTTCTGAAACTGTGCGTCACCGGCGGTGTCGTCGGAGACCATGACCGCCTCACCGACACACAGTTCACCGTCGAGGAAATCTCCGTGGCAGTGGAAGAAGCAGCGTCGCGCGGCACCTACGTCACGGTCCACGCGCACAACAATGCGGGCATTCGCAACGCAGTGCGGGCGGGAGTGCGGTGCGTGGAACACGGCACCGACATCGACGCGGAGACTGCCCAGTTGATGCGCGAGCATGACGTGGCTCTGGTCCCTACCTTCGCCGTGGTGGAGCAGTTGACGGACACCGAAAGCATGGACCTGGACCCGGCAATACGAGAGCGTGCAGCCGGAGTGCGTCAACGCATGGCCAGAGCGCTCGAGGCCTCTCGCGCAGCAGGCCTGAGGATCGGCCTGGGCTCGGACCTCATCGGGCCGCACCAAAAGCGCCGAGGTGAGGAGTTGCGCTTGCGCGCGGAGTTGGAGTCGCCGATGCATGCACTCGTTTCGGCCACCAGCGTCAATGCCGACATTCTCGGTATCGGGGAAACCGTCGGGACTATCCGCGTCGGTATGCAGGCGGACATGGTTGCCTGGCAGCAAGACCCACTCCGAGACGCAAAGGTGTTCGCCGATCCGGACATGGCTGCTCTCGTCGTGAAGTCCGGCAATATCGTCAAGGGAGACGTTCGATGAGCGCAATGCTGCACGGATGTTTTGCAGACACGGAGTACTTCGAAATAACGGCGAAGTCGGGGCACAGCTACGGCGTCTGGGTGACCACACCCCCCGGCTACGCGGACTCCATGGATCCCTTACCGCTGATCTACGTGATGGACGGCAACTGGGCTGTAGGTCTTACCGCCCCGCTCATCGTCACGCAGGCAGACCCGTACCTGACGGTCGCCCCGTACATCCAGGTCAGTGTCGGATATGCCGGTGAGGAAGCCGCCAACTGGGCACGGCTCCGCAACCGCGATCTCGTGCCGCCTGGGGAACCGGTAGGCGAAGAAATGATGGCTACTCTTGCCGCTGCTCGCGACTCTGGTGCAATGACCCAGGAGTACGTGGACGCCTACCTCGAGGAGCTGGCAGACACCCACGGGGACGTCTTCCTCGACTTCCTGACCAACGAACTCCACCCTCGCCTGTACTCGTCGGAGCTACGTGTCAGCGAGTCCGGGCACGGACTCTTCGGGTACTCGTACGGAGGCCTTTTCGCCCTCTACGCATGGCTGCGCGACGCGCCCCCATTCGCGACCTTCGGTGCGGGTAGTCCCGGAGTTGTGAACGCCGACAGCCAGATCCACACACTGGTCGAGGCACTGCCCGAGCGTGGCGTGGGCTCAGTTGTTCCGCAGCTGCACGTCACGCTGAACGAAGCCGAACTGACTGGACCCATTCCGATCTATCGCGGACTGTCACGCAATGTTCTCGCCGTCATGGAGCAGTTGCATGGCAAGGGACGGTCGCAGGATGTTTCGACCGCGTTGCTGCACGAGACGCACGTCACCGGGCTGCAGGCATCGTTCCTGAGCTACTTGAAGACCTGCCATGCACGTTAGCTCTCCGTCCCGGAGACGATGTGCCGCTGACACGTTCTAGGGCGATTTTCCGTAGACGCCGTTGAAGGAGAAGTCGGCTGTGGGTGTCCACCACGTGGTGGACACCCACAGCCGTGTCTATTCAGTTGTCGCGGCTGTCGATTCTCCAAGCCGGACAACACTTCTAACCCATGACGGTCCCGGTCGACTCGGCATTGGGTGCCCGAAGGCGGGAGAATGCGCCGAGGTCGATTTCGAGCCCGGTGTGCATCCCGACATAGGTCAGGGGATCAGCGTCGTGATCGTGTCCAGCTTCCACCTTGTCGATGATCCTCGACATGAGGCGCCCAGCGATGGGCGCATTTTTGAATTGGTTCCCGCTGGTGCCCATGGCGACGTAGAAACCTTGCCTGTCTGTCTTGTCGTAGATCGGGGTCCAGTCAGATGCTGCGTCGTACACGCCGGCAATACCTTTCGGTTGTGAAGGGACCTCCAGGGTGGGGAAACGCCTGGCGGCGCGGAAAACCTGCGCTTCGAACCGGGCAACAGTGCGATTCGGGTTTGCGGTATCAGGATCGTCGATCCACTCGAGCGGATCGCAATCCGGTTCGGTTCCGCCGACGAGGAAACCGTTTCCAGGTTCGGCTCGCATGTAGGTTCCGAGATCCAAATCGGCGATCATCGGGCCGAGGATCTCGTTTTCGTTGTACTTAGTGGGTGCGGTGATGTGATGGACTTCCTGACGCAAGGGCCGAACCGAAACCTTGAAGTCGGACCCGACATTCGACAGCTTGTTGAACGCTCCTGACCAGGGGCCGGCGGCGTTGACGACAATCTTGGATTTCACACTTTCCCCGTCGTCGAGCCCTAGCTTCCAGATGCCGTCAGGCAACTGCTCGACTGCCACCACACGCGTGTTGTATGCGAAAACCGCACCGTGCGAACGTGCTGCCGCAGCAAGATTCGCGGCTGCCAGTTGCGGGTCGTCGACGAACCCCGCCTGCGGTGTGTACAGCGCGCCGAGCGTGGTTTCCGCATCTGCGAAGAAGGACTCCGAGTCGACTGGCTTCGGTGGATAGTATTTACCTGCGTCGATACCGGGAATCTTTTCGACGAGTGTCGTTGCGTCCCACAGTTGGTAGTCGATTCCGATCTTCTCGAACAGTCCAATCGTGCGCGCGTGGGGTGCGACGTCGACATCGAGCAGTGCCATCCCGCATTGCCGAAACTTCGCAAGCGCGCCGTCGACTGTCGCGTTGAGATGCTCGTTCCAGTTTTGCCAGCAATGCAGCGACTCCCAAGCCGCAGCCATACCGTCGAATGTGGAGTAGTTGAACCGGATGACCGCACTGGATGCACTGGTCGAGCCGTAGCCCGGACCACCAGACTTGTCGATGACCAGGACTTCGTAGCCGCGAGCGGCCAGTTCGTAGGCGATGGAGCTGCCGATCACTCCAGCTCCGACCACAACTGCATCGGTCTTGTCGGTAGGCACTTTCGGCCCCTCTTTCTACTGATGGCTTCGCCGGATCGAAAGCGCAGCTATTCGATCCGGCGAGCTTGGGTTCTGGTAATTCCGACGCCGTCGACTTCCTCTGGAGACCCGCATCTCGACTTCTCGGATTCGGCTCTGCCTTAATGGATTTGGTACCTGAAAGTCCAGAGGTGTCCGTCGTCCTCAACTCTCTCGTGGCGGCCATCGGAACGCTATCGACAGCTGCTCAAAAAATCACAGCCGTGGCGCGTCCGTTGTCAGAAATGTTTCGTCGAGCTGCCCCGCGTGGCAGACCAGTCTTTCGATTCCGGAATCCCTCGCCACAGAATGGGAAGTGCGATCAAAGCGATGGCGGTCGCGTAGAAGGCAGGCGACAGATCGCTTCCAGTGGCGTTGACCAGTGCTGCGCACACCAGCGGCGCAGTTCCTGCAAAGAGCGCATATGCGATGTTGTAGGGGATTGCCGTGCCGGTGAATCGAGCATGCGTCGGCATCATTTCGAGGATTACGAGCAAAGCGGACGCGAGTAGGGAAAGCGCGATGACCAGTGCAGCCAGTGCAATGGCAATCGCGAAAATGTTTCCGGTGCCGATGAGCATGTAGCTGGGCACCGAAACGAAAACTGACATCACCATGCCGATTCTGACGAGAGGTCTCCGGCCGATTCGGTCGACCGTGGCGCCGAAGAAGATGAACAGCGGGACTGCGAGAACCAAAGCGCCGGTTGTCATCAGCAGTGCCACCGTGCTCGAAACATCGGCTGAAAGAATCAGAAATGTCGGCATGTAGCCGAGCAGCATATGAGTAACGACACCGAGCGAGGCGAAATACACGAATGACGTGAGCAGAGTCCGCCAGTGATTGCGGAACAGATCTGTGAGAGGGCGGGTTGGAAGGGAATCGTTTTCTTTCATTTCCTTGAAAGCCGGAGTTTCCTCGACCGCAAGCCTCATGAACAGTCCCACCATGGCGACAACGCCTCCGATGATGAACGGCCAACGCCATCCCCCGTCGGCAAAGGACTCAGTGCCGACCAAGCTGAATGACAAGACTGTGACCGTGGCCAAGATGCTGCCGACGAACGACGAAGAGCTGATAATCCCTGCGTACAAGCCTCGGCGGTGAGACGGCGCATGCTCGACGACGAAGGTTGCCGCTCCGGTGTATTCGCCACCGGCTGAGAATCCTTGAACCAAGCGACAGAGCAGCAGCAACAGCGGTGCTGCAACACCGATCGAAGCATATGTCGGTAGGAGGCCGATAGCCGCTGTCGAGCAACCCATGAGGGTAATTGCCAGGGACAGTGACCTCCGTCGGCCGAGGCGGTCACCCAGTCTTCCGAAGAATATGCCGCCGGCAGGTCTGGCCAAGAATGCGACTCCGTAAAGAGCGAAGGTGGCAAGCAGTGCGCCACTGCCGAACTCCGGAGGGAAGAACACTGTCGCGAGAACTGCGGCAGTGAAACCGTAGATCGTGAAATCGAACCATTCGACGATGTTGCCTGTCGCGCCGGCAATCAGGGCCCTACGGCGCGCCGATCGACGTCCAGGTGAAGTCTCGATTTGATGCTCTACAGGAGCATTTGCTGTGCCGGTCATGATGATTCCTCTCGGGATATGCTGAATGGCAACGGTTTTGCGACGTCACGGTGGCCGATGCCGTTCGGGGCATGCGAAATTGAAGAGGCCGACCGGACCCACGTTGATCTGGCGAACGGAGGTTGCGATCGATTCCGGATCAGGGACGACGCTTTCTCGCGCGAGAGCGCGTCGGCTGGCTTCGGCCCTCAACGCAAATCTCACGGCTGCAACGAATCTCGTCGCTGTCGTGCAACCTGTCGGTGCTGGGTATGCCTGGTCGCTGGCCGAGTGAACACGTTCCGGGTCTCATGTGCTTCGGCATGTAGCGAGCCTATGGCGCGAAAGTTAGTTGCATCACTGTCATTCGTTCAAATTGTCGCGGACGAATTTAGTCATATGTTGCAAAACGGCGAGCGTGGCTCGTACAGTTCGACCATGGCCGGAGAACTACAGCATTTGGTGGATACTACCGGGCGACGACTGGACCGTTCTGTTGCGATCGACGATGCACAGATCCGTCTACTCGCGTACAACTCGCATGACAGTGCCGTCGATTCAGTCAGAATGAATTCCGTTCTACAGCGGAATGTTTCACGCGAGATTGTGGACTTCATCTACGCGAGTGGAGGCCGTGAAGCCCTCGATCTCTTCACTGTTCCCGTCAACGAACAACTAGGGCTGACCCTTGGCCGGGTCGGGATGCCGATCCGGTATCGCAATGCGCTGCTGGGCTTCGTCTGGCTGTTGACTTCAGAGGGCGACGTTGACGAGGATCAAGCCGAGGTCTTGAGGCGCACGGCTGATGCGGCGGCGATGATCCTTCATCGCGAACAGTTGCTGGACGAGTTGTCCCGAAGTCGGGAGCGGGAACTTACTCGAGACGTACTGTCTGGCGAACGGTCGCTGCGCGAGGACGCGGCAAGCAGATTGGCTGATGAAGGCTTGATGGCTGCGGGTCCAGCAGTCGCGGTCACAATCTTGCTCCGTCCCGTGGACCGGTCGACATTGACCGAAAGAGATCGTCTGAGTGTTGCCGTCGGCGTCGATCAGCTTCGGCGGAGGCTCCCGCGGAACAGTGCAATCCAACTCGACCGCCCCGACCACAGTCTGTTGATCGTATCGGTGGCCGAACGTTCGACTCAAACCCATCTGGACTCGCTGATCGTGGCAGCCCGGGAGCGAGTCTTGTCTGAAAGTGGACGCCAGAACATCGAATGTTGGGTTGGTATCGGTGAACCGCGAACCTCGGTTGCAGACGTGCGCGAATCCTACGAAGAGTCCAGACGTTCCGCAGATGTGGCCCAGGTCGTCAAGGTGCTCGGAAATGTTGTGCGTTATCGGGATCTCGGCGTCTACGGACTTCTGGCCGAACTGTCGGAGGATCGACTCGAGAACAGTATTCACTCAGGTTTGCAGTCCTTGCTCAGCCATGAGGACTCAAAAAGTGAGGCTCTTCTCGCGACGCTGGAGAGCTTTTTGGACAATGCCGGTGACGTAAAGCGAACGTCCGAGGCGCTCTGTGTGCATCGAGGGAGCTTGTACTATCGTTTGCGGCGAATTCAGGAGATAACACGCGCAGACTTGGCAAACGGCGACGACCGGTTGGCATTGCATTTAAGTCTGAAAGTCGCGCGGTTGTTAGATCTCCGATGATCCCAACCGAGAAGAGGGGACTGCGGAAGAATCCAGCGGCTCAACGTAGTTCGGGGCTTTCGATCGTCAAGCATGATGGTTCTGGGGTGGGAAAGGAAGCGCGTCGTACATCGGCCGGGGTGGGTTGGCCTGACCTGCTGAGACGTTCATACGTTTGATCGGGCACCTTCTATCCTCCTGTCGGCAGATGCGGCGGAGTGCAACTTTTTCGGGCATTGAAAGTGCAGAATCGTCCAGATGGGTGTCGAGCTGCGTGAAGAACGCGCGTTTTTGCAAACCGAAATGACGACGAATTTGGTCTGAGTTCGGTCCCCCGGTACGCAGATGTTTGCGCGCGAACTGGACTATTTGTTGCCGACTGCAAATAGGGGATTTCGCGTCCATCTCGTTGGCTCCCTTTACGGTTGGATTGGATCAGATACCTGAGTCAGTGCGATTTTTACGCACCCCTTCACTGCAGGTCTGGTCTGATCTTTCCGAAATTGGAGTCGCGGAGATATATGCAGTTGTTCGAGATCGTTCCCCCGAAATTGAACAAACGCGCCAGACTGGATTGTGGCCATTGATGCTGCACGTCTAGCCATTTGCTTGCTGCTGAACTGGCTGGTCAGTACGACACGGTATCGGTGATGTTGCCGGCCTAACGCCAAACGGTGAAATGGTTCTGCCAGGAGAACGACACGTTTTTGCCGGCATTCGAGACGACGACTCCGCGTGGATCAACTTCTGGGGGAAGGGGAACCGACCACATCATCTTTCCGTCGCGAGCCCGGATCGCGTGCATGCCGGTGTAGTCGCTGAAGACGAAGTGGTCGCCATCGGTTACCCCGCTGCGAACCCAGTACGCGTCTTGCCAGGGCGTTTGCCACAACTGTCGGCCACTCTCGATGTCGAGACCCGAGATTGTGCGAGTCTCGGGAGACGTGACCAGGATTGTTTTTCCTACCACTGCGGCGATGGCGCTTCCCGTCCCGGCCATCGCGGTGTTGACGATTTGTGAACTGCGCCAAAGTTCGTCACCGGAATTCGGGTCGTAGGCGCCGTCGCCGAGAAACATCGGCAGGCCCGTCGAGGACTTACTTGGGTAGGACGACGATGAGTACGAGGGAATCGGTATCGCACGAATCGTGGATCCATTTGAAGCCAAGAGGTTTTGGGTTCCCACATAGCCTGATCTGCCGCCGACACTAGTCAGGAACAATCCGTTCCCGGCCGGGGCAAGCGAATCACCCTCGAATCTGAATCGTTCTGCGCCGGAATCCAGATCGTAGATTCGATAGCGGTACTGTGGGTGCCCGCCATCGCCCTGTTCCATCGCAATGACAGTGTCGGTGTGAGAGACCGTGTAGACGGCCCCGAACTTCTCACTTGGTTCGAAGGTGCGAACGAAGTTGGCCGTTAAGTTGGTTGTGTTGCCGCTGGCGAGAATTCGTGTTCGAATCGTTCCGTCCATCCTTTCGCCGGACGTGTACACGGTGTCTCCGGTGATGACGGCGCCATTGAGATCGAAGTCGGTTCCGAGGTCGGACATAAGAGTTCCGGTCGCGGTATCTACAAAGATCATCCGTCGATCGCCCCAGCACGCGATGATTGTGGATTCGTTCTGCTGACTGCACTGGCCGATGACTCCGCCGATTCGCGTTTTCCACAGCGGACTTCCGTCGTCGGGATTCACACCGACCAGTGTGACGGCACCGACTCCCTGACTCGACGAAGACTCGTCGGTCTTGGGAAGGGGATAAGCAGTCGCAGCCACCAGCACGTCACCGACTTGGTACGTGTTGCCGTAGCCGTAGTAGCGATCGAGGCCGGAAGGCATCGACAGCAGTACGTCGCCGGAGTTGTCCGTGAGCGTTCGAACATCGAGTTCCCAGGCTTGTTGCGGAGGATCGGAGAGGTCCACGTCGACAACGCCCTGCTCGACGATCGGACCGCCTATCTTCTGCTTCGGCGAGGCCGCCTCACTGGAGTCGGAGAGTGCCGATACGACGATGAACGCGATCGCCACGATCAACGCCAGTCCGAGGGCGACCAGTTTCCAGTGTTCCTTCAACCGAAGCTGCATCGAAAGACCGTAACCGATCGAGCAAACTGATCGGTTCGTTTCGCGGACGGCCGGCACGATGTCGATCGCGAGATCGAGCCCACGGCCTACCGCGTCAGGGCCGGGTAGCGTTTGTCTCCGACCAAGAGACTGAGAACCGTCGCTGCGTAGTGAAAAACTCGGGGGGAAATTGCGGATCGTCCCTCGTTATCGCCGGCCGCTCAGGCACTCCGGGGACGCTATGGGCCGCACCGACCAAGTATCACCGTGACATCTTCGAGCCCACCCGGTGATCGCGGCACACCGGACCCGGACCTGCACAGCCCGCGCGTGGCGGAGGTCTTCGCTCAACTCTTCGACGCCCATGCCGCCGATCTTCGTCGCTACGTGTGTGCCCGAGCCGGCGAACATCATGCCGACGACCTCGTCGCCGAGGCTTTTGCCGTCGCGATCGATCGTCGATCCACCTACGACCCTAGCCGGGCTCCCGTTCGCGCTTGGTTGTTCGGCATCACCCACACCCTGCTCAGGGCACACTTTCGCTCCCAGGATCGCGCCGAACGCGCACTCGCGCGGGTACATGGCGAACGTGCCGTGTCCGAGACTGCGCCGGAAGACCTTGTCACGGCTCGGGTGGACGCGTCCCGCCGCCTCGAGGTGATCGCGTCGGCACTCGCCGAGCTGACGGAGGACGAACGCGACGTGCTGCTCCTCTCGTCCTGGGCCCATCTCGAGCCGGCTGAGATCGCGGAGATCCTGTCCGTGCCGGCCAGCACCGTCCGGTCCAGGCTGCACCGCACACGCACTCGCCTGCGGACTTTGCTGCTCGACTCCGAAAACCTCCAACAAGCCTCGGGAGAGAACTGATGCCGAATCGTCGGACCGATCCCCTGGACGACACGTTGCTCGAACTCCGCGATGCGCTCGACAAGCCGGACGTCGACGCCTTGGCAGCGATCCGGAATCGGGTCCTCGCCGACGCGGAAGCGGCCGAAAGTTCTCCGCCGGTACCCAGTCGCAGGTTTGCTCTGCGGCGCGTGCCCGCTTCGGTCTACGCCGGTGCCGCGGTGCTCATGGCCGTCTGCTTGGCTGCGGTGCTGGCGCAGTTCGCACCTTCAGAGCAGACAGGCACTACGGATGGTGTGTCGCTGCCGGTGCCTTCCATCGAACTCGCCTCCGCCGAACACGTCCTACAGCAAGCCGCGCGCTCTCTCGAATCGATCGAGATGATCTCCGTTCAACAGGGACCGTTTCGACTCGTCGAGGAGCACGCGTGGGTCCAACAGGGGATGGAGTACGGATCTCCCTACGAAGCAGGGCCCGACGCTCAACGCAACGGCTACACCTACCTGCTCGAAACCCGTTCGCAGCTATGGATTCCGGCAGACGAAACACAAGAATGGCTCGAGCGGCGGTCAACTGGCCAGTCGCGGTGGCTCGGCGGCACGACGTCGGAGAGTGAATCAGCTCTGTACATCGACGAAACCCGAAACGGGGAATGGCGTGCCCGCTGCGGCAGATTCTTCGACGACAATCGCGACAACATCAACTGCGTTCCGGACGACTGGGACGATCCCAACTTCTATCGGTCGCTGCCCGCTGACCCCGAGGGGTTGCTTCGATGGCTCCGCGACTACACGGCGCCGCGCGGTTCGACGCCGGAAGCGATGTTCCACATCGCGATTGAAATACTGAGAGCCGGCATGATGCCGCCTGACGTCAAAGCGCAGTGGTATCGCGCGATCGCCGGAATCGATGGTGTGGAGACCGTGGAACAGACCACGCTCGACGGTCGATCCGGAATCGCACTCGGGCTCAGTGGTGTTCACGAGCGTCGCGACTTGATCATCGATCCGGGAACCGGTGAGTTCATCGGTGAACGACGGGTCGCGGGCGCAGCTCCGGAAGATCCTTGGATAGCCCCCGGCACCGTGTTGGGGACAAGTTCGATCACTGTCCGACCCGTCGACGAATTGGGATCCGAATAGGGAACGTGCTCGGTGTGACGAAGTGTGGTGGCCTCGCACACACGAGACCACCACACCGACGGCGTCAGACGTAAGGCGAGTACGCCGGGAGATCCAACTGACCGTTGCCCGACAGTCCGATCACAATCACCTCGGGTTCGGTGACGGCGCGAGCGTGAGCGATGGCGCCGGCAACCGCGTGGGTTGATTCCGGAGCCGGGATGATCCCTTCGGCGCGGGCGAAAATCAGACCGGCCTGGAGCGCGTCGTCCTGATCGACCGCAATCGCATCCATGAGTCCGAGGTTGACCGCATGCGAGACCATCGGCGACATACCGTGGTAGCGAAGGCCACCGGCATGGATCGCCGGGGGAACGAAGTCCTTACCCAGAGTGTGCATCTTGAGCAGCGGAGTCAGCCCGGCGACGTCACCGAAGTCGTAACGGTACTCGCCCTGGGTGAGGGACGGGCATGCCGAAGGCTCGCAGGCGACCAGACGAGTCTTGGTGCCTTCGCGAAGGTTTCGTCCCAGGAACGGGAAGGTGAGTCCGGCGAGGTTGGAACCGCCACCGGCGCAACCGAACACGGTGTCGGGGACGGCGTCGCCGGCTTCTTCGAGCTGGACCATTGCTTCCTGACCGATCACGGTCTGGTGAAGCATGACGTGGTTCAGCACGCTACCGAGTGAGTAGTGCGTGTTCGGATCCTGCGCAGCGACCTCGACGGCCTCACTGATCGCCATGCCGAGCGAGCCGGTGGTGTCGGGATGCGACTTCAACAGTGCGCGTCCGGCTTCCGTCAGGTCGGAAGGCGACGGGTGACAGATTCCGCCGTATGCCTCCATCTGGATGCGTCGGTACGGCTTCGAATCGAAGGAGGAGCGAACCTGCCACACCTCGACGTCGAGTCCGAGCAGTGCGCCCGCGAACGACAGCGACGCACCCCACTGGCCTGCGCCGGTTTCGGTGGTGAGCTTGGTGGTTCCTTCGATCGCGTTGTAGTACGCCTGCGCGACAGCAGTATTCGGCTTGTGTGAACCGACCGGGCTCACGCCTTCGTGCTTGTAGTAGATGCGAGCAGGTGTGCCCAGAGCGCGCTCGAGTCGGTGCGCACGGAACAGGGGAGAGGGCCTCCACATGCCGTAGATCTCGCGAACCGTCTCCGGGATCTCGATGTAGCGCTCGGTTGCGACTTCCTGCGCGATGAGGTTCATCGGGAACAGCGGCGCCAAGTCCTCGGGGCCGAGCGGCTCACGAGTGCCCGGATGCAGGTGCGGGGGAACAGGCTCGGGGAGGTCAGCCGCCAGGTTGTACCAGTGCGTCGGCACTTTCGACGGGATGGAGACGCCCAAAGGCTCGAGCGAACGGTTGAGTGGGGTGGTGGTCAACTAACTCTCCTTCGTGGATTCGGTACCTGATCTTGGCGGTCGTAGCGACGACGCGTACGGCATTTGCCGGATCGGGGATCCTGGAGAGGAGCCTGCTGGACCACCCGATGTCGGTCCGGGCAGCACGCAGTTGCGGCTGACCGTCAGCGGTCGGGCCACCAGAGGTGCGCAGTGAGCAGGGTCACGAGCCGATCGTACATCGGTACTCGCACCCTGCTCACGTCGGGCGCGGCTACATTTTCGCCATCCTCCGTCGGCTCAGCGAAAAATCATGCACGTCGTAGTTCCGTGCGCCACCAACTTGCCGTTCTTGTCCAAGACCTTGCCCTCTGCGGTCGCGGTACGCCCGCCCACGTGAATGACACTGCCGTGGGCTGTCAGTTCGTCACCGTCGAGAGGCACCGTGCGGATGTAGTTGAGCTTGAGTTCGAGGGTCGTGTAGCCGACGCCGGCCGGAAGCATCGTGTGCACCGCGCAGCCCATGACCGAGTCGAGCAGCGTTGCGCAGATGCCGCCGTGCACGGTGCCGAGCGGGTTGCTGAAATCGGCACGCGGGGTCAGTGCGAAGCTGACGGATCCCTCGTTGACCTCGCGCATCTCCATGCCGAGGAGGCGTCCGATGCTGGGTCGGTCGTTGACCTGCGTTCCCATCCAGCGGAGAAGTTCGAGGCCTGTCATCTGCGCCGGATCGACGGTTGCGGTTGTCTCGTCACTCATTGTTTCATCCCATCACTATGTAGGTCGTCATACATAACGTAGCGTATGAGTCGACAGGTGTACCGACGGCCGAAGGATCTGTGACATGGCAGAGCTGAGCTCACGTGATCGCATGATTCGTAGTGCGGTCGAACTGATCAGCCGCAACGGTGTCGATGCGACATCCTTCAGCGACGTCATCAAGCACAGCGGCGCGCCCCGTGGGTCGATTTACCATCACTTCCCCGGCGGCAAGACCGAGCTGATGGTCGAAGCTGTGCGCGCGGCTGGTGCGATCATCACCAGGCGAATCAGCTCGGCTGCGGCCACCGGTTCCACTGCCGACGTGATCGAAGCGGTCGGAGACATCTGGCGACTCAATCTCACGCGCTCGGACTTCGCGATCGGCTGCCCGGTGATTGCCGGCGGGTTGGCACGCGCCAGTGAGCCAGAAGTCGCGGAAGTATCGGCTGAGGTCATGCTGGGATGGCAGAAGTTGATCGAATCGCAACTCGAAACTGCGGGTTATCCTGCAGTGCAAGCAAAGTCGATGGCAAACCTGACGATCACGTCGGTCGAAGGTGCAGTGGCGGTGTGCCAGACGACTCGAAGTATCGAGCCGCTCGAACAGGTCATCGCTTCACTGCAGGGGCTCTCTCGTTCTGAGGCTTGGTCCCGCTGAGCCTTCGGGGGTTGACTTCGGCCATCAAGTATCCGTAACTTCATGTAACGGCTAATTAGGCAGGAGTAGGCGATGACACATTGGTTCGACCTCGAACCGGTCGGTGTCGATTTCTTCGACACGGCACCGCATATCTTCACGTACTCGATCGACCTCGCCGCCGAACCTGATGTCGTCTGGGCCGGTCTGACCGCCGACGAGCCTTTGTCGTGGTGCCGACTGCTCACAAAAGTGCACTACACCTCGCCGCGCCCCTACGGCGTCGGCACGCGCCGAATCGCGGAGGTGGGCGGTGGCGCGATGCAGATGCGCGAAAAGTTCATCACCTGGGACGGCGAAACGCGTCGGCACTCGTTTTACGTCGAACAGTCCAATGTTCCGCTGTTCCAATCCTTCGCGGAGGACTACCGCGTCGACGAGCTCGCAGTGGGTTCGAGACTGCAGTGGAATTTTGCATTCTCGCCGCGTCCGAAGCTGTCGCTCGCGGTGCGCGGCGGGCTACCGGTCAACTCACTGATCTTCTCGAGCTTCGTGCGCGATACCAAGCGGCACTTCGGTTCTGCGCCACGCCATTGACTTTCTTCCCTTCATGCGAGAGGTATCCATGACCACACTCGGAGAATCGTTGACTTTGCCCTGTGGGCAGATACTGCGGAATCGCACGATGAAAGCTGCGCTCAGTGAGGCTCTGGGGGACCGGACTCATGGACCGTCCACCCGCTTGGAAACGCTGTACGGCCGTTGGGGCAGTGGCGGGTTCGGATTGCTCGTCACCGGCAATGTCATGGTCGATCGATCGCAGATCGCCGAACCGGGCAACGTCGTCGTCGACGACGATCGTGATGCCGAAGCGCTGACTGCCTGGGCCAAGACTGCCAAGAACGGCGGCGCCGAGATCTGGATGCAGCTGAACCACCCAGGGCGGCAATCCAACCCGATCGCCAGCAGAGGTCGACCGGTCGCACCGAGCGCGATTGCTCTGAAGATTCCGGGAATGGCGACGCCGCGAGAACTCTCGACTGCTGAGATCGAAGAGATCATCGACAAGTTCGCGGAAACCGCTCGCGTCGCCGAGTCCTCCGGCTTCGGAGGCGTGCAGATACATGCCGCCCACGGTTATCTTGTTGCGCAGTTCCTTTCGCCGTTGTCCAATCAGCGGACGGACGAGTGGGGTGGAGATCCCGAGCGTCGACGACGCTTTCTGATTGAAATCGTTCGGCGCATACGCTCGACCGTTGCTCCGGGATTTGCGGTGTCGGTCAAACTCAACTCGGCTGATTTCCAGCGCGGCGGATTCTCGGAAGACGAGTCGCGAGAAGTAGTACGCGCGCTGACCGAAGAGTCGGTCGACCTCATCGAGATCAGCGGTGGCAGTTATGAATCGCCGGCCATGATGGGTAAAGCGCAGAAGCAGAGCACTCGCGATCGAGAGGCATATTTCCTCGAGTATGCCGAGACGGTTCGAGCGATTGCCGGCGACATTCCCTTGGCGGTCACCGGCGGCTTCCGCTCGCGATCGGCGATGGTCGAGGCACTCGCTTCCGGCGCGTGCGACGTGATCGGCCTCGGCCGGCCGACGATCACGATTCCCGACGCGGCAACCGTTCTCCTGGAATCGAATCGGGAACGATTGATCGTCCCGACTGTGGAGTTCGGAGCGCGGAAGTTGTTGGGGAAGGTTGCCGACATCTCGATGCTCGACGGTGCACTCGACCTGCAGTGGCACACCGATCAGTTGCATCGAATGGGTGACGGCAGCGAGCCGGATCCGGCTCGGCCGTGGTGGAAAACCCTCGGGACCATGGTGAGGCGAAACGGAATCGATGCGCTTCGCCCCACCAAACGAGCGGCTTGATCAGTTCGGTGCACCGATGTTGAGTTCATCGGGATGCGCGCCGACGCGGGTACCGTCGTCGAGAGTGTCGATTTCGCTCAGATCGAGATCAGTGAGTTCGAAGTCGAATACGTCGATGTTCTGAGCGATCCGGGCGTCATGCACTGATTTCGGGATGACGATCAGGCCGTTCTGCAGGTGCCAACGGATCAGGACCTGCGCGGCAGTCTTGCTGTGGCGGTCACCGATTCGAGTGATGATCGGATCGGTGAGCAGCGTGTTGGGCTTCGATGCCTTACCCCAACCCGCGTTGCTGGTACCGCCGAGTGGGCTCCACGACTCGACCTTGATCCCGTGCTCGGCGGCCTTGTCGCGGATCGCGTGCTGCGTGAGGTGCGGATGCAGTTCCACTTGATCGACTGCCGGCAACAATCCGCCGCGATCGACGAGAAGCTGCAGATGATGCGGCTCGAAGTTGCACACCCCGATTGCCTTGGCGCGGCCCGATTCCGCGATCTTTTCGAGCGCGTCCCAAGTGCGGAGGAGTCGGTCGTTGTCCTGCAGTGGCCAGTGGATCAGATACAGATCGACGTAATCGACGCCCAGCTTGTCGATGCTGCTGTCGAAAGCCTTCAACGCCGGCTCGTAGCCCTGATCTGCATTCCACAGCTTCGTGGTGAGGAATATGTCCTCTCGCGCGACGGACGAGTTGGCGATACCTCGTCCGACGCCCTCTTCGTTCCCATATGCGGCAGCGGTGTCGATGTGCCGGTAGCCGGCGTCGTCGAGAGCGAACCGCACTGCATGCTCGGTTTCGTCGTTGGTGGCCTGCCAGACTCCGAGGCCGAGTTGCGGGATCGTGGTTCCGGAATTCAGCGTGATGTCAGGATTGCTCATGGATCAAGGCTAGCGATCTCGAGCTTTCCTTGCCGGGGTCAGAGCTGCCTGGGTCAGAGAGTCGTAGCCGAGTACCCATGCGCCGCTGCAACACTGTCGGACAGGAGCAGGCCGTCGTGTGTGCTCAGTCCTGACCCCAGGCCGGGAACTGTCGCGACCGCGTCCCTCCACCCCTTGTCTGCCAATGCGACGACGTACGGAAGCGTCGCGTTGGTGAGCGCGTACGTCGACGTACGGGGGACGGCTCCGGGCATGTTCGCAACGCAGTAGAAGACCGAACCGTGAACCTGGTACGTCGGATCGGCGTGCGTGGTCGCGTGTGAATCCTCGAAGCAGCCGCCCTGGTCGATGGCGATGTCGACCAGGACAGAACCCGGCTTCATGCGCGCCACCAGGCTGTTGGAGACGAGAGTCGGCGCCTTCGCCCCGGGGACCAGCACTGCGCCGATGACGAGGTCGGCGTCGAGTACTGCCTGTTCCAGTTCGAGGCTGTTGGACGTGATGGTCTTGACCTGGCCGTGGTACAGCTCGTCGATTTCCCGCAGGCGAGCGATCGACAGATCGAGAACGGTGACGTCGGCCTGCATGCCGTAGGCCACGGCGATGGCGTTCTTGCCGGAGACGCCCGCACCGATCACCACGACCTTGGCGGGGCGCACTCCGGGGACGCCGCCCATCAGCACTCCGCGTCCGCCGCCGTGACGCATCAAGTGGTAGGCGCCGGCCTGCGGCGCAAGGCGTCCGGCTACTTCGCTCATCGGTGCGAGAAGGGGCAGTGAACCGTCGGAACCGACAACGGTTTCGTAGGCGATGGAAGTGGTCTTCGAAGCCAGGAGTGCGTCGGTGCATTCCTTCGACGCCGCCAGGTGCAGGTAGGTGAAGAGCACCTGATCCTTACGGAGTCGCGAATACTCTTCTGCAATAGGTTCTTTGACCTTCAGGAGCAGATCTGCGTCTGTCCAGACCTGATCGGCGGACCCGAGGATCTGCGCGCCCGCGGCCTTGAAATCCTCGTCACTGAACGAGGAGCCGACGCCTGCGCCCGTTTCGATGACGACCTCGTGCCCTCGGCCGACCAGTTCGTGGACGCCTGCTGGGCTGATAGCCACGCGGTACTCGTGGTTTTTGATTTCGCGGGGGATTCCGACCTTCATGACGCGGCTCCGAACTGAGTCTGTTGTTTCTTCGAATGGCAGGTGCCAAGCATGAAGTTTCGTCGCCAGATAGTGAAGAGAAGTGAAGATAATTCTCTAGGCTGTATTCATGGTGCGCGAAAGTTCAAAAATCGGTATTCAGACGGCCGCCTCGCCGAAGCATGTTCGGGCTGCCGTGAAGTTGGACGAGGTCGACCGGGTTCTGCTCGAAGAGCTGGCGAAAGACGCGAGGATTCCGAACAATGCGCTGGCCGCGATCGCGGGAATTGCGCCGTCGACATGCCTCGGCCGTGTGCGCGCCTTGGTGGACAACGGCGTGATCAGGGGATTTCACGCGGACATCGACCCCGCCGCTCTCGGAATGGATCTGCAGGCGATGATCGCAGTTCGACTGCAGGCCAACGCACGGTCGCACCTCAACCGGCTCGGCGACGATTTCGCCAAGCTGGACTCGGTGCTCAACGTGTACTTCGTTGCCGGTGTCGACGACTACATGCTGCACGTCGCAACGACGGATTCGGCGCAGTTGCGTGACTTCGTCGTCAACAATCTCTCGGCACATCCAGCGGTTGCTGCGACCGAGACGATTCTGATCTTCGAACACGTCAGGCCTCGAGGCGGTACTGCCTGATTAGTTCTCACCTGATGGCGGGTCGACGCCCGGACCAGGCGTTCTCGAGGAGTTCGCTCAGGCCCGGCGGGGTGATCTCACGCGGGTTCGGATACGCGGCGGAGGTGGCGAGTTCGACTGCATTTTCGATTTGATCGTGACTCATTCCCAGTTCTCGCAGAGTGGTCGGTCCGCCGCACGCGGTGACGAGGTCGAAAACGCCGGTAGCGGCATCGGATGCGCCCAGAGCAGTCGCTATTCGCGACATCACATCCGGGACAGCAGGCGCGTTGAATGCCATCGCGTGGGGGAGGACAACGGTGTGGGTGGGAGCATGCGGCAAACCGAAGCTGCCACCGAGGGTGTGGCACAACTTGTGATGAAGCCCCATACCGACCGTGCCCAAGCAGGTTCCGGCCAACCAGGCTGCTTGCAGTAGTTCGGCCCTACCTTCCAGATTTTTCGGATCATCGACAATGATCGGCAGCGCACGGGCGATCCCGGAGATCGCCTCGATCGCCATCGAGTCCGTGATCGGGTTGGACTCGGTGGAGTACAACGCTTCAACCGCATGCGCCATCGCATTGACGGCGCTGGTGACGGTGGTATCCAGCGGCAGATCGAGAGTGAGGTCGACGTCGTAGATGACGGTTTCCGGTCTGATGTGGGGAGAGGAGCGAGTTGTCTTGCGTCCGTTCTCTGTTTCACCCAACACCGGAGTGACTTCTGATCCCGCGTACGTTGTCGGAACGACGATCTGATCGAACCCCGCTCGTAGTGCCAGTGCCTTGGACAACCCGGTTGCCGAACCGCCGCCGATCGCGACGACCGTGTCGACGTGATGGTTCTCGGCAAGTCTCAGCGCGGCTGTCGTGACTTCGATCGGAGTATGCATCACAGCGCCGTCGAAGCGGACCACCGCCATGTCGCCGAGAGATTCGGTCACGGCGGCGGCAACCGCGTCGAGTCGACGACTTGCCAGCACCATCACTCGGCTACGGCCGCGCCGCCGCACTTCTTCGGCGATCGTATCGATCGTCCCTTGGCCGAAGACAATTCGAGCCGGTGAAGCGTCGTACGAGAAGGGCTTCATGTCATCCCTGCGAAACGGTGGCGTGCAATTCCCAGACGATGACCTCTGCCCCGGTATCGGAGCTGAGCTGCTGACCTCCACCGCCGGATACTCGCACCGCGTCACCTTGTTCGAGCACTCCGACGCCTTCCATGGCGGCCTGACCGTCGGCGACAAAAACATGCAGGAACGGTGCGTCCGGCAGGGTCACAGGTTGTCCGGGTTGCAGACGCGCAACGTGCATCGCGGCGTACTTGTTCTTGATCCGGATTGCCGAGTGATCGGCGTACGCGTCCATACCCGAGGCGACCGGAACCAACCCACCGGCAAGCAATTCGGCGTCGATCTCCAACTGCTCGTAACCGGGTGTGATCCCGGCTTCGTCGGGGACGACCCACATCTGGATGAAGTGAACCGGATCGCTGTGCTTGTGGGAATGCGCACCCGCCACATCACCGAGTCGCCACGAATCGTTCTTCTCCGAATGCAGGATTCCCGTTCCAGCGCTCATCCGCTGGGCAAGACCGGGGTAGATGACGCCCGAATGCCCCATCGAATCCTGATGTACGAGAGAACCTCTCAGTACCCAGGTGACGATCTCCATGTCCTGGTGCGGGTGGGTGTCGAATCCCATTCCGGGCGTGACGATGTCGTCGTTGTTGACCAGGAGAAGACCGTGGTGAGTGTTCTTCGGGTCGTAGTGATTGCTGAACGAGAACGAGTGCTTCGAGTCCAGCCAGCCGGCATTGGACTTGAAGCGATCCCCGGATCGACGGATATCGAGGTTCGGCTGCGACAGAGTGGAGGTCATGGTGTGCCTTCCGAATGGTGTGGGGGAGAGCAAGTTTTCAGAGGACGTGATTGCCGTACATCTCGCCGAGCGGGTCGGCGATCAGCTCGAGTCGAGCGCCGTCGGGATCGCGGAAGTACAACGAAACCTCGCTGTGCTCGATCAGTTCGACGCCGGCCTCGGTCAGTTGGGTGCGCAGCTTCGCCCACTTGGCAGGTTCGACGCTGATCGCGATGTGGTGGAGACCGCCGAGCACCTCTTGATATGGGCCCACGTCGAGACCCGGGAAGTCGAAGAAGGCCAGAAGGTTGCCATTGCCGATGTCGAAGAAGAAGTGCGACGACCCGGGATAGTCACGGTTCTCGATCAACTCGGTGAGTGGGAATCCGAGGAGATCCTGGTAGAACTTCACGGTTCGTTCGACGTCACTGCTGATCAGGGCCGTATGGTGCAGGCCGCGTGCGGTCGATGCGGGTCGTTTGTCGGCGGGGAGCAGATGTCGATCCCTGATCTCGGCCCGGCGTTCCTCGAACTGCACTGCGTTGTCGAACTGCACTGCGTTGTTGTCGCTCATGGCGCCCGCCTCTCGGTTGAACCTTCTCTTCGAACAGGTAGTTGACTGATCAACTACATTGAAAATAGATCATTTGATTTCGTTGTCAACTACTTCGGATATGCTGCTGTCATGGAATCGACGCGGTGGTTGAGCGACTCGGAGCAAACGGCCTGGCGGGCTTACCTGGACTCGACCCGACTGCTCCAGCGTGTTCTCGATCAGCAGTTGGTGCGAGACTCCGACATTTCCTTCACCGATTTCGAACTGCTGGTCGCTCTCGCCGAAGCGCCCGGCCGGCAACTGCGCATGAGTGAGCTCGCCGACGCTGTGATGGCTACCCGAAGTGGTGTGACCAGGGCCGTTAATCGATTGGTCGGCGCAGGGTGGGTGCGCCGGGTTGAGTGTGTCGACGACAAGAGGGGCGCCAATGCGGAGCTGACCGACTCGGGTGCCGACAAACTGGCGTCGGCAAGCCCGGCGCACGTAGCCGCAGTGCGGGAGGGCATGTTCGATCTGCTGAGCCCGCGAGATGTCGAGCGGCTCGGTGTGGTCTTCGGCGAGATGCGTCGGCACCTTCTCGAGACCCAGTCAGGTAATTGACAGAGCAACGGTCCACGTCACGTAGTTGGTGAGGGCTGCGAACGGACTGCCATCATTGTCTGGTGACCCGCATTCGTATCTTCGCAACCGACCTCGACGGCACCCTGCTGCGCTCCGACCGAACGATTTCGGCGCGCACCGCGCAGGCCATGGAGAACGCGCGGCTCGCCGGAATCGAAGTTGTGTGGGCGACGGCCCGCGCCCGGCATTCGGTACACACATTGGCGAACTCGTGCGGATTTCGCGGTAAAGCTGTGTGTGCCAACGGAGCTGTGATTCTCGACCTCGCCGACGGGACGCCGGAGATCGTCGACACCGTCTCGATCGAAATATCCTTGGCTGCAACGGCTATGGAGCAAGTTCGGTCGCTGGTTCCGGGCGTCGTGTTCGCGAATGTCGGACCCACCCAATTCTTCGCTGAGCCGGAGTACGCCGCTATGTGCGAGTTCGCGGACCATCACCGGCACCTGCACGAGATGGTGCTGGCCGACACCTTGCCGCTCGATGTCGAGCCGATGGTCAAGATCGTGGCCCGGCATGCGGAGGTTTCCAGCGCCGACCTGTACCGAACAGCCGTCGCTGCGGGCATCGAGGGCGTGGAGTTGACCCACTCCGGCGCCCCGTACATGGAAATGGCTGCAGCGGGCGTCTCGAAGGCCAGCGCTCTCGCGCAGTTGTGCGCGATCGACGGCATCGACGCGTCGGAAGTGGCCGCAGCCGGTGACGCCTTCAACGATGTTGCCATGCTGACCTGGGCTGGAACGGCTCTGGCGCCGGCCAACGCGAGAACCGAGGTCATCGAGCTCGCCGACCGAATTTTGCCCACGAACGACGAGGACGGCGTGGCGAGCTACCTCGAAGAGTTGGTTGCGGGGCGCTAGTTCAGCTGCTGACGGCCTTGGGTCCGGTGCCGATACCGACTCCGCAGTCCGTCATGAATTCGGAGAAGACGCGGTCGAAGCGATCCGGGTAGTCAAGGTGCGGGAAATGTCCGGCGCGCTTGAAGATCTCCACCCGCCCCAGCGGTAGTTCGGCGCGAGCGTTCTCGGTGTGGGCGTTGGGGATGATGGTGTCCTCCTCACCCCACACCAGTAGTGCCTGCAGATTCTTGAAGTTGGCGAAATGCGGAGTGGCATTGACGGTTTGACCGTTGTAATTGATGACCGATCGTGCCGTCGCCAGAAATGCCTGACGTGTCGACGCGTCCGATACCGAAGCGAAGCTCTTACGAGCCTCGCTCGCGCTGGCACCGAGCTTGAACAGGCCGATCTTGTTGAAAAGTCCGAGCGCTTTGTCGGTCACGTCGGTCAGCGTCCTCGACGCGAGGACGGGAAGTACCAGTTCGCTGCCGGGCAGTGTCGCCGCGCGTAGGAGTGGGCTCACCTCGGGGCCGAGTCCACCGCTGGCTACCAGGCACAGCCGCTCCACCCGGTCGGGGAACAGATACAGCGTCTGCATCGCGATCCCACCACCGAGGGAGTGGCCGACCAGGGTGGCCGACGGAATGTCGAGGGCTTCGAGGAGGTCACGCACAGTGGCGGCGTGAGCACTGAGTGAATAGTCGCCGGCAGGCTTGTCCGACGCACCGTGTCCGAAGAGATCAGGGGCGATCACGCGGTAATGACGCGAGAGCGTCTCGATCTGCGGTTCCCAGTTGGAGTGCGCGCCCAGCAGGCCGTGAATGAGCACCACGACGGGGCCACTGCCTTGGTCGACGTATTTGAGCTGGTCGCCGTGCAATACAACCGTCTGTAATTGGTCGGTTGCCATGATTGAACCTTTCGGAGCCGCCAGTGTCTGTGGCTGCTCGCGTGTTGTCGGACCGCACCCGCCCCGACGCGGATCCACGGGTATTTGTGACCGGGAGTAACCCCAGTTCCCTCAGTATGCCCATCGAGGGGGTCGATGTCGTGGCCATCGGGCGTGTTGTGACGAACCGTGAGCCGTCGGCTGAGAGGAGACGTACAACTCACCGCCGCGTGTCGGCGCCGTTGATCAGGCGAAATCGACCAGTTTGCCGAAGGTGAGGTTGATGTCCCACGGTGTGACGCCCCACGTCTCGATCGCTGAAACCGCGAAGATTCCGGCAGCCTCGATGGTGTCCTGTGAGGCTGGTGCCGACACCGAAACGCCGGATTGGTCGCTCGGAACCTCCGGCCAGACGCCTGTGCCCACCGGTGCAGGGGTTGCCTCCATGACTGCGTTGGCCAGGCCCGATTCGTCGACGGTCGTGAAGAGGCAGTTCGGCTCGTGCGGAGAATCCCACCCGCCGAGTTCCGCGAGCCAGAATTCGCCGCGTCCAGCAGCGGAGATCGCGATCGACGCGAGTACCGATTCGAGATCTTCCCAAGCGTCGCCGGTCGGGGAGGACGCGTCGGTGAGCTTGAACGGTGCGGCGAGGGCAGTGCTGTCCGGGGAAGCGAAGCGCGGCTGCACAGTGAGGGCCTGGGTCTGGGTATCCAGAAACGCAACTTCTCGGAACTTGTTGTCCGGCAGAGCAGTACGAGCTACGAGGCCGCGTCCAAGCAGTGTGCCGAGAGCGGCGGGATCGTCGACGCTCCACAAGCGGGTCTCGTCCTCGGACCAGGTGCGAATCATTCCGCCGACGACAGGACTGATCAGCACGGGCTCGAGGTTTGTACTGCCTGTTGATTCGCTCACCGCTGGCTCCCCACCGCACGTCGTACCGTCGGACGGGTTCCGGGCGGCCAGACAAGTATGCCGCCTCGCTGCTGTGCGCCTTTATTAACCGCCGGGGGTTAATAAAGGCGCACAGCAGGGGATCACATATGCGTGCCGCCGTCGATGCGGATTTCCGTTCCGGTGACAAACGAGCCGTCCTCGGAAGCGAGCATCGCGATCACACCGGCGACCGCGGACGGGGGCGCGAAACCCTCACCGATTGCCGGGGCAAGCTTGCCGAGCAGCGTGAAGTCGATGTCGGCCGGGAAGCCGGGATCGGACGTCATGCCCGACGCGATGCTGCCGGGTGCGACGGCCACGGCGCGAAGACCCTGCTTGCTGTACTCGAGTGCAAGTGCGTGCGTAAAGGATTGGATTCCACCCTTCGACGCCGCATATGCCGTCATGTACGGGTGGGCGAAGGTCGCCGAAGTGGAACTGAAGTTGACCACGACACCTGCTCCGCTTTCGAGCAGTGCCGGGAGGGATTCCCTCGTCATGAGGAATGTTCCGGTGAGGTTGACCCCGATTACGGTGTTCCAGAAATCGAGTGTCATCTCGTGGGTGTGCGCGGAGCGCAGAATGCCCGCCGCATTGACCAGCACGTCGAGCCCGCCCAGAGCCTTGATCGCAGCGCCGACCTGTTCGCGAACAGACTCTTCGCTGGAGATGTCGACCTTCACCGTGGTGAGGCGATCGGAGTGGCCGGCGTCCTTCGCGGCGTTCAGCGTCTGTTCGAGGCCGGTCTCGGAAATGTCGGCGGCGACGACGGTGCCTCCTTCTGCCAGGATGCGGGCAACGGTGGCCTGGCCGATTCCGGACCCTGCGCCGCTGATGAGGACGCGCTTGTCGTCGAATCGATTCACGAGAAAACTCCGGTCTGTGAGATGGACAGCTGTCTGGTGACCGATTCTGCGTGATCCAGCCGCATAAATCTGCGGTTCATTCCACTGACTGGGCAGCATCGGTGCTTGTTCGCCCGGGATTGCGAGCGAACAAGCACCGATGTGTCTTAGAGACCCGCGGCCTGAGCGAGGCTCGGCAGGTAGGTGCTCGGCTGTCCGAAGAGCTGAGCGCTGCCGTGTGCACGCTTGAAGTACAGCTGAGCGTCGTGCTCCCAGGTGATTGCGATTCCGCCGTGCAACTGAACTGCTTCGGAGGTGATCTGCTGCAAGGCTTCCGAGCAGTAGACCTTTGCAACCGCCGCGTCGTCGGCCGACTGCGTCGCCACGGCGGCGTACGTCATCGACCGCGCCGTCTCGACCAACGTGTACATGTCGGCCATCCGGTGCTTGAGGGCTTGGAAAGAACCGATCGCGCGACCGAACTGCTTGCGCGACTTGGTGTATTCCACGGTCTGTTCGACGATCGCTGCGGCCGCTCCGACCTGTTCAGCTGACAACGCGATCAGAACGACGGTTCGAATGCGATCGACCAGATCTTCGGACCACTCCAGTGGCCGACCACGAACACCGGAGAACGTGACCTCCGCCAGCGTTCGCGTCGGATCCATGGTGGGGACGCGTCGGCGGGAGACGCCCTCGGCCGCGGGATCCACTTCGTAGAAGCCGTCGGCCGTGAGAACGAGCAGGGTGTCAGCGACGTGTCCGTCGAGGACGTACGACGCCGTGCCGGTCAACGCATCCTCGGTTGCCTCGACGCCGAAGGTGCTCCAACCCGCAGCCCCTGCCCAGCACAGGGCGAGCGTGCTCTCTCCGGACGCGACACCGGGCAGCAGTCGCGAGCATGCGTCGTTGTCACCGGAAAGCAGCAGTGCCTGTGCGGCAAGAATCGCCGAACCCAGCATCGGTGAGGGGGTCAGCGTGCGGCCCAGTTCCTCCTGGACCACATGTACTTCGCCCAAACCTGCTCCGACGCCGTCGAACTCCTCCGGAATCGCCAGCGCGGCGACGCCGATCTGCTCGCACAGCTTGCTCCACAACGCGGCGTCGTAGCCGATCTCGGTGGTGATGGCAGCGCGGACGGCAGCGGAGTCGGAATGCTTGCTCAGGAGATCGCGTACCGACGCACGTAGTGCTGCCTGGTCTTCGGTGTCGATGCTCATGATGCAACCAGCGCTTCGACGACGCGCGCACGATGCTCGGACGGTGTGCCCCAGGCGGTGAGCAATGCTCGTACCTTGGTGAGCCACAGTGAGAGATCGTGTTCCATCGTGTAGCCGATGGCGCCGTGAACCTGGAGTCCGACGCGGGCGGCCTTGTAAGCAGCATCCCCGCACGCGACCTTGGCGGCAGAAATGTCACGCGAGGCGTCGGCCGACTGATCGCGAACCGACAGAGCGGCACCGTGGAGCAGGGGGCGAGCCATTTCGAGCGAAACCGCAACTTCTGCCAGGTGGTGCTTCATTGCCTGGAACTGTCCGATGACCTTGCCGAACTGCTTGCGCTGCTTCGCGTATTCGGTGGTGACCTCGAGCAGTGTCTGGCCGAGACCTTGCAACTGCGCGGCAGTGGCAAGAGCGCCCATGTCGAAGGCTGCGGAGAAGTCGGCGGAGCCCAGCGATTCGCCGGCGGAAACTTCGTAGAGCTTGCGGGAGAGATCCACCGATGCCTTGGCTTCGCCAGGGACGCCGAGTGAGACGGTGCCGTCCTGCGCGAGTAGAACCAGATCGACCGCATTGGCGTCGAGCGCGAACGGTGTGCGCGGGGGAGCGGCGACGGTTGCCAGCGAACCCTCGGCGAGAGCAGAGAGACGTTCCGGTGCAACGGAAGCCAGGAGCGTCGGTGCTACTGCGATGGTCTCGACGACCGGTCCGGGTACTGCGTGCCGACCGAGCTGTTCGAGTGCAACGACCAGGTCCACGGCGTCGGCGCCGAGTCCGTCGTGTTCTTCGGAGATGACGAGGCCGTTGACGCCGGTCTCGGCAAGGCGCTGCCAGAGCTTCTTGCCCGGCTCGGTGTCACCGTCGTTCCACGAACGGATGACGGAGGGCATGTCGGACTTGGTCAGCAGTGCATCGATGCTTGCAGCGAAGTCCTGGTGGGAGGAGTCGAGCGCGAATCTCATCGGTCCGCCTTCGGTAGGCCGAGCAGACGCTCAGCGATGACGTTTTTCTGAATCTCGTTGGTGCCTGCGTAGATCGGGCCGGACAGGGAGAACAGGTATCCGTCCATCCAGTTGTCGGCCAGCTCGGCTTCAGGGCCCTGCAGTTCGAGAGCAGTCTCGTGGGTGGCGATATCCCACTCAGACCAGAAGACCTTGTTGATCGAGGACTCGGCGCCGAGTTGTCCACCGTCGGCGAGACGGGTGACGGTACCGAATGTGTTGAGCTGGTAGGCGCGAGCGCCGATCCAGGCGTCGGCAACCTGGTTACGCAGAGCGCTGTCGTCGGTTCGTCCGCTGGACTTGTACAGCTCGAGCAGTCGGTCGACGGTGGCGAGGAAGCGGCCGGGGCTGCGCAGCGAGAGGCCACGCTCGTTGCTCGCGGTGCTCATCGCGACGCGCCAACCTTCGTTGACGTTGCCGATCACACCCGACTCACCGGGGTTGGCCGGGTCGTCCGGCACGAAGACGTCTTCGAGGAAGATCTCGGCGAAGCCGGGCTCGCCGTCGAGTTGATCGATCGGGCGAACGGTGACGCCCTTCGAGCGCAGGTCGAACATGAAATACGTGATGCCCTTGTGGCGCTGCGCATCCGGATCGGAGCGGAACAAGCCGAAGCCCCAGTCGGCGTAGCTTGCGCGTGAGCTCCACGTCTTCTGACCGTTGAGCAGCCAGCCCCCGTCGACCTTCTTCGCACTCGAACGCAGGCTCGCGAGGTCGGAACCGGATTCGGGCTCGGACCAGGCCTGGGCCCAGATGTCGTCGGCACGAGCCATGCGCGGCATGATGCGAGCCAACTGCTCGGCATTTGCATGCTCGAACAGTGTGGGAGCCAACAAGAAGATGCCGTTCTGGCTTACGCGCCCGGGTGCGCCCGAGCGGTAGTACTCCTCCTCGAAGATGACCCATTCGAGCAGGGACGCATCACGTCCGCCGAGTTCCTTGGGCCAGGAGACGACGGCGTAGCCGGCGTCGGCGAGAGTGTGCTCCCACTGACGATGCTCTTCGAAGCCTTCGGCGGTATCCATCGACTTCAGGGGAGTGGCGGGCACATTCGCCTCCAGGAACGAGCGGACCTCGTCACGGAATGCGGTTGTGGCGTCGTCGAATACGAGATCCACTAGTTTGTTCCTTCCTGCGGTGCGCGAGCACTGGCAGCCATGGCTTTGGCGTCGAGACCACCAAGCGAGTCTTTGCCGACCTCGGCGTTGTGAGCGTGAGCGAAGTGATGCAGACCGAAGACGGAGTCGATGCCGTTGCGCATCCCCATCTGATCCTCGCACTGGTTGACGGCCTTTTTGGTCAAAGCCAGTCCGAAGCGCGGCATCTCGGCGATACGTCCGGCGAGCTCGAACGTCTCCTTCTCGAGATCCTTGCGGGCGACGACGCGATTGACCATGCCGATTTCGTAGGCGCGTTGCGCGGTGAACCGATCGCCGGTGAAGAGCATTTCCTTCGCGAAACGTGAACCGACCATCCACGGGTGCGCGAAGTATTCGACGCCGGGGATGCCCATGCGGACAACGGGATCGGAGAAGAAGGCGTCGTCGGCCGCGACGATCATGTCGCAGACCCAGGCGAGCATGAGCCCGCCGGCAATGCAGGCGCCTTGCACCATCGCGATGGTGGGCTTGGGGATCTCCCGCCAACGGCGGCACATGCCCAGGTAGACCTCCATCTCGCGGGCGAAACGCTGGTCACCGCCTGGCTTGTCGACGTGATCCCACCACATGGTGGCCTTGTTCTCGTACTCGACGTGATGGTCGCGTCCCGGAGTTCCCAGGTCGTGTCCGGCGCTGAAGTGAGGTCCGTTGCCTGCCAGGACGATCACTTTCACGTCGTCGTCCTCGACGGCGCGCTGGAATGCCGCGTCGAGGGCGTACGTGACCACCGAGTTCTGGGCGTTGCGGTAGTCGGGTCGATTCAAGGTCACGACGGCGACCGAGTCACGAACCTCGTAGATCACGACGTCG
This sequence comes from Rhodococcus sp. IEGM 1406, assembly GCF_030056745.1. Taxonomy (NCBI): domain Bacteria; kingdom Bacillati; phylum Actinomycetota; class Actinomycetes; order Mycobacteriales; family Nocardiaceae; genus Rhodococcus; species Rhodococcus sp. IEGM 1406. The sequence goes on along the minus strand of NZ_JASHKO010000003.1, from coordinate 349,393 downwards.
GCTTCGAAGGGAACGGTCATGATTGTTCCTCGCGCAGAACCGTTTTGAGGACCTTGCCCGAGGGGTTACGGGGCAGGTGATCTACGAAGCGCACCTCGCGGGGCACCTTGAAGCCTGCGATCTTCTCCTTGAGGAAGGCGATCACCGACTCTTCGGTGAGGCCGGCACCGTCGAGTTGGGCGATGTAGACGCGGCCCACCTCTCCCATTCGGTGATCGGGGATGCCGATGGCAGCAGACTCGTGGACGCCGGGCAGGCGAGCCAACATGCCCTCGATCTCGGCGGGGTAGACGTTGAATCCGCCGCTGACGTACATGTCTTTCAGGCGGTCGGTGATGTCGAGATAGCCACGCTCGTCGAGGGTTCCGACGTCTCCGGTGTGCAACCAGCCGTCGGCGTCGATTGCCTTGGCGGTGGATTCGGGGTCGTCGAGGTATCCGAGCATGACGTTCGGTCCACGAAGCAGGATCTCACCCTGGTCGCCGATCTTGACCTCGAAATCGGCTGTCGCGCGGCCGGAACTGGTGGAGACGGTGACCGGGTCGTCGTCGGTGCGGCACATGGTCGCGACCACTGCCTCGGTCAGACCGTATGCCGTGAGGACGGCGTCGAAAAGCTCTGCCTGCATGCGCTCGACGAGAGCAACCGGAACGGGTGCTGCGCCAGTGATCGCGATGCGGAGCGAGGACAGGTCGTATTCGCTGCGGCGGGGGTGATCGAGAATGGTCTGGTAGATCGTCGGGGCGCCAGGCAGGATGCTGATCTTTTCGCTGTTGACCAGGGCAAGAGTGTCGTCGATGTTGAAGACGGACACCGGCACGATCGTCGCGCCGTTCAGCAGGCAGACCAGGATTCCGGCCTTGTACCCGAAGGTGTGGAAGAACGGGCTGATGATGAGGAAGTTGTCGTCGGCGGTGACCTCGGCGCATTCACCCCACGACTTGGCGACAGCAATGGACTGACGATGCGCGGTGATCGCACCCTTGCTGCGTCCTGTGGTGCCGGAGGTGAAGAGGATGTCGCTGACGTCGTCTGGCTGCACCTTCGCAGCACGCGCATCGGCTTCGGTGCGGGCGGCGTCGGTGGCGAGCGCGAGGAAGTCCTCGAACTCGATGACGCCGTCACGGTCGTCGTCCCCGTCGATCGGTACCTGGATGACGGTCGGGATCGACAGGTCCGGGTTGGCGTCGAGCAACTGCTGATAGCGATCGGCCTTGAGGAACGTGCCGACGACCACCAAGGCCGCGGCGTCGACGCGCTCGATGATGTCGAGAGCTTCGGTGCCGGTGTATCGAGTGTTGATCGGGATGATGGCCGCGCCGGCATATTGAGCGCCGAGCAGGGCGATCACCCAGTGGTACGTGTTGGGCGACCAGATGACGACGCGATCGCCTGCCTTCACCCCACGGTTGATCAGCGCGCCGGCGAAATCGCGGACACGTTGATGTAGCTGTGCGAAGGTCAGTCGGGTGTCGCCATCGGCGATAGCCGCGCGCTCACCGAACTCCTCGGCGGCCCGGATGAGGGCTGATGGGATGGTTCTCGGTTGTTCGGTCACTGGACTCCTACCTGACACGCTACCTAGCAAGTGCTTGGTAGGTTATCTTACATATGTGGACCAGAGCGAGAGCCCGGACGGGCAGATGACGGACGACGAGTTTGCGGCCACGGTCGCGCAGTGGTTGGCCGAGAACTTGACGGGCAAATTTGCCCAGCTCAAGGGTAAGGGCGGCCCCGGCAGTGAGCACGAGTTCTTCGAGCAACGACTCGAGTGGGACAAGCACCTCGCAGCCGCAGGATGGACGTGCCTCGGGTGGCCGAAGGAGTTCGGCGGGCGGGGAGCAAGCATCTCTCAGCAGGTCATCTTCCATCAGGAGTACGCGAAGGCCGGTGCGCCCGCTCGCGTCAGCCACATCGGTGAAGAGTTGCTCGGCCCGACGCTGATCGCGTACGGAACCGACGAGCAGAAGCGCCGATTCCTTCCTGGAATCAACACGGTCAGCGAACTGTGGTCGCAGGGCTACTCCGAGCCTGGCGCCGGTTCAGACCTCGCGAACGTCTCCACCACCGCACGCCTCGAAGACGGCAAGTGGATCATCAACGGCCAGAAGGTGTGGACCTCACTGGCTCACGTCGCGCAGTGGTGCTTCGTGGTCTGCCGCACCGAGGTGGGCTCCAAGCGTCATCAGGGCTTGAGCTTCCTGCTGGTCCCGTTGGATCAGCCTGGTGTGACAGTTCGGCCCATCCAGCAGCTCACCGGTACGTCGGAGTTCAACGAGGTCTTCTTCGACGACGCCGTCACCGACGCCGATCTGGTGGTGGGGGAACCTGGCGAGGGCTGGAAGATCGCGATGGGGCTGCTCACCTTCGAGCGCGGGGTATCGACGCTCGGACAGCAGATCGGATTCGCTCGCGAGCTCCAGGGCGTCGTCGACCTGGCGAAGGCCAATGGCAGTGACCAGGATCCGCACATTCGCGAGAAGATCGCTCGTGCCTGGGTCGGACTGCGTGTGATGCGCGCCCACGCGATGCGTACTCTCGACGCGGTCGACGCCGGAACCGGTGGCGGCGAAGCGTCCGTCGCAAAACTGTTGTGGGCCAACTGGCATCGTGACCTGGGACAGCTGGCGATGGACGTGCAGGGTGCGTCGTCGTTGGTTGCACCGTGGGCGGATTCCGAAGGCAATGCCTCGGACATCACCGATCCCGAGCATCTCGAACTCGACGAGTGGCAGCGCCTCTTCCTCTTCACCCGCGCCGACACGATTTACGGCGGCTCCAACGAAATTCAGCGCAACATCATTTCCGAGCGCGTGCTCGGTCTTCCCCGAGAGGCTCGTTAATGTCTGACACCAAAGCCGCGTCCCCGCTTTCCGTTGCGCCCGAGGAAACCCCGGGCCACGGACTGCTCGCGGGCAAGAAGGCGATCATCACCGCCGCAGCCGGAACCGGCATCGGCTTCTCTACCGCGCGCCGGGTGCTTCTCGAGGGCGGCGACGTTCTCGTCTCCGACTTCCACGAGCGTCGGCTCGGCGAGACGGTGGAGAAGCTGAAGGCCGAGTTTCCCGGCCAGCAGGTCGAGTCCATCATCTGCGACGTCTCCAGCACCGAGCAGGTCGACGCGTTGTTCGTCGGCGCGGCCGAGAAGTTGGGACGCATCGACATCGTCGTCAACAACGCGGGCCTGGGCGGCGAGACACCCGTCGTCGACATGACGGACGATCAGTGGGATCGCGTTCTCGACATCACCCTCAACAGCACCTTCCGTTCGACGCGTGCCGCGCTGCGGTACTTCAAGAGCGTTCCCCACGGCGGTGTTCTGGTGAACAACGCGTCCGTTCTCGGTTGGCGGGCGCAGCATTCCCAGGCTCACTACGCCGCAGCCAAGGCGGGCGTCATGGCACTGACTCGGTGCAGCGCTATCGAAGCCGCGGAGTACGGGGTCCGTATCAACGCGGTCTCGCCCTCCATCGCGCGTCACGCGTTTTTGGCGAAGGTCACCAGTGAGGAACTGCTCGACCAGTTGGCTTCCGGTGAGGCCTACGGCCGCGCCGCGGAGGTCTGGGAGATCGCAACGGTCATCGCGATGCTCGCCAGCGATTACTCCACCTACATGACCGGCGAGATCGTCTCCGTTTCTTCGCAGAGGGCCTAGCGTCCCCGTGCGCGGTTAAGGAGTCCCCGGACTCGCTGACCGCGCACAGGGGAAGGCCCTGGATAGGATTGAATACATGACGCCACCTCGAAATTCCGACGAATCAAACGGCAAGTCCGGGCGCCGCGACGAGCTGCTCGAGATCGCGGCGGGGCTGTTCGCCGATCGCGGAGTGCGCGCGACGACCGTCCGCGACATCGCCGACGCCGCCGGGATACTGTCCGGCAGCTTGTATCACCATTTCGATTCCAAAGAGTCGATGGTCGACGAGATCCTGCACCAGTTCCTCGACGAACTCTTCGGAAAATACCGCGAGATCGTCGCGGCGGGGTTGGACAGTCGCGCGACGCTCGAAGCGCTGGTGGTGACCTCCTACGAGGCCATCGACGCCTCACATTCGGCTGTGGCGATCTACCAGGACGAGGTCAAGCACCTCGTCGGGAACGAGCGCTTCGCTTACCTGGCCGAGCGCAACACCGAATTCCGGGACCTGTGGGTCGGCGTCCTCGAAGCCGGCGTCGCGGACGGGACCTTCCGTTCCGACATCGACGTCGAGTTGGTCTTCCGATTCATGCGAGACACCGTGTGGGTCGCGGTTCGCTGGTACCGCCCGGGTGGATCCCTGTCGGCTCACGCCGTCGCGGCTCAATATCTCGCGATCGTGCTCGACGGGCTCTCCGATCCGGCCACAACTTCAGAAGCTATTGCTGAATCAACTTCAAGAACTATTGCTGCACAACGAAACTAGGAGCTAACGCTATGTCCGAGGTTTACATCGTCGACGCCATTCGCACACCGATCGGCAAGAGGGGTGGCGCGCTGTCCGGCGTGCACCCCATCGATCTCGGTGCGCACGTCGTCAAGGCACTGGTCGAGCGCACCGGTATCGACCCCAGTGACGTCGACGACGTGATCTTCGGTTGCGTCGACGCCATCGGCGGCCAGGCCGGCAACATCGCCCGTATGTCCTGGCTCGCAGCGGGATTCCCGGAGCACGTTCCCGGGGTGACCGTTGACCGTCAGTGCGGTTCGAGCCAGCAGGCAGTGCACTTCGGCGCTCAGGCCATCCTGTCGGGCACCGCGGATCTGATCGTTGCCGGCGGCGTTCAGAACATGAGCCAGATTCCGATCTCGGCAGCGATGATCGTCGGTCAGCAGTACGGATTCGACACGCCGACTTCGGGTTCGGTCGGTTGGACCGAGCGCTACGGTGACCAGGAAGTCTCGCAGTTCAAGGGCGCCGAAATGATCGCCGAGAAGTGGGACATCAGCCGCGAAGAGCTCGAGAAGTGGGCCCTGCAGAGCCATGAGCGCGCCAAGGCTGCAATCGCCGCGGGTCGCTTCGACAACGAGATCGTTGCCATGGGCGACGCGACCGTCGACGAAGGACCCCGCGAGACCAGCCTCGAAAAGATGGCGACGCTCAAGGTTCTCGTCGAAGACGGCCGCATGACCGCAGCGGTGGCCAGCCAGATCTCCGACGGTGCGAGTGCGCTGCTGCTGGCGTCGGCGGAAGCGGTGGAGAAGTACAACCTCAAGCCCCGCGCCCGGATTCATCACCTCAGCGCTCGCGGCGACGACCCGATCTTCATGCTCAGTGCGCCGATTCCGGCCACGAAGCATGCTCTCGCGAAGGCCGGTCTGAGCATCGAGGACATCGACATCGTCGAGATCAACGAAGCTTTTGCACCGGTCGTCCTGGCCTGGATCAAGGAAATCGGCGCAGATCCGGCCAAGGTCAACGTCAACGGCGGCGCGATCGCACTCGGTCACCCGCTCGGCGCGACTGGCACCAAGCTGATGGCAACCCTGCTCAACGAACTCGAGCGCACGGGCGGTCGTTACGGCCTGCTGACCATCTGTGAAGGTGGCGGCACCGCAAACGCGACGATTATCGAGCGGCTCTGATGCCCTGCTGTGCGCCTTTATTAACCGCCGGCGGTTAATAAAGGCGCACAGCAGTTAGTTGTTCGGCGCATCCGCAACCTTGATGTCGAAGTTCGCACTTTCACCGTCAACGCTGGTCACGGTAGCTGTGACGTCGTATTCGGTGCCCTGCTCGGTCAGGATGCACGTGATCGATGCGCCGACTTCTGCGTCGAGGTTCTCCGGACACGTCACGTCGTCAGGTGGCTCGCCGATCTTCTCGGCGAGTTGAGTGGAGATCTGACTTGCGACTTCGGACTTGTCCACTTGCGGCGTCCCGACGCTTGCCGAGCAAGCTCCCGTGGCCAATGCCGCCGAGAGCAAGACGATTCCAACTGCAGGCCTCTTTGTCATGTGAACTCCCAGGGTGCGCCGGTGCTCGCTGCTGCCACCCCAGGGATTACCGCATTCGGGACTGTTCAACCGACTTACTCGACGCCGTTTGCCGAGCTCAGCGTCGGCGGACCGTCAAGTTGAAGCCTTCGGGCATCAGGGTGAGCCGTTCGGCCACCTTCAACTCGTAGTCCGGATCGGCCTCGATCGTATATTTCTGCAAGATGGTGCCCAACACGAGGACCGCTTCGTGAATGGCGAATTGTCTTCCGATGCAGGCGCGTTCACCTGTTCCGAACGGCTTGTACACGTGCGCCGGCCTGGCCTTGATGTTGGCAGGTAGGAAACGATCCGGATCAAAAGCCTCGGGATCGTTGCCCCACACGGGATCGCGATGAAGTGACGGGATGAGCACGAGCATCCAATCGCCCTTCTTCATCGGATACTTGCCGACGAGCGTGGTGTCTTCGAGCGCCGCACGGCCGTAGGCGGGAGCGGTCGGCCACAGACGCAATGATTCGTCGAGGACGCGTCGTACGTATCGAAGTTTCGCGATCTTCTCGAAGGCGGGCTCTTCGCCCTCCCAGACCTTGTCGACCTCGGCTTGCGCCTTGGCCAGCACGTCAGGGTTTCGTGACAGGTAGTACAGCGCGAACGACAACGCGCCGGAGGTGGTTTCGTGTCCCGCGACGAGGAAGGTCACGACCTGATGGCGGATGTTCAGTTCGTCGATACGGTTGGGATCGTTTTCGCGTGCCGCCCGTAGCATCAGTTCGAGAAGATCTTCGGGCCCCGGTTCGGTACTTGTCCGCCGGGCACGGATCACCTCGTCCACAACCTCGGCCATGTACGCCTTGCGGACCTCGTCACGTTGATCGGCCCGACGTGCGAGGACTCGCCCCAGGGCCGTCGACTTCAAGAACGTCGTGCGTTGTGAATGGGAGAGAGCGCCGACCATCGCCTTGACGAACGGGTGCTGCTCTTCACGCTCGAAAGAGTCGAACGAGTAGCTGAATCCAGTGCGTCCGATGGTCTCCAACGTCAGCTTGGTCATGTCTGCGGAGATGTCGACGGGGGAGTCGCTGTCACGACTGTCCCAATGGTCGACCAGCTCTCCGGCCACGTCGAGCATGGTGCGGTGGTACGAGCGCATCGCAGTCTGGCTGAACGCCGGGGCCAGGAGATTGTGCGCCTTGCCCCAGTTGGGTTCGTGGTTGTACGCAGTGAACAGTCCGTCGCCGCCGATTCCGCGGAGTGCTTTGACTCCAGGCGCAAGGTGCTTCGCGAACCGGGACTCGTCGGACAGTTCTGCCACCATGTCCGCGCCCGAGGCGAAGACGAAGCGATTTCCCAGGACATTTCTCTCGAAGATCGGGCCGAGTTCGCGCCCGATGCTCACGGAGTTCTGCAGCGGCGTCCGGATATTGATCCCGAGGACGTCCCCGAGGACTGGCAGGCGCCATGCCGGATGCGGGATCCGAGCATCGGTCGTCGCCTCTGGAGTGGTGTCGACGCTCATGGTGTGTCCCCCGGGTGAGATCGCTTACTGAATTGGTGTCTAGTACGCAAAGTACGCCTTACTGAATCGGTGTCAAGTAGTAATCTGACTTGTCTATGGTCGCACCACGAAAACGCCTGGACCGAGAGCAGCGGCGCACGCAGTTGCTCGACATCGGCGCGCAACTTTTTGCCGATCGTTCGTACGAGGACGTCTGGATCGAAGAGGTCGCCGAGATTGCGGGCGTCTCGCGCGGGTTGATGTACCACTACTTTCCGACCAAGCGAGACTTCTTCGCCGCAATCGTCGAGCGCGAATCGCAGCACCTGCTCGAGGTGACCGCACCGGACGCGACGCTACCGGTGCGCGAACAGGTGGCAGCCGGGTTGGACGCCTACTTCGCGTACGTGAAGTCGCACAGCAGGGGAGTACGCGCCATCAACGTGGGGACGCTCTCCGCCGAGGCCGGTATCCGAGCGATCGTCGAACGGGAACTCGAACAGCAGCAGATTCGAATCCTCGACGCACTGGAATTCGAGGGTGAAAGAAGACAGATCGCTGCCGTCGCAGTTCGGGGATGGATCGCATTCGTCCGAGCTGTCTGCCTCGACTGGCTCGATCAACCTTCCATACCGCAGGAAGAGTTGAGAGTGATTTGTCTGCGGACCCTCTCCGGAGCGTTGGGCATCGACCTCGAAACGTGAAATGCCGACCGCGTGGGAGCGGCCGGCATTTCCACGGACAAGTCTGATCAGTCGAGCGTCGAATAGAGATCGTCCCAGCCCTTGGCTACGTACATGTTGGTGTAGATGGATCCGTAGTACGTACTGCCGCGCAGAACGGTGACGTTCCCGGCCTGCACAGCCGGAAGTCGTTGCCACAACTTGTTGTCCGAGAGCTGATCGAAGGTGGTGTCGCTGCTGTCGGTGACGGAAACCATGAACGCGTCGCAATCGCGAAGGCGATCCATCTCCTCGATGCTCAGTCGCCCCTGATTGTCGAAACCGGTTGTGTTCAATGTTCTTCCACCGATGTCGGCGAGCGTCATGTCGGTGGGCTGGCGATTCTTCTTACCGGTTTCCTCCGACACAGGCAGGCTGTCGATGTAGATCGTGGCCTTGTCCGGACTGTAGGACAAACTCGCGACGGTCTTTCCCGCGATCGCCGAAGCGTGTCGAGAGCGGATGTCGGTGATCAGAGCGTCATAGTCGGTGATCAGGCGATCCATGGTGGTGGTTCGGCCCAACCAATCGGAGAGTCGCGTGAGATTTTCTCGCCACGTCTGCTTCGATTCGGTTGTCAGGACAGGAGCGATGGCTTGGAGTTTTGCAGCGGGCCAGTACTCGTTGTCGGCGTTGACGCAGATGATGAGATCGGGTGCGAGTCCGAGGATCTGCTCCAGATTGGGCTTGTCGCTGAGGTATTCGGCCGAGCCGTCGACGGGGACCCACTCGGTGGCGGGCGAGATGTTGTATCCGAAGACCGGTAGTTCCAGGGCAATGGCGAGCTCGAGGTCGGTGCGGGCGTCGACGGCCAAGACCCGCTTGGGGTTGGTCGGTATGTCGTAAGTTCCCAACGGTGTGGTGACGGTGCGCATTTGAGTGTCGTCAGATGTACCCGAACCGTCACTGGAACTGCAGGACGACAGAATTGTTGCTACTGCTGCCATCCCGGCTCCGATGCAGAATTGGCGACGGGTCAGTGCGTCGACTAGCTCTTGCCAGGCGCGTTCGTCCAGCACGGTAGGTGTGGTGGTCAGCATTTTTCGATACCCTTCGGTCTGAGTCCGTATCGATCGTAGGGTCGGCGATACCAGATCACCTATATCGAAAACCGCCTGATATTAGTCGATTTCGGCCATTGTCCGTGACTTGCGGGTGATCGTTGCGCCGAAGGCAGCGGCGAGCGGAAACATGAGAACGCCGTACACCGCAGCCGGCACTGCCAATTGCACGTTGCCGAGGAGACTGACGGCGATGGTGATCGCCAACGTGCTGTTGTGGATGCCGATTTCCATGGAACTGGCGATTGCCTGACGATCCTCGATGCCGAATATCCGGGGAACGACGTAACCGATCGAGAGGCTCAGTAGGCAGAACAAGGCAGCGACGACGCCGATGTCGACGAGATAGTCCGCGATGTTCTCGCGCTCGGAAACAACCGTTCCGACGATCACCAGTGCCAGAACCACCGCGGATCCGATGCGGACGGGCTTGTCCATCCGCTCGGCAAAGGCGCTCGAGCGCAACCGAACCCACATTCCGAGGGCGACAGGAATCAATACGACGGCAAAGACCTGAAGCACCTTCGTGAACTGAAGCCCGAGAGTGCCGTCCGCGTCCTCGGGTTCGAAGTAACCCAACGCGAAGTTGGTGATCAGGGGGAGAGTGACCACCGCTATCACCGAATTGACCGCTGTCAGCGTCACATTGAGAGCAACGTCGCCGCGGAACAGATGGCTGAACAGGTTTGCCGTCGTGCCGCCCGGTGATGCGGCGAGGAGCATCATGCCGACCGCGAGCAGTGGGTCGAGGTCGAACAACGTGACCAATCCGAAGGCCGCGGCCGGGAGCAACAACAACTGACAGATCAGGGCGATCGAAACGGCCTTCGGCGCTTTTGCCACGCGGGCGAAATCTCCGACCGTCAGGGAAAGCCCGAGGCCGAACATGATGATGGCGAGTGCGGCGGGTAGGCCGACGGAGGTGAGTGCAGAGTCCATGAGTTAGTGGCTACTTCCAGTCACTGGGGGAATTTCACTGAAACTACCGTGATGCCCGGATCTGCGTGGCAGTTTGGATACATTGGTGTATCGAACCGTGACGGCGTCGGTGAGCAGGGTTATCGTCGAATTATGTGCCGAAACATCACTGAACTTCGTGGACTCGAGCCCGCTGCTACGCCCGAGGAGATCGAGGCCGCCTCTCGCCAATACGTACGTAAGGTGAGTGGAATAGCCAAGGTGTCCGACGCGAACCGAGACGCCTTCGAACAGGCGGTGCGTGAGGTGACCGAAACGACGACGCGCCTGCTCAGCGCATTGCCGCCTCGCAGACAGCCACCTCAGACCGTCCCGCCGTTGCGTCGTCCGGAAGTACAGGCGCGGATCGCTGCTCGTTCGTCCTGACCCGAGTGGATCTCACAGATATCGACGTATGGGACGTCGAACCGTTGGATCAGCTGTCAGCTGGGCTGGAGGGCGTTCTGGTCGCTCATCGTGTCCGCGACATCCGGCGACGGCTGGATACGCTGCGCAAAGAGGCCGTCGCCGACGACTTGCATATTCGTCAGGACGGAACGGTCTCTGCCGTTGCGCCCATCGCCGACGGCCACCCGCTCCACGTGCATGCCCAGTTGCTCGAGGTCGCGGTGCGAGAACTGATCGGTGAGGCACTGCTGGTCAGCGCGGATCTTCATCATGCGTTGTCTCTGCGGTCTCAGGTCGGCACCGACCTCCGTGACAAAGCTGTGCGTGTGGGGGAGGAGTGGCGAGCGTTCAGCCCTGATCGGCAGCGTCAGATGTTGCGTCATGCACCCGGCCTGATCGCCAACCTCGACGGAATTCCTTCTGCGGTTCGCAGTCCGGCCAATCTCGATCGAATTCAATCGGAACGAGCACGGCTGCAAGATGATTCAGTCCGAATCTCGCAAGAACTCCACCGCGAGTTCTTCGGCGGCAGGCTGAGCAACACAGGGGCGGGCCAGTGGTACGCCGAACGCAAACTCGAGGATCTGGACGCGCTCGACGAGTTGTTTCGCGCCGAACCTTGTCGACGGTTACTGCTCATGGACATGCGCTCGGGTGAACGCGGCTTCGCGGCAATCGCGATCGGTGATCCGGACACAGCGGATCACATCTCCGTGACGATTCCCGGATTGAACACCAACGTCAAGGACTCGATGCGCGGAATGGTCGGCGAGGCAACACGATTACGAGCCGAGGCGATGCGCCAACTCGAGCTGGCCGGCCGAAAGGAGAGCGTGGCCACCATCGCCTGGATCGGATACGACGCGCCACAGGTGATCGGGCCGGGAAAGTTCGACATCGGTCGGGCCAGCTTCGACGTAAGTCGATCGTCCAAGGCAGGCATAGCCGCCGACGCGTTGGGTAGCTTCTTTCACGGTCTTCGTGCTGCGTCGGTCAACGACCGAGTCCATATCACCGCGTTGGGTCACTCCTACGGATCGCTTGCGACTTCTCTTGCGCTGCAACGCGGGGCAAGCGCAGCGGTCGACGACGTGGTGTTCTACGGTTCTCCCGGCGTGCGGGCCAAGGTGGAGTCGGACCTCGGTATCGCCGACCGCCACGTCTACGTCATGAAAGCGGAAGGCGACAGTATCGCGGGGTTCGGCCGTTTCGGTGGCGATCCGACACGCACCGAGTTCCACCGATTGTCCACGGCCGAGGGGATCACCCCGGACGGTGTCAAGCACGAGCGGGCTTTCGGTCATGCGGAGTACGCGAGAACCGGGGACAACGGCGAACTGCGGATGTCGGGTTACAACCTCGCGGTTGTGGTTGCCGGACTGCCGGAGTTGGCCGTTGTGGCCTGACCTGCTGACTTACAGTGGCACTCATGCGCCTGAGGCACTCGGCCAGGGGATTGGTCGTTGACGGCCAGTCCCGTCTTCTGCTCTACCGATTCATCGCACCCGGGGGCGGGCTGACGGTCTGGTGTCCTCCGGGCGGAGGCTTGGAAGGAGACGAAACCCCGCCCGAGGCGCTCGCGCGCGAATTGGACGAGGAGATCGGCTTGCGTGACTACGGGGCCGCCACCCATGTGTGGCATGAGGAGATCCATGATCCGACGATATTGCCGGGTTGGGACGGTGCGATCAACGACTACTTCCTCGTGCCGGTGGCGGCCGCATTCGAGCCCTGTGGGTCGTTGGGGCGCGAAGCGCTGGCCGCCGAGCTGGTCGAGCACTTCGAGTGGTGGAGCGTTGACCGCCTTCTGTCACACAATGGTCGAGAAGTGTTCGGGCCACGCGATTTACCCGACCGGTTTGTACGCCTGGTCAAGGATGGGCCGTCGAGTGCGCCGGATCGATTTGTTCGGTCGCCGTGAGGGATGCGAGGTAGTGATTGAAATCGAACATTTCGGCATCGAAACACGGCTACGCTGGGGTTATGGAGCACTACGTGCGCAAGGAGCCCATCCCGTACGCGTCTACGGCTGCGCCGGTCAGTTCTCACAACCGGTTGGCAGGGACGGCCCAAAAATTGTGGATGGCTCTCCGAGGGCTGATGCGTGATCGGAAGGCGAGTCAGTACACCTCGCTCGCACCGCGTCATCCCGACGGATCACGTACCGCCGTAATGTCTTTCAACAGCAGCGGCGGAGGGGCTGGATCGGGCGGGGCATGAAGGTCGCTAGTACGACGCTGCCCGGGGTCCGTCGAATTCTCGACGAACACCGGGCAGTGACGCACTACTTGGGCTGGGCTCAGCGGAGGTACTGTCCGCAAACCGGCCATGCGCCGGCACCCTGACCGGCAAGGACGTTTTCCGCGACGCGGACCTGTTCTGCCTGGCTGGCGTTGGCGGCACTGCCGGCTCCGCCGTAGGCTTCCCACGTGCTCTGGCTGAACTGGAGCCCGCCGTAGTAGCCGTTTCCGGTGTTCGCGGCCCAGTTGCCCGAAGATTCGCATTCTGCGACACCCGACCAGTCGTGGGTGGCTGCGGACGCGGTGCCGGCGCTCAGTCCGAGGGCTCCGGCTGCGAGGGCTCCGGCTGCGGCGACAGAGGCAAGGGCACGGGTAACGGTGGTCTTGGTCATTTTTGAAAAATCCTCTCGAGTCCCGCCGACGGAGGACGGTGACCGTCTCAGCTCCGCTCCCACCACTAGGAATGTTGTCGAGTCCGAACCGCGGGGTGGGACGGGCGGTGGCGATTCGGTAATGCCCGGTTGATCGGGCTGTCACCAACCATAAGAGATGATTACGGATTGGTCACGGGTCGGCGTGTCGACGCATGTTTGTGCAACAGAAATGCATCAAAGAGTGTTTTCCCAGGTCGCGTGGCGATATGCCACCTCGCTCGGCGTTACATAATCGAGATAAAGTGTGATGCAAGTCACTGGAAAAGCGTCTTGATGGCGTCGGTATGTGGCGCTCGATCGGCCGGTTTTGTCGATTTTCCGGCCCCAGTTCTGGTCACACAGGAGGCTGTGTCGAACCGCGATCTGTTGTCGACCGACCGCCCCGATTTACCTGTGGGGCAGCAGAATTGAAAACGAATTACGCGCTGCTGGCTCAGACGAGATTCCTGCTCGCCTTGATCCGACGACGGATGTCGCGCATCTGAATGGTGTTGCCGGCCTGACGAACGGAGCGTGGAATGAACCTGTTGACGAACGACACGAAAATGAAGAGGTGTTCGAACCGGCGGCGGTCGTCTTCGGTCCACTCGAGGTCGAGTTGGTCGCGGTAGATCGGTGGAAGGAATCCGACCGTCAGGAACCGCAACAAGTTTCGGAACACCAGGCGTATCGGCCAAGCGATCATCTGTAGATTGACCAGGTCGATCAGATACTGCTTGGTGCGTTCGTCGATCACGACGCGTTCGCAACCGAGGTTCCAGTAGCGCTCGAAATCTGCGCGTGTGGCCGGCCACATCTTTTCGGTGACCTGCAGTGTCGTTCCCAAAGTTGATGCGGACTGATAGAACGACTCCGCCTGTTCTTCCGACATCTTGCCGTGCAACAACTGATGACTGTCTTCGAAACCGATGAACAGGCAAGCAGCAACCCATAATTGGAGTTCGCGATTGAAGGCGTTGTACTTGACCGGGCTGTTCGCATCCGACTTCACATGTCGGTGTACAGAATTCACGGCCTCGCGGTAGGCCTTTCGCTCTTCCACGTTGCCCAGGATCGCGACCGTCAGGTACTGCGTTGTGGTTCGTGCGCGCTTCCACGGATGCGCTGTCAGAGCACCAGATTCGACCTTGCTCTCCATGACGCCGTACGCCACCTCGGGCCAACCGAGTTGCAGGATGACGTTGGCAGCGGCTCCGGCGAACGACCAGAAATCGAGTGCGTCGGTGATGTGTGCGGGTTTACGTGCCCACCGCCTACGCTCCGCCGTGATGGTGATGCGTGTCTGATCGGTCCGAAGAGACGACTCGGACTTTTCCGAATCCAGGTAGTGAGTGGGCATGGATCTTCCTCCGCGCGTGGTGAGTTACTTGGTCTCGACGTTGCTCACGAGCCACCGGTCGTCCGAGCGGACCAGGGACACGACCATGCGGTACTTCTGTGTGTTTCCCTCTGGCGCTGCGACATTCTTCGCTTGTTGGTCGACGAACACGAGCACCTTGGCCGACGAATTGTCCAGCGATTCGATGCCGACGTCTGTCGCCGTTGCGCTCGCCTGGCCTTGCCCCCCGGCGACGACTTCGCGCAGTGAATCGACCATCGTTCGGTAGGTGCCGGCAAACTCGTCGGTCGACATCGAGGCGATGCTGTCTTTGTTGGCATCGAGGTTCTGATAGTCGAAGGAGGACATGATGGTCGAGTAATCCCGCGCGGTGTCCAAAGCCTCCTGCCGCAGCGTGTCTTCCTGATTCGCCGAGTACATCTGGAATCCGAGCACCACCAATGCTGCGACCAGCGCTACCGCTATGAGTGAGATCAGTGCAATGCGTGGCTCCTTGAGGCGGCGAAGTAGCGACGGAGAAGTCGGATGTTCGGCCACCTCGGCTTCAGCCTCGTCGAGTAGTGCGTTGTCACCGTGTGCCATTTCCCAGTCCTTCCAACATCAATCTCCAGTAGTTCAGGGCGTCGACTCCGGTGGGGACGAGAATCGGATCTGCGACGACGGGCGGTCCGATCGGCGTACCGGGGACCGTCGAGTTCTGCAATCCGAGGTCGTTCGGGCGCGGAGCATTCTGTGCTCCGCGTTGGACGAGGTCGTCGGCGGGGGGACAGTACATCGCCAGACTTGGACTGGTGGGAGACAGATCGCCGACCTCACGCCTAGGGGTGTCGTAGTTACAGACCGGCCCCTGTGTCGCAACCAAGGCAAAGTCGGCGCGATCGCCTTTGACGATGGATGCCAGTTTGGCGAGACCTTCAGGAATCGTGACAAGCCCGGTTTCGAGGGCGTCTGTGCGGTCGGAGATGATCGGTGCGACAGTGACGAGATTGGCCAGGACCGCTCCGAAAGTGTTGTGGTACTTGTCGAACAACTGTTGAGCGCTGTTCAGGGCGGCGGGCGAATGATCGGTGAGGTAGATCAGCACCGGAGCGTTGGATTCGAGTTGTTCGGTGAAGTTCTTGGCAGCCGCCATTCCTCGGACGAACGAATCCGATTGTGTCGCCATGGAGTCCACCAACGTGGAGGTTCGCGACAGCAGCGCGGCGAGTTCGGTCGACTGGTCGTTCAACTGCGCGGACATGGTCCCACCGTTGTCGATCATCGTCGCCAAGCTCGGGCCGAGCCCGTTGAACGAATTCCCCAGTTCGGTCCCGATGTCGCTGATCGCTTGCGGATCAATCCCTTCCAGGACACCGGACGCCTGAAGCATCAACTGGCTCATCTGGACCGGTTGCTGATCCGCGGGCATGGCGATTTCGTCGCCGTCCCGAAGATACGGGCCGTGGTCTGTGTTGGGATAGATGTCGACATTCTGAATTCCGGCTGCGGTCCCCATCGTCACCTTGGCGACGCTGTCGGTAGGTATCTCGGTGTTGTCGTTGAGTGAGAGTTCCACCCGAGCCGAGCGGGTGCCTGCGTCGAGTTCGACTTCACTCACTTTCCCCACCTGTACGCCGCGATACGTGACGACCGTGCCCTTGGTCAGCCCGAAGGCGTCGGACATGTTGGCGTGCAGCCGGATTTGGCCACCGAAACCCTGAGGGCCGACCACGTAGACGATTCCGAAAGGGATTACCACAGCAGCGATCAGAGCGAACAGGACAAGTTGAACAAGCGCAAGGCGACTCAACGCAGACCTCCTTGAAGTAGATCGGTGAGAGTTCCCGCCGGTGCGATCGATTGACCGGCCATCCCGCCGCTCCAGAGCTTGTCGATCGTTCCCGGAATATCCAGGGCGCCGTCGAAAACGAGGTAGTCACCTTGGACTGCACTGGTGAAGTTCTCGAGCAGTCCGTTCATATTCGCCAGTGTCTGACCGATCTCCGAGTTGAACGAATCCAGAGTCCCGACAACGGTCGACGCATCGTGCAGCATCGCGTCGAGGCCGTCGGGTGACGAGTCGAGGATGGTGTTTGCGTTGGTGGCGAGCTGAACGGTCGAGTTCAACAGGCTTGCAATCTGATCCTTCTGTCCCACGAGAATCGACACCACCTGTGGAACGGAATCGAGGTAGTTGTCGACAACTACGCGTTGGCCGGCCAGTTGGGAGGAGACCCGGGCAGCGAGGTCGACGGCCTCGTCGAACTCGCTGCGGTGACTGCTTGCCTCTGCCATGAGCGAGGTCAGGGTGTCGGTCAGAGAACGAACTTCACCGGAGCGCCCGGAAAACGCGGTGTTCAGCTCGCGCACCACGGTATCGAGTTGATCGATGCCGCTTCCGGTCAGAACCGTACCGAGCGTGGCAAGCGCACTTTCGACCTGCGGACCGATCTCGGTGCGAGACTCCGGAATTGTGTCGCCGTCGCTGAGCATCGAGCCGGACGGAACCTCCGGCACCAATAGTCTGATGAACGGGTTGCCCAGTGCGGACGGGAGTTCGACGGATGCTTCGACGTTGTTCGGCAACGGCGTCGCGGCGTCCAGACTCAGCGTCACATCGGCTCCGACGACGTCGGCGGACAGCGCGGATACTCGACCGATGACTTTCTGGCCGCTGCGGACGTCTGCCCCCAACACCAGGCCGTCGGCGCCGGCCAGCTGCAGCGCCACGTTGTACGCATCACCGTCGGCCGAACGACCCAGGGGTAGGTCTTGAATGCCTGCGCTACAGCCGCCGAAGGCGAACACGGCCACAGAACCCACACCGATGATCACGATACCGGCGACTATTCGAACCGATTGCCGCGTCAATTGCCACCTCCGGGGACGGCTCCGCCGGAAATCGCGGAGGCGATTCCGAGCGGATCAGAAGTGCTGAGGGGGAAGGAAATCGGATTCGTGAACCCGGCTCCGGTACAGATCGGCAACTTGTAGGTGTCGCACAGCGGTTTCGCAACCGCGAACTGAGTCAATGCAGTCGAGACGTTGAGCCGAATGCGCCCGCGCTGATCAGGACCGATTGTTTGGGAAAGGTTCTGCATCATCAACGGCACCAGGTCCATGAACTCTGCGAGGCCGGGTTCTTTGGCAGCCAGAGTGTCACCGAGAACTCGCACGTTGTCGGCTATGGCACCGACATCATCGCCGTGAGTTGTCATGAAACTGTTCAACTGGTCGAAGACCACCTGCAGATCCTGCAGAGGCTGTGAGATGTCCATGTTCTGGTTCGCCCACTGATCGCCCAATGTGCCGAGGTCACCGACAAGTTCGTCGAGGCTGACCTGCCGTGCGTCCAGAGCATTCATCAAGGTGTTGAGATTGTCGACAAGGGCACCGATGTCTTCCGACCGAGCGCCGACAACTCCGGTTGCCGTGCTGAGGTTGCGAATTGCGGTGTTGAATTGATCGCCCTGGCCCTGCCACCCGGCAGCGCCGCGGCTCACGAGATCGCCGAGATTGCCCCCATCCCCGGCAAATGCGTCGGCCAAAGTGCTGACGCTTCCCATCAAGCCGTCGAAATCTATGGGGGAGTGGGCACGTTCGATCGGAATCTGGTCGCCGTCTTTCAGCGTCTCTCCGCCGGTGTAAGCCGGGCCGAGTTCGATGTGGCGATCGCTGATCACCGATGGATTGAGGACATAGGCCGAGGCGTCGGCGGGCAGGTCCACGGAGTTGGGCATCGACATCGCCACTCGAACAGAAGTTCCGCGAGGTTCCACCGACGTGACCGTCCCGACGCCGACTCCGAGGACGGTGACCTTGCTTCCCTCGTAGATTCCGCCGACGTAGCTGAAATCGGCGTAGACGGTCTTGGACTGATCTGTTCGTCCGAAGATGTACCAACCGGGGAGTGCAATCGCCAGGGTCACGACCAGCATGGCCGTGACGGCTTTTCGTGTATTCACTTGCAGCCCTCCATGATGCCGAGCGCGCAGAGCAGATTGTCCGGGATCACGGCGGCCGGCGCGTTGACGTCGGTCCAATTGCCGGTGCCGGTGGAATCGGTGACCGAACGCAGCGCGGAAGGAAGACGAGTCAACAGCAGGTCGATCTGATCTGCGTTGTTCTTCAGCGTGGTGGTGACCTCGACGAGGTTGTCGGTCATGGCGCCGAACTCGTCCTGACGATCGACGAAAGTGGTGGAGAGCTTCGAGATGATGATTGTCAGGTTGTCGACCAGCTGAGTCAGTGCGTCCTTGCGCATCGCAAGAGTACGAACGATCGTCTGAGCATTGGCCGCAGTACCGACTATCGAATCGGTTTGTGCCGCAGCCATGTCCGACAGCTCGCGGGACATGATGAGAATCTGGTCGATCTGTTCACTGTTCTGCGCGAAAGCCGCCGAGGCGCCGCTGATTCCGGCCAGAGCCCGGCCCACCTGATCGGAATCAGTTGGAATCACCTGCGAAAGGGTGTTCATCATGGACTCCATCGCCTGTAGGTCGACGCCGGTGGCCGCAGTGGTGGCATCACTGCTGACGTCGTCGAGGCTGTACGGCACGGTTGTGCGGGAGAGCGGGATGACCCGCGCATCGGAGTCGTCGACGACTCCGGCCGGCACGATCTCCAGGTAGCGCTTGCCAAGGACCGTCTTGAGCCTGACAGTCGCCGTGCTCTGGTTTCCCAAAGGCTGGTCCTTGTCCAAGCGGAAGTTGACGACGACGTGGTCGCCGGCAAGGTCGATCGAATCCACTCGGCCCGCGGGAACCCCGGCCACGTAAACCGGATCGGTGTCGGAAAGCCCGCTGGCATTGGCCAACTCCGCTGTGTATGCCGACGTGCGTACGTTGTACCAGAGCTTCGGAATGCCCAAGGCGGCGCCGAGTCCCACCACCAGAACGAAGATTCCGAGACTACCCAGGGCGAGAGCGGTGCCGCTACCGCTGCGACGGCGATCCCCTTTGAACAGGAAGAGCATGATGCCGACGAACACGTCGATCAGCTTGACCAGGAACATCATGAGCACACCGGCGAATGTGTCGGACCGAAGATGTTGGCTTCCATGTCGCCTGCCTTCAGAGTGAAATTGCACAGATACAGGCTGATGAAACTTCCGTAACTTCCGATCCGGTTGGCGGCGTCGGCGAACTGGGGAAGGTTGGCGAGAAGTCTGTTGAACTCGTCGGTGCTCGCAATCCAACTCCCGGTGACACTTTCGAGTTGTTGCACGGTCTGACCGAATGCGCCGTTCGACCCGGCCATGATCTGAGCCAACGACGAGACAGTTCGGTTTCCCTGATCCAAGAGCGAGACCAGTTGATCGTTCTGCCCGACGACGGAAGTACTCAGATCGTTCAAACCGTCCAGCAGACCGACCAATTCGGGTTGGCGTTCGTCGACGGAGGTGAGAAGAGTGTTCATGTTCGTGAGTAGTTGTGCGAAGACGTCCTGACGGTCGACAAGGCCGGAGCTCATGGTCGCGATCTGGTCGAGGAGGGTGGTCATCGCCTGGCCCTGGCCGTTGAAGGTTTCGACAAAACTTCGCGTGAGCGTGTTCACCTGCTCGGGCTGCAGCGCGGCGAACAACGGTTTGAACCCGTTCATCAGTGCCGTCAAGTTGATCGGCGGTGTTGTCTGCGCCAGCGGTATCGTGTCACCTGGTTCGAGCTGTCGTGCGGATACCGTTGTCGCGCTGTCGTCCTGCGTCAGTGCCAGATATCGAGCACCGAGCATGTCGCCGTAGCGCACGGCGGCACGGACATCCGACTCGAGGGAATATTGCGACTCGATTTCGACGTCGACGATCGCCTTGCTCGTGCCGCCGCCGTTGTCGGCAAACGCAACTGAGTCCACGCGGCCGATACGCACACCGGACATCGTGACCGGGTTACCCGGGTTGAGGCCTTCGACATCGGTGAACTCGAACGAATACGAATCGGTGCTTCCGCGTACCGGGACCGACAACGTGTTCGCCACGAACGACGCACAAGCGACGCCGGTGAGACAGAAGAGTGACAACCGAATTACCTGGCCAGGACGGACCTTCACGGGACGGTCACCTCATTGCCTCTGACCATCGGCCCCAACATCAGTGTTGTTGCCGGGTTGGGGGTGTCCGAGCGTTCCGGCGATCCGCCCAGTAGCTGATCTTCGAGGTAGCGCAGCGTGGCCGCTTCGGCTTCGCCGCCCACGACCGGGGCACTGACGGGTTGTGCAGGCGTCAGGTTGGAGCCTGAACACTGCGCGCCGCGCGAGTCCCCGTACTGCGGGCAATCATCGCCGGTGTATGGGAGCGGTTCGGCGAACGTGGCAACTGCTGTGATGTCGAACTTACCGGTGGCGAAGACCCGCGCGCCCGCGGCGCCGAACGTACTGGCATTGGCGAGGGTGGAACGCAGTCCTCCGGGATTGGCCGCGGTGGTTGCGAGTATCTTTCCGGCGGAATCGATCACAGTGATGATGTTTCGGTTGTTCTCCACGACAAAATCGTCGACGGTAGCGGCGAAGACTGCGGCCGCGCCGATCGAGGACTCGAGATTCGCTCTGTTGGCGACCATGTTGTTCGAGACGGTTGTGGCGGCTGCCAAGGTATCGAGAATGTCGGGGGTCGCGCGGTCCAACGCGTCGACGACCGACTTGAATTCGGGTGTCGATTCGAGGAATTGGTGTGCGGCGGGTGTCAGTACGCCGGACGCGGCACTGAGATTGTCTATCGTGGTACCGATCTCGGCTCCGTTTCCGTCGAGTGCCTGGCCCAGCGCAGTCAGGGCTGTCTGCAACTTCTCGGGCTGCATCGCCGTGAGGACTCCCACCAATTTGGTGTACACGTCGTAGAGCGCAACGGCTTCGGGACCGTCGTCCATGTGGATCTCGTCTCCGTCCGACAGAGTCGTCTGGCCCTGCCCATTCGGACTGTCCACGAGCTGCATGTAGATGTCGCCGAAGAACGTGCGCGGAACGACGCGGGCTACCACGTCGGCGGGAATCTTCGACGCGTCATCGGTCTGAATCTGCAACTGCACAACGGATTCGGCGGTGCCTGATTCGATTTCGCCGATTCGGCCGACGTTGACGCCGTGGTACCGAACCGGAGCTTCACCGCTGATGAGACCGGCTGTGGCTGGAACAGAGACGAAGATGTCGGTGCTCTGCTCGAGGTTTCCCGAACCGCGTAGAACCATTGTCACAGCGGCGGCGACGGCTACCACTACGGCGATCGCGCCGCGAAGGGCGTACACGATCTTTGTGTGTGTAGTGAGTCTGTCCACGGCTCAGACCCCCATTCCCGGGATCTGGGGCACGAGGCCCCACAGCGCGAAAGTCATCAGTACGTCGAGGATTCCGATCGCGAGGATCGCAGTCCGAAGCGCGCGCCCGGCAGCCTGCCCGACGCCGGCCGGACCACCGGAGGCATAGTAGCCGTACGCGCAGTGAACCAGCGCGACAACAGCGGCGAACACCACGGCCTTGAGGCCCGAGTACAGGAGATCCTGCGGCGAGATCGCCAGATGGAAGAAGTAGTCGTAAGTACCGGCCGATGCACCGTTGAAGAACACGACGACCAGTCGGGTCGACAGGTAGCTGGCGAGCAGTCCGATCATGTAGATCGGGATGACGCAGATCATGGCAGCGATCACCCGCGTACCCGCGAGGAAGGGGATGGATCTGATCGCCATCGAGTCGAGGGCGTCGATCTCGTCCGAGATGCGCATAGCCCCGATCTGGGCAGTGAAACCCGTTCCGACCTTGGCAGCCAACGCGATAGCGACGACAACAGGGGCAAGCTCACGGGTGTTCGCGACCGCAGACAGCATGCCCGAGAGCGAGGTCATCCCGACGAGTTCGAGGCCCCGGTGAGTCTCGACGCCCAACATCATTGCCGCGGCGAGCGACATCGCGAAGACGATCCCGATGGTGCCGCCGCCGGACAGCAAGGAGTTCGTGCCGAAGCTGACCTCGCTGATCTGACCGAGTACGTGCTTGCGGTACTTGGTGAGCGCAAAAGGGATCGATGCGATGGTGCGGACGTAGAAAGTGACGTGCTGACCGAGGGAGACGAGGCCGTCGCCGGCGGTTCGCAGGGGTCTGCTCGCTTGACGGGCTCGAACACGGAGATCGACGAGCGACATCAGAATTCACCGACTGCCGGGACGATTACGGTGTACAACGCGGACAACACTGTGTTCACGATGAAGACGAGCGCGAACGCAATGACGACGGCCTCGTTGACTGCGTCGGCAACGCCGCGAGGGCCGCCTTTTGCATGGAGACCTTTGAAAGTGGCCACCAAAGTCGAAGCGAGGCCGAAGATCGCGGCTTTCACCAAAGCCATGACGAAGTCGGACGATCGACCGTATTGGCTGAACGTTGCCATGAACGTTCCGGCCGGAAGATGCTGCACGTAGATGTGGTACAGATAGCATGCGATCACTCCGCCGAAGGTCACCATCGAGCACAGTGCGAGGGAGACGATCACTGCCGCAACCAATCTCGGAGCTACCAGGCGTTCGATCACATCGATGCCCATCACTTCCATGGCATCGATCTCTTCGCGAATCTTTCGCGAACCAAGATCGGTGCAGATCGCCGACCCGGCAACACCGGCCATCATCAACGCGCACACCAGTGCTGCGGCCTGTCCGACGATGATGAATGCCACGACGGCGCCCGAGTAGCCACCGGCACCGATGCGGCCGGCCAGTTCGCCGACCGACACCGCGATGAAGACACCGATCGGAATCATGAGGAGCAGCGACGGACCAGTGCTGACGCGACCGATGAAGAGCGTCTGAGTGATCGTCTCGTGCAACGAGAGTCGCCTGCGGAGGATTGCCGTGAACAGACCGAACAGTGCCTGCACCGAGAATCCGATCAGATAGCCCCCCTGCAACGCTACGTCTCGTACCGGGCCTTTCGGGGCTGGTAGCTCGTACGTCATCTAATTGAATTCCTTTGCAGATCAACATGGTTCAGCACGAAAGTCGAACTGTTCGGACGCTGGCGGTCGAGCGAACTGCTTGTGAAGCATCTCACACATATATGTGACGTGGCAAGCATTATGTGAACGAAAATTCTCAGGGGAGTTTTCGGTGTAGCTGCGACGGTCAGCGCGTTGACGTGGCAATATGAGTTCTGTCGGGTGGTGTCCTCGGCTTAAGTTCATCGAAATTCCGGAAGCCATCGTCCGATGTCCCGATCGGGGAGGGAGGGGCCGCTTCGAGCGGTGACCCTACCCCTAGTTTCGGCCACAGGGCAAGGAGTTGTTAACGAGAATTCTCTCGAGTTTCAGCATCGATGATCGGGGCGATGCAGTTGATGGCAACCTGGAGTTAGGGCAGCTAGCAGCGTATATGGAACGTGGATACAGTGGAAATCTCGAAAGTTTCCGATGGCGCGCAGCGATTATGATTATGCTCATTCGCAAAAGGATCGGTTTGGTGTCTGATGGGGCTGAGAGAGGGGGTGTGCGAGTGAGCCCGAGACAGCAGTCTGTCGATGCGCAGACAGTTGACGAACAGACCTCGCGTGTAATCCTTCGAGCGGCGGGATCGGCGTCGGTCAAGCGACGTCCGAAGGACCGCAAGGCGAAGATCGCCGCTGCGGCTGCAATTGCGTTCAGCGAACGGGGATATCCTGCCGTAGGCGTCGAGGACATCGCGTCGTCCGTTGGTATTTCGGGTTCGGCACTCTATCGGCATTTTCCGAACAAGTATGCGATGTTCCGCCACGCGGCACTGGAATTGACCGACGCGCTCGAGAGTGCACTCGATGCGGTCTCCGCCGCCGCCGATGCAACTGACCGGGAGTGCCTACGCGAGGATTTGCTCGCTGTGATCCGAACGACGGTGCGTAATCGGCGCACAGCCGGGATCTACCGGTGGGAGAGTCGGTTTCTCGACGCTGCCGATCGGAAATCGGTCCGAGCTCAGGCAGCTGCTGTCAATCGCCGAGTTGCACTGCATCTTTCACGCTCCGAACCGCCGGCGAGTACTCGTGCCGAAACCATCCTCACCTCAGCGATGTTCAGCGTGATCGGCAGCATCACCGCTCACAATCTGATACTGCCCCAACGTCGGATGGAGCAAGTTCTTCTCGACGCTTGTCTGTCGATCGAACACGGTGGGAGTGCAATTACATCGCGGCGGTCGGAGCAAACTGTGTCGACGCGACCGGTGACGACGAACAAGCGTGAACGTCTGCTACAGGAAGCCGTGCGGCTCTTCGATTCTCGCGGTTACCACGACGTCAGTATCGAAGAGATCGCAGCCGCTGCGGGTTTGAACGCTTCCGGGATGTACCGCTACTTTCCGAGCAAAGCGGAACTTCTCGGGGCGGTCTTCTATCGAGCGGCAGACCGTCTGGACCTTGCGACGGCAGCAGTATTCGAGTCTGCGACGTCGCCGGAGGAAGCGCTGCGCGCACTGTCGGCGATGTACGTGGAGTTGTCGTTTGCACAACATGAATTGATGTCGGTCTATTTTTCCGAGATGAACAACCTTCTGCCGGGACATCGAAGCGATCTGAAGAATCGGCAGAAGCTGTACGTGGTCGAGTGGGCGCGGATACTTCGCGAAATTCGCCCCGACCTTTCGGCGATAGAGGCGAAGTTCCTGGTTCACGCTGCTTTGAACCTGGTCCCCGACATCGGACGCTTGATGAAGTTCGATGTTGCAGCAGAAAACGCCTCCACACTTCAGACGTTCATGTCAGCAGTTCTCTTCGGCTGCCCGGCTCCGCCGCCCTGAACTTCTCGCCGCCCTGAACTTCTCGCCGCCCTGAACTTCTCGCCGCCCTGAAACTTGTCGGACGGCGTGCGTAGTGTGGTCGGCTATGAGCGAAGTCGTGTCTCTGGCAGCTGCCCGCCGAATAGCGCTCGCCGCTCAAGGGTTCGGCAAATCACACCCGGCAACGGTGACGCGGCGCAATCTGGTCAGCGTGATGGACCGGCTGCAGGTCTTGCAGATCGACTCGGTCAACGTTTTCGAACGCAGTCACTACCTGCCCGTTTATGCGCGACTGGGCGCCTACGACAAGTCCAGGCTTGATCAGCTGACCTTCTCCCCGGAGTCGGGGTACCTCGAATACTGGGGACACGAAGCGACGTTCCTGCCGGTGGACATGTGGCCACTCTTTCGTTGGCGCATGGACCAGTTTCGTGACAAAGGTTTGAGCGACAAGAACGGATGGGCGTCTGATCGGCGGGACTTCCTCGACTGGTTGCGCAACGAACTGCGTGAAAACGGTCCGATGGCGGCGAGCGAAGTCGAGCATGAAGCGAATACACGCCGCGGCCCGTGGTGGGGGTGGTCGGACGTGAAAGTCGGGCTGGAGACTCTGTTCCGGTGGGGCGAAGTGGTATCCGCGGGTCGCGCAGGATTCGAACGTCGATACGGCCTTGCCGAACACATGCTCGCGCCCGAGATCCTCGATGCGAGGATCGATCGATCGGACGCGATCCGTGAGCTGGTGCTGCGTGGTGTGAAGGCCCACGGACTCGGTACGCTCGACGATATCGCCGACTACTTTCGGCTGCCGAGCGCTGAGGCACGAATTGCCTTGCGTGAGCTCGAAGACGCCGGCAATGTACGCAGTGTTTCCGTCGAGGGCTGGGAGCGTCGTGGCAAGCCTCGCGAGGTATGGATTGATCCACAGGCAAAGCGTCCAAGGTCGATCCGAACCGAGGCTCTGTTGTCGCCCTTCGATCCGGTAGTGTGGGCGCGCGATCGAGCGTTGCGGCTCTTCGACTTTCACTACCGGATCGAGATCTATACTCCCGCACACAAGCGGGTTCACGGCTACTATGTGCTCCCCGTGTTGATCGACGACAATATCTGCGCGCGAGTCGATCTCAAGAACGACCGACAGAACCGTCGGCTACTCGTGCGCGCTGCTTGGGCCGAGCCCACCGCCGATGCCGACACTGCACCGCGTCTGGCTGAGCTCCTTCGTAGAACCGCAATGTGGCAAGGCTGCGACACCGTAGTCGTGGAGAACAATGGAACATTGGCATCAGAGCTGGCCGCTGTGATGGCCGGCGACGAGGTGGATGCGGTGGGCGCGCGCTAGGTCAATCTGGAACGGTGAGTCTCCCGTCGACTGCAGCTCGGTTGATGGAATCTCTTAATGCCGAACAAGTTCCGGTGCGAATTTTCGGCGACGCCTTGTCTTCGCGATACTCCGAACACACGTTGTGCGGATCCGATCGCCATTGAGTCGAGGTATGTTGCCAGCTGTTCTTCTCGACGAGGACATATGTTCCACACCTCTCGCAGTCCACTGGTTCCATGGTCACTGCGCTGCTCCTGCACGGCGTGCGAGGTTGTCTGCAACCTCCTGTTTCCACACCTCGATGGGTTTGCTTGTATCCATCTCGAATTCGAAGCGATCGATCATCTCGGGCGTGACGTCGGCGACGTCGACGTAGAACTGTTCGTACCACCGCCTCAGTTGGTAGACCGGACCGTCCTCGGTGCAGAGTAGTGGGTTGTCGATGCGGGTCTTGTTCTTCCAGATCTCGATGTCCTGCTCGAATCCGACGCCGATGTAACCGATCATCGCGTCAACGGTTTGGTCCGCTATCCCGGCGGGAAGTTCCTCGGTCTTCTTGACGGTGATGCCGTACATCAGGACAAACTTGTTCGGGCTGACCGGATAGTGGCAGTTGATCAAAACCGAATCCACCTTGAACGTTTCGTACTGGTACACCAGATCATCGATCATGAACGACGGTCCGTGATAGGCGGCCACCGAGAAGTTCGAGACCAACTTCGGCACGTCGGGATCCGTCCAGGTCACGATGTCGTCGCGGTTGATACCGCTCTGCTCCTGGATGGCGACATGCCCCTCGAAGACGTTCTTGAAGTAAGTGGGAAACGAAAAGTGCACGTAGAAGAAGTGCGCCATGTCCACGACGTTGTCGACGATTTCTCGACAGTTGGTGTCGATGACGATTGACTTCCATACCCAATCGGTCCATTCGTGGTCCGGAGTCTTGATTATCGGTATGGCGACTTCGGCCGGAGGCGGATTGCCTTCGGGGTCATGCCAGACGAAGAGCAGTCCGTCTTGTTCGAGGGTGGTCCAGGCGCGGGTTTTGGCAAGCGGTGGAACGCGGCGTGCATAGGGGATCGCGGTGCATTTGCCGTTGCCGCCCCAACGCCAGTCGTGGAAGGGGCAGGCGACTGAATCGCCCTTGACCGTGCCCTGACTGAGGTCGCCGCCCATGTGACGGCAGTAGGCATCGAGGACCTTCAATTCGCCCTGGCTGTCGGCAAATACGACAAGCTTGGTGCCGAAGGCCTCGATCGGATGTGGGTTCCCGTCGTGGAAATCCGTTGCAAGTCCGAGGCAGTGCCATCCGCGGGCAAAACGTTCGGGAGCAGCGCCCTCGTCGATCATGCGGATCTCGTCGACTTCGCCGAGGTCCGTTGTGGTCGTCACGTCTGTGGTCAAAACGTCGTCCTTTGTTCAGTGATCTGTGTTGGCCACTGTGGTGAGGAGTTGGTCCAGGTTCAACGGGGGTAACCGGTGATCGGTATAGCTGCAGGTGGAGTGGCCAGGCAGGTTTGTCTCCCGCACGGTGGGAAACGCCCTGGCGGTTCGTCCGGTGAAGGCCCAGATTTGCAGTCAGCAGAGCACGCCCAGCGCTGTCCTCTCGACGGGCGGATCACCGAAACGGAGACGCCATGTCGGTCGGACCGATCACAGAAGAGCCCATCCCTATGTCAACCCTCGACAGGTTGGCGATGGTAGTGGATTGCTTTCGTGACACGCCGCGGTTGACGCTGGGCGAGGTGGCCCGTCGAACCGGGATTCCGCGATCGTCCGTGCACAGGATGCTTCTGAAGCTAGTGAGGATGGATTGGCTTCGCAGAGAAGGCCTCGAGTACGAAATCGGCGACAAACTCGGCGATCTTGGGGCAATCTCGTTGTATCGAAACAAGTTCGAGAGGGTGGTGGTGCCGTTGTTGTACAACCTGCACCTCGTCACCAATCAGGCCGTACATCTCGGGGTCCTCGAGGGAAGCAACGTGCGATACCTTCAGAAGATCGGCAGCCAGGCGATACCTGACCTCCAGACAGGCGTCGGCTCTCGCATCCCGGCGCGATCCTCGGCAATCGGCAAGGCACTCTTGGCAGCGGGCCGCCGTTCGACGGTCGCGCAACATTCCGCAATAGCCAACCATCGGTACGGCGTCGTATTCGGTACGTGTACTTCGGGTCTCGGCTGCATCGGTGTGAGGGTGGGTGCGCTGGGCGAAGCGGAAGTCGGTCTGTCGATCAGCGGCCCACTCGTTCGAGGCAAGATCGACGATCGACACGTTGCACCGGTACAGATGGCCGCGGTGGCAATCTCCCAGTATTTCGAGGTGCCGGGTGGTCGTCACCAGCAGACCGGTTAGCTCGGCAATGCGCAGAGTGCGCCTCCTCCAACTCCGCGTAAAGCGCAGTGGGGGAGACGCACTCGGATGAATCTGCGTCAGCGAAGAGCCGCAAGCGCGTCGATACGCTTGGCCGCGTCCTCCATGATGTTCTCGATCAGTTCCTTGCAGCTGGGCAGATCGTTGATCATTCCGACAACCTGACCCGAGGCAAGCACGCCGGCTTCCGTATTGCCCTCGACCAGACCGGCCTTGAGCAACATCGGGGTATTCGCCGCCATGATGATTTGCATCAGCGTGCGGTCACCCGAGCGCTTCATCGCGAGGCCGTCCTTGGCGAGCGTCGACCACTTCATACCTGTCATTGCCTTGAACTTGGTGGCGTTCTTTGCAGCAGCGATCAAACCGGTTGCATAGCTGGAACCTTCGAGGCTGTTGACCAGGTCGGTGTTGAGCACACGATGAGGCATGCCGTCGACCTTGCGTGAGACCGTCGTATCCGTCAGTCCTCGCTTGAGGTATTCCTGCTTGACGGAGTCCGGCACCGAAGAGTCACTGGTGAGCAAGAAACGCGTCCCCATGGCGACACCGGCAGCGCCGTACGCCAACGCTGCGGCCAGCCCGCGGCCGTCGAAGAATCCGCCACCGGCGATGACCGGAATATCGACCGCGTCGAGAACCGAGGGAAGAAGCAATGTCGTTGCCACACCGCCGGTGTGACCACCACCTTCGCCGCCCTGGACGATGACGGCGTCCGCGCCCCAAGATGCAACCTTGACCGCATGCTTCGCGGCACCGATCGACGGTACGACGACGATGCCGTGGTCCTTGAGCTTGGCGATCAGTTCCTTCTTGGGAGCCAAGGCAAACGACGCGACCTTGACGCCCTCACGGATCAGCAGGTCCGCGCGCTGCGGCGCGTCGGTGGCGTCGGCACGCATGTTGACGCCGAACGGCTTGTCCGTGAGCTGTTTCGTCTTCTTGATCGCGTGCTCGAGCTCGTCGTAGGTCATCGTGGCCGAAGCCAGGATGCCGAGACCGCCCGCGTTGGCCGTCGCCGACGTCAGCGCGGGCCCGGAAACCCAGCCCATGCCCGTCTGCACGATCGGGTACTCGACACCGACCAGTTCGGTCAGTGCTGTCTTCAGAGTGGGGGTCATGCCGAGACCTCACGGTCCCGGAGGTTGCGCGGATCGAGGGTCTCGCGAATGAGGTGGAGCTCTTCGGCGGTGGGGTCACGGGTGATACCGGCCTCGGCGAGTCCGGCTACCTCGAACGAGGTGTTCTCGGCTACCTCTTCGGCGGTGACGCCGGGATGGAGGCTCAACGCGCGGAAGGTGTTTCCCGGTCCGCCGAAGTCGAAGACACCGAGGTTGGTGACAACGCGGGGGATGTTCAGGTACTTGTACGCCGGGTTCTCGGGATCGATCTGGTCGTAGCCGACACCGCACACCACGTCGACCTTGTCGACGAACACTCGCTTGGAGTGCTTGGGGACGAAGTAGCTCGTCGCGTGGTTGATGGTGTTACCCGGGGCGCCGCGCACACCGAACATCTGACGCGTCGGCTGCTGAAGCGGGCCGAAGGCGGAGAGGTTCTGGTTGCCGTGGCGATCGAGCTGATTGGCGCCCATGACTACGTGGCGACGGCCCGAAGCGACGACGTCGAACACCTTGCGGAAAGGCATCCATCCTTCGATGGGGCCCTTCGTTCCGACTGCCGGGGTGTCCTCGAGGATGAGGGCTTCACCATCGGTGATCAGCAGGTCGGGTTCGGTGGTGAGTCGAGCCAGGCGAGCGCCGATGGTGGACGACGTCGACATCGGGCTGGCCATGATTTCGCCTGCACCGGAGAAGATTTCAGCGCACGCGAGAACAACGTACTCTGCGCGGGTGACGGTGGATTCGCTCATTTTGCCTGCTCCCCTGCCTTTGATGAATCGGCAAACTTCTTTACTGCGGCTTGGTAGTCCTCTTCGCTGCCGGAGAGGAAGGTGTCGACGAACGTCTGCCACGACTCGGGGGTCTTGGCGGCCTCGGCGTAGTGACGCTGGAACTTCTCGTCGCGGCCGTAGCTTTCGCCGGCCAACGTGAAGTGGGCACCGTTCGGGGCCTCGACGACGGCGTCGACCATCATGCGGTTGAGCAGAAGATTCTGCAGTGGAACGGATTTGACCAGTTCCTCGGTCTCGACGATGCGTTCGACGGAGACGTAACGCTTTTCGGCGGCCATGCAGTACAGGTCGTCGAAGTACGGGTCGACACCGTTGTACGCGGCATTGCCGTGCTTGTCACCGAGATTGAGGTGAACGAACGACGCATCTAGGTTGAGTGCAGGCATCGCGATCAAGGTCTCGGAGCGGCCGTCGGCCTCGGGGTACGGGGAGGTGACGGTCTTGAGTTCGTCGCCCCAGAAGTTGCGGACGTCCGAACCCAGGCCTGCGCGGATCGGGAGGAAGGGGAGGCGAGCGGCAGCGGCTTCGAGGCCGCACTTGACCATTCCCTCGTCCATCTCGCGGACTTCGATCTCACCGGCGGTGCGCGCCTTGGCAAACCACGGATCGTAGAACGGTGCGGAGTCCAGGGACACGAAACCGTAGTACGCCTTCTTGACCTTGCCGGCCGAGCACAGCAGCCCGAGATCCGGTCCGCCGTAAGTGACCACGGTCAGGTCCTTGATGTCCGAACGCAGAATCGCACGCACGAAGGCCATCGGCTTGCGGCGAGATCCCCAGCCGCCCAAGCCGATCGTCATTCCGCTGCGGAGCTCGCCGACTACCTCGTCGAGCGACTTCGTCTTGTCACGCTTGCTAGCCATGTTTGTCTCAGCCTTCCTTCTGGGTTGCGTTCTCGCGCGGCTTGCCGGTGGCGACGAATTCGTCGCGGTGTTCGTCGGACACACCGAGGAGGTTGAGTTCGAAGGTGTAGCCCTGCTCGAGGCGGTAGCTGCCCTTGACGTCGACCGGGTCGATGCCGTTGATGGCTTCCTTGGCGCACCGGATGATGCGGGTGTCCTTCGCGGCGATCTTTGCGGCGATCTCGCGAGCGCACTCGTCGAGCTTCTCGCGCGGGACCACGTCGTAGACGCTGCCGAACTGTTTGAGTGTGTGGGCGTCGACGCTCTGTGCGGTGTAGTAGAGCGTGCGCATCATGTGCTGCGGCACCAGCCGTGAGAGGTGCGTGGCAGCGCCGAGTGCACCGCGGTCGACCTCGGGGAGGGAGAAGATCGCGTCGTCGGAAGCGACGATCACGTCCGCGTTGCCGACCAGTCCGATGCCACCGCCGACACAGAATCCGTTGACGGCCACGACGACGGGTACAGCGCAGTCGTAGACGGCTGCGAAGGCCGCGGCGCAACCGCGGTTGGCGGCGACCAGTGCGTCGAATCCCTCGGTCGCCTGCATCTCCTTGATGTCGACGCCCGCGTTGAATCCGCGTCCCTCGGCTCGCAGGATCACCACGTGAGTGTTGAGATCCTTGCCCGCGTCGAGGATGGCGTCGGCAAGCTCGAACCATCCCTTGGACGGGATTGCATTGACCGGCGCGTAGTCGATGGTGACCGTGGTGATGCCGGTTCCGTCGGAGGAGGTGCTGATGCCCATATCGGGATTCCTTACGTCTGTGTACCAAACCAAGCGATTGCTTGGTAAGTTAGCACATAAGCGGAGCCGACAAGCCCGAGCAGAGTGCATTAGGAGACAAATATGAGTGGATTGGTCGACGGACGCGTAGTCATCATCACCGGGGCTGGTCGCGGGATCGGACGTGCGCATGCCTTGGCGTTTGCTGCCGAGGGCGCCAAGGTCGTCGTCAACGACATCGGTGCGGGTGCCGACGGTTCCGAGACCGGTGAGAGTCCGGCCGAGCAAGTTGTCGCGGAGATCATCGCCGCCGGTGGCCAAGCAGTGGTCAACGGAGACGACGTCGCCGACTGGGCGGGCGCCGAGAATCTGATCAAGACCGCGATCGACACCTTCGGTGGCCTGGACGTACTCGTGAACAACGCGGGCTTCCTGCGGGACCGCATGCTGGTCGGCATGAGCGAAGGCGAGTGGGACGCGGTGATTCGCGTGCACCTCAAGGGGCACTTCGCGCCGCTGCGTCACGCTGCTGCCTACTGGCGCGCTGAGGCCAAGGCGGGCAAGACCGTCGACGCACGCATCATCAACACCAGTTCGGGTGCAGGACTGCAAGGTTCGATCGGCCAGGGTAACTACGCTGCGGCGAAGGCCGGTATCGCCGAGATGACCATCCAGGCCGCAGCCGAGCTCAAGAATTACGGCGTCAGTGTCAACGCGATCGCGCCTGCTGCGCGCACGCGCATGACCGTCGGCGCGGGTGGGGCGATGGCCGAGTCGATGGCAGCTCCCGAAGAGGGCTTCGATGCCATGGCGCCCGAGAACATCTCGCCGCTGGTCGTCTGGCTCGGTAGCGCCGAGTCCAAGGACGTCACGGGGCGGGTGTTCGAGGTCGAGGGCGGAAAGATCACCGTCGCGGAGGGCTGGCGTCACGGCCCGAGCGAGGACAAGGGTGACCGTTGGGACCCGAAGGAGATCGGGCCCGTCGTGGCAACGCTGTTGGAGAAGGCGGAGATTCCGACGCCGGTGTACGGGGCGTAGGGCCTCCGGCCCCGTGAGTGGTTAAGGAGTGCAGGGACTCCCTAACCACTCACAGGTGGTGTGCCGCCTACGCAGGCGCCCGAACCACCAACACGGTGCCGGGGAACTCTGCGGCGAGCTCGCGACGCGAATGCTTCACGCAGGCTGTGCCGTAGCCCTTCTTGCGAGATTCCGGCGCGATCCAGATCGCCACGTTGACCTCTTGGCCGTCGAGTTCGCCGAATACCAGGCCGACGCTCTTCGAGCCGTCACCGGAGACGTCCTCGGCGACGAACCAGGCAGCGGTCTCGTCGTCGATCCGGCCGAGGCCACCGACGCGCTCAGCTTCGATCCGATCCTCGCTCCACGGCTTGCCGTCTTCGCCGAGCTGCTCGCCCGAACGAATCGTGAACAGCGACTTGTCTTCTGCGCTGTCGCTGAACGGACGCAGGGTGAAGTTCTGCCCGCTGCTCGCGGGACGATCGAGCGTCGTCCATTCGAGAGTGGCGTCGAGATTCTCCAGCTCGCCCTGGATGCGATCACGCGCAGCCTTGGTGAGCGCACTGAACTTGAGGCTCAGAACTGCTTCGGCATTTGCTTCCGACGTGCCGAGGAGTTCCGCGACGGTGGTCAGTGCCTCCTGGTGGTCCTTGCTGTCGACCACTGCGTCCAGCACCTCGTGGCGACGCTCCAGCGCACGCACGAGGGCTGAGGTGATCTCGCGTCGGTCCAGGATTTGATCTTGAATATGCGTCGTCATATATGCGACTCCTTGCTGTGTTCGAGGCTCTGTCGAAACGCCGTGCGGACCGTACGAGTCAATAGTGCTCCAACTCGCTCGTTATGGCACGTGTTCAGCCTCCGGTGCGGCGAACGAGCCGTTCGTAGCGCTGGCGGGCAGCTTGAGTGCTGCCGAGCCCGAGTCCGAAGGCAATATCTTGCCAGGTCATGCCCCGTTCGCGGGCAATTCCGAGGAACAGTGCTTCCAGCTGTTCCATTTCGGCTCGGGCCTTGGGAATCAGAGTCAACGCAGCCATGACATCGGCGTCGTCGACCTCGGGTTCGTTCGGCTGCGGTGTGTCGGTGCCGCCGGCAAGACGAGCCACGACGCGCACCGCGCCGTAGGGCTCGAGCATCTCCGGATGAGATTGCCGCGCGCGCTGGCTTTGGGTCGCGCCGTGGCGCTCGCTGATCCGAAAGAGTCCGGCGTACTCGCGATGTGCGCGTTCGCGGCCGGAATCGATCGGTCTGAACTGGTCATCGGTCATGAACCCAGGCTGGCACGCACCCGGGCCGATGTAAACGTTTTGTTGTAAACAGTCCGTTTATTTCTTCAGCGGCTCGCACACGATGACGGGAATGACCCGGTCGGTCCAGGCCTGATAGTTGTCGAAATCCGGATACATCGCCGTCAACATCGGCCACAGCCGAGCGCGCTCGTCCTCGGTGGAGACGCGGGCTTTCATCGATCGGATCCGAGACTTGATCTGCACCGTCACCACCGGGTCCGCCTTGATGTTGAGGTACCACATCGGGTTCTTCGGAAGACCACCTTGCGACGCCACCAGAATCACGTTCTCGCCGTCCTCGAGGAACAGCAACGGACTGATCCGCTCCTCGCCGGATTTGCGACCGGTGGTGGTGAGCAGGCAGATCGGCAGCCCGCGTGGGAACGCGCTGCCGACCCGCCACTTGCTACCCAGCCGCCCGTCGGTGGCGCGATACATGGCGACGTTTGCCTTCGACATCCACTTGATGATCTTGACCGTCGCCGGAGCGTCGAGTCCCTTGGGTTTAGCTGGGGGAGTAGTCATCTCAGATACGCTCGATGATGGTTCCGGTGGCCAGCGCGCCGCCGGCGCACATCGTGATCAGAGCCGTCGAGCCGTTGCGACGCTCCAATTCGTGCAGTGCGGTGGTGATCAGTCGAGAGCCCGTGCTGCCGACCGGATGGCCGAGAGCGAGCGCGCCGCCGTTGACATTGACGTTGTCGAAGTCAGGTTCGTGAACCTGAGCCCAGGACAGTGCGACGGATGCGAATGCTTCGTTGATCTCGAACAGATCGAGGTCGCCGATCTTCATTCCGCTCTTCTCCAGGACACGGCTGGTTGCCTGCACCGGTCCGTCGAGGTGGAATTCCGGTTCCGAGCCGACCAGTGCCTGGGCGATGATGCGGGCTCGCGGCTTCAAGCCGAGTGCGCGGGCCTTGTCCTCGTCCATGAGCAGGACTGCGGCCGCGCCGTCGGATATCTGGGAAGACGTTCCGGCCGTGTGAATCCCGCCTTCGAGGACGGGCTTCAAGCGCGCTAGGGACTCGGCCGTCGTATCGCGCAGGCCCTGATCGCGATTGACGAGCTTCGTCTCGCCCGTGAGGTTTCCTTCCTTGTCGACCTGGGGCGCCGAAAGTTCGAGAACCTCGCGGTCGAAACGCCCTTCCTCCCATGCCTGCTTGGCCAGCGCCTGCGAGCGGACGCCGAGGGCTTCGATGTCGTCGCGGGTCAGTCCGCGTCGACGCGCGATGCGTTCCGCAGCTTCGAACTGGTTGGGCATGTCGATGTCCCACGTCGCCGGCCGACGCGGTCCGGCCTGATCGCCGACGTTTGCGCCGAGGGGAACCTGGCTCATGGCTTCGATGCCGCAGGCGATGCCGGCGTCGATCGCGCCGGTGGCAATCAGTCCGGCAATCAGATGGTTCGCCTGCTGGGCCGAACCACACTGGCAGTCCACGGTGGTTGCGCCGGTCTGCCACGGAAGTCCGGCGTGCAGCCAGGCCGTGCGCGTGATGTTGTTGGACTGAGCGCCGGCCTGGGTGACGCAGCCGCCGATCACCTGCTCGATCAGCAACGGGTCGATTCCCGACCGGTCGAGAACGCCCTTTTGCGCCGCTCCGAGGATCTCGGCGGCGTGCAGACCGGCGAGCCAACCTCCGCGCTTGCCGATCGGTGTACGGACAGCCTCGACGATTACTGGTGTGCCCACAGCGGGCTCCTTTCCTTGTAATGAAAAAGTAGAACAGGTTCTCTGCGGGAAGCAAGACCTGTCGACGTTTCCTTTCCTAGTAAGCAGGCTTGTGTTTCAATGAGAGTAGAACGTGTTACACATCACGGATCCCCATCACCCCTGTGATGAAAAGGCTTAGGGCAGGAGACATCAGTGGCACAGCCCGCATTCCCCGAGGGAATCGACTTCACGGACCCCGACATCTACGCGGAACGCATGCCGTTCGAGGAGTTCGCCGAACTCCGGAAGACGGCCCCCGTGTGGTGGAATCCGCAGCCCCCGGAAATCGGTGGATTCCAGGACGAGGGCTTCTGGGTGGTCACCCGTCATGAAGAGGTCAAGGAAGTCTCGCAGCGAAGCGACATCTTCTCGACCCACGAGAACACTGCGATTCCTCGCTTCGCCGACGACATCCCGCGCGAGAACGTCGAGATGCAGCGATTCATCCTCATCAACAAGGACGCTCCGGAGCACACCAAGCTTCGCAAGCTGGTTTCGCGTGGATTCACCCCGCGAGCCATCAACAGCCTGCGCGAAGAACTGACCGAGCGCGCCGAAAAGATCGTCAAGACTGCGGCTGCCGGTGGTGCCGGAGACTTCGTGGTTCAGGTCGCGTCCGAACTTCCGCTGCAGGCAATCGCCGAGCTTCTCGGTGTGCCGCAGGAAGATCGAATGAAGCTCTTCGACTGGTCCAACCAGATGACGTCCTACGACGATCCTGAGTTCGACATCGACCCGCAGGCAGCGTCGATGGAGATTCTGGGATACGCGTACCAGATGGCGGATCAGCGCAAGAAGTGTCCCGCCGATGACATCGTCACCAAGCTCATCGAAGCTGACATCGACGGAAATGAGCTCTCCCCAGAGGAATTCGGCTTCTTCGTGATTCTGCTTGCGGTCGCGGGTAACGAGACCACTCGCAATGCCATCACACACGGCATGGTTGCCTTCCTCGACAATCCCGACCAGTGGGAGCTGTACAAGAAGGAACGCCCGAAGACTGCGGCCGACGAGATCGTTCGTTGGGCCACCCCGGTGACCTCTTTCCAGCGGACCGCGCTCGAAGACACCGAACTCGGGGGGCAGAAGATCAAGAAGGGCGATCGCGTCGTGATGATGTACGCGTCGGCCAACTTCGACGAAGACGTCTTCGAGAACCCCACGAAGTTCGACATCATGCGTGACCCCAATCCGCACCTCGGATTCGGCGGCACGGGTGCGCACTTCTGCATCGGCGCCAACTTGGCTCGTCTCGAAATCGATCTGATCTTCAACGCGATCGCCGATCACCTACCCGACATCACCAGGCTCGGCGATCCCCGTCGCCTGCGCTCGGGCTGGCTCAACGGCATCAAAGAGTTTCAGGTTGATTACAAGACATCGGGCTGCCCGGTCAAACACTGATCCGGACATATACTGACCTGGTAACCGGCGAGTAGGTTCTGTGTAGGTTTTCGGGAGTTGCCTCTGCACTCTCGAACACGCAGAACTACAGTAGACGTTCCGGGGGGCCACTAGTTGGCAACCTGGAACTGCGGCGGCGTCTGCGGGATCCCTCATCTCCCGTAGGCGCCGCCGTTTGTAGTTCAATCTCTAATTCAGCCGCCGTATGGCTTGGTGATCGCTTCCAGGAAATGTCCCGACGGGTCGAGGAAGTAGACCCCACGCCCACCGTCGTTGGTGTTGAAGCCGGTACTCGACTGGCGCGGATCGGCCCAGTGATCAAGTTTCAACGCCTGTATCCGCTGGTAGATGCCGTCGAAGTCATCTTCGGAGACGAGGAAAGCGTAGTGCTGAGACGCAACCTCGGCGCCCTCTTCCACCTGTGCGAAGTCCAGTGTCACCCCGTGCTCGAGTTCGACGCCGAGAAAGTAGCCGGCCTCGACCGGGCCTGGCAGACCGAACATGTGAGTGAAGAACCACGCAGACTCTTGTCGGTCTTTTGCGGCGATGATGGTGTGGTTGAACGAAATGGTCATGAGTGACCCCTTGCAGTACGACGCCTCCATGCCTGACGCAGTCCGTCATCGACACGCGACGTTGGCAACCAGGAAACCATTTCAGGGTTCTCGGTGCAAGTACGACAGGCTGATTCGAATACGACGAGAGCGGCCCCGGTCGATGACCGGGGCCGCTCTCGTACTGTGGGTTCTCAGGCTTTGCGTGCCGTCTTCATCGCACGGTCCACTTCCCAGAATGCTCGAAGCGACGCGATCTTGCCTGCGTCGTTCACGCGATAGACGAACACGCCCTCGGCGTCGATGATCGAGCCGCCGATGGTGGTCCGGATCTTGCCGATGTTGACGTTCTCGTTGCCGCACACCAGTGAATCGTCGATCAGAAACTCGAGCTTGTCCGCGGTCGCGATCGTCATGTCGTAGAACTTGGAGATCGCTTCGCGTCCGTGATGGCCTTTGCCTTCGGGATCGAATCCCGACGGCCCGACCGGATCCTCCACCCAACCGTCCTCGGCGAAGAGGTCCAGCCAGGCTTCCTTGTTCTTGCCACTCGCTGCGGCGCGCGAAGCGTTACCCGCGACGCGGGCGGGGTGTTCGTCAGTCATCGCGACTCCTCAGTTGATGTACTGTTCGGCGAACTTACGCATCGAATCCTGCTTTGCCTCCAGCGGGGCATCGAAGCCGATTCCGTCGAAAACCCAAGGTACGGTGATGATGTCCGTGACGCCGGCATCTTCGAGTTCTGCGTAACCGTCCTTGCCGAAACGGTCGATGCACACCGTCTGGATTTCGAACGGCTCGTTCTCGCGGCCGTACTCGGCGCGCAGTTCGCGTAGTCGTGCGATCACACCCACCAGGTCGTCGAACTTGATCATCGCCGAGGTCCAACCGTCGCCGACTCGCGCAGCACGCTTGAGTGCCACCTCGGTGTGGCCGCCGACGTAGAACGGAACCGGCTTGGTGGGAGCTGGACTCATCTGCAGGCGATCGAAATCGAAGAACTCGCCGTGATACTCGACCATCCCGCCGCCGAGAATAAGTTTGAGAACGTCGATCATCTCGTCCACTCGGGCGCCGCGACGCTTGTACGGAGCGCCGCACCACTCGAACTCTTCGGGAGCCCAACCGATTCCGACGCCGAAGCCGAAACGGTTGTTCGTCAATGCCGCTACAGATCCGACCTGCCGCGCGAGCAGGACCGGATTGCGGCTACCCAGCTTGAGCACCTGGGTGTAGAACTCGATCTTCTCGGTCACCGCGCCCATTGCAGCTGCGGCGATCAGCGGATCGACCCAGGGGGTCTCGGCATTCCACATCCGAGACCCGTCCGGGGTGTACGGGTAATCCGCCGCCTGCGTTTCCATGAAGAACAGTGAATCGGGGAGAGCGATCGACGAAAAGCCGCATTCCTCGGCCGTTTTGGCGATACCGGCTAACTGGTCCAAGGGGTTCATGGCAACCCCGACGGTGTACTTCATCTTCGGCCTCTTCCTGATCGGCGTGTGTGCTGCTGTTACGTGGTGGGACGTTCGGAGCCGACGACCCACATCGAGAAGTACTGCGAGCCACCGCCGTAGGCATGGCCGAGAGCCTTGCGCGCGTCGGCCACCTGGTGATCGCCGGCGCGGTGCATGACCTGCATCGCCGACTCGGCAAAACGGATCATGCCCGAGGCGCCGATCGGGTTGGAAGAGAGAACACCGCCCGAGGCATTGACCGGGAGCTTGCCGCCGATCGCGGTTTCGCCGGCCTCGGTCAGCTTCCAGCCCTGGCCTTCCTCCGCGAAACCGAGGTTCTCGAGCCACATCGGCTCGAACCACGAGAACGGGACATAGATTTCGGCGCAGTCGATTTCGTTGAGCGGATCGGTGATTCCCGCGGACTTCCACAGCGCGGCCGCGGCGTCACGGCCGGCCTGCGGATTGACCTGATCGCGTCCGGCATAGAAGGTCGGCTCGGTGCGCATGGCCGTCGCGTGGATCCACGCGACCGAACGACCCTCGGCCTCGACCTGTGCGGCCGCTTCCTCGTTGCCGATCACCAGAGCGCACGCGCCGTCCGAGGACGGGCAGGTCTCGTCGTAGCGGATCGGATCCCAGAGCATCTGAGATGCCTGCACCGATTCGAAGGTGATGTCCGGCTGCCGCAGGTGCGCATACGGATTGAGGCTGCCGTTGAGCCGATCCTTCACCGCGACGAGGTAGCCGATGTGCTCCGGTGCGCCCGATCGACGAATGTACGAACGGACGTGCGGGGCGAAGTATCCACCGGCGCCGGCGCCGACAGGCATGTTGAACGGAACCGGTGTGGACAACGCCCACATCGCGTTCGACTCGGACTGCTTCTCCCAGGAAACCGTCAGAACGCGCTTGTGGACACCGGATTTGACCAGGCTGGAGGCGACGATAGCCGTCGAACCACCCACCGAGCCGGCAGTGTGAACACGCAGCAACGGCTTTCCGTTGGCGCCAAGAGCATCCGACATGGCGAGTTCGGGCATCATCGAACCCTCGAACAGGTCGGGGGCCTTTCCGATGACGACGGCGTCGATGTCGTCCCAGCCGACGTTGGCGTCGAGCATCGCGGCGTCGATGGCTTCACGAACCAAGCCCGCCATCGAGACATCATGACGCTTTGCGACGTAGTGAGTTTGGCCGGTGCCGAGCACGGCCGCGAGTTGAGGCGTTCCGGCCATCAGTTCCGTCCCTCCAAGACTGCTACCAGGTTCTGCTGCAGCACAGGGCCGCTTGTTGCATGGGCCAGAGCGCGATTCGCCTGGCCGTCGAAGATTGCCT
Source organism: Rhodococcus sp. IEGM 1406 (assembly GCF_030056745.1). Taxonomy (NCBI): domain Bacteria; kingdom Bacillati; phylum Actinomycetota; class Actinomycetes; order Mycobacteriales; family Nocardiaceae; genus Rhodococcus; species Rhodococcus sp. IEGM 1406. The sequence continues at coordinate 308,110 of NZ_JASHKO010000003.1, read as the reverse complement.
TGGCGGCGTGGCCGATTCGTTCCAGACCACCGGCGAACAGTGGGTTGCCGCTGAGCGGACCGCCGGACGGATTGATCGTGGTGGCGTCGGTCAGGCCGATCGCTTCCTTCAAGATCAATTCCTGGTGAGTGAACGGCGCGTGCAGTTCGGCGACGTCGATGTTGCCGACCTCGCCGCCCGTTGCCGCCTTGGCTGCCGACGTTGTGGACGGCGAGGTGGTCAGGTCACGTGCACCCAGGTTGGGGGAGTCGATGCGATGCTCGAGTCCGGTGATCCACGCCGGCCGCTCGCAGAGATCGCGGGCGCGGTTACCCGAGGCCAGGACGATTGCTGCCGCACCATCGGTGATGGGCGCACAATCGTGTGCGCGCAACGGATCTGCGAGGAACGGGCTGGCGAGTAGTGCCTCGATGTCGACCTCGCCTGCGAGCTGAGCCTTCGGATTACTCAGCGCGTGACGACGGCTGCGAGCGGCAACCTCCGCCATGTCCTCTTGCGTCCACTTACCCGCGTCGAGTCCGAGTCGGGCTTGAAGTCCGGCGATCGAGACGGAGTCCGGCCACAGCGGAGTGACGAGGTACGGATCGAGCTGCATGGACAGGATCTTGCGCAGGTGCCCGGCGGAGGATTTGCCGAAGCCGTACACCAGCGCGGTCTCGACCTCGCCGGTCAAGATCTTGATCCACGCTTCGTAGAAGGCCCACGCAGCATCCATCTCGACGTGAGATTCGTTGATCGGCGGGACCGCTCCGATGGAGTCGATGGCCGAGATGAAGGAGAACGCTCGTCCGGCCAGGTAATCGGAAGATCCGGAGCACCAGAAGCCGATGTCGGACTTGGTAATTCCCAGATCGCTGTAGAGCTGCTGGAAGCACGGGACGAGCATCTCGACGCCGTTGGTGGTGCCGTTGGTTTCGCGGACGTGGGGTGCCTGAGCAAAGCCCACGACTGCGATGTCTGCAGAAGTCATTTCAGGAGCCTCACAGGTGGTGTTGGAAGGTGGAGTACTCGGCGTCGGGTTCACCTGTCGGCCGGAAGTATTCGATGTTCTCGAGGGTGTAACCCCACTCTTCGCGAGGCTTCCACTTGGCTTCGACGCGCATGCCCATGCGTACGTCCGCGGCATCACATTCGAGGATCAAGTGCAGGAACGGAATGTCGGCTCCGTCGAGAAGCACGTAGGCGGCCACGTAGGGCGGTTTGATTCGCTGCCCGAGGAACGGGACGTTGACGATGCAGAAGGTGGTGACAATTCCCTTGTCGGGCAGTTCGATCTGCTCGCTCGTCGGCTTCCCGTTGGTGGGATTCGCGCCGCGCGGTGGGATGTAGATCTTGTCTTCGGGTCCGCTGCGACCACCGATCAGTTTGCCTTCTGCGAGACCGCGGAGGTAGAAGCTCTCCTCGGCCGAAGCGGAATGCATGAAGTGCAGGTCGACAGGCGTCGTGATCATGGTGACAGGATCGGCGCTGGAATCGACTGTCGCGATTCCATTTTCGCTCTCACCTGGTTCGAAGCACTCGATGTCCTTGATCTGCCCGATCCGCTCCGACGCCCAGCGAGCACGAACCCGCAGGCCGGTGCTGATGTCGTCGGGGGAGTCGACGTCGACCGCGTGGAGCATGGACGTGTCCGCGCCGTCGAGCTTGATCAGGGCCCACGCGAAAGGCTTCGTCAGGGGTTGACCCTCGATGGGTTCGGGCATCCACGTCCAACTCACGACCGTTCCGCCGTCGGAGACTCCGACGAAGTCGGTCAGTGGTTCGGCCGTATCCGGATCGAATTCCGGTGGCGGCACGAAGACACGACCGTTCGACCCACGTGCGCCGATCACCTTGCGATCACGCAGGGCAGTCACGAACGCGCCGATGGTCGGTCCCGTCGATCTGGTGTAGTCGAAATGGAGATTCAATGGTGCGCTCAGGGGCTTGTCGGCCACCCCGCTCTTTCCGATGGTCACAAGATCGAGTAGAACAGGTTCTAGAGATTGTGGCAAGAGTCACTTCTGATCACCGGCAATGTGGAGGCCTGCGATGAAGCTTGGGTTGCAACTCGGATACTGGGGCGCACAGCCGCCGGCAAACGCCCCGGAACTGATCGAGGCCGCGGAAGGCGCGGGATTCGACGCGGTCTTCGCGGCAGAGTCGTGGGGCTCGGACGCATTCACCCCGCTCGCCTGGTGGGGATCTCGGACCGAGAACGTCCGTCTCGGCACGTCCGTCGTACAGATTTCGGCGCGAACACCGACCAGCTGTGCCATGCACGCGCTCACTCTCGATCACCTCAACGGTGGGCGAACGATCCTCGGGCTCGGCGTATCCGGACCGCAGGTCGTCGAAGGTTGGTACGGCCAGCCATTCGAGAAGCCGCTCGCGCGCACCCGCGAATACGTCTCGATCGTGCGCCAGGTCCTCGCCCGTGAAGCGCCCGTCACCAGCCCCGGCCCCCACTACCCTCTGCCGTATGCGGGACCGGGCAGTTCGGGACTTGGCAAGCCGCTCAAGCCCATTACGCACCCGCTGCGTGCGGACATCCCGATCTGGCTCGGCGCCGAAGGGCCGAAGAACGTCGCGCTCGCCGGTGAAATCGCCGACGGGTGGCTGGCGATCTACTACACCCCGCGCCTGGCGCCGATGTACAACAAGTGGCTCGACGAAGGCTTCGCTCGCGCCGGGGCCCGTCGTAGCCGCGAAGACTTCGAGGTGGCCGCCACGTGCCAGGTCATCGTGACCGACGATCGTGCCGCGGCCATCGCCGCTCTCAAGCCGATGACCGCCCTCTACGTCGGCGGAATGGGCGCCCCGGAGTTGAACTTTCACGCACAGGTCTACAAGCGGATGGGCTACGAGAAGGAGGTCGACGAGATCGGTCGCCTCTTCATGTCGGGCCGCAAGGACGAAGCTGCTGCCGTCGTCCCCGACGAGATGGTCACCGAGACCATGATCATCGGCAACGTCGACGAGGTGCGCGCGGACGTGAAGCGTTGGGAGGAAGCCGGAGTCACGATGCTGCTGGTGACCTGCCGCGACGCCGACCATGTGCGAGAGCTCGCGGCCGCGGTGGGTGGTTGAGCGGGGCACCCCCCTTTTTTCGAGCGGGACCCCCCTTTTTCCGAGCGAACGGCACGTTCAGCGCATCTGAGGCGCTCAACGCGCCTTTCGCTCGCCGAAAGTTATCCACAGGGCCGCCAAAACCCCAGGTCGCCGCCGGGGCCCGCGGTGCTACTCGAGTCATGCTGCGACCATGCGGCGTGGAATGTGGGGCGATGATCTGGACGCGATCTACCGCGTCAGTCGAAGCGGAGTGATCCGAACGGCCGAGTTGGCGCGATTGGGCGTCTCCAACTCCGCCGTGCACACCCGGTGTCGAGTGGGTGGACCCTGGCAGCGCATATTGCCAGGAGTGATCCTGCTCCGAAATGGTCAACCGACGCCACGTCAACGATCGATCGCTGCGCTCATGTTGAGCGGTGACGAGTCTCTACTGACCGGTCGATCTGCCATGTCGGAGTTCGGATATCGGATGCATTCTGGGGATGTGCAGGTGCTCATCCCCATCGACCGTCGTGTTCAATCGGTTGGGTTCGTCACGGTGGAGCGCACTGTTCGACTGCCTGAGCCGGAGATTCGCAACGGTCTGCGCTGTGCGCCGCTGCCGAGGGCACTACTCGACGCTGCGAGGCGGTGCAGGGCCCTCGATCCCACACGGGCACTCATTGCCGAGGTCGTTCAGCGTGGCGACGTCTCGGTGCGCGAACTTGCGAAGGAACTCGAGGCGGGCAGCAGTCGGGGGTCCGCGCTACCTCGGGTCGTGTTGCGCGAAGTGAACGCGAACGTCCACTCGGTTCCGGAGGTTCACGCGCGAAAACTGTGGCAGCGGAGCGGGCTGCCGGAAATGTTGTTCAACCATGAGATCCGGGATGCCGACGGAGACTTCATCGCAATTCCGGACGGATGGATCGATTCGGTTGCCTTCGCGTGGGACATCGACTCCTTGGAATGGCATGCCGCGCCGACGGACTACAAGCGCACGGTGGAACGCCGGACGCGAATGCAGAATGCGGGAATCATCGTGTTGCCGACGGTGCCCAGTGCACTGCGAACGGACCCTGATCGTGTGATCGAGGACCTGCGTGCGCACTACAGATTGGCGCAGTCACGTCCCCGGCCACAGGTGTTCGCGAGGTCGAGGTGGGTGAAAATGGACGAAACAGGCTGAGCGAACGTACCTTTCGGCGCACTGAAGGCGCCGAAAGGCACGTTCGCTCGAAAAGGGGGTGGGTGGGACCGAGAGGGGACGGGAAGGGGGGTGGCTCAGGCAGGGGTGGGGACAGGCAACCCTGACTCAGACACCCTTGAACTGGGGCGCCCGCTTCTCACCGAAGGCTCGCGGGCCCTCCTTGGCGTCCGCGCTCATGAACACCTTCATGCCCAGCTGCGCGTCGATCTGGAAGGCCTCTTCCTCGTGCATGCCCTCGGTGTCGCGGATGGTCTTGAGAATCGCCTGCACAGCGAGGGGGCCGTTTGCACTGATCAGGTCCGCGAGCTCCAGCGCCTTGTCGAGGGCCTGACCGTCCGGGACGACGTGGCCGATGAGCCCGATCTCCTTGGCCTCCGGAGCCTTGATGTGACGACCGGTGAGCAGGATGTCGGCTGCGATCGTGTACGGAATCTGTCGAACGAGACGCACCGCGGAACCGCCGAGCGGGAAGAGCCCCCACTTGGCTTCGGAGACGCCGAACTTGGCGCTCTCGCCCGCGACGCGGATGTCGGTGCCCTGCAGGATTTCGGTTCCGCCGGCGATGGCTGCACCCTCGACCGCAGCGATCAGCGGCTTGGTCAACCGGCGACCCTTGAGTAGACCTTCGATCTTGGACATGTCGACGCCGCCGCCCGCGAAGGAATCTCCCGGAGGCTTGGCGGACATGTTCTTGAGGTCGGCGCCGGCGCAGAAGTCGCCGCCAGCTCCGGTGAGGATCGCGACGCGGATTTCGGGGTCGTTGTCGACCTGATCCCAGGCGTCGACCATGATCGCCATCATTTCGCCGGTGATGGCGTTCTTACGCTCGGGGCGATTCATGGTCACGATGAGAACGTGGCCACGCTTCTCCACGAGGCAATGCGGCGCGGTTTCCGAAATGTCTGATTTTTCGGTCGTCGAAGTGGACACTGATGGCTCCTGGCGGGTCTGTGAGCTGGCTCTCAAATTGGGTCTTGCCAGAAACGGTAACACGTTCTACTTTGAACTCGTGGCCCTTAACATCGCAGACTTCGTAGAGCACGCAATCGACCTCGTTCCGGACCGCGTTGCGCTGGTCTCGGACAACCGCGAGATGACTTATGCGCAGTTGGAGGACCGAGCAAACCGCCTCGGTCACTACCTGCGTGAACATGGCGTTCAGCCGGGTGACAAGGTCGGCATCTACTGCCGGAACGTCATCGAGGCGATCGAGGCCATGGTCGCCGTTTTCAAAATCCGGGCCGTGATGGTCAACATCAACTACCGGTACGTCGAGAACGAGTTGCAGTACATCTTCGACAACTCCGACATGGTTGCGCTCATTCACGAGCGCCGCTACTCGGACAAGGTCGCGAACGTCCTGCCGAACACTCCCAAGGTCAAGTCCGTCATCGTGGTCGAGGACGGCACCGATCTGGACTTCAGTGCTTTCGGCATCGGCTACGAGGACGCACTCGCGCAGAGTTCGGGTGAGCGTGATTTCGAAGAGCGCAGCAACGACGACATCTTCATGCTCTATACCGGCGGCACCACCGGAAGTCCCAAGGGCGTCATGTGGCGCCACGAGGACTGGTGGCGTGTTCTCGGCGGCGGCATCAACTTCGTCACCGGAGTTCCGGTCGAGGACGAGTACGAGATGGCGAAGGTCGGCGCAGCCAACCCGAGCATGATCCGCTACCCGATTCCCCCGATGATTCACGGTGGTTCGCAGTCTGCGGTGTTCCACAGCCTCTTCGGCGGCGGAACCTGTTTGATGCACCCGGAATTCGACGCCCACGAGGTGTGGCAGAACATCGACAAGCACAAGGTCAACCTGATCTTCATCACGGGTGACGCGATGGGCCGTCCGATGCTCGACGCACTGATCGCCGGCAATCCGAAGACGGGTGAGCCGTACGATCTTTCGACGCTCTACGTGATGGCCAGCAGTGCTGCGCTCTTCTCGCCGAGCATCCAGGAGCAGTTCCTCGAACTGTTGCCCAACCGCCTGTTGACCGACTCCATCGGAGCATCCGAGACCGGCTTCGGCGGACTGGCCGTGCTGAGCAAGGGTCAGAAGCACACTGGCGGTCCGACGGTCAAGATCGACGCCTCCACAACGGTTCTCGACGACGACGGCAACGAGGTCGAACCCGGATCGGGCAAGCGCGGCATGCTCGCGCGCAAGGGCAACATCCCGCTCGGCTACTACAAGGACGAGGTCAAGACGGCCGAAACCTTCCGCACCATCAATGGCGTTCGCTACTCGATCCCCGGCGACTATGCGCAGGTCGAAGCCGACGGCACGGTCACGATGCTCGGCCGCGGTTCGGTGTCCATCAACAGCGGCGGCGAGAAGGTTTACCCGGAAGAGGTCGAGGGCGCGTTGAAGGCGCACCCGGACATCTTCGACGTGCTGGTGGTCGGTATCCCCGACGAGCGCTTCGGTCAGCGGGTTGCCGCAGTGGTTCAGGTACGTGAAGGCACGTCGCCGACGTTGCACGACATCGCCACCGCAGCGCGCAAAGAGATTGCCGGATACAAGGTTCCGCGCAGTGTGTGGTTCGTCGACCAGATCAAGCGCAATCCGGCCGGCAAGCCCGACTACCGCTGGGCGAAGGCCGAAACGGAATCGCGCGAGGCTGACGATCACAACGGAAACGGCGCTCCTGTGGCGTCCGCAAACGAAAGCGTGGAAGCCTGATGCGTTCGGATCTCGCCGACAAGTTCGGCATCGAATACCCGATCTTCGGATTCACTCCTTCCGAGCACGTCGCGGCCGCGATCAGCCGCGCGGGCGGTCTGGGCGTGCTCGGTTGTGTCCGGTTCAACGATCCGGAAGAGCTCGAAGCCGCACTGACGTGGATGGACGAGAACACAGACGGTAAGCCGTACGGCGTCGACATCGTCATGCCGGCAAAGGTGCCGACCGAGGGCGGCGCCGTCGATCTCGACAAGCTGATTCCGGAGGAACACCGCGCCTTCGTCAACCGCACGCTCGACGAGCTCGGTGTGCCGCCGCTTTCCGACGACGTCGAGCATGCGACCGGCGTACTGGGATGGCTTCACTCGGTAGCGCGGTCTCACGTCGATGTTGCTCTGGGACACCGGATCGCGTTGATTGCGAATGCACTGGGATCGCCGCCGAAGGACGTTATCGATCAGGCACACGAGAAAGGCGTTCCGGTAGCAGCACTGGCCGGCGCCGTCGAGCATGCACGTCGTCACGTCGAGAACGGTGTCGACATCGTGATCGCGCAGGGCTACGAGGCCGGCGGTCACACCGGCGAAATTGCGTCGATGGTTCTCGTTCCGGAAATCGTTGATGCACTGGGCGATTCGGCGGCCGTACTGGCTGCCGGCGGTATCGGCAGCGGCCGTCAGGTGGCTGCTGCACTTGCACTCGGTGCGTCCGGAGTGTGGATGGGCTCGTACTGGCTCACCACGTCCGAATACAAACTCGGCAGTGCGTCGGGCGAAGGCCCGTCCGCTATTCAGCGTGCACTGTTGGGCGCGACGTCGGCCGACACCGTACGTTCGCGCATCTACTCGGGTAAGCCCGCTCGGTTGCTCAAGACCAAGTGGACGGAAGCCTGGTCGAACCCGGGAGCACCGGCGCCCTTGCCGATGCCGCTGCAGAACCTACTGGTCAGCGACGCTCATCAGAGAATCGCTGCATCGGAGAACCCGGAAGTTGTGGCAATGCCCGTCGGTCAGATCGTGGGACGGATGAACGAGATCCGACCGGTCGCCGAGGTCATGGCAGAGCTGGTGTCGGGGTTCGAGGACGCGCGAACCCGACTGGATTCGATGAAGTAGTAGATGACACGTACGTATGCCCTCGGCCGAGTTTCGGCCGAGGGCATACGTCGTTTCAGCCGGCGAGGTCGTCCGGTCCGACGCTGTCCGACAACCATTCTCCGCGGCTGAGGGCGCCGTCGTCACGGCGACGTGCGATCACGAAAATGACCAGGGCGGCAGCGAGGACAACTGCGAGAACGCGCGAAGGCGTCAGGTTCGGGTTCTTCATACCCGTAATTTTGCCGGAAGAACGGGCGCGATGGTGAGACAGCGGAGCAAAATCACGCGTTTCGAAACTACTGCGCTTCGGAAGCATGAAGGCCGGCGATCCGCTCGCGCAGGCCACCGAAGTGCACATCGAGAGTGTGCGCCGCCTCGACGGCATCACCCGTACGGATCGCGTCGAGAATCGCACGATGCTTCGACGCGATGTCGATCAGTGGTGTATCCGAATGCCCGATAGCCTGCTGGATCTCGCTGTACACCTGCCAGAAGACGTCCATCAACTGAGCGAGGACCTGGTTGTCGAGCGGGGAGTACAGGCGGGAATGGAAGGTCGCGTCGATGTCGGAGAAGTTCTTCCCGGCGGCGGCACGGACCTCCATGCCGGTGACGAGTTCGTCGAGGTCGGCGTGGTCGGCCGACGTCATCTCGGCCATCGCCGCACCGATCAGTCCGGTCTCGAGTGCCTGACGAATGTCGACCAGTTCCATCGCCTCGTGCCCGGTGCCCTGCAACGACAACCGGCCACGGAAGGTCAGGCCGTCGGCGAGAGCGTCGAAGTTGCTCGGGGCGACGAACATTCCGAAACCGTGACGGATCTCGACGACGCCCAAGGCCTGCAGAACCTTGAGTGCCTCGCGGAGGGTGTTCCGGCCGATACCCAATTCCTCGGACAGTTCGGCCTCGGTGGGCATCGGGTCGCCGGGGGAGAGTCTGCGTTCGAGGATCAAGTTCATGATGTCCGTCTGAAGTGCGCGCATGCGGTTTTGCGCGCTGAAACGAGCGCCCTGTGTGCCACTCCGGACAGACATCGATTCCCCTTTTCTGATACGAACGTCCTTCATCCTATGTCCGGTCATCCGCTCCATTGGTCAACCCACGTCAACGGTGCGTTGCAGGAGACTGGGCGCCGCGCCCAGCAGTTTGGCCGTGTACGCATCCGACGGGTTGTCGAATACTTCCTGGGCCGTCCCCTGCTCGACGATCCGCCCGGCGTTCATGACGACGATCGTGTCGGAGACGTACCGCACCGTCTGGATGTCGTGCGAGATGAACACCATGCCGAGCCCCAACCGAGCCTTGATGTCGCTGAGCAGGTTCAGGATCTGCGCTCGCACCGAGACATCGAGAGCCGACGTCGGTTCGTCGGCCACGATGACGTCAGGCTCGAGCGCGAGCGCACGCGCGATCGCGACACGTTGACGCTGACCGCCGGAGATCTGGCTCGGGATGACTTCGAGCGCAGATTGGGGGAGTCCGACCAAACCGACCAGCTCGCGAACTCGGGCGGTTCGGCTCGCGCGGTTGCCGATGCCGTGGACGTCGAGCGGATCGGTGAGGATGTCGGCCACCGTCATTCGCGGATTGAGCGCGGTAGCCGGGTCCTGGAAGACGATCGAGATCGCCCGCCCGAACTCCTTGCGCACGCCCGCCGACCGGGTCAGAGCGCTTCGGCCGCGAAATACCACGTCGCCCGACGTCGGTTTCTGCAATCCGACCATGACTTTGGCCAGAGTGGACTTGCCGCAACCCGACTCGCCCACGATGCCGATCGTCGCCCCTCGTCGTACGACGATACTGACATCGTTGACCGCGTGAACCGTGCCGGGTTTGAACAGTGATCCCGAACGGGTCTTGTGGACGACGTGAATGTTCTTCAGTTCCAGGATGGGTGCTTCAGCTGTAGTCATCGCACGCTCTCCAATTCCGATTCTGCGTGTGCGGGAGTCGCGGACTGGTTCGCGAAGAAATGCTCGGTCTCGCCGATCCGAACCATCTCGGGCTTTCGGTTTGGATCGGAATCCGGACGCAGGGAACGTTCGGCAAAACGGTCACCGGTGGCGAAGCTGCCGGGCGACGGTACGGTTCCCTGGATCTGGTGGAGCCGCGGAGCCTCGTCCTCGATGGAGAGAACGGCGCCGAGGAGGCCCTGAGTGTATTCGTGACGCGGATCGACGAGTAGATCGCTGGTGGGCGCAGACTCGACGACCTGACCGGCGTACATCACCGTGATCTTGTGAGCGAGTGAAGCAACGAGTGCAAGATCGTGGCTCACGAAAACCATGGCAAAGCCGAGCTTTTCCCGAAGATCGTTGAGCAAGTCCACGACCTGCGCCTGGACGGTGACGTCGAGAGCGGTGGTGGGCTCGTCCGCGACGATCAACCGCGGACTGCGGGTGAGCGACATGGCGATCAGAACGCGCTGACGCTGACCACCGGAAAGCTCGTGTGGGTAGCTGGAGAGAGTGCGCACCGGATCGAGTCCGACGAGTTCGAGCAGTTCCTCGGCTGTGCGGGTACCGCCGCGCTTGGTGAGCTGCTTGAACTGCGCGCGGATCAGCATCGCCGGGTTCAAAGAACTCAGCGCATCCTGGTAGATCATCGCCATGTCGTGTCCGCGCAGCTTGTTTCGCTCCCGGTTGTTCAGTTCGAGGACATTGACGCCGTCGAACAGGATCTCGCCGGTCACCACTGCTGTCTTGGGCAGTAGACCCATGATCGCCAGCGAAGTGAGCGACTTTCCGCAACCGGACTCGCCGACCAGTGCCATCGTCTCGTTCGGGCGGACGGTGAAGCTCACGTTGTCGACGATCGCCGTGTCTCCGTAGCGTTCGGGGAACCGGATCGTGAGATTGCGGACCTCGAGGAGGGGCGCTGCATCGCCCTCGTACACAAGACGATCGGACCGAGACCGCTCGGTTTCCGCCAGGATCTTCAGGTGAGTTTCGAGAGGAGTCGGCTCGGCCGCCGGCTTCAGGACATCTTTCACGACGCTCGGGTCGGCGAAGTCGTCGATCAACTCCGGAGTGTTGGCGACCGATGCGGCTTCGTCCTCCAGAATGAGCTCGTTGGAGGTCTCCTCCGCTGCGGCAGTCTGCGCTGCTTCCAGTGCGGAGGGCGTCTTCTTGGTTTTCTTCAGACTCGGATCGGCCATCGCGTCCGTCAGGCCCTCGGCGAGCACGTTGAGGGAGAGCACCGTCAGAAGAATCAGCAGACCGGGGAACACCGTTGCCCACCAACCACCGAGAAGGACCATGTTCTTGCCGTCGGCGATCACCGATCCCCACGACGGATCCGGGGGACGGACACCTGCTCCGATGAACGACAGGCTGGCCTCCAGCACGATGGCGTCCGCGACCATGACAGTGCAGAAGACGAGAACCGGCGCAGCACAGTTGGCTACGACGTGCTTGACGACGATGTGTGAAGTTCTTGCGCCGATGACCTTTTCGGCCGCGACGTAGTCCTCACCGTACTGAGCGAGAACGTTCGCGCGAACGACGCGGGCCACCATCGGTGTGTAGAGGAACGCGATAGTGACGATCAGAACCGGAATCGAACCACCGAAGGCTGCGACGAGTACGGCAGCGAGCGCGATGCCCGGGAACGCCATGACCACGTCGAGCACTCGCATGATGGTCTCGTCGACGCCTTTTCGGCTCGTTGCGGCGACCGACCCGATGAGAGCACCGGCGCACAATGCGAGGAAGGTGGACCCGAGACCGATGGTCAACGACCAACGTCCGCCGTAGAGCAAGCGGCTGAACAGATCTCGGCCGAGACTGTCCTGACCGAACCAGTGATCGGCGCTGGGGCCCGCGGTACCCACCGCCTGTTCGAGCGGGGTGTACTGCGTGATCAGTGGCGCGAAGAGGCAGGCGAGCACGATGATCGCGAGAACCGCCATCGACAGCCAGGCCGAGAGAGGGAAGCGAGAAAAGGTGATGCCGGGTCGCGAAAGCTTCTCGGTGAGTTTTCTTCTCATCATGCTGCGCTCCGAAGTCGTGGATTGACGAGCAGGTAGAGGATGTCGACGGCGAGGTTGACGACGACGAAGCCGACCGCGATGACGATGACAACACCCTGAACTACTGCGGGGTCACCGTTGGTGACGCCGTTGATCATGAGCTGACCCATTCCGGGAAGACCGAAGATCTGCTCGATGACCACAGCGCCACCGAGGAGGTATCCGACCCGTAGACCCAGGACGGTGAGCGGGTTGATCAGTGCGTTACGCAAGACATTTCGCCCGATCACCACGTGATAGGGCAGGCCGCTGCCGATCGCGGTACGGACGTAGTCCTTGTCCAACTCCTCGACCATCGACGTGCGGATGATGCGCGTGAGTTGTGCCGCGACGGGCAGTGACAGGGACAGCGCCGGGAGCGCCATGTACCAGAGCCAGTCGGTGACGGAGTCGCTCGGATTGACGTAGCCACCGGTGGGGAACCATCCGAGTTGGACGGCCAGATACTGAATCATCAGCAGTGCCAACCAGAATGACGGTGCTGCCACACCACCGAGGGAGATCACTCGGATGACCTGATCCGGCCAACGATCGCGGAACAGTGCGCTGGTGACACCGAAGATCAGCGAGAGCACGATGGCGATCACCAGTCCGAGAACCGTGAGCTGAATGGTCAGTGGCAGAGCGGTGGAGATCGAGTCCAACACCGGGGTACCGGAAATCAGACTGTCACCCATATTGCCGCTGACCAGATCGGTCACGAAGTGAACGTATTGCAGCGGAAGCGGATCGAGCAGTCCGTTCTCTTCCTTGAACTGCTGCAACTGTTCCGCAGTCGGGTTGCCGCCGTTGAACGCCGCCGTTGCGGGATCGGTGGGCGCGAACTGCATCACGATGAAGACGAACGCGATGATGCCGAGGATCAGGGGGATCAGTATCAGTAATCGCCTGATCAGCATGGGGAGGACTCTTGCCATCGGGGAATCTCTCAGTTGTGGGAAACGGCCGAGCGGGCGGGTATCAGGCCGGCTTCGCCTGAAGCAGGTTGACGCCGGGGTACGGCAGCGGAGTGACGTCGGCGATCTTCTTCGGATCCCACGCAGTCAGGAGTTCCTGATGGAGAACCGGATAGTAGACAGCGTTTTCGGCGATCTGGTTCAGGTACGACTGCACAAGGGTGCTGCGCTTTGCCGGGTCTGTCTCGCGGGTGGCCTCGTCCATGGTGGCGTAGATCTTCTGTGCCTCGGGGGTGTCGTCCCACTTGGCGTAGGTCTTCGTCCACAGGCCGCCCTTGCTGTACGTGTAGCGCACGAGGAGGTCGACGTCGCTGCCGAACGCCTGTGGGTTGGACGTACCCGCAGCGATCTGGAACTTCTGGCCGCTGTTGAGCTTGCTCACCATGGCGCTGGTGTCCTGCGGTTCGAGCGTCGTGTTGAATCCGACTGCATCCCAAGACTCTTTGATGGTCGGCAAGCAGTCGGCCAACCAGCTGACGTTGGTGGAGAGCAGCGTCAGGTCGAGGCCACTTACACCGGCGGCAGCGAGAAGCGAGCGGGCCTTGTCCGGATCGTACGAGTAGACGGTGGACGCTCGCGCGTAGTCGGGGTTGCGCTCGTACAGGTAGCTCGTGGCCGGTGCTGCCTTGCCGCCGAGGGCGATCTCGATCATCTTCGGGGTGTTGATCGCATAGAACATCGCCTGGCGAACACGAACGTCGTCGAACGGTGCCTGAGTGGTGTCGAAGAGCAGGTACATGAGGTTCATGCCCGGGTTGCCCTCGACGGTGCGCCCACCGGAGGTGAGGGTAGGGACGTTGGCGACGGGGATGTTGTCGGCGAGTTGTGCACCGGCATTGTTGCCCGAGACGCGCGCGATGCGTGAGGAGGTGTCGACGATGGAGAGCCAGTTCATGGTCGCGAAGTTGGCCGGACGCGGCCCGTTGTACGCCTCGAACGCCTCGAAAGCTGTGTTGCTCTTGGGGGTGTGGCTCTTGAGCTTGTACGGACCGGAACCGACGACCAGCGTTCCGGACTTGGCCTCGTCCCAGTGGCCGTCGAAGACGTGCTTGGGCATGATCTTGGCGATCGAGAGACGCTGTGCGGCAGCGCTGAACGGGTAGTTGAAGTTCAGGGTCACCGTTTGGTCGTCGACCTTGGTGACGGACTGCAACCAGGAGGAGAAGAAGGAGCGGATCAGTACGTTCTGCTGTGGATCGAGGATGCGATCGAAGGTGAAGACGACGTCGTCCGAGGTGACCGGAGTGCCGTCGTGCCAGGTTGCGCCCTCGCGGATTTTCATGGTCCAGCTCGAGGCGGTGGCGTCGGTCGGGACGGCCTGTGCGAGCGCCGCATACGTCTCACCGGTGCCTGGATCGTTTTCGAGCAGTCCCTCGTAGACGTGGTTGACCGCTGCCATGAGGAAACCGGATGCAGTCTGCATCGGGTCGAAGCTCTGGTCGTTGCCGTATCCGATGGCGGTGGTCAGATCGCCGGTGCTCGGGGAACCGCCGACAACCGAGGTCGACGACGGGCCGCCGCCACAGGCCGCGAGAGTCGCGGTGATACCTGCTGCAGCTCCCAGTAGCCCGGTGTACCGGAACAGGTCTCGGCGTGTGAACGCGGAGCTCAGCGGTCGTTCGTTCTTCAAGGCGGCCTCCAAGGCGGGGAGCGGGACATCAAGGGAGTGGATAGGGGATGTCCTATGTTCGACGTCCGATGTTGCGTAACTTACATTGTGGATCAGAAAGCGTCTAGAGAATCTTCGGAACTGGCGGCGCTGAACTTGGACGTTTCGCCGGTTTTGAACCAAAAATAGTGCGCTCACCTGCATAGATGAAGACTGCGTTACCGACGTCGAATTGACGACCGATGACGCTGGCCGTATAACATAGGACATCCCTCATCCAATCTTTGGAGACTTCATGACCCGATACAAAGTCGGTGTGGTCGGTTGCGGATTCTTCGGTAGTTCCCTCGCTCGCGAGCTGGCTGCCCATCCACGTTTCGAACTGGCGATGCTGTGCGACCGTGACTTCGAGCGGGCCAAGGATGTCGCCGCAGAGTTCTCGGCAACCCCGACAGACGATCACGACGCGGTGGCCGCTGACCCGGAGTTGGCCCTCGTTGTCGTCGCGACGCCCAATCACGCGCACGCCGAACCTGCCATCGCGGCACTCGAACACGGCAAGGCAGTTTTTGTCGAGAAGCCACTTGCCGTCGAACTGGTCGATGCGCAGAACATGATCGCGAGCGCCGACGCGAGCGGTTCGCCGTTGATGGTCGGGCACATCATGCGGATGATGCCGGGTGTACGACGTCTGGCGGACCTGCTGACGTCGGGGGAGCTCGGCGAGGTCGCTGCGATCGAAACGTCTCGCTCGCGCTGGATCGACACCGACGGCGCAGATCCACAGTGGTGGAAGCTCGACAAGAGCCGAACGGGTGGAGAACTGACTCACGAGATTCACGAACTGGACCTGATGTGCTGGCTCGGCGGCGAGGTGACTGCCGTGTCGAGCATCGCCACCGCGGACGACGGCTTCCGCAACACAGTGGTGTCGTTCGCCGGCGGCGCGATCGGCAGACACACCATCTCGACGCGTTCACACACTTCTTCGTGGGAGCTGACGGTCGATGCCGCCGAAGGCTCGGTCCACGCGGACTTCCACACCGGCCGGGTCAGCCGACTGCGCGGGGGACGGGTCGAAGAGTCGTGGCCGATCTTCGACGTCGACGCCGAGAATCAATCGTTGATCGACTCTGCGAGCAGGACGCAGAAGTACAACTCGGGTAACGGAGGATCCCCGCTGTGGATGCAGGCTGCGATTCGCCACGAAATCGACGAGATGGCAGCAGTTCTCGACGGCAAGGCTGACTCCGGCTCACCGTTGACATACGCACGTGAACGCGCACTCGTCGTCGCCGAACAGGTGCGACTCGGTGGCGCGGAACCGGCAGCGCTGTCGGTAAGTGCGAAGTGACCGTGCGTGTAGCCGTCATCGGCAGCGGCGCAATCGCGCGGGACCACGTCAGCGCCTTGGCGCGCATCCCGTCGGTCGAAGTCGCCTACGTATTCGGCAGTGACTTGGACCGGGCCGCATCGGTTGCGGCATTGGCGCCGGGCGCGAAGGCCAGTACCGATCTGGCGAAGATTCTCGCAGACCCGAGCGTGCACGCGGTCAACGTCGTCGGGGCCACTCCGGACCACGCGCCCGTGACGATAGCCGCAGGCCGCGCGGGAAAGCATGTGCACGTGGAGAAGCCGGCCGCGCTGACAGTCGCGGACTTCGACGCGATGGTCGAGGCCACCGAAGGTGGCGGCGCCTCACTGATGGTCGGACAGACCGTACGATTCCAGCCGTCGATCTCCTCGATCGGAAACTCGGTTGCACAAGGCGTCATCGGCGACCCCCGGTTGATCCACCTCAGTTGGTACACCGGCCACGTCTGGCCAGGGGGCTGGCGAGGCTGGCAACACGACAAGGAACGCTCGGGTGGTCACCCCGTTCACAACGGAACCCACGCTCTCGATCTGGTGACGTGGCTGATCGGTCGTCGTCCGATCCGTGTGTTCGCTCGTAGTTTCCCCACCTTCGCGGCGGGGATGCCCGTGCACGACAGCTTCCATCTGACCGTTCGCTTCGAGGACGGATCGCTGGCGCTCATCGAATTGGCTTACGCTCTACCACAATCGGGAAAGATGGTACGCCGGATCGTGGTGTCGGGGACATCCGGCACGCTCGCGCACGACACCGGCGACGACCCGGGCCTGATGACGGATACGACAAACGCGCCGCCGTCGTCGATCGAAGATGCGATGGCGCATCAGATGCGCCACTGGATCGCCACTCTCGACGGTTCCGCGACCCCGATAGTCGAGAACTGGCAGGTACGTGCAGCTCTCGCGACTGCCATCGCTGCACAACAGTCACTCGACACCGGCCGCGCGATTTCGATCGGAGAACACCAATGACCGGCACCGGTTCGATCCGCGTCGGATTTGTCAGCGGCGTAAGGCATGCCGGCTCCTATGCGGACCTGTTGCGCTCCGATCCTCGAGTGAGCTTGGTCGGGGCCTCCGACGAATCCTCGGTCCCCGATTGGATTCGTGAGGACGGAATCGCGATGGCAAAGGCCGCAGACATCGAGTGGATCGACGAACTCGGCGAGATGCTCGACCCCGAACGGATAGACCTGGCGATCATCTGCAGTGAGCCGACCAGGCATGCACGGCTTGCGATTGCCGCACTGAACGCGGGACTCGACGTCCTGGTGGACAAGCCGGTGGGTATCGACGAGTCGGAGGCCGCGGCGGTCGAGGAAGCGGCACGGTCGAACGGGCGAATCTGTACGGTGGTGAACCGCACTCATTCACCTGCGCTCCGGCGACTGCGCCGCTGGATCGATGCCGGAAACCTCGGACTGCCGCGCCACGTGGACATCGAGTTCCTGGCAAGCGGAACACATTTCGCGACGTCCGTCGAGCGTCCCGAACTGGTGGTGGATCCCGCGTTGTCCGGCGGGGGAGAAGTAGTGAACTTCGCCGGTTACGCCGCCGACTACCTCAGATACCTCACCGGCCTGGACGTCACCGAGGTGTACGCCGAGACGAGCACACTCTACGGCGGGGCCCACCAGCAGTTCGGAGTCGAAGACACGGCGTTGATCTCGCTCGCCCTGGAAAACGGCGTCACCGCGACGGTGACCGTCGGAAGAATCCCCGCAGCACCGGGTTTCGGCGCGAATACCGCGACGGTTCGGGTCCTCGGCTCCCACGGATACGCGAGTTCCGACGACGACAAACCCGCGGTGACCCACTTCGCATCCTCGGGAGACGTGACCGCACTACCCATCGGCGGCTTCGGTTCGGACAACGCGGTGTCGAGCTTTCTCTCTCACGTGCTCGATCGACTTCCCACACGGACCGAACCCGACTACACCGTGGCAGACGCCCGCGCGTCGATGCGCGTGATCGATGCTGCCTATCTGTCCGCCTCGAGCGGTCAGCCGGTCTCCGTCTCTCCCTGACAGCCGCACCCACAACTCAATCCGACAACCAACATATGGAGACCTCATGAGCACGGAAACCACCACCTTCAGCGGAATCGTCCCGCCGATCGTCACACCACTGACGCTCGAGGGCGAGGTCGACACCACGTCGCTCGAACGCCTGCTCTCACTGCAGATCGAAGCCGGAGTCGACGGCTTGTTCGTCCTCGGTTCCTCGGGTGAGGTCGGTTACCTCACCGACGCTCAGCGCGCCCAGGTGGTGCAGACGGCCATCGGTCACGTCGGCGGCCAGGTACCGGTCCTCGTCGGAGTGAACGACATGACCACCAACCGGGTCATCGCCGTCGCCGAGCAGGCGCGCGAAGCGGGTGCGGATGCCATCGTCGCGACGGCGCCGTTCTACGCGATCACCGACGCAGCCGAGACGGCAACGCATTTCCGCTCCATCCACGCTGCAGTGGATCTTCCGTTGTTCGCCTACGACGTCCCGGTTCGTGTCCACAGCAAGCTCAGCGCGGCAATGCTGGTCGAGCTCGGTCGCGAGGGAGTCATCGCCGGCGTGAAGGATTCGAGCGGCGACGACGTCAGTTTCCGTATGTTGCTCCGTCAGTCGGCCGGGCTCGAAAACTTCGCCGTCTTCACCGGGCACGAGGTAGTCGTCGACGGATGCCTGCTGATGGGTGCTTCGGGCGCTGTGCCCGGCCTGGCCAACGTGGACCCCCACGGTTACGTGCGACTGTGGCGCGCTGCGCAGGCAGGAGACTGGGCGGCGGCGAAGGCCGAGCAGGATCGACTCACCGATCTGTTCTCCATCGTCGAGGCACCGACACCGGGTCGCGTCAGTGCCGGTGCCGCGGGTCTGGGCGCATTCAAGACGGCTCTGGCCCTGCGCGGCGTCATCACCGGCAACACGATGTGCGCCCCGATGCTCTCGCTCGACGAGTCCGAGACCGCAACGATCAAGGTCGTTCTGGAACAGGCCGGGCTCCTCTGACATGACATCTGGGCAGAAGCGATGGATCGGCATCGACATCGGCGGCACCAAAGTGGCTGCCGCGGTGGTGACGTCCGACGGAGACGTGATCGACACCGTTCGTGCGGCAACACCGACGGCCGGTAGGGAGGCTGTTCTCGAGACCGCCACCGCGTTGGTCGACCGTTTGAGGGCGGATCACACGGTAGCCGGAATCGGAGTCGGTGCACCGGGAATCATCGATCGGGTGCGTGGCCGCGTCGTCTTCGCCTCCGACATTCTGTCCGGATGGAGTGGCGCCGAGGTTCGCGGGGAACTCGAGGCGCACTCGGGTCTACCGGTGACGGTGGACAACGACGTGCGCGCGATGGCCCACGGCGAGAACATGATCGGCGCCGGTCGCGGTCGAAGCTCTGCACTGTTCGTCTCGATCGGTACTGGAATCGGTGGCGCGTTGACCGTGGGCGGACAGCTGTATCACGGCGCCCACGGAACAGCCGGCGAGCTCGCGCATCTGCTGGTTCCGGTCTCCGGGGCGATAGGTTGCGGTTGCGGTAGAACCGATCACCTCGAGGCAGTCGCCTCTGGCCCGGCGATGGCGGCCGAGTACGCAGCGCGGGCGGGTGTGCCCACTCAACCGTTGCAGAAGGTGGTGGCACTCATGCGCTCCGGCGACCCGATCGCCCGTGCCGTGGTCACCGACGCCGGTACTCTGCTCGGCCGAGTCCTGGCCGGCGTCGCCACCGCATTCGATCCCGAGGTGATCGTCATCGGCGGCGGCGCAGCCCAGATCGGAGCCGACCTCTTGTCGCCGCTGACGTCCGCTTTCCGGGTGGAAGCGATGGGTCCCATTGCCGAAACCGCCATTCTTCCTGCCCGTTTGGGCACCGATGCGCCGCTCGTCGGAGCTGCGCTCCTGGCCGCCGCAACACGAATCGAGGTAACACCGTGACTGTCGAAGAACTGCTCACGATCATCAGCGGGAAGCTGATCGTGTCCTGTCAGGCCGGACACGGCCATGCCTTGCGCGACACCGGGACCATCGAGAGGATGGCCCGCGCCGCGGTCGACGGCGGTGCAGTGGCGATCCGCTGCGGCGGTGTGGGCGGAACCCCGGATGTCGCCGCAGTCGTGTCGGCAGTGAAGGTACCGGTGATCGGTTTGACGAAGATCGGCTCGGAGGGCGTGTTCATCACGCCGACAAGGGAATCAGCCCTCGAAGTCGTGGATTCGGGTGCGCAGATCGTGGCTGTCGACGCCACGCTGCGACCTCGTCCGGACGGGTTGACCTTTGCCGACACCGTCGACGCGGTCCATGATCGCGGCGGCCTCGTCATGGCCGACTGCGGAACCCTCGAGGACGGCATCGCTGCCGCCGCGGCGGGCGCCGACATCATCTCCAGCACACTGGCGGGATATACGGAGAGCAGCCGACATCTGGCAGGTCCGGACCTGGAGCTGATCTCGGAACTGCGGCAGGCACTTCCAGATGTAGTCCTCATCGCCGAGGGGCGATACCACAGCCCGGAGGATGCGGCACGCGCCATCGCCCTGGGTGCGGACTCGGTGGTTGTGGGAACCGCAATCACGGATCCGGCGTTCATCACGTCGAAATTTGCAGCCGCAGTATCGGGCGCCGAAAGGCAGAGGGTGTGACCCCGACGTCGAAGGCTTTGAAGTCCAAGACTGCTGAACGGATTCGACTGGAGACTTTGCTCGTAGACTCGTCGACGCCGATCCGGTGGGTCTTCACCGGCGACAGCATCACTCAGGGATTGACGCACACCGACGGTCATCGAAGTTACGTCGAACACTGCGCCGAGCGCGTCCGTGGTGAACTTTCCTTGTTCAACCACGTCCTTGTCAACACCGGGGTGAGCGGCAATCGATCCTCCGATGTGCGTGCAGGTTTCGCACACCGCATCGAAGTGTTCGAACCCTCGGTGGTGTTGATCATGCTCGGTACGAATGACGCATTGAATGGCGAAGAAGGACTGGAGCGGTTTCGAGACGACCTCTCGGACATGATTTTCCGGACGCGAGCGATCGGTGCGGTGCCGATCCTGCAGACGCCGCCACCGATCGACGTCGAGAATGCGCCCACCAGAGCGGGATTGCTTCAGTACGTCGAGGTCGTGCGACAGGTTGCCGCCTCGACGCGTGTGGTGTTCGTCGACCACTACGCTCAGTGGACGGCCCATTCTCCCGAGGGCCCACCGCCGGCTCTCCTGGCTGACGCGTTCCATCCGAACGAACAAGGGCACTACGTGCTCGCGGACGCCGTGCTCCGTGAGTTGTCGATCGCGGATACCGAAGTTCCCGTTGTACCGCAGGTGATGTCGTGATACTTCGTGGACAAATTCTGCGTGGACAATTGGTGACCGGTGGTCGATTGCTGTCGGACGGGGTTGTCGAGATCGCCGGTGATCGTGTGGTGTGGGCCGGACCCGCGTCGCAGCGAACCGACCCGTTACCCGAACGGGCAGCTGCGGGAACAACGATCATTCCGGGTTTGGTGGACGTTCACTGCCACGGCGCCGGCGGATTCGGTTTCCCCGAGGCAGACGAGTTCGGATCAACCGTGGCTGCCGATCACCATCGGACGAACGGCACGACCTCGGTGATCGGCTCGCTCGTCTCCGCGCCGCCGCAGATCCTGCGCAGTCGCATCGAGCTCCTGGCAGGACTGGTGGACGAGGGCACGCTGGCCGGAATTCACCTGGAAGGTCCATTCCTTTCGGTACTTCGTTGTGGCGCCCAGGATCCCGACAGCATTCTCGACGGCGACCCGGCTCTGCTCGAGTCGCTGCTCGAAGCCGGCCGTGGGCACATTCGCTCGATGACGATCGCTCCGGAGACAGCACACTTCGACGAACTTGCCTCATTGCTGGAGCGTCACGGTGCCGTCGTGAGTATCGGACACACCGATGCGTCCAACCCGATTGCGACACGTTCGATCGCACACTCGGCGCATGCACCGCTCAGTGCCACTCACCTGTTCAACGGTATGGCTCCGATGCATCACCGTGCTCCCGGCGCAGTGGCGGCATGTCTTGCCGCGGCGGCGAAAGGACAGATGGTGGTCGAGTTGGTCGGGGACGGAGTACATCTGGCCGACGAGACGGTAGCGATGGTGTTCGATCTTGTCGGTCCGCATCAGATCGCGTTGGTCTCCGACGCGATGGCTGCCGCCGGAATGCCCGACGGCCGTTACCCACTCGGGCCTCTCGACGTCGACGTGGTCGATGGCGTGGCGCGATTGGCCGGCCAGGGGGAAACGGCCATTGCCGGCGGGACGAGTCGGTTGATGGACATAGTCCGCCGGGCGGTCAATCACGCCGGCGTCGATCTGCTTTCGGCTGTCATCGCGGCGACGGCAACGCCTGCTTCGCTGATGGGGCTGGCCGGAATGGTCGGCGACCTCTTGCCGGGTTGCCGCGCCGATCTGATCGTCACCGGTCCAGAACTCGAAACCCGCGCCGTCATGGCCGCTGGGAACTGGCTCATGAACAACACCGAAAGCTGAGGAATCAACCGATGGAAATTGTCATTGTCGACAGTGCGGAGGCGGCCGGCACCGTTGTTGCCGACATCTTCGAACACGCGGTGCATTCAGGTGCACGGACTTTGGGCCTGGCGACAGGATCTTCACCGCTCTCTGTGTACCGCGAACTCGCGCGCCGTCACCGCGAGGACGGGTTGAGTTTTGCCGGCGTGCAGGCGTTCCTGTTGGACGAATACGTCGGCCTGCCGGAAGGGCACCCGGAGTCGTATGCCCAGGTGATCCGCACCGAACTGGTGAATCACCTGGACCTGGACGCGGCAAGGGTATTCAGCCCCGACGGCACCGCGCCGGATCCATTTGCCGCCGCGGCAGCCTACGACCGGGCGATTGCGTCGAATGGTCCGGTGGACGTACAACTACTGGGCATCGGCGGCAACGGTCACATCGGTTTCAACGAACCGACGTCCTCGCTGAATTCGAGGACCCGGGTCAAGACGCTGACGGAACAGACTCGAACCGACAACGCCCGATTCTTCGAGAGTCCGGACGACGTACCACGGCATGTGATCACCCAGGGCCTCGGAACTATCTGCGAAGCAAAGCATCTGGTGATGATCGCGACCGGCGAGCACAAGGCCGCTGCGATTGCCGCTGCCGTCGAGGGGCCGCTGGCCGCGGTGTGCCCGGCATCGGTCCTCCAACTACATCCACATGCGACGGTGGTGATCGACGATGCAGCGGCATCACAGCTTCGGCTCACCGAGTTCTACAAAACGGTGTCTGCGCACAAACCGCTTGCTCAGCGCTACTGAGATATCGGACTAGACGGGCTCTCGCGTCTTCTCGAGGCCGAGTGCCATTTCGGGAGTGAGTAATTGGAAGTCGGATTCTCCGCGCCGGCGGATCCACACCGGATCGGATGTGTTCCATCGTTCGGCGCTCTGCGTTCGAGTGACCACCTTGAACGTCGCCGTTCTAGGGAACTCACTGCACACGCGGATCAAGGTCGGCTTCTGCTTCGGCCCGAGTTCCGGCCGGGAATCGATGTATTCGGCTACGGCTGCCGGGTCGAAGTTGTCGACGTCGCCGACCGGAATCACCGACGCCATGACGCGGTCGCCGACATCGCTGTCGGGGACTGCGTACACGGACACCTGCGCGAAGCCCGGGTAACCGACGAGCGAGCGTTCGATGGGTGCGGCGCCGATGTTCTCGCCGTCCACTCGTAGCCAACCGGAACTGCGTCCCGCGAAGTAGACGTAGCCGTCGACGTCGGTGTACGCCAGATCGCCGCTCCAGTACTGGCCGTTGCGCATTCGCTCGGCGTCGGCTTCCGGGTTCTTGTAGTACCCGGCGAATGTGCCTGGGCCGGTGACGTTGACCAGTTCACCGGTTGCCTCGTCGGCATTGGTGATCCGGCCGTCGGCGTCGAAGACTGCAGGCGGGCATGGGGCTCCGGTCTCGGGATCGAGGATCTTGACTCCGTCCGGGAGAAGTCCGAGGGCGCCGGTCCTCGGCACCGGCGCCGCGGAAATCGAAATGCCGCCCTCGGTGGAACCGAACCCGTCGATGACGCGGGCATCGAAGCGCCGGATGAAGGTGGCGACGGCGGGCGCCGAACCCTCGTTGCCGTACATGATCTTCAAGGTGTTGTCCCGCTCGTTCGGCACCTCGGGGGTGGAAGCGATGAAGGACAACGGCTTTCCGACGTAGTTGGAGTACGTGATTCCGTACTTGTGAACGTCGGG
Source organism: Rhodococcus sp. IEGM 1406 (assembly GCF_030056745.1). Classification (NCBI taxonomy): domain Bacteria; kingdom Bacillati; phylum Actinomycetota; class Actinomycetes; order Mycobacteriales; family Nocardiaceae; genus Rhodococcus; species Rhodococcus sp. IEGM 1406. The sequence goes on along the minus strand of NZ_JASHKO010000003.1, from coordinate 283,889 downwards.
CAGAAAGCCCGAAGCGGAGAACTTGCGGCGCATGGCAATTCCCGCACGAGCGTGCAGCGCGACCGTCCACGCCGCCATCATGGCGTTGGAATGGAACATGGGCATCGCCATGTAGACGACGTCGTCGGCGCCGAGCCCGAAACGATCGGCAAGCATGACTCCGGGAGAGGCCAACTTGTGGTGCGTGCACCGAACCGCTTTGGGATCACCGCTTGTTCCGGAAGTGAAAATGAGCATCAACAGATCGTCGGGCTGCGCCGTCGACGCGTAGGCCGGTGTATCGGCGAAGGGCGCCAACAATTGCGTCCAGGCCGGAGAATCCACGTTGATCACCCGGACGTCACCGAGATCGACGTCGTCGAGTAGATGTGCCTGGTTGTTCTCGGTGAAGATGACCTGACAGTCGGAGAGTTGGATGTCTCGCGCCAATGCCGGGCCGCGCCTGGTCGTGTTCAGTCCGGCAGCAACCGAACCCGAGAACGATGCTGCGCCGAGCAATAGTGAGAATTCGGGGACGTTCTCCATCAGAAGACCGAAATGCCGGGGGCGCGTTCGATCGAGCAGCGTGTCCAGCAGCGCTGCTCGATCGAACGCGCCTTGAATGTGCTCGCGCCAGGTGATGACCTGGTCCTCGAAACGGATACCGCGGTCGTCGATCTCGCTGACTCCGAGGAGCAGATCGGAAACAGTGGGGCTCTGACTCATAGCTGCATCATCATCGATTCGTCTCGGACCAGGTCATGGATTTCCACTCGGTGGGACGCACTCAGGCAGGAACTGCGGCAAGTTCCTTGCCCAGAGCGCGAAGCTGATCTGTTGCGTTGCCGAGCAGGAACTCGTGATGCTTGGCCGCGAGGAAGTAGCGGTGAACCGGATGGTCCTCGTCCAGACCAACACCGCCGTGAACGTGAACAGCGGTGTGCCCGACGCGGTGTCCCGCATCTGCAGCCCAGAACTTGGCCGTCTGCACGGCCCCGTCGGACGGAAGTCCTTCGCTCAGACGCCACGCTGCGGCCCAGAGAGTCAGGCGAACGCCCTTGACATCGATGTATCCGTCGGCGAGGCGCTGGGCCACGGCCTGGAAACTACCGATCGGACGGCCGAACTGCACACGCTCGGTGGCGTATTCGGCGGTCAGCTTCAGCGCTTGATCGAGCACCCCGTACTGGTAGGCGCTGGAACCGAGCTGAATTCGTTCGACGATCCACGCCGCGATGTCGGATCCTTGGGCAACCGAGCCGAGAACACGATCGGCCGGGATCTGCACCGAATCGAACTCGACCAGGGCCGCACTCGAGAAATCCGTGGTCGATTGCCTGGTAATGCTCACGCCCGCGTCCGACGGTTCGACGAGGAAGACCGCGACACCGTCCTCGGTGATGGCGGGGACGAGGAACAGATCTGCGAGCGGAGCACTGTCGACGGTGATCTTTGCTCCGTCGATGCGCCAACCATCGGCGGTCTTCTCGGCACGCGTGATCGGGTGCGCCGGGTCGTCGTTGTATTCCTCGGCGAGGGCCGCGGTGAGTATCTTCTCACCGGCAGCGGCAGCGCTTGCCCAGTCGTCGCGCTGCTTGTCCGAGCCGAATTCGGCTATCGCTGCGGCGGACCCGACGATGGACGTCAGGAACGGAACAGCTGCGACGCCGCGGCCGAGTTCGGCCAGGATGCTGCACTGCTCGAGGACACCGAATCCGTCGCCGCCCACCGATTCCGGAAGGGCCGCACCGAGAACGCCGGCCGAAGCCAGAGCGTTCCACAAGAGGGCGTCGAAACGGTCTTCGGCGGCGTCGAGTTCACGAAGGCGGTCGTTGGTGACCAGTTCGGTGACGACGGATCGTGTCAGTCCGGACAGGTCCTGCTGGGCCTCGGTAAGGGTGAATTCCATGATCGTTGGTCCTTATCGCTTCGATGCGGGAAGCCGCAGAGCTGTCATGCCGATGATGTCGCGTTGCACTTCGTTGGTACCGCCGCCGAACGTCAGGATCAGCGAAGAACGATGCATGCGTTCGATGCGTCCGCGTAGAAGAGCGCCGGGGGAGTTCTGCCTGATCGTGGCGGAGGATCCGAGGATCTCCATCAGCAAGCGGTAAGCCTCGGTGGCGAATTCGGTACCGAACACCTTGTTGGCCGACGCCGCTTCGGGACCTGGAGCGTGATCGGTTGCGGAGGCGATTTCCCAGTTCATCAACTTCAGGTACTCGGCCTTGGCATGCACGCGAGCCAGATTGATCTGCACCCATTCCTGGTCGATCATGCGTCGGCCGTCGGGCAGCTTGGTGTTCTGTGCCCACTCGCGGACCTCACGCTGCGCGGTCAGAATCGGTCCGGCCGAGGTGAGGGCAACACGCTCGTGGTTGAGCTGATTGGTGATCAGTGCCCAGCCGCCGTGTTCCTGGCCGACTATCGACGACGCCGGGACCCGTACGTCCTGGTAGTAAGTGGCGCTGGTGTCGGGGCCGGCCATGGTGTGAACCGGGGTGTAGGAGAAGCCTTCTGCGGTGGTCGGGACGATCAGCATGCTGATTCCCTTGTGCTTCTTGGCTTCCGGATCGGTGCGGCACGCCAACCACACGTAGTCGGCGTACTGGATCAGGCTCGTCCACATCTTCTGCCCGTTGATGACGTAATCGTCACCGTCACGGACGGCCGACGTGCGTAGAGACGCCAGGTCGGTGCCGGCCTCGGGCTCGGAGTAACCGATCGCGAAGTGGAGCTCACCGCGGGAGATCTTGGGCAGGAAGAAGGCCTTCTGCTCGTCCGTCCCGAAATGCATGATTGTCGGCGCTACGGAATTGATCGTCAGGAACGGCACGGGCGCACCGGCAATGGCAGCTTCGTCGGTGAAGATCAGCTGGTCCATCGCGGAGCGTTCCTGTCCGCCGTACTCTTTCGGCCAACCCAGCGTGAGCCAGCCGTCCTGGCCCATCTGCGCGACGACTTCGCGGTACACATTGCCTTCGCCGTACTCACCCGTCGTAGCAGCGAGTGCTTCACGCCGCTCGGGAGTCATCAGTTGTGCGAAGTAGGCACGCAACTCCTCCTGGAGCTGTTGCTGCTCAGGGGTGTAGGTGATGTGCATGGTTACCTCTCCATAGAGATACGAATCAAAGCGCCAACCATTCGATTGACACAGGTTCTATCGATGCGTACATCGGCGACAAGGGACGCTCTCGCCGTCTCCGGCGGATCGTTCGACGTCCGTTCTCGGTACTTTTTCGAATCATTGCACACGACTGAAACAGGTTCTAGTGTTATCGCCAGGAACGGTGTGCGGCACAGCCCTGCGGCACTCGTTTCGTATCCGTGTTCGCGCCAGTAGTAGTGAGTAGAGAAGAGGAATCGCCATGGAGGTCAGGGTTGATCTGGACCGTTGCGAGGCAAACGGTGTGTGCGTAGGGATCGCACCCGATATTTTCGACCTCGACGACAACGAGGAGCTCGTGATCAGTTCCGTGCGTCCGCCGGAGGATCGCTGGGAAGATGTCCGTTCCGCGATCGCTCAGTGCCCGCGTGCGGCGCTGACCGAACATCCGTGACGATGGTTGCCCAAAACAAGAACACGTTCTAAAGTTGCGAACTCGTGGGTCACGGCAATCGAGCCGGGTAACTCGACACACGACCGCAGAGAACCGGGAGAGCGCTTCGATGAATGCTGTGAACAGCCCAGAAACCAGTCTCGAAGGCAAGGTCGCCATCGTGACCGGTGCCGGATCGGGGCTCGGAAAGTTCGAGGCCATCGGTCTGGCGAAGGCCGGTGCGTCGTTGGTCGTCAACGATCTGGCCCCGAACGAGGCCGTCGAAGCAACGCTCGAGGAGATCCGCGGTCTCGGCGCCAAAGTCGAATTCGTGGCAGGCAACGTCGGTGAGCGTTCTACCGCCGACGCACTGATGGAAGCAGCGCAGGGGCAGTTCGGCAGTGTCGATATTGTCGTCAACAATGCCGGCGTCGTGCGCGACCGGATGCTGTTCAACATGTCCGACGAAGACTGGGATCTGGTACTCGAAGTTCATCTTCGCGGCCATTTCCTCCTGTGCCGCAACGCCGCTGCCTACTGGCGGGCGAAATCCAAGGAAGCCGGGGCGCCGGTGTACGGGCGCATCGTCAACACTTCTTCGGAGGCGGGCCTTCTCGGACCGGAAGGGCAGCCCAACTACGGCGCTGCAAAAGCCGGAATCACGGCGCTGACGTTGTCGGCCGCACGTGGGCTCTCGCGCTACGGCGTTCGGGCCAACGCGATCTGCCCGCGGGCACGGACGTCGATGACCGAAGGTGTGTTCGGTGACGCGCCGGCCGACGGCATCGATCCGCTCTCGCCCGAGCATGTGGCATCGCTCGTCTCGTACCTGGCGTCACCGGCGGCCGACGCCGTCAACGGTCAGGTATTCGTGGTGTACGGACCGATGGTTGCGCTGATGGCGGCGCCCGTCGTCGAGCAGCGGTTCGACGCCGAGGGAGATTCCTGGTCGCCGGAAACGCTGTCCGCGGTGATGGGTGACTACTTCGCTGACCGTGACCCGGCAAAGATGTTCTCGGCATCGGCGGCCCTGCGCGCGTTGGGCTGATCGACGGGTCTGATTCTCAGGTGCGCGACACGTAGAACCGTTGTTCACACTTAGACGGTCTACGTGTCCACTTCCTGGTAGAAATAGCGTGTTCACGAGTCGGTGGGCGCGGCACTCTGCCTGCGTTCTACAACGAGACCAACGGTCTCGAAAAAACTAGACTGTGTTCCAATTTTGCATTCCTGTGAACGATGCGATATTCGATCGACGTGCCCGGTCAAGGCTGGCGCGGTAGCAGGGTCTCGATCCGGCGCCGATAAGCGCTGATCATTCAAAAGTATTAATTTCCAGGATATTTCGGCGAAATTCGCACCGAAAAGGGATGCTTCCCATGGCCCGAACCTTCGGGTTTCGGATCGTCGCCGTGAGGCTACTTCTTAGAGTTGGACACTTGTTTTTGACAGGTGAACACGTTCTAGTTAATATGACCTGAGTCACAAGCTGTCGGGGGCTGGACTATGAGAACAGACAGTACTGCGGCAACCAAGGACGAGGAGGGCGAATGGTAGACCTCGTCGAGGTGCCATTACGAGCGGTCGGTGGCTTCTTTCAGATGTCCGCCCAAACCTTGAGGGCAGTCTTCTCCCGCCCCTTCCAGCGTCAAGAGTTCATCGATCAGGCCTGGTTCGTGGCGCGAGTCTCGATGGTGCCGACGGTGCTGGTCGCAATCCCGTTCACGGTGCTGGTCAGCTTCACCATCAACATTCTCTTGCGCGAGATCGGTGCAGCCGACCTCAGCGGTGCCGGCGCTGCGCTCGGTACCGTCACACAGGTCGGCCCCATCGTCACCGTGCTGATCGTCGCCGGCGCCGGCGCAACCGCCATCTGCGCGGACCTCTCGGCCAGAACCATTCGCGAAGAGATCGACGCCATGAAGGTGCTCGGTATCAATCCGATCCACCGGTTGGTCGTTCCCCGGGTGCTCGCGTCGACGGGAGTGGCGCTGCTCCTCAACGGACTGGTCTGCACCATCGGCATCCTCGGCGGTTTCGTCTTCTCCGTGTTCATCCAGGACGTGAATCCCGGCGCCTTCGTCAACGGCATCACACTGCTCACCGGATTCGGTGAGCTCATGCTCTCCATGGTCAAAGCAGGACTGTTCGGCATGATCGCCGGCCTGGTTGCGGCCTACCTCGGACTCAACGTCAAGGGCGGCGCCAAGAGCGTCGGTGACGCGGTCAACCAGACCGTCGTGTTCGCGTTCATGGCGCTCTTCGTCGTCAACGTGCTCATCACGACCATCGGTATCAAGTTGACGGCCGGATGAGGCACACGGCAGTCGGAGAGATCGAAGTGAACAGAACGACGAACGACGGACGGGAGGAGATCTGATGGCGTTGGCCGCAGCGGGACGCTTCCCGCGCACACGTCGACAGATCGGCTCGATCTCTCGCAGTATCGACAGCATCGGTGATCAAGCGCTGTTCTTCGCGAAGGCTCTCGGTCACGCTCCCAAGGCGCTGATGCGTTATCCGCGTGAAACTCTGCGACTGATCGCCGAGATCAGCATGGGCACCGGTGCGCTCGCCGTCATCGGTGGCACCGTCGTGATCGTCGGATTCCTGACACTGTTCACCGGTGGCACCATCGCCGTTCAGGGCTACAGCTCGCTGGGCAACATCGGTGTCGAAGCACTGACGGGCTTCTTCGCCGCCTTCATCAACGTTCGCATCGCAGCGCCGGTCATCGCCGGAATCGGCCTCGCCGCGACCATCGGCGCCGGCTCCACCGCGCAGCTCGGTGCGATGCGCGTCTCCGAAGAGATCGACGCCCTGGAGACGATGGCGATCCCGTCGATTCCGTATCTGGTCAGCACCCGCGTCATGGCCGGCATGATCGCGATCATCCCGCTGTACTCCCTGGCGGTGATCGCGTCGTTCGTCGCCAGCCGCTTTGCGACGGTGTTCCTCTACAACCAGTCCGGCGGCGTGTACGACCACTACTTCACGACCTTCCTGATACCCACGGACATACTGTGGTCGTTCGCCCAGGCGATAGTCATGGCGCTGGCCGTCATGCTCATCCACACCTACTACGGCTTCAACGCAACCGGTGGCCCGGTCGGCGTCGGTGTCGCGGTGGGTAACGCAGTGCGCGCCTCGTTGATCGCGGTCGTCACGGTCACCCTGCTCATCTCACTCGCCATCTACGGCGGGTCCGGCAACTTCAACCTGTCGGGATAGGCGGGCAAGCGATGACCGTACCCAGATGGCACAAGAAGTTGGCCGCAGCCGGCCTGGTCCTCGGACTCGTGGCGATCGTCGCCGTTGCTCTCACCATGTTCTCGGGTGGGTTCACCAAGAGCACGCCCATCACCGTGACGTCCACGCGTGCCGGCCTGGTCATGGAACCGAATGCCAAGGTGAAGCTGCGCGGAGTGCAGGTAGGCCGCGTCGAATCGATCTCCCTCGTCGGCGACCAGGCAAGCCTGAAGTTGGCGATGGATCCGGGCCAGATGTCGAAGATTCCGTCGAACGCCCGGGTGGAAATCAAGACCACCACGGTGTTCGGTGCGAAGTACGTCAACATCGTGATTCCCGACGATCCGTCGACCCAGCCGATCCAGGAGGGTGCTGTCATCGCCTCGGACAGCGTCACCGTCGAGTTCAACAGTGTCTTCGAACATCTTTCGGACGTGCTCGCGAAGATCGAACCGGAAAAGCTCAACGCCACACTCGGCGCGATCTCCACTGCGCTCAACGGGCGCGGCGAGTCGCTGGGTGAGGTTCTCGAGCTCGGTGACACCTATCTGAAGAAGATGAATCCGGTTCTGCCGCAGCTCCAGGAAGACTTGGTCGGCGCCGCCGATGTCACCAACCTGTACGCCGACGTGGCACCGGATCTGATGCGCATCCTCGACAATGCCACCGCGACAAGCGGATCGATCGTGGCCGAGCAGGCAAACCTCGACTTGCTGTTGCTCAACGTCACCGGCCTCGCGGACACCGGCAACGCGTTGTTGACCGACAACGAGCAGAACCTGACCACCGCCCTCGACACTCTGACCGCGACGACGACCCTGCTCGACAAGTACTCGTCGGGTCTGACGTGCTTCATCGTCGGGTTGAACGACGGCCGGATCAAGTTCGAGCCGCTGGCAGGCACCGGGGACAAAGCGGCACTGATGCTGAGCGCGAGCTTCATGTACGGCGCCGAGGCGTACCAGAACCCGCAATCTCTCCCCAAGGTCGCGGCCTCCGGTGGACCCAATTGTTATGGTCTGCCCGAATTCGATCCGAAGGTCGACGGGCATGCCCCGTTCGCAGTCACCAACACCGGCAACGTGCCTTTCGTTCCCAACACCGAACTGCGCGTCACCGTGCCGACTATTTTCCAGTATCTCTTCGGTGACTCCTACGAGCAGGAAGACGGGAAGTGATGAGACCGACCACGGTCAAGCTGCTGATTTTCACCGTCGTCATGGCGGTCATCTTCGCCGGACTGGCGATCGTCTTCAGTCAGGTGCGCTTCAGCAGCAGCAACGGATTTCACGCCACCTTCTCGGACGTCTCGGGACTCAAGTCCGGCGACAAGGTACGTATCGCCGGTGTTCCGGTCGGGTCGGTCACCGGAGTGTCCATCGGTGACTCCAACCAGGCCGAGGTCGAGTTCGACGTCGATACCAAGTACTCACTGATGAAGAGCACCAAAGCGACTGTGCGCTACGAGAACCTGGTGGGCGACCGCTACATGGAACTGCTCGAGGGCGCTGGTTCCACCGAGACGCTTTCGTCAGGTGGATCGATTCCAGTCGACCAGACGTCGCCCGCGCTCGATCTGGATCTGCTGCTCGGCGGATTCAAGCCGCTGCTTCGCTCTCTCGACCCCCAGCAGGTCAACGACCTCTCCGGGGCCCTGCTCCAGGTACTCCAAGGCCAGGGTGGAACATTGGTTTCGCTTCTGGGAAACACCAGTTCGTTCACCAGCACGTTGGCGGACCGAGATCAGCTGATCGGGGACGTCATCACCAACCTCAACGACGTACTCGGCACGATCAACGACAAGGGTGATCAGTTCTCCACCACGATCGATCAGCTCCAGCAGTTGGTCAGTGGATTGGCGAAGGACAGTGGCCCGATCGGTAATTCGATCACCGAGATCGCCGGCGCCACCGGAGATCTCGCATCGCTGCTGCAGGCGACACGTCCGGACATCCAGACCCTGATCGGGGAGACCAACCGAACGATGACGCAGCTGGACCTGGGCAAGGACGACATCAATACCGCTCTCGGTCGTCTGCCGTCCGACTACCGGAAGCTGATCCGAGTGGGCACGTACGGAGCGTTCTTCCAGTTCTATCTGTGCGCCAACACTTTCAAGTTCTCCGGACCTGACGGAACGACGATCATCTTGCCCACGGCAGTGCAGGACACGGGAAGGTGCGCAAAAGTCTCATGACCCCTACCCGTGAACGCAATCCGGTACAGATCGGTGTCATCGGTCTCGTCCTGGCGGTGGCAACAGTGGGTGCCGCGCTTCAATACGATCAACTCCAGTTCATCAACGGCGGCATTCGCTACTCGGCGTACTTCCAGGATGCCGGCGGCCTGGTCACAGGCGACGACGTCACCATGGCCGGCGTGAAGGTCGGCAAGGTCAGCGACGTCGAACTCGACGACCAGAAGGTGCTGGTCACCTTCACCGTTCAAGACGGTGTCGCCCTGGGCGAGCAGACCGCGGCCGACATCAAGACCAACACGGTTCTCGGCCGAAAGTCGTTGGCGGTGCGGCCGGAAGGATCCGGACTGCTGCGCACGGACACGCCGATTCCGGTGGAACGCACCAACTCCCCGTACTCGCTCAACGACGCTCTGGGTGACCTCGGTACCACGGTGTCCGAACTCGACACGGAACAGATCAACGATTCGCTCAACGCGATCTCGGACACCCTGGCCGATACTCCGCCAGAACTTCGCACCGCATTGGACGGAATGACGCGGCTTTCGCAGAGCATCAACTCACGCGACGAGAGCCTGCTCCAATTGCTCTCGCGGGCCGAAGATGTCACCAAGATCCTCTCCGACAGAAGCGGTCAGATCGATTCGTTGCTGGTTGACGGAAACAAGCTGTTTGCCGAACTCAGCTTGCGGCGTGACGCGATCAGCGAACTGATCGTCAACACCGGCGCAGTCTCACGTCAACTGTCAGCGCTTGTGCAGGAGAACGAGGCTCAGATGGGGCCGACCCTCGAGAAGCTGAATTCGGTCGCCGAGGTTCTTCAGCAGAACAAGGACAACATCGCCGGGGCGCTCGACGGCCTCGGACCGTACATCACCGCGCTCGGCGAGACCGTGGCCAGCGGCCCGTTCTTCGATGCCTTCATCATCAACATTCTGCCGAGTAACTGGTGGAAGACCTTGGTGGACACCAGCGTCGCGCCCGAGCAGGTTCCGGGCGACCTGGAAGACTTCTTCCCCGGCATTCCACCGACGATCAGGGGGCCGGGAGAATGACCGAGACCATGACTTCACAGGATTCACAGGGCTCCACCAACCCACGCAAGAAGTGGGTGCTGATCGGAGCGGGTGTGCTGGTCGCGCTGCTCGTGGCGGGTGCGGCTTACCTCTTCATCCCTGGCCTGGGCAAGACCAAGATCTCCGCGCACTTCGTCTCGACGACAGGTCTCTACGAGGGCGACGTCGTGCGAGTGCTCGGTGTCAACGTCGGCAAGGTGACGAAGATCGAACCGCGTGATCGGGACACGTACGTCGAGATGAAGATCGACTCGAGCGTCGACGTTCCGGCAGATGCCAAGGCGCTCATCGTTGCTCAAAGCCTCGTGTCCGCACGCTTCGTGCAATTGACCCCCGTGTACTCCGGCGGGGAACAGATGCCCAATGGCGGCGAGATCCCGATCGAGCGCACCGCCGTTCCGGTGGAGTGGGACGAGATCAAGACCGAACTGACCAAACTGTCGGACGCACTCGGACCGGAGGGTCTGGACGATCAGGGTTCCCTCGGCCGATTCATCGACACCGTGGGAACGAACCTCGACGGCAACGGCGAGTCGATTCGGTCGACGTTGCGCGAACTCTCGGCCACGATGCACACGCTGTCCGAAGGCCGGACCGATTTGTTCTCCACCATTCGGAACCTGCAGGCGTTTGTCACTGCGTTGTCCTCGAGTAACGAGCAGATCGTGCAGTTCAGCGGTCACCTCGCTTCGGTGACAAGCGTTCTCGCAAGCAGCTCCGACGAGTTGGGCACCGCCCTAAGCGATCTCGACCTGGCGGTGGGCGACGTTCAGCGGTTCGTCAAGGACAACAGCGAGGGACTGAGCGAATCGGTCGCGCGTCTGGCCGATGCCACCCAGGTACTGACGGACAAGCGCCCGGAGATCGAGCAGGTTCTGCACTCCGGACCGACGTCGCTTGCCAACTTCTATCAGATCTACAAACCGGCTCAGGGCAGCATGACCGGCGCAATTGCACTGAGTAACTTCAAGAATCCGATCCAGTGGATCTGTGGTTCCATCGAAGGCATCGACAGTGGTAACTCCCAGAACAGTGCCGACCTGTGTAAGCAGTACCTCGGGCCGGTGCTCAGCACCATGATCGGCAACTACCCCGGATTCCTGTTCAACCCGGTCGCGGGCGTGCAGGCTTTCCCGGATCAGATCGTCTACACCGAACCGGGATTGGAAGCGGCAAGTCAGAATCAGCCGGAAACTGTCGCAGGACCGATGTCAGGTGCTCCCATGACGAGTGTTCCCAAGGATCTCGCCGAACTCTTCAACATGGGCGGAGGGAACTGATGCGGGTAGCTCGCAAGACCACGGTTGCCGTGTTGGCCACGGCAGTGGCACTCGGCGCTAGCGGTTGTGAATGGAACGGTCTCAACTCTGTGCCGATGCCAGGAACTCAGGGCCGGGGCGAAGGCGCATACGAGGTCCAGATCGAGATGCCGAACGTGACTACCCTGTCGCAGAATTCGCCCGTCCGGGTGGATGACGTTGCAGTGGGAAGCGTTTCGAACATCGAGGTTCAGGGCTGGCACGCTCTGGTGACGGTGTCGCTGAATCCCGAGGTTCAGTTGCCTGCCAACGCGACGGCAAAAATCGGCCAGACCAGCTTGCTCGGCTCTCAGCACATCGAGTTGGCGCCGCCGGTTGGAGAAGAGCCCGAGGGCCGACTCGAAGCCGGTGACCTGATTCCGATCGAGCGGGCGGGCGCTTACCCGACGACGGAACAGACGCTGTCGTCGCTGTCCGTTGTTCTCAACGGCGGCGGTCTCGCTCAGGTTCAGGACATCACGAAGGAACTCAACGCGGCTCTCGGTGGGCGTGAAGATTCCGTTCGAGACCTCCTGCCTCAGCTCGATCAGCTGGTCGGAAGTCTGGACAAGCAACGAGGCGACATCGTTTCGGCGATGGAAGGACTCGATCGACTGTCCTCGACCGTCCAGGCACAGCACGACACCTTGAACAAAGCGCTCGAAGGTATTCCGCCGGCACTCGAGATTCTTGTCGCTCAGCGTCAGGACATCACCAACGCGTTGACCTCCCTCGGTGGTCTCAGCGAGGTGGCGAGCCGTGTCATCCAGGAGAGCGGCGACGATTTCGCGACCAACGTTCGGGCCCTTTCGCCGACTTTGAAGGCCTTGGCGGATTCGGGTAACGCTCTCACTCAGGTTCTCGGAGTCCTCTTGACGTTCCCGTTCCCACAGAACGGAATCGACAACGTCATCCGCGGTGACTACGCCAACTTGGCGATGACCATCGACATCTCGCTGCCCCGACTCGACGCGAACTTCCTCACCGGAACTCCGCTGGCGGGAACGCTCTCCGGACCGGAGGGGGTGTTGGGTAAGCAGGCCGGGCTCGCCGGGCAGACTGGCAATCCGTTGAGCGATCCGCTCAAGCCTGCCGCACCGCCGGCCCAGGCTCCTGCCGGACAGGCTCCCGCTGCGCAGGCCCCGGCAGCGGATCCGAATACCATTCAGATTCCGGGACTTCCGCCGATCAACATTCCAGGACTTCCTCAGGGGGCACCGGCACCATGATGCTCACAAAGTTCGTCCGTATCCAGCTCATCATCTTCGCCGTCTTGACGGTTGTCGGTTTGATCGTGATGGCCACTCAGTACGTGCGTGTTCCGGCGATGGTCGGTATCGGCCGTTACGACGTCACTGTCGAATTGCCCGCCACCGGCGGGCTGTACAAGAACTCGAACGTCACCTACCGCGGTCAGACCATCGGTGTCGTGAACGCGGTGGAGCTCTCGGAGACGGGTGTAAATGCGCGACTGTCTCTCGAGAGTGGCGTCAAGGTTCCGTCGGACGTCGATGCTGCGGTCAAGAGTGTGTCGGCGATCGGCGAGCAGTTCGTCGACCTGATTCCGCACACCGACAGCTCCGGAGCGATCGTGGTCGACGGGCATCTGGAAAACGGATCGGTGATTCCCGAAGACCGAACCAGCATTCCGCAGGATGTCGGCGCGATGCTCGATCAGGCAGATCTGTTGCTGCAGAGCATTTCCGACACCAAGCTCAAGACCGTCATCGACGAATCCTTCAAGGCGTTCAACGGTGCCGGCCCGGATCTGCAGAAGCTGATCGACTCGGCTCGGCTGTTCGTCGAGGAGGCGAACAACAACTCCGACGCGACCAAGACGCTGATCGAGCAGGCCGGTCCACTCCTGGACACTCAGGTGGTCAGCAGCGACGCCATCCGTTCCTGGACAAGCAATCTGGTGACGTTCACCGACCAGCTCCGAGCCAGCGACCCTGATCTGCGTGCCGTCATCCAGAAGGGTCCGGCCGCAGCGGCGGAGGCGAATGCTCTTCTGCAGGACATGCAGCCGACATTGCCGATTCTTCTGGCGAACCTCGTGTCCGTCGGACAGGTCGGCGTGATCTACAACAACGCGATCGAGCAGATTCTGGTCATCTACCCGCCGCTGGCCGCAGCGCTGGTCACGGTGGCAGGCTCCGGCCCGGCTGCGGATGGTGCACTGGTGGACTTCCACATGGAGGTCAACGACCCGCCGCCGTGCACTACAGGATTCCTGCCCGCAGAGCAGTGGCGCAGTCCGAAGGACGAATCACCGATCGAGACGCCGTCGGATCTCTTCTGCCAGGTTGCCCAGGATTCGCCGATCGCCGTGCGCGGCGCGAGAAACCTTCCCTGCGAGGAGTATCCGGGACGTCGTGCGCCGACGGTCGAACAGTGCCGTTCCGGCTACGTACCGATGGGCACGAACCCGCAATCCGGGCCTCCGGAACCGATTACCGCGACCCCGAGCTCGTACACGTCGACGCCTTCGGTCTCGGCTCGTCGGTACGATCCGATTACAGGCACGTACATCGGGCCGGACGGAAGGACGTACTCGCAACCGAACCTCGGTGGCGGCGACGTCAGTCTCGAACAGTTCATGAAGGGTCAGCAGGGTTGATGACAGACGAAGATCCACAGGCCGGGCAGCGGGTGCGCCGTCGCGCGTCCCGCAGCGCCGGACCCACGGGTGCGGATGCAGACGCTGCCGCGGTAGTAGTGCCCACCGAAAAGAAGTCGGCCGAACAGAAGTCGGCTGAGCAGAAGCCAGCTGAGCAGACGGCGGCTGAGCAGAAGGCGGCTGAGCAGAAGGTGGCGGCGCCAGTTGCTTTGGGCAAGCCCGATACTCCACCTGAGAAGGTCGTCAGCGGTGATCAGGTCGCGACCAAGGCTGAGCCGACCGGTACCGCCGAAACCCCCGCAGAAACTGCTGTGGACACCCCTGTTCGTTCGAAGCCCAAGGCCGGGTTGGTAGTCGGGATCGCCGTTGCTTCGGTGATCGCTGTTGCTCTTGCGGCCCTGACGGTGTTTCTTCTCGTCGACCGGAACAAGGCGTCCAATGCCGACGAGGACCGAGCCCGCTACGTGGCCGGTGCCCGGACCACCGCACTGAATCTGACGACACTGCACGCGGATACAGCGGCTGCCGACCTCGACAAGTTCCTCGCCGGCACCACCGACGAGTTCAAGTCGCAGTTCGACGGACGCAAGGATTCGTTTGTCAACGTCCTCGGGCAGGCCGGAGTTCAGACCGACGGCGAGGTACTCGAAGCCGGGTTCGAGAAGTCCGACGGCGATTGCGGGACTTCATTGGTCGCCGTGCGTGCGATGCAGAAGAACGGCGACGAAGCGCCCGCTGAACGCAACTACCGACTCCGAATCACCATGTGCGACGTCGACGGGCAGTTGCTTGCCTCGAATGTGGAGTTTGTGCCATGACCCCAGAAGTAATCCCCGAGACGTCCAAGCCCAAGCGCGTCTCACCGCTCGCCATCGTTCTGTGCGTCATCAGTGCAGTGGCCATCGCGTTGGCGGCAGTGTCGGCCTATCTCTACTTCGGTCCGGGTGGAACGCGTGACATTGCGGCGATCGATCAGACCAGAGACGAAGTGGCACAGGCCTCTTCCGATCAGGCGGTTGCGATGTTCCAGTACGACTACAACAACGTCGACCAGCAGTTGCACGCGGCCACAGACGGTTTGACGGGCGATTTCCAGGGCACGTTCACCAACCTGATCGAATCGGTGATCATTCCGGGAGCCAAGGAAAAGTCGCTGACCGTTCAGGTAGTCGTCCAGGGCGCCGCGGTTCTCGACGCCGAGGCAGACAGTGCGACGACGATGCTGTTCCTCAATCAGATCACTACGTCTTCGGAATCACCCGAAGCCGTCGCCAGTGGTAGTCGCGTCAAGATGAGTCTGGAGAAGCAGGACGGGCGTTGGCTCGTGAACAACGTCCAACCCTTCTGATCAAACACACCAAGGGCTGGATCCGGCCATGAAACAGGCTGGGGCCGCGGAGATTCACTCTCCGCGGCCCCAGCCTTTGTGCACTGTCCTCAGTGGTCTTGTGCCTCGGCCGGGGCGATCAGCGCCGGACCTGCGGCACCGCCGTGCGCGAGCGCGTCGAGGAACGAGCGTGCCCAGCGGTCGACGTCGTGGGTCAGGACCTGACGACGTAGCGCACGCATGTGGCGTCGGCCGTCCTCTCGCGGTTGATTGAGGGCCTTCTCCATCGAATCCTTGACGTCGTCGAGGTCGTGGGGATTGCACAGGAAAGCCTGGCGGAGTTCTGCTGCAGCGCCGGTGAATTCGCTGAGCAGCAATGCGCCGCCCAGGTCACTGCGGCAGGCGACGTACTCCTTGGCGACGAGGTTCATACCGTCACGCAGCGGCGTGACCAGCATGAGGTCGGCAGCGACGAAGAACGCGACCAGTTCGTCGCGTGGAATCGGCCGATGGATGTAGTGGACGACGGGGCGACCGACTTCGCTGAACTCGCCGTTGATCCGGGAGACCTTCTGCTCGATGTCTCCGCGCATCTGTACGTAGCTTTCGACGCGTTCGCGGCTCGGGGTCGCCAACTGCACCATGACCGTGTCGGCGGGATCGATGCGCTTCTCCATGAGAAGTTCGTGGAGTGCGGCGAGCCTGACGTCGATGCCCTTGGTGTAGTCGAGGCGGTCCACGCCCAGCATGATGTGCTTGGGGTTTCCGAGTTCTTTGCGAATCTGCTTGGCGCGGTCTCGAATTGCCTTGGTGCGTGATAGTTCGTCGAGCTTGCCGGAGTCGATGGAGATGGGGAATGCACCGACGCGGACGCTACGGAAACCTACTTGCACCACACCGAGTTTGGAGCGGACGCCGACGGTTCCGCGTGAAGTCTGCTGTCCGGCAAGGCGTCTGGCCAGATAGAGGAAGTTCTGTGCGCCACCCGGAAGGTGGAAGCCGATGAGGTCGGCGCCGAGGAGGCCTTCGACGATCTCGGTGCGCCACGGCATCTGCATGAACAGCTCGACCGGGGGAAACGGAATGTGCAGGAAGAATCCGATGGTGAGGTCGGGGCGCAGCATCCGCAGCATCTTCGGTACCAACTGCAGCTGGTAGTCCTGGATCCAGACGGTTGCGCCCGGAGCCGCTGCCTTGGAAGTGGCTTCGGCGAACCGCCGATTCACCTCGACGTAGGCGTTCCACCATTCGCGGTGGTACTCGGGTTTGACGATGACGTCGTGATAGAGCGGCCAGAGGGTGGCGTTGGAGAACCCCTCGTAGTACTCGTTGATCTCCTCGGCGCTCAGCGGCACGGGGTAGAGCTCGAGTCCGTCTTCGACGATGGGGTCGAGATCGGCGTCGGGCACGCCCGCCCAGCCCACCCACGCGCCCTGATTGCTGCGCAGGATCGGCTCGAGAGCGGTGACCAGTCCACCGGGGCTTCGCTTCCAGCGGGTGGTGCCGTCGGGAAGCCGTTCCAAGTCGACGGGCAGGCGGTTCGCTACGACGACGAACTCAGCCTGCCCGGACACGGTGTCACCGGTCGAAGAAGCAAGTGCGCTGTCAGAAAGGGTTGAACTGGTCGAATCCGGACTGACAGGCACGTGGTTCCTTCTCGGTCGGTGAGCGAAAGATTCAGTCGAGCTTGGCGGCGGGAGAGATACCGAGCATCGAGAGCAGCATCCTGCACTCGTCGGCATCCTCCGCGTATGCAGCGACAACGTGCTGCGCCATGCGCGCTGTTTCCTCGGCGACGGTCTCGATTTCCTCGTCCGCGATCTCGGTTTCGACGGTCGTGTTCTCAGCCATCATGTTCCTCTCGTGCTTGCCTGCACGGCGCAAGCAATGTTTCTTACTCGCGACTCTATGAGAACTGGGCGTGTCGACGCTAGTTGCTCATGTATTAGGGTCGACTTACTTATCTCTGTACTCAACTTTATCGCTTCCATCGATGCTTGGAGTTCCATGAGTTCGACCCCCTCGAGTGTGACCGTCGGCTCGGACGAGCCGGATAGTGGCAATCACAGCGGTGCTGCGATTTTGCGACGCGTCCTCGTCCGCAACCGTCGCCCGCTCGCTATCGGCACGGTTCTGGTCTGTCTGCACCAACTGACCGAGACGGCGGTGCCGATCTCCATCGGTGTGATCATCGACCGTGCCGTGGAGACTTCGGACACCACGGCCCTGATCGTCTCCATCGTCGGCCTCGCGGCTCTGTTTCTCGTTCTGACGGCCGCGTGGCGCTTCGGTGCACGCTTCATCGTCACCGCGATGCAGCAGGAGGCTCATCGCCTCCGGCTCGAGGTGGCGCACCGCGTCCTCGACCCGCGTGGGGTGCGCACCGATCTGCGTTCAGGTGAACTGCTGACTGTTTCGACATCGGACGCCGAGCAGACTTCGTGGATCGCGGACATCGTCCCGCGCGCGGCTGCGGCCCTGACGGCTGCGGTCGCGTCGGCCGCGGCTTTGGTGTGGATCGACCTCTGGCTGGGATTGGCCGTTCTGATCGGAACGCCGGTCATTCTCGGTCTGCTGCAATTGGCGGCGCCGCTCATCACGTCGAGGGCCACCGGTCAGCAGGCGTCGATCGCGCGGGCGTCGGCGATGGCTACGGATCTGGTCAGCGGATTGCGTCCACTGCGCGGTATCGGTGGTGAGAAGACCGCGTCGGCTCGCTATCGCACAGTCAGCCGTCAGGCGCTCGCGTCGACGATCGGCACGGCCAAGGCGACCGGTATCTACACCGGCGTTGCCGCGACCGTCAGTGCGTTGCTCGCGGTCGGTGTTGCGGGCTTCGCCGGGTACTTCGCGTTGCAGGGCCGGATCACGGTCGGTGAACTGATCACCGTGGTGGGGCTTGCGCAGTTCATCATCGAACCGCTCGGATTGCTTGCGTCCATTCCCGGATACTTCGCGGTGGCGCGGGCGTCGTCGGATCGACTGGCATTGGTCTTGGACGCGGAGCCACTGCGGGGCGCGGGTTCGCAGACCGAACTCGAAGGCACCGACCTGACCCTCGACGGAGTCGAGTACAAGTCGCTCAAGGGCATCGACTTGCACCTGCCTGCGGGAGAACTGCTGGGCGTCGTGGCTTACCAGCCGCAGGACGCCGACGCTCTTGTCGCGGTCCTGTCCGGTCAGCTGGCTCAGGGCGCGTATCGCGGAGTGGTGAGGGTTGGCGGAATCAGCCTGTCCGACATGGACTTGCGATTGGCGCGTCGGACGGTCTTGGTGGAGCCGCACATCACCGATCTGTTCTCCGGGTCCCTCGCCTCGAACGTCACTGCGGGCGCCGGTGACGCCGCTGCTCTCGACATCCAGAGCGCTCTGGCGGCGTCGGCAGCGGCGGATGTCGTCGACGCACATCCGGACGGTCTCGACCTCGAAGTGACCGATCGAGGCGCCAGTTTGTCGGGAGGTCAGCGACAACGCGTCGCCCTCGCGCGCGCCTTGGTGGCACAGGCACCCGTGATGGTCCTGCACGATCCGACTACGGCAGTGGACGCGGTGACCGAGGCGTCTATCGCCGAAGGAATCGCAGAACTGCGGCACGAGGGTGCCGGTGGCATCCACACGACGGTATTGATCACCAGCAGCCCCGCTTTGCTGGCTGTGACGGATCGAGTGATCGTCTTGAACGACGGAGTGATTGCCTCGATCGGCACACATTCCGAACTCTCTCGCGGCGACGCGAACTACCGAGGAGCGGTGCTGCGGTGACGGCCACGGACATGACTACCGATATGCCGGCCGGGGAGAACGCGGAGAAGGTGACCGAGCGCGAACTGTTGCCGATCGCGGGTGGTCGACAGACCTGGAAGTGGTTGCGAGCAGCGCTGGCCGAACACCGGATGCAGAGCCTGTTGGTCCTGATCGTCGCGGCTTCGGCGTCGGCGATGGCCTTGGTGCCGATTTACGTATTCGGTGTCCTGGTCGACCGGGTCCGGGACAACGCGCCCACGTCGACGATCGTCGGGGTGGTCGTGATCATCGCCGCCGCCGCAATCGTGGGCGGTGTGTTCACCGGTGTGGCCGCCTATCTGATCAAGCGACTCGGCGAGACGATTCTGGCGGACCTGCGCGAGCGAACCGTGGACCGGGCACTGCGCCTGCCGATCCAGACCGTCGAGAAGGTCGGCAAGGGCGATCTGCTCTCACGAGTCGGCGACGACGTGTCGGTGATCGCCAAGGCCGTGTCCGACGTGGTTCCCGGCATGATCGCAGCAGTTCTGCTCGTGGCTCTGAGCATGGTGACCATGCTGGGACTCGACTGGCGCCTCGGCCTCGCCGGAATGGTCGCGCTGCCGATGTACGCGCTGGCGCTCAAGTGGTACCTGCCGCGATCGGCTCCCATTTACGCTGCCGAGCGGGTAGCGATGGGCGCTCGTTCTCAAGCGCTCATCAGCAGCCTCCAGGGTGCCAAGACGGTCCGCGCGTACAGCCTCGAGAAGGAACACCTCGGTCAGATAGATGCGGCGTCGGCAAAAGCGCGTGATCTGGCCGTCGGCGTGTTCGGCCTGTTCACGAGGTTCGCCGGTCGCGGTAACCGCGCCGAATTCGTGGGCTTGTCCATGATTCTCGTCGTCGGATTCCTGCTGGTCCGTGAGGACGTCGTGACAGTCGGCCAGACGACGACTGCTGCTCTGCTGTTCCATCGCCTGTTCAACCCGATCGGCTCGCTGCTCTACACCTTCGACGAAGTGCAGTCGGCCGGCGCCAGCCTCGCGCGACTGGTCGGCGTCGTCGAGATCGAGGAAACGGAGCCTTCGACGGATGCAGGTTCCGTTCCGGCCGACGGTTCGCTGCGTCTGGACGACATTCGGCACAGCTACGACGGTGGCCATGAGGTTCTCCACGGAGTGACTCTCACCTTGCGAGCGGGGGAGCGCGTGGCGCTCGTCGGTTCGACCGGAGCCGGAAAAACGACGCTTGCGGCGATCGCTGCCGGTTCGATCACTCCGACGTCGGGGCGGGTGTCGATCGGTGGTGTCCCGCTTGCCGACCTCGACGACCTACGACGCCACATCGCGATCGTGAGTCAGGAGGTCCATGTTTTTGCCGGGCCCCTGATCGAGGATCTGAGGTTGGCCGCGCCTGAATCCTCGGACGAGGACGTAGCCGCGGCACTGCGGACGGTCGGCGCGTACGAGTGGGTGGAGGCTCTCGACGAGGGAATGCTGACCGTCGTCGGCGAAGGCGGGCACGAGATGACGGCGGCACAGGCGCAGCAGTTGGCTTTGGCGCGACTGGTGTTGGCCGACCCGGCCGTCGCGGTACTGGACGAAGCAACAGCGGAGGCGGGCAGCGCCGGAGCACGGGAACTGGAAGCGACTGCCGAAGCCGCTACGGAGGGCCGCACCACTCTGGTTGTTGCACACCGGCTTACACAGGCCGCGGGCGCCGACCGAGTGATCGTGCTCGAACACGGACAGATCGTAGAAGAAGGCCCGCACCGCGAACTGGTGTCCGCGGGCGGGCGTTACGCACAACTGTGGGCGGCCTGGGAAGGTCGCGACTGAGGGGTTTGTACTGGGGTTTGTACTGAGGGGTTTGTTCAGACGATCAGGTTAGGTACCCGCCGCCGTGGGGGAAGAACTCGGCGGCGGTGTACTCGCTGCCGTCGTCGAGTCGGACGCGCTCGATCCGCAGTCCCTTGTTCTTGCCCGACCATGCGTCGGGGCCCGCGACGATCACCATGCCGTCGTCTTCCTGGATGAACACGCGGCCGGGGGTTCCTCCGTAGTGCCCGCGTGAGACGGACGCCTTCAGGATGCGGATGCGCTGGCCCTTGAACTCCGCGAAAGCGTTGGGGTACGGATCGGACTGTGCCCGGACGAAACGCTCGATGACCTCGGCCGGCCAGGACCAGTCGACGTGGCTGTCCTGCGGTGCACGCTTGTGGAAGAACGTGGCCTGCGATCGGTCCTGCGGCGTCCAGTCGGTCCGCCCGGACGCGATCAGATCCAGGGCGTCGAGTGTGATGGGGCCGATCATGTCGATCGTGCGGTGGAACAGATCGGTGACGGTGTCGGTCGGGCCGACCGTCGTCGATCGCTGCAGCACGATGTCGCCCGCATCGAGTTCCTCGTCCATCAGGTGCGCCGTGAGGCCGACTTCTTCTTCGCCGTTGATCAGAGCCCAGATGAGCGGGGAGAATCCCGTGTACTTGGGCAGCAGCGAATCGTGGATGTTGAGGGTGCCGTACTTGGGTGCGTCGAAGACCTCCGCAGGCAGCCAGGTACGCCAGTTGTTGGCGACGATGATGTCGGGAGCTGCTTCGGCCAGCGCGGCTTTGAAGGCGTCGTCAGGCTTGTTCGCCACGTGAACGGGTACACCGTTCTCGGCCGCCAGATCTGCAACCGAGTCCGCCCACATCTGTTCGTAGACGTGCTCACTCTTCGGGTGTGTGATTGCCAGCACGACCTCGTGATCGGAGTCGATCAAGGCCTGCAGGGTACGGTGGCCCCAGGTTTGGTATCCGAGCGTAGCGACTCTCAACGGGGGTCCTCCTGGACGAGCATGGGCTGGGGTTGCGGTCACACGACCGCCCATCAGCTTAGGCTATCCAACCAAAATTGTTGATCACACGTACGAGGAGGAAGGCTGACATGACGGTCGCCACAATCAACGGAATCCCCATCAATTACCAGGTCAAGGGTGATGGAGATCTGGTGGTGCTCATCATGGGGACCGGCAGCCCCGGCCGCGTCTGGGATCTGCACCAGACCCCGGCGCTGGTGGCCGCCGGCTACCGAGTCTGCACCTTCGACAACCGCGGAATCGCACCGTCCGGCGAGAGCCTCGGCGGCATCACGATGCCCGACATGGTTGCGGACACCGCCGGACTGATCGAACACCTCGGTGGCGGCCCCGCCCATGTCATCGGAACCTCGATGGGCGCCCGGGTGGCGCAGGAACTGACGCTTGCCAGGCCCGATCTGGTTCGCAAAGCAGTGTTCCTCGCCGGCCACGCCCGGATGGATCATTTCCAGCAGGTCCTGACCGAGGGTGAGCGCCAGTTGTTCGACAGTGGCGTCGCTCTGCCGGCCAAATACCGTGCCGCAGTGACCGCGGTGATGAACCTTTCGCCGGCCACGCTGGCAGACGATCACTCCGCGCGCGACTGGATGGATATCTTCGAGTTCACCGGCGGCGCAACGTCACCGGGTGTTCGCGCACAGCTCGGTATGGACCGCGCCTTCGATCGACGGGGTGCGTACAAGTCGATCATGCGCCCCTGCCTGTCCGTCGCTTTCGCCGACGACCGCATGATCCCGCCCTACCTCTCCCGCGAGGTGGCGGACTGCATCGCGACGGCGTCGTTCGAAGAGATTCCCGACGCCGGACACTACGGGTACCTCGAGCGTCCGGAGGCCGTGAACAAGGTGCTGATCGACTTCCTGGCGAAGTAGTTTTCCGCATGCGAGAAAGGGCCTGACCTGCTGACTGCAGGTCAGGCCCTTCTCATATTTCAGGCCAGTGCCAGGAACAGCTTCTCGAGTTCGGCCTCGGTCATCGGTTCCTGACCTTCCGTGCTGTCACCGCTCAGGCATTCACGCAGCCCGGAAGCGACGATCTTGAACCCTGCTCGGTCCAGCGCCTTCGACACGGCTGCAAGCTGCGTGACGACGTCCTTGCAGTCGCGGCCGTTCTCGATCATCGAGATGACCCCGGCAAGTTGGCCGTGAGCACGCCGCAGTCTGTTCAGTACGAGCGCAATGCTCTCTTCGTCGCCGGTCATGGTGGCCCCTTCTCGAGTGTTCGTGCTGCGACCGAGGGTACCCCTGGGGGCATGTCACTGCTTGATCCAGTGTTTGATCCGGCTGCGGTGTCAGATCAACGAGTCGACGGCTGCCCGCAACTTGACGGCGGCGTCGGCCGCCACGGACTCCAGGCCTGGTTCGCCGGAAACCTGAACCATGAGAGCGGGATTCATCGCTTCGACGAAGAACGAATTCTCGGTAGTCGTATCTTCGCGGACGACAACGTTGCACGGCAGCAGGAGGCCGATCTGACGATCCACCGAAACTGCCCGATGGGCCAACGGCGGGTTACAGGCACCCAGGATCAGGTACTTTTCCATGTCCTCGTCCAGCTTCGCCTTGAGTGTTGCCTGCATGTCGATCTCGGTCAGGATGCCGAAGCCCTGCTCGGCGAGAGCAGCACGAGTTCGGGTGACGACGTCGTCGAAAGTTCCGGTGACCTTGGTTGCGATCGCTATCGGTTCTGTGGGTGTTGTCATTGCCCGCTCCTTGTCATTGGCTTCGGTGTCGTTGGCTTCGATTTCTCTTGTCGCCATCATACCCCTGGGGGTATCAAGAAGACAGTGATGTCGGGTACACGGTCAGCCATGCGAGAAGCTGATGTTCGGCAGGACGCGTAGTAACCATGCCGGCGCCCACCAGGCTGCCCGGCCGCTGAGGCGCAGGAGAACGGGCAGCAGCACCAAGCGGACGAGCACTGCGTCCAGGAGGACAGCTACACCGAGAATGATGCCCATTTCCTTGGGTGGCAAGGGATCTGCGAGCGCAAAAGTGAAGAAGACCGCAACCATCACCGCTGCTGCCGCCGCAATGACCCGACCCGAATGTGCGAGGCCGTCGATGTGTGCGGTCTCGGGGTCACCTGTGCGTTCGTAGTGCTCCTTGGCGCTCGAGAGCAGGAACACGGTGTAGTCCATCGCGATGGCAAAGATCATGGCGAAGAAGAAGACCGGACCCCACCCGTTGAGAAACCCCTGGGGATCGAAGCCGAGCAGGCCTGCTCCGTGGCCGTCCTGGAAAATCAACTTCGCGATTCCGAATGCGGCCCCAGTGGACAGCAGGCTGACCAGCGTGCCGATCAAGGCGATCAAAGGTGCCTGGAGGGCGATCAGCAGCAACAGGAATCCGAGCGTCAGAATCACGACCACCACGAAGGGAAGGTAGTCGTCGAGCGCCTTCTGAAGGTCGAGATTTTCAGCCGGAGCGCCGCCGACGAGCGCCGATTCCGGCAGTTGCGACCGAAGGTCGGCAAGGATGGTTTCCATCGCAGGATCTGACGGGTCGACGGTGGGAACTGCTTGCAGCATAACCAGATCGGATCCGTCGGCCGCTTGTTGCGTCGGGGTGATCATTGCGACGCCATCCACGCTCATGGCAAGACGCGAGGTGTCGGCTGCATCGTCGGCGGACGTGACGATCTGCAGCATTCCGGGTGCCCCGTCACCGAACTGCTGCTGCACCAATTCGTATCCCTGTCGAACCGGGGCGTCCTCGGGAACCACGGCGATGGAGGGCATTGCAACCTTCAGTCCGAAGACCGGAACGACGAGGGCGATAAGGACGATCACGGCGCCGATGCCGAAAGGCCACGGGTGCTTGTGCAGCAGTGATGCCCAAGCTGCGAACATCGGGGAGCGGTGCTGCTGGCGCTTTGCATACGGTAGTGAACCGCCGTTGACCTTGGCGCCGATCCGGCCGAGCACGGCAGGTAGCAGGGTGAGTGTTGCGGCGAGAACGAAGATCACAGCGAGCGTGATTCCGACAGCCATCGTGCGTACGGCCGGGGCTGGAACGATGAGCACCGCAGACAAACTGACCAGAACTGTGAGGCCGGAGAGGACAACAGCTTTGCCGGCGGTGTCCATCGTTTGAGCCACGGCGGCCCGCGGATCCGGATCGGTTCGCAGTGCTTCCCGGAACCTGGCGACGAGGAAGAGTGCGTAGTCGATGCCGAGTGCGAGAGCGAACATCATCGCGAAGTTCATGGCCCACACGGAAATCGGCGTGATCTCGTTGAGGATCACAAGCCCGCCCGCCGAGGCGACCAGACCTGCGAGTGTCAGAAGCAGTGGGAGTCCTGCGGCAACCAGGGAGCCGAAGGCCAACACCATGATTGCGAGAGTGACGGGCCACGACATCATTTCGGCCTTGATCATCGCTTCGTGATTGGCCTTGTTGAAATCGCTCCACAAAGCCGACGCGCCGGTGGGGTACACCTCGATGGTGTCCGTGGACAATGCAGTGAGTTCCTTGCCGAGTTCGTCTACCGCACTGACCATCTCGTCGGTACTTGCGTTGGCGCCCGCGATCATGATGCCGGTATGTCCGTCCGGGCTGATGGTCATGCCGGTTTGCGGGGCGACCACTTCGCCGAAACGAGGGTCCGCGAAAAAGATTTCCGTTGCCGCCGCCAGCGTTTGCTGCATCGACGGATCGGTGATGGGCACAGAATCCGAGTGAACGACCACCTGCACTGCAGCGGAGGAGTTTCCACCGAAATGCTGCTCGGCCAACTCGCGAACCTGCACTGATTCGGATCCGTTTGCCTGCCAACCTGCGCCGGCCAGGGAGGTGAAGACGCTGGGTGCTGCGGCGCCGAGTGCGACCAACGCGATCAACCAGACGCCGATGACGAGGCGGGTGTGCGCCCCCATCGATCGACCGAGGCGCGCGAGTATGCCGTCGGATTGGGCGGGTGGGTCCGCGGTGACTGTTCTGGTCGCTGACATCTTCGCTCCTGATACGGGTGGGGGTATTCCTGACCGTCACCTGTATACCCCCAGGGGTATGTATCTGTCACGTTTGAGGGTTCTCTATGCTGCTCGTTGCACCGTCTGATCGGAGACAGTGGAACGAACCGCGGTGAAACGAACCACGAGGAGCAGTGATCATGGACGCACACGACTGGGACGAGCGATACCGAGCGGTGACGGAGCCGTGGGGAATCGACCCGGCGGGAACCGTCGCAACACGAATTGCCGACCTGAAGCCGGGCACTGCGATCGATCTGGCCTGCGGCGACGGCCGTCACGCGCGGTGGATGGCCGGGCAAGGGTGGTCGGTGACTGCCGTCGACTACTCGTCGGTGGCGATCGATCTGGCACGGGCGAGTGACTTGGACAAGGCTGTCGACTGGCAGGTCGGCGACGCGACCACGTGGCAACCGGAAGGGGTAGTTGACCTGGTGTTGGTCAGCTTTCTTCACCTCGAGGTCGACGAGCTGGCCGACACGCTCAAACGCGTCGGGGAGTGGCTGACGCCAGGCGGGCGCGTCCTCTACTTGGGGCATTCGATCGAGAACTTCCACCGTGGTGTGGGCGGCCCACCCGAACCGACCATTCTGCCCGGTATTTCCGATCTCGCTCGCGCCGCGGAGGGATCGAGGGTCTACGCCCTCGAACATGTCGTTCGGCCGCAGGACGGTAAGAAGGCAATCGACGTTTTGCTCGAATTCGGTCCGTGGGAACAGGTCTGACCAGGGCGGGAGCGCACCTTCACGTTCCTGGGTAGCCTACCCTAAACTTGCGAGGGTGTTCGTCGTTCGATGAGCATGAACGACGATGATCGGATTTGTCGATGTCTGACCACTCTCAGGTAGCTCACCCGTCTGTATCGGGCGGTGGCGATCTGGACGCAGCGCTCCCGGCGACGGCCGCTCAGCGTGAGGTGTGGGTTGCTCAGAACGTCGATCCGAGCAGTCCGGTGTACAACATCGGACTTGTCGTCGAGGTCGACGGGACGATCGACGTCGAGCGCGCGGCAGCGGCCGTCAAGGCCACAGTCGGACGCGTCGAAGCGCTGTTCGTGCACTTTCGGGCGGATGCTGACAACCAGCTGATCCAGGTGCCGATTCCGGATGCGCGCTGGGACGTGGAAATTCTCGACCTTCGCGCCGAGGCGGATCCCGATTCGACTGCGCAGTCGTGGATGGACACCGATATGGCTCGGGTCTTCGGTGCGGACGATCTGCTGTTCCGCCAGGTGCTTCTGCGAACTGCTGACGACCGAGTCATCTGGTATCAGCGCTATCACCACAGCGTGGTCGACGGGTACGGCATCTCGCTCATCGTCGCCGACGTAGCCGAGCGGTACGACGATCCGAACCTCGAGACTGCGGCGCCGGTGTGGTCGCTCGATGCGGTGGTGGCGGCCGATCTGGAATACCGGAACTCTCCGCGGTTCCAGCTCGACCGTCAGTACTGGGTCGAACGAGTTGAATCAGGACCGGAAGCAACGCGGATTCTGCATGGGCAGGTGGATGATTCGCTGCCGCCGATCGCGGCGATGCTCACGCTCGACGTCGATCGTGCAGCGCAGCTCTATCGCTCTGCCGCCGACGCCGGGATTCGGCGAACTCGCCTGCCCATGGCTGCGCTGATCGCGTACATTGCACGAACCACCGGACAGCACGACGTTGTCGTCTCGGTGCCGATGGCCGCTCGGGTGGGTCGCGACATGCGGCGCACTCCCTCGATGGCGTCGACGATTCTGCCGCTCGGTATTCGGGTCGAACGCTCGGAAACCATCGGCCAGTTGGCAACTCGTCTCGATACCGCCTTGATCTCGATACTCAAGCACGGGCGGTACCGGGGAGAGGATCTCGCACGCGACGTGCGAGCAATCGATCCCGACCGCCAGGTCTTCGGTCCCGGCATCAACTCGATGATGTTCGAACACACACTCACCTTCGGCGGCTGCCCGGTGCGCGTGCGTAATTCGGTGACCGGTCGGGTCAGTGACCTGGATCTGAGCGTGCGCGGTGGTCAGGACGGGGAACCGATCGAGATCGACGTCCGCGCCCCGGCCGGATTCGACAGGGAGTTGGCCGATCACACCGCCAGAATCGAACAGTTCCTCGATCGATTCGTGGCCGAGCCGCAGCTTCCGATCTCGGCACTCGACCCCATGTCGCCCGCGGAGCGTGAACTCGTTCTCCATGGGTGGAACGACACCGCAGAACCGCAGCCCGTGACGACGGTGCCGGATTTGTTGCGCAGCAGCTTCTCGGCCGATCGGGGCGCTGTCGCCGTGGTCGACGGCAACGTTCGGCTGACCTACGGCGAGCTCGAAAGTCGGGTATCGCAGCTCGCCGCGCACTTGATCTCTCGCGGTGTCGCACCCGAAACCGTTGTGGCGATCGGCCTTCCGAGATCCGCCGAGATGGTGGTGGGGTTGTTGGCCGTCATGTGCGCCGGCGGCGCCTTCGTGCCACTGGATCCGTCCTGGCCCGCAGAGCGCCGCGAATCGGTCCTCGCCGATGCCGGTGCCACATTGGTGCTCACCTCAGACGGTGCAGACGACTCCGTATTGGTCGATCTCTCCGCGTGGGCGTACGAGGACGGGCCTTCGGGCCTGTCCGAGATAATGACCTCCGGCATTCGTATTCACGGTGCCCAACTCGCATATGTCATTTTCACGTCCGGTTCGACCGGACGTCCGAAGGGCGCCATGATCCGCCACGAGGCAATCTGCGCAAGGTTGCTGTGGCAGCGGGAGCGGATTCTCGGGTTCGGGTCCGGCGATGCCTCTCTGTTCAAAGCCCCACTCTCGTTCGACATCTCGATCAACGAGATCCTGCTCCCGCTCGTCTCCGGCGGTCGATTGGTGATCGCGAAGCCAGAGGGGGAACGCGACCCGCAATACCTGCTCGACCTGATCGCCGGAGAATCGGTCACATTCGTCTACCTGGTCTCGTCCATGCTCGACATCCTTCTGGACCTGGCGAACGAGACCGATCAGCTCGATTCGTTGAAGCACGTGTGGTGCGGCGGTGAGGTTCTCACGCCTGAACTCTTCGATCGGTTCCGTGCCCAACTGTCCACGACGCTGTATCACGGCTACGGGCCCGCCGAAGCGACCATCGGTGTCTCCCATGTGATCTACCGCGAGGACGCGGAACGAATCGCCACATCCATCGGCCGACCGAACCCCAACACTCGTTTGTACGTGTTGGACGGTGACCTGCAGCCGGTTCCGGTCGGCACCGGCGGCGAACTCTACGCAGCGGGCTTCTTACTGGGGCGCGGATATGTGGGCGCGTCGGCGTTGACCGCGTCTCGTTTTCTTGCAGATCCCTTTGTTTCCGGTGATTTGGCCGGATCCCGGATGTATCGCACCGGTGACTTGGCTCGATGGACCGCCGACGGCACCCTCGACTTCCTGGGGCGCACGGACAATCAGGTGAAGATTCGTGGCATGCGCGTAGAACTCGAAGACGTCGAAGCCGCCGTGATCTCACACCCCGGAGTGCGCCACGTGGCAGTTCTGGTGCGTCAAGCACCCACAGGTGCAAAGTATCTCGCCGCGTACGTGAGTGCAGCGTCGGGGACGAACCTTGCGGTCGACTCACAGGACATTCGCGAGTGGGCGGCGAGCAAGCTGCCCGACTACATGGTCCCGACCACCGTCACTGTCCTCGACGAGTTTCCGCTCACGGCCAACGGCAAACTCGACCGTCGAGCCCTTCCTGAGCCCGATCTCGCCGAACTGAGTGCACACGTCGCCGCGAGAAACGAAGTCGAACAACAATTCTGCACGTTGATCGCGTCGGCGGTAGGTCTCGAATCGGTTGGCGTGACCGACGATTTCTTTGCACTGGGCGGTGACAGCATCGTCGCGATCTCGCTCGTGACCGCGGCTCGTGCAGCCGGTTTGTCGATCAGTCCACGCGAGGTGTTTCAGCTGCGCACCGCCGAGGCGATGGCGCGCGCCCAATCCGGCCGAACGGCTGAGATCGTCGATCATTCGGACGAACCGATCGGCCACGTAGCCACGACGCCCATCGCTGCCAGGGCCCTCGGGACGCCGGACGTAGCACGAACCTTCCATCAGCGAGCGCTGATTCAGACTCCGTCAGCTTTGACGTCCGAGCATGTCGAGGCGGCGCTCGATGCCCTGGTGGCACGCCACGATGGACTTCGTGCGAAGTTGACTTCCGAAGGATCGCTGCTTGTTCCGGCCACCAACGAATTGGCTGTGGTCTTCGAGACCCGTGCATTACCGGTGCCGCTCGAAGAATGCGGACCGCTGATCGTCGCCGAGACCGAGCGAGCCGTCAGGCGTCTGAACCCGGCAGACGGCACGATGGTCAGTGCTGTTCTTTTCACCACTGCGACCGGTCCCGGAAGACTGTTGCTTGTCATCCACCACGCGGTCGTCGACGGTGTCTCCTGGCGCATCATCCTCGAAGACCTTGCGCGCGCGGGTATCGCAGCGATACAAGGCGACGAACCCTCACTCGCTCCGGTCGGCACGTCGGTGAGAAGGTACGCCGAACTCGTTTCGGAGGCGGTCGGAGCCGGGCGACTGGACTCGGAGATCGAGTTCTGGGACTCGGTGACTTCCGCACAACAGTCACCTCTCGGCCGTCGGGCACTCGACCCGACAGTTGACCTCGCGCGCACCGCCGCGGCGCGATCGATCACCCTGCCTCCGGAATTCGCCGATCGGTTGTTGGGCAGTGTCCCACGGGCATTCGGGGCCGACGTGAGCGAAGTGCTGATCACCGCATTGGCCGTTGCGCTGACCAAGTGGAGCGGTGCCTCATCGGTGACGATCGACTTGGAAGGGCACGGACGCGACGAAGACATCGTTCGCGGTGACGGCGCTGCGCACGTCGACCTGACACGTACTGTCGGATGGTTCACCACGGTATTCCCGGTTGCACTCGAAATCGGTACAGCCGCTCCGGATCTCGAAGCGAGCGGTGAGTTGGCGGTGGTTCTCAAGAGCGTCAAGGAGCAACTTCGACGCGTCCCGAACGCAGGCTTCGGGTACGGAGCATTGCGATACCTCGGCAGCTCGGATCAGTTGCGTAGCGTCGCAGCACCCGAGGTGGTGCTCAACTATCTGGGGCGCACTGCAGTTGCAGAGGGGGACTGGTTCCCGGTGTCGATGGACGGCGCTGCCGATCCGTCCATGCCGTTGGGTCACGCGTTGTCTGTCGACGTCGTAGCCGAGGAAGCGGCCGGTGGGCCACGACTGAGGGCCACTCTGACCTGGGCGTCGAATATCTTCCTGCGTAGCGATATCGACAGGTTTGCGCGGTTGTGGCTGGACTCGCTCAAGGCCGTGTCCGGGCTCGCAGCCTTCGGCGGCGCGACACCGTCCGACTACCCTCTGGTGGCGCTCACTCAGGCCGATGTGGACGGGTTGCCGAAGGCAGAAGAGATTCTCCCGCTCACTCCGTTGCAGGAAGGGATCTACTTCCATTCGGCTTTTGCCGATCCGGGGGCTGATCAGTATGTCGTGCAACAGGTCGTGGAGCTGACCGGCGCCGTGGACAGCGCGGCTCTGCGCCGTGCGCTGCAATCCGTCGTGGATCGACACGAGGCGCTGCGCACCGGATTCTCGGTCCTGGGCGACGGCCGGGTCGTGCAGGTGGTGCACCCGAGCGTCGTCGTGGAGATGGCAGTAGTCACGGATGCCGGCGCCGATGTGGATGAACTGCTTTCCGCCGACCGCGCGCGCGGGTTCGACCTCGCGCAGCCGCCGCTCGTCCGTTACACACTGCTCCGTGCCTCTTCGGAGAAGTACCTTCTGCTGCAGTCGATTCACCATGCGGTTGCAGACGGATGGTCGGTCCCGGTGATGCTGCGGGAGCTGATGGCGTCGTACAGCGTTGGCGATTCCGGCGTGGTGCTCCCGAGTCCGGCGCCGTACCGCAGCTACCTCGAATGGTTGGCCGGCCACGCTCACGAGGCTTCGGCAGCGGTGTGGAGAAAAGCACTGAACTCTCCCGGGCCCGCGGTCGAACTTCCCGCGCCGAGCGCGGGCAGCAGCGGTGTCCATGCTACCCGAGTCGGGCTGTCCGACAGTGATACTCGCGCGCTGTCGACCACCGGACGCTCCTACGGTTTGACGCTGAGCACGCTCGTGCACGGCGCCTGGGGACTGGTGCTCGGCCGAATGACCGGCCGAACAGACGTGCTGTTCGGATCAACCGTATCGGGACGCGGTGGAGACCTGCCCGGCATCGAGTCCATGGTGGGCTTGTTCATCAACACTGTGCCAGCTCGGTTGCGGTTCGATCCGGCAGAGACAGCCGCGCAAGCACTTTCTCGTTGGCAGAGGGAACAATCGGAACTACTCGACCATCAGTACCTGGGGCTACCGGAACTGCGGCGGACCGGCGGACTGGAGCAGAACTTCGAATCACTGGTCGTGTTCGAGAACTATCCACTCGGTGACACGGCAATCGCTGATCCGACGAACTCGGTGAGACTGACGGGAATTCGATTCGACGAGCGACCGGCCTACCCGCTGACCCTGATCGTCGTCCCCGGCGATCAATTGGCGTTGGAGCTCAAGTACGACACTGCTCAGGTGGACGGCGATGCCGCTGCGTCGCTGGCGGAAGCTCTCGCAGTCGTGCTAGCGGAACTCTCTCGCGATCTCGACCAGGTCATCGGCCGGATCGCGCTGGCACCCGCACAGCCCGGGAGCGTCGGCACGGCCTTGGATCGGCCGCGCGCAACGCTGACCGAGCTGCTGCAGGATCAAGCCGGGCGTACGCCCGAAGCCACCGCAGTGATCTTCCGTGAAGAGTCGTTGACCTACGCCGAACTTCACTCTCGCGCTGATCGTTTTGCGCATCTGCTGCACGAACGTGGCGTCGGACGCGAATCATTGGTGGCGGTTGCCTTGCCGCGCTCGGTCGATCTGATGGTTGCGATACTCGGCATCGGGAAGGCCGGGGGAGCATACGTTCCGCTCGACACCGGCTATCCGGCGGAGCGGCTGACGTACATGCTGGATGACGCCGATCCGGTGTGCGTCGTGGTGTCGGAAGATTCTTCACTCGATTCGGGTTCGGTTCCGCGGGTGACGGTATCGGAATCCGCGCAGTTCCCAGCCGAACCGCTGAGTGTCCCAGGATCGCCCGCGGATGCCGCGTACATGATCTACACCTCGGGTTCGACCGGTCGTCCCAAAGGCGTTGTGGTCACCAACGAGGGTGTGGTCAACCGATTGCTCTGGGCACAGCAGATACGTCCGCTGGACTTCTCCGACCGGATGCTGCAGAAGACCCCGTCGAGTTTTGACGTCTCCGTCCCCGAATTCTTCTGGCCGTTCCTGGTGGGGGCAACTCTGGTGATGGCCGAGCCGGACGGGCACAAGGATCCGGGCTATCTGGCCGACGTCATCGTCGAACATTCCGTGACCCGAGTGCATTTTGTTCCGTCGATGCTGGAAGTTTTTCTTGCGGAGCCGAAAGCAGCACTGTGCTCTTCCCTCGAGATCGTCAACTGCAGCGGTGAGGCACTGCCCGTTCACGTTGCACGCAAGGTTGCCGAGATCCTGCCGAACGTTCTGGTGGACAACCTCTACGGCCCCACCGAGGCCGCCGTCGACGTCAGTTGGCAGCCGTCGGTGCAGGAAACTCCGGCAGACGCGGTCAGTGTCCCGATCGGCGAACCCGCCGCCAATACCGGCCTGTTCGTTCTCGATCCGTATCTGCAGAACGTTCCGGCCGGTGCCACCGGTGAGCTGTATCTGGCTGGACCACAACTGGCGCGTGGTTACAACGGACGTGGGGGATTGACCTCCGAAAGATTTGTGGCGAATCCGTACAGCGACGGCGGCTCGCGGATGTACCGGACCGGTGACATCGTGCGGTGGAATGCCGACGGCGTTCTCGAGTACCTCGGCCGTGTCGACGAGCAGGTGAAGGTTCGTGGATTCCGCATCGAGCTCGGTGAAATCGAAGCGCAGTTGGCATTGTGCCCCGGAGTCTTAGCAAGTGCCGTGATCGTCCGAACCGACGGTCCGAGTAACCGCGCACAGGTGGTCGCCTATCTGGTCGGAGATGCTGATGACGCTGCGGTTCGAGGGCAGTTGTTGTCGGTGCTGCCGGAGTTCATGGTGCCAAGCGCGTTCGTGCGGCTCGAGTCGTTGCCGCTGAGCCCGAGTGGCAAGCTCGACCGAAAAGCCCTACCGGCACCGGATTTCGCGGCACAGGTGGGCGAAACGACGGGAGTAGTTTCCTCGGGCGTTGCCGACCTCCTCGCCAGGCATTTCGCGACAGTTCTCGGCCTGCCACGCGTCGGGGCACGCGACGACTTCTTCACTCTCGGCGGCGACAGTATCCTGGCGATCCGACTGGTCAACCTGGCTCGTCGTGATTCGGTAGTACTGACCCCGCGTCAGATCTTCGAATTGCGCACTCCCGCTGCGATCGCCGCAGCGGTGGGTGATGTCGCCACGTCGGTTGCCACCGTCACGGCCGACATCGGCGTGGGTGAGCTGGTTCCGCTGCCGGTGATGCACCGCTTGTCCGAATGGACGGGTCGTACCGATCGCTTCAACCAGGCAGTTCTGATCCACTCCCCGGCAACATCTCTCGATTCGATCACCGGCGCATTGCAGGCCGTGCTCGATCACCACGACGGACTTCGCCAGACCTTGATCCGACATGACCGCGGAATGTGGTCGGCGCGGATCGAGGAACCCGGCAGTATCCGGGCAGCGAACCTTGTCGAACGCGTTGATGCTCGGGGACTGGATGACGCCGAGTTGCGGACGCTCATCACCGAACGTTCCGAGCGGGCGACCAGTCGATTGGATCCGTCTGCAGGACGGATGGTCTCAGTGGTCTGGTTCGATTGTGGCGCTGAGAATCTGGGCCGACTCGCGATAGTCGCGCACCACCTGGTCGTGGACGGGGTTTCGTGGGGAACCCTGCTCGAGGATCTCGCGATGGCCTGGGTGGCGGTGGAGGCCGGAGAGCCCGCCGCATTGGATGCCGTCGGAACTTCGCTGCGTACCTTCTCCCGCACGGTGGCCGAACACGCAAGCAGTGCTCATCGATTTGCCGAACTCGATCACTGGCTGACCGTGACCGCTCCGGGCGCGGAGTTGATCCCCGGTACCGCGAGCTATGCCGTTGTATCCGGAGGCTCGAGGCGCACGGTCACGGTGGACGGAGCAATCTCCGAGGCGGCACTCGGAACGGTTCCGGCCATGCTGGGTGCTGAGGGAACGGATGTTCTGTTGGCTGCGTTGGCGATGTCGGTCGATCGCTGGCGTCGTTCCACCGGTCGCAGTGAGGGCGAACTGCTGGTCGATCTCGAAAGGCATGGCCGCGAGGAATTGGTACCCGGGACCGATCTGTCGCGAACAGTCGGCTGGTTCACCACGATTGCCCCGATGCGACTGCTCGGCGGAACCGACCCGGTGGACACGCTGCGCGAAGTGAAGGAGAGCCTGCGGGCGGCTCCGGACGGCGGTATCGGCTACGGGATGTTGCGGTACGTGAATGCACGCACGGCATCGAGATTGGCGGGGCGCTCCGAATCTCAGATCCTGTTCAATTATCTCGGACGTACGACGACAGCTGGATCGACAGCATGGTCCCTGGCAGCGGAATCCGAAGCCATGTCCACCGATCCCGACGCAGACATGGGAGGTCCGTATCGGCTGATCGTGAATGTCGTCAGCGTGGATTCGGAACTCCGTGCCGACTTCGCCTGGGCAAGTGAAGATTTGTCCGAGGAGGATGCGCAGTCACTCTCCGACGGCTGGGTTTCGGCGCTCGGCGATCTGGCGGCTGCGGCCGCGGAGCATGACGGGCCTCCCATCCTGACCCCGTCCGATGTGCCGTTGCTCGACCTGAGTCAGGCCGAGATCGACGCGATATCCGATGCGAGCCCGGCGGGTGTCAGCAGCATCCTCCCACTCTCACCGTTGCAGGAAGGCCTGTACTTCCAAGCCGGCTACGCAGGCAGCAGCGACAGCCGCAGTGGTGGGGATATCTACACGGCACAGTTCTCGATGGACTTCGGGCACACCCTCGATGTCGACAGGTTGGCTGCGGCCGCCCGGACACTTCAACGACGAAATCCCACGTTGCGAGCGGGATTCGTGAGCGAAGGACTGAACGAGCCTGCGCAGTTCTTCAGTGCGGGACTCGATGTTCCCGTCGCCGTCCACGATCTCCGTGAACTCGACGACTCGGCTGCTCGTGAGCGCGCCGAGGCCGTCGCCGCCCAAGACAGAGTGACTCCATTCGACCTGACCGCGCCGCCGCTGTGGCGTATGAGCGTGCTGCATCTGCCCGGCGGACATGATCGACTGGTGATCAACCGGCAGTTCCTGTTGTGGGACGGCTGGTCCAACGGCCTTGTCGTCAGCCAGCTTCTGGCGCTGTACGGCACCGGCGGGGACGACAGCGCATTCGGCGAACCCGAGGGGTCGTTCGAGGCCTACCTCGCCTGGTTGGCCGATCGCGACGGCGCAGCCGCTGACGCGGGGTGGCGCGGAGCGCTCGCAGGACTCGAGGAGCCGACGCTTGTTGCCGAGCCTGCGCCCGGCGTCGAACCTCAGCTTCCGGATCGCCGCGATGCGATTCTGTCGGAATCGCTTTCGCGTGCATTGCGTGAGCGCGCTGCCGCGTCCGGCGTCACGTTCAACACGGTACTCAACGCAGCGCTGGCTCTGGTGCTGGCGTCGGCCACCGGTCGACAGGACGTCGTCTTCGGCTCCACGGTTGCCGGAAGGCCACCGGAGGTACCGGGAATCGACACCGTGGTGGGCATGTTCCTCAACACCGTTCCCGTTCGGCTGCAACTGGATCCGAACGAGAGCGTCGAGGAACTTCTTCGTCGCACTCAGGCGGATCGACTTTCGCTGATGCCGTTCGACTATCTCGGATTGGCCTCGATCCAGCGTGTTTCCGAGCATCGTCAACTGTTCGACGTGCTGATGGTCCTGCAGAACTTCGTGGACGAGAAGCAGGTCGACGCACTCAATGCCGCACACGACGTGAGCGGCAGCGACAGTATCGATCACACGCACTATCCGCTGACCGTGGTGGTCACCCCGGGTACCACCGTCAACGTCAAGTTCGAGTTCCATCCGCATCTGGTGACCGCGCGCCGAGCCGAGGACCTGCTCGGTCACTTCGTCGACCTGCTCCAGAGTTGGTCGCAGGATATGACAGGTTCGGTCGTTGCGACGCCGATTCCCGCGGTAGCGCAGCAGACGCAGATCCGAGAGTTGCCGGAGCGCACCATTGCCGACCTGTTCGAAGAGGTGGCGTCGGCGCAACCGAACGACACGGCACTCGTGTTCGGGAAGCGTCGGATGACCTACGCCGATCTCGACGGCGAGATCAATCGGATGGCGCGGTTGCTGATCAACTACGGCGCCGGGCCGGAAAAGATCGTGGCTCTTGGTCTGCCACGCTCGGTGGACATGGTCGTCGCGCTCTTCGCCGTATTGCGCACGGGTGCTGCCTATTTACCTCTCGAACTCGACCATCCGGCCGAACGGTTGGCCGTGATGATCGACGACGCAGATCCGGTCGTGTTGCTGACAACCGTTGCCGCCGCACCGAAATTCGAAGGCGCGGACGTCCGCACCGCGGACATTCGGACCATCGTGCTCGACGAGCCGGACACTGCGGCAAGGCGACTGACGATCTCGGCGCGGGCACTCTCCGCGGCGGAACTCGGAGCATTCGCCCCAGGAACACCGCATCGGCTCGACCACCCCGCGTACGTCATCTACACCTCCGGTTCGACCGGCAAGCCCAAGGGCGTGGCCACCGGTTACCGCGGCCTGACGAACATGCAGTTCAACCACCGAGAGGCGATCTTCGAACCGGTGATCGCCGCGACGGGCCGGCGCCTGCGGATCGCGCACACCGTGTCCTTCGCCTTCGACATGTCGTGGGAGGAACTTCTGTGGCTCGTGGAAGGTCACGAGGTCCACATCTGTGACGAGGATCTGCGTCGTGATGCCGAGGCGCTCGTTGCATACTGCGACGCACAGGAAATCGACGTCGTCAACGTGACACCGACCTACGCGACGCACCTGATCGACAGCGGGCTGCTCGACGACGGTGTGGGACAACACCGTCCTCCGCTGGTCCTGCTCGGCGGTGAAGCCGTTCCGGATTCGGTGTGGAACAGGCTGCGCGAGACCGAAGGAACCGTGGGCTACAACCTCTACGGTCCGACGGAATACACGATCAACACTCTCGGCGGCGGAACGACCGACAGTGACACCCCGACGGTCGGCAAGCCGATCTGGAACACCGCCGCGCACATTCTCGACGGCTGGCTGCGACCGGTCCCCGATGGAGTTGCCGGCGAACTGTACATTGCCGGAGCCGGTTTGGCTCGCGGCTACCTCGGACGCTTTGCGCTCACGTCCGAGCGCTTTGTCGCAGAACCGGCCGGGACCGGAGAACGTATGTACCGCACCGGGGATCTGGTGCGGCGACGCGCTGACGGCAACCTGGACTTCCTGGGCCGCACCGACGACCAGGTGAAGATCAGAGGTCACCGGATCGAGCCGAGCGAAATCGTCTCCGTTCTCGAATCCGACGAGCACGTGCGGCAAGCAGCGGTCGTGGTCGACGTCGGGGCGGGTGGAGTCAAGAGGCTCGTCGGCTACGTGACGCCCGTGCAGCTCGGCGCCGCGCACGACTACCGCGCGCAGGCGCGAGTTCGCCTACCCGACTACATGGTTCCGGCCGTGGTGATCGAGGTGGAGTCACTACCGATGACCGTCAACGGCAAGCTCGACGTCAAGGCACTGCCCACGGCCGATTCGGTGCTGGGGGAGCGGAGTGGGGAGTCGATTGCACCGCGGAACCACACGGAAGAGGTTCTCTGTGAGCTCTTCTCCGACGTACTCGATGTGGACGACATCGGTGTCGACGACAACTTCTTCGACCTCGGTGGGCACTCGCTTCTGGCCACCAAACTGATCAGTCGAGCTCGGATCGCCATTCCGAACAGTCTGACCATGCGTGATCTCTTCGAAGCGCCCACCGTCGCGGAACTCGCGGAACGCATTGTGGCCGAGCAGGGATCGACGCGACCGATGCTGGTAGCGAAGCCGCGGCCGGACCACCTTCCACTTTCTGCCGCTCAACAGCGTTTGTGGCTGATCGGACAGATGGAAGAGAACTCCGCGGCCTACAACTTCCCGATCGTGCTCCGCTTGGACAGTGCATTGGACGCGGACGTCTTCGCCGCGGCGCTGGGTGACGTCGTTGGACGACACGAATCCTTGCGTACGGTGTTCCGGTTGGTGGACGGAACACCGGAACAGATAATTCTCGAATCGGCGAAGGTTCCGGTCGAGACAGTTCATTCACGGGAATCCGGTGTCGCCGGCGAAGTTGCAGTGGCAGTGGGCCGTCCGTTCGACCTTTCGAACGAGATTCCGATTCGCGCCCGTCTGATCCGAGTAGACGGTGCCGTAATCGTCGTGATCGTCCTGCATCACATCACAACGGACGAATGGTCCGATCGGCCGTTCCTGCGCGATCTGATGTCTGCCTACTCCTCTCGGATTCAGGGCGAGGAGCCAGCGTTCGAACCGCTACCGGTTCAGTACGCGGACTACACCCTGTGGCAACGGGAATTACTCGGCAGCGCCGACGATCCGTCGAGTGTCCTGAGCACGCAGTTGGACTTCTGGGCGAAGAGTTTGGACGGAGCCCCCGAAGAACTGCTGCTTCCCACCGACCGGAGCCGACCGGCCAGACCGAGTTTCTCCGGTGGCGCAGTGGTAACGCGGTTGGGTGTGGACACAACTGCCGCACTGCGAGACCTGGCGCGCGAGAGCCAGAGTTCGATGTTCATGGTCCTGCACGCGGCGTCGGCGGCGTTGCTGACTGCGCTCGGAGCGGGTGAGGACCTTCCCCTCGGCGCTCCCGTAGCCGGACGTAGTGAACAGGGGCTCGACGACTTGGTCGGCTTCTTCGTCAATACGATTGTGCTGCGCACGGATACGTCAGGTAACCCGACGTTCCGGGAGTTGGTGGATCGCGTTCGCGAGGGAGACCTCGAGGCCTTCGCCAACGCCGATGTTCCCTTCGAAACTGTGGTGGAACGCCTCAATCCGTCGCGCACCTTGGCACGCAACCCGCTGTTCCAGGTCATGGTCGGCTATCACAGCCGCGAGGAGATGGGCGGGGATCCGTTCGAACTCGAGGAGTACACAGCCAAGTTCGATCTGGTGTTCAACTTCACCGAGTACCTCGGCGACGAAGGCTGCATCGACGTCCGACTCGAATACGGCAGCGACCTCTTCGATCGCGAAACAGCACAGCGAATTTCGAACCGATTGGAATCGGTGATCGCTGCAGTCGTGGAATCGGCCGACATTGAGATCGGCGACATCGACATCTTCTTGCCAGGCGAACTCGAGCAAGTTGTCACCTCGTTCAACGACACCGCCGTCGACGTGCCGGAGGAAACGTTCTACGACGCCTTCGCGCGTGGGGTCGCTGCTACACCCGAGGCGATTGCGGTGCGCGACGAGGCGGGGCAGGCCACGTACCGCGAGCTCTCCGAGCAATGTGATCGGATAGCCGGCGTGCTGTATCGGCGCGGGGTCTCGGTCGAAGACGTGGTGGGACTTGCCGTCCCGCGTTCGGTGGAGATGGTCGCGTCGGTCCTCGCCGTGCTCAAGCTGGGGGCAGCGTATCTACCCCTGGATCTGAGCCACCCGAGCGAGCGCATCGCCTACATGCTCACCGATTCTCGCACGTCGGTACTACTGTCCACCTCGGAGGAAAGCTCGCGGATCGAGGATGTGGCCGGCGTCGAGCGAATCCTCTTGGACGATCCGCTAATCCTTGCGGAACTGGAAGAGGCAGCGATCGTCGAAACTCCCAGGCCACCAGTTGGCGTCAACCACGCGGCCTATGTCATCTACACTTCGGGATCGACCGGCAAGCCGAAGGGCGCCGTCCTTTCTCATGACGGTATTCCGAGTCTTGTTGCGACAGCTGAGGTTCGGATGCGACTGGTACCGGGTTCGGTGGTGATGCAGTTTGCTTCGGTCGGCTTCGACGTTGCGGTATTCGAATTGGCGATGGCTCTGTGCACGAGCAGCACCCTGGTGATCGTGCCGCAGAGCGCACGAGTGGCCGGCCCGGCGTTGACCGATTTCATGACGAGAAATCGCGTGACTCATGCAATCATCCCTCCCTCGTTGCTGGCCGCACTGCCGGCGGGATGTGAAGTACCGCAGGGTTGCACGGTGTTGGTCGGAACCGAGACGGTTCCGCCCGAGCTGATCGGGCGATGGGCGGAGCGGCTGAATTTGCTTGCTGCGTACGGACTCACCGAAGCCACGGTGAACAACACACTGTGGCAGGCGGAACCCGGTTGGAACGGTGCTGTGCCCATCGGAGTCCCAGACCCCAACGAACAGGCGTACGTGCTCGACGATCAACTGCGTCCGGTTCCGCCGGGAGTATCCGGCGAGCTGTACATCGCGGGACGCGGCCTGGCGAGAGGCTACCTGGGCCGATTCGATCTGACGGCACAGAGATTCATCGCCGATCCCTTCACCGCGGGCGATCGCATGTATCGCACCGGCGACCGAGCGCGGTGGCGCTCGGACCGGAACATCGACTTCCTCGGCCGCGTGGACGATCAGGTCAAGATTCGCGGTTTCCGAATCGAATTGGGTGAAATCATCGGAGCTCTCAGTGCCCATCCTTCGGTGAAGCAGGCAACGGTCGTCGCGGATCGGCAGGGCGAAATCACGCGCCTGGTCGGTTACGTGTCACCCGAACCCGGTGCTGTGGTGGACACGACGGCAGTGCGAAATCTCGCTGCAATGTCGTTGCCCGACTACATGGTTCCGACCATGGTTGTCGCTCTCGATGGTCCGCTCCCGTTGACGCCCAACGGAAAGCTCGACCGCAAGGCGTTGCCCGCTCCGGACTGGTCGGAGTTGGCGGGTGATATTGCTCCTCGCTCTGCCGTGGAGTCCACGGTTGCAGCTGCCTTCGCGGAGATATTGCAACTCCCGAGCGTCGGAGTCCACGACAGTTTCTTCGAACTAGGTGGACATTCGATGGCTTCGATGAAACTGGTCGGTCGCATTCGTGAAGCGTTCGGCGTGGACGTCAGTATTCGAGACGTGTTCGACGCACCGAGCGTTGCGGAGTTGGCGGCAGTCGTTGCGCGTTCGGAGGGTGGACGCCCGGTCCTGGCGCCGGCGGCGAGGCGTCCGGAGACCATGGGTCTGTCTGCGCCGCAACGTCGTCAGTGGGAGTTGTTCCGCGCAGCCGGCGAGCACCCGCAAGCAAGCCACGCGCTGGCGCTGACCCTGAATTCGAAGATCGATCCGGAGATTCTCGGGCACGCTTTGGACGATGTGACGTCGCGGCACGAACCCCTGCGGACCACCTTCGTCGAGGTCGACGGCATCGTCGTGGCAAGAGAATCGGTGCGGCCGACTGTCGATGTGGTCGATGTCGGCGCCGGCGATGTGGGTCGAGTGGTGTTCGAACTGGCTCAACTTCCGATGGATCTGCGTGAGCAATCGCCGTTGCGGGTTCATCTGGTGCTCGGTGAAGACGGCTCTCGGACACTGCTTCTCGTCATGCACTACATCGCCGTCGACGAGTGGTCCGTAGTGCCGCTGCTGGGAGATCTGGTCTCTGCTTATGCAGCCAGGTCGCAGGGAGATCAACCGATCTGGGACGAGCTTGCGTTGACCTACGCCGATTACACCGTGTGGTCGGACGAGCTGTTGGGAGACCCCCTGGACGTCGACAGCCGTGCGTCGAAGCAACTTGCGTACTGGCAGGATGCGCTCGACGGAATACCGACCAGTGTGAATCTTCCGTTGCCGGAAGATGACTCGGAACCTCGGGGTGACGTGGTCTCTGTCGACATCGACGCGGATCTGCACGCCAGAATCGACGCGCTGGCTGCGCGCACCGGGACGAGCATGTTCATGGTCCTTCAGGCTGCGCTGGCCGCCGTTCTCACGAAGGCTGGGGCGGGTACCGATCTTCCGATCGGTTCATTGGTTGCGGGCAGGTCGGATCCCCGTCTCGAACCGATGATCGGATCCTTCTTCAATGTTGTTCTCCTGCGCACGGATACGTCCGGTAGTCCGACGTTTGCAGAATTGCTCGGTCGGGTGAGGGAAGGCAACCTGGAAGCGCTGAGCAATCAGGACGTCTCATATGTGTATGTCGAGCAGGCTCTGGGTAATCCGGCGTCCATGAGACCTCAGGTGATGGTGATCCATCACCAACAGGCGGATTTGGACGGGCTCGGCGACTTCGGTTCTCTCGTACCGATTCCGGTGGGAGTGCCCGATGCGGATTTGACGTTGAGTTTTTACGAGCCGGTGGGCGAAGGGCCTGTTTTTGCAACTCTCGGGTTCCGTGCCGACCGCGTCGATGCGGGCGCGGTCCGTGAATGGGCAGGTCAGCTGGTCGACGTGATCGAGGCTGCGGCCATCGCCGAAGGGGATGACGTGAGTGAAGGGGCGAAACTATGACATACGTCGCATCGCTCCGCGGGGTCGACCGCTATACGGGGGCTCACAGTATTGATACCCTCACCTCATTAAGGGTAGCCTTTGCTACTTACTTCGGGACATCGATTGGCGACCTTATCAGGTCGTCCCGTCGGGGATGGACTACCTGTAATGAGTGAATCACCGAGAGACTCCAGCGCCGAACCCGCCGTGGTCGACATCGTCGGCGTCGGGTTCGGTCCGGCCAACCTCGCGTTGGCCATCGCTGTCGAAGAACACAATGCAAATTGTGCAGCCGTTGATCGGGTG
This sequence comes from Rhodococcus sp. IEGM 1406, assembly GCF_030056745.1. NCBI lineage: Bacteria > Bacillati > Actinomycetota > Actinomycetes > Mycobacteriales > Nocardiaceae > Rhodococcus > Rhodococcus sp. IEGM 1406. The sequence continues at coordinate 240,240 of NZ_JASHKO010000003.1, read as the reverse complement.
AATGCGCGGTTCTTCGAAAAGCAGTCTCAGTTCGCGTGGCATCCCGGGATGCTGCTCGACGGTGCCACGATGCAGATCGCGTTTCCGAAGGACCTGGTGACGTTCCGTAACCCACAGAGCGGATACAGCTTCTTCTCGTATCTGTTCGAGCAGGGGCGGCTGGTCGACTTCGTCAACCACCAGACCTTCTTTCCCACGCGCCACGAGTTCAACGACTACCTGTGCTGGGCAGCTCGACGAGTCGACGCGGATGTGCAGTTCGGTACAACCGTCGACGGGGTCGAGGGCATCAAGAACTCCGACGGCGTTGTCGATCGCTTTGCGGTTCGCACAGCCGACGGTGAAACGGTGATCGCCCGCAACATCGTCGTCGGCGCCGGATTGAAAGAGCGGATCCCGGAGTGGGCAACGCCGTCGTCCCGGTGCTTCCACAACCACCAGTTCCTCTTCCACCTCGAAGCGATGCCTGAGCCCGTGCACAACAGGTTCGTTGTTCTCGGTGCCGGTCAGAGTGCCGCGGAGATCGTCGACTACCTGCACGCGAACTACCCGAACGCCGAAGTCCACAGTGTTTTTGCCCGCTACGGCTACAGCCCCGCAGACGACAGCCCGTACGCAAATCGCATCTTCGATCCCGAAGCCGTCGATCAACTGCACGGCGCCGACGCCGCGGAACGACGTCGACTTCTCGATCTGCACCGCAGTACCAATTACTCGGTCGTCGACATCGAACTGATCAACAAGCTCTATGCCACCGAGTATCAGGAGATGGTTCGCGGGCCGAGGCGACTGTTCATGCGTCGGGCCTCGGAGATCACGAGTGCCGTGGAGACCGAATCCGGCATCGAACTGGCCGTCCGCAGCAACCTCGACGGTTTGACCGACACGCTGTCGTGCGACGCACTCATTCTGGCCACGGGTTTCACCCCGGCACCGCTGGACAATTTGTTGGGTGAACTCGTGCCGGATTCGTCCGTTCCGCGTAACGTCAGTCGGGATTATCGACTGGCTGTAACGGAGGACGTGACAGGCGGTATCTATCTGCAGGGTGGGACAGAACAGACTCACGGATTGACGTCGTCGCTGCTGTCGAACGTGGCAGTGCGGGCGGGGGAGATTCTGGCGTCGGTGCTGAGCCACCAGAACCGAACTGGTGCGCTTGCTAGTCTGGGCGCACAAGACACGTACGTGACGAGTGAGGCGAGATGAGCACTAACCCTTTCGATGACGAAGACGGCCGCTTCTACGTGCTGGTGAACGACGAGGACCAGCACTCGCTGTGGCCCACGTTTTCCGAGGTCCCCGCCGGCTGGCGCGTGGTGTTCGGTGAAGACAGCCGCAAGGCGTGCCTCGAATACGTCGAGGCGAACTGGACCGACATGCGTCCGAAGAGCCTGCGCGAGGCCATGGAAGCCGATCAGGCTGCCGGCGGAAAGCACGCAGTCGAGAGCTGATTCTCTCACTGCTCGGAAACCCCCGAGTGAACCGAAAGAGCTGGGCACCGTCAGGTGCCCAGCTCTTTCTGCTTGAATCTCTCTTACTTCTCGGTGACGGGAACGCGGCGTTTGCGCTTGCGGACCATCGGTCGGCGTAGCGAGTCCACGCGCATCAGGATTCGTGGACGACGCAGAGTTCGCGCTCCCCATTCGCCGAGCGTCACGCCAGCTGCCAGGGCGCAGCCGATACCGAATGCCGACAGCAAAGCAGTCAGACCGATCAGTACCTGGTCGTTGAGCAGCGCGTACAGGCCTCGGTACAGCGACAGACCGGGGAGCAGGGGAGTGATGCCTGCGACCGCGACGACCAGCGGAGGCGTCAGGGCGCGGCGAGCCATCAGACCACCGGCAAGACCGACGACGGTCGCCGCGATCGCTGCGGCGATCACGGGGCCGACGTCGAGTGTTTGCACGAAGATCGACACACCGCTGCCGGCCGCGCCGCCCAGGAATGCCGCGGTGAGTGCACGCCGCTCGGCGTAGCAGGCAAGAGCGTAGAAGACCGACGCACACGCGCCGGAGAGCATCAGGATCGGCAACTGCGTGATGGTCGATACTTCCACGTTGATCGGTGGAAGCGTCGAACCCAGCATCCCGGTCATTCGCAGTGAGATCGCGACACCCGCGATGATGCCGCCCGTCATCATCACCACTTCGAAGAATCGCGCTACAGCCGTGATCGGAGCGCCCATGATCGCGTCCTGGACCGAGCCCACCAGCGACAGCCCGGACAGCAGAACGACCACTCCGGCCGCGATCACCAGCGACGGCCGGATACTGATCCCCAGCTGATCCTGAAAGGTATAGAGCGTCGCGGCGGGCGCAGCCGCGATGAGACCACCGACAACCTGCTGGAAGAAGAACGGCAACCCGAACCGGTTCAGTACGCGGTTGACCCGATCGATAACCATCGTCGTCAGAAACGCGACTGTGGCAACAAGGAACCCGCCGCCGAGCAGGACGGAGACCGAAGCCGCCATCGCTGCCCAGGCCATGGTTGCGGTCCATCGGTTGTACGGGTGCGGCGCCGTCGTGATGGCTGTGAGTGCGTCGTGCGCTTGGTCCGGTGTGATCGCCTCACGGCGGATACGACGCGTCAGACGGTCGACAGCCGCCAGTCGCGTGAAGTCCATCGAGCGGTAGTGGACGATGCGCATCGTGCTCGCCGGCGGTCGCGTCGGGCCGCGATAGGCAGAGAGCACAATCGAGTTGTAAGTGACGTCGACGTCACACTGGGCGAGGCCGTAGGTGGCGGCGATGAACTGCACCTGCTCCGCCGTGTCCATGGCCGCGGTCCCGGAGGCGAGGAGGACTTCGCCGACCCGAACCGCCAGGTCCAGAACTTCTGCGACGACGGCGTCGTCTGTGAGGTCGATCGGTTGTAGCGGCGCGGGAGCCGACGTGACCGTGTCGACGGTGGCTTGGCGGTTTCCCGTCAGGCGTGTGAGTGCTTCGGTGAATTTCGCCATCAGGGGGCGGAGTGGGAGTTGCGCATGGGGCCCACGCTATCTAACGTGACCCGGGCGCGGCCACCGTGACGGCTTGGATATGATGGCTCCGCAAAGTCAGTCGCGGCAACGCGTCGGTCTTCGCCTCCTTAGCTCAGTGGTAGAGCACTCGCCTTGTAAGCGAAAGGTCGTCGGTTCAATCCCGACAGGAGGCTCCGAAAGTAGAGGCACTCACCAAGATTCTGGTGGGTGCCTCTGTGTTTGCCGAAGCACTGTGTTTGCGGAGATGCTGTGTTTGCCGGGTTCAGTTGGTCTCAGGCTTGTTCGTGGCCTGGCGCGGATCGATCGCGCCGTCGATGTACTGCTGGGCGATCACTCGCAGTTTGACGTTGCTGCGCTGTGAGTCCTGGATGAGGATGCGGAAGGCGCGGTCGGCGTCGACGCGGTGGGTGCCCATGATGATGCCCTTGGCCTGTTCGATGACGCCTCTCGATTCGAGTGCACGCTCGAGGTCCATCGCGTGCTTTCTGGCGATGTCGAGGCGCTGCGAGCTGTGCAGTGCGTAGGACGAGGTGACGGCGAACAGTTGGAGCAATGCCACGTCGGCGCCGGTGAAGCCTCGGAGGTCATGGCTGTAGAGATTGAGGGTTCCCAGTGGGCGATCTCTACCGGGCAATGGCATCGACAGAAAGCTGACGGCGCCGACTGCTTTTGCCGCGCTTGCGAATTGAGGCCACCGGCTGTGGGCTTCGCTGGCATGCGCACGTACAACCGTGCCCGTGCGTGACGACGTCACACTCGGTCCGTAGTCCAGTCGGAATTGGATCGAGTCGACGGTGCGAACGAGTTGATGGGTGGCGGCTACGGTTCGGAATGTCGAATCCGAACCGCCGATGGTAATTCCGGCCATGTCGGCGTCGGCGATGAGATCGACGGCGTGTTTGCAGACCTGTTCGAGAAATTGCTCGGCCTGGGCATGTGGATCGAGGTGCGCGTACAGCGATTGCAGGGCGTCCGAGGCGGCGTCCAGGCTGTCCTGCGACGCGGAATTTCGGCCCCCGGTAGGGCCGCGGTGTTCTCTGGCAATGCGCGGCGCCGTCATTGTCTCAACCACCCTTCCCTATCACGTCGCAGGCATGTCCGATTCGTCTTATTGTTGCACCGGACTAACTGTTGTGCACTCTGTTTGGGTGGACAAGTGTCTGGTGGGGCAGACGGTTATGCGGGTGGGATACGTATGCCTAATCGTGATGTTTGGTTCAGTCATTTGCGGGTAGTGCGCCGAGAATGGAATTGCGTTGTCCTGCAACAGTTAACGCGGAAACTGCGACCGCGGTACAAGTTTTCTCCGCAATGGCGCGCAGGTCGCGAACTTGGCCTATTGTCAGCGCCAGCGCACAATCTTGTACGCGTAACCCGCAGACAGTGAAGGGGATACGACGATGAACGGACTGATCGCGGCTCTGAACAGTGGAATGACCGTTGGCTTGGCCAACACGATTCTGACTTTCGGCGGAATCATCATCAATCTCAACATCGTGATCAACAACTGACCGCGTAATCGGCGAGTAACCGTTTGTTATGCCGATTCGATCGGAAGGTCCGGCCCTGGGCGTTCGCCCTTGCTCTTGAGCCAGCGATTGGGAAGCTTGCCGGCCAGTTCTCCGAGTGGACCGACTGCAGCACTGAGGATTCCGACTGTTTCCTGGAGTACCTCGATGCTGGCGCTCATTCTCTCGAGGTTGGGGGCGAGCGAAGTCAACGTATCGGACAGTGCAACGATCTGGTCAAGCGGGCCGCCTTCGGCGATGAGCCGTTCGAAGGCGCCGTTCTCCGCCAAGAGCGTTTCGAGGATGCCGTTCTCGGCCAGTGCGCGATCGATGACACCGTCCTTGGCAGTCAGGCGTTCGACGGCACCGTCCTGTGCGGTCAGTCGTTCCAGCGGACCGTCCTCCGCCATCATTCGGTCGAGGAGACCGTCCGGGGCGAGCAACCGTTCCAAGGCGCCGTTCTCGGCGAGCACCCGATCCAGCGGTCCGCCGGGAGCAAGAAGTCTTTCGAGTGGTCCGCCGGGAGCGAGAAGTCGTTCGAGAGTGCCGTCGGGTGCAGTCAGTTTGTCGACCGGGCCGCCGGGGGAGAGAAGGCGATCGAGCGGCCCACCGGGGGCCAAGGCCTGCCCGATGGGCCGATCGTCTGCAGTAAGCGATGACAACTGCTGGATCATCTGCATGGGTCCGCGGGGGCTGGCCAAGCCTGCAGCACCCGCCGTCACGGCACCGGTATTACCGACGGCGATACGGACGGTAGTCACCGTCAGCTCGGCGATACCCAAACTGATCTCTGCGGCTGCAATGCCCGCGCGGAGGGGAAGCGTGAGCATCTCCAGCAGTTTCATGCGTTAACTGTAACCGGTAACACACAAACACTCATCAGGATCGCCGGTCAGTGAAGGACCTTCAGACCGACCACACAACCGACGATGCCGAGGATCAGCAGAATCTTGACGACCGACGTGGACTCCGCACCGGTGATCATCGCGTATCCGACGGTCAGGGCGGCGCCGATGCCGACCCAGACCGCGTACGCAGTTCCGATGGGAAGGGTGCGCATTGCATACGCGAGGCCGGCCATACTGACGATCAGGCCGAGGATGAAGACAACGGTGGGTGACATCTTGCTGAATCCGTCGGACTTACCCAGCGCGGTAGCCCAGACAGCTTCGAAAAGTCCGGAAATGACGAGCACGATCCATGCCATGGTGAACAACTCCCAAGGCACCGTCTTTTCGCTGGCCGGGTACGGTGCGCTCGTCCGGATGTCGTCGTTGACCACCCAACCATAGCAACAGAATTCTGCGTTCCGACCCGATCAGCTGGCGATTTAGGTCACCACAGCCGTTCGAACTCTCTTCAGATGGATGGTCGACATGGCCACCACGATCGTCGCCGTCGCAGCGAGAACAGTCAAAGGAATCGGCGTGGTCACGGCGGCCGGTCCGTGTTCCTCGAGCGGAGCGGTCGACCACCCGAATTCCTGCGAGACAGGGTCCAGGAAGGTCGCTGAAACCGAGAACAAGGTAAGAGTGAAGGGAAGTACGAACCCGCTCGCGACTGCTCCGACGGCAACAGGCATGCATGACGCGACGGCCAGTCCCAGCGCAAGTGGGAGGACGAAGACGTAGGCAACCGTGGTCAGGGCGGCATCCAGCAATCCCGAGAGTGCGGTCACGGCAAGGAGTCCCATCCCGAGTTGGGGCATCGGTCTTTTCCAGCCGACGGCGACGCCCAGCGCCAGGGCAGCACCCACCGCGGGCACCGCCCAAGTCCAGTCGGATGAAAAGGAAATCGAGCTGATCGAAACCGCGCCGATTGCGAGTCCGGCGAGTATGAAGCGGGCGTCGTGTTGCGGCAAACGCCAAGCCAGTGCGACGGTAACGGCAACCGCGATCACCATCGCCGTCACCCAGGACCCATGCGATGTCGACGTCGAGCCCAACCGCGCATACAGGGCCGTGAATGCCAGGGGCAGAACAACTCCCAAAGTCACCAGGCGTGTGTCGACGTCGTCCGTCTCTTGACCTGATCGTGCGACCAAGGCGACTCCGGCTACCAGAAGGGTTGCAGCGAGCAGTATCCAGACGGGAACCGTGGACGGCACGGGGTAGGTATCGCCCGGAAGTGCGAGCGACCACCTGGCGATGCGATCGCGTCACAAGTCTGCGGCGCCGAAGTACAGGGTCGTCGCGGTCACCCCGAGTGCGAGAGCAATTTGTGCTGCGCGGTGACTCTTCGTCGGATATGCCGCCGCCGCGAGGAAAGTGCCGGCTCCCATTGCGTTCAGGGTCACCGATATCGAGGCGGAGACAGGGACGAATGCTGGTAGCGCGATGACGAGGGCGCCAACGGCAGCGAAGACACTCGCGAGTCCGCCACGTCCCCAGCGATGTAGTAGCGCAACACCGACCGTCGCAACCACAGCGGCAGTTGCGCCCGCCCACTGCGGCGTGATCACCACCGAGGTGAGGCCGTCGTCGGAGAACGAGAAGTCGTCAACTCGAGACTCGGCCACTGCGTACGCGGCCACCACACCGCCGACCACCGCAGACGCCACCGAACCGTAGAGCTGAGCGATTTGAACTGGGCTACGTTGCTGCATAATTCGTCGAATTTTTGCACAACTCGCCGATACGACTGATCGTCGCATCGCCGTGCGGATCCATCCACACCGGTTCCCCGTCTCGAAGTCGAGGAACAAGTAGATGGCGCCCTCGGCTCGGCCACTGAACGAAGTCGTACCCGGCCAATTTGGTCTGAACGATATCGGCGACCCATACCGCAGCGTCCGCGAATTCAGTGTCCATCGACAGTGCGTTGAAGTAGCTGAATCCGCCGATGTCACGTGCGCCTTGCCAGCCGATCGTGACGTTGTAGTCGCTGTTGATCGAAAACTCCCAGATCAGACGGTCGACAACAACTTCAGGTCCGAATCGCAGGCAACGCAGATCTTGGGCAACAGCCGCGAGGGCTTGTGCCCAAGACTCCGGTGGCGCGAAGCCGGGATCCTCGCCGGGATCGGAGTTGTTGGTGAACAGAGGAATACGCCAGGTCAAGCATTCCATGTTCCACAGTCATTCCATGTTCCACAGTCATTCCATGTTCCACAGTGGAGGTAGTGACATGCCGCATCCTTCCGGTTCGTGGGCCTGTACCCCAGCTTTTCACCTGCACCCGGCTTTTCACCTGCACTCAGCCGTTCACAGGAAGCTCCCAGGGAACATACAGCGAGAATCCAGTGGCAGGGGAGAAGATGGTTCTCGTGACCGACAAGACCCCCGAAGCCCGCATCCTCGTCGTCGACGACGAACCCACCATCGTGGAGTTGCTCTCCGTGAGCCTCCGATTCCAGGGCTTCGAGGTGGCAACTGCTTCGAGCGGCGCCCAAGGCCTGGACGTCGCAAGGACATTCCGTCCCGACGCGATTGTTCTCGACGTCATGATGCCCGGGATGGACGGCTTCGGTCTGCTTCGACGCCTCCGTGCCGACGGTGTGGACGCACCGGTCCTGTTTCTGACGGCGAAGGATTCGCTCGACGACAAGATCAGCGGCCTGACCCTCGGCGCGGACGACTACGTGACCAAGCCGTTCAGCCTCGAAGAGGTCGTGACGAGGTTGCGGGTCATCCTGCGCCGCGCCGGCCGCGGGGTCGCACCGGAGCAGTCGCCGCGGGTGAAGTTCGCCGACATCGAACTCGACGACGACACCCGCGAGGTCTGGAAGAAGGGCGAGTTGGTTGCACTCTCACCCACCGAATTCACACTGCTCCGATACTTCATGGTCAACGCCGGGACGGTTCTCAGCAAGCCTCGAATTCTCGACCACGTCTGGAACTACGACTTCGGCGGGGAAGTCGGAGTTGTCGAGTCCTACGTGTCCTACCTGCGGCGCAAGGTGGATACGGGGGAGACACCGCTGATTCACACATTGCGTGGGGTCGGCTACGTGATGCGTGAACCGCGGCAATGATCGCCGCCGCGGAAAACGATCAGCTTCCGAAGCGGGGTCGTTTCCGTCTCCATTCACTGCCGCTGCGCTTCACCCTGGTTGCGGCCTTGCTGGTGTTGGCGGCACTGGGTCTGTTGGCGTCTGGCGTCGCGGTCACTTCAGCTCTCGAGAATTCACTGACCCAGCGAACCGACAAAACGCTGTACGAGGCGGTCGACGGCTGGGCAAAGCCTCACACCAGAGATTTGCAGCCACCCAGCGATGTCGGTCCGCAAACTCGTCCGCCCAGTCCCTTCTTCGTTCGGACGGTGACCCCGGACGGGAAGGTGATCACTCTCAACGACAAGTCGACGACGACCGAACCCGACCTGTCGAAAGATTCCACCGACGGCCCGATCACCGTCGGATCGAGCGACGGTTCGGACGTGAACTGGCGCGTGCTCACGACGGTTCGCGACGGCACGACCACGACTATCGGTGTGCGACTGACGGATATCGAACAGACCGTCGACGACCTGGTCGGCCTGCAACTCGGCATCGGCCTGGTTGTCCTGCTGATCCTCGGCGGCGGAGCGTATTTCGTGGTTCGTCGGAGCCTTCGTCCGCTGGTCGAGGTTGAGGAAACTGCCGCTGCCATTGCCGCCGGCGACCTTCATCGACGGGTCCCGGAGCGTGACGACCGCACCGAGGTCGGCCGACTGTCGGTGGCGCTCAACGGAATGCTCGCGCAGATTCAACACGCATTTGCCGCGACCGAGGCTTCGGAGGAATCAGCACGGCGTTCCGAGGAGAAGATGCGTAGGTTTGTCGGCGACGCGAGCCACGAGTTGCGCACACCCTTGACGACTATTCGTGGGTTCGCCGAGTTGTATCGCCAAGGCGCCATGACGGATACGGAAACGCTGATGAACCGGATCGAGGGCGAGGCGTCGAGGATGGGACTTCTGGTCGAAGATCTACTCATGCTGGCAAGACTCGACGAACAGCGTCCACTCGAGAACAAGCCGGTGGATCTGCTTGCAGTTGCGGCGGATTCGGTACAGGCGGCACGAGCGATCGCACCGGATCGAACTGTCGAACTTCAGATGACCGGCGGCCCAGGCCTGCCCGAAGTGCAGGGTGACGAGGCCAGGCTGCGTCAGGTACTTGCCAATCTGGTGGGCAACGCGATCAAACACACTCCGCCGGATGCGCAGGTCACCGTTCGTGTCGGTACGACCGAGAACTCCGCGGTGGTCGAGGTTTCGGATACCGGTCAGGGTTTGAGTGACGAGGATGCCGCGCGGATCTTCGAGCGTTTCTACCGCGCCGACACCTCTCGCACCCGTGAGACCGGGGGCGCCGGTCTCGGCCTGTCCATCGTTTCGGCTTTGGTTGCAGCGCACGACGGAACCGTCAGCGTCGAGACCTCCCTCGGGCGGGGGACGACGTTCCGCGTCGAATTGCCGCGTGACCCGAAGGACGACTGACGCCGGATTACCGCAACCGGCCCTTCAGAAGTAGGTGTGCACCGTGCCGACGACGCGGTAATCCGAATCGACCTCGGGAATCAGTGACCACTTGTCGAACGTGGTGCAGGGATGCGAGATTCCGCAACCGAGCAGATCGCCGACGGTCACGTCGAAGTCAGCCGGAACGTCGACGTACGCGTGCTGGTCGTTGAGCGCGGTGATGGTCAGTTCTCGCGCTGATCGGTTGGATCCGTCGCGTCGGCGCCACAGGACTATGGGAAAGCCTGCGTCGGAACCGACATCGCGGCGGCCGAAGCCCAGGATCACCCGTCCGGGTTCAGGTATTGAGAGCACTACGCCCCAGACCTCTGCGGCTCCCTGCAGAGTTCGCGGACCGTCAGCCCACGGCGAAGTCTCGGCATAGAGACCGTGATCGTGAGTGATGTAGCAACCGCTGCGCAGCACGACGCGTACACCGTTGTCCACTGCCCACCGTCCGGCCAGTTCGCGTACAACGAGATCGTGAAATGCACTGCCGCCGAAAGTGACCAGCGGCCGGGGAGCCTTCGGAGAATTGTTCTCGAAGAGGTTCTCGGCCACACAGATTTCCGTGAACACCCGCGCGGATTTGAGATACGAATCGACGGAAATACGGCGGGCTGCTACCGAGGCTCCGGGCATCATGCCCTCGAAACCCTCGACTCCGGTGAGAATCAACGAAGGAGCCTGCGACGCTGCGCGTGCGACGTCGAGTGCTTGCTCGACAGTGCGAGCGCCCGCGCGTCCGCTGTCGTAGCCGAGTTCGACGAGAACCCGGATACGGCTGGCTGGTGAGACTTTCGCGATCAACTGTTCCATCAGACGGACGCTCTCGACCGAGTCCACGAGGGTGGTGACGAAGAAATCGGGGTCGGTGGCCTGGGCGTCGCAGATCCACCGAATGCCGGCGGGATCGAGCACCTGACTGGCGATGATGATGGTGTCCACACCGAACTCACGCAGAATGCGTGCCTGCGCAACGGTTGCCGCCGTCATCGCCCAAGCCCCGGCGTCGAGTTGCCGACGAACCAGTTCGGGGCTCATCGTGGTCTTCGCGTGGGGCGCCAGATCCACATCGTGATCGGAGCAGAACTGCGCCATGAGGTCGACATTGTGCGCGATCGCTGCACGATCGAGTGTCATCACGGGTAGCAGGAGGTTGCCGTCGAGCGCAGAGATCCCCAGTGGCTCCAGGTCGGAGCCGTCGCGACCTTCGAGGTCGGTGCCGAATGCCTTGTGCTGCCAACCGATCGGGGGGTTCGCGAAATCCGTCATGGCATCGATTGTGCCGTTGATTGCAGACGATGTGTTCATGTGTGGTGACTTTCTGTCAGAACTATGCAGGTCAGAACGAGATCCGGCTATGAGCGGCGTACCGGGCGACCGGGCAACGCGTCCTGGACCACGGCACCGCCTTCGACGACGGGTACGCCGCCGACCAGCACGCGGCTGATTCCGGTGGAGGGACGGATGCCGTCGATGTAGGTGGCGTTGTCGGTGATTCGCTCGGGGTCGAAAACGAGGATGTCCGCGTCGCTACCGGGGCTGATCCGACCTTTCGTCGCCATCGAGGGAACCGACTCCTCCAGAATCTGCGCGGGGATCAACGAGCAGCGCGCGATGATCTCCGACAGCGACAGCAGTTGACGCTCGCGGTACAGCGTACGAATCGCTCGCGCATAGGTGCCGGCGCCGCGTGGGTGGCCGAGCGCCTTCTCCGGCAGTGGCCACTGCAACGCGTCCGCTGCGGTACGACCGGGCCAGGTCAGTGGCATCGCGTCGCTCGCGATGGCGGCACGGTCGAAAGTCATCGCGCGTTCGAGGAATTCGCGCTGCACGGTGTCGTTCTCGTCGAGGAACTCCACCAACACCAGTCCGCCGGGGTCGGTTGCCCGAAGATGCTCCAGCTGCTTGCGGTCCGCGATACGTTCACCGGTGGGCACGAAAGTCAGCGATCGTGGTGTCAGATTCATCAGATGCAGCTTGTCTGGATCGAGAAACGCAGCTCCGACGGCCGTCGAGCCTGACCCGTACGGATACGCCTCTGTCGTGACGCGAGATCCGGCTGCCTGGACCTGAGCCACCACGGACAGTGCATGGTCGACGTGCATTCCCGAGGTGCTGTTGACGTGGCAGTAGTGCATGTGCGCGCCGGTTTCGGCTGCTGCACGGGCGATTTCGACGGCGCCGTCCACCGGGCTCGACGGGTCGGCCGAGATGAGTGGGCGCGCATGGGTGTAAGTGGGAACACCGGCTCGGGCCGCGAGATCCGCCACCTGCAGGTACTCGGCCGGATCGGATTTCGGGGCGTACCCGACCACCACGCCGATGCCGAGAGCGCCTGCAGCGAGATCGTTTTCGAGGAGTTCGAGAATGTGGGCGCGCTGGGAGGCGGTGGGTTCGCCCTGCCAGCTCGGGGAACCGACATGGTGCAGGAGAGTCCTGATGTCGCCATCGGGATCGGCGCCCGAGAGTTCGATCATGCGGGCGTGCGCCCACGACGTCGCGTAGCCGTAGTTGATCGGGCGCCCCTCGGCACCGGCACGCGCATATGCCTTCGCAACAGGAATGACGCCTGCCTCCAGTTCTAGGGCCGTCGTCACTCCGTCCAACGCCTGAAGTCGCTGCTCGGCGATTTCCTGTCCGTGGCTGTGCAGGTCGATGAATCCGGGGCAGATCACCTGACCGGTCACGTCGATCGTCTGCCGAGCCTCGATCGCGTCGTGACCCCACGCCGAGACCTTGCCGTCGGTGATCGCGATGCCCCGAACCTCGTCGGTCCCCGATGCGGGATCGACGACGCGGCCGCCGGTGAACACGATGTCGTGGACCTGCATCAGCGCTGCACTCCTGTCGTTGGTCGAACCGCCTGGCCCGGCGAATGTCCCGATGGTTTCACGGCTCGGGTATCGGATTCTGGTGTGAACGTCCCAAATGGAGGCCGACTCACCGTTCGACCGGACAAGAAACGAATGCAGTCGAGTGTGAAGGTGAAAGCGAAGTTATCAATTCAGCCGATTGAGATCGATGGAGGACAGGAATGCACGTCTATATTTCGGTGGACATGGAGGGTATCGCGGGTATCGCGACGCTCGATCAGACGATCCGTGGCGGTGGCGGCTACCACCGTGCGCAGATGCTCATGACCGCCGAGACCAATGCTGCGATCGCCGGTGCGTTCGACGCCGGTGCGACGAGCGTCCTGGTCAACGACAGCCACGGAACGATGGACAACCTGCTTCACGCCGATCTGGATCCACGGGCGCGCCTGATCTTCGGATCACCCAAGATGCAGTGCATGGCCGAAGGAATGACGTCGGATCACGACGTCGCCCTGTTTGTCGGCTATCACGCACCAGCTGGTGGACCCGGCGTCTTGGCGCACACGTTCTCGAGTTTGTTCGCCGACGTCCGCCTCGACGGCAAGTCCGTCTCCGAGACCGACGTCAACACCCTCTACGCTGCCACCCAGGGCGTTCCCGTCGGTCTCGTGACGGGTGACGACATCATCTGTGGCTTGGTGGACGCGGCCTCGCCGACAACCGAGACCGTCGAGGTCAAGAAGGCACACGGATGGTCGGCAACCAATTCGCTGCCGCCGTCGCTGGCGTGCGAGCAGATCCGAGCAGGCGCCGAGCGCGCAGTGCGCAAGGCCGACACACTGAAGCCGGTCGAGCTGCGTGACGAATGGACCCTCGAGATCGTTCACCCCACCACTACGGGAGCTGAACTCGCCGAGGCTGTTCCCGGCTCACGACGGATTTCGGATCGTACGATTTCGCACACACTCGGCAGCGTCGACGACATTCTCGGCCTGATCACTGTCAATGCTCGGCTTGCAGCCGCAGGCGTCTCGACGATCGTGGCAGTCGCCAATCGCACGTGATGAAGTAGCGACTCTATCGCGAAATGCCGCCGACGCCGTGTGCGTCGGCGGCATTTGTCATCTACTGGGGCAGAACATGTTCCGACCGACCAAACGTTGCTTCAGGTATTGGTGAAACGGACCAATGCGGTAGACGTGTTCGCTGTCACACTTCATCAGTCTTTTCAATGTTCTAGTCCATGCGGCACAAGACAATTCGGGAGGCTTGATGAAGGCGGAACGCGTCACAGTGGAAGAATCATCGCGGGGGACCGGCGGTTCGGTTCGAAACATGTTGGACAACAGGTCGATTCGTCGCACAACCACCGTTACGGTGGGGCTGCTCAGTACTATCTGGTTGATCGACATGGTGGATCGCGTCATGATCGGGCTTGCGCTTCCGATGATCGGCGACGAATTCTCGCTCAGCAGTACGCAGTTGGGTGGTGTGATTTCGGTCTTCGCGATCTTCTACATGCTCGGGCAGGTCCCCGGCGGAATGTTGGCCGACCGCTTCGGACCCAGGCCACTGTTGATCGTGGCGTTGATCCTGTGGTCGGTGTTCACCGCGTTGACCGGGTTCGCGTGGGGTCTCATCTCGCTGATGGTCATGCGTGCGATGTTCGGTATCAGCCAGGGGCTCTTTCCGGCGGCGTCGTTCAAGGCTTTGGCTGAGCGGACGCGTCCGAAAACCAGAGCGACCGCGATGGGTTTCATGCTCGGCGCCAACAACCTCGGCCCCGGCGTCGCACCGCTGATCATCGCGCCGGTCCTCATGGCCGTGGGGTGGCGGGACGCGTTCTGGCTGGTGGCCATCGTCGGCGCTGTGATCGGCACGGTGGTGTGGTTGGTGCTGCCGGCACCGTTGGACACGGAAATCTCGGAAGATCCGGAGGCTGCGCTGCAACCTCTGGCGAGCGAGCACTCTCGCGCCGCGGTGTTCAAGTCCGCGTCGGTGTGGAAGTTCGCAATTCTGTTCTGCCTGGCCAACATGTCCGCGTACGGTCTGATGACCTGGGTGCCGAGTTATCTGCTCAACGACAAGGGACTCTCGCTGATCGACACGGGAATCTTTGCCGCGATCCCCTTCATCGTCACGGCGCTGGCCACGATCGTGGGCGGGCGGTTGGTGGACAAGTACTTCCACGACCGGGCTCGGATTCTTCTGGTTCCGTGTATGGCCACGTCGGCAGTCCTGTTGTTCCTGATGACCACCGCTGACACCGTCGCGATGTTCACGTTCTACGAGACGTTGGCTCTAGGCATCAGCGGTCTGTGTTCGATGTCGATCTTCGCGATGCCGTTGCGGGCACTTCCTTCCGAATTCCTCGGTTCCGGAATGGGTTTGATCAACGGTTGTGGTCAGTTCGCCGGTTTCATCACCCCGCTCGTGATGGGATGGATGGTGGACCAGTTCTCGTACATGGCTGCATTCGGAGTCCTGGTCGGAGCGACGAGCGCTGCCGCATTGGTGGCCATGATCGTTCCGCAGACCCCGGCGAAATTCTGAGAAGGAGACTGAAGATGTCGGCAACGGACGGCACACGAAAGATCGAAGACGACGTCGTCACCGATTTTTCCGAGAAGATGAGTTACGGGGCCTACCTCGGACTCGATACCCTCCTGGATTCGCAGCATCCGGTGAGTGAGCCGGAACACCACGACGAACTCTTGTTCATCATTCAGCACCAGACCAGCGAGTTGTGGCTCAAGCTGTTTCTCCACGAGATACGGGCGGCCAGAGCAGCGATCGCTGCCGACGACATTCGGGTCGCATTCAAGCGGATCGCACGCGTCAAACACATCCAGGCCACTCTGACCGAACAGTGGTCCGTGTTGGCGACACTGACGCCGGCGGAGTATGCGGAGTTCAGGGGCGTTCTCGGCAACTCGTCGGGGTTCCAGTCGTACCAGTACCGCGCCGTGGAATTCGTGCTCGGGAACAAGAACGCCGGCATGCTGAAGGTGTTCGAATCGGATCCGTCCGCCCATCGATTGTTGGAGACCCTGCTCGGAGAGCCGACGCTGTACGACGAGTTCTGGCGGTACCTGTCCAGGCAGGGTTACGACGTTCCGGCGTCGGCTCTCGAACGAGACGTCAGCGCGCCCTACGTGCGAAACGACGAGCTGATTCCGCTGGTCAAGGCAATCTACGAGAACGTCGAACAGCACTGGACGGCGTACGAGGCATTCGAGGAGTTGGTCGACCTCGAGGAGAGCTTTCAGCTGTGGCGGTTCCGGCATCTTCGGACCGTGCTGCGGGTGATCGGCATGAAGAAGGGGACAGGCGGTTCGAGTGGTGGTGCCGGGTTCCTGCAACGTGCGCTGGAGTTGAGCTTCTTCCCTGAGCTGTTTGCCGCCCGAACAGAGATCGGTACCTGACACACCTGCTTGATGACACACAGTTGCTTGTCACACCCAGCTGTTCGTGACACACGACGAATCCGAGCCCGAAGGACAGGAGTCTTGGACAAGATCCGACAGGGTCGCTTCGGCCAAGCTTGACTGCGAAGTTGCAAGTCGGTGACAGGAGAGCGTCGGAGTGGACAAGAAATCAATGGTGGCGGACCTGGCGGCGCTGGTAACCGCCGAGTCGCCCAGTTCCGACCTCAGCGCAGTCGATGCATGTGCGGACGTGGTGGCCGACATCGGCGAACGCCATCTCGGAAGCGCCCCCGAACGTATCCGTATCGACGGACGCCAGCACTTGCGTTGGTCGTTCGGCGCGGAGCCGAAGGTGATGCTCCTGGGCCATTTCGACACCGTCTGGCCGCTCGGAACGCTCGCGGAGTTGCCCTGGTCGGTCACCGACAACATCGCCACCGGACCCGGAGTCTTCGACATGAAGGCCGGCATCGTCCAGCTCTTCCATGCGCTCGCATCGCTTCCGTCGCTCGACGGGGTGGTCGTGCTCCTCAATTCCGACGAGGAAATCGGCTCCCCGACCTCGCGCGCACTGATCGAGGAGCAAGCCCGTCAGGTCGACGCTGTGCTGGTACTCGAGGCCGCCGCCGACGGCGCGGTGAAGACCGCGCGCAAGGGTATGTCGCTGTACTGCGTCGACATCGAGGGACGCGCTGCACACGCCGGACTGGAACCGGAGCGAGGTGTGAACGCCGTAGTTGAGCTCGCACATCAGATTCAGGCCGTGGTGGAGCTCGCGGACCCGGCGGCGGGAACGTCGGTGGTGCCGTCCGTGATCAGTGGCGGAACCACGACCAATACCGTTGCAGCGCAAGCGCAACTGTGGTGTGACGTTCGCATGTGGTCCGCGAAGGAACAGGAACGCATCGACCGTTCGATCCGTGCGCTGACACCGGCGCTGGCCGAAAGCCGAATCTCGGTGTCCGGAGGACCCAACCGCGGACCACTGGAATCAGTGTCTTCGGAGAAGCTGTACTTTCTCGCTCACCAGGTCAGCAGTGAGAGCGGGTTGGGAATGCTTCGCGACTGCGCAGTCGGCGGTGCGTCGGACGGAAATTTCACTGCCGCAGTCGGAACTCCCACGTTGGACGGCCTCGGTGCCGTCGGCGGTGGTGCCCACGCAGCGACAGAACACGTAGAGATAGATCAGATGATCCCGCGCGCCACCTTGTTGGCCGGTCTGGTGACTCGAATCCTGGAGGGAGGACTGTGACGATGACGTCGCCGAACAATGTCCAACGCAAGACCGTTCAACCATTCGGAGGTGTATCGCCTTCACGGATGCGGCAAGCAATCAGCCAGGCCGAGCAAGCCGCCCTGCTTGCATGTGTGACTATCGAAACCGTCACCGGGCATGCCGAGTTGGAACAGGTATTCGGTCTGTTCGAGAAGGTCTGGCAGCCGGAGAGCGGTAACCCTCCCGTCCATCGGGACATGATGAAAGCGCTCGCGCACTCCGGTAACTACGTCGCCGGCGCTTTTCGTGGCGGAGATCTGATCGGCGGCTCGGTTGCATTCTTCGAGGAACCGCAACATCGTTCGTTGCATTCACACATCACGGGGATCCTGCCGAACGTGCAGAACGGGCACATCGGCCTCGCGTTGAAACTGTTCCAGCGAGCGTGGGCACTGGAACGAGGAATTCTCCACGTGCGGTGGACTTTCGACCCGCTCGTCGCTCGCAATGCCTACTTCAACGTCTCGAAACTCGGTGCGTTCCCGATCCAGTATCTGCCGCGTTTCTACGCGCCGATGAACGACAGTCTCAACGGCGGCGCAGACAGCGACCGATTGCTGATCGACTGGGAAATCGGTAGCAGCAAGGTTTCCGACGTCGTCGCCGGTTCGGGAGAGGTCCCGACTCCCGAGTCGTTGGGAGCGAGCGAACTGTTGTCGATCTCCGAAGCCGGCCTGCCCGTGTTGAAGTCGACCAAGAATCGTTTCGTCACGGTGGCTACACCGAATGACGTGTACACACTGCGTAAGTCGGACCCGGCGGCAGCGAACGACTGGCGCCTGGCAGTCCGCGAGACTCTCGGGGGTGTGCTCGCCGAGAACGGAGTGGTTCTCGCAGTCACCAGGACCGGAAAATATGTACTGGACCGTGCGCCGGGTACACAGGCAGGCAGGACAACAGCGGAGGTTACATCGTGAAGATCGACGGAGTTGAATTACGCCGGGCAGCAATGCCGTTGAAGGCGCCGTTCCGAACCTCGTTCGGCACGGAGACCACCAAGGACGTGTTGTTCGTCAAGGTCGTCACCTCGGAGTCGGCGGGCTGGGGCGAGTGCGTTGCGATGTCCGAGCCTCGCTACTGCTCCGAATACACGGACGGCGCCGCCGAAGTCCTTCGTAAGTTCCTGATTCCGTCTCTGGGCGAACTCACCGATCCCGACGTGCACGCACTGAGCGCGACGATGGAACAGTTCGCCGGACACCCCATGGCCAAAGCGGCACTGGAAACCGCATTTCTCGACGCCGAGTTACGGGCCGCCGGGACGAGCATGTCTTCGTACCTGGGTGCAGTAGTCGATCGTGTACCCGCGGGTGTTTCGGTGGGTATCAAGAATTCGATCGACGAACTGCTCGAAGAGGTGGGCGGGTTCCTCGAGGCCGGATACCTGCGCATCAAACTGAAGATCGAACCGGGCTGGGACATCGAGCCGGTTCGCGCAGTCCGCGAGAGGTTCGGCGACGACGTACTCCTCCAGGTCGACGCGAACACGGCGTACACCCTGGCTGACGCGCGCCATCTCCAGCGGCTCGACGACTTCGACCTCCTGCTGATCGAGCAGCCGCTTCCCGAAGAGGAACTGCGTGGCCACGCCAGGCTGGCCGAGATGATGCGCACGCCGGTCTGCCTCGACGAGTCGATCACCTCCGCGAAGGTCACCGCCGACGCTCTGGCAATCGGTGCGTGCAGCGTGGTGAACATCAAACCGGGACGTGTGGGCGGTTATCTGGAATCGCGTCGTATCCACGACGTCTGCAAGGCCAACGGAATTGCCGTGTGGTGCGGCGGAATGCTCGAGACCGGAATCGGCAGGGCTGCCAACGTCGCCCTTGCCGCGCTCCCCGGATTTGTCCTACCAGGCGATACGTCGGCTTCCGACCGGTACTTCGCCGAAGACATCACCGAGCCGTTCGTACTCGACAACGGTTACGTGAAGGTTCCGGAAGGGCCGGGCATCGGCGTCGAACCGATCCCTGACCTGCTCGAAGCAATCACCACGTCGGTCGAATGGATCGGCATGGATCGGCTTTGACGAATCACTATGACACACTTCGTTCACAGGACGAAGGAGTGATAGACGTGGGCACCGTACGACCTCGCATCAGTTTGGTGCGGCTTCTCGAAGACGTGGGAACTACGGTGCTGAACCCGGTTGTCGGCGACCCGGAGGCGGTCCAGGAGATCGCCTCGGTGGTCATTCACGACCCCGACGACGACTCACCCTCGACACCGGACTCCATGGTGCTGCTCGTCGGCATCACCGGAGGCGAACGTATCGCGGAGTCCGTGGCCGGCCTGGCCGAGCGCGGAGTACGCGTGGTGGTCGCGCGAGTGACCACCGAGGTCAGCGATGCCGACCGTGAATCCATCATCTCCTCCGGCGTTGTCGTATTGACCTTGGCGCGTGGAGTTTCGTGGGTTCAGCTCACAAGCCTGCTTCATTCGGTGCTCTCGGCACGGAACGAAGTCGGGCACATCCACTCGCGCGGAGGTGGACCGGCCGGCGATCTGTTCGCTTTCGCCAACGCCGTCAGCGCACTTCTGGATGCGCCGATCACGATCGAGGACCGAAGCTCACGGGTCATCGCCTTCTCCGGACGTCAGGAAGAAGGTGACGGTCCACGTATCGCGACCGTTCTGGAGCGCCAAGTTCCTGACCAGTACATTCGAGTGCTCGAAGAAGCGGGAGTCTTCGACCGGCTCTATCGCAGCGATGATCCGGTGTGGGTTTCGGCCGAGACCCTCGGCACAAAAATGGGTCGTATCGCCGTGTCCATCAGAGCCGGCGACGAGTTCCTCGGCTCCATGTGGGTGGCAACCGGTGAGCCGATGTCCGAGGACCGGATGCGTGCACTGCGCGATTCGGCCGGGTTGATTGCACTGCAGATGTTGCGGTTGCGCGGCGGCGCCGACGCCGAGCGTCGACTGCGCGCAGACCTGATCGCAACCCTTCTCGACGGTGGATCCGGTGCGGTCGACGCGATGAATCGCCTCGGCCTCGGGACCGGTCCCGCACTCGTGATGGCATTAGGCCGCAGGTCTTTCGAAGGATCGTCGAAGCCGGACGACGCAGCCCATGTGGTGCGGCTGACCGACGCTCTGGCCATGCACCTGGGCGCGGTCCATTCGCAGTCGGCTGCGGCTCTGGTCAACGGAACCGGCTACGCGGTGCTGTCGGTGCGAGGGCATTCCCCGGCAGAAGCCGAGCTACAGGCGTTCCGTGTGGCCTCGGACTTCCTGGACCGAACCGGAGCGTCCGGCGACACGATCATCGGGATCGGCCGGGTCGTGACCAGACCGGCGCAGCTGAGCCGATCGAAGCGCGACGCCGAACATGCCCTCGAAGTGTTGTTGGCGGGACGAGCGTCGGGCAGCGTCGCCACCTTCAGTAGCGTCCACGTCGATGCCATCCTGTTGGAGATCGCGTCGGAAGCTGCAGCCGAAGGGTTCTCGGACCTCGGCCCCATCGAGGCGATCGCCAGCCACGACGCAGCTCATGCGACCTCGTTCGTCGACACCCTCGATGCGTGGCTCAACGCCTTCGGTGACGTCGGTGACGCCGCGGCGTCATTGCACGTACACCCCAACACCTTTCGGTATCGTCTCAGCAAGTTGAAGGGTATGGCCGCGTTGGACCTGGACGATCCCAACGTCCGCTTCCGGTTGATGGTGCATCTTCGTCTGCGCGGTCCACGCTAGCTCGAAATCCGAAAAATGCGGGTCGCACTGATTTCTCAGCGTGACCCGCATTCTTTGTCAGTGGGTTCAGATCAGCTGTTGTTGCGAAGTGCTTCGACAGCGATGCGGCCGACGGTTCCGATGGAGGCGTCGATCTTCGGGGCGCGGTGGGTGAGCTCGTGGGATTTGGTGAAGACACCGACGGCGTAACGCTTGCCGTCCGGGTACGCCACGACGCCGGCTTCGTTTCGTACCAATCCCAGCGTTCCGGTCTTGGCGGCGACAGTGACCTCGTCGGGGAACCCGGACGAAAGGCGGTGCGGCCAGACCTGCTTGCTCATGATGGTTCGGACTTCTTCACAGGCCGATGCGGGGCCGGCTTCGTCCCTCCAGATTGCAGCCAGCAACATTGTGATCTCACGAGGAGTGCTGGAGTTGGAGCGGGCCGGATCCATGACGGAAATTGTCCGAAGAATTTCGATGGGCGGCATTTCCAGCAAGGTGCCCTTGTCGACACCGAGGTCGTCGTAGACCGATTTGAACAGACCACGGCAGTCACGGACCAAGTTGGTCTTCTCCAAACCGAGCCCGCGCAGCGTTGCGACGATGTTGTCGAGTCCGAGGCGTTCGTACAAGAAGTCCGTGGCGGCGTTGTCGCTGAAGCTCATCATGAGCAGAGCGAGATCTCGCCAGCTTGCGGTCACGTCATCGGCGCAGCCGCCGATACCGATGCCGCCGGAGCGGAACTCGGCGGTCACCGTGGCGTGCTCGGTCGGATCAAGGGTGCCGGCCGCAACTTCACGGGCGTACTGCAGTACAACAGGAATCTTGAAAACGGAGGCGAGGATGACACCTTCGTCAGCGCCGTAGCCGAACTCTTCGCCGGAATCGATGTCGCGTGCGTGGACGAACGCATCGGTCTTCGCTTCGGCGAGTACAGCAGCGATCTCCTGCTGTGCGCTCTCAACGTACGTGGCGGTTTCGGTCATTCGAGAAGCCCTTTCGTCGGTATCCGTATATCTGGGTTATTCGTGGATCTGACGATAGTGAGTCGACGACGGGGGGTCTTGTACGAATCGACGAAGGTTGGCGCACGGTTCGGTGCTGATACGCCGAATCAACCGATTGTCAGGGTGTTCCGGGGGCAGGGGTGTTCCGGGGGTCAGGACGCATAAGTTTCGAGGCGACGTCCGACCAGTTCGGCGACGTCGGTCCGACGCTTGTCCGAGACCACGCCTGCCAACAGGATGGTGAACAATTCGTCGATACGGTCGTTCAAATCGCTTCGTCTGGTGAGCACGTTCGAAACCAGTTGAACGCCGGTGAATGCCGAGATCGCCACGCGACCCACCGATTCCGGCTCCACGTCGTCGCGGATGTCGCCTTCGAGCTTCGCGGCCTCGGCCAGTTTTCGAAGCTCGCGGATCCACACGACGTACGGGCCTTGCGAACCGTCGGCAGAGGCCAATTCGAGGGTAAGTCGGACTCCCGCACGAACAATCGGGTCCGCGACGAGTTGGCGGCCCATCTCGTGGCACACCATGACGAGCTGCTCCAGTGCCGGTGCGCCCGTGGCTGCAACTGCGGTGAAGGCAGTGATCGACATCTGGTGCTGTTCTTCGATGACCGCCTGAGCCAATTCGTCTTTGGACGAGAAGTGGAAATAGACCGCGCCCTTGGTCATCTGCGCCGCGGACACGATGTCATTCATGCTCGTGCTGCCGTACCCCGTGACTTCGAACCGATCAGCAGCGCCTTGAAGAATCTGTCGGCGACTGATCTTGGCACGTTCCTGCATTGCTCCCTTGTCCTCCGACTGTTAACACGTGAACCAGTTTTAGGGCCCTAGGTCCCGGACCAGCGCCCCACGGTAGCAGCGAATCTCGTGCTCGCGCGACAGCGCGAAACGGACTGTTCGGTGTGCAATCGCAGGTCACGGTCGGTAGGAGTGACAAATGCGACCGCCGCAACCTCCGTTGGAGGCTGCGGCGGGGAGTCCAGTTATCGGCCAGCGAAATTCGGTCGAAGGTACGCGATCAACGAGTCGAGACAGTTGACTCGAAGCCGAGGTCGCGTAGCGCCGACTTGAGTTTGGTCTGCGCCTCGTCGAGAGATTCGGGTGACGGCGAAGTATCGGCGCCACTGATGTCGAAGTTCCCCATGTCGTATGCGGGGAAGACGTGAACGTGAAGATGCGGAACTTCCAGACCTGCGATGAGGAGACCCGCCCGAGGCGCGTCGAACGCCTTCCGCACAGCCTGACCCAGGGTGCGGGCAACCGCGGTGACTTTGGCAAAGAGTTCAGGATCCACGTCCTGCCACTGATCGACCTCGGCTCGCGGTACCACGAGTACGTGGCCCTGCGTTACCGGCGCGATGGTCAGGAACGCGACAACGTCGTCGTCCTCCCACACGAAACGTCCTGGTAGATCTCCGTTGATGATGGCGCTGAAGACTGAAGGCATACCCCGAGATTAGCCCGCGTCCGGTTGCCAGGAAACTCCCAGGCTGGACGCAGGTTCGTCGGAGCCGGCCCGACAAATCTAGGACGCATGACGACAGAAGCCATGCAGACCGCGGGCAGCACGGACGCAGGGGAGCTTTCCGCGACGACTGTAGTGCTGGACGTGGTCGTCCCGGTATACAACGAAGAGGCAGGCCTGGAGACGTGCGTGCGGCGCCTGCGCCGGCATTTACGCACACAGGTGCCATTCTCTGCACGAATTACCATCGCGGACAACGCCAGTGTCGACGGCACGTTGGCGCTCGCGCGTTCCCTCGCCGAAGAATTCGACGACGTCCGGGTCGTCCACCTGGATGCGAAGGGCCGTGGTCGAGCACTGCGGCAGGTGTGGAGCGACTCCGATGCCGACGTGGTCGCGTACATGGACGTCGACCTCTCCACCGATCTCAATGCCCTGATGCCGTTGATTGCTCCGCTGCTCTCCGGCCACTCGGACATCGCCATCGGTTCCCGGTTGGCACGTTCGTCGCGCGTGGTACGTGGCCCCAAGCGTGAGTTCATCTCACGTAGCTACAACCTCATCCTCCGAAGCGCACTGCATGCTCGCTTCTCCGACGCCCAGTGCGGGTTCAAAGCCATGCGAGTCGATGTTGCGCGGCAACTACTTCCGCTGGTGGAGGACACCGGGTGGTTCTTCGACACCGAATTGCTTGTGCTGGCCGAGCGAGCGGGCATGCGGATTCACGAGGTCCCCGTCGACTGGGTGGACGATCCGGACAGTCGGGTGGACATCATTGCCACCGCAGTTGCCGACCTCAAAGGTGTGGTCCGCGTCGGGCGAGCACTGTCGACCGGTTCCCTTCCCTTGGCCGAGCTCAGGGCGAGTTTCGGACGTGAACCACTGGTTCCCGGAGTTCCGCGAGGAATGGTCGGGCAGCTCTCGCGCTTTGCCGTGGTGGGAGTCATTTCGACACTCGCGTACGCGCTGCTCTACCTCGCACTGCACTCGGTGATGGGGGCGCAGTGGGCCAATGCCGTCTCATTGCTGGTGACGGCAGTGTTCAACACCGCCGCCAATCGAGCCTTCACCTTCGGGATCCGCGGGTCGGAAGGATCCGCCCGTCACCAGATGCAGGGGCTGCTCGTGTTCGGGTTCGGTCTACTGCTCACCAGCGGATCGTTGTTCGTTCTCGACGTCATGGCGCCCGACGCGTCCAAGCACGTGGAGCTTGCCGTACTCGTCATTGCCAATCTTGTTGCCACAGTGAGCCGATTCATCGCGCTGCGCTGGGTTTTTCGCACTGCACAATCCGTAGGAGCCAATCGATGACCGCCACTGCAGAGACACTCGCCGCGCCGCTGCCTGCGCCGGAACCGCAGCGTCAGGTGCGCTGGGAACCGTGGGCGCTCGGAGTGTTGTTGGTGGGCACCGGAGTGGCCTACATCTGGGGCCTGGGCGCGTCCGGATGGGCCAACTCCTTCTATGCTGCTGCGGTCCAAGCAGGTTCGGTGTCGTGGAAGGCCTTCTTCTTCGGTTCCTCGGATGCTGCCAACTCGATCACCGTCGACAAGCCACCGATGTCCCTGTGGTTGATGTCGCTGTCGGTTCGCATCTTCGGACTCAATTCCTGGGCGATGTTGGTGCCGCAGGCACTCCTCGGGGTCGGATCGGTTGCGCTGTTGTGGGGAACGGTTCGACGGTATTTCGGTGCGGCCGCCGGCCTCCTCGCCGGCTTGGTACTTGCGCTCACACCCGTAGCGGCGCTGATGTTCCGGTTCAACAACCCGGATGCCCTGCTGGTGCTCCTGATGATCGCAGCAGTGTGGGCGATGATGCGCGCCGTGCAGGACGGTCGCACCCGCTGGCTGGTGTTGGTCGGTATCTTCTGCGGATTCGGTTTCCTGACAAAGCAATTACAGGTCATGTTGGTAGTTCCACCGCTGGCGCTCACCTATCTGATCGCCGGACCGCCGAAACTGGGTAAGCGCGTACTCCAACTGTTCGCGGCACTGGGCGGACTGATCGTCTCCGCCGGATGGTGGTTGGCAATCGTCGAACTGTGGCCGGCCGACTCACGTCCGTGGATCGGTGGTTCGCAGAACAATTCGATTCTCGAACTGACACTCGGCTACAACGGGCTCGGACGCTTGAGCGGCAACGAGACCGGAAGCGTCGGCGGCGGCGGAATGCGCGGTGCTGGTGATGCTGCGGCCGGTGCTGCTGCGGGAGGCTTCCCCGGAATGGGCGAGGCCGCAGGCGGTATGGCAGCGGGAGGCATGGCACCAGGTGGTGGCGCCGGTGGCGGTATGTGGGGGAGTACCGGCATTACCCGACTGTTCGAATCTGCCCAGGGCGGACAGATTGCCTGGTTGATTCCTGCTGCACTGATACTTCTGGTGGCTGGAATCGTGCTGCGAGGCAGGGCTCCCCGCGCTGACACACAGCGCGCGTCATTCATCGTCTGGGGACTGTGGCTGTTGGTGACCGGACTGACCTTCAGTTTCATGGCGGGAATCTTCCACGCTTACTACACCGTTGCGCTGGCGCCGGCGATCGCCGCACTGATCGGTTCAGGATCCGTATTCGCTTGGCGTCATCGTGACGTCCTCTGGGTTCGCCTCGTTCTGGCAGTGTCGTTGGCGGCAACCGTCGCGATGGCGTGGGTACTGCTCGGACGCTCGCCTTCGTTCGTACCGTGGCTTCGCTGGGCGATTCTGGTCGTCGGCATCGTCACTGCCGTGGCAGTGCTGATTCCTGCAGTGACGCGAGGTCGATTGGCTGTGGCAGTGATCCTCGCGGCGATCTTCACCGGCCTGGCGGGTCCGACTGCGTACGCGATCGACACGATCAACACTCCGCATACCGGTTCCATAGTTTCGGCCGGACCGAGCGTCGAAGGTGGAATGGGCGGGCCCGGCGGTGGCCGCGGAGGATTCGGAGGATTTGGCGGCATGGCTGACGGCGGTAACCGTCGGACTGACGGGGCAGGGACCGGAACGCCGGGAACGCCCCCTGCCGGAATGGGTCAGACGCCCGGTGGTGCAACAGCTCCGGGTACCACCACATCGGCCACCGACGGAACGCGGGGCGCAATGGGCGGCGGCGCCGCCGGTGGTTTGCTTCAGGGCAGCACACCGGGAGCCGCGGTCGTGTCCACACTCGAAGAGAACTCCGACCAGTTCACGTGGGTAGCCGCGGCAATCGGGTCCAACAGCGCATCGGGCTATCAGCTTGCGACGCAGTCACCGGTCATGGCTATCGGAGGGTTCAACGGGAGTGATCCGTCCCCGACACTCGCGCAGTTCCAGCAGTACGTGTCAGAGGGCAAGATTCACTTCTTCATCGCCGGCGGTGGGATGGGTGGCGGTATGAACGCCGAAGGCACCGCTACCGCCATCTCGACGTGGGTGACCGAAAACTTCACCGCCACAACGGTGGACGGAGTAACCCTCTACGACTTGACGGTTGGGGGCTGACCAACATGAACGCACGCCAGGTCCGCATCGGAGGTGCTCCCCCCGATGCGGACCTGGCGTGAAGTTGTATGCCTGAGGTTCGTCCTCAGGTTTTGAAGGTGGTGTTCGCCGGCCGCGGGTGCTGCTGCGGGTCGATCGACGGTGGTGGGATGAACCAGGGTTTGTTGTCGACGCCGATGCGGATTACCCACTTCCCGACGAACCCGGATTTCCGGTGCATCAGCCGGTGATGTGAACGGCACAGTAGGACAAGGTTGTTCATCACGGTCGGGCCGCCGTTGGCCCAGTGCCGGATGTGGTGTGCATCGGTCCAGGCCGGTACACATGTGCAGCCGGGGAAGGCGCAGCCTTTGTCTCGGGCGATCAGCGCCACTCGCTGTTCGGCGGACACTAATCGCTTTCCGGGTTTCGCATCGAGCGGTGCGCCGTGGTCGTCGAGCAGTACGGTGGACAGGAAGCAGTCGCAGCCGAGGAGTCTGGTCTGCGAGACGGACAGTGGCCCCAGCCAGGGCATGTGCCCGACATCAAGATCCGACACAGCCACTCCACTACCAGAAGTAGCGGGTGCGGCTGCGCAGTCCCGATGCTCAGCGAGGTCGCGGGCGTTGATGTGCACGTTCACGTGCGGACGCTGACCACCATCCGTACCGGTCTTCGCGCAGTCCAGATAGCGGCGGATCAGTTCGGTGAACCCATCGGCGGTCCGCTTCGCCGCCGACCGAGAATCCGGGGTTCCATCGGGTGCCGGGGTGGGCATCGTCAGATTCGACAACGCCGACAACAACATTTCGCCGGTGAGAGCGTCGAAATCACCGCGCACCACCACCCGACCGTTCAACGTCGACGCGATCCGCAACTCGTTCCGATCCACATCCTCGGCGGGTGGAATCTCATCGGACTCGAAGATTCGCTCCAAGGTCGCGATAACACTCCGCACCTTCGTGGTCGTCGCCTCCACTCCGGAAGCGGCAGCCAACAACAAATCGATGCACTTCGGTAGCGCTTCGTCAGGCATGCCCTTTGGTGGTGATTCGCAGAACGCCACGATCAACACGGCATGATCGAAGGAGCAGTCCCCGTCATCGAATCGGGCCGCCACTGCCGGAAACGGGCGTAGCGCTGCACCGAGGGCGGCGATCTTCTTCCCGTCCCGGATTTGCAGCATCGTGTTTGCCGCCAACCAGCAACCCACCCCGCGGCTGGCAATCACCTGATCATCAGGACGCATCGAGAGTTCGTCCACCACCGCCACCCGCACAGCCTCGAGACGAAGAATCTCCGCACTCGCCTCGATAGCGGCAGCACGCAACTCAGAAGCAGACAGCTGCCACAGGCGACCGCGCAACCCCACCGCAGAACCCGAAACCACGTCCGACAGATAGACACTCATTGAATCCCCCGATCCCCACCCAAAACAATACTCGAACACGCGTTCGAGTCAAGGGTCAATTTTGTTGGGCTGGGGTGTGTTGCCCGAGGTGGCAGATGAGACTGGTATGGCCGTGCGTTCTCGGGTCGATGAGAGAATGAAGCGTGCCTGATCGACCTGAGATTGTCTGTATTTGCGGCTCTGTGCGATTCGCTGAAGAGATGCGGGAGGCGAACCGCGACCTGACGTTCGCAGGCGTGATCGTCGTCGCGCCGGGTGAAGTAGACGAGGCGATCTCTGTCGAGCAGAAAACGCTGCTCGACGCGCTTCACCTGCGCAAGATCGACCTGGCTGATCGGGTGCTGGTCGTCAACCCACGCGGATACATTGGCGAGTCCACGCGCCGAGAGATCGCGTACGCGCGCGCCACCGGCAAACCAGTGTCGTTCACGGCGCCGTTTGATCAGTAAGCGCCTCGTTGGTGCAGGCGGCAAGGAAGATCCCAGGCAGAGTTGCGAGTGTTGCAGGAGAGTCGGTGGAGCGCGCTCCCGTCCGGAACCGCCACGCAGTCGGTTCGAACACCGTGCGCCGATCTACGGGCGGTTGACCGGTCGCCTTCACCTTCGGGAGCAACGGACCGATCACCTCCCCCGCCTCATCCGAAATCGCATCACGCAAAACGCATAAACACTCGCCCGTGAACTACCGGATCAGGATTGGCAACACGCTCTAAGCGCGAATGCCGTCGAGGTCGTGGACCACGTCGCAGCAGGCGCCGAGCAATTCGCGATCATGGCTGATCAGTAATACGCCGACGCCGGTTTCGGTGGCGCGACTCTCGATCAACCGAATGAGCGCGGCCGTCGTGGCGGCGTCGAGCATCGCCGTCGCCTCGTCACAGATGAGGTATTTCGGTTGTTGCGCCAGCGATCTCGCTAGACAGGCGCGCTGCAGTTGGCCGTCGCTCACCTGGTGGGGTCTACGGGACAAGAGATCGGGAGTGAGGCCCACTTCTGCTGCCAGTGCGACCACATCGATTGTCCTAGCGGCAATATCGCCGGGTTGACCGATGACCGAGGCGAGC
This sequence comes from Rhodococcus sp. IEGM 1406, assembly GCF_030056745.1. Classification (NCBI taxonomy): domain Bacteria; kingdom Bacillati; phylum Actinomycetota; class Actinomycetes; order Mycobacteriales; family Nocardiaceae; genus Rhodococcus; species Rhodococcus sp. IEGM 1406. Next base: position 210,709 of record NZ_JASHKO010000003.1, on the reverse strand, counting down.
GTCTGCCGAGGGTCGGTTGATGCGCGAGGTGACTGAAACAGCATGGACACCGTCCCGCGCAGTGCCGCGGATACCGAGAATTTGGTACCCACGACGGGTGATCCGTCGATTCGCACCTCGCCTGACCACGGTGCATCCAACGAGGCGAGAATCCTTGCAAGTGTTGATTTTCCGGTGCCAGAAGGCCCGGTCAGGCCGATCAGCCTTCCCGGCGGAATTTCGAGCGAGACGTTCTCGAGCACCGGTCGGTTCCGGTGGTAACCGCTGGTAATTCCCAGAGCTTGCAAACTCATGTCAGCCCACCTTCCGCAGTGTTCGGTACGTGCGGTCACCGAGTGTGACCAGTTCGGTCGGGCCACCGGATTGTTTCGACTCCGGGCGTCGTAAGTGGTAGACGCAGTCATCGGGGAGATCGGTGAGTTGCGGTGGTGATCCGGGCATGGGAGTCAAGCCTCGGGATGGCAAGGCGTCGAGCAGGTCTCGGGTGTAGTCGTGAAGCGGATCTTGGAACACCAGAGCCGCCGGACCGGTTTCCATGATGCGTGATGCGTACATGACGGCAAGTCGATCCGCGACATCGCTGCGGGTGAGTGATGCAAGGTCATGGGTGATGAGCAGGACAGCCGCCCCGGAGTCAGCGCACTCTCGAAGTAATCCCATGACGCGGTCGGTGAGTTCGCGATCGAGGTTGGCGGTGGGTTCGTCTGCGACGATCACCGATGGATTACCGGCCAGCGCACCGGCAATGGCAACGCGTTGCGCCATGCCGCCCGACAGCTCGTGCGGGTAACAGTCCAGGGCCGACGGTTCGAGTCCGACGCGAAGTGCCAAGGCGTCGCAAGTGTGATCGCTGCCGAGTGCGTCGATCGTCTCCTGTAGCTGCGATCGCGCAGTCCGGACGGGGGTGAGATGTGTTGCGGCGGATTGTGGAACGAGAGCCACGTGCCGCCCACGGAACGCGGTGCCGGAGAAGACGTCGATCTCGAGGTCCGCTGTATCGACGGTGACCGTTCCGGTTCGAGAAGCATTCGGCGGCAACATGTTCATGACCGAGGTGGCGATGATCGACTTGCCACACCCGGATTCCCCGACAAGTGCGGTCACCGTGCCGGCTGGAACGTCGAGGTCGATGTCGCTCGCAGCGTGGACTACGGATCCTCCGGGCAAAGGGATCCTGACGGTGAGGGATTTGATGCGTAGGCCGCGTTTCACAGTCGTAGCTCCGAAGGTCGAGGGGGCGTGAGCATCGACCGCAGGGCCGAACCGGCAACTGCAACAGCGACGGTGGCGATCACGAGGACTGCGGCGGGGAATGCAAGCGTCCACCAACCGCCGAGGAGTAGAGAACTGCGTGCCTCTTCGAGGAGCGTCCCGAGACTGGGTTTGTGCGGGGGAAGACCGAAACCCAGGAAGGACAATGTTGATTCGTGCCAGACGGCATGGGGCAGCAGGAGAACGACTGCGATCAAGGCCTGTGGCGCGGTCGCCGGCACGAGGTGGCGCATGATCACGTGACGTCGACTTGCTCCCGCGAGAATGGCGGCGTCGATGTAGGGACGCTCGCGCAGACTCAAGATCTCTGAGCGGATGATCCGGGCCACTTGGGTCCAGTGGGTCAGTGCGATCGAAAGCACGATGGCGGCAATGCTTCCACGGAACATCGCGACGATGACGATGCCGAGCAACAGGTGGGGGAGTGCGTTGACGGCATCGGTGCCGCGCATGACGAACCTGTCCACCCAGCCGCCGACCAGTCCGGCCGTAGTGCCGACGGCGACGCCGATCACCGTGGCGAGCAGCGCGCAGGCGAGTGCGATCAGAAGTGAGGTTCTGATGCCTGCAGCTATGCGCACGAATAGATCTCGGCCCGCCGAGTCGGTTCCGAACGGGTGATCGAACGACGGAGCCAGGCGAGCCGCCGAGAAGTCTGTGACTCGGTCGTCGACGTCGGCCAACCATGGGACCAACGCCGCGTACAGCGCAACGAGGATCAGCACGCCGAGGGCGATCTTGAAGCGTCGTTCAGCCATCGGTACCTACTCTCGGGTCGAGCACTGCAACCAGCACGTCGGCAAGCAGTGAGCCGAGCATGACCGTCAATGTCGTACCGACGGTGAGGAACGCGAGCAGTGCCATGTCTAGGTCTCGCGCAGACGACACGATGGCGCCGGCGATCCCCGGCCAACTGAACACCTCTTCCACCAGCACTGCCCCGACTATCAGCTCGGGCAACCGCACGCCGACGATGTTGACGAAAGGTGCCAGTGATGTGGGCAGTATGTGGCGCTTCGTGATGGTCGGCGTCGGGATACCGCGTGCTACCGCGCCGGCGACAAATCCCTCACTCTTCGAACCCACGACGGACTCTCGGACGGCAAGTAGGAGCCACGGCATTTGCGAAATGGCGAGCACCGTCACCGGTAGGACCAAGTGCCGGATCACCTGTCCCGGTGTGGGATCGGCGCCCCCGTCGGTCAGTCCGGCGACCGGGAGCCAGCCGAGAGTCAGCGCGAAGAGCGCGATGGCACCCAGCGACAAGACAAACGGCGGAAGTCCTTGGACCACGACGCTCAGCCCTGACACGGTCTTGTCCAGGAATCCTCCACTGCGGATTCCGGCGAGAACACCGAGTGTCAGCGAGGCGAGAATCGCGATGAGGAGTGAGATACCGACCAGCAGCAAGGTCCATGGCAGACGTTCGAAGATGACTTGGGAAACAGGCTGATTGAACGATCGGGAGATCCCGAGATCGCCGGTGAACACACCCTGGACCCAATTCCAGTACGTGCTGTACCAGGGGTTGTCGAAACCCATCTGATCGGCGATCAACGCTTTGTCCGCGTCGCTTGTCGTCATGTATCGCGTGCCGAGGTAGCCGACCAGTGGATCGAACGGTGAGATCGCGGCGGCTGCAAAGAGTCCCGCGGACACCACGGCGATGACCGGCACGATGAACAACACCCGCCGACCGACCATCGTGAGGATGGCCTTTCGGCGGGAGTTGTCACGGTGGCCCCGTGTCGGCCCCGCGTCTGGCCGAACGTCGACCGCTGTCATTGCCCTCGGGCCCACGTCTGCAGTGACCACCATGGACCCCAGGTCACACCGTGTGAGTGTGGTTCGAGTACCGGTCCGGACATCTGCCAGTCGGAATCCTTCGACACGTACGTATGGTCGAGGAATACGAGGATGACAAATCCGGGATCTTCGACGTACGCCTGCTGTACGTCGCGATACGCGGCATCACGCGTTGCCTGATCCAGGCTGCGGCGTCCTACTTCCAAGCCTGCGTCGACTGCTGGATTGGAGTAGTCACTGGCGTTGTCGTAGATGCTGCCGACCCCGGGCGCGATGTACTTCGAGTTCAGCGCGTCGTACGCCTGTGTGTCGGGGTCGAAAGGTTCGTCGCCGCCACCGAGAAGCGTCGAATCCTGGTTGATTCGAGGGTCTATGCGGTCCCAGGAGAGTGCTTCGAGATCTATTTCGATGCCGACAGCGAGAGCGTCGGAGGCAAATGCCTGAGCGAGATCGCGTCGAACGGTGTCGACGGAGTTGTACATGATCGTGAACTGTGCCCGCTGACCGTCTTTCGAACGGATTCCGTCGGCACCTTCGATCCAGCCCGCTTCGGTGAGTATTCGCTCGGCCTGGGTCGGGTCGTAGGCGAAGGTTGCGCTCGGGTTGTACGAATCGCCGTAGACCTCGGGGATCGGAGTGGCGGCGACGCGCCCGTGTCCGCCCAGGACGTTGTCGATCATCGACTGGCGATTGGCGGCGAGGTTGAGCGCCATCCGCACGGCTTTGTCGCCTGCCACGGGATTGTTCGTCGGGAGTGAGAGCCCGCGCCAGTCTGCTGACTGATGAGCCGTCACGGACATGTTGTCCTTGCCTGAGAACGTATTGGCAAGCAGTGGAGGGAGATTGGTTCCGTCGATCTCGCCGGACACCATACGTTGGGCGCGGGTGTTGTCGTCAGGAACGTAGAGGAGAGTCAGCTTCTTGATCTCCGGCGCACCGTCCCAGTAGTTCTCGTTCGCCTCGAAGACGGCTCGATCCGGTGAGAGGTCGACGAGTGTGTACGGACCCGTACCAACCGGTGCGGTGTTCAACGGCGATTCGGCGGCAAGCCCGGGTGTCACGAGGGATTCCGATGGAACCATGCCGATCAGCATCTTCGTCAGCAGTGGGGCATACGAGTAGGCGAGGCGGAACTCGACTGTGCTGTCGTCGACGGCCACGACGTCGCTGATCATGTCGTACGACGACCGCGCTTCGGAGGCGGAAGCTGGATCGAGGATCGCCTGGTACGTGGCAACCACGTCGGCGGCGTCGAAGGTCGACCCGTCGGAGAAGGTGACCCCGTCGCGGAGTTTGACCGTCCAGACTGTCGCGTCGGCGTTGGCCGTGGGCATCTCCGCGGCCAGAGACGGCTCGAATCCCGGCATACCGGTGCCTCCGGTGAGCCGGACGAGACCGTCGTACATCTTGGCCTCACCGGCAGCGCCGAACCCTGCGACCGGGTTGTAGCCGCCCAGTTCGTAGCCGTCGGCCAAGACCAGGCCGTCGTTGTTGCCCGAGGAGTCGGTGCCAGTCGGGCTACTGCACGACGTGATCAGAAGTGCGCCGATTGCGGCGGTTGCGGTGAGCGTCAGAACGCCTGGTTTATGGAGTTTCACGGGTGTCCTTTCCTTGGTGGACAGGTGTCCGAAAACATCTGTTCACCTATTCAGGTATTCATATGATCTCATCTCGAAACGGATATTTCGCACAAAGGTCGAACGCTGGGACCTTGGCCCCGTCAGTGGCACTCCGAGAGCGCTGTTATCGCAGGCCGTAGTCTGTTCCCCGTGCGCGTACTAGTAATCGGCTCCGGAGCCCGTGAACATGCCCTCCTTCTCTCTCTTGCTCGCGATCCAGGTGTCACGGCCCTGATCTGCGCGCCTGGCAATGCCGGGATCGCAAAAATCGCCGAGCAGCACCCCGTCGACGTCGCCTCTGGTGACGCGGTTACCGCGCTGGCCCAGAAGGTCGAAGCCGACCTCGTCGTCATCGGACCCGAGGTTCCGCTGGTCCTCGGCGTCGCAGACGCGGTGCGCGCAGCAGGTATCGCCTGCTTCGGTCCTTCGGCCGACGCCGCCCGCATCGAGGGTTCGAAGGCTTTCGCCAAGGACGTGATGGCTGTCGCCGGCGTCAAGACCGCTCACAGCGAGATCGTCGACAATCCGGCCAAGCTCGACGAAGCACTCGACCGCTTCGGTCCCAACTGGGTGGTCAAGGATGACGGGCTGGCCGCGGGCAAGGGCGTAGTCGTCACGACGGATCGTCTCGCCGCGCGCGATCATGCCGCTGAACTGCTCGAGACCGGGCACCCGGTTCTTCTCGAATCCTTCCTCGACGGTCCCGAAGTTTCGCTCTTCTGCCTCGTCGACGGTGAAACTGTGATCCCACTGCTCCCGGCTCAGGACCACAAGCGCGTCGGCGACGGAGACTCCGGACCCAACACCGGCGGCATGGGCGCGTACACACCCTTGCCGTGGCTGCCCGACGAGATGGTCACGCAGATCGTCGACGACGTCGTCAAGCCCGTCGCTGCCGAGTTGGTCGCACGCGGTAGCAGTTTCTCCGGCCTTCTCTACGCCGGACTCGCGATCGGTGTCGACGGCCCGGCCGTCGTCGAATTCAACTGCCGATTCGGTGACCCCGAAACTCAGGCCGTGCTTGCTCTCCTCGAAACGCCGCTGGGCGGTCTACTCAATGCGGCATCGACCGGAACACTCGATTCGGTCGGTCCGTTGCAGTGGCGCGACGGTTCCGCTGTCACGGTCGTGATTGCTGCCGAGAACTACCCGGCGACCCCCCGCACCGGCGACGTGATCACCGGAGCCGACGCCGACGGAGTCCTGCATGCCGGTACCAAAAAGCGTGAAGACGGAGCCGTCGTCTCGGCCGGCGGGCGTGTGCTGAGTGTTGTCGGAGTGGGCAAGGATCTGACCGAAGCGCGTGACGACGCCTACGCAAAGATCGCCGACGTCAAGCTTCCCGGCGGTCATTTCCGCACGGACATCGGACTCGGCGCCGTCGAAGGGCGCATCTCTCTTCCCTGACTCGTTCTTTCGGAGGGCCGGTGAACTTTCTGTTCATCGGCCCTTTTCATGGAAAATCAACGGTTCCTCGAAGTTACCCACGAGTATGGACTTCTCGTTCGGTTTCTCCCGGTATATCTCAGCGCGGGGGTCACGGAAAGAGAAGGGCACACTTGAGCATTCGCGCTGGATCCAACGAACGGCACGCACGTACCAATTCCACGCTCTCGCGTAGAAACTTCTTGGCAGCAACAGGATTAGCTGTGGGCGCCGCTGCGCTCTCGTCCTCGTGGACTACGGCCGCCGCTGCGCCCAGGCGAGCATTGAGCGACGGAGACCGTGTCCCTGCGCTCGTGATCGGCAGCGGGTACGGCGGAGCCGTTGCGGCTCTTCGGCTGACGCAGGCCGGCATCGACACACACATGGTCGAGATGGGGAAGTCGTGGACCACACCGGGGTCCGACGGCAAGGTCTTCTGCCCGATGCTCTCACCGGACGGACGTTCCTTCTGGCTCAGAGACCGTACAGTTCAACCGGTTTCACACTTCTCCGGCGGCTCGGTGGACAAGAACATCAGCCGCTACGTCGGCGTTCTCGACGCCGAGGACTTCGGCGGGATCAAGGTCTACCAAGGCCGAGGGGTCGGCGGCGGGTCGCTGGTCAACGGCGGCATGGCCGTCACACCCAAGCGCAACTACTTCGAAGAGATCCTGCCCGGGGTCGATTCCAACGAGATGTACTCGACGTACTTCCCGCGGGCCAACGCTGCGCTCGGAGTCAACAACATCGACCCGGCCTGGTTCGAGTCGACCGAGTACTACAAGTTTGCACGAACCGGCCGAAAGACCGCTGAGAGATCCGGTTACACAACAACATTCGTGCCGAATGTTTACGACTTCAACTACATGAAGCAGGAAGCTGCTGGTCAGGTCACCAAGTCTGCCCTGGTGAGTGAGGTCATCTACGGCAACAACGCGGGAAAGAAGTCTCTGGACAAGACGTACCTCGCTGCGGCATCCGCCACCGGCAAGCTCACGATCTCGGCGCTGCACGTCGTGACCTCGGTTGCGCCGGCCGCGACCGGTGGTGGATATCAAGTGGTGATGAACCAGATCAACGAGCAGGGCAACACCGTCGGCACCAAGACGGTGACCGCGGACAAGGTCTTCTTCGCGGCCGGCAGTATCGGTACCAGTAAGCTCCTGGTCGCGATGAAAGCACAAGGGCAGCTGGCGAATTTGCCGGGTGCGGTTGGGCAGGAATGGGGGCACAACGGCAACGTGATGGTGGGTCGCGCCAATCACATGTGGGACGCCACCGGCGCGAAGCAGTCGGCGATCCCCGTGATGGGTATCGACAACTGGGCTGACACATCCGCTCCTGTGTTCGCGGAAATCGCGCCCTTCCCAGCCGGTACCGAACTGTGGGTCAGCCTGTACTTGGCGATTGCCAAGAATCCGCAACGTGCTCAGTTCCAATTCAATTCGGCAACAGGCAAAGTCGGTTTGAATTGGCAGCGCTCGCAGAACCAGCCGTCGATCGACATGGCGAAGAAACTCTTCGACAAGATCAACAAGAAGGAAGGCACGATCTACCGGACCGACCTCTTCGGTCCGGTGCAGACGTGGGGCGACCAGTTGACGTACCACCCCCTCGGCGGTTGTGTGCTTGGCAAGGCGACCGACGGTTACGGTCGTCTGCCGGAGTACCCGGGACTGTATGTCATGGACGGATCCCTCGTTCCGGGCAATGTCGGAGTCAATCCGTTTGTCACCATCACCGCTCTGGCCGAACGGAACATCGAGAACATCATTGCGAACGACATGAACTAGAGGGGCGACTCGGGGTCAGGTGCGGTGGGATCAACTTCCTGCCGCACCTGCTCGGCGTGGGTAGCGGTTACAGTCACCTGGACAGACGACGGTCGATCCAGGGATGTAGACGTGAGGCGGACAAAATCCGAGGTCGACGGTGATTGGCTCCGGTGGGGCGTGCCGTCGAGCGACGAGCTGGTGGTATCCGAACACGAATTAGACGACGAGCCCGAAGATTTGGTTCTGTGGGGTGGTGCGTCGAGTGCTGATCAACCGGTGACATGGGAAACCCACGCGCACCGATCGAACGAGATTCTGTTCCCGCGTTCCGGCATTGTGGTTGTTCGCTCGGGCGCCCAGATGTGGACGTTGTTGCCGGGACGAGGGCTGTGGATACCGGCACTGCATCGACACTCGGTGCGCGTTGCCGCGGGTGCGCAGTTCCTGACGGTGTATTGCGCTGTAGGGCAGGGGCCTTCGCTCGGTGATCGCCCGGTTGCGGTACACGGCACGCCGCTACTCTACGAGTTGTTTCTGCATCTGAGTGCTCGCGAGATGTCGGACGACGCGAGGCGCCGCGCCGAGCGAGTGTTCTTCGACCTCGTTGTTCCCGGCGACGAGCGCGGAGCGATGAAGATCCCCGATTCGGGCCCGGTCGGGCGGATTGCACGCGACCTGTTGTCCCATCCGGAGGACCCACGCAGTTTCGGAGACTGGGCGAACGAGATCGGCGTCAGCACCAGCACTTTGGCTCGTCGATTCAAGGTGGACACCGGCGTGAGTTTCGGTCAGTGGCGAGTACTGCTTCGGATGAACGTGGCGATGTCCCTACTCGGCCAAGGTGTTGCGGTCGCCGACGTGGCAGAGCAGATCGGATACTCGACGCCCAGTAGTTTCGTCGCCGCTTTCAAACAGTCCACCGGTGTCACGCCGATGGCATTTCGAAAGAACGCGGATCGTTGATCCGATTTCGACATTCTTTGACAAAACTCCGCGATTGCGTCATCCCCTGATCCGCTCTACCGTTAGCCATGTAGGCGAGGCTTACTTTACTTTCCGGGTTCGGGGTTCGCCCGAAACCCGCTCGACAGCATGGGGCAGAAGTGATCGATTTTGTTGCGCCGCGTTCGAAACGCGGTAGCAGGGCCATCTTCATGGCTGTGGCAGTGGCACTTTCGACGGTGCTGGCAGCATGTGGCACCTCGACGACCGACGCGAAGTCCGACGGTGATGTGTGGACGTATGTCGATGCGCGTGGTCAGCAGATTTCGCTCGACAAGATCCCCGAACGCATTGTGGCGACGGCGGACACCGCGCCGGTGCTACTCGAATACGGCGTCGTGCCGGTCGGCATCATCGGCTTTTCCAGGCTGGACGAATCAACGTTGAGTGCATTCGACTTCAGTGGAATTGCCCATGTCAGCGAGACCGACACAGATATCAGTGCCGAGAAACTCCTGGCAGTGGACCCGGATCTGGTCATCGACATCTGGAGTTCGTACAACGGCGGAAACTTCGGCAGCATCTGGGGCGACGATATCGCTCGCGTCGAAGAGGTTGCTCCCATTGCAGGTGTCAAGATCACCGACGGGGCGCAAGCGGCGTTGGACAGCTTCAGTTCGTTGGTCCAGGGTATCGGCGGCACCGACACCTCGCCGGTCTACGCGGCAAAACGGGAAGAGTTGAGTGCGCTCGGTGACCGGGTGCGTGAATTGGCCACATCGCGAACGAATATCTCTGTTGCATACGCGATTCCGTTGGAGTCGAGCCTTGACTACGCGGTGCCGGGATGGACTCCGCTCGGAAGTATTCTCGAAACGATGGGCGTCGAATTCGCGAAGCTGGACAGCGAGGACGGTTTCTGGGCATCAGCGAGTTGGGAAGAGCCGGGCGTCTTTCCGGCCGATCTCCTCCTGATTCCGCCGACGTGGTCTGACGCGCCGGAGCTCAATTCGCCGACGTTCACCAGGCTTCCGGCTGTGGTTTCGGGCCAGGTTGCCTCGGTAGAACTGCGTACGGGGTACAGCCTGACGGGCATCACGGAGCAGATGAGGCGTTTTGCCGACGTCTACGAGAAGAGTGGGAAAGTCACCTGAGTGGCATCATCGCGGTGCGTGAACTCGCAGTGATCGATTGACTCGGTCGAGGATGCCGATGGCAGTGGTCAATGTGTCGAGGTCACGTTCGTCGAGGGCTGTCAGTTCTTGGGCCAGGACGCCGATGCGTAATTCGGACCGACGGTCCCGGCGCGCGCTTCGCTCGTCCTTCACGAAAAGCGTGCTCACCCGGCCGTCTGTGGGATCGGGTCGCCGCTCGATCAGGTCCTTGTCGGAGAGGATGCGCACCAGCGTGCTGACGGTGTTCGGGCGTCTGGAGAGGCGATCGGCCACGGCCCCGATGCGAGTGCCGGGATGGTGCGCGACATCGTGAAGTACCTCGGATTGTGCCTCTGGCAAAGTCGCGTCGGTACCCGACGTATCCATGTATTCACGCAGCGCTCGACGCAATTCGAACGCCGCAGCGATGAGTGATCTCGATGCTTCTTCCGCAGTGGGCACGCGATCAGAGTAGCGACCGGTCCCGTGTGATCCACGTCCCAAAACTGTATCTGACACAGATATAGTTTACAGTTCCTCAAAGGGTAGGGTCACCTAACCATGACGGTAGATGAAGCTGTCATGCTTCACGACGTACGGGACACGATCATGAATTTTGGACAGAAGTCACGCAGTGTAATGCTGATCGGCGCACTGACATTGGTGGCAGCTCTCAGTGGCTGCTCGAGCGACGCCTCGCCCACAGACACTGACATCAGTGCGTCGACTCCGGCGGACTCTGCGTTTGTCGCTCCGCGAGAAGTCCCGGCTGGAATGGGGAGCGGAAAGTCGGACGGCGAATTCCCTCGTACCGTTTCACACTTCAAAGGTGACACCACGATCGAATCGCAGCCCGAAAAGGTTGTCGTCATTTCGACCGGGCAAGCAGATGCGCTTTTATCTCTCGGCGTCGTTCCTGCGGCTTCGACTCGTGGTGACGGTGCGGACCTGGTGCCGCCGTACCTGTTGGCCGCATACCCCGAATTCCGCACCCAGCTAGGTGATGTCGTCGACGCAGGTGGGCGCTTCACACCGAACTTCGAAGCGATCGTCAAGCTCGATCCTGACCTGATCTTGATGAATGTTGCAGGGAAGGATGCTGATTCGCTGTACGACCAGCTTTCGGCAATTGCGCCCACCGTGGCAACGCAGGGGACCGGCGTCAACTGGAAGCAGGACTTCCTGCTGGTTGCCGACGGGGTAGGTAAGACGCAGCAGGCGACGGCACTGCTGGATACGTTCAACGCCGACGCCGCGGCCTTGGGTGCGTCCCTTTCGTCGCCGCCGACAGTGTCGTTCACCCGCCAGAACGGAAATCGCTTGCGCATCTTCGGTATTCCTTCGTTCACCGGAAGTATCGCCCAGGATGCCGGCCTGACGCGTCCGGAGTCGCAGCAATTCGACGACACCTCCCGAGACATCAGTGAGGAAGAGCTGAACGTGGCGGACGCTGATTGGATCTTCTACGGAGTGCAAGGCGGGGACCCGGCGACGTTGACCAACGCGCCGTTGTGGGCGCAGTTACGTGGAGTGATTGCCAACCATGCCGTTGCTGTCGACGACGACGTCTTCTACCTCAATACCGGGCCGACTGCGGCTCGTGAAGTGCTGAAGGTTCTGCAGAGCGCACTGCAGCAGTAGTTGATTCGGACTGGTTGTGCGTGCCGACGAACCGGAAGACAGCGCCACCCACAGTGACGGCAAGCGTTGCGAGAACAGCTCCGGCAACGACGTCGGTGAGCCAGTGAGCTCCCAAGTAGAGGCGAGTGAGCGCGACGACAACGGTGACCGTCACGGCGAGCAGCATCAGAAGGCGTTTGACGGACGGTGTTCGGTCGACGCTCACAACGAGAACCGCAATGCCGAACAGCGCTGCTGTGCCGGTGACGTGACCGGACGGGAACGAGTGGCCGGTCTCGAGAAGAACCTGGATGTTGGTCGGCGGACGTTCGCGACCGACGAGCGCTTTGATTACCGTACTGGCGACTGCCGCACCGCCAACGGTTCCGATCACGATCAAGCCCGGAACAACCGAACGCGCTCGCCACGATATGAGCACTCCGCAGGTGATCCCGAGCAGCGCGGTGGCGACCGGGCTACCGAGATCTGTGACGGCGACCGCGATCTGGTTGAGGGCGCCGCTCCGATGATCGACCATCCAGTCGGTCACCGGCCCGTCGAAGCTCGTCAACCACCCGTTTCGATATACCTGGATCGAGAGCGTCACCAGGGCGAGGGCGAGCCCGGACGCGCGGAGCGCTGTTGACCGAACGCTGGAGGCCCGGTAGATCGAACCGAATGCGAACAGCGCGGCTGCCACCACGATTGCGGCAACCGCAATTTCTGCGGTGGTGCTCTCGGTCAAGACTTCGGTGACCACGTTTCGCACGGTCGACACAGTTGCTGGCATGAATGCAGTGTGACGATCAGAAGCTGAAGAAACGCTGAACGTAACTCGGTCATGGGCCCACCGTCTGCTCTACTGGGTGCATCCGAACAACTGCGTGTCGACGAAACGGGGCCGGTGGTGCGAGTACTGGTTGTCGAAGACGAAGTACGCCTGGCCGAGACGATCCGGCGGGGATTGGTAGCCGAGGGATTCGTGACCGCCGTGGAACTCAACGGGGACGACGGATTCGCGACTGCCTGCAGCGACGAATTCGACGTGATCGTTCTCGACATCATGTTGCCGGGCAAACACGGATACGACATCGTGCGGGACCTACGCGCCCGGGAGGTGTGGACGCCGATCCTCATGCTCTCGGCGAAGGACGGCGAATACGACCTCGCTGATGCTTTCGATCTCGGTGCCGACGACTACCTGGTCAAGCCCTTCTCGTTTGTAGTATTCCTCGCGCGGCTTCGCGCACTGGTGCGGCGGGGCGCTCCCCAGCGTCCATCGATACTCACCGTGGGAGACCTGTCCCTCGACCCCGCCAAACATCAGGTGATCAGAGCGGGAATCGAATTGACGCTGACGCCACGTGAGTACAGCGTTCTCGAGTTCCTGATGCGCAACAACGGAGTTGTGGTCACGAAGACCGAGATCGTTCGCTCGGTCTGGGACACCAACTACGAAGGTGACGAGAACATCGTCGAGGTCTACATCGGTTACCTACGTAAGAAGGTCGACCTCCCGTTCGGAACCCACAGCATCGAAACCATTCGAGGCATCGGGTACCGCTTTGTCGGCACTGCCTGATCTTCAATCGGTCGGTAGCGGAATTGTCACCTCGAATCGACTTCCACCGCCTACCCTCTCGCTGACGGAAATGGTTCCGTGATGCGCCGCAACGATTTCCGACGCGATGGCGAGTCCGAGTCCGGAGCCACCTCCCTGCCTCGACCGCGGCTGGTCTAGGCGGACGAAGCGTCCGAAGATTCGTTCGCGTTCTGCTGCAGGGATTCCGGGCCCGTCGTCCTCGATCACGATATGGGCTTCGTGGCCGGCTTCGGAACACTCGAGATGCACGAGGGTCTCGGCGTGCCGTACTGCGTTGTCGACCAGGTTTCGCACCATGCGCGCCAACGCCCTCGGGTCTCCGGACACGCGAACCGGAGCAACGGTGGCGGTGACCGCGATCTCGGAGATACCGTCGATCCGCTTCTGCTCGGCGAACAGAATGTCGTCGAGGTCGACGTCGACGACGGTACCGATGGATTCGAGTTCGCTTTCGTCCGAGCGCGCGAGAATCAACAGATCCTCGATCAACTGCCGCATCCGTCGCGCCTCGGGAAGTAGCGCGTCTTCGATCAGTGCGTCGTCGAGGAGATCCGGGCGTCGGTGTGCCAGTTCGAGAGCCGTCGTGATCGTGGACAGTGGACTACGTAATTCGTGGGAGGCGTCGCTGACGAATCGTTGTTGAGCAAGTGCGCCTTCGTCGAGGCGCGCCAGCATGTCGTTCATTGTTGTTGCCAGTCGGGCTATCTCGTCGTTCCCGGACGGGACGGGCACTCGTTCACCTTGACGGCCACTCGAAATCGAGGCAACCCGAGCGCGGATGCGTTCCACGGGAGCGAGAGCCGAACCCACCAGGCGGTAAGTGGCAAACGCGGCCAGTCCAAGAACCAGGGGCCCGGCGATGGCGAGCAGAACGGCAACGGTGGTCACCACGGTTTCAACCGGTTCACGGTCGGCGCCGACGAAGACGGTGACCGGTCCGGCCGGCGTCTGAGCGCCTTGTCCGATCAGCCAGTAGTCCTCGTCGTCGGACTTCTTGACCCTTCCATAGGTGTCCGATTCGTCAGGGCCGAGAATGCGTTCGGACAGTAGGTCGCTGTCAGTTCCAGGCGATTGGGCGACTATTCGGTGATCGGCGTCGACGATCTGCACGATTCCGATCTGGCTGTCGGTGGACAGAAGCGAAGGGTCGAGATCGGCTGGGCTCTTCCCGGTGAGTTGCTGGACCAACTGTGTGGCACGGGCCTCGGAGCTGTTCAGTGCGGACAGGTGCAGGGAGTTCGCCAGTACGAAAACCAGTGCAAGCCCGGCGATCACCAAGCAGAAGGCGATCACGAGGGTAGATGCCACGGTCGTCCGGGCGCGCACGCTCCACCGGGACGGGTGCAGAATCGACTCGCCGATGACGTTCATGGCGTCCAGTCTGTACCTTCGCGGCTGTGCGTATACAAAGACGGGCGACGCGGCCTCGTAATCGGACCGCGTCACCCGTCTAGAGGATCAAGCCACTCGCTTGGCGGTTCGGCCGCCGAATTCGAGCATCACGGCGCGTCCGGTGTCATCGGTGACGAAGCGCCCCAGCGTCCGCGTGGTGTCGGCGCGAGCAGCGAAGTCGAGATCGTTGACGAAGGCGATCGGGATCGCCGGTGGCCAGACGATGTCCTCGTATTCGCCGAGGTCCTGCGCGCTGCCCATGCGGACGCCGATTCCCTCGTCACCGGGGGCGACGGTCATGGTCAGGTTGCCGGCCTGGTACTTGCCCAGGACGGCGTCGACGGCAGAGGGTTCGGGCTCGACCACGTCGAGAGATGCCGGCGCGGGCAACTCTGCGAGGTTGGCCATGCACCAGTCGACGATCTTCTTGCCGATTCCGCCGCCGAGTGCGTTGGTCAGCACGGTGACGGCGAAGTTCTTCTCAGGCACGGTCAAGAACTCGGAGACCTGGAGGTTGCTGACGTTTCCGCCGTGCCGCACTACCTGTGTGGTTCCGTATCGAGTCAGCAGCCAGCCGATGCCGACTTCCTCGAACATCATCGCGGCGGGACGTTGCGGCTTCTGCATCAGCAACCGGGTGGACTCGTCGAGCGGCTGTCCCTCACCCGGGTGTTCGCCCGACAGTGCGTAGCGTGCCCAGACGAGCTGATCGCGCACCGAGGACCACATTCCACCGCAGGGCGTCATACCGCGGTCCAGTCCGGTCTCGTTGGACACGAACGGCTCACCCTCGCGGATGTAGTGGCCGAGTGCAAACCGGTGGGTCATCACGTCCCAGGGCAGGAACGCCGAGTTCTTCATCTCGAGTGGGTCCAGAACGCGCTGCTTGACCAGCTCTTCGAAGGTCAGTCCACTGATCTTGGCTACGACGTATCCGGCGAGGACGAATCCGGAGTTGCTGTAGGAGAAGACCTCTCCGACGGGAAATTCCTGTCGTAGTTCCTTCAGCCGTGAAATCGATCGACCCAGGGCGTCTTCACCCCAGCCTGCCGAGAGGCTGGCGTCGCCGGTGAATCCGCCGGTGTGCGTCAGAAGATGACGCATCGTGACTGTGCGGGTGGCTTCGTCGTCGGCGAGGATCAGTTCGGGGACGTACTCGACCAGTGGGGTGTCGAGATCGAGTAGGCCGTCCTCGACGAGTGCCATCGCGGCTGTTGCAGCAAAAACCTTTGTGGTGGAACCGATCATGAACATCGTCTTGTCGGTGACCGGGAGCTGGGTTTCGACGCTCTCGATGCCGCTGGTGACGACGATGTCCTTGTCGCCGTGCACGATACCGACCGAGACGCCGGGGATGTTTGCCTCGACCCTCCACTGGTCGACGAGTTCCTGAAGCTGTTCTTGCATCTT
The DNA here is from genome assembly GCF_030056745.1 of Rhodococcus sp. IEGM 1406. Classification (NCBI taxonomy): domain Bacteria; kingdom Bacillati; phylum Actinomycetota; class Actinomycetes; order Mycobacteriales; family Nocardiaceae; genus Rhodococcus; species Rhodococcus sp. IEGM 1406. Next base: position 194,691 of record NZ_JASHKO010000003.1, on the reverse strand, counting down.
TGATTCCTCGAGTTCGCTGGCGTTCTGTGTTTCGGCGTTCGGTGTTTCCGTCATCGTATGTGTATCGGTCGTCGTCACGCGTTAACCCGTGGTAGGAAGCGGAATCCGACGTACACGCCGTCGCGGTGCGGCCGTACCGTCGTCCAACCGGCAGCCCCGGGTTGACGGGTGGTCCAGGTCCCCGGGATCTGCGACGGTACGAGAGTGGCTACCGCTGCAGGCTTCTTCGGAGCTGTTTCGTCTTCCTCGGGATTCGGGATGACGTCGCCGATGACGGTGATCACAGCCTCGTCAGCGGACTCTCCACGACGGAACTCGATTGCTATTCCGCCCGAGCTGTACTTACCCAGAACCGAATCCGGAATCGACTCCACACTCGCGGGGTTCGGGGCGAGGGCTTGCGGAGGTTCGAGTCCGACCAATGCGGCCGCGGCTTCGGTGAAGAGATCACGATAGAGGCCGTCTGCTTTGCCGCCGCTGGTCAGCAGCGCGATCGCGACATTGTGGCGGGGGAAGATGCGCAGATATGCGTGCTGCCCGATGGTGCTGCCGTCGTGGCCGAAAATTTCTTCGCCCGACCAGGTTTCGTGGAACCAACCCAGACCCCAGCCCGACTTGTCCGGGAACAGTTCGCTGATATCGATTTCGGGTGTACGCATCGCGGCGGCTGATTTCTCCGACACGATCCGCACACCGTCGACGCTCTGACCTTCGAGAAGGCCGAGTTCCGCGAACGTGAGCAGATCTCCGATGCTGGCAGTGATGCAGCCGGCCGGCCCCATCGAGCGCGTGATCGGCCAGACGGGCATCACGACGGAGTTCCCTGTATGGCCCGCTGCCACAGAGTATCTCGGAGTATCTCCGGTCAACGTGAGTGTGTGCGCGAGGCCGAGTGGATCGATGATCCGCTCCTTGAGGATGTCGTCCCAGATACCGCCGCGAAGAACCTCGACGATACGAGCTGCAAGGACGTACGCGGAATTCGAGTACGCGAAGCCGTCCTCGAGTGGATGAACCTGACGGAAGTCACGCAGGCCCTCGACGTAGCGTTCGACGACGTCGTCTCCGCGACCCTTGTCGATGAAGAGGTCACCGTCGATTCCGTTGCGATGGTTCAGAAGTGCGCGAACCGTGATGCGGGCGGCTGTTTCCTCGTCCTGCAGTGCGAAGTCGGGCAGGATCGACCGGACGGTCGCGTCCAGGTCGAGCAAGCCTTCGTCGACCAGCTGCATGACCAGCATCGCGGTCCATACCTTGGTGATGGATCCGATCTGGAACAGGGAGTCGGTGGATACCTCGACCCCGGTGTCTGCATTGATCACGCCGGAAGCCACCGTCGTACGGGTGATTTCCTTGCCGCTGGAATCGAGTGTGAGAATACCGAATTGAGCACCGGTGACGCCGTAACGCTCACACAGTACGTCCAGTGAGCGCTTCCACGCGTCGGCGCCGGCAGATGCGTTGGCCAGGCCGGTCTTGGGCAGCTTCGCGGAGGTGTATCGCTTGACCCACTCGATGAGCCGTGTGCTGTAGTCGATTCGGTGCGAGATCGAGCCGTTGACGAGGAACCCGTGGCTTGCACCGGGATACGCCACCAGTCGGGTGGGTACATGCTGCTGGCGAAGTGCGGCGAACCAGGCCTCGGCCTGACCCAGCGGGCACCGCTCGTCCGACTTTCCGTGCAGGATCAGCGTCGGAGTCACCACGTTCTTCACGGCGGCGAGCGGTGAGGCTGCCAGGAGCCCCGCGGAGTTCTCGGGAACAGTGGTGCCGGTGGCGAGCGACGCGAGGTGCGGACCGAAATCGCAGACTCCGGCCATGGCGTTGAAATCGCAGATCAGCCCACCGGCCACCGCCGCGGCAAAGCGATCGGTCTGCGAGGTGAGGTGGCAGGTGCTGTATCCGCCGTAGCTGTACCCGGTGATCGCCAGGCGGTCCCCGTCGACAAGTCCCTCGGCGACAAGTGCGTCGATCGGCTCGAGGAAGTCGGCTTGGTCCGAGGTACCCCAGGCGCCGTTGACGGCGTACATGAAGTCTGCGCCGTACCCGTCCGATCCACGTGGATTGAGGGTCAGGATGCGCCAGCCCTGCGCTGCGAGAACCTGGTGGGCGGGGTGATAGGTATCGGCAACGCCGGTCCACGCGTTGTGCGGTCCGCCGTGAATGTCGAGCAGAAGGGGTGCAGCGCCATCAGTTTCGGGAGCGGACAGCAACCAGCCATGCACGGTACGGCCGTCGGAGATGGTGAATTCGCGCTCCTCGGCGGCAAACAGGGTCACCTCGGGGAGTGCTTCTGCGGTGAATTTTGTCAGCGTGGTGACAGCGCCGCTGTCGAGATCGACGAGTGCGACCTCGCCGAAGGACTGCTGTGTGGTGACGATGACGGAGGCGACGCGGGCGTCACGGGCAACGGAGAGCGCCGAGACAACCTCGTTGGGATTGGCGACGAGGGAGCGAGAGGTGCCGGTTTCGATGTCGGCTGCATACAGATGCGTCCATCCGCGATCGCGGAGGCAGAACACGATTTCGTCGCGAGTATTCGACAGTGCCGGTGTGCCACCGGGGTAACCGGGCGCGCCGGGCATCACGTTGCGATCGAGATGAGCTGTGAGGGTGACGTCGACCGGTGTCTCAGTTGGGCCGGGGACGGACAGACGGATCAGGTCGGCAGTTCCGACACGGACCTCGGGGGTGCCGATGGCGACGACCGAATCTCCTTGCGGGTGCCACAGTGTGGAGCCCTGCACCCCGGTGGCGTGACCGAGTCGCTGCGGCGGAACTGACAGATCGTCGACGAGGATTCGGTAAGCGCTGAACGTGAGGTTCAGATCGCTGTCCGGTTCGAGATTCGCGGTGAAGGCAAGAGCCGTGCCGTCGGGCGACCAGGACGGTACGTCCGCATTCCAATCACCGTCGGTGAGGCGTCGTACTGCCTTCGTCTCCAGATCGACGGTGTGCAGGTGGCGACGGAAGGTGCCGAGCCAACCGGCGCCGTCCACCTTGTATCCGAGTCGGTCGGTGACGATGGGCGCATTCGGATCGGTGGAGTCCGAACGTGAGATCACAGCGGCGAATGCAATGGCTTTTCCGTCCGGGCTCCAGACCGGTGCGCCGGCACCGAGGGGGAGTGATGCTGCTGTGGTGAGGGTTTCGGCCTCGCCGCCGGCGAGCGGGATCAGGTGCAGCTGCGCGGAGTCGCCGACCTTGCGGAGGAAGGCAATCGAGGTTCCGTCCGGAGAGAACCGAGGTGCCGAATCGGCGGGCCCCGCAGTGAGGCGGCGAGCCTGCGAATCGCGGGACACTGCCCAGAGCGATGTAGTTGCCTTTCCGGCAACAATTTCCGAGCGAACGAAGACGACCACGGTGCCGTCGGGCGAGATTGCGGTTTCAGTGGGTGTGACCACGCGGTGGAGGTCGTCGAGAACAAATGGACGGTCAGTCATGTAGATCCTTCGAATCGGAGAAATAGATGCAGACGTAAAGCTTTGTCTTCCGGCTTATTTCAGAACTCGGATGCCTGGGCCCGCCAGGGTTCCACCAATCGGCGCGTACAGGGACGTCGCACCGTTGAAGAACATGAAGTTCGGCGATGTGGATACCGGAACGACGTCAGAAGAGGTGAACAGCGCCTGTTCTGCTTCCTTCCACACCGAGCAGGATTCCTGCCCGGGCAGAACCGATGCCTTCGCAGCCAGTTCGGTGTACTCGGGATTGTCGATCGATGCGAAGTTGACGCCCGCCGGCGGGGTCGGGCCGGAGAAGTACGGAACGAAGATGCTGGGAGTGTCACTCTGGACGGTCAGACCGATCGAGATCGACCAGGATGTCAGGTCCTTTGCCGCGAACGTATTGGAGATGATGAAATTGTTGTCACCACCGCGAAGCTCTACCTTCGCGCCGAGTTCCTGCCACTGCTTCATCGCGTATTCTGCTGCTGCAGAAGTGGTATCGCGGTAGTTGGCAAAGATGACCGTCAATTGCAGCGATTGACCGTCCTTGGTCAGAACGCCGTCGGATCCGGGCTTCCAGCCGGCGTCGGCGAGGGTCTTCTTCGCCGCGGCCATGTCGAACTTCGGAACTACACCGGTGACACTGTCGTAGTCACATGCCCGCGGATCGACAACGGCCAATGCCGTAGCGCGCGAACCCTTGCCACCGGTGTTGATGTCCGTGTAGTCGTCGAGATCGATTGCCTGCACGAGCGCGCTGCGCACCGCTTCGTCCTTGGTGGGAAGAGCAGCATTGTGGTTGAAGATGAACTGCCCGCTCAAGGTGTTCGACGTCATCGATTCCAGGCCGGACGCTTCCACACGTTCGATATCCGCACCGGCCACCGGTGCTGCGTTCACCGTTCCGGTGAGGACCAGGTTCGCCGTCGTCGCCGCGTCGGTCACGATCTTGATCGTGACGGCCTTGGGCACTCCGAGGGTGTCCGATGTGGTTTCGCCGTTCGGTCCCCAGTTGTATCCGTCGCGGCGTTCGAGCGTCACGTGATCGTTTGCCACTACTTCGGTGATCTTGAACAGGCCGGTTCCGTTGCTGCTGCTGCGAACACTGGCGGGGTCGTCGAGTGCTGCCTGGCATGCCAGTTTGAGAGCACCGATGCGCTCGAGCAGGAAGGGTGCAGGTTCCGCCGTCTTGATCGTGAGCTCGTCGCCATCGGCGGTTGCTACCGCAGTTTCGGGTACCGACGCTCCCAGCCACGGCGAGCCGTTCGTCTTGTCGACGACCCAGTTGATGTTGTTCGCGGCTGTCTGGGCAGTGAACGTCGTACCGTCTTCACACGTGATCCCTTTTTTGAGGGTGAAGTTCAGCGAAGTTCCGTTCTCGCTCCATTTTTCGGCCAGATACGAGCCCGCTGCACGGGTTTTGGGGTCGATGGCCAACAACGAGTCGTTGGTATAGCTGTTGATTGCCTGCGTGGCAGTCAGGTTGGTGATCAGGGGATGAAGGTTGCCGGGGTCGGTGTTCACGATCGTCGTGAAACTCCCGTCCTTGGCGTAGTCCCCGGAGGTACCGCCGCCAGGATCAGAGGTGCTTCCGCACGAGGCAACCGTGAGAACGCCGATCGTGACCAGAGCCGCGGTGGGCACTGAGCGAGCTTTCATCTGATGCACCTTTTGATCGAAGGATGTCGTTGATCAATGCTGCGCGAGGGACGTGGCCCAGGTCTCGTTGAATCGACTCATGCTGAGCACCTGAATCTGTCGGATCGTCACAAAGGATGGTCGTCGTTTCTCACGGAAGTGTGGTTCGGCTACCGTCGGGGTGTGCGCTCAGAATCTCGTCGATCAGATATCCAGACCTTCCATGTCATGGATGTATGGAAGGCCGCGACCGAACGTCAGCGGACGCACGGTGACGTTCTGACGTTGGCTGCCGGTCAACCGTCGACCCCCGCGCCGGCACCGGTGCTACGTGCGACGCGCGAGATCCTCGGCACCGAACTACTCGGGTATACCGAGACTTTCGGGATCCTGCCGCTACGCGAAGCTATTGCGCGCTACCACAGCGAGCGATCGGGAATAGCCGTCGACGCCGAAGACGTGGTGGTGACGACAGGTTCGTCCGGGGCGTTCACCTTGCTTTTCCTGGCCGCGTTCGACGAGGGCGACACCGTGGTGGTCGCTCGCCCCGGATATCCCGCCTACCGCAACACCCTTGCCGCTCTCGGCTGCAACGTCGTCGAACTCGACTGCGGGCCGGCAACCCGATATCAGCCGACGGTGGACATGCTCGAGGCCTTGCCGTCGCCGCCTGCCGGTCTGATCGTCGCCAGCCCGGCAAATCCGACGGGCACGGTGATCTCGCCCGAGGAGCTCGCTGCGTTGGCGACGTGGTGCGAGCAGCACGGCACCCTTCTGATCTCGGACGAGATCTACCACGGCATCGGATACGGCGATCAGCACACGTCGAGTGCCTGGGAGACCTCACGCGAATCCGTTGTGATCGGCTCGGTGTCCAAGTACTTCTCGATGACGGGTTGGCGGCTCGGGTGGATGTTGGTGCCGACGTACTTGCGGCGCCCGCTGCAGCGACTCGCGTCGAACATGACGGTGTGTCCGCCCGCGATCTCTCAGTACGCCGCCATCGAGGCGTTCTCGGACGAGGCGAAGGTCGAGTTGGACGGGCACGTTCAGCGGTACGCCGTCAATCGTGAACTGCTGTTGACCGGGTTGCCGAAACTGGGCATCACCAAGCTGGCTCCCGCCGACGGTGCGTTCTACGTCTACGCGGATATCGGCTATCTGTGTGGCGACGAGGGCGCCACCGCGTGGTGTGCCCGGTTGCTGACAGATACCGGGGTCGCGTTGGCACCCGGAATCGATTTCGACACCGTCCACGGAAACCGGATGGTCAGACTTTCGTTCGCGGGCGCGACAGCCGACATCCAGGAGGCGCTGACCCGCCTCGAGAAGTGGCTCGGGTAACAAACAGCAGGGTCTTCGAGCTGTTTCGCCATGCGGAGGTGCCCTCTGCTGGCACGATGTCGTGGTGTCTTCTGCAGCTACGCCCAAGGGTGAACGACGTCGCCAAGCTCTGGTGGCGTCCGCTGCTGAACTTTTGCTGGAGGGCGGGTTCGACGCCGTTCGTCACCGAGCGGTGGCAAACAGGGCCGACCTTCCTCTGGCTTCGACGACCTATTACTTCGACTCACTCGACGATCTGATCGCGTGTGCCGTCGAGCTCAACGGCAACGCCGACATGGAAGCGATGCGCGCCAGAGTGGCTGCGGTGACCCAACGTCGGCGGGGCGCGGAATCAACCGTCGAACTTTTGGTCGAGCTGCTGCTCGGAGACGAAGAGAAGCGGCCGGAGAGCCGCGAACGATTGATCTCGCGCTACGAACGATTTGTGGCGTGTGCCCGTCATCCCGCGCTTCGTGACGTGCAGTTGCGCCTACGCGCCCAGCTCGACGACCTGTTGACCGATGCGCTTCGACGCTCGGGCCGAACGGCTCCCGAGGGGCAATTGCGCCGTCTTGTCGCGATGGTCGACGGCGCGATGATCACGGCGCTCGGGGAGTACGACCCAGACCCACGCGGGTTGGCCAGAGGAATGCTCTTGGAATCGATCGACGTGATGGCGCCGCCGGTCTAGCTCGGGGGCGACAGCTGCTCTAGCTCGGGGGTGACAGCTGCTCTAGCTCGGGGGTAACAGCACTGCTCGGCCACCGTTAGACTGAGGCCTCGTGAGCCGCATCCCGAATGTCCTTGCCAACCGATACGCCAGCCCGGAGCTTGTTGCTCTGTGGTCTCCCGAGTACAAGATCGTGCTCGAGCGCCAATTGTGGGTGGCGGTGTTGCGTGCGCAGGCAGAGCTGGGCATCGACATTCCGGCCGACGCCATCGACGACTACGAGCGCGTCATCGACAACGTCGACCTGGCGTCCATCGCGGACCGCGAGCGGGTCACCCGCCACGACGTGAAGGCACGCATCGAGGAATTCAATGCACTCGCCGGACACGAGCAGGTCCACAAGGGCATGACCAGCCGTGACCTCACCGAGAACGTCGAGCAGCTGCAGATCGTGCGTTCTCTCGAACACGTCTACAACCACGGTATCGCCGTCGCCGCCCGTCTGGGTGAGCGCGCTGCCGAGTACTCGTCCATCGTGATGGCCGGCCGCTCGCACAACGTCGCAGCTCAGGCCACCACCTTGGGCAAGCGTTTCGCTTCCGCGGCCGACGAGCTTCTCGTTGCACTGACACGTCTGCGTCAGCTGATCGACCGCTACCCGCTGCGTGGGATCAAGGGCCCGATGGGTACCGCTCAGGACATGCTCGACCTCCTCGACGGCGATGCGGCCAAGCTCGAGCAGCTCGAAGCAAAGGTCGCGGAGCACCTCGGATTCGCTCACGTACTGACCAGCGTCGGCCAGGTGTACCCGCGTTCCCTCGACCACGACGTCATCTCCGCGCTCGTCCAGGTCGGCGCGGGCCCGTCGTCGTTTGCACACACGATCCGCCTGATGGCCGGCCATGAGCTGGTCACCGAAGGCTTCCAGCCCGGCCAGGTCGGCAGCTCGGCGATGCCGCACAAGATGAACACCCGCTCGTGCGAGCGAGTCAACGGACTTCAGGTGATCCTGCGCGGCTACGGCTCCATGGCAGCCGAGCTTGCGGGTGCACAGTGGAACGAAGGCGACGTCTTCTGCTCCGTCGTGCGCCGCGTCGCTCTCCCGGACGCGTTCTTCGCGATCGACGGCATGTTCGAGACCTTCCTGACCGTGCTGATCGAGATGGGCGCGTACCCGGCCGTCATCGAGAAGGAACTGACGCGCTACCTGCCGTTCCTCGCCACGACCCGCGTTCTCATGGCAGCGGTGCGCGCGGGCGTCGGACGCGAGACCGCCCACGAGGCGATCAAGGAGAACGCCGTCGCAGTTGCGCTGGCGATGCGTGAGGAAGGCAAGGAGCCCGACCTGCTCGATCGCCTTGCCGCCGACGATCGTTTGCCGCTCGACCGCGCCGCACTCGACGAGGCTCTGGCCGACAAGGCGGCCTTTGTCGGCGCCGCGTCTGCTCAGGTCGACGCCGTTGTCGCCGAGGTGCAGAAGCTTGTCGACGCCAACCCCGAAGCTGCGGCGTATGCGCCGTCGCCGATTCTGTAAGGGCTACGCCCCCGTGCGCCTTTTCGGTAGTCACCACTACCGAAAAGGCGCACAGGGTCGAAGAGCATGAACTGCATCTTCTGTTCCATCATCGCCGGTGAGGCCGAGGCCAGCGTCGTCTACGACGACGCGAATGTCCTTGCCTTCATGGATATTCGGCCGTTCACATCCGGCCATCTCCTGGTCGTGCCGAAGCGCCACGCCAGTGGATTGTCCACGCTCGATTCCGACGACGGTGCCAGGATCTTTTCCGTCGCACAGAAGATCGCCGCAGCGATGCGTACCGGACCTCTCCCCGTCGACGGAGTGAATCTGCATCTCTCTGACGGAGCTGTTGCGGGGCAGGAAGTCTTCCATGTTCATCTGCACGTCATTCCGCGAAATCGCGGCGACGGCTTCGGCCTGCGTGCGCTACCTCGCACGCCCAATCGGGCAATTCTCGACAGCACGGCTGCCGTCATTCGCGGTGCACTGAACTAGCGGCACCGGCCACTTTCAGGGACTGCCGATCAGTTCGACAACGGAGTCCAGAAGGACACTGCGCCAGCACAACCAGTCGTGGCCGCCGTCGAAGATCCGATACGACACTTGCGCTCCGGCAGCCTTCAACGCCTGTGCGACCGCTGCGCTGTGCCCGACCATGTCGGACTCGTGCCTACCTACTTCGAGGACAACGCGTAAACCGTCCGGCACGCCATCGCGCTCGATGCGTGCGGCGATGTCTCCACCCGGCGGACCGTCCTCGCCGCGCTTCAAGCCTGTCGGCCACCAGAATGAACCGGACCCGCTGGCGACCAGCGCGAAGTGTTCGGGGAATTCGAGTGCTGCGAACATCGAGGCCAGGCCGCCGAAACTCTGCCCTGACACCACCGTTCGCGTTCGATCAGACGAGAAGGGTGCGACGGCGCGCACCTGTGGAAGTAGTTCGTCGACGACTGCACTCCAGTAGTCGCGGTTGCACGGCAATTCCTTCGAACGACGTTGATTGTCAACGGAATCAATGGCCAGCAAAACGCAGGACTTCAGTTTGCCGGTCTGGACTGCACGATCGAAGGCGGCACCTGCTGGCATGACCTCGGCCCAGTGGCGCCCGTCGAGAAGTATCACGAGCGGCCGTTCTTCGAGCGGTGTCAATCCGTCGTCCACGGTCTCGTAGATCCACACCGGCCGCTCGACGTCCAACGTCGAACTGGCCCAGGTGAGCTGTATCGACTTCCTGAAAACTGGAGCATCCCAACCGAACTGGACCGGCGCCGAGGGCATCTCAGCGACGGAACGCCTTGTGTCCACGCCTGCGGAAAGCGGATTGAGTGGGTCGGCAATTCGGTGTTCGAGCAACCCCAACCAGCGGGTGCGGCGGGTCGTGTCTTCCTTGCCTGCTCCCGGATAATCGAATTCGTCGACTACGGACTTCGGCGCCGGGATGATGCTGTAACTGCTGCGCCAGGTGTTCGAGACTTCGGCGGCGTAGAACCACACCGGACTCTCACTGATCCGTTGCATCACGCTGAGTTGTTCCGTGTGATGGTCGGTCAACGAGTTTGCGTCGAGGTAGACGCGCTCGACTTCCGTCTCCTCGGGCTGTCGCCAGAGGAAAGTTACTCGAACTGTATGTGTGTCAACACTTTCGATGATCGGCGTGCCTTGTTGCACTATCCGGTTCCAGAAGGTGTCGATGTCGGGCGAGGCCGCGAGGGAAGCGGACAATTCTGTCACCGCCTGAGTTAGCATGAGCACAGCCTAACCTAATTTCATGGGCTTTTGAATTCGAGGAGTGGTCCGCCAGTGGGCGTCACAATGAAAAAATCGCGCGCCTTGAAGGTGCTCTCCGCAGTCTTGGTGGCAGGGTTCGCTCTCGCCGGATGTAGTTCTGCGGATGCCGATTCCGGTGCTGATTCGGCTGCATCGCAGGGTAATTGGCCCCGCACGGTGGAAACGCCGAAGGGGCCGGTGGAGATCACGTCGAAGCCGGAGAGGATCGTCTCGACCAGTGTGACGCTGACGGGCACGCTGTTGTCGATCGACGCTCCGGTGGTGGCTACCGCATCGACGGGACCGAACACCGACGTATCGGATGCGCAGGGGTTGTTCACACAGTGGGGCGACATAGCTCGAGAACGTGGACTCGCAGTGCTGCCGATGGGCGGAGCGAACGCAGAATCCGTTCTGGCCCAGAACCCGGACCTCATCGTCGTCTCGGCGACCGGAGGTGACTCCGTCGTCGATCTGTACGAACAGTTCACGGCCATCGCTCCGACAATCGTGGTGGACTACGGCGGAAGTAGTTGGCAGGAAGTGGCCGCCGTGCTGGGTGAAGCGACAGGTCTCGAAGACAACGCAGCGGCCACGGTCGCGAAATTCGACAGCGCAGTAGAGGCAGCGAAGGCCAAGGTCACACTTCCCCCGCAGCCGACCACCGCGCTCGTCTACTACGAGGACGGCAGCGGCGCCAATATCTGGACGCACGAGTCCGGGCAGGCGAAGTTGCTCACGGCGATGGGTTTCACGGTCGCCGACATTCCCGAGTCTGCGAAGAGCAGTGAATCCATGGGTAAGCGCAAGGACATCATTCAGGTCTCGGCCGAGAACCTCTACGACGGTATCGCGGGCAACACCCTGATCTTGGTCAGCGCCGACGACGGTGCGGTGAAAGCGGTCGAGGCACTTCCCCTGTTGGCGCAGCATCCGGCAATTCGTGATCACCATGTCTATGCCGTGGGGCTCGATACCTTCCGTCTCGACTACTACAGCGCAACCAACATGGTGAACCGGTTGGTCGAGCAGTTCAGCTGAGACATAAGTACTGGACATAAGTACTAGGCCTTTCACCCCGAACTAGTCCTTTGGTTGTAGCCGAGAATCGAACATTCCCTTCACGTTCGCCGAATGTGGGACCAAGTGGTGCGCGCATGCCACCATGAACGTCAATCATCGGATGCGGAATGGGGAGTGGATGTTCGACTCGGCTGGTCAGAATGTCTCGGGGCAAGCCCTGGCATCGCGAGGGTGGGGACGTTTCAACCTGAACAACCCGGCCACGGCGGCCGTGATCGTCGGCCTGCTGAGTGTGCCGTGGGTGTTCGGTCTCGCCAGTCTCAAGACTGAACCCGAGACGAGCAATCGAGTGCTGAGCGATCCGGGAACCGTCGTCGGCATCATGGGTTTCCTGACGGTGTTGACCGTTGTGGCGTGTGCGCGCCGGCGGTACCCGATCGCGTACTACCTCCTGACGTTGGCAGGATCCGGCGGATTGATGCTCTTCCTCGGCAGTCGATCGCTGGGGGCCACGCCGCTTTTCTGGTTCGCGATCATGGCAGTGTCCATCCGGGTGAGCGGCATGCGCCTGGTCGGACTGCTGGTCCTCGGAATGGCGATGGACGTGATCTTGGCGATGTATCTCACCGAGCGGGACGGGCTGACGGTCGCAGAGGTTCAGGTGGGGGAGTTGCCCCACCTGTTCCTCGAGCCGGCGGCAAACACCGTCACGAGTTTTCTGGTCGTCGCCGCCATGGGAAAGATCGTCGCGCGTCTGCGAAAGCAAGCAGTGGAGAACAGTCAGGCGGTAGCGGATCTGCACCGGGACCGCGAACGCAAGATCGCGAATGCCGTTGTCGCCGAACGGCAGGACATGGCACGTGAGTTGCACGACGTCGCGGCTCACCACATGACCGGCATGATCATCCAGGCCCGTGCCGCCGACAAGTTCTTCTCGAGCAATCCCGAACAAGCGCAAGCCCTCCTGGGCGGCGTCATCGAGCAGGGGCAGCGGGCCCTCAACAGCTTGCGGCAGATCGTGGGGATCCTCCGTCTGGGTGAGGAAGACCCCGATTTCCCGACGCCCATGGTCTCCGACATCGACGAGTTGGTGGACGACTGCAGGCGCACCATCTCGTCGATCTCGCTCGAGAAGGTCGGCCGCTTCGACGACCTGGACAGCGGAGTCCAGTTGACGTGCTACCGCATCGTCCAGGAGGCGTTGTCGAACGTCCTTCGCCATGCGCCGGGTAGCGAGTCCAAGGTATGTCTGAGCCGAGAAGCCGGTGCGGTGAGAGTCCGGGTGATCAATACGCTCGGGAATGCTCGTCCGTCCTCCGACGGGCAAAACCTCGGAATTGTGGGAATGCGCGAACGCGCGACGCTCATGGGTGGTCAACTGGATGCCGGACCGAATTCGGAAGGTGAGTGGGCTGTGCAGGCACTGGTGCCGGTGAACGGGAGGATCAACGCATGATCGACGTCCTTATTGCAGACGACCAGCAGGTGGTACGGCAGGGGTTCGAACTGTTTCTCTCCGGTCACCCCGAGATTCGCGTCGTCGGGCATGCCAAGACGGGAGTCGAGGCGTACGAGCAGGTGCGTGCACTGCGTCCGGACGTCGTACTGATGGATATCCGAATGCCTCACGGTGACGGGTTGACCGCGACCAGGGAGGTCCTTGCCGAGTTTCCGGCGACCCGCGTCGTCGTGATCACCACGTTCGATCTCGACGAGTACGTTTTCGAGGCGCTCGACAGTGGCGCCGCAGGGTTCCTGCTCAAAGACGCCGATCCAGAGGAGCTCTCGTCGGCAGTGCTGACCGTGGCCGAGGGTGGTTCGGTGCTCTCTCCGAGATTGACGTCGAGACTGATCGTGGAGTTCGCGAGGCGCAAACCGGCACCGATGTCCACGGCGCGCTCCGGATCGGATCACGGTCTCAGCGCGCGTGAAATGGATGTGGTGCAGTTGCTGTCACAAGGCTTGGGAAACAACGACATCGCAGATTCCCTCAGCCTCGAGCAGAGCACGGTGAAGTCGCACATCAGCAACATCTGCAAGAAGCTGCAGGTGCGCACCCGTGTGCAGATCGTCATCTGGGCGTACCGAAACAACGTGATCGCCGTATCGCGCTGACGCACGTGACGCTGCGGCGCATCCGGCACGGCACGGGCAGAGAAATTCCACGTGCCCCGGGTTCGACCCCTCGTCGAACCCGGGGCAGCTGGATCGCTCAGCCCAGCAGTTTGGCTTTGAGCGTCATGACGGTCGCCGGACTCAGACCCAAGCCCTCGGTCAGGTAACGATCGACCGACCCGTAGGTCAGGTCCAACTGGGCGAGGCCGGCATCGAGATAGCTTGCCTCGACACCCAACAGGGGCTCCATGTTGACGGCCATCTGTTCGCCCAGGCTCGCCGCGATACCCGCACGCGTGGCCTTCATGCCTTCGGCTGTGTATTCGTTGGTCAGCAAGTAGTCATTCATGATCACTGAGCGGTCGACACCGGCGATGCTCAGCAGCAGAAACGACGTCCAGCCGGTGCGGTCTTTACCTGCAGTGCAATGGAAGACCTGTGCGCCTTCGGTTTCCGCGAGGCCCGTGAGCAACTGTGCGAACCCGGCTCGCTCCGTCGCTCCGGTGACGAAGGCGCGGTTCATGTCCTGCATCATCGATCGTGAGTCCTCGGGGGACTTGATCTTCGCGACCATCTCGGCGATGTTCCCGGACAGGATCGGAATGTTCTCGTACGCAACCCCGTTGGGCAGGACATCCGGCTTGCTGGCGATCTCGGGTTCCGTGCGCAGATCGTAAACCTTTGTCAGTCCCAGCTTTTCGAGAATGCTCATGTCATCGCCCTTGGGCGTGATCGCGTTCGCGCGGTAGAAGACTCCCTTGTTCACGGGCAGACCGAGAGTTCCCGAGTATCCGGCGCCGGTGCCTGCGACGTCGCGGAAATTGTCGATCCCGGTCAGCCGCGGAGCATCTGGGGTTTGCTCGGCACTGCCGAAGTTGCTGGATCCGAAATCCAGTGAGCCGAACTGTGGAGCCGAGGGGGCAGGTTCGGCGTGCGCGATCGAGGCGCCGAAACCGGTGATGAGAAAGCTGCTGGTCAACGCAATGGCCGCGGCAGACCGTAGCGAGCACGTGCGCGTGGATCGGGACATGTGTGAGCCCTTCGTCGAGCGGAGAGAGTGGCTGGTCGATGAGGTATCGCGAAGGCAAGGTAGCGAGTTCGCGTGTCCGATTCGAGAGGAATCTTGCTTTGCTCCCTCTCAGTGGGAGGCGTGCTGCTGTGAGCGTGAGTGACTCGGGAGGCGCAGTTCATTCCTCGGGACCTGTGTTTGTGTAAAGGTCCAGTGCCCTGATATTGGTTAGCCTCACCAAATCAATTCCGGAGCAGTCCGGTGCGTTCAGATGGAGTTCAACATGCGGGTTCAAGGTCTGTCGTGGTTTCGCCGCGCAGTGGTGATCGGCGCAGCAGCTGCGCTGGCGGTCGGCGTCGCCGGCTGCAGCAACTCCGAGGAGGCGTCGTCCGAATCGTCGACGACAGCCGCGAGCTCGCAGACCCGTGTCTTCGAGGCACAGAACGGATCCATCGAGATCCCGAGCGACCCGCAGCGGATCGTGGCCTGCGGATACGCAGTTCTGCCGCTGATTCAGGCGGGAGCGAACCTGGCAGCAGTATGTGAGTGGACCCGTGAACTCGGCAACATGGACGACAAGACCAAGGCCGCTTACGAAGCTCTGCCGAAGGTCGCGCCCGACGGCAACGTCTCCCAGCTCAACTACGAGGGAATCGTCGCTGCCGAGCCCGATCTGATCATCATGGGTGTTCCCGCTCGTGTCGAAAGCCAGCTGGACATGGCGCAGCTCAAGGCGGCCGCTCCCGTCGTCTTCCTGGGACCGACGGTTCCTGCTGATTGGCGAGTGCTGGGCGAGCAGTTCGCCGATGCCGCGAATGTCTCCGACACCTACGGCGAGTTCAAGGACGACTACGACGCCAAAACCGCCGAACTGGCCGCGAAGTACAAGGACAAGCTCGGCTCGTTGACCTTCGGCGGCGTGTGCAACGTCTGCAAGCCCGAGGCCGGCACCTTCTCACGCGAGTACGCGTCTTCGTACACGACCAATCTCTTCGACGGACTCGGACTGCAGTTCCCCGGCACCCCCGCAGACCCCGCCGACATCCACGTCGAACAGGTATCCATCGAGAAGATCGGCGAAAATCTCGGAAATGTCGACGTGATCGTCTACGGCCTCAACGCCGATGGCTCGATGTCTCCGCAGTTGCAGGAGCTGGTCAATTCCGAGCTGTGGAAGGAATTGCCCGCAGTGAAGGCCGGCAACGTCGTCCAGGTCCAGCATTCGTTGGCCGCGACCTATCAGACGGCTCTTCTGACGCTGGATTCGATCGACGAGGGCCTGTCGAAGCTGCCCGCAAACCAGTAGTTCATCGACTGTGACGGTGGCCTCTCGCCTGCTGGCGAGGGGCCACCTGCATATCCGGATGAGCAGGGCGGACAGCTCTCCGAACGGCGAGGACGCTCACCTGTCCCGGCTACCGGGGTTCTGTACGAACTGCGAACGCCCGATAGGGTGACCGGGTGCGTCCTACACTTGATTCCTACACTCATCTGGCCGGTGGCAAGGTCCGTGACCTTTACACGATCGACGACGAGCATCTGCTGCTTGTCGCGAGTGATCGGATCTCGGCCTACGACCACGTGCTCAGCACGCCGATCCCGGACAAGGGTCGCGTGCTCACCGCGATGAGCGTGTTCTTCTTCAACGTCCTCGGTGGCACCAACCACCTGGCCGGCGAGCCCGACGACGATCGCATCCCGGAAGAGGTTCTCGGCCGCGCTCTCGTGGTGCGCTCCCTCGACATGGTTCCCGTCGAATGCGTCGTTCGTGGCTTCCTCACCGGCTCCGGCCTGGTCGACTACAACAACACCGGCGCAGTGTGCGGCGTCGCGTTGCCCGAGGGCCTCGTCGAGGCGTCGCGGCTGCCCGACCCGATCTTCACCCCGGCGTCCAAGGCAGCTCTCGGGGATCACGACGAGAACATCAGCTTCGATCAGGTAGTGGAGAAGGTCGGCCAGAAGCTGGCAGTGCAGCTTCGCGAGGACACTCTCGACGTTTATGCCCGCGCCTCCAACTTCGCGGCCGATCGCGGAATCATCCTTGCGGACACCAAGCTCGAATTCGGTCTCGACTCCGGTGGAAACCTCGTGCTCGCCGACGAGGTGCTCACCCCCGACTCGTCGCGCTACTGGCCTCTCGAAGGCTACGAAGCGGGCAAGGTGCAGCCCAGTTTCGACAAGCAGTTCGTGCGCGACTGGCTCACGAGCCCCGAATCCGGCTGGGACCGTAGCTCGGACACGACACCGCCGCCGTTGCCGCAGGAGATCGTCGACGCGACTCGGGCACGCTACATCGAGGCGTACGAGCGCATTTCCGGTCTGTCCTTCGACGATTGGGTCGGTCCCAGCGCATGAGCCTGATCCCGCCGGTCGCAAAGAAGGTCCCCGCCGAACGTACCCATCACGGACACACGTTCGTCGATGACTACGAGTGGCTGCGGGACAAGGACAACGCCGAGGTCGTCGCATACCTCGAAGCCGAAAACGCGTACACCGACGAGCAGACGGCCGCGCTCGAGCCGTTGCGCGAGAAGATCTTCCAGGAGATCAAGTCGCGGACGCAGGAAACCGACATGTCGGTGCCCACTCGCATGGGTAAGTGGTGGTACTACTCGCGCAGCGTGGAAGGCAAGTCGTACACCGTCCAGTGCCGGTGCCCCATCGCCGGTGAAGACGATTGGACTCCGCCCAACCTGACGCCCGGCGTCGAGCTGGCCGGCGAGCAGATCCTCATGGACGGCAACGTCGAAGCCGAAGGGCACGAGTTCTTTTCGCTCGGCGCGTTCTCCATCAGCGAGGACGGCACGTTGCTCGCGTACTCGGTGGACATCGTCGGCGACGAGCGGTACACCTTGCGGTTCAAGAACCTCGAGACCGGTGAGATGCTCGCCGACGAGATTCCCGATACCGCGCCTGGCGCCACCTGGGCGATCGACCACAGTCACGTCTTCTACATGACGGTCGACGATTCCTGGCGTCCGGACACCGTGTGGCGTCACAAGCTGGGAACGCCGCAGAGTCAAGATGTTTCGGTGTTCCACGAGCCCGACGAGCGGTACTGGGTTTCGGTGGGGTCTACCCGCAGTGAGAAGTACCTGATGATCTGGGTCGGTTCCAAGGTGACCAGCGAAGGCTGGATGCTGGAATCGGCGAACCCGGAAGGCGACTTCCGCGTCATCATCCCGCGTCGCGAGGGCGTCGAGTACGGCGCTGAACACGCGGTGATCGGGGGAGAGGACCGCTTCCTGATCCTCCACAACGACGTCGTGGACGGAGTCAAGGCCGAGAACTTCGTGTTGGTGGAAGCTCCCGTGTCGGATCCGACAAACATGACGACGCTGATCGAGCACAGCGCAGACGTTCGTCTGGAAGAAGCCGAAGCCTTTGCCGGACACCTCGTCCTGAGCTACCGCCGCGAGGCGCTCACTCGGGTTGCCGTGTGGCCGTTGACGGATGACGGCTACGGCGAGCGTCACGAAATCGACTTCGACGAAGAACTCTTCAGCATCGGTATGGGGTCCAATCCGGAATGGGCGCAGCCCACCATCCGACTCGGCTTCACGTCGTTCATCACTCCCGGGCAGGTGTACGACTACTACGTCGCCAGTGGTGAACTGGCACTGCGCAAGTCGCAGCCTGTTCTCGGTGACTTCGATGCGAGTAATTACGAGCAGCGTCGCGACTGGGCAGTGGCCGACGACGGAACCCGCATTCCGCTCTCGATCGTGAGGCGCGTAGGTGCGCCGGAAGGTCCCGCGCCGCTGCTGTTGTACGGCTACGGTTCCTACGAGGCGAGCATCGACCCGTCGTTCTCGGTTGCCCGCTTGTCGTTGCTCGATCGCGGCGTCGTCTTCGTGGTCGCACACGTGCGCGGCGGCGGCGAGATGGGTCGTCACTGGTACGAAAACGGCAAGACGCTCACGAAGAAGAATACCTTCACCGATTTTGTCTCGTGCGCAAAGCATTTGATCGACACCGGTGTCACGGCGGCCGATCGGATGGTTGCCGACGGCGGTAGTGCGGGTGGATTGCTGATGGGGGCTGTCGCCAATCTCGCTCCGGAACTGTTTGCCGGCATTCTCGCCAATGTTCCGTTTGTCGACCCGCTGACGTCGATTCTCGATCCGTCGCTGCCGTTGACGGTCATCGAGTGGGACGAATGGGGAGATCCGCTGCACAACAAGGACGTCTACGACTACATGCGCTCGTACAGCCCGTACGAGAACGTGGAAGCCAAGGACTATCCCGCCATTCTTGCGATCACGAGCATCAACGACACCCGTGTTCTGTACGTGGAGCCGGCCAAGTGGGTCGCAAAACTGCGCGCCACCAAGACCGGTGATGCTCCGCTACTTCTCAAGACCGAGATGAGCGCCGGACACGGCGGTGTCAGCGGTCGGTACGAGAAGTGGAAAGAGGTCGCATTCGAGTTCGCCTGGGTTCTCGACACGGTTGGCGCAAACTAGATTCTGTGTCAATCAGGTTCTGCGGTAACGAACCTGAGGGCGCCCAGCGCGCCCGTACTCGGTCTCCCGGGTGAGCATGCCGTCGTCTGCCAGCTTTTCCAGGTAGCGCCAGGCCGTCACCCGGGACACGCCGACCGATGCTGCCACCTCTGCAGCGGTCACGGGTCCCTCAGAATCCCGGACAGACGCTGCGACGAGTCCGAGCGTTTGAGATGCAAAGCCTTTCGGCGCCGCTGCTCGATCGTCGGACGTTCGTAGTGCGGACATCGCGCGGTCGATGTCGTGTTGACTGACCGCAGACTCGCCAGCGGGAAGTGCTGCACGATATTCGAGGTAGCGCTCGAGCTTGTCGCGGAATGCTGCGAAAGTGAACGGCTTGAGAAGATAGAGGACGATCCCGCGAGCCACGGCGCTTCGGACCACCTCCAGATCGCGCGCCGAGGTAACCGCGATGATGTCCGGACTGGGCCGCAACCCGCCCAGGGCGGAGGCCACGTCGAGACCGCTGGCGTCGGGCAACCCGATGTCGAGCAGGACCAGGTCGATGGGCTGGTCGGTGGCATTGGCCGCCGTAACTGCACGCACGGCGGCGTTCCCGGAATGAACCACGCCGTGGACCACGAATTCCGGCACACGCTCGACGTAGGAACGGTGTGCCTGCGCGATCAACGGTTCGTCGTCGACTATCAGTACACGGATCATCGCGGTGCTTCCGCCTCGCGCAGCGGGATACGGACAACCAGCATGGAGCCCATCGCCGGCTCGCTGGTGAGCGTGCCGCCATGCCGTTTCACGACTTGAGAGACCAGTGCGAGACCGAGTCCGCGAGAGCCGGATTTTGTGGAGTAGCCACGGCCCTTGGCCTTTTCGAGTGCTTCGGGTGTCATTCCCGGGCCGCTGTCGGCGACGGCAACAACCATCATCGAATCCTCTTCCATTACCGTCACTTCCACCCACGGAGACTCGCTCGCGCGCGATGCGTCAATAGCATTGTCCACGAGATTGCCGACCAGCGTGACCAACTCGCGTGCATTGAGCGAAGGAACCGGACCGAGCGCGGTGTCTTCCGTGATGGTCAGGTCGACCCCGCGTTCGGTCGCTTCGCTCATTTTCCCGAGCAGTAGTGCGGCCAGCGCCGGCTCGTGGACCGCATTCATCAGACGATCGATCAGCTGTTGGGACACTCGCAATTCGTTGGTGGCGAAGGCCACTGCGTCCTCGTTTCGCCCCAACTCGACCATCGTGATGATCGTGTGCAGACGATTTGCGCTCTCGTGGGCTTGCGATCGAAGCGACTCGGCAAAACTACGTACCGAATCCAATTCCCCGAGTACGTTCTGAAGTTCGGTGTGATCGCGAATTGTCAGCACGGTGCCAATTCTGTTGCCTTCCCACTCAACCGGGTGTTGGTTGACCACCAGCACGCGCTTGTCGGTGAGGTGCACTTGATCCTTCGCGGGAGAGGCGTCGTCGACCCGCATGGTCTCGGGGATGGATGAAAGTGGCACGGGCCCGTCCGGTAGATCGAGGAGGCGACGTGCTTCGTCGTTGACTATGTCCACTCGCGCGTCTTTGCTTCGGCCTTGCCCGATCACCACCAAACCCTCACCGATGCTGTGCAGTACGGCGTCGTGGTGCTCGTACATGGTGCGCAGTTCGTCCGGAGCCATTCCCAGGGTCTGTCGCCTGATGCGTCGGCTCACCAGAAGTGAACTCAGGAGGGCGGCAAGAAGACCGCCGCCGGCAACGAACAGGATGACCGGAACACTTTGGGCGAACTGCTTGCTGATCTGCTCGCGGGTGACACCGGCAGAAACCAGACCGACCAGGGTTCCGCCGGAATCGTAGACAGGAGTGACTGCGCGGATCGACGGCCCCAGCGACCCGGCGTACGTCTCCGTGAAGGTCACGCCGGCGAGTGCGCGGTCAATGTTTCCGTTGAACAGTTGACCGATCAGCTCCGGGCTCGTGTGGGTGAACCGAGTGCGATCCGGCGCCATCACCACGATGAAATCGACGCCGGTTGCCTGTCGGATCTTCTCGGTCTGTGGTTGCAGAATCGCGGTCGGGTCCGGACTCGTCAGGGCGGCCGCCGTCGAATCCGACAGGGCGAGAGTCTGCGCTATCGAGCTCACCTGCCTGCGGATCGCGTCGTCGCTGTCTCGGCGTTCGTCGACAACTGCGAGCGCGGCCCCCACGCCGATGACCAGCGCCAACAACGCCAATTGCAGGAGCAGGATCTGCCTGGCGACGCTCATACGTCGGCCGGTCTTTCGTTCGACCATCGAGCGCCTCCTGAACGTAATGAACACAAACTTCCGGGCCCACCTGTTTGCAACAAGAATTCTCCACGACTCGAAGTGATCCCGATCACTTCACAGATATCCGATCCAAAGGACACCCCATGAGCAGCACGGCAACAGGGACAGTAGACGGTTCCCCACAGCCCGAGGGCACCAAGGCAAAGCGCGACAAGACGCATTGGCTCTACATGAGCGTCATCGTCGCGGTTATCGGCGGCATCCTCGTCGGTTGGCTCGCACCCGAGTTCGGTAAGTCCGTCGGTGTACTCGGCACGTTGTTCGTCAGCCTGATCAAGATGATGATCAGCCCGGTCATCTTCTGCACCATCGTGCTCGGCATCGGCTCGGTTCGAGCTGCGGCCAAGGTCGGCAAGGTCGGCGGCCTCGCACTCGCCTACTTCATCGGGATGTCCACCATCGCACTCGCGATCGGCCTGGGCGTCGGCAACCTGCTCAACCCGGGCAGTGGCCTGAACATCACGCCCAACGCGGCCTCCGTGGCCAAGCTTGCAGATCAGGCCCACAGCGCGGGCGGTACCTGGGACTTCATCGCGTCCATCATTCCGACGTCGATGCTGTCCTCCCTCACCGCCGGCAGCGTGCTGCAGACTCTGTTCGTCGCCCTTCTGGTCGGCTTCGCGATCCAGTCGCTCGGCAAGTCGGGTGAGCCGATTCTCAAGGCCGTCGGATACATCCAGAAGCTCGTGTTCAAGATCCTGACGATGATTCTCTGGCTCGCCCCGATCGGTGCTTTCGGCGCCATCGCCAGCGTCGTCGGCCAGACCGGTTTGAACGCCGTCGTCCAGCTCGGAACCCTGATGATCGGCTTCTACCTGACCTGCCTGATCTTCGTCTTCGGTGTTCTCGGAACGCTGCTGCGCGCCGTCACCGGATTCAACATCTTCAAGCTGGTCAAGTACTTGGCCCGTGAGTACCTGCTCATCTTCGCCACGTCGTCCTCCGAATCGGCACTGCCGCGTCTGATCGCCAAGATGGAGCACGTAGGCGTCGAGCGCACCACGGTGGGCATCGTCGTTCCCACCGGCTACTCGTTCAACCTCGACGGCACCGCGATCTACCTGACGATGGCCTCGATCTTCATCGCCGACGCCATGGGACAGCCGCTCGCCTTCGGTGAACAGCTCTCGCTGCTGGTGTTCATGATCATCGCCTCCAAGGGCGCTGCGGGAGTCAGCGGCGCCGGTCTGGCCACGCTGGCCGGCGGACTTCAGAGCCATCGCCCCGAGCTTCTCGACGGCGTCGGACTCATCGTCGGAATCGACCGCTTCATGTCGGAAGCGCGAGCGATCACCAACTTCTCGGGCAATGCGGTCGCGACTCTCCTGGTCGGCGCGTGGACCAAGACGATCGACAAGGAACGCGTCATCGAGGTGCTCGACGGGAAGATTCCGTTCAACGAAGCCACGATGCTCGACGACGAGGACGAAGAAGAGCAGCACAAACTCGAAACGGCTCCGACCGGCACCAAGCAGTCATTTGTGAGCCATCACTAGATACTTCCGCTCTGCTGAACGTTTGACCGCACAGCAGGCGCGGAACCCGATCTACGATCAGTGATCCTGGTCGTAACGATGAAAGAGACCGCCGCACCAACCGTGCGACGGTCTCTTTCTGTTCGTGGGTGCTATGTGTACCAGGTGGGTTCGGGAATCTCGCCGGTCAGAAAACGACTACCGACTTCACGGCGCTTGTACGCGAGCGGATCGTGAAGGGTATGCGTCCGGATGTTGCGCCAGTAGATATCCAGGCCGACATCGTTGGACGTGGCTCTGGCACCGGTCAGTTCGAAGATCTTGTTGCTGATCTCCAAGGAGACGTCGGCGGCGCGAAGTTTTGCGGCCGCAATGCGTACGGCGAGGTCGCCGCGAGCCTGCTCGGTGAGGTTTTCGCGAGCGTCGTGGAGCACGGCGTCGGCCTCACGGCTGACCTGATCCACGAAGGCCTCCGCCGCCCACAGCTTCGATTGCAAGTCGCCGTAGCCCTCACGGAGGTACCACTCGTCGGTTGCGATTTCGCGGTTGTCACCGCCGTACGGCCATGGACGCGTACGGGTTCGGGTGTACTCGGCCGCAGTGTCCAGTGCGCCACGGGCGATCCCGAGGTAGAAGTTCGCGAACACGATCTCGATCGCGGGGAAGTTCAGCGTGTTGTAGACCAGAGGTTGGAATTCCTTGTCGACAAAGCCTGCCGCACTTGCCCAGTCGACCTCGACGTCGTTGATCTCGACACTGCCGGAATCGGTGAGGCGCTGTCCGAGATTGTCCCAGTCTCCGCGGAAGACTATGCCGTCCTGAGCAGTCGGCACGATAGCGAACACATGCGTCGCAGTTCCGTCGATGATTCCTTCGAGCACCGTGAGGTCGGTGACTCGTCCGCCGGTGGAAAACGACTTCACGCCGTTGAACACCAGGGTGTCTCCGCGATCCACGACGGTGAGGTCGGTGTCTCGAGGGTTCACCGCGCCGCCGAAGAAGAATCGGTTGCTCGTGTACAGCTCCTCGACAGCGGAGATCTGCGGATCGGTTCCGACCAATCTGGCTGCCCATGCCCACAGGTAGTGATACCCGAGCAGTTGCCCGATCGAGCCGTCGGCGCGCGCGATCTCCCGAACCACCTTGTAGGCGGTCTCCCATCGCTGCCCACCGCCGCCGAACTCGATCGGACCCAGCAGTGTCACCAGACCACTTTCCTTGAGCAGCTGGACTTCTCGGAACGGTGGTTCGCCGGCTCGGTCGCGGGCGAGTGCGTCGGCGGCAAGGACGTTGCTCACCTCGCGAGCGCGGTCGATCCAGCCTTCGGATGTGTCGGGAACGCCGACGAAGACTTCGGTTTCACTGGTCACGGTCATGCCTGTACATCCTTTTCGGTCGGTGCAGTCCCGATGGCCCACACGTAAATCGGTTCGGTTCCGTTGATTTCGTAGTCGCCGACAACTTTGGATTTGAAGACGACCGGATTATGACTGGCCACGGTGCGCGCGTTGCGCCAGAACCGATCGAGATCGAGGTCGCGGCTCACTCCGGAAGCGCCGAGTGCGTCGAAGATCTTGGCCGTGGCCGGAACGACGAGTCCGATCGAGGCGACCTGCCCTCGCCCCGAATCGATTTCGGCTGCGATGTTGGCGGCTTTCTCTTCCTCCGGCGAGCCGGAGAATGCGGCTTCGTATGCCCATTGGGACGACTGTGCTGCGTGCAGCGCCACGGCCTCGGCTGCAAAGGCAGCCGAGGACACCTCGCCGACAACTTGCTGGATCTGCGAATCCTGCGCGTATCTCGGAGCGTTGCCGTGACTGAAGGTTCGAGTACGAGAGGCGACTCGACGAGAGATCTCGGTTGTCGCAGCCTTGGCGATGCCGGCGAGAGTGGCGAGATGGAACAGTTGGTAGAACGCGGTCTGGTATTTGAAGCGCGTCGAGAAGTCGAAGATGTTCTCCGGCTGGACTATTGCGTTCTCGTAAACGGACGAGCCGGAGCCAGTCGTCTGCTGGCCGAACCCGTTCCAGTCGTCACTGTGTGTGACACCGGGTTGTCTCGCTTCGACTGCGGCGATCACGAATGCGCCGGTGTCGGTGCGCTGCGAGTACAGGTCGATCCAGTCGGCGAAAATGGAACCCGTGCTGTAGAACTTTGCCCCGTTCGCCAAGAAATGGTCGGAATCGGGTGCGGGCGAGACCTTGGTGTTGGCTTCGCCCAATGCAACGTCGCCGATTTCGGTCCACGCGTTGCCGACCAACTGTCCCTCCGCGAAGCGTCGGAGCCAGGTGTCACGCTCAGGCCCGGGGTCGGCGACCAGTCGGTCTTCGACAAACGCGAAATGACCGCGCAGTGCCTGGGTGATGTTGGAATCGGCGCTCGACAACTCGACTAGTAACCGGATCAATTGCGGGATGCTCGCGCCGGATCCACCGTGTGTTGTCGGCACCCGAACGGCGCCGAAGCCTGCTTTCTTGAGTGCGTCGATCTGTTGGAAGGGAAGCACGTGATCGCGTTCGCGTTCGACGACGGCTTGTGCGATGTCCGCGAAGATCGGACGGAATTTTGCTGCCAGTGTTTCGTAGTCGACCTCACTCTTGATCGGATCTGCAGACCGGGAAACGGCATTCGGCGTCAGTGCGGTGGTCATGGGAAGAATGCAAGCTGTAATCACCAGGGGCGTCGATCCTTCATCGCGACCTGATTCGAAGTGTTGTCAGGCCGCGCAAATCTCGGTTCGATGGCCTGCCGGGCAGTTCTACCGG
The DNA here is from genome assembly GCF_030056745.1 of Rhodococcus sp. IEGM 1406. NCBI lineage: Bacteria > Bacillati > Actinomycetota > Actinomycetes > Mycobacteriales > Nocardiaceae > Rhodococcus > Rhodococcus sp. IEGM 1406. Next base: position 169,151 of record NZ_JASHKO010000003.1, on the reverse strand, counting down.
AATCGAGTGGTCAGTGCGATTGCTCGTGAAGGTGTTCTACGATCCATCCGTTCCATTCGACAGTTCCTCCGGAACCGCAATCGTGTCGGAACGGCTGCCCTGGAGAGCCGGGTCGAACGACCACGCGAAAGTCTCTCGCCTCCAATCGAAGATCGACAGTCGTATGTTCTCCGTCGACGCTCTCGGCGACACTCTCGAGTGCGTCCGTCGCGACGATGCCGGTAACGCGTCGGACTGCGTGTTCGGCGGCCTGAGCGGCCTGTGACAGTGCCGCTCGGCCGCGCAGGTGCAGCAGCTCCAATTCTCCGGCTTGGTATTTTTCGGCTGCATCGATCGCGGAGTTGCCGTCCAGTCGGCTGAAATAGACTGCGGCGGGCCACGCAATCATGTTGGCCGCGAATCGATCTCCGCCGATGTGACTGCATTCCCACACATCTGCGATCTGTGCCGCGTTCAGCGCCGACACGACCGGGCGACCGAGTTCCGCGCAGCACGCATCCTTCTTTCCATGTGTGCAGACCGCGAAGAGCGGTTCCGTGCGGGAGCGGCCGAAGTCGGGTTCCACTCCGGTGGCCATCGATTCGAACGGCAGTACCGACAGGTCCTCGTATCGGTCGACCGACCCTTCCCGCATCCACTGACGTGTGCCGTCCGTCCAGGCGAGTACGCACATCGGGGTGAGGACTCGGCGGTTGCGGGGCCGCCGGATCACCACGAGGCGAATACGACCCTGCGCTGCGTAGATTTTTTCGGTGAGTGCGACGGGGAGAACGTCGTCAGGAGCGGACGCCGGCCAGGGGCCGGGGTGCTCGATCAACACCCACAGATGTGTCATTCCGGCGCGACCGACCATCGGTTCGCCGGCGGTCGACGACTGCCGTGTACAGGCGTGAGGGCGTCGACTGGTTTGCGGATTGGCGACAAATTCCGGAAAGCACTGCATAGATGCCTTCCCCAGGACACCGTCGCTGCAGGTGTGGCAGGGAAGGGAAGACATGATGAGGCTCCAGTCTCGTAGGTTAGGCTCACCAGACTATTGGATGGTGAATCCTTTGCTCAGCCGTGGTGAATGCGCGTGGCTGTGACGGTCGAAAGCAGTCGGTAACAGGAGTGTCGGGAATGAAACGCAGTAACTCGCGGGCGAAGTACGTGCTGGGTGGTTTTGTCCTCGCCGCCATCGTGGCAACGACCACTGCTTGTGGCAGTGACGACAAGACGGATATCGACAGTCAGTCCGCCGACACCGTGCACGCGGTCACCCATGCCCGCGGAACCACGGACGTACCGATGGATCCGCAGAGAGTTGTCGTGCTCGAGCCGGTTCAGCTCGACACGTCGGTAGCGCTGGGCGTGATTCCCGTGGGCACCGCGGTCCTCAGCGAGACGACCGGGGTTCCGGCGTACCTCGGTGAGAAGGCCGCGGAGATCGAGATGGTCGGCACCGTCGCGGCACCGAACCTCGAGAAGATCGTCGCACTGAGCCCGGACCTGATCATCGGAACGGAATCGCGGCACGGTGATCTGTACGAGCAGCTCGCTGCCATCGCGCCGACCGTCTACATGGCGACCCAGACCGATCCGTGGCAGGACAACGTCCAGTTCGTCGCAGAGGCGTTGAACAAGACCGATCAGGCAGGCGAACTACTCGGTGACTACACGGCACGCTGCGAGGAAGTGGCGAGCAAGCACAGCACCGAGGGCAAGACCGCTCAGCTCATCCGTCCACGCGACGACGTTCTGACGCTGTACGGACCCACGTCGTTTGCCGGAAGCACTCTCGAATGCGCGGGACTCACGATTCCCGCACGCGACTGGGAGAACTCGATCTCCGTCGACCTCTCCCCGGAATTCGTCTCCGGAGCCAACGCCGACCTCATCCTGGTCACCTCCGCGAAACCGGCCGATGCCAGCACGATGCCGAAGGCCGTGGCGGACAACGCCGGATTCTTCCCGAACCCATATCTGGTCGACATGTCCTACTGGATCACGGGCGTCGGACCGCTCGGCGGCCTCACCGTTCTGGACGACCTCGATCGCATTCTCGGAGCATCGAAGTAGCAGTGGACGAGAAGTAGCAGTGGGCGAGAACTGGCAGTCGGCAAGAGTCGCTAAGTTGGACCTATGACAACTCCAGTACAGAACATCGCGATCAACACCCTCGGTGGCGTGCCCACCTCGTTGGGTGAATACGACGGCCGTGCCGTGCTCGTGGTCAACGTGGCATCCAAGTGTGGACTGACCCCGCAGTACTCGGCGCTCGAGAAGCTGGCCAGCGAGTACGCCGATCGCGGTCTGACCGTGATCGGCATCCCGTGCAACCAGTTCATGGGGCAGGAACCGGGTACCGCCGAAGAGATCGAGACGTTCTGCTCCACTACCTACGGCGTCACGTTCCCGCTCCTCGAGAAGATCGAGGTGAACGGCGAGAACCAGCATCCGCTGTACGCCGAACTCACCAAGGCTGCCGACGCCGAAGGCGCTGCGGGCGACATCCAGTGGAACTTCGAGAAGTTCTTGATCGGACCGGACGGCACCGTCGTCAACCGCTTCCGTCCGCGGACCGAACCTGACGCTCCCGAGGTTGTCGCCGCCATCGAAGCCGCGCTTCCCAAGAATTAGTAGCTGCGCTGAAAACTGCCGCCGGATGATCATCCGGCGGCAGTGTGCTGTTCACCCACAGCTGCCACTATCGGAGTATGTCCGCAGAACTGATCGTGTCGGTATCCGGAATCAGAGACGAGACATGTTATCTCGCTGCCGGATTCGCAGACGAGATGGACGCTCGAGGTGTCCGCCTGTCGCTCCTGGTGGCGCCGCGACTGAAGGACAAATATCGACTGGCCGACGACGCGGTGACGACGGCCTGGCTGCGTGAGCGTCGTGAGCACGGCGACGCCATCGTTCTGCACGGCTACGACCAGGCCGCGACCAAGCGTCGTCGAGCCGAGTTCGCCACTCTGTCGAAGCACGAAGCAAAACTGCGACTACTCGCTGCGGATCGGGTTCTCGAGCATGCAGGCCTTCGGACCCGGGTGTTCGCACCGCCGCGCTGGGTGGCGTCGCCTGGTGCCATGTCGGTGTTGCCGGAGACCGGCTTTCGGACGATGGCAGGCCTCGGCGCAGTACACGATCTGACCCGTGGAACCTTGCAGCGGGGAAGGGTTTTCGGTATCGGCGAGGGCTTCAAGGCTGAGCCGTGGTGGTGTCGCGCATTGGTTCTCGGAGCCGGGCGCGCCGCCAAGCGTGGGGGACTGGTCAGATTGTCGATTACTGCCAAGCAGTTGGGAAACGAGGGCCCACGTCAGGCTGTTCTCGACGCTGTGGACCTCGCGCTTTTTCATGAGGCCACCTCGCAGGTATACCGATGGAACTCCCCGTCGCAGGAACTCGGCGCTGCCTGAATTCGGTCATTGGCAACTATTTGATAGCTGCGAGATGGTGTCGCGTGTCCGGGTTGCCCGAGCAGGCAGACTCTTCGCATTTATCCCGTTCCTTGCAGGCAGTAGGGCCGATTAGGTCAAAGTCGCATAAAGTGGACGTTGAATTCGAGTACGGCGTCGCCCAACCTTTTCGCTGCTACAGTGCGTGCAGTTAATCTGCCGCTAGTAGACGAAGTTGAGGTTCACCATGCGCGCACGAGGGTTCTCCAAGTCGGCCGAAGGTCTTGTCGCTCTGGCTGTGGGCGCAGTCGTCTGTGCTGCAATCGTCCCGGCAGTTGCGTCTGCCGCTCCGACCGGCGTGGTTCACACGCTGCCGACGGGCGGTGTCGACGGTGGTGCGAGCGAAGGCACCCGCACCGCAACTGTCGACGACGAAGGTGAGCAACTCACACTGCGGCTTCACAAGATGAATCTGCGGGGATCCGACTTCTCGATGGCCGTACAGGAAAACGGCGGCGAGCTGACCGATGTGGTGATCCCGGCGCCCCGTTCGTACATCGGCAGCGTGGAAGGGCGTCCGGACGCAATCGTCTCCGCCATCGTCGACTCCGCCGGAACACTTCGCGGGCAGGTGATTTTCGATCGTGGTGCTTCGATCGAGTTCGTGGGATCCGACGTGGTCGGTCGCAGCACGGCGCCGATCGACGCAAAACCCAAGTGGCCGACCACCTCTATTGCGTCGGCCTCGGCCGCAAGCGTCGGCAAGACGGTGAAGCAGTTCGTGGTGGGATTGGATCTCAGTGGCGAGTGGTACTCCGCGCACGGCGCAGGCAGTCCCGCCGTCGCTCTGGATCGGGCCGAGGAATCAATGGCCCGAACCGCTGCCATCTGGATCAGAGACGTCGGAATTCGGCCGATCCTGGGTCGGGTTGTCCTTCGGGCCGATGCCGCGAGTGACCCGTATTCGAGCAGTTGTGAAAACCTCGACCAGTTGGAAGGTCTGTGGTCCGATCAGGTCGGGACGAGCGTCGATCAGGCGACTGTCGTCTGCGCTTCCGGTGGCGGCAATGCCTACTACTCGACGTTCGAACTCGATCACAGCTACGCACAGGTCGGTGCCGAGCCCGATGGCAACTTCAGCCGCGTTCTCCGCCACGAGTTGGGCCACAACTTCTACGCCGACGACTATCACGGCGGCGGCGCCGAGGGATCGACCATCATGAACGGCAACGACCTCTCGCGCTTCGACGGCACCGAATTTGCTGCCATCGTCGATGCCGCGGACGTGGCCTCGGATCGACTCGACGACGTCGGTCGGTACACGGCAAGCCCGATCCCGCCGTACGCCGCACTCGACACCGCGCAGGTCCGCTCAGGTGGCACAGTCACCGTCGACGCCGTCGCGAATGATCATGACAGCAACGGAGATTCGATCAAGGTAACCGGGGTCGAGGCGACGTCACTTCTCGGTGGCACCGTAAAGCTCGAAAACGGCGAAGTGGTGTTCGAGGCCGGAACGAAGACAGGCACCGACAGGATTCTCTACACACTCACCGACGCAGCCGGTGGGACGAGCACCGGCTGGATCATCGTCGATGTGAGTGCGTGAGGACTGAATCAGGCGACTTCGACGCTCGACTCCTCGCCGAGAACTCGGAACTCGGTACCGTCGGCAGCCATTTCCGAGTAGCGACCGTAGAAGATGCCTGTGGCTTCGTCGCGGATGATCGCTTGATGGATGGGAACCGCGACGCGCGGCGCTACCGCGCGGAGGTAGTCGATGGCCTCCGAGATCTTGAGCCACGGTGCGGCGGCGGGAAGGGCAAGAACGTCGACCTTCTGTTCGGGGACGTAGAGGGAATCGCCGGGATGCATGAACTGCGCCGGGTTGGTGGCGTCGCCGAGGAGGAACGCGGTGTTGTCGATCATCGGTAGGTCCGGATGGATGATCGCGTGCTCTCCGCCGGTCCCGGTCACCTCGACGTCGCCGATGCTGAACCGGTCGCCCGGCCGGACTCCCGTCCAGCGGCCACCGAGCTTCTCAGCCGTCTGCGGATCGCTGTACAGCACCGCGTCGGGGTTTGCTTCGGCCAGTTCGGGCAGCCGCGCCGGGTCGGCGTGATCGGGGTGTTGATGTGTCACGAGGATGGCGTCGAGGCCGGTGATGCCTTCGAATCCGTGCGAGAAGTTGCCGGGATCGAAGAGGATTTTCGATCCGTTCAACTCCACGAGCACACAGGAATGGCCAAAATGTGTCAGTCGCATGATTTCGAGTATGCGCCGCCCTGGAGTGACTCGCAGGCGGGTTTCGCGGGTGTTGGCCGTCACGCCCCGATCACTCGATGCGAACCATCTCGGGTGCGCCCGGTAAACTGGCCATCACCCGAGCGTTTCACTCCGGGTTCGCGCACTAGTACCGAGGAGCAGCACGTGGCCCGTGTCGTCGTCGAAGTCATGCCCAAGGCCGAGATTCTCGACCCCCAGGGACAGGCAATTGTCGGGGCACTGTCTCGCCTGGGCTTTGCAGGAGTATCCGATGTCCGTCAGGGCAAGCGGTTCGAGTTGGAGATCGACGGCAGTGTCGAAGACGCCGAACTCGAGAAGATCGCCGAAGGCCTGCTGGCCAACACGGTGATCGAGGATTGGACCGTCAGGCGAGTCGAGGCATGAGCGCACGTATCGGGGTTATCACGTTCCCGGGCACGCTCGACGACATCGATGCTGCTCGGGCCATCAACCTGGCCGGCGGTGAAGCTGTCGAACTCTGGCACGGCGACGCAGACCTCAAGGGTGTCGACGCGGTTGTCGTTCCCGGCGGATTCTCCTACGGCGACTACCTTCGTTGCGGCGCGATCGCACGTTTTGCTCCCGCGATGGGCAAGGTTGTCGAAGCAGCCAAGGGCGGCATGCCGGTCCTGGGCATCTGCAACGGTTTCCAGATCCTCTGCGAAGCAGGTTTGCTCCCCGGTGCCCTGACCCGTAACCAGGGTCTGCACTTCATCTGCCGCGACGAGTGGTTGACGGTCGAAGCCAACAACACGGCTTGGTCCTCGCGTTACGAGGCCGGCGCCCAGATCCTCATCCCGCTCAAGTCGGGTGAAGGTCGCTTCCAGGCTTCCGAAAATGTTCTCGACGAACTCGAGGGTGAAGGCCGCGTCGTCTTCCGCTACTCGGAGGAGAACCCCAACGGTTCGCAGCGTCGTATCGCCGGTATCTCTTCGGCCAACGGCCGCGTCGTCGGTTTGATGCCGCACCCCGAGCACGCCACCGAGGCTCTCACCGGACCGAGTGACGACGGACTCGGCTTGTTTTACTCGGCACTCGACGCGATCGTCACTGCCTGATCGCCTGCTGATTTTCACCACTGAACGCCGACCGGAAATCCGGTCGGCGTTCAGTCGTTTGTGGGGGCGTCCCGGTTCTCGGGTTACTGGCTGTAGGAACTGAGGAAGTTGCCGAGACGCTCGAGGGCGGTCGCGAGGTCGTCGGTGTTCGGCAGGGTCACCAACCGAAAGTGGTCGGGTTCGATCCAGTTGAACGCGCGGCCGTGACTGACCAGAATCTTCTCCGATTCCAGTAGATCGAGAACGAACCTCTCGTCGTCGACGATGCCGAACTTGTCGACGTCGAGCTTCGGGAACAGATACAGCGCGCCGTCGGCCTGCTGACAGCTGATCCCGTCGATGCTGTTGAGCGTGCTGTGCGCGAGATCGCGCTGCGCTGTCAGTCGACCTTGCGGGAGCAGGAGGTCCTCGATGGATTGGCGTCCGCCGAGTGCGGTCTGGATCGCGTGCTGCGCCGGCACATTGGCACACATTCGCATGTTGGCCAGCAGTTTGATGCCTTCGATGAAACTCGACGCCCGCTCGAGTGGTCCGGTGATGGCCAGCCATCCGGCTCGGAACCCGCAGACGCGGTAGGCCTTGGACAGCCCCGAGTACGTCAGACACAAAACGTCTCGCCCGGTCATCGACGCAAGGTTTGTCATGGATCGGCCGTCGTAGACGATCTTCTCGTAGATCTCGTCGGCGAAGAGCATCAGGTCATGCTTGCGGGCAATGTCGACGAAGCGTTGCAGCACCTCCGTCGAGTAGACGGCGCCCGTCGGATTGTTGGGATTGATGACGACAATCCCTCGGGTGCGCGGAGAGATCCGGGCTTCCAGATCGTCGAAGTCCGGTGCCCAGCCCTGGCTTTCATCGGTGAGGTAGTGAACCGGCGTGCCGCCGGCAAGTGAAACCGAAGCCGTCCACAAGGGGTAGTCGGGAGCGGGAATCAGGATCTCGTCCTCGGGATTGCAGAGCGCCTGCATCGTCAGCGTGATCAGTTCGGAGACGCCGTTTCCGAGATAGATCTCGTCGACGGTGACGTCGGTGATACCCCGCGTCTGGTAGTACTGGACCACCGCGGTGCGCGCCGAATACAGTCCGCGAGAATCGCAATATCCCTGGGCGGTAGGGAGATTGCGGATCATGGCCATCATGATTTCGTCCGGTGCTTCGAATCCGAAGGGGGCCGGATTACCGACGTTGAGTCGCAGGATCGTGTGTCCCTGATCCTCGAGTTCTTCGGTCTTGTCGAGAATTCGCCCTCTGATGTCGTACCTGACATTCTCGAGCTTGCGGGCCTGATCGATGGGTGTGTTCACGCGGTTACGTACCTCTCCGGTTCGGGTGGGCGAGTTGTGTTTCAGATGAGAAGGGCGCCTCAGGGTTCGGTCTGGAAACGGACATTGATTCGCGATAGCGCTAGCGGCGAGAGGAGAGTAGCGCTACTATGATTCGACATGTCCAATGATAGCAGTTCGAGGATTGTCGCAGCCTTGCGCGAATGGATCGCGACGGCTCCTCCAGGCGCGAAGCTTCCGTCCACTCGGTCGCTCGTGAGCCTGCACGGGGCGAGTCCGGTCACCGTGCAGAAGGCGCTGCGAACGCTGGTATCCCAGGGGGTTGTGGAGGCTCGTCCCGGTGTGGGGACCTTCGTACGCGCCGCACGCGTCGTGCGACCCAACGATTACGGGTGGCAGACCGCGGCGCTCGGATCGCCGAACTATCGTCTGCAGCTGCCTATTGCGCTGCAGTCCACCTCCAACGACGTGATCGCGCTGCATTCCGGCTATCCGGCCCGAGAGCTCTTGCCGGAAGGTCTGGTTCGTGCAGCCTTCACCAGGGCGACGCGAACCGACGCCGTGTTCAATCGGCCCCTCGCCGCCGGGCTTCCGGAACTGCAGTCCTGGTTTGCCTCCGAATTGGGTTCCGCAACTCCCGCCGGGATCACTCCGCCCGGGCCGAACGACGTGGTTGTACTTCCCGGCAGTCAGGGTGGGCTTGCGACGTCCTTCCGTGCGCTGGTGGGGGAGGGGCGTCCGTTGCTCATGGAATCGCCGACCTACTGGGGTGCGATCCTGGCTGCTGCGCAGGCCGGTGTGACGGTCATTCCGATCTCCAGCGGCGCCAACGGTCCTGATCCTGAAGAGCTTTCGCGTGCATTCGAACAGACCGGTGCCCGTGCGTTCTACGCGCAACCGAGCTTCGCGAGCCCGACGGGAGCACTGTGGTCGCCGTCGTTGGCTGACAAGGTTCTCGACACCGTCCGTCGGCACGGCGCCTTCCTCATCGAGGACAGTTCGGCGCTCGACTTCGGAATCACCGCGGATCCCAGCCCCATCGCTGCACGCGACGACAGCGGTCACGTCGTTTACCTTCGTGCACTGACCAAGAGCGTGTCGCCATCGGTGCGAGTTGCCGGATTGATCGCCCGAGGGCCGGCCTACGAGCGGATTCTTGCTGATACACAGGCGGATTCGATGTATGTCAGTGGGATGCTGCAAGCGGTAGCGCTCGACGTCGTGACCCAACCGGCCTGGCGTACGCACTTGCGCCGGCTTCGTCACCAACTCGAGGCCAGACGCGACCTCCTCGTGTCGAGTCTGCGCGAGCATGCGCCGGACGCTCACCTCGACGCTGTACCGCAAGGCGGACTCAACCTCTGGCTTCGGCTCCCGGACACCACGAATCTCGAACGTGTCGTGCAGGACTGCCGGTCGGCCGGCGTCATCGTCGGGGCCGGTGACGATTGGTTCCCGGCAGAACCGACCGGAAAGTTCCTGCGGCTCAACTACGCCGGACCGAACCCGGGTGAGTTCCCCGACGCCGCCCGCATCATCGGCCGAGCAATCACACAACATATGTAGAACTTCACCTCGCTGGTGGTTGACCTGAACTTCCGTTGAGGTTTTATCGTCGTGTCCATGAACAAACAAGCGATGCAGCCACCGGCCAATCAGCCGATCGGATTCTGGACAGCGCGTGCCGGTGAAGCGATTCGCGCGCGCACGCGCGGAGCGCTCGAAGCAATCGGCGTGACCCAGCCGGGGTGGTGGGTCCTGCACCAACTTTCGCTGCACCCTGAAGGGGTGGAGCGAGCTGTCCTCCTGCGAACGATCGGTCCGAACGAATCAACCGACGTGATCGACGCGGCCGTCGACTCTGCTCTCGACCTGGGCTGGGCGCGTGAAGACGAGTCTGTCCTTCTCCCTACTGATGCGGGCACCCAGCAGTTCGATCGCGCCGCGCGGGTGCAGCAGATGCTGCAGGAAGAGCGGATGCAGGGAATCAGCGAAGAAGAATTCGTCACCACCATCACGGTTCTGCAGCGAACCATCAAGAACGTGGGCGGCGACGCCTGGCACTGGTAGCCGCCGCTACCGCCGCCCGCTGTCTGGCAGGGCGGACTCGATCAACTCGACGGCACGAGATACACCGCCCGCCGCTGCGAGTTCTTTTGCCAACTCTGCACTGCGTCGGCGGAACTCGTCCGAGCTCACCCGGGTCAGCGCCTCACGAAGCTCTACTGCCGTGACGGTGGCGCCGTCGACGCGTACTGCGACACCGGCGTCGACGAGTGAGTCGGCGTTGCCGAACTGATCGACGGCTTGCGGCACCGCGATCATGGGTGTGCCGGTCACGAGACCCTCGCTGGATCCGCCCATACCCGCGTGGGTCACGAATGCGTCGGCCTGCTGCAGAATCGCGAACTGCGTTACCCAGCGGTGTATTTCGACGTTGGCGGGCAGTGGTCCGAGATCCGAGATCTGCACCTGCTTTCCGATCTGGAGGACGACGTGCCAGCCGTCCATCGGGCCGAAAGCCTCGACGCAGGTGCGATAGAAATCCGGATGATCGGTGAAGGCTGAACCCAGCGAAATCAACACAAGCTTGCGTTCGGGATCCGGGTTCACCCAGGGTTGGTTGCTCGGTTCGAGTGCGGGGCCGACGAACGTGTAGACGTCGCGGTTCACGCGATCGGCGTTGGGCTGCATCGATTCTGCGATCAGCACGATTGCACGGGGTGGGTGACCGGTGAACTCACGCGGATCGACCTCGACGCCTTCGGCGCGGAAGAACCGGGCCTCCCGATCGAGTAGATCGACGCCTCTCGGATCGGAACGAATCTCGTCGTACATCGGTGCGGCGTCGGCTTCGTAGCCGTCCCAGGCAACATACGTCGGCGACAACTGGATGATGGGAACGTTCCACTGCTGAGCCAGTATTCGCGCGGGGATCCCGGCGATGTCGTAGAGAAAGAGGTCGGGACGGTCGTCGTCGTAGATTTGGCGCAGCTGCGGCAGCATCGCCTCGTAGTCGTCCTGGAAAATCGTCAACTGATCGATCAGATCCCCATCCCAACTCTTCTCCGGTTCGGCGCCGTCAGGGGAAGGAACGAGGCTGGGCAGCGTGGAGACGTACGGTGCGAATTCGGCCCCGGTCGCCTCGATGACCTCGCGCATCGACTCGTCGTTGGCGTAGGTGACGCGGTGACCGGCGGCGACGAGACGCGCGATGATCGCCAGGCTTGGATTGACGTGGCCAGGTGCCGGAATGCTCACCATGGCGATATGTCTGCGGGTCATCGATCACTCCTGCCGTCTGACTGTTGTCGAACAACAACTGTTCTGGAACAACTCCGGATACCGGACCGAGACTATCCACCAGGATGGGTAACGGCATCTGATTTTTGCCGGGGAAGTACCGTGCGCACTCGAGTAGGACTACGCATCCGAGTGCCGGGATGGGCGAGCAGACTTCGAAGCATGAGCACACCGACAACACCTTCGAAGACCACTGCAGCCTTCTATCTGCAGGCCGGAATAGCCTTTGCCGTCAGTTTTGTCGGCACCCTCCTCGGAATTGCGTATCTTCCGATCGATGCGTGGCAACGCGGATTTCTCGGAATGTCCTTGCTGTTCTTGGTCACCAGTACGTTCACGTTGGCCAAGGTGATTCGTGATCAGCAGGAGGCGTCTACCGTCAGGGTTCGAGTGGACGAGGCTCGACTCGAGAAGTTGATCGCCGAGCACGATCCGTTCAAGGCAGCTGCCTGAGTCCCATCGGTACAGTGAGGACGAGCGTGCTGCCGAGCGGCTGCTCGTTGCGGCGGGCCGTCAGGTTGCCTCCATGCGCCAGCGCGAGGCTCCTCGCAATGGTCAGTCCCAAACCGGAGCCGTCGGATCGATCACCGCGATGGAAACGGTCGAAGACGGATTCGAGTTGGTCTGCGGGAATTCCGTCACCGGTATCGGTGACGGACACCGTGAGGTGATCACCTTCCCGTGCGAGTGTCACCGTCACCGAACCTCCGGTTGGAGTGTGCCGCAACGCGTTTTCGAGCAGGTTGGCGAGGATCTGTTCGATTCGTTGGCGATCGACCTCGGCCGTGACCGGTTGCGGAGGCAGGGCGGTTGTCAATTCGACTCCACGATCGGCAAAACGTGGCCCCGCTGCTGCCGTTGCGCTGCAGACGACGTCGTCGAGATTCTCGGTCCGGCGATCGAGTTCGAGAGCGTGTTCGTCGGCAGCGGAGACGTCCGCCAGATCGCACGACAGCCGACGCAGACGTTCGAGTTGATCGCGCATCACCGACCACGACGAAGGATCTGTCGGCACAACTCCGTCCTCGATGCCGTCCACGTACGCAGCCAAAGTCGATACCGGAGTGCGCAATTCGTGAGCAAGGTCGGCAAGCAGTCGTTTGCGGACCCGATCCGAATGATCAAGGCGTGCAGCCATGTCGGCGAATGCCGTTTCGAGACGCGTGAAATCGGCATCTACGTCGGACCTGCCGATAGTCACGTCGAAGTTCCCGTCGGCGACGCTTTGCGCCGCCTCTGCCAGCATGGTGATCGGTGCCGTGACGCGTCGGACGATGTAGACCGCGGCGATGCCTGCGCCCACCAGCGCGACCGCGATCCCGCACAACAGAGCAATGGTCATGGTCTGAGCGAATGCTTCTTCGGTGTGGGTACGGACATTCGAGTCTTCGATGCCGGCCATCATGAGGTGGTTGTGAAAGAGCGGGGCAGCGACGGCGATGGCAACGGCGGCGATGACGAGGCAGGCGACGAACAGGACGGCGAGCTGCGCGAGCAGTAGTTTTCCGCGTAGCCCGAGTCTTTTCATGACGACCGTGTTCATGACGACCGTGTTCATGACGACCTCAGTGAGTATCCGACGCCCCTGACGGTTCTGATGAACCGCGGATCGGTCGCGTCGTCGCCGAGTTTGCGGCGTAATGCACGGACATGGACGTCGACGATGTGCTGGTCCCCGAACCAGGGCGCCCCCCACACCGAGGCGATGATCTCGGCCCGACTCCAGGCTGCGTCGGGTCGGGATGCGAGCGCGGACAACAGGGTGAACTCGGTGGGGGTCAGATCGACCAGGTTGTCGTCGACACGGACCGTGCGGGCCAGGACGTTGATGTCGAGTCCGGGAGGCGTTGGCAGCACTTTCGGCAGCAAACTCGACGCGCGTGGCCGTCTGAGCAGAGCTTTCACTCGCGCAACCAACTCGCGGGGGCCGAAGGGTTTGACCACGTAGTCATCCGCGCCGGCCGCCAGACCCGTCACCTTGTCGGACTCTTCACCGCGGGCGGAGAGCATCAGGATGTACGCGTCCGAGAAGGTGCGGATTCGTCGGCAGACTTCCATGCCGTCGAAGCCCGGGAGCATCAGATCGAGCACGATCAGCGCGGGCTCGAATTCGCGCACCGAACGTACTGCGCTCGGCCCGTCGTGGGCGAGGCGCACGGTGAATCCTTCGCGTGTCAGATAGTTGGCGACAACCTTCGCGAGGGCAGTCTCGTCGTCGACGACAAGAACACGCCCCGGTTCCTCACCAGGTCGTAGTTCGGCGCTCATCAAACCGAGGTTAGTCGACTGCGTGTCTGCATTGCTGTCGTGTGGTGGTTTCCGCTCGACTGTGAAGATTCGATGAAGGAAGCCTGTTTGGGCCGGTTATCGGGCTTCGAGGCGGATTTTCGCCGGTAACGTGGCAACTGTGCATGTGCAGCATTGTTGTCAAATCAATTGTGGTGCAGTGCATATCGAACAGAATCAATTTTCGGGAGTGAAACATGTCTTTGACGGTCAGGAAGAGCGCCGCACGGTTCGTACCGGTTGTGGCAGCGGCAGCACTGTTGATTGCCGGATGCTCGGACAACTCCGGGGAGAGCGTCAACCATTCTTCCGAAACAACCAGCGTCGCAGCACAGTCGGAGATTCCTGCGGGTGTCAATGCTGCCGACATCGAGTTTCTCGAAGGGATGTACCCGCATCACGCGCAGGCATTGGACATGGCCAGAATGGTCGACGGTCGAACCGACAATGCCGAACTTCTCTCTCTTGCAGCGCAGATAGAGGCAGCGCAAGGCCCGGAAATGGCTCAGATGACGGAATTGCTGACGAAGTGGGGACGCCCCGATCCTTCGTCGAGTTCGATGGAGGGCATGGATGATTCGGCGCATGCGGGACACGGCGTCGGGATGGCCGAGATGCCGGGCATGATGTCGGCCGACGACATGACCGCCCTCACCGACGCCAGTGGCGCGGAGTTCGACAAGTTGTGGCTGACGATGATGATCGAGCACCACAAGGGTGCCATCACCATGTCCCAGACCGAACTCGACAACGGACTCGATCCATCGGCGGAAAAGATGGCAGAAGCGATCATTGCCGGTCAGCAGGCGGAAATCACTCAGATGGAAGCGATGTTGAAGGAGAAATGAACGGTTGACCTCGGCCGCGTGACCTTGCTCGGTGGCCGAGTCGGGCATACGTTCGAGGCTGATGGTTTGACCGCTGCAGTGCCGAAATCACACGCGAGGGGATGACCGCCACATGGATCACAGTCAGATGGACCATAGCGAGACGGACCATAGCGCGATGGACCATAGCCAGATGGAGCACGGTGCACACGGTGGTCACGCGGATCATGCCGCACAGTTCCGGACGTTGTTCGCAGTCATGCTGGTAATCGCAGTTCCGGTTGTTGCGGCAGATGCGATGTTCGCTGATCTGGTCGGGTACACATTGCCGGAAAACTCTCTGGTGGAATGGATCTCACCGGTACTCGGCACCGTGATGTACTTCTGGGGAGGCAAGCCGTTCCTCACCGGCGCTGTCGCCGAAATACGTTCTCGGCAACCCGGAATGATGCTTCTGATCGCACTTGCCATCACCGTTGCCTTCTTCGCTTCTTGGGCTGCAAGTCTGCACTGGGTGGATCACACTCTTGATTTCTGGTGGGAGCTCGCGCTTCTGATCGTGATCATGTTGTTGGGTCACTGGATCGAGATGCGTTCGCTCAGTCAGACATCGAGCGCATTGGATTCGCTTGCCGCTTTGCTGCCCGACGAGGCCGAACGGGTGGTGGGGGAGTCGGTGGAAACCGTGCCCACCGCAGCTCTGGCCACCGGCGACCTGGTGATAGTTCGTCCCGGCGCCCGCGTTCCCTCGGACGGAACGGTCGTCGAGGGCAGTGCCGACATGGACGAATCCATGATCACGGGCGAGTCGAAGACCGTCCGCCGGACTGTCGGAGATCAGGTGGTGGCCGGCACCGTAGCCACCGACTCGGCACTTCGGCTTCGAGTCACCGCTGTGGGAGAAGACACCGCGCTCGCCGGTATCCGGCGCCTGGTCGAACAGGCCCAGAACTCGTCGAGTCGTGCTCAGGTGTTGGCGGACAAGGCCGCTGCTCTGCTGTTCTGGTACGCACTGGGCGCGGCAGTGCTGACCGCGATCGCCTGGAGTATCTGGGGCACACCCGAGAGCGCAGTCACCCGGACGATCACCGTTCTGGTGATCGCCTGCCCGCACGCGCTCGGGTTGGCGATTCCGCTGGTCGTCTCCATCGCGACGGAACGGGCAGCTCGGGCTGGGATTCTGATCACCGACCGCATGGCCCTCGAGGCGATGCGCAACGTAGACACCGTTCTCTTCGACAAGACCGGCACTCTCACCAAGGGGGAGCCCGCAGTGGTCGGTGTGCGCGGCGTCGACGGGTACTCCGACGACGAAGTTCTCAGCGCAGCCGCTGCCGTCGAATTCGACAGCGAACATCCACTCGGGCGCGCCGTCGTCGCAGCAGCGCGGGAGTTGTCGCTCGAATTCACTTCGGGTTCCGACTTTCAGGCGCACAACGGGATCGGGGTTGCTGCGGACGTCGGCGGCGTTCGCGTCGGTGTCGGCGGACCGGGGATGTTGAGATCGGTCGGGGCCACAGCGATCCCGGGGACCGAAGAGTGGCTCAGTGACGGGTCGACGGTCCTGCATGTAGTGCGTGACGAGAAGGTAATCGGCGCATTGGCATTGGCCGACGAGATTCGCCCGGAATCAGCATTGGCCGTCGACGCCCTCCACGCTCGCGGTGTTCGAGTGGCCATGGTCACCGGAGACGCGGAGGCCGTGGCTCATTCGGTCGCCCGCAGACTCGGAATTGACGAGGTCTTCGCCGAGGTGCTTCCTCAGGACAAGGGCGCGCAGGTATCTCGGCTTCAGGCTGCGGGCCACCGCGTTGCGATGGTCGGTGACGGGGTCAACGATGCGCCGGCACTCGCCCAGGCGGATGTGGGTATCGCGATCGGTGCCGGAACCGACGTGGCGATCGCATCGGCGGGAGTTGTTCTGGCCAGCGATGATCCGCGTTCGGTGAGCTCGGTCATCGAGCTGTCCCGCGCCACCTACCGCAAGATGGTTCAGAACCTCTGGTGGGCAGCGGGATACAACGCGATCTCGGTTCCCCTCGCTGCGGGAGTACTGGCGCCCGTCGGGTTTGTGCTGCCGATGGAGGTCGGAGCAAGCCTGATGTCGGTATCCACTGTGGTCGTTGCCGCGAATGCCCAGTTGCTGCGACGCTTGGACTTGCGGCAACCACCGGTGACCGCGTTCGAGTCGAGAGTGCTCACACCGCAGTAGTGAGCGGATGAAGGCGGACTACTGTCGGCTGAGGAACGGAACGAGCGCACGCAGCACAGCTTCGGAGTCCGCGACTGCGCTCGCGTGATCAGCCCCCTCGATCACAGTCAAGGCACTGTCCGGGATCAGCGACGCGAGATGCTCGGTATCCGGCAGGCGCTCGCGATCTCTCGATCCGACGAACAACAACGCCGGTGTGGTGATCCGTTGAAGCACGGCGTCGTCGATGCCCTGCTCCTTCTCGGCCCGGCGCATGTAGGCCGCGAGTGCGAGGGCATCGTTGATTCGAAAGGCAGTCGCAGTCTGTGGATCCACCGGTTTGCCGCGCCTCGCGCCCCAACCGCTCAGAAACCCCTCGATACCGCCGCTTTCGAGTGCGTCGATGCAGCCTGGGAAGAACAATGCGTCGAACGCCCCCGTCATCGGCCGGCTACTACCGCCCCCGACGGTCAGCGATCGCACCCGTTCGGAGTGCTCGACAGTCAGCGACATCACCGAGCGCCCGCCGAACGAGTATCCGAGGACGTGCGCCGGTTCGAACGGAGACTCCGTGTCGAGGATCTCCAGGAGATCGCCGACCACCAGATCCATTGCATACGAATCGGAGTCGTGTGGTTTGTCACTGCGTCCGTGACCCCGCATGTCGACGAGGATCAGACGATACTGTTCCTGGAGCGCCTTGACGTACCCGAAGCCACGCCAGATGGAGCGCGACAACGCTGTGCCGTGCACCATCAACAGGGGTGGGCCATCGCCCACGATCTGATAGGCGATCCGCGCACCGTCCACCGGATTTCTCACGTAGTGCAACACCCGTCCAGTATGGGTGCCAGCTACTGCGCACACGAACTCGAGTAGTCGTCCGGAGCCATTCCGACGGATGCCGTGAACTTTCACGACCAGTCGAGCAATCAACTCGGCCTCCCTCAGAGCTACCGGTCACTGCCCGGCCGGGCAGTACCCACCGTTCCAAGCAGTGCATCGGTGAAGGGGTCTGCCGTGCTGACGCCTGCGGCTATGCCCCGAAGCAGAGCCTCGAAATCAGTGGCAACTACGGTGACCTCCTCGAACTCAGGCTCTCCCCCACGGACAACCTGACCGTCCGGTGCGAGCGCCAGGTACTCGTACCCATTGCGTACCGACAGCAGAACCGGGAGGTGAGTGGACCAGAAGGCGTTGATCGCCGCGCGCTCAGCCGGCCCGGAAGCGACCGCCAGGCTCTCGTGCCGGAACGCATTCCAAGGAAACGCCTCATCACTGACGCCGACTCCACCGGCATAGTTCTCCGCCGAGAGAAACCACACCTGGTCGTCGGAACTGGCAAGTACGGAGAACGAACTCGCCCACACGATGAGTTGATCACAAACGCCGACCAGCGGTTGCGGAACTGGGGCAGAGGCCGATCGAGTAGGTTCTTCGTGAACCCAACCTGCGATCGACAGCGCGGCGGTTGCGTCGAGGTGAAGGCACATCGCCCCACAGTAAGGCCAGACCGTCTCGCACCGATAGCGTCAACCGTCGGCCTACTCGGGATCGATGTCCTGAATACCATTCTCGTCCATGCTGATCCATCGCGTTATGCCGATGTCGCGCAGGAACGGCAGATCGTGACTCACCACCACCATGGCACCGCGGAAATCGGAAAGTGCCTGCGTGAGGTGAGCGAGACTCGGTAGGTCCAGGTTGTTTGTCGGCTCGTCGAGAAGAAGCAGCTGGGGCGCGGGTTCGGCCAGAAGGATCGTCGCTAACGCCGCGCGCAATCGTTCACCGCCGGAGAGCGCAGAAGCCAACACATCGGAATCCGTTCCCCGGAAAAGGAACCGTGCCAACTGCCCACGAATTTCCTCGGCTGTCGCGTGTGGCGCGGCCAAAGCGACGTTGTCCGCCACCGAGAGATTCTCGTCGAACACGTCGAGACGTTGGGGGAGCGCACGAGAGGCTACGAACGGAGTCGACGCAGCGAGTGCATCGAGCAATGTTGTCTTGCCGATTCCGTTGCGTCCCAGTAGCGCAATCCGCTCCGGCCCGGTGATCTGGAGCGATACCCCTTGGCCGCTCCGCAACGTCACCTCGGCGAGCCGCGCAACCTGCTGCCCCGGATGAACCTCTGTAGCAGGAAGGTCCAGGCGAATCTCGCGATCGTCTCGAAGGAGTTCCTCTGCCTCCGACAGGGCGGACTTGGCCTCGTCCACCTTCCCGATATGGTTGAGGGCCAGCTTTCCGGCCGAAACTTGGGCTTGGCGTTTTCGTTCCTGCGCGATAATCAGTGGCACCCGCTTGTTCTCGAACATCTTCTGCCCATAGCGCTTACGTCGGTCCAGCTTTGTTCGAGCGTCGATCAGCTCGCGGCTCTGCTTCGCCAGATCGGCCTTGGCGTCGCGAACGGTGGCGAGTGCGTTTTCCTGCTCAGCGGTCACGACCTCCTGGTAGTGCGAGTAGTTGCCGCCGAACACGCGTAGATCGCCCCGACGTAGTTCGACCGTGTACTCCGCGGTGTCGAGCAGTTCCCGGTCGTGGCTGACGATCAGTACGGTTCCCGGAAACTGTTGGACTGCAGCATGAACTCGTGATCGAGCGTCGCGGTCCAGGTTGTTGGTCGGCTCGTCGAGGAGCAGCACCTGCGGATTCTTCAGCAGCGTTGCGGTCAGGCCGAGTAGGACGGTCTCTCCGCCTGAGAGGGTGCCGACGGTTCGGCTCAGTGCCGCCGTATCCGGAACTACCTTCGCGAGGCCGAGTCGATGCAAGGTGGAGAGAGCGCTCTCCTCGATATCCCAGTTGTTGTCCACGAGTGCAAAGTCGGACTCGGATCCCTCACCGGTTTCGATGCGGTGCAAAGCGTTTCGTAGTTCGTGGATACCGAGGATGCCGTCCACCCGAACACTCGGATCGAGTGTGATGTCCTGACGGAGGTAGCCGACCTCGCCGGAAGCGGTTACTGATCCGGATCCCGGTGAGAGCTCTCCCGCGATCAATCGCAGCAGAGTCGACTTTCCCGATCCGTTAAGTCCCACGAGACCGACACGGCCACTGGGGAATACGAAGTTGGTGCGGGAAAAGACTGATTCGCCGTCCGGCCAGATGAAGGTGAGATCCGAGAGCGACAGAGAAGGATGGGATTGGGTCATGAGTACTCCAGAGGGTGCTTGGACTGTGCGCCCGGCTCAGCAATTGCTGATGGGTGCGAGTGCCTTCGCGTGATGAACCTCTAGAGGAGCAACGGCCCGTTTCCTGTTCTGTCGGGAATGATTCGTGTTCCAGGTTAGAACACTCGAGTGGTCCCCTGCAATCGAATTAATTTGTGCTGTCGGTCTCGTCAGTGTTCGGTGCTGAGATTTTCTGGTCCTCAGATTTTCGGGCCTTCGGACCGAAGATCGTCGACCTTCGACATCGCTTCGCGGAGTTCCGTGAGCCATTGTTCGCTGTGCTTGCCCGCCAACCGGACTGTCCACATGAGAGCGTCCGCTCGCGAGCGAGCAACTCCCGCGTCCACCAAGGTGTCGAGAACCTTGCGTTCGGGCTGACGTAGTCGTGTCATCACCGGAACTGCGAGATGTGTGAACAGGACGGTCTTTTCGTCCAGGCGTACACCCCAGGCGACCTTGCGTCCGTAGCGAGCCTCGGCCTCGTCGGCGATGCGCATCCGGTCGGCGCGCGTGGTTTCACGAAAGCGCGAGATCCTTCCGTCCGCGGCGGCCTCGCCACCGTCGACTGACGGGAGTTCACCGATCACGACGATTTCTTCGCGGTCGACCTGGACGTCGGCGGTCCCGGTGAACCAGTCATCTGGAAGTCGACCGGCAAACCAGTCGGACGCATCACTCGCGTCGGGAACCGATGCTTGTTGCCAACCTCCGGGACGGCCGAACCTGCGGTCGCCGGAGCTTTGTGAGTTCTTCATGGCGTTCTCCTCGGATAGCTGGTGGAGCATGACGTGCGTTTATTGCACTGATTACATGATTACACCGATAGTCGAACCGGCGCCACAAATTCGGGCATGATCGGAGTCGTGCGCCTTTCACACGCTCGTCAGAGCTTCCGAACTTTCCGTCGTCCCGTGGCTGCCGTGGCTCTGGGGGTATTGGCCGCAGGATCGGTAGTTGCCTGCAGTTCTGGCCCTGACCAGCCGAAATCAGTGGCGGAGGAGTTCGCCTCCGCGCTCACATCGGATGACGTGCAAGCGGCGGCAGCCCTGACCACTGATCCGGCGGCGGCCTCGACTGCGATTTCGGCTCTGATCGACGGGCTGGGCAAGGACGAGGGAACATTCACCGTCTCCGACGCCACCGAGTCCGGTGATTCTGCGGGGACGTTCACACTCGATGCGGCGTGGAAGTTCGGTGAAGGTCAGGACTGGAACTACTCGACGCAGGGAAACGCGTCGAAAAGCGGGGACAACTGGCTGATCCAGTGGGATCCGGCGCTGCTGGCTCCGGACCTGACCGCCTCGACCACGCTGCGCTACACGCCCACGACCGGTGCGCCGCCGTCCGTGCTGGACGCAGCAGGCCAGCCGATCATGGAGCAGCAGGTGGTGACGCTGGTCAATCTGGATTCCGCTGCGGTTCCTCCGGTGGACACGGCAGCCGTGGCCGCCCTGCTCTCGCCAATCGCACCGACGATCACGGCGGCATCGCTCAGCAGCGACCTTGCGTCGGCGAGCGGGAAGCCGGTCACCGCAATCACTTTGCGTGCCGAGGATCTTGCACCGATCGAGGAGCGGTTGGCGGCGATTCCCGGAGTGAGCTTGGCGCCGCAAGCGCGGTTGCTCTCGGTGGACAAAACTTTGGCGTCGCCGACGTTCAGTGGGCTGTCCGATCTGTGGCAGGAGGGGCAGGACAAATCCGCAGGCTGGGCGGTGCAGCAGGTGAAGCAGAACGGAACCGTCACCACCGTCGCCGGCCAAGACGGGCCGGTTGCTCCGAACATCGCGACCACCATTGACCGACCACTGCAACTCGCGGCCGAGAACGCGCTCGCCGGGGTGACGCAACAGGCGGCGATCGTAGCGCTACAGCCGTCGACCGGAGCGGTGTTGGCGGTGGCCCAGAATGCCCCCGCCGACGCACAGGGCCCCATTGCGTTGACCGGCCTGTACCCACCGGGGTCCACGTTCAAGACCGTGACGACCTCCGCGGCGCTGCAAGCCGGCGTCGCTACACCGGACACCGTTCTGGCGTGCCCGGGTACCGAGAACATCGAGGGCCGTCAGATCCCCAACGACGACGAGTTCGACCTCGGATCGGTTCCGCTGCACACCGCGTTCGCGAAGTCGTGCAACACCACCATGGCCAGGATGGCCGTGGGTCTGCCTGCCGATGCTCTACACAACGCGGCTCTGCAGTTCGGGCTTGGCGTCGACTACGTCACTCCGGGCCTCACGACGGTGACGGGCAACGTCCCCGATGCGAACACACCCGCCGAACGCGTCGAGTCCGCGATCGGACAGGGCACGGTGACCGCCACGCCTTTCGGGATGGCTCTCGTGGCGGCCTCGATCGCCAACGGGACGACACCCGCGCCGATGTTGGTCAAGGGACAGCCCGGCGTGGCAGATCAGACCGTGGCACCGGCTCCCACCGAGGTGACCGAACAGTTGCGGGTGATGATGCGCGAGACCGTCACAGGCGGTACGGCAACGTCGTTGCAGGACATTCCGGGGCTTCTGGGCAAGACCGGTACGGCCGAAACCGAAGGTGGTCCAGCACACGGGTGGTTTGTCGGAATCAAGGGAGATCTCGCATTTGCGGTGTTCATTGCCGGCGCGGACAGCTCTTCGCCTGCGGTGCAGGTAGCGGGCACTTTTCTGCGCTGAAACCTGTTTTCCGTTGCAGTTGGATCACGCCGTCGTAGCTCAACCGTGACACGTTCGTAGGCATCCCGTGCTTGTTACTCGTGTGACAGAAGTAAAGAGTTACATGCATGGGGCCCGGAGGACAGCACAACCGTCGTGGAAAATATGTCGTTGCTTCGATAACTGCTGTCGTTCTGACAGTGGCGCTCGCGTCATGTGTCATCGGTGGGGAGAAGAAAACCGACGCCGCTTCGGTGGTGGAAGACTTCGTCACCGCCCTCAACAACCACGACGCCGAAGCTGCAGCGGCGCTCACGTCGTACCCCAACGCGGCCCGGCCCTCGATCCAGCAGATGTTCGACGGACTGGCTGCCAAGTCCACCGACTTCGACGTCGCTCAGGTCATGGATCTGGGTAGCGACTCCGGACTCTTCACCCTCGACGCGTCCTGGAACTTCGGCGAAGGCAAGGACTGGAGCTACCAGTCGCAGGGCGAGGTTCGCGATCTTTCCGTCGGCTGGCGGGTGTCCTGGGACCCGTCAGTCCTGGTTCCCGACCTCGGAAACGGGCGCACCGTCTCGTACACCCGCACCGACGCAGCGCCCCCGAAGGTGGTCGACAGCACGGGCACCCTGCTCATGAACGAGCAGACCATCAACGCGATCACTCTCGACCCGACGACCATGCCGGACCCCGTCGACACCACTCGTCGCCTCGCCGCAGTTCTCGAGCCCGTCGCACCGTTGGTGACCTCGGAGTCGATGCTGGCCGACCTCGCGGCCAACCCGGGCAAGCCCGTCACCGCCGTACTGCTCCGCGATCCCGACTACGCGTACCTGGAAAGCGATTTTGCAATCCCCGGCGTCGTCGTGGTCAAGACACCCAAGCTGATCGCCTCCGATCGTCGTATCAACTCGCCGCTCCTGGACCCGCTTCGGACCGTGTGGCAGGCCAATCGCGACGCCACCGCCGGTTGGGCGGTCAACCTGGTGGAGTCCAACGGATTCCCGATCAAGCAAGCCGGCTTCCAAGGACCTCCCGGCCCCGACGTCGCCGCAACCCTCGATTCGCACGCTCAACTCGCTGCGATCGAAGCCGTCGTCAGTGCAGGTACTCCCGCCGCCATCGTCGCGATCCGCCCGTCGGACGGCGCCATTCTGGCTGCCGCACAGAACAATCAGGCCATCGAGCAGGGCCCGATCGCATTCACCGGGTTGCGCCCGGCCGGCGGCGCCCTCGATCTGGTCCGCCTCGCATCGTCGATGCAGAACGGCGTCGACCCGGGATCTGTGTCACCCGAACAGTTGGCCGACACCGGGCAGCAACTCGGGCTCGGCAACGGCTTCCACATTCAGGGACTCGATCAGCAGACGGCAGTACTTGCCGCGAACCGCCCCGGCGTGGACCAGGCGATGAACAACGTCATGGCCAACAAGACGTCCAACGACTCGGACGCGCCGACAGTGACTCCGTTCGGAATGGCGATGCTCGCGGCATCGATCGCCCGCGGCAGTGCCCCGCTGCCGATGATGGTCTTCGGACAACCGGCTACCGCCGACGTCACACCGACGGCATTGCCCGGCGACGTGAACAATCGTCTGCGCGACGCCATGCGAGGGGCCGGCGGACTCGCCGGGTACCCGGACATGATGGCGGCCGGTGCAGCGAGCGGTGACGATCGCTGGTTCTACGGATCACGCGGAGACTTCGCGTTTGCAGTGTTCGTCGCAGACGCCGACGGCGGCGATCGAGCAATGCAGATGACGGACAAGCTCTTCCAGGAACTCGGCAAGCCTGCCGACAAGTAGTACCAGGCACCGCGGGTAGATTCCTGGTTCGTGAACCTGCTCGATTTCCTTTTCCTCGTCGTAGCGGGATTCTTCAGCGGTCTAGTCGGTTTTGTCACCGGTCTCGCATCGATCGTTTCGTATCCGGCGCTGCTGAGCGTCGGGCTCTCGCCGGTCAGCGCGAACATGACCAATACCGTCGCGTTGGTGGCCGTGGGCGTCGGCGCATTGGCGAACTCGTCCCGTGAAGTTGCCGACACGGGTCCGAAACTTGTTCGCTGGTCTCTCTATTCGGCTGCCGGTGGCATCATCGGTGCCCTGATTCTGTGGCTGGCACCGGAAGGTTCGTTCGAATCCGTCGTGCCGGCAATGGTTGTGTTCGCCTCGCTCGCGTTGCTACTGCAACCGAAGATTCGTGAGTTGTCCGGCGGCGGTGACCGTCCCGGAATCTACTCGGCCGCACTGTTTGCCGTCGCGGTCTACGGCGGCTATTTCGGTGCCGGTGCCGGCGTCATCTTCCTGGCCGCGACGCTCATCCTCACGTCCGAAACGGTGTGGCGTGCAACGATCCTGAAGAGCTTCTTTCTCGGCATTGCCAATCTTGTGGCTGCACTCATCTTCGCCTTCTCCGGACAGGTGCATTGGGTGGCCGCGTTGGCGATGGCGCTCGGAGCGTTGGCCGGAGGTTGGTGTGGCCCGCCCGTAGTCAAGAAAATCCCGCCATCGGTACTGCGTGTGGCAGTAGCGATAGCGGGATTCGTGTTGGCTCTGTGGTTGTGGGTGAAGTGAGACCGTCTACTTCACACCCTGCATCAGCTTCTTGATCCAGGGCGAGGCAAGAGCAAGAAGCACTCCGATTCCGATTGACGAGAAACCGATGATCAGGAAGAACGGGCGACTGTCGTCGATGTCGAAGTAACCGGCCAAGGTTCCCGCCATCGAAGAACCCAATGCAACGGACAAGAAGAACAATGCCACCATCTGGGTGTGGAAATGCTCGGGCGCGAGTTTGGTTGCAAGAGAAAGGCCGACGGGGGACAGGAAGAGTTCCGCGAAGGTGAAGAGCAGAAGCACTCCGGCAAGGCCGAGGAGCGGTGCACTGTTCGGTCCGCCACCGGTGATCGGGATGAATGCCAGGAACGCCAGACCCATCGTGCCGGTACCGAGCGCGAACTTGATCGGCGACGACGGCTGACGGTCACCGAGTTTTGTCCACATCGCTGCAAACACACCGGCAAAGATGATGATGAACACCGGATTGATCGACTGCACCCACGTCGGCGGGAAGTCCCAACCGAAGAGATTGCGGTCCAGGAGTTTGTCGGAGATCACCGGCACGGTGGTGAACTGCTGCTGAAACAGCGACCAGAAGGCCGCGCTCGCAATGAACATCGGGATGAATGCAAAGACTCGACTGCGTTCGACCTTGGTTACCTTCTTGCTGGTGAGCATGAGGAGGAAGTAACCGACCGACGCGACGATCGTGAGTCCGACAACGACGTCGGACATGTTGTCCGCGGTGATCAAACCGGTGATCGAGGCAACCGCGACTACGACGATCGCGGCAATGCCGATCCCGATGTAGAGCGCACGCTTGTCCGCGGGCAACGGGTTGCCGGGCTCGGCTCCAATTCCGTGAAGATGCTTCCGACCCAGCGTGTACTGGATCAGGCCGAGAGCCATGCCGACGGCGGCGAGAGCAAAACCGGCGTGGAATCCCCAGGCGTCCTGGACGGCTCCGGTGAGCAGTGGACCGACAAGACCGCCGATGTTGATGCCCATGTAGAAGATGGAGAATCCGGCGTCGCGGCGATTGTCCTGTTCGGAATATAGGTCTCCGACCAGAGAGGTCGCATTGGCCTTCAAGCCGCCGCTGCCGAAGGCGACCATGACCAGGCCGACACCCACACCCCACATGCCAGGAAGAACCGACAAGGCGATGTGGCCGGCCATCACCAGCGAAGCGCTGTAGAAGAGCGTGCGCTCGGAGCCGAGAAGTCGGTCGGCCACCCACGCGCCGAGAATCGTCGACAGATAGACGGTGCCGCCGTATGCGCCGACGATGCTGGTCGCTGCCGCCTGACTGATTCCGAGGCCGCCGTCGCTGACGCTGTAGTACAGGTAGTAGATGAGGATGCCTTGCATCCCGTAGAAGGAGAATCTCTCCCACATCTCGACGCCGAACAGGTTCGCCAGCGCAAAGGGTTGGCCGAAGAACCCCCGGTCTTCTTTCTCGCTACGTTCGACGGGCTCCGTAGTGTTGCTCATTCGAAAAGTGTCCTACGTGCTCGGGCATTTCGGGTGGTTCCGAGCCGTGGAGTTTGGTTACGACTTGGTGCGGATTTTCACTACCAGCGGAGCGAGTGCGCGCCAACCGAGAAGGAACGCGCCGAGGACCAGCGTCGCGACGACGATGAAGCTGAACTGGGTGCCCTGGCCGCTCAACACTCGCAGGATCATGCCGATGACGACGGCGCCGAGCCAAACGACAATGCCGGTGGGAAGAAGGAGAACGGCATTGAACTTGTCGCGGTACAGCGCGAACGTGGCAGCCCATCCGATCACCAGGCCGGTCAGGAAGGGCCACGATGTCTTCGCCAGACCGGCGAGCGCATTGGCTTCTTCGTGGGTACGGCGCCCTATCGCGCAGAAGATTATGACAAGAATGGCGTCGATCAGCAGGAATGGTGCGTACTTCTTCACGCTCACACCATACGACTGTGCGCCTTTATTAACCGCGGGCGGTTAATAAAGGCGCACGGTGCTGTTAGGCCTGGAGGCCGGCTTCGATCTCGAGGGTGATCGTGATCTTGTCGCCGACAACTGCTCCGCCGCCTTCGAGGGGCATCTCGATGGAGATGTCGAAGTCCTTGCGGTTGATGACGGTGGTGGCTTCGAATCCGGCGACGGGGCCCTGGCCCATGCCCGGGTTGACGCCGTTGAACTCGAGGTTCAGCTCGACCTCGCGGGTGACGCCGTGGAGCGTGAAGTCGCCGGCGAGGACGAAGTCGCTGCCCTTGGAGCGCACTGCGGTGGACTTGAAGGTGGCCTTCGGGAACTTCTCGACGTCGAAGAAGTCAGCGGACTTGATGTGGCCGTCGCGCTGCTCGTTCTTGGTGTTGATGGAGTCCACGGAGATCTCGGCCTCGACGGCGGGGGTTCCGTCTTCGGCAACGGTGATCGTTCCCGAGAACTCGTCGAACGTTCCACGAACCTTGGAAACCATGAGGTGGCGAACCGAGAATCCGACAGTGGAGTGGACGGTGTCGATGACCCAGGTTCCGGCGGTCAATGTGGGCAAGGTTGCGGTGGTCATGGAAGCTCCTGAATAAGTAGTTGAATGTTCAAGTTCTTGTAGCTTCAACTATGGACTCCTGGAAATCCTTCCGCAAGATCATGTGAGCTGCATCACAGTGTTTGTACTGGCGGCATAGACCGCGTGAAGCGCCGACGCTGTCACCGACTGATGCACCGCAATGCCCCAGCGCCCTTCGCCGTTCACCACGCATTCTGCGATGGTGACTGCCGAATTCGCACTACCGGAAGACGTCGGGTTGCGGGGCAGTGAATGCTGGGTGAGCGAGACGACCTCGATGGCCGAGCCCTGTTCCGTCAGGATCTTGCTCAATGCCTCGACCGGCCCGGACGCACTCGCGGCGGCGGTGACCTCGCGTCCGTCGCGATCAATGGCGATGAACAACTGATCACCGTCGGCGGTGTGTTCCAGTGAGTACCGACGCACTCCTCCGTTGTACCCGTACTCGCGCAGCAGCAGTTTCCACAGCTGGTCGGCGGTCATTTCGGTGCCCGAGTCGTCGGTTTCGAGCTGCACCCGCGAGGCGAAGTCGATTTGCAGGCGCCGGGGGAGTTCGACCCCGTACTCGGTCTGCAACAGATAAGCGATTCCGCCTTTGCCCGACTGGCTGTTCACACGAATCACCGCCTGGTAATCGCGGCCGACGTCGGCGGGGTCGATCGGCAGATAGGGGACTGCCCACGGCGCCGATCCCGGATCGACGCCGGCAGCCTCCGCACTCTCGTAGTGATGGGCGAAGCCCTTCTTGATCGCATCTTGGTGGGTTCCGGAAAATGCCGTGTACACGAGATCTCCGCCGTACGGGTGGCGCTCGTGGACGGGAATTCGATTGCAGTACTCCACCGTTCGACGGATCTTGTCGATGTCGGAGAAGTCGATTTCCGGATCGACGCCCTGTGCATGCAGATTCAGCCCCAGCGTGACCAGGTCGACGTTGCCCGTGCGCTCGCCGTTGCCGAACAGGCATCCCTCGACGCGCTGCGCGCCGGCCAGCACTGCCAGTTCGGCACATGCAACCCCGGTGCCGCGGTCGTTGTGCGGGTGGACCGAGAGAATCACCGAATCGCGTCGGGCCAGGTTCTGGTGCATGTATTCGATCTGGTCGGCATAGATGTTGGGGGTGGCGATTTCGACTGTGGCAGGCAGGTTGTGGATGACCGGGCGGTCGGGACTGGCGTCCCAGAGTTCGGTGA
This sequence comes from Rhodococcus sp. IEGM 1406, assembly GCF_030056745.1. NCBI lineage: Bacteria > Bacillati > Actinomycetota > Actinomycetes > Mycobacteriales > Nocardiaceae > Rhodococcus > Rhodococcus sp. IEGM 1406. The sequence goes on along the minus strand of NZ_JASHKO010000003.1, from coordinate 140,429 downwards.
GGCTGTTGCTGACCTGCAGGATGTAATCGGGTTCGGTGAGGTTGAAGACCTCGGGGGAGAACTCGAATCGCCACCCGTCGTGGCCTTCGCCGCCACGGGCCACGTCCTGCGCCGCGCGGAAAATCATGTCGTGCAACTCTTCTCGCTCTTTGCCGAGAACCACGTTTCGCCACGTCGGCGCAGTCGCGGTGTACATGTGGACGACCGCGTTCGGCAGTCCCTCGATCGACTGGTACGTCCGTTCGATCAAATCCGTACGCGCGGCGGTGAATACGACGACGGTGACGTCGTCGGGAACGAGATCGAACCGCACCAGGTCGCGAACGAAATCGAAATCGGTCTGGCTCGCAGAGGGATAGCCGACCTCGATTTCCTTGTAGCCGATCGCCACCATCAGTTCGAACATTCGGCGCTTGCGTTCGGGGTCCATCGGTTCTGCGAGGGCTTGATTGCCGTCACGCAGATCGACGGGCACCCACAGGGGCGCCGCGGTGGTGCGATTGGACGGCCACGTTCGGTCGAAGGTCGGAATGTCGACGCGATCCCACGCGGCGCGATAGCGCTCGGACGGCATGGGTGACGGCTTCTGGTTGTTCCAGCGGTTGGCGCGGGTAGTACTCATCTTCGGTTTCTCCTGCGGTCGAGTCGAGAGACCGGCATGGCGAAACCCCGCGGAGGGGTGCCGGTCTGTCAGGCCCCGCCGCGGCAGTCGAGAAGGAGTGCTCCTGTAGCCATGCGGGCTACACTAGAACGAAATCACTTATCAGACAACCTGAGGAGTTCACGTGTCACCGATCGTCGAGCGTCGGCTGCTCACCGACCAGGCTGCGGAGTTGCTGCGAGCGCGGATCGTGAGCGGTGAATGGGAAGTCGGTGCCAAACTTCCAGGTGAAACCACTTTGGCTGCGCAGTTGGGTATCGGTCGGTCCACCATCAGGGAAGCGGTGCGGACCCTCGCGGGCCTCGGCATGCTCGAATCGAGACAGGGTGCCGGCGTCTTCCTACGGAGTACGACGCCTCCGGATCAGTGGCCGCGCGTGCTCGAAGCCGAGGCGATTCTTCATGTCGTCGAGGTGCGAAACGCGGTCGAGATCGAAGCGGCTCGCCTCGCAGCGCAGCGCCGCGATGCCGTTGACGTCGCGGCTCTGCGGCAGGCGCTCGACGGTAGAACTGCTGCCGCCCATTCCGGGGACGCAGCCTTCGTCGACGCCGACATTGCGGTCCACCGGGCAGTGGTGGATGCGGCACACAATCCCGTGCTGTCGGAACTCTTCGAGACTTTTGTGCCGCGCCTGCGGGCCGCGTTGATCGAGTTGATCGCGGTTCTGGACCTGCATCCACACAGTCAGCCGGATGCGGACGAGCATCGAATGTTGGTGGACGCCATCGAAGCCGGTGACGCGGAGGCAGCGGTACGGATCAGCCGGGCCCACCTTGACGACATGGCAGCAGCGTTGCGACGCTAGACGCCGGGTTGTTCTCGACGTTCGAACTCGAGATCCATCTCGAGGTCTTCGTGGTGGGTTGCACGGAACGTGATCAAGAAGACGATCCAACCGGCGACAGCGACCATGATGAAGCTGACCAACCGATATACAAGCCATGCCGCAATCGCCTGCGGTCCACTGGCACCGGCGATCGTCAGCGCGGTGATCAGTGCGGTGTCCACGTAGCCCAGCCCGCCGGGAAGCAGCGGAATGCTGCCGACTGCTTTGGCGGCGGTAAAGGCAATCAGGAGCCCCGCGAAGGAGGGTTCCGCGCCCACCGCCCAGCATGCGAAACCCAAACAAGCGACATCGGCGACACGATGGATGGCCGACCACCCGAATGCGATGACCGAGTCGGTGCGGCTGAGCTCGACCGAATCCAGTTGCTTGAGGATTTCGGACCAACGGTGCATACCGCGTCCGGTCGGGTTATTGCGAGAACGGTTGTACAGCGCCAGAACTCGGTGTCCGATGCGCTCGATGCTGCCGGGATTCTGGGCTATGTATCGCAACGCCAGAAACAGTGCTGCCATGCCCACGATCGAAATTGTGAGCGTCACCGGGCTGACCTTGGTGCCGAACGCCGCTGCGCCGGTAGCGCCGAGTAGTGCCAGCGTCGCGGCGGCGATGACACCGCACATTGCCAACTGCCAGGACGCGACAACCGGCGTCGCCCCCCACTTTCGAGTCTGTTTGTACGTGAATGCAGTGGAGAAGACCTGGCCGGCAGGCAACGTCAGCGCCATTGCCGTACTGGCATAGATGACCGAGAGGTTCTTGAGGTGACCGGCAACTACACCAGCGGCGTTGAGCAGACGTTGTTGAACGGACGCGTAACCGCTGAGTGAAATGAGTTGGGCCGCGACGCACGCGGCCACCCAACCCCAATGGATTTCGGTCAGGACCCGCCAGGCCTCACTTAGCCTGGGCCAGAGATATGCGCCTTCGGCTATCAGGAGGGCGATGAGCGCTATCCCGAGCACCCACTTCAGCCACCAGTAGCGCCCTCTGGCCCGACTGGTCTCGGCCACGGGCGAGCGTGGTCGTCTCAGTCGCCGTGGGGTGTTTCCAGGCTGAGCCATCGACTCACCCTAACCAATTTGATCCGGATCGACCTCTGGATACTTTTCGGGCCACGCCAGATGCGTCAGTCGTCGGCGTCCACGCAGTTGGACTTGCTCCCCGAGTTCCCACTCGGCCTGTTCCTCTTCGTCGGCGAAATACAGTGCGCTCGTCGACGCCAGCACTCGGCTGGGCCGAAGTTTCGCGAGCTCGGTGAGCCGTGATGCTTCGTTGACCGGATCGCCGATCACGGTGTACTCGAAACGTTCGGCAGCACCGATGTTGCCGGCGACCGCGAGCCCCGCGCTCACGCCGATACCGACGTCCAGGCCGGTGATGTCGTTGAGCTTGAACCGCAGCTCGCGAGCAGCCGCGAGAGCTGCCGTCGGAGCGTCGGGTCGATCGAGTGGTGCACCGAAGATGGCGAGCGCCGCATCACCCATGAACTTGTTGACAAAACCGTGGTGGCGATCGATGACGTCGACGACCACACGGAAGAACTCGTTGAGCAGTTCGACCACTTCGCCCGGCGGGCGCTCGGCCGCGGCACCGGTTGACCCGACCATGTCGACGAACAGAACTGCCACGAATCGAGTTTCGCCGCCCAGTTCGGTACCGAACTTCAGCGCGCGCCGGGCCACGTCCTCGCCGACGTGCTGACCGAACAGCTCACGCAGCAGGCGACGCTCGTCGGACTCTTTCATCATGCGGTTGAATCCGACCTGTAGCCGGCCGATCTCACTGCCGTCGAACACCTCGACGCGTACGTCGGTGGCGCCGCGCTGCACTCGCTCGATGGCGCGTCGCAGTTGTCGGATCGGATCGGAGATCTGAGTAGCCGTCAGCATCGACAGTGCAAAGGCCTGCACGATCGCCATGATCGAGATGAGCAGGATCGCCCACGCGAGCGAGTCGGGGGAGAACTCGAGATCGGTCGTGAGCTGCGTCGAGCACAGCAAGATGATGCCTGCGACGGGCATCAGCGTGCCGAGTCCCCAGGTCATCGCCAGCCGGGTTCCGACGCCCGGCGCCATGGTCCGATCGAATTCGCCCTCACTCAAGGCCTGGGCGGCGACCGGACGCAAAATGCGCTCACCGAGCATGTAGGTGAACCCGAAGGTCGTGGTCGCGGCCATACAGACCGTCACGATCACCGCGATCGCGAGTCCTGGCATCTCGGTGATGGTCAGGAACACGAAGATGATGCCGCCCAGAATCCACAGCACCAGGTGGACGATGGCCTGGCGAAGCGGCGCGTGCAGTGCGGCCATCTGCTCGGATCTCGTCGGCGGACCCCCGCGCAGCCGCCAACGGATGACCGACTTCAACATCATTGCCGCCGCGGTGAGGCTGACGGCACCGGCGAATGCCAGGTAAACGCCGAAGATCGCGAAGTTGCGGACACGGTCGGCAACTATCGCGTCGGACTCCTGGATCGGCACACCGTACCGGACGAAGGCAAAGACCAGCACCGCGCCGATCAGATTGGCTGCGAGCATGGAGAGCATATAGAGGGGCCACCGGCTGCGGATGGTCACCGCTATTGCTCTGTATGAGGCCCGCACAGGGTTCAATTTAGCTGGCAGAGCTCGAAGTGTCGGTACGCGCGTCCGATTATTGGTCCGCTCACCTGTGTCGGCCGGTCCGGTTAGGCTCGCGAGGTGAACGCAAACAGGGGGCGTGCGGAGCGAGCTTCGAGGATGAACAAACCCATCTCCGCCGACGCTCGGGCGGTGCATCCGGGCGTGCGTATCGCGGCAGAATGGTCGTGGCGCCTCATCGTGATCTTTGCCGGGCTACTGGTTCTCGGATACGTGGTTCTGCGCCTCGAGACCGTGCTCATCCCGGTGGGGCTGGCTCTACTGGCATCGGCTCTGTTGATTCCGGTTGTCGATCGGCTACAGGTGTGGGGAGTTCCTCGCTCGGCAGCTGTGATCGTCGTTCTGCTTGCCTCGATCGGACTGGTCGCGGGAATCATGACGTTTGTCGTCGAGCAGTTCATCGACGGGTTGCCCCAGCTCACCGACCAGTTCACGGCCAGCGTCACGCAGATTCAGAACTGGCTCACCAGCGGACCGCTGCATTTCAGCGAGGATCAGATCCGCCAGGCTGGTGATTCGGTCGTCAAGTCGGTGCAATCCAATCGTGAGTCCCTGACCAGCGGCGCCTTGACCACGGCGACAGTCATCGGCGAGATCTTCACCGGGGCATTGCTGACGCTGTTCACTCTCATCTTCTTCCTCTACGGCGGCGACCAGATCTGGCAGTTCGTCACCCGGATCGTTCCCACCGACGCGCGTCGTCGGGTGCGGATCGCCGGTTCTGCAGGTTTTGGGTCGCTGATCGGTTACGTGCGCGCCACGGTCGCGGTTGCCGCCGCCGACGCGATCGGTATCGGTGCCGGCCTGGCGATCCTCGGGGTGCCGCTCGCCCTGCCGCTGGCGTCGTTGGTGTTCATCGGCGCGTTCATCCCGATCGTCGGTGCATTTCTGACCGGTTTTCTCGCGGTGCTTGTCGCTCTGGTCACGAAGGGTTTCCTGACGGCACTGATCGTCCTCGGCATCATCATCGGCGTCATGCAGCTCGAAGCGCACGTGATGCAACCGCTGTTGTTGGGTCGCGCTGTTCGCCTGCATCCGCTGGCAGTCGTTCTCGCCATTACAACGGGCATCGTCCTCGCCGGAATCGTCGGCGGGCTCTTGGCTGTTCCGATCGTCGCGGTTCTGAATACCGCCATTCGTTCCCTCCTCGCCGACGACCCGGACATCGCGTACGCCGAACTGCACGTCGAAGATCCGGAGACCCCACTGTTCCCCGCCGAACCCGACGAGCCGCGCGCCGAGCCTCGCATCGTGAACCCCACTCCTCCCGATGACTGAGCCCACCCGCCGTCGTCGGCTGCACTATCAGCCGACCGTTCGCGAGGCGTCGGGCGTCGACACCGACCCTGATGCCCCGCTGTGGCGGGCGGCGCAGGCATTTCGCCTCGTCACGCTGGTGTACGCGATCAGCTACCAGTTCGCTTCGGCCTCCGACTACACCAACTCCCGGCTCAGCTGGTTCTTCGTCGCTCTGATGGCCGTGTGGACCGGGGTGTCGGCGCTGTTGCTCGGAACTTCCGGTGCTCTGTTCGGTAAGACGCTTCCGAGGTACCAGGTGGTGATCGCCGATCAGGTGGTCGTCATCTTGCTGATGGCGTCGACGAGGCTGGTCTCCGACCACGAGTGGTATCAGAATCACCAGACGCTCCCCACCACGCTGTGGGCCACCAACGCGGTCATCTCCGCGGCAATTCTCGGCGGGCCGTGGCTCGGTATGGCGTCCGGAGTTGTCATCTCGGCGGCCAGCGCGATCATCCGCGACCAGGTCAACCTGGACCTCTGGCGCGATGCGACGGCTCCCGTGCTCGTCTCGGTTGGTCTGGCGTTGGGCTTGGCCACCACCACCGCTCGGCGCTCGCATCGACAACTCGAGCAGGCCGTACGTCTGGCGGCGGCTACCGAAGAGCGCGAACGTTTGGCACGCGAAGTACACGACGGTGTCCTGCAGGTTCTGGCGATGGTGCGCCGGCGAGGAGCCGCACTCGGCGGCGAGGCAGCTGAGCTGGCCGCGCTGGCAGGCGAGCAGGAGGTCGCGTTGAGAATGCTGATTTCCGAGCAGGTTTCGGGTGCCGCGGCAGATGTCGGCGGACAGACAGTGGATCTGTGTCCGCTGCTGACCACGCAGGCCAGCACGTCGGTGTCGGTGTCGACGCCCGCGCACCCCGTCGTGATCGAGCGTGATCGAGCCATCGAACTGGCAGCCATCGTCGACAATGCCCTGTCCAATGTCGGGCTTCACGCCGGTCCTGCGGCGAAGGCGTACGTATTGCTCGAAGATCTGCCGGACGAGGTGATCGTCAGTGTCCGCGACGACGGCGTCGGAATCCCCGAAGGTCGCTTGGCGCAGGCCGAGGCCGAAGGCCGCATGGGAGTATCGAAGTCCATTCTCGGTCGAGTACAGGTGCTCGGCGGAACTGCAGTCCTGCAAACGGGGCCGGGGGAGGGCACCGAATGGGAGATCAACATTCCGAAGGGGAAGAGTGAGCGTGGCTGACGAAAAGGGCGAGAATCCGGTGACGGTGATGGTCGTCGACGATCACCCGATGTGGCGCGACGGTGTCTCCCGGGACCTCGAAGCCGCGGGCTTCACCGTGAGCGCCACGGCGGAGGGTGTCGAGAGTGCGCGCCGCCGAGCCGCCGCCGTGCAACCGGCCGTGGTTCTGATGGACATGAACCTGCCGGACGGAAACGGTGCCGACGCCACCACCGCGGTGCTCGAGGTTTCGCCGAAGAGCAAGGTACTGGTGCTTTCGGCCTCCGCCGAGCGTGACGACGTCCTCGACGCGGTCAAAGCCGGAGCGTCGGGTTACCTGGTCAAGAGTGCTTCGGTGGCGGAACTTCTCGAGGCCGTGCGAGCGACTTTCGACGGACAAGCCGTCTTCACACCCGGCCTCGCCGGATTGGTGCTCGGCGAGTACCGCCGGATGTCGACGGCACCGGCCGACGATCGCGCACCCGAGCTGCCTCGGCTCACCGACCGTGAGACCGAAGTGCTCCGTCTTGTCGCCAAGGGGCTGAGCGCAAAACAGATCGCCACGAGGCTCTCGCTCAGCCACCGGACCGTCGAAAACCATGTGCAGGCAACGCTTCGGAAGCTTCAGTTGGCCAATCGCGTCGAGCTCACGCGATACGCAATAGAACAAGGTCTCGAATAACGTTTATCCTGGAAATCATGGAGGCCAGGAATCTACGCGTATCCGATGCCGAACGAGAGCACGTCGGCGAGCTGCTGCAGAAAGCTGTCGGTCAAGGGATGCTCTCGCTCGGTGAGTTCACCGAGCGCATGGACACTGCCTTGGCTGCAAAGACGCGAGGTGAGCTCAACTCGGTTCTCGCCGATCTTCCGGGCATCACGCTGATCTCCGACTACGACCCACCCGCGTATCCCAATGCAGGTCAGCCGATGTACCAAGGCCAGCCGTATCCTGCGCCGACGTACCAACCCCAACCGCCGCCGGTTCACCCGAGCCCGCCTTACCGCGCTCCCGTCGGCGCTCCGGTTGTCGGTAACTACGGAACGGCAAATGCTGCCGTGATTCGTGGACGAATGGCGACGGTGACGCGAAACGGCGCATGGATCGTTCCTCCCGCTGTCGTGGTCGATACCAGAATGTCCAGTGTGACTATCGATTTCACGCGCGCTGTGATGCAGACGCAGGTCGTGAACATCTCGATCGACGACTACGCCAGTTCGATTTCACTGATCGTTCCCGAAGAGGCGACGGTGGACATGAACGGTGTCGAGGCAGTCGGAGGAAGCGCGTCGAACAAGGTTCGTTCCGGCCCGCAGATGGGCCCGCTGCATCTGGTGGTGCACGGCAAGGTGCGATTCGGCAGTGTCACCGCGAAGCATCCCTTCGGTACCACGATCCGAAAGATGTTCGGCTCCTGACCTTTCAGTGATACGCGCGGGTCAACATCTCGGCGACGCACACGGGTTTGTCACCGTGTTCTCGTTCGAATGTCTGCGTCACCGTGATCTGGACGCCGCCATTGATCGGTTCGACTTTGCTCAACGTCGCACGCATGCGGACGCGAGAGCCAACCGGAAGCGGAGCAGGCAACCTGACCTTGTCGAATCCGCAGTTGAGAGCAAACGCAAAACCCTCGAGCGAGAACATCGCATACGAGAACATGGGTCCGAGTGAGAGCGTGTAGTTGCCGTGTGCGATCGTTCCACCGAACGGTGACTCCTTCGCGCGATCCTCATCGACGTGGATCCACTGATCGTCGCCGGTGACCCGGGCGAACTCGTCGATGGACTCCTGCGTGACATCGTGCCAGTCGCTGACGCCCAACTCTTGGTTCAGGTTGGCGCTGAGGTCTTCTGCTCCGGTGAGTACAAGCATGAATCTTCCTTTGATCGGTAGGTGCTGGCAGTCGGTCAATGACTTTCGATGCCGAATCCCACACCGTGCGTCTGTGCGATCTCGGCGGTGGCAACGAGATCGAATTCGATCCCGAAATCTGCTTCTACCCGCGCTGCAACCGATTCCGCGGCGGAACCTGCTTCGGCCAGTAGTTTCGGCATCAGTTCGAACAGGTCTTCCATCCCTCCGGGCGTGATGATTTCGAGAATCCGTGCTGGAGCGTCGTCGGGATTCCACACGGCGTGCCACTGGCCACGCGGTTTGAAGATCATGGCGCCAGTCTCCGCGTAGACGACCTCGTCTCCGACCATCGCTGCGACGCGGCCACTTTGAACCACCGTGTACTCGTCTTCGCGGCTGTGGCGATGGACCGGTGAGGTCATCGAATGCGGAGCGATGCGGTGTTGTACAAGAGAGAATCCTCCCTCGGTTTGTTTGCTTCGAACCATCATCCGGACGCCGGTGGAAGCGAGAGTCCCGGCAAGATCTACGTCCGGCCCGAGGACGGTCGTCGTGGTGTGGTTTGCGGAATTCGGTGACATCGATTTGGTCCTTTGCCGTCGTGAGCGTCGTTGGCTGCGCTCCGGTTTCGATTCTCGAATCATGTACCAATCGGTCTAGTGATGCAAGGTTTTGGCTATTTATGCGCTTCAAGTGTTGTCCATATGTGTACTGATCGGTATGTTGAACTTATGTCTACGAGGGATTTGTTGGTCGATGCCGCTGCCGACTTGTTGCAGCGGAAGGGGTACGCGGGAACGGGTGTGTCGGAAGTGCTCTCGGCGAGCGCGACCACCAAGGGGTCCTTGTACTTTCACTTTCCCGGTGGCAAGGAAGAACTCGCAGGCGAGGCTCTGAGGCGACGCGGTGAGGCAATGGCCGATTTCATCCGGCATCTCCTGGAGAGCTCACCCGATGCCGCCACCGCGATCTCGGCATTTGCTGCCGCACTGGCTGCGCGTTTGTCGGATTCGGACTACGAACGTGGATGCGCCCTGGCTACGGCAACACTGGATGCCGCAACCGAATCCGAGGTCATCCGTGGTGCTTGTGCGGACGGGTACAACTCGTGGCTGGGGCTGCTGGCTCAGCGCCTCGAAGCCGACGGTTGGTCCCGCGAAGACGCAGAGTCCGAGGCAATTCTCGCTTTGTCCGCACTCGAGGGCGCGCTTGTCCTCGCTCGGGCGCGTCAGGATCCCGCTCCGCTTCACACTTCGGGTCGGTTGCTCTCCGAACGATTGCGGAATGCAGCGCCTCGGCGATAGTTCCCTGTCGGTCGATGATGCAGTCGGTCGATGGTGCCGTCAGTCGAAGATGTCCTCAGTTGAATACGAGAACTCCCCAGGCTGATCGAGTAGTACTACTCATCTGATCGGCTCGGCCACGCAGCAAGCTCGTAGCCATGACCACACCGAGCTCTCCCGCCGTCGATCCGCGACTGGTGACCGCCCTCTCGGCCGAGTGCGACAGCATCGGCCGGCAGTTGCGCCACATGGGCCAGAACCTGTCGATCCTGCAGACTCAGCTGGCCTCGGCTACTGTGCCCCCGCCCATGCCGGTAGTTCCTGCACCCGCAGCTCCGGCGCCACAGATGCCGCCAATGCGTCCTCAGCAGAACGTGCCCACCTGGCAGCCGCCGACGTATCCGGTTGCCGCACCTCGCCAGCCCTGGTGGCAACGCGACGGTGTCATCAGTCGACTCCTGGCCGCCGCCGGTGTAGCCGTCACACTGATCGGCGTCGTGATGCTGCTGGTACTTGCAGCGCAGGCCGGATTCTTCGGGCCGCCGCTCCGGGTGCTCGTTGGCGCACTCCTTTCCGGCGCCTTGGTGTTTGCCGGAGTGCGGGTCCACGGACGACCAGGCGGCAAAGTGGGGGCAATTGCTCTGGCTGCCACCGGTTTTGCGGGAATGTACCTCGACGTCGTCGCTGCCTCTGTTCTCTACGGTTGGGTGACGACGCCGCTCGCGGTGGTTATTGCCTTCGGGATTGCCGCGGCCGGCGTTGCTTTGGGGGTGAAATGGGATTCCGAATCACTGGCGCTCATGATCGTTCTGGGCGCAGCGGTGCTGGCTCCCGTGTTGACGTCGGGAATATCGTTGACTCTCATCGGTTTCCTCTTCGCGATCCAGTCGGCGACGTTCTCCGCCCAACTCGGTCGTGACTGGAAGTACCTGGGCATGGCGCGCACAGTACCGGTGGTTCTCGCGCTGCTCGTAGCGATAGCGTCGGAGTCCATCTTCAGCGAATCCGGTAACAGTGCAGTGCAATTGGTGATCAGTGCCGGCGTGGTTGCAATAGTGGGCGCGGGCTGCGCGATGGCTATGCAGTGGACGGGTTCGCCCTCGCGCGGCGGAGTTGCCGGGGCGTGGTCCACCGCTACCTTTGTTGTCTCGTCCCTTCCGCTGATGAGCGTCGGGGCCGTGCTCGGGCGCACCGAATCCGCAGTGCTGTACGGAATTGCTGCGCTACTACTACTTTCCGCTGCAGCGGCAGCCAAGCCTTTGCCGACGCAACTGCGATTCGGACTGGGCGCAACCGGCGCTCTCGCATTGTTGCTGTGCTGCTTGTCCGGGGCGACGGAATCTCTGGTCGTACCGCTGGTCCTCACCGTCGGCATGATCTTCCTCGGAGTCTCGCTGTATGCAGGTTCGCGCTTCGTCTTCGCCCTCGGAACCGCCTTTGCGGCAATCGGATCGATCGGATACCTCACGACGGTTCCGCCGGAAGCGTTGACGACTGCCCGTGCCGCATCCATGCAACTCGGTGCGATCACGGCACTCTCGAGCCTGACGGCGATAGGTGCACTGGTGATGCTGGTGTGGGCGATTCACCGACTGAAGTTGATCGCCGATTCGAATGCAGCGGTTCTATGGGCGGCCGCAGGGTTTGGTGTCCTCTACGCGGTGACGTGTGCGCTCGTCTCATCCGGCGTCGAAATCTTCGACAGTGCAACCGGATTTGTTGCCGGGCACAGCGTTGCAACCATCGTCTGGATGCTTGCCGCCACGTCAGCGCTGGTGCTCGGCCTGAACAACCGTCAGCATGCTCGCGTTTTGCTCGGAGCTGGTCTTGCTCTCACCAGCGCGGCAGTGGCCAAGCTGTTCCTCTTCGACCTGGCCACGCTCAGTGGGCTGGTGCGCAGCGCTGCCTTCCTGGTGGTCGGCTTGCTGCTCCTGCTGGTCGGGACTCGTTATGCACGAGCCTTCGCCAAGCAGGAGCAGGTCAGCTCCGCTTCTGGCGAGCGATGAGCTCGCTGACACTGATGGCGCCTGCGTCGTCAGGTCGGTGCCTGCCGGTGGCGTTGTCGTCGCCGTCAGAGGCATCCGAGACTCGGGGCTCGGTGGGACGACGCTCCGGAGCGATCGGTGGAGGCGGCGACTGGGGGGTCGCCTCCACCGAGGTCGGGGCCGAGCCGTTTGTTGCAGCGCCATTTGTTGCAGCGCCATTTGTTGCAGAACCGTTGGTAGCACCGTTTGCAGAGCCATTCCGGCTCGAGCCGTTGGTACCTGAACCGCTGCTTGCCGAACCGTTAGTACGCGAAGGCGTCCGGACCACCGGCAGCGGCCGTGAGGCCGGGGGAGTCTGTTCCCGAGCCCGCAGGTCCGACAACCAACTCTCGATGGGACGCTCGGCCGGCGCAGCGGGCGTCGGGTTTCTCCGCTTGTCGGTGGTGTTCGGTTGCGGTCGGTACGAAGGATTGGGGACCGGTGCCTCGATCAAGTTCTGGGGCGCGCTGGCTGCACTCCCGATATCGAGACGACGTCGCGGTGCCGGCTTCTCCGCGGCAGGTGTATCCGTGTTCGGTGCCTTGATCGTCATTTCGCTGAGCGGAATGGGCTCGGTGAGAGGATCGGGAACACGAGGTCCGCTTTCCGGCTGTGCAGCCGGGGCAGGCGGCGGCATGACCCGCGAGGCCGCTTCGATCTTGCGCGGCTGACCCGGTCCGGCGATCGCACCGACGGGCGCGATCTGCGGGACGTTTGCGAGCACAAGTTCGTTGTCGAGGATCGGCTCACCCAGCCCGATCTTCTGCTGGATCCGCTTCATCCAGGCCGGGGCCCACCAGCAGTCGTCGCCGAGCAGTTTCATGGTCGCGGGGACCAGGAACATTCGGATCAGTGTGGCGTCGATGATCAGCGCGGAGATCATGCCGTACGAGATGTACTTCATCATCACCAGATCGGACAGGCCGAATGCACCGGTGACCACGATCAGAATCAGTGCGGCAGCGGTGATGATCCGGCCGGTATGTGCCGTGCCGATTCGGATGGATTCGGTAGTACTCGCGCCCTGCGCTCGCGCTTCGACCATGCGGGAGAGCAGGAACACTTCGTAGTCGGTCGACAGGCCGTAGACGATCGCGATGATCAACACCAGGACGGGAGACATGATCGGTCCCGGCGTGAAGTTCAAGAGACCGGAACCGTGCCCGTCGATGAAGATCCAGGTCAAGATTCCGAGCGTCGAACCCAGGCCGAGCGCGCTCATCAACGCAGCCTTGATGGGCAGGACGAGCGAACCGAACGTCAAGAACATCAGCAGCGTCGTCAGCAGGATGACCGATACGACCATCAGCGGCAGACGGTCGAGCAACGCGTCGACGCTGTCCTGCTCGATGGCCGGAGTACCGCCGACGAGCACAGTTGTGCCCTCGGGCCAATCCGCGGATCGCAGATAGTCGATGGTGGGACGTGCCTCGTTGCGCTCGGTCAGACCGGCTTTGAGGACGTTGACACCGTCCTTGGTCGCAACCTCCGGGGTGAACTTCTCGACCAGACCCGGCGCAGCGTTTGCGGTCTTGGAAATCTGACCGAGAGTGGTGTTGTCCGCTCCCTCGATGACGAGTCGAACGGGCTCGGTGCGATTGCCGGGGAAGAGTTCGTCGAACTGCGCCTGCGCGACACGCGTGGGGCTGTCCGGGGGCAGGTACGTCTCGTTGATACCGCCGAACTTGATGCCCGTCAGCGGAATGATCATCAGCAGTAGAGCCGCGACGATCGGGACCGCGACCTTGAGCGGATGCTGCATGACCCAGCGGGTGAGCTTGCCCCAGAAACCGTTCTCGATTTCCTCGTTGGTCTTGGTCTGGCGCAGTTTCTTGAAGGTCAGCGCGTCGATCCGCTTGCCGAGAATGCCGAGAATCGCGGGAAGAATCGTGATGGACGAGATCGCGGCAAGCATGACGGCAGCAATGGCGCCGTAGGCCACCGATTTGAGGAAGCCCTGCGGGAACAACAGCAGACCGCCGAGGCTGACGGCAACCATGGTCGCCGAGAACATGACCGTTCTACCCGCCGTCATGACCGTTCGGCGTACTGCGGTCGGGGTGTCGTACCCCTCGGCTATCTCTTCTCGGAAACGGCTGACGATGAACAGTCCGTAGTCGATCGCGAGACCCAGGCCGACCAGAGAGACCACGGGCGCAACAAACGCGTTGACCTCGGTGAAGTTGGTGATCAGTCGAATGATGCCGTTGGCGCCGATGACGGTCAGACCGCCGACGATCAACGGGAGGGCCGCAGCGACGACGCCACCGAAGACGAAGAACAGCAGGACACCGACGGCGGGAATCGCGAGCATTTCCATGCGCTTGATGTCGTTGGCCATCGTGTCGTTGAGCGAATTCGCGACAGGTTGCAGGCCGGCCAGCTGCACGTCGACGCCGTCGATGTAGAACTGCGACTCGACGTCGCGGAAGTTGTTGGACACCGCGGTGTCGTTGTCGCCGGCGATCGCGATGCTGGTGACCGCGTGTTGCTTGGTCTTGTCCGCAAGGGCCGCCACCGAGAGACCGTTGTCGACCTTGAAGTACGAGCCGTTGATCTTCATGATCTGGTCGGGGTTGTCGGCGACGAGCCGCTGCAGATTGTCGATGACCTTAGCTTGGAACTCGGGGTCGTCGACGGTCTTGCCCTCCGGCGCCGTGTACAGCGCCAGAACGTCACCCGTCGTGCTGCGTCCGAACGTGCCGTCAGCGAGTTTGGCAGCCTCTACCGATTCCGACCCCGGATCGTCCCAGCCGCTCTGGCTGAGATGATCCTGCAGGCTCAGGCCGTACGCAGCGAGCCCGAGGAGCCCCGCCACCATGACAGCGATGACGGTGAAGCGGGCTCGATAGACGATGCTTCCCCAGCTGGCGAACACTGATCAACTCCTACTCGGCAACACTTTTTCGCCCGATGAGCAGGGCAGAAAGCGGTCGGAACGGCTGCAACCAGGCGCCCTCGTCGGGCAGGGTGTCCAGGCTTACCCGTGGCAGAGGCTCACGGAAGACACCTGGGATGTCCTCGAGATCGACGAAGTCCAAGATATCGGACGACACAGCCCAGCTGGCGTGTTCACGGAACCCGAGAACCTGGACCGGGATACCGGTTGCTGCGATGTCCTCGAGAGGTTCGCGGAACGCTTGGCCGTCGGCGGACGCGACCATGATTCCGGCGAGGCCCTCGCCGTACCGGAGCGCGATGTGCTCGAGCATGTCCGAATCGACATCGCTGTCTTCATCGACCTTCGGCTTGGCGAACACCGCGAAACCCACGTTACGCAAGGCTTCGACCCAAGGACGAACGACGTCGGCGCTGCCGGACGCGATGTTGGTGAAGACGGTCGCTTCAGGCTCGAGCGTGCCGCTGTTCTGTGCGGACAGTTCGGCGGTGCGAGAGAGCAGCCAACGACCCAAAGCGTCGAATCGTGGCCGGTAGGCGGCGGTAGGCCGGCCACCGAGGATGGCGCCGAGGCCCATGTCGAGGTTAGGGGCGTCCCAGACCAGAAGCACCCGCTTGGGGTGGCGGGAGTCACGACCGAAGTCGAGAGGAGATTCCGACGACGTCACGTCGTCGGATAGCTGTTCGCTGACGCTCATGCTCTGATCTTCCCCCATATAAGCTCGGTGATTGCACTTCCGACCTTATGGGCTTTGTCCTCGAACTTGGTGACCGGACGCTCGTGGGTCATCGGAGACTCCCAGTCGAGTGCGGTCAGCAGCGGCTCGGCATCGCCGGCTTCTTCGATCCATTCGGCGTACTCGGCGTGATCGGTTGCCACGTGCAGCACTCCGCCAGGCTTGAGACGGTTGGCGATCAGCGAGAACGTCGGCCCCTGCAGGAGGCGACGCTTGTGATGGCGGGCCTTGGGCCACGGATCCGGGAAGAACACCCGGACGCCCGTCAGCGATTCGGGGGCGACCATGTTCTCGAGTACGTCCATCGCGTCACCGCGCAGTACGCGGACGTTGGGAATTTCTTCGCGTTCGACCTGCTGGAGAAGCTGCGCGAGCCCTGGGCGGTACACCTCGATCGCGATCAGGTTCACGTGCGGTTCCGCCTTGGCCATTGCGGCCGTCGCGGTGCCGGTACCCGAACCGATCTCGATGATCAGGGGTGCTTCACGTCCGAACCAGGCGTTCGCATCGAGCGGTGTGTCCGAGACGTCGGCGCCGATGAGCGGCCACTGACGGTCCCAAGCCTGCTGCTGTGCGTCGGTCAGCGCACCCCGGCGAGAGCGAAAGCTGGTCACTCTCGGATGGAGACGGGACCCCTTGGTGTGGTCCGTCTGCCCCGTGTCAGGGGTCTGCGGTGCATGCTGATCGGCTTCGTTCACGAACCCATTGTCACGCATGACCCCCGTTTAGCGCAGACGGGTCTGAAGTTTGAGTTGAGACTTTCCACGGAAAGTCCTGAAACCGTCGACTTCGGACTGTCGGCGAAAGGGCGGTGTCACCTGCCGTCCTTGCCGAGAACCTGACAGAATCTCACCGACACGATGGGGACGTGGGGTGGGGATGAACACAGGATTTGCATGCCGTGAGTGGTCACGAATGTTGCCCGCAGAATCGATCGACGACGCCTGCTCGGAGCCGATCGATCAGCTGCGCGCTCTGGCATATCGGCTGACGTCGATCGATTCGGGAGCCGCAGAGGCGGTCCACTCGGTGCTCGGATCGCTGACTGCGCCGCTCGAGCTGGTGGTCGCCGGACGGGCCGGGGTGGGGCGGTCGTCGTTGGCGCGAATCCTGGGGCGCGACGACCGGTTCTCGCGCAGAGTTGTCGGCGCACCGGTTGTGGTGACCGAGTCGAGGGCATTCGATGTCCCTGGAACGTCGAACCCCGATCTGGGTCGTCGTTGCGTTGTCTACGTGGTGGTCGACGCGGTCCGCGACGTCGACGGCCGAGCCATTGCTCGAGTTTCCGATCGTGTGGTCGTCGCTGCGAACAAGGCTGACTTGTTCGGTCCGCGCTGGGACGAGGCGCTGGGACGGGCGGCGGAAATCTCGGAGAACGTCGGCGTGCCCACGGTTCCGGTGGAGACACTGACCGGGCGCGGCGTCGAAGAGTTGTTCGCGGCTCTCGGACCTGTTCTGGAGGCGCAGTGGTGGGGCCGGGTCGAGCAGATCGGCCCGGCGCTGAGGCGATCTGCCTCGCGCAGCGCTGCGGGCAGGGACGAGATCGAGTTGTATCTGAGTTCGGACTCCGCGGTGTTGTTCGGCGCCGCGGCGGCGATGATGAGCCCCGAAATTCGAGCCCTGCGTCAAGGCGAACCTCCCGATCCTCGGACTGCTGACGACGCGGGCACGTGCAGCCGGTGGTGGAGCGAGCTCATGAACGAGTCGGAACAGTGTCCGCAACAACGGGTCTCACTGATTCGACGCGGGTATGTGCGTCGGTGGGCGCAGCTCGGAGGCGATCGCTCTGCCCCGGCGGTGACCGATGAATAGCGTTTCGGTACTTCCGGATTCGGTGCTGCGCGTGGTGCAGCGATGGAATCCGGCATCCGATCCGGGTCGTCGGGTCGCCGCCGAAACATCCAGTGGCACTCGCATTTACGTTGTCGGTCCACCAAGGTGTGGACGGGAAGACGTCGCGCAGATGTTCGATGCTTCGGATGATTGTTCGTCAGTGACACGCGAGGTGGACGCCGACGTCGTACTTCTGGTCGTCGACGCCGCCAGTGTGATCGGACGCGAGGATCTCCTTCTCCTCGGCGACGCTGCGGCGAGCGGAACCCCGGTGGTGGTGGCGCTGACCCGCGTCGACGTCTATCGAGACTGGCAGGTGGTGCGCCGGCGTGATGCCGAGATTCTCGCTTCGCACTGCACCGCTTTTGCGCAGGCTCCCGTGGTCCCGATTGCGCCTGGTCAGGAGCAGTCACTCGTTGCGGTCGTGAGCCGGGCGGCACGGGAGAGGGAAGCAGGTGGTTCGGATTCCGGAGTCATCGCACAGACGCGCCGGATGATCGAGATGGAGATCCGGAATCTACGTGACGGTGTTCCTGGTGCCGAACTGCGGGCAGAGCGATCGCAGCTGCTCGCAGACCGTGACGGCCGGCGAGGCGAACGCCTGGTGCAGGTGCGAAGCCGACTGCAACGAGCGCGCGGGGATCTGTCACAACAAATCGCCGAGGCAACCCGGGCGACGGTCGCCGGGGCACGTGCCTGGGTCGACACGGCCTCGCGAGCCGAATTGGGCAGCGTGCCGACGCGACTGCAGCACGAGGTCGACCACCACACCCGGGTGTTCGACGCCGCGATGGCGGCAGCGGTGGAATCTGCGGGGACGAACGGATACATGCCTTCCCCGCAGATTCCGGAGGGCCTGCCGGGCCGTCAGCGCGGAAACGAGGACCGGGTGACAATTCTTGTCGGCGCGTCCGCGGGTCTCGGCCTCGGCCGTATCGCAGTGACTCCGCTGGAAATGATTCCGGCCTTGGAGTTCGCAAGTATCCCCGTGACGTTGATTCTGGGTGGCGCCGCGGCGTGGTGGTTGGCGCGAACTCGCGGGCTGACGGCCGATCGTGCCCACTCCAGGTCGTGGATCGTCGAATCGATGTCGGCGGTTCGCGCTCAGTGGGAGCAGCGAGTGCAGAGCGTGCTGCTCGAGGCCGAGGCGGATCTGGGAGCGGCGATCATGGCGGAGAGTCGCGAGCAGTTGGCGTCGGCGCAGGCTCGAATCGTGGAGATCGACGGTGAACTTCGTGAGCTCGCCGCGGCCAGATCGGGTCAGCTCGCGTCGTGCGAGCGCGACCTCGCCGTTTTGAACACCGCCTACTGATCATTTCGCGAGTGCAGAGTTCTCCACAGTGCGGCAATTTCGGCCACGACTGATCGTCGGGGTCTGGTAATACTGAGCGGACGGTTTCGGTAGGGGTTGCCGAAGCAGTAGGTCACCATCCAGTAGGGGGAGTAATGGAAGCATTTCTGATCACGGCCGGACACATCGACGGGCACGAAGCCGAAGCGCTCGATCCTGGGCGTATCGAGCCCGAGACCTTCGGGCCCGCGTCGGGACCGGTCGATGCCGGCGACCTGAACTTCGACGCCTTCGACTTGGACGGTGACGGAACGGTCGACAGCCGTGTCGTCCACTCCGACGACGCCGTCGTGATCGTGTCCGATTTCGATCGCGACGGTAGCGCCGATCGCCTCACGATGATCGACTCGGACGGCGACTACTCGGCCTGGGAATGCAGTCGAGACGACGAAGGCGCCCTCGTGTGGCAGAAAATCGATGCCGGAGCGCTCTGAAAAGCTTCCGTTTATGTGCTCTGAGCGCCGGGTAGGCACCTGAACACACCAACTGAATCGTTTCTGTGACATTTCTGACCGCACCCGATTACCTGCAGGTGAACAGCCAGCGTTAACCTCAATACATAGGACACCCGGCGTCCGTGAAATCCACGTGAGTGGATGACGCGGCTGGACCCCGTCGAGAGGGGGACACCGGGATCGACTGGTATCGGGGCGCTGCAGTTCGCATCCGGTGTCACGAGAACCCGGTTCCGGCTCACCCCAGGAGAGTTTGATGACCTCAGCGACCATTCCCGGTCTCAATGGAACTGACGGCACGCCCCCCACGCAGCACAAGGAACTGCTTGCATGGGTGCAAGAGGTTGCCGAACTCACCCAGCCTGATCGCGTCGTCTTCGCAGACGGCTCGGACGAAGAATGGGACCGACTGACAACGAAGTTGGTCGAGGCAGGAACCTTCACCCGCCTCAACGACGAGAAGAAGCCGAACTCTTTCCTCGGCAACTCCGATCCGTCCGATGTCGCGCGAGTCGAATCGCGTACGTACATCTGCTCGAAGGAAGAAATCGACGCAGGTCCCACCAACAACTGGATGGACCCGGCGGAGATGCGCACCCTCATGGGTGACCTGTACCGCGGTTGCATGCGTGGACGCACCATGTACGTCGTGCCGTTCTGCATGGGCCCCCTCGACGCCGAGGACCCGAAGCTGGGCGTCGAGCTCACCGATTCCGAGTACGTCGTCGTATCCATGCGCGTCATGACCCGCATGGGCAGCAAGGTTCTCGACAAGCTCGGCACCGACGGATTCTTCGTCAAGGCGCTGCACTCGCTGGGCGCTCCGCTGGCCGAAGGCCAGGAAGACGTCGCGTGGCCGTGCAACGACACCAAGTACATCACCCACTTCCCCGAGGATCGTGAGATCTGGAGCTTCGGTTCCGGCTACGGCGGAAACGCTCTCCTGGGCAAGAAGTGCTACTCGCTGCGTATCGCCTCGGCAATGGCGCACGACGAGGGCTGGCTGGCCGAGCACATGCTCATCCTCAAGCTCATCTCGCCCGAGGACAAGGCCTACTACATCGCGGCGGCATTCCCCTCCGCTTGTGGCAAGACCAACCTCGCGATGATCCAGCCGACCATCCCCGGGTGGCGCGCCGAGACCCTCGGTGACGACATCGCCTGGATGCGTTTCGGTGAGGACGGACAGCTGTACGCCGTCAACCCGGAATTCGGTTTCTTCGGCGTGGCTCCCGGCACCAACTGGTCCTCGAACCCCAACGCCATGCGCACCATCGACCAGGGCAACACGGTCTTCACCAACGTCGCTCTGACTGACGACGGTGACGTCTGGTGGGAAGGCCTCGAAGGCGACCCGCAGCACCTGATCGACTGGAAGGGCAATGAGTGGACGCCCGAGTCGGGCACCCATGCGGCTCATCCCAACTCGCGTTACTGCACCCCGATGTCGCAGTGCCCGATCATGGCTCCCGAGTGGGACGACCCGAAGGGCGTGCCGATCTCGGCAATCCTGTTCGGCGGACGCCGCAAGACGACGGTTCCGCTGGTCACCGAGGCTCGCGACTGGCAGCACGGCGTCTTCATGGGTGCAACGGTCGGCTCCGAGCAGACCGCAGCAGCCGAAGGCCAGGTCGGTACGGTTCGCCGCGATCCGATGGCAATGCTGCCGTTCCTCGGCTACAACGTCGGTGACTACTTCCAGCACTGGATCGACCTCGGCAAGTCCGCGGACGCGTCCAAGCTCCCCAAGGTCTTCTACGTCAACTGGTTCCGCCGCGGCGACGACGGACGCTTCCTGTGGCCAGGCTTCGGCGAGAACTCTCGCGTCCTGAAGTGGATCGTCGAGCGTATCGAGCACAAGGCTGCCGGTATCGACACCCCGATCGGCGTCGTTCCCACCGGATCGGCACTCGACATCGAAGGCCTGGACGTGTCGGACGCCGACATCACCGAGGCCCTCGCGGTCAACATCGACGAGTGGAAGGCCGAGATCCCGCTCATCGAAGAGTGGTTCGACTTCGTCGGCGAGAAGCTGCCGACCGGCATTCGCGACGAGTTCGAAGCTCTGAAGCAGCGGTTGGCCTGATAAACCGCCCCCGTATGTAGTGGCCTGATGCCGCATTGGTTCAATTTGATGAACCGATGCGGCATCGGTCGTCTGTATGCCCTTGCCTGTAGCCGTTAAGCAGTTCAGCCGTAAAGCAGTGATCAGCGAGCGGGTCGACACACTCGATCCTCAGGAGGACCAGATATGAGCGGGATCTACAACAACGTGACCGAATTGGTCGGGCGCACCCCGATCGTGCGGCTCAACCGTCTGACCGAGGGCCTGGGCGCACAGGTCGCCGTCAAGCTCGAGTTCTACAACCCGGCCAACAGCGTCAAGGACCGGATCGGCGTGGCGATCATCGACGCCGCCGAGAAGTCCGGAGCACTCAAGCCCGGTGGCACGATCGTCGAGGGAACCAGCGGTAACACGGGTATCGCACTCGCCATGGTCGGTGCTGCTCGTGGCTACAAGGTCATCCTGACCATGCCCGAGACCATGTCCACCGAGCGTCGCGTGATGCTGCGTGCTTACGGCGCCGAGATCGTGCTGACCCCGGGATCCGAGGGCATGGCCGGTGCGGTCGCCAAGGCCAAGGAAATCGTCGAGCAGACCGAGAACGCTGTCTCGGCCAGCCAGTTCGCGAACCCGGCCAACCCGGCCATCCACGAGGCAACGACGGGCGAAGAGGTCTGGGCCGACACCGACGGCGCCGTCGACATCTTCGTGTCCGGCATCGGCACCGGCGGCACCATCACCGGCGTCGGACGCACCCTTCGCAAGTACAAGCCCGAGGTCAAGATCGTGGGCGTCGAGCCCATCGACTCGCCGATCCTCAACGGTGGCCAGCCCGGCCCCCACAAGATCCAGGGAATCGGCGCGAACTTCGTGCCCGACGTCCTCGATCGCGAGATCTACGACGAGATCATCGACGTCTCGTTCCCCGATTCCATCGAGGTCGCTCGCGCACTCGGCACCAAGGAAGGCATCCTGGGCGGCATCTCGTCCGGCGCCATCGTCTGGGCAGCACTCGAGTTGGCGAAGCGTCCGGAAAACGCCGGCAAGCTGATCGTGGCTGTCGTGTGCGACTTCGGCGAGCGTTACATCTCCACCCCGCTGTTCGAACACATCCGGGACTGAGACTTGTGAGTATCCTCGGGACAATTCGCGAGGACCTGCAGGCTGCGCGCGGTCAGGATCCTGCCGCGCGCAGCAATGTGGAGAACGCGCTCGTTTATTCAGGGCTGCATGCTATTTGGGCGCATCGGGTTGCACATCGCATGTGGGCCGTCCCTGCGCTACGCGGCCCGGCGCGAGTGCTCTCGCAGCTGACACGCTTCGTCACCGGCATCGAGATTCATCCCGGTGCCACCATCGGTCGGCGGTTTTTCATCGATCACGGCATGGGCGTCGTGATCGGGGAGACGGCCGAGGTCGGTAACGACGTGATGCTCTATCACGGCGTCACTCTCGGTGGTCGCTCGCTCGAACAGGTCAAGCGTCACCCGACGCTGGGAGACCGGGTCACCGTCGGCGCTGGTGCCAAGATCCTCGGACCTGTCGTCATCGGTGAAGGTAGCGCTATCGGCGCCAATGCCGTTGTCACCAGAGATGTTCCGGCCGAATCCATCGCGACGGGTATCCCGGCGGTGGCGCGGCCACGGACCACCAAGGAAAAACTGGTGGACCCGAACAGTTACATCGACCCTGCGATGTACATCTGAACGTATTCCTCGGATGGCCACCCCTCGTGTAGACGACGGGTGGCCATCGGCGTCTGCTCAGGCGCGTGTCAGGCGCCACCCGAGACGTCCCAGTACGGCCGCCGTCAGAGCGCCCAGTGCTGCTCCGATCAGGGGGTAGCAGGCGAGAATCAACCACTGGGGCGATTTGTCTGGGAGCGCCATGTAGGAGATGTCCAGGCTCGACTCGTAGTCGCGACTCATCTGCACACCCCGGATCGGTTCGTACGCACCCTGATAGACAATGGTGTCGTCAGGACTGGTCATCACGTCGATCAGACTGCCCACCAGGGGAATTCCCCCGACTGCAAATCCCAGAACCATCAGAATCACGATCAGTGCGCGCATCGAAAGAGCCTATCGCCCGGCCGGAAGTTCAGACTGCGATCGACGGTTCTTCGGGCGTCGAGAGGGTCAGGATCGCCCGCACGACGCGTGGGCTCTGCTCGAGTGAGCGTTCGAGTTCGCGCAACGTGTGGGCCACTCGGGATTCCGCGTAGTCGCCGACCAGGTCGACGCTGGCCACCAGGTAGACCTGCCGCGGCCCGAGGTATTCCATGCGTAGGAACGTGATTCGGTTGATCTCGGGCAGTTGGGTGAGAGCTTCGACGGCTGCTGCCCGCAGCGTCGGTGAGGCCTCTTCGCCGACCAGGAAGCGGCGGTTCCGATCTATCAGAATGATTGCGATGACCCCGAGGAGAATGCCGACGAAGATGGAGCCGAGGGCGTCGGGGATCGGCGAACCGGTGACCTGGTGCAACAGAACACCGACGAACGCGATGACCAAACCGATAAGTGCCGCAGCATCTTCGGCGAACACGGCCCGAGTCGTCGGGTCGGATGTGTTGAGTGCCTGGGTCATGACGTCGCGGTTCACGGCGGACGCTTCGTTTCGGAGTTGTTTGTACGCCTGCCGGAACGAGATGCCTTCGAGGATGAACGAGACGCCGAGGACGGCGTAGGCGACAGCGAAGTCGGACGCCGGTTCGGAATGGAACAGTTCCTGGATGCCATGAGTGATCGAGACACCTGCGCCGAGTGCAAACAGTCCGAGGGCGGCGAACATTGACCAGATGTATGCCTCCCGGCCGTACCCGAGTGGCTGGTCTCGGTCGGGAACCCGTTTCGAGCGGCGGTTCGCGATCAGCAGCAGCACTTCGTTGCCGGTATCGGCCCAGGAGTGGGTGGCCTCTGCGACCATCGATGCAGATCCGGTGACGATGGCGGCCGCCGTCTTGGCACCGGCGATCAGCGCGTTCGCCGCAAACGCCAGTACGACCGTCGTGGTGCTCTCGTCGGCCGATGCTTCCGTTTCGGTGCTCACGATTCTCAGGCTAGGCGGGTGACGACGGTTTCGTGCGGTGACGACGCTCGGCGACGGAGCGCAGCAGTGTGTCGACGGCGTCGTGGAACTGCGTCAGGCCCGGCTCTTCGACGGGAAAGTGCCCGCACCCGTCCAGCATCACGAATTCGGTGGGTGCGTTGATGCGGCGGAGGAACTGCAAGCTCAGTTCGGGTGGCGTCCATCGGTCGTCGGCCGGGTGGGTGAGCAGAACGGGCGTCGTCCGAAATGCTTCGGGTGCGGTGTGCTCGAACGAGAAGTAGCTGCTGAGGAATCCGAGTGGCACCCGAACACCGCCACCGCGCGGATCGGTTGCGCACAGCGTCGCGAGTTCACGGTTGCTGCTCATGTTCGCGACGTCGGCGACCCAACGGATGGGCACGCGGATACGGCCCACCAGTCGTTCGGTGCGGCGCATCAGGGGAGCGCCGTAGACACCCATCGGGCCGAAGCGCGCCGCGGCAGCTCTGGCCGACGGATTCGAGGGATCGAGCAGACAGGTGGCGACGACGGCGTCGGACAGACCGGTCCGCGCGGCTACTTCGTAGGCCAGCAGACCGCCGATGCTGGCGCCCAACAACACCAGCGGCCGATCGTCGGCTGCCTTCTCGGCCCGGACGAGATCGCAGAGGAGATCGACCCACTGCTCGTACCGGACGCCGGCGGGATCGGCTACGACGGTGTCGCCGTACAGCGGAAGATCGGGGAAGAGGACTTCGGCTCCGAGTTTCACGCCGATCCCGGCGAACGGCCACAACGCGCCCGAGTAGCCGCCGGCGCCGTGGATGCCGAGAACACGAACCGGCGCGTCTGGAGCCACTGCCCGTGCGACGTGGACGGTGTTGCCGTTCCACTCCCACCACGTCGGGGTCGGCGCCGGCATGTGGTCGGTGTACCGGTCGGGCATAAACTTCGAGTAATCGGCGCTGGTCACCTACACGATTCTCGGTACCGGCGTCGCGGCTGACAACTCGCATCGGAGGACCGTGTCGACTCGGCGGAAAAGGCCCTCCCAGCAGCGCTCGAGGGCTACCTACGACGCGATCCTGGAGGCAGCTACTCGCGTTTTCGCGTCGGAGGGCATGGCAGCGACCACCAACCGGATCGCTGACGAGGCAGGGGTGTCGGTGGGCTCGCTCTACCAGTATTTCGGCGACAAGTACGAGATCCTCGCGGAGTTGGCGAACCGTCACGTGAGTGCTGCGCGGGAGAGTTTTGCGCTCTGCCTTGCCGACATCGTCGAGCGTGAGCTCACCCCGGACGAGGCCGTCCGGATGTTGGTGGAGTGCGCGGTCGAAGTGAACAGTAAGCCGCGAGAGTTCTTTCACCTGCTCTACGATCAGGTTCCGCGTACGCGTGAGCTCATCGCGCAGGTCGAAGGAATGAATCGGCAACTGGTACTGGGTTTTTCGGAGTACTTGCAGAGCCGCGGTTTCAGTGCGGACGATGCGTTGTTGACGTCGCGGCTGACTGTGACTGCCGTGGACAGCCAGGTGCATCGGGTTGTGCTGGAATCGGATTCACCCGAAGACCTTCGAGTGCGAACGGAAGCCGTCGTGCGGCAGGCGAGATCGATGATCGCGTCGGAATCCTGATCCGGTGTATCGAATGGTGACTGCGGTCCGTTATGGTGCTGACGTCATCATCGAGGTAATGGGAAGTCGGTGCAATTCCGGCGCGGTCCCGCCACTGTGAGGTCGTCCCTGCGTCGACCGTAGCCAGATACCACCCTCGTTGACGTTGTGTCATGCCACGAGGATGGATCGGTCACACCATGAATGCTGTTGGCGGAGCTCTGTCTCCACCTACCCACCTGCCTTCGCCGAAGGCTGGTGCGCCTCGCGGACGGCTCAGTCCGGGTATCGTGCTGCCCGCTCTGCTGGTCGTCACCGTGCTCTCTGCTGTGTGCGCGTTGGCATTCGGATCCGAGATGCTCCCCGTGTCCACTGTGGTGGACGTGGTGCACTCGCGCTTCGGGGGCCCACCCGTCACGCGTTCCGAACTTGCGATCGTGTGGGGGATCAGAGCACCTCGGGTACTGCTCGGTCTGGCCGTCGGCGCTGGCCTTGCCGTCGCCGGCGCGGTGGTGCAAACCCTCGTCCGCAACGCTCTCGCCGATCCCCACTTGCTGGGAGTGTCGTCCGGCGCGAGTGTAGGTGCCACCGCCGTCATCACCACCGGACTGTTCGCCGGCGCGGGAGTGTGGGCGCTCAGTTTCGGCGCGATGATCGGGGCGTTGGGAGCTGCGATTCTCGTCTTCACCATCGCGACGCTGCAAGGCGGTATCACTCCACTGCGATTGGTTCTGACCGGCACCGTTACCGCATCCGCCCTGTCGGCGATCGCGAGTTTTCTGGTGCTGCGTACCAATGATTCCCAGGCCGCGCAGTCCGTATTGTTCTGGCTCCTGGGAAGTTTGGCCGGGGCATCCTGGGACAAGTTGTGGGCGCCGGTCATCGTAGTGTTCCTGCTGACGGCAGCGGTGTTCGCCCTGCACGGTTGGCTGGATGCGCTGGCGGCCGGACCGGACGTCGCGGCTTCGCTCGGTATTCCCATCCGAACCCTGCGAAACGTGCTGTTCGGCGTGCTGGCAGCGTTGGTCGGCACGATGGTTGCAGTGTCCGGCGCGATTGCCTTCGTAGGCTTGGTCATACCGCACGTCACACGCATGCTTGTCGGAGCCAGACATCGAGTGGTGTTGCCGGCGGCAGCGCTGATCGGCGCGTCGTTCCTGGTGTGGGTCGACGTCGTGGCGCGGACCTCGTTGCGGCCGACCGAGATCCCGCTGAGCGTGGTGACCGGGGTGATCGGTGCCCCGCTGTTTCTCCTGCTTCTCGGCCGTCGGCGCTACCGATTCGGTGGCAGTTCGTGAGCGCCCGCGCCCTGGCGGTGACCGCGTCCGGAGTCGTTGTCCGCATCGACCGCCGAACCGTCGTCAAGGGCGTCGACATCGCGGCGGACGCCGGTGCAGTAGTAGGCGTCGTCGGTCCGAACGGATCGGGCAAGTCGACTTTGTTGCGTGCGCTTGCCGGTCTCGGACCGATCGCTGACGGTGACGTCCGCGTCGGCGGCGAGTCCGTGCACGCGATGTCCGCGCGTTCGCGGGCCAAAGCCATTTCTTTTGTGGCGCAGGAAGAGCAGAGTCCCGCCGATTTGTTGGTTCACGAGTACGTGACTCTGGGGCGCACGCCACATACAAAGCCCTGGAGTGTCGGCGGAAAGCACGAGAATGCCGTCGTTGATCGTGCTCTGGGCGAGGTCGGAATGATCGAGCACCGGCTCTCTTCGATGGACACGCTTTCCGGCGGCGAGCGTCGGCGGGTATTTCTCGCCCGAGGTCTCGCGCAGGACGCCGGCGTGCTCATCCTCGACGAGCCGACCAATCATCTCGACATCCGGCATCAACTCGAACTGCTCGATCTGGTCCGGTCGTTGGACCGGACGGTGATCATGGCACTGCACGACCTCGATTTGGCTGCGGCAGTGTGCGATCGGGTGCTCGTGCTCGCGGATGGAGTGGCCAGGGCGTTCGGACATCCATCCGACGTACTCACCACCTCGGTGGTGGCAACTGTCTTCGGCGTCGAGACTTTCGAGCTCGTGAACCCCGCGACAGGCCGTTCACACCTCGTATTCGAATCACGAAATTCTCAACTACAACAATCATTTTCGGAGAGTGCACTTTGATACATGTCAGAACTCGAGCGTCGTTCGGTGCGGTTGTAGCCGCGACAGCGTTGTTGACAGTTGCCGGCTGCTCGGCAACCGCGCCCGTCGACGAAGCTGCAGACAAGACTTCGGTGACAGTGGAGAACTGCGGGACCGAAAGCACTTTCCAGCTTCCGATCGAGAACGTCGTTGCGACAAGCAATGCGGCCAATATCGGCACCATTCTCCGAGTCGGCGGTTTGGATCGTCTCGCGGCCGTCG
The DNA here is from genome assembly GCF_030056745.1 of Rhodococcus sp. IEGM 1406. Classification (NCBI taxonomy): domain Bacteria; kingdom Bacillati; phylum Actinomycetota; class Actinomycetes; order Mycobacteriales; family Nocardiaceae; genus Rhodococcus; species Rhodococcus sp. IEGM 1406. Next base: position 112,306 of record NZ_JASHKO010000003.1, on the reverse strand, counting down.
TGTTGAACACGAACAACGACGCGATCATGGAGTCGATGTTCGGCCCTGGAATTGCGGACGTCCCACACCTGGACGGAACGATCACGATGGAGACGATTCTGGGTAAGCAGGCGGACCTGGTGGTCGGCTCCTACAGTGGCTTGTTCAAGGGAGCCTCCGGTGTGACGCCGGAATCGCTGCAGAGCAACAACATCGATGCATATGTGATCTCCGATAGTTGTAGGCAGAGTGCCGCAGTGGATTCCGCGCTCGGCACGATGGGTCCGTGGGATGCCCTTCGTGCGGACGTGACCAATTACGGAAAGCTGTTCGGAACCGAGGACACTGCCGCCGAGGCATTGACCGAATTGGATTCACGTTTGGCACGTCTGGAGTCCGCGCCAGATGCCGCCGACAAGCCGAAGGTTTTGATCTACGACAGCGGTGAAGAAGATCTGTACACCAGCGGAGGCAACGGAGCCCCCAACGGAATCATCGACGTCGCCGGGGGAACCAACGTGTTCGCCGACGTCGACAACACCTGGTTCAAAGCGAGCTGGGAGACCGTCGCGAAGTCAGAACCCGACGTCATCGTGATCATGGACTACAAGAAGAGCGCTGACGAAGTACAGGGCAAGATCGACGCGATCAAGAGCCGAGAAGGCCTACGCGATCTCGACGCCGTCAAGCAGAACCGCTTCGTCGTACTCCCGCTCGCGATGTTCACCAGCGGATTCCCCAACGTCTACGGCGCGGAAGAGCTGCGCGCGAAGATCGAAGAGTTCGGACTTGCTCCGTCGAGCGGGATCGACTGGACAACCGCGCCGTCGGCATGAGTGTCGACAGTGGTTCGCATCGGGTGATCGTCGTACTACGGCCGACCGTCAGCGGCCTCGACGAGTCGGCCGCGCGACGGATGTTCGACGCTGTTCGGGCCGGCACCGACGCCGACGTTCGTATTGCGTACCTCGATGTCGCGTCGCCGAGCCTTCACGAGGAACTCGATCGAGCGCATACCGATGACGTGGGCAAGGTCGTGTTGATTCCAGTTGCGGTGCCAAGGGATCGGTACCTGCTCACGTGGACCAGCAAGGCGGTTGCGAACTGGCGCGAAACCCGGATCGGTGCCGAACTGGAAGTTTCGCTCCACGAATCGGAAACGCTCGAAGGTGCTGTGGCCGCGCAGGTGATCGATGAACTCGGCGCGGCCGGAAAGCCGATCACTGCCAGTCCGGCGTCGTATCGCAGTCCGGCTTGGTCCGTGATCGAGCAGCACGATAGACATCTGTTGGTGTGCAAGGGGCCCCGCTGCATGGCGTACGGAGCAGGGCCACTCCACCGGGCCATGAGTGCGGCGGCCAAAGGCACTTCGGCAAAGGTGACGGGAACCGGTTGTCTGAGCCCGTGCAACCTGGGGCCGTTGGTGATCGCGAACCCCGGCGGTACCTGGTTCGGGCACGTGGACGCCGGTGATGCCGAGGCCTTGGTGTCCGGTCGCGAGGATCGATTGGCGGATAACGTTCTGGACCGGTAGATACCGGGTCGGTGAAAGCAAAGAACCCGCTGGGCGCGAAGTGCGCTCAGCGGGTTCTGTCCATCAGTGAGACGGTCAATTCGATTCAAGTGGTCGAATATTTCTTGCGGACCCGGTCAGCCTGAATTGATTTCTCTTGAATGCAACCAGGACCCTGTGGCGATTGTCCGTCAATTAGACGACTGCCATGAGTATCGAGATTGGGTAGAAATATTCAGACCAATGCGAATTCGAGGAGTGAACCATGGGATACGACAATAGGTGCCGGGATTGCCAGCACGGCAAATGTTCGGTCTGCAACGGGGAGGGGAAGGTGTGGGGAACCTTTGGAAATTGCACGAGGTGCCACGGGCAAGGCGGTAGCCCATGCGCGCAGCACCGATGAGTCAATGCTGCTCAGGCTAGCGCATTAGGTTCGGTGAACGTCGATGTCAACGCTATGAGAGTTGGCTGCCGAGTGCCTGAATCCGGCGAAAAATATTCGTTATCAATCGGTCGAGAGGATATTCAATGGACATGGTAGTAGTCGGATTCATTGCATTCATCTCCTATGCTGTAATCGGTCGGGCAATAGGGACGTCTTACTGGAGAAGGAAACACGGAGTGTATCGCTCCTTTTTCTCGACAGAGGCGATATTTACAGGAATGTTCGGATTTCTAGCAGTTGGTCTCACGTGGCCCGTTTCCATATTCATCCCTGCAGTTCGAGCGCCCGAGCTTTGCACGCACGGCAGTCATATCCTGGAACGGGATTCTGCGCGTCGCGAGTATGAGCAGATGGAGGATGCGCTTCGTCGGGAGCGTGGACTGGCCTGAATGGTGCCTCGATTACGTTTGAAGCCCGCCGATTGACCAATCGGCGGGCTTCAAACATTCATGTCTCAGGAACCGAAGGGAAGGGTTCCCGGCGGGATCTGGTATCCACTGCTGCCGACGGAGGCGCTGCCCCAGAGTGCGAGGAAAGCGTTGATGGCGTTGGTGAGCATATGAATGTCCTTTGTGAGATGACTGATTCGTTTTCGACGGTACCGGGTGGATCTGTGTATTCGCTGGGAGTTGGCACCCATTTCATGGGGCTGGCACCCGTTCCGGCAGGTCGGAACGGGTGCCAACTGTCAGCAAAGGGTGCCAACTCCCGGGTGGGTCAGCCCACGTAGCCGGGCGGCATGAGTACGGACTTGGTCTCGCAGAAGGCTTCGAGGCCCTCAGGTCCGTTCTCGCGTCCGATACCGGAGTTCTTGTAACCACCGAACGGTGATCCGGGATCGAAGGCGTACCAGTTGATCGCGTAGGTACCCGTGCGGATCTGCGCGGCAACTTCGAGTCCGTGATCGATGTCGGTGGTCCACACCGATCCGGCGAGGCCGTAATCCGAATCGTTGGCGATCTTGATGGCCTCGTCCTCGGAGTCGTACGGGATCACCGAGAGGACGGGTCCGAAGATCTCCTCGCGTGCGATGGTCATCGAGTTGTCCACGTCGGCGAAGATCGTCGGCTCGACGTACCAGCCCTTGTCCAGGCCGGCGGGACGTCCACCACCGAGTACTACGCGCGCGCCTTCTTCCTTGCCCTTGGCGATGTAGCCCTCGACGCGCTCGCGCTGCTTCTCGGAGATCAGCGGGCCGAGTTGTGCTGCGGGATCGGACGGATCGCCGACGGTCATGAAGCCTGCCGCGGTCTTCATTCCCTCGATGACCTCGTCGTAACGCGAACGGGGAGCGAGGATTCGGGTCTGAGCGACACAGGCCTGGCCGGTGTTCATCAGGCCGGACATGACGAGCATCGGCATTCCGGCGGCGATGTCGGCGTCCTCGAGGATGATCGCGGCGGACTTGCCACCCAGTTCGAGGGAGCAGCGCTTGAGGTTCTGCGCGGCGATGGCACCGATCTTGCGACCGACGGCGCTGGATCCGGTGAACGTGATCTTGTCGATGCCCGCATGAGAGACCAGGTATTCGCCGGTCTCGGCTCCGCCGGGGAGCACGGAGATGACGCCTTCGGGAACACCTGCCTCGGTGAAGATCTCGGCGATCACGTGGACGGAGAGAGGGGATTCGGGTGCGGGCTTGAGCAGTACGGTGCAGCCGGCGAGCAGTGCGGGGGCCAGCTTGTTGATCGCCAGGAACAGCGGGACGTTCCAGGCCAGCACGGCGGCGACGACGCCGACGGGCTCACGGGTCACCTTGGTCTGCCCGAATGCGCCGGTGCGCTTCTCTTCCCACGCGAACTTGTCGGCCAGCTCGGCGTAGTAGCCCAGCGTCGCCATCGACGGGGTCTGCTGCATCATGCCGACCATGGCGGGCGGCTGGCCCATCTCGTTGGAGATGAGCTGGTTGATCTCCGCGCTGCGCTCTTCGATCAGCTTGGCGGCCTTGGCGAGGATCGCGCCGCGCTCGGCGGGGGTGGTGCGTGACCACGGTCCCTCGAACGCCGCGCGGGCTGCGGACACGGCCGCGTCGATGTCTGCCGGTGCTGCGATGGGACAGCTGCCGACGCGCTCCTCCGTTGCGGGAGAGAACACTTCGAGTACCTGGTCGGTGGCCGGGGCCACCCATGCTCCACCGATGTAGAGCTTGTCGTAGTCAGTCATCAATTCATTCCTCGGTGTTGTCGGTCGCCGCGAGGGCATACGCGTCGTCTGCCTGTGCGGTGTCGGTGAAACTGGTGAATCCGTATTTCTCGTGCGGTCCGATGGCGGCTACCTCGAAAAGGCCGGTGCCGGTGTTGGTGTTCGTGCCTTCGGTGAGAGTGAAGGACGCGAGATTGTCGACGGGGGAGAACATGCGTTGGAACGGTTCGATCTCGTGGACCTTGTGGCGCAGTCCCTGTACGACGAGTTCGCCCTGCCACATTCCGTGACGCCAGTCCTGTTCGAGCCCGTAGCCGGTGCCGATTCCGATGTAGTTGGCCAGCAACAGTTCGCAGGTGACGGTCAGGACTTCACCGCCCGGCCGGTGGAAGGTGACTCTCGCCCCGGTGACGTCGCGGGTGTCGGGGCAGAACGTCAGTTCGTGTTCGGGTCGGCCGAGCCATTCGTTGTCCCTGGCTTCGTCCGGCCACACTCGCATGGCTTCTTCGACGATGCGCCTGCCCTGCTCGTCTTCCTGCATGATCACCGAGATCGTGAACTCGTCGAACTGCATGACCGCGTAGATCCAGAAGAAGTTCTGGATTCCGTCGACGGCGCGTCTGCCTTGCGGTTCGGCTTCACCGACCGGACGCACACCCCACGAGCGGTCGCGGTTCCCCCGCCACGTCTTCGGGTCGATCGCGAACTCCTCCCCGTCGACGGTGAGCGATCCGGTCCAGGTTCCGGTCTGCAGGAAGCGTGAGGTGTCGAACGTGACTCGTTCGAGTTGACGGCGAAAGTGCTTGGGCTCGAGCGCCGCCGGGATGGTGGCGTCGAAGGTGATGTCGAAGGAGAGATCGTATTCGCTGCCTGGTTCGAGGACGACGCGGAGCTTCTGCAGTCCTTCCAGCACTTCGACGCGCAAAGGTCCGACGGTGGTGTCGGTGCGGTCGGCGCCCAGAGCCTTCGACATACGAGCAACGATGTGGTCGTCACCGCGGCGCAGTACCGCGAAGGCGTCCATGACGCCGAGGTTGGGGTACTGGCCGAGTCCGACGATGAGGAACACGTCGGGGGATTCGGTGGGGTAGCAGTTGAAGTAGTAGCGGTCGTAGAAGTTTCGATCCGAGGTGGCTACGTGACGGATCGGTTCGGCGATCTGGTGAACGGGATAGTCGTCCATCGGTGAGAGCATGTCAGGCCAACCTCTCCCAGTAGGTACCGTCCAGCATGGTGGCCAGCGAAGCGCGGTGCATGATCATGTCGTCAGGGTCTTCGGGTCGCTGTGACTGGCCGAAAGCTATGGCACGGGCCTGGATTCGCCACATGATCACCGCCTGGCGAAGTGCAGCGTACGTAACGTAGAACTCCAGATCGTGTGGGGTGTGGCCGGTGATCTCGGCGTAGGTCTGCGCGAGATCCGGCAGTCGAAGGAAGTCGGGAAGGCCGGGTAGGTTCGCAAGTCCGGCGATGTCCTCGAAGAACCTGTGCAGGAATGCCATCCAGCCCAGATCCATCTCTCGTGGGCCGAGAGTTGCCATTTCCCAGTCCAGTACGGCTACCGGCGCGAAGTCCTGGTACATGACGTTGCCGATGCGCGAGTCGCCCCAACAGAGCACGGCCGGAGAATCGTCCGCGGGATTGTTCTCCTCGATCCAGTCGAGGGCACGTTCGATGAGCGGTGATCTGATCCCGTCGGAGACCACCCACTCGTAGTACGCGCGCTGCTCGGCGATGTGCGCCGTGAATGCTTCTCGTGCAGTCGTTCCCGAATTGGGGAGTCGGAGGAAGTCGAAACGCTCACCAGGTTTGTCGATGGCATGCAACTTAGCCAGGACGTCGACCGAGCTGCGCTGGAGGGTCTTTCGCTGCTCGGGGGACGCTTCGGTGACCCACGATCCGAAGTTGTACGGCATGACGTCTGGCGGCACGTCGCCGGAGATGCGTTCCATCACGAAGAACGGCGCACCCAACGCGTGCGGGTCGGATTCGGACCAGTACACCGCGGGCACAGGTACCGCCGAGTGCTCGCGCACCTGAGCCATGGTGCGGAACTGGGATTCGAGATCGTAGGCAGGAAAGACCGGCATGGTCGATTCCGTCGGTGCCACCCGAGCGACCAAGGGATGATGTTCGCCGTCCCAGGTGGCGTCGAAGAGGATGGTTTCGCTGGACATGCCGTTGGCTGCGGGCAAGGTGACGTCGGCGACGGTCACATTGGATCCGCTCGGCACCTTGCCGGCCATCCACCGTTCCAGGCGCTCACGGAGGTCTTCGGTGTCGCGGAGGGAATCGCTCGGTCGGGCGACCTGGGCGTGATGCTCGGTTTCATCGGTCGAAGAAGCAGTCGAGGCAACGTCAGATGAGGAAGCGTCTGGGCTCACGGTCACCTCCTTCCCGTAGGCGTCACGTGCAATGCCCGTAACGGTGTGAGTCAGAACACTAAAACACGTTACAGAAATTGGGAACAGGTGGCACCCGTTTAGTGGGACTCCCTGCGGATTTATCGGGGAAGAACGCGTGTCAGATAACGGCGGTGAGCGCGAGCAAGCCCGCACCGGTCAGAGTTCCGGCGCCACCCAGCTCGGCGGGAACGATCCGGAGCCTGGCGACGAACGACAAACGGGCATGTCGGGAAGCCGCGTCGAGCATCGGTTCCCACAGCGGTGTACCCGACTGGGCGAAACCGCCGCCGATCACCGCGAGGTCCACGTCCAGGAGGGCAGCCGCCGAGGCGATGGCACCACCGAGCGCCGTGCCTGCACGGTGAAGCGCGTCCACGGCGATCGCGTCGCCGCTGCGTGCACCCTCGGCTAGTTCACGGCCGGTGTTCCCCGACCAGCCCTGGCTACGAGCCCATCGCACCGCGGACGGTCCACTTGCCACCGTCTCGAGGCAGCCGACGCCCCCGCAGCTGCACGGTTCGGCAGATCCTGGAACGACGAGGTGGCCGATGTGACCGGCGTTCCCCGTGCGACCCCGAGCAATCTCACCGCCGAGAACGATTCCTCCGCCGATTCCCGTCGAGACGACCAGGCTCAGGAGGTTCGGGGTTCCGCGTCCGGCGCCGTGGTGGAACTCCGCCAATGCCGCTGCGGCTCCGTCCATGGCGAGGGCGGTTCCGGCATCGGGAAAGACACTGCGGACGCCCGCTACGAGCTCGAATCCTTGTGCCCACTCGGTGATGTTGATGGGAGCGACGACGCCGGCGACGGTGTCCACCGGCCCGGCGCACGCGATGCCGACACCGTCGACCTCTCGGCCGTCTGCGACTCGTTCGAGCAGCGCCGCACACGCTCTCCACGGGTCGGTCTGCGGCGTCGGCACGCTGTCGAACACGGGAACGCGGCCGTCCTCGGACACGACCCCGGCAGCCATCTTGGTACCACCGATGTCGACTGCGAGGCGCATGTCGCTATCGCTTTTCGAGAACCACGACGAGGTTGCTCACCAGGAACTCCCGCAGCCCGGGGACTCGGACCATCCACCACGCCCACGACGGGTGGTAGCGCGGGATCGCGGCGAGCAACGTGCCCTGGCTGGTTCCACGGGCCCAGCGTAAGCCGTCCGTGGCGCCGACTTTGAACAACGAGACCCCGAATCTGTTCTTCGGTTCGCGTCCGGTCTTGCGTAGGTACCGCTTGGCTGCGTACTCGCCCCCCAGCGCGTGCCACGGTCCGGTTTCGTGGCCGCCGAACGGACCCCACCACAGGGTGTACGAGAGAACCATCAAGCCGCCGGGCTTGGTCACGCGCAGCATTTCCTCGGCCATCAGCCAGGGCTCGCTGACGTGTTCGGCCACGTTGGAGGAGAAGCAGATGTCCACGGACGAGTCCAGGAACGGCAGTGCCAAACCGGATCCACGCACCGCGCCGCCCACGGTCAGACCCGCAGCATGCATCTCCGACGGATCGGGTTCGACGGGAATGTAGCGGGCACCTGCGGCTTGAAAGACCTCCGCGAAATAGCCCGGACCACCGCCGACGTCGAGGACGGTGAGACCGTCGAGGGATCGTCCGGTGTGACCTTCGTGCAGGTCCGAGATCAATTCGACGGAGTCGCGCGCGAGCGCGCCGTAGAAGATGTCGGGCGCGGACTGCTCGTGGCGGAAGTCGCTGAGCAGGCCGAACGAGCGTTTCAGGGTTGCCCGTCGGCCGAAAATGCGGGTCACTGCGGGCTTGGTCACGGGTAGCAACTTTAGCCACTGGGGCACCCGGTCCACGAACACCGTCAGGAGCGCGGCAATACGGACGCTCGAACAGTTAGGGTGTTCGGCAGGGTTACCGGCCGGTCAGGCGGGGCATCCCGCAGGATCGCCCGAACCGGGGTGGCCACCGACCAACTCAGGGAGTAACGCACGTGCGCGAGGTTCTGTTGCTCTGCTGGCGCGATACCGGGCATCCCCAGGGCGGTGGAAGCGAGCGTTACCTCGAGCAGGTCGGATCCCAGTTGGCCGAGCGCGGTATCAAGGTGACGCTGCGGACGGCCTCGTATCCCGGGGCGCCCGCGTCGGAGGTTCGAGACGGCATCACCATCAGCCGGGCCGGTGGACGTTTCAGCGTGTACCCCCGCGCTCTGGCCGCCATTGCCGCCGGACGTCTGGGTTTCGGATCGCTCAAGGGCATCCGCCCCGACGCGGTGATCGACACCCAGAACGGCATCCCCTTCTTCTCGAAGACCGTGGCGGGTGCACCGGTCACGCTTCTGGTCCATCACTGCCATCGCGAACAGTGGCCGGTGGCAGGCAAGCTCGTCGGCCGGATCGGCTGGTGGGTCGAATCGCGATTGTCACCGCGCACCCATCGACGTAGTCAGTATCTGACGGTGTCGCTTCCCTCAGCGGAAGAATTGGTGGACCTCGGTGTCGAGCGCGAACGAATTGCCGTGGTGCGTAACGGTGCCGATCGGCTCCCCGTCGGCGTCGACGCGGGCGGATCGATCACCAGGGCCGAGCGTCCCACCATCTCGGTTCTCTCACGGCTGGTGCCGCACAAGCAGATCGAGGACGCACTCGAAGCGGTCGCAGCCCTGCGGCCGACGCTTCCGGACATCCATCTCGACGTCATCGGTGGTGGTTGGTGGGAGCAGAACCTGCGCGATCGCGCCGCCGAGTTGGGGATCGGTGACGCCGTCTCGTTCTACGGCCACGTCGACGAGGCTCGCAAACACGAACTGCTGGCGCAATCGTGGATCCACCTCATGCCTTCGCGGAAGGAAGGGTGGGGCCTGGCGGTCATCGAGGCTGCGCAGCACGGTGTTCCGACGATCGGTTACCGCAGTTCGAAGGGTCTGACCGACTCGATCGTCGACGGAGTGACGGGCCTTCTGGTCGGGGGCGAGAACGCCGGCGACGGCGACATCGCCGATCTGACGCAGGCTGCCGGCACTCTGCTCCGCGACCACGAACTTCGCATGGTGCTCGGTGAGAAAGCTCGGGTGTGGTCCGGTGAGTTCTCCTGGGAGCAGACCGGCACCGGAGTGCTCGAGGTGCTGACCGCGCACAAGGACGGTCGGTGGGTCTCAGGACTGGCCGCGCCACGCGAGTCGAATTCGGTTCTGGTTCAGTCCGACTGAGATCAGCGCGATCGCACCCATCAGTATCCACGCGAGATGCGCAACTACGACGGCAGTTCGGGCACCGGTCGAGGCTTCCTGCGTGGCAATGTCTCCCGGTACTCGGAATAGCGCGAGATCGTCGTCGGCGAAGACCTGTTCCAAGCCGTCGAGCGTGGTTGCCGAGTTGCCGAGTTGACCTGGTGTCCCGCGCTCGATCAGTACCCATCCGACTCCGAGATCGGCCAACTGCGTAGGACTTCCGCCGGCCAGCAGTAGGTCCTCGACCCGAGTTGCCCGAGTCCCCTCGCCGCCGACAGCACCACCGGCAACCACCAGTTGGCCGGTCTGCAGCACGTCGAGGGGTAGGAAGCGTGGTGCTGGATCGAGTACCGGCGCATCACCGCTGTAGGGGAAGGCGCGGAACATCCCGGCGGGAAGCACTGCAACGTCACCGGTTTCGTCTCGTAGTTGCTCGGCCACCACGGTCCAGGACCCGGGATAGGGCACGGGCTTCAACGCGCCGCCGACACCCCACACCAGATCCGGTAGCGCCACGATCGTCACCACGACGGCGGCGATCGAGAATGTCGGGCGGGGAAGGGAGAACCGATTGCCCGCCCACATCACCGCGGCGGCGGCAGCGAGTGCGTAGAACGGTACGGCCAGCGCGACCCACTTCTGGGCGTCACGCAGTAGACCGGCGCCGGTGAACACCTCGACCGACCATCGGCCGACGTCGAGCCCCCACGGGGTAGCGCCCAGGGTCGGAGCGAGCACCGCGAACAGGGCCAGCGCGCCGAGTCCACTGACAACGGGGTTCCGGCGTCGGCGCCATAGAGCGGGCACACCGGCAAACACCACGACAAGCAGAAGAACTGTTCCGACCAAGCCGAAGAGTGTTGTGCGCGTGGACGGTACCGCTGCCGAGTTCCAGATACCGCCGAGCCCGGCGAGGCTGCCGAGCGTCGCGAGTCCCGGTTCTGCTCGGGCGGCAAAGGCGGCGACTCCCGCTGGATCGGAACCGTCGCCTGCTGCTCCGGATACGAAGGTGGCGACCAACCACGGCGAGGCGGCGACGAGGAACAGCCCGATAGCGCCGCAGACACGCCGCATGGCCGAGGTTCGGCCTCCGGGGGTGGCTACCACCACCAGCGCGGCCGTCAGAGCGAGCAGAGCGCCGGTAGGTGTCAGGCCCGCGAATGCCAGTGACGCGGCCAACGCCCACCAGGACCCGGGCGTGGCTCGGCGAACTCCGATTCCGGCACACACGATCCACGGCAGTGCGGCATAACCGGTCAGCAGGCTCCAATGTCCTTGTAACAGGCGCTCGGCCACGTAGGGGTTCCAGAGCATCACCGTCGACGCGACCAGTTGTGGACCGAGACCGGCCGTCGGCAGCAGGACGGCGACCATGCGCGCCGCACCCCAACCGGCGAGCCAGAGCGCCACGAGCAGGATGAACTTGACCACCAGTCCGCCGTCGATCACGGTGCTCAACGCTGCGATCAGCGCGTCCTGGGGAACGGCGCGGGCTGCGGCGTCGGTGAGTCCGAGGGCGGAGTCGGTCAAGTACGAGCGCGGCGTGCTGACGGCGTCGCGCAGCAGGAGGTAGCCGGGGCCGAGCAGCGGTCCGAGGATCAACAGTGCCAGCGCCAGGCTGTACGCCGCAGGCAGGTAACGGCGGTATCCGGCTTGCACTGTCATGACGCGCACGATACGTGGTGCATCATTACTGCCATGCCTCGCCAACCACTCGATCGCGCCGCCGCGGCCGGGGTCGGCATGGTTTTGGTGGGATCGATGACGGCCAATGTCGCGTCGTACCTGTTGGCATGGTTGGCCAGCCGATGGTTGGGTCCGGTCGGCTACGGAGAGTTCGCGAGTCTGCTTGCCGCCCAGTTGGTACTTGCGGTTCCGGCTTTGGCGTTGCAGACGGTGGTCGCCCGCGAGGCGGTGCGTGGCAAGAGCACAGATGCGTTGCGGTCGTTGGGGTATCGATGCACCGCGATCGTCGCCGTCCTCGCGGTTGCGCTCGCTCCGGCGATGGCGTGGCTGCTCGACACCGGAATCGTGGCGTCGTTCTCGGCATTGGTGACCGCGCCCATGTTGGTTCTACTGGCAACGGAGCAGGGGTTGTTGCAGGGTCACGGTCGATTCGGCACTCTCAGCGCCGTGCTGGCCGGAGCCGGGGTGATGAAAGTCCTTCCGGCAGTGATCGTTCTGGCTTTCGGTGGCGGGGCAGGCGCGGCATTGGTCGCGGGCGCGGCCGGAACTGCGTTGCTGGTGGCGATAGTTCGAGTGGTCGACCGAACCGTCTCGGTGAGCGAGGACCGTGCGGTGCGTATCGGCGTCGTCTCCGTGCTCGCGGCGTCGCAGGTTCAGCTCGCGCTGATCGCGTTGTCTTCGCTGGACCTGCTGATCGTCCGCGTCGTCCTCAGCGAGTACGACGCCGGTGTCTACGCACTCGGAGCCGTCGCGACGAAGGTGGCGTTCTGGCTGCCACAGGCAGTGGGCGTCGTGCTGTACCCGAAGATGGCGAATCCGGCGCACTCGGCGCAAGCGGTTCGCTCGGCGTTGGCGGTGCTCGTCGGTATCGGCGCCGTGTTGGTTCTGGGGGCGGCGGTTGCCGGCCCGCTGGTGCCGATGCTCGTGGGCGACGCGTACGCCGCCGTGGCTCCGATGCTGTGGGCCTTCGCCCTGCACGGTGCAGCGCTGGCGGTACTCCAGGGTGCTTTGCTGTCCGCAATCGCGTCAGAACGCACACGAGTGGCCCTTCTGGCGTGGGCAGGACTGGCCGTGGAGGCGACGGTGATGCTGGTGTGGGCGAAGACGCCGGGAGAGTTGATCGGCGTCGCCGTGGTGGTTGCGTCGACGACGGCGTTGGCGGTGTCCGTCGCCGCAGTGCGAAGTGCCGACCGCGCCCGGCCGGCACCTCACACCGGCGTCAGTTCTCCAGACGCGTGAACAGATCGTCGAAGTAGTCGAGCGTACGCATCGCGGTGTAGACGGATCCGTAGTTGATGTTCCCACCCGTGTAGACGACGTTGTCGCCTTGTACTGTGCGGATACGGTTCCACATCGCGCGGTCGTCGCTGACGGGATCCACGCCGGGCGCGGTGGTGACGATCATTCCGTCTGCCGAGTCGAGAGCAGTCACGAGGTTTTCGGTAGAGATCTCCTTCTGTCCCTCGACCGGCCACTGGAGCTGGACGCCGAGGTCTTCGGCCACCTGCGTGGAGATGCCCTTGCGGTTGACGCCGTTGACCTTCTGATTCACGTAGTTCAGCAGCACGATCTGCTTGCTCGCCAAGCTCGGGGCGTGACGTTCCTTCAATCCGGCTGCCTTGTCCTCGTACGCTCCGATGACCTGACGGACGTCGGGGTTCTCGGTGCGATTCAGCCAACTCGCCAGCTGATCGATGTTCTCGCGCCACGGGCGCGTGAAGTCCATCGGAAGCACAGGCGCTGTCTGGCTCAACTGCTGTAGCGGCCACATGTCGGAGGCCTCACCGATGTCGGTGCAGATGATCAGGTCCGGTTCCAGCGCGAGAATTGCCTCGACGTTGACCGGTGCCTCGAACACCTGTGCCGTGGGATCGGCCGGTACCCACGGCTCGGCGGCGTCGAAGCTGTACGCGATGACCGGCAGGCCCATCGCAACGGCTGGTTCGAGGTCGAGTCGGGAGTCGATGGCGACGACGCGCTTCGGGGTGACCGGAATGTCGTAGGTTCCGAGCGAGGTCGTGACCGTGCGCATCCCGGCCGAATCGCCCTCGGTACCGGCGGACCTCGCGCAACCGGCGGCGAACAGCCCGGAGAATGCAGCCGTGCCGACAACAAATCTCCGACGTGTCAGATCGCTGACACAGATGTGCGAACCCAGAACTGTTGATGCGGGCATGTGGCTCCTCGTGTTCGGGGTGGTCTGGACTTCCAGAAAACGCTAAGCCCGCGACCACGCGGAGGGAACGACCCGTTGCGCCAATCCGTACGCCGATCCGGCAACAAAGCCCCGAAACGCAGCAGAGCGCCCCTTCCGTGTGGAAGGGGCGCTCTGCTTACTGTCTGAATCAGTCCTTGCGCAGATCCGGACGCGGGATCACCTGAGTGTCGTCCGAGGTCCAGTCGTGCTCACCCGGAGCCGGCTCGGGCGAGCCCTGGCCGCTGGGATTCTGGTTCGTTCCGCCGTGTGCAGCGCGGGCCGGAGTTCCGCCCTTGCCGCCGCGAATGCCGAGGAAGATACCGGCGATCAGCGCGATGACACCGAGGACACCTGCCACGATCGGGACTGTGCGGCCGAACAGCGAGAGCTTGTCCATGCCGTCACGTGCCTGCTGGACCTGGTACTCGATGGTTGCTTCGTCGAAGGGCAGCGTGACCTTGAGAACCTCGACGTCGACCGAGTCCTTGTTGCGTCCGTAGTACTGGTGCAACTGCTCCTGGCCCTTGACGACGACACCGGTCTTGGGCTCGACCCACAGGTCACGGACGTTGGTGTACCAACGCGTCATCGTGATCGGGGTAGCGCCACCGGGAACGCCCCAGGTGTCGGCGGGCAGGCTCAGCTTGTTGGTGGGGGAGTTGACGACCTTCGACAGGTCGACGGGATCGATCGTCTGCTGGAAGTGGTACACCTTCAGACCGTTGATCTCGGTCTCTTCGACGAAGTCGATGTCCTTCGTGGCGCGAGCGTTCAGGTCGAAATAGGGGTAGCTCTTCTGTTCCGTGTTGAACGGGAACTTGTACTGCAGACCGTCGCGGGAAACTTCTTCGGCGGGCTGGTCGCTGGACGTCTGGACGGTTCCGACGGGATCGTTGGTCGGCATCGAGCTGACGCGATCGAGCGTGACGCGGTCCAGGGTTGCGGTCAGCAGTCCGGTGTCGCCCTGCTTGTCGGTACGACGGACGGTCTGGCCGGCTTCGACGGTGATGATGTCGGCGTCGGACGGGTCCTGCGTGGTGACGTAGCGCTGAGCGACGATCGGCACGTTGTTGTCGACCTGGGCCTTACCGGCGAGGAGGGCCGCCGAGTTGAGGACGCTACCGGTGCCTGTGGCGACGGTGGTCACCTCGAGGTCGAGTGGCGTCTTCTCCAGCTTGCCTACCGTGTAGGTAGGAATGAGGATGGCGATGGCCAAAAGGAAGGCACCGAGGCCCACCAGAATGCAAGGAAGTATCCGGCTCGGCCCTGAGCGTTCCGCCATGCTGTGACTCCTAACCCGTTAAGTCTTTCGAGGTTCCCCAACCGGCACAATATGAGCTGCGCAGATCGCATGGGGCCCCCGATGGACACCATGTGTGGCAGAACACTAACAGTCCACCGGCCCGGTTTGTCGCATGAGGGCATGAATTGGCCAGGCATTTTGTTGTGAGTCCCTGGTGGTTTCCCTCAATCGGCCTGGGGTGCACACTTATCCGTGATGATCAGTTCCACGAATTCCCCTCAGACGGTCCCGCCACAGGCTCGGGGCTTCGTTCCGGCTTTGGACGGTATGCGTGGATTGGCGGCGCTCGGTGTCCTCGTCACCCATGTCGCGTTCCAAACCGGTGAAGCGCAGTCCGGCGCGATCGGGCGCGCGTTCGGTCGACTCGATCTCGCCGTAGCGGTGTTCTTTGCCTTGTCCGGATTTCTCCTGTGGCGCCCCCACGCGGCAAAGGCCCGCGGAATCGGGCAGCCGCAGTCGACCGTCCGGTACTGGATCTCCCGCGCGACGCGCATTCTGCCGGCGTACTGGGTGGCAGTGGTCCTGATCCTGCTGTTCCTGCCCGGTGCCGGCGGGGGCTACCAAGTGTGGTTGGCGAATCTCGGGTTGGCGCAGGTCTTCGTGCCGTTGACACTCACCGAGGGCCTCACGCAGATGTGGAGCCTGTCGGTCGAGGTGGCGTTCTATGTTCTGCTGCCGCTTTTCGCGTATCTGATGGTCCGACTACGAGGAAACTCGGTCCGGTTCCGGCTGCCGCTTCTGCTCGGGGTGTCGGTCTTGGCCTTGACGTGGGCATTCATTCCGATTCCGACGCCGGACGCTATCCACCACGACAACTGGTTGCCGGGCTACCTGCCGTGGTTCGGCGCCGGCATGGTGCTGGCCGAGCTGGCAGTGGGCCCGTCGACATGGGTGCATCGCCTCGCGCACCGTCGGGTACTCCTGACCCTGATTGCCTTTCTCGCCTTCGTTCTCTCGTGCACCGATCTGGCCGGGCCCGAAGGTCTGGTGCGGCCCGAGCCGTGGCAGTACGCGATCAAGATTGCACTCGGTGCGATCATCAGCTTCTCGTTGATCGCGCCACTGGTTCTGCGCGATCAATCGCAGCATCGGTTCCTGGCCAGTCCTTTGGCGCTGGCAATCGGACGCTGGTCCTACGGCCTGTTCATCTGGCACCTGGCCGTACTGAACGCTGTGTTCCCCGTATTCGGCATAGTTCCGTTCTCGGGCAGCTTCTTCTACGTCCTGGCCCTCACGGTCGTCCTGAGCGTCGCTGTGGCCTCGGCCAGTTACGCCTTGGTGGAGGAACCGGCGCGCGTCGCGGTCACGCGGTGGGAGAAGCGCCGCCACATCGGTGAACCGGCGAAGGGCAACGCGGCCAACCCGGTCACGACCAAGGCCACCAACATCGAGAACTGAATCGCGAACGAGTCGCCCACATAGCCGCCCGGCGCCCGCCACGGTCCGGTCGAGAGCAGCGTGATGCCGATCATCGCGGCCACGCCGGCGGTGCCGACGAGAATGCGTGCGGTCCGAGCCGGGCCGAAGATTCGCAGCGCGGCAAGTCCGAGGATCGAGCACACAACTGCGATCGCCGCTCCCACTCCGCCGCCGATGACGGTGGCCGCCGCGAGCATGCCCACCCATCCTGCCGCGACGCTGCGCCACGGTCGGGGTGGTGTGAGGGGCTTGGGCTCTCGGCGAGTAGGGACAAGAGCCGCGAACAACAGCGGGATCAGCAACACGAGCCCGCCGAAGATGCCGAGGCGGTACCAACGGTCGCTGGGGAAGTCGATGGTGACGGTTCCCGCGGTGCCTGCCGGCACGATCCAGCCCTGCTGCCAACCGTTCACGACCACCGGCGTCAGCTCGGAACCGTCCGGCGCCGTGGCGATCCAACCGATGCTGGTGCTCTCGGGATTGACGATCAGCTGATCGGCGGACGAGCTCGTGACGGTGAGTTCGCGGTGATTCGCCGTCCACGCGGTCGATTCGAGCGGTGTATTCCGTTGCGCGGCTGAAGGACCGACCGCCGTCAGATCGAGATTGTCGACCGAGAATGCGGGGCCTGGTTCGACGACCACTTCAGGCTGTCCCGCCGGCAAAGTCGCCGAAGCGTCCAGACCGCACACACGTGCCTCGACGGGTGCGCCGGTCCGAAGTTGCGTGGCCGTCGCCGTGATCGAGGTGGGGAATTGCTGTCCGGCAACCGAAATGGTCGGGCCGTCGCCACAGGTGACGGTGACGGTGCGGTTGTCGAATGATTCTGCGCCCTGCACTCCGGAACCGGCGATCGGGGTTCCGTCGGCACCGACGACGCCGACCTCGGCGAGGCCGGTGGGCTGCGCCTGGGCGAAGCCGAGCGCCGTCTGATCGAGGACCGGTTCCCAAGCGGTTATGCTCAGGACGATCTTGTCGGTGACGAAGGGGGAGAGGGTAACTCGACTGGTTCGAGGCGTGTCGTCCGAGGGTTCGGGCAGCTCTCGCACCTGCGGCCCGTTGCCGAGATTCACCGCGACGCTGGTCGGCAGCGACGGCAGAGTGCCAAGTCCCCGTGTGATGTCCAGGCCGGTGACCAGGGTGGGCTCGGGAAGATTGAGAGTCAGCGTCGGTTTCGGGCCGCCCGGTTCTGTGGTGCTCTGCGGCGCCGACCACGTGGTGCGTGCGTCGCCGTCGGTGGCAGCGAAGGCAGATCCGCGTGTGTCGCCGATGTCGCTCGAACCCGAAGCCGTGATTCGGCCGGGGACGGAAAGCAGGTCTTCGAGGGCGTTGCCCTGACGCGCTCGGACAGTCAGTGTCGGTGCAACGACTGTGTTTTCGGGCACCGTGAGCGTGCGCTGGAAGCGGCTCGGCTCTTCGGGTATCGCCATGAATGCATTGCTGCACCGCACGCGGTCCGTCGAGTCGGCGCACGCGTTGCGGCCGGGGAACTCCTGGCTCAGGTTCCACGCGTTCACAGATGCGCCCGTCGGCGTGCTCGGCAGGACCGTGTCGAAACGGATCGGTACGGTCTTCGGCGCGCTGCGATCGGAGAAGTCTTCGACGGAGAGTTCGCTGATGCCGAACTGTGTTCCAGGCGATCCGTTTTCGGTGTGAGTCGCTGTGACGCGTACCCACGGAGTGTTGCCACCCGGAATCGAGACGGTGATGGGCTCACCGGGACGCTCCACCTTCACCGCCGTGCTGCCGTTCGGTGTCGAGACCTCGAGCCATTTGACGGGAGCTCCGATTGCCGCGGCACTGGTGGTCAGATGAAGCAACCCACTGGAAATCGGTGTGTCGAAGTCGATCTGCAACCACTGGCCCAGTGCGCGCTCGATGCCGTTGCTGAACCAGCCGGTGGCCGGATCGCCGTCGACCGTCGACGCGGGACTGCTCGACGGTGAAGTGCCGCCCAGCTGGGTGGCATCTGAGGCGGCGCTGGAAACGGTGATCGAAGCTCCGCTCCAACGGCCTTCCACGAGAGGCGTGTTCGCAACCGGGTAGTCGGGCACCAGATTGTAGGTACGACGAGCGTCGTCAGGGGTGCGCAGGGCGGAACTGTGGTTGTCGACCTGACCGAAATCGGTTTCTCGATCGCGCGGTGTGTCGGTGACGGTGACAGAATCGACGGGCAGTCCCGCAGCTTCGGCGTCGGCGGCGAGAATCATCGGCCCGGTCCCCGGAACCAGCCCGCTTTCGTGAAGTCGCACAGACGATTCCGGCCCACCTTGTACACGCGGAACCTGGTTCAGGTCGACGGAGTACGGGCCACTGACCGCCGGGGTGCCGTCGGGCGGGGTGACCTCGAAGATTTCGATGGCCGGGTAACCGGGACGCAGATCGCTGTCCGCGACCAGCCCTTCGATCGGTTCGGGGCTGTCGTCTTCACCGAAGTGGGCGACTCGCTCGATCCCCGGCGAGCCTTCGACCGCCTGGTGCACGAGTATCGGCCTGGCCGAGCGCGACGTTTCGCCGTCGAGGTCGTTGCGCATCACCAGGTAGTGGATGCCCTGCCCAAGCAAGGTCTGTGCGAGGCCGTCCGACGGACGTCCGTCGGCGATGAGACGTTGCACGGAATCGAGCGCTCGGATGGCGCCGGGAGGGGTCAGCGGGACCGAGTCACGCACCGCCCACGGCGTACTCGCCAAAGCCTGAAGCGGTTCGTCACGCGTCAGACCCCAGACCTGGCTGCCGAAGGGCGCTCCCGGGACGACGAGGGCACGTTCGGCTTCCGATCCGGGGGATGTGTTGTCCTCGAGCCACTGCGCTGCTTCGTTCCAGTACGAGGGAACGTCCGGATACGCACCGCGGGGAGCGAGCTTTCCCGTCCAGGCCAAGGCGGTGGAGAGGGTGAGGGCAACGAGGATCAGGCTGGTCAGTGCGACCATCGGTTCGCGCTCGGGATGGGCGAACGCGCGGCGCCATCGGGCGAGTGGAACCGATCCCGGTAGTGGCACTTTGGCCAGCAGGTGTGCGAGTCCGAGCACCAGCGGCAGACGGACCAACGGCTCGAGCTTGTGGACGTTGCGCAGCGGCGCGCCCGCCGAGTCGAGGAACAGGCGTACCGACTCCGACACCGGTGAGCTGAGTTCACCAACGTATCCCGCGGCCAGGCCGGTGATACCGACGAACAGGATGAGCGTCAGCCGGCCGCGAGCAGGCATGGACCGCATGCAGAGCCCGGCGAGGCCGGCGGCGGCAACCAGACCGGTGGCGACAACTGCTGCGGGCTGGGTGACCAGGACGGCGCCGGCAATGCGTTCGGGGGAGACGAACGGGGTCCAACTGTCCGTGCCGCGAAGTATCTCGGCCAGCGACGCCCATTGCGTGGTGACACCGGCGGACTCGATGTAGTCGAGGAACGGTGGGCTGATCTTGCCGAGCAGAAGTAGCGGCACGATCCACCAGAGCGTGCCGAGAGCGACGAACAGCGCCCACCACGCGGTGAACGTCAGCCATGTTCGGTTGGGTTTGTGCGAGAGCCACCAGATGATCGCGACCAGGCAGGCCGCGGCGGTGGCGACGGCATTGATCGAACCCATGAGCGCGACGGCAAGCGCGGATTGTGCGGCTAACCGCCTCAACCCCCGTGAGTGGTTAGGGAGTCCAGGGACTCCTTTTCCACGCACAGGGCCGAAGGCCAAAATCACCGGCAACAACACCCACGGCGCCAACATCATCGGCAGGGTTTCCGAGGAAATCGAACCGAGCGTGGTCAGCACGCGGGGAGAAAGAACAAAGGCAACCGCTGCGATGACGCGCGAACTACGGCTGCCGATACCGAGAGCCTCGGCAACTCGGATGATGCCCCAGAATCCTGCGATCAGAAGCAGCGCCCACCAGATGCGCTGGGTGATCCACGGCGGAATGTTCGCCAACTCGCCGAGCGCGAAGAACGGCCCGTGCGGAAAGAAATATCCGTAGGCCTGGTTCTGAACCTGGCCGAGCGGGGCCTGACTACTCCACTGATGCGACGCGCGTTCGAGAAAACCGAACGGATTCTGCGTCAGGTCGTACTTGGTGTCAGCGGTGATCAGACCCGGCGATTGCAGAAAAGTGAGAAGAAACGCTACGACGGAGGCGCCGAACAGCCACCGCTTCGACAGGGGCTCTGCCGACGGGGCGGTGTCTACCGAAGACACCGCCCCGTCGGCGGAAGAACGGGAACTCGCGAGGCCTGCGCTCTCAGCGGCTGCCGTACTCAACCTGGTTCAGCACGGAAGAATCTGCGTTTCCGCTGCGGTCGATCTCGGGACGAGTGTTGTCCGACGCGGCGGCCGTGACACCGAAGATGACGCCGGCACCCAGAACGGCACCGATGACAGCGCTGGCCACACCGGGGACAAGGAACTTCGTCATCGCGGATCTCCCAATTGGTCGTTAGTCGGTCGTTCGCGGTCGGACGGACTTACCGGCCCGTACGAACTGCTCGGGTCAAGGTATCACCCGCACTCGAGAATCCGGACGATTACCCTCGTGACGTGCTGGTCAGTCGAGGGTTTCGGCACCAAGCGCGGTCAACAGAGTGCGCAGTTTCGTGGACGTCTCGTCGAGTTCGTCCTGCGGATCCGATTCGGCGACAATTCCACCACCCGCGCTGGCCCAGGCGTTGCGGCCGTCTGCACTGATCTCGGCGCAGCGGATGGCAACCACCCAATCGCCGTCACCGGCCCCGTCGCACCATCCCACGGCGCCGCCGTAGAAACGGCGAGGCTCCTCGGTCTCGCGGATGACTTTCAGCGCCACGTCGGTGGGTGTTCCGCACAGCGCGGGCGTCGGATGCAGAGCGATGGCGAGGTCGAGCGCAGTAGTGTCGTTTCGCAGCGTGCCGCGGATCGGGCTGGCCAAGTGCCAGACCTCGTGAGTATTGGTCAGTTCGGGAGTTGCCGGCACCGACAGATCACTGCACATCGGGTGCAGGACCTCGCGGATCCACGCCGTCACGAAGGCGTGCTCGGCCAGATTCTTCGTCGAATGCAGAAGGCTCTCGCCTGCCTCGCGGTCTTGATCGGCGTCGGCGGATCGCTTTGTGGTCCCGGCCAACGGGCGACACGTCACGACGCGCCCGCGTCGACTGACCAATACTTCGGGCGTCGCGCCGACCAGGCTGTGGCCCTCGAATTCGGCTCCCGCAGCAGAGAGGTCGACGGCAAAGGTGTTGGCGACGGGATTGAGCGCCGCCATGCGAGCGGCGAGCGCGGTCGGGGAGATCGGGGTCTGCGTGCGAAGTTCCACAGTGCGAGCCGCGACAACCTTGTCGATCTCTCCACTGCGGAGGCGTCCGATCAACTTTTCCACTCGACGAAGATGCTCCGACGACGACGGGATCTCCCGGTCAACCCGGGTCGTGGGCAGGGCCTGGGGATCGAGCGGTTGCCACGGCCGCGACGCGATCGTCGCCTCGGCAGGTTCGTACAACGCCGTTGCGGCAGCGGGGTCGAAGGGGAGCGCTCCGACGATCAGCTTTGTCGTACCTGCCGACAGAGCGTGGGTGGCCGCGTCGGAGCTGTCGAAGCTGCGTCGTACGCCGCGGGTGACCACGCTGTGATCGGGGCGCGAGAGAACAAAACCGTCCATGGTGCTTTCGACACTAGTCGGCCACGGATCAGGAATGCGCGAAGGTCACTTCCCCGGAGGGACGATCAACACCGGCCGATGACTGTGACGCAGAACATGATCCGCGACGCTGCTCTGCAGTAGCGACCGCAAACCCGTAGTGCCACGGGTGCCGGTCACGATGATGTCGACGTCCAATTCGTCTGCGGTTTCGCAGATTGCAGACCAGATCGCGGATCGGCACTCGGCGCTTCTGCCTTCGACGGTCAGGCCTGCGGCCTCGGCCAGTGCGACGCCCTCGGCGAGGGTGACTTTGGCGTCGGTGTACGCGATGTCCTCGACGTCGTCGTCGGGAACCCACTCCGGTTGCATCACCCCGGACAGGCCGGACATGCGAGCGGCCTGGCGAACCATCGGCTCCCAGGCAGTGACGAGAACAGCACGATTGGCGGAGAGGAAACGCCCCGCATAGTCGACTGCACGCTTGGCGTTGTCGGAACCGTCGTACGCGATGAGCATCAGACCTTGTGGCATCACGACCTCCTCGTCAGCGGGGGAATCGGTTCTCTTCCAGGCTACCGTCCCGATGTGCCCGTGAGGGAGTGTATGGGTACCGGGTCCGTTACGGTCGAGGTATGCGGATCAAGTTTCTGAAGGCTGCGACGACCATTGCTTTATGCGGAGGGTTGGTTGCGGGATGCTCGGGCGAAAACGGGACCGCCGATCCGGTTTCGAGCGCCCCGACCAGCACCAGCACCGAGATCACGTCGACGCCTGCGGCATCGAGCTCCGCACCCGTCGCCGCATCGTGCGGTAGTGACCTTCTAGCCTCGCTGTCCTTGCGTCAGAAACTTGCCCAGCTGCTCAACGTCGGCGTCACCGGGACCGACGACGCGTTGTCGATAGTGCAGAACGAGGAGATCGGCGGCATCTTCGTCGGAAGTTGGACCGATCAGTCGATGCTCACCAATCGCGAAGTGCCGCAGGTTGCTTCGGCGTCGAAGTTGCCGTTGATGGTGACGATCGACGAAGAAGGTGGACGAGTTTCCCGCGTCGCGGACATCCTCGGGCCCGATCCGTCGGCCAGGGAAACGGCGCAGACCATGACAGTGGAACAGACGTACCAGATGGCACTCGAGCGTGGACGTGGGTTGAAGGATCTCGGGATCACCGTCAACTACGCCCCCGACGTCGACGTCAGCAGCCAACCCGACGACTCCGTGATCGGGGACCGCTCGTACTCCGACGACCCCCAGATCGTGGTTGCCTACGCCGGTGCGTACGCGCAGGGTATGCGCGATGCCGGAATCTTCCCGGTGATCAAGCACTTTCCCGGACATGGCAGCGCGTCGGGTGACTCGCACCGGGGTGAGGTGACAACGCCGCCCTTGCAGGATCTGATCGCGTCGGACCTGATTCCCTTCCGGGAGCTGTCGGGAACCGGAGTCGGCGTCATGATGGGTCACCTCGAGGTTCCCGGTCTGACCGAGCCCGGTACCCCTGCCAGCATCAGCCCCGCCGCCGTCGCGTTGCTTCGCGACGGAGTGGGTTACGGCGCAGCGCCGTTCACCGGCCCGGTATTCACCGACGACCTCAGCGGAATGCAGGCGATCACCGACCGATACGATATTGCCGACGCGGTTCAGGCTGCGCTGGTGGCTGGAGTCGATCAGGCATTGTGGCTGACAACCGACGACGTTCCGCGGGTGCTCGACCATCTCGAGCAGGCCGTCGCGTCCGGTGAGCTTCCGCAGGCGCGGGTCGATCAGGCCGTGGTCACAGTTGCCACTGCCAAAGGTGCCGTGACCTGCTGAGTCGAAGTCAGGATTCGACGCACAATCTTACCGTAGAGTAAGATCGACATTTACCCTGTGGTTGGAGGAAGCATGGCCGGCGGTACCAAGCGACTGCCACGCGCAGTGCGTGAGCAGCAGATGCTCGACGCGGCTGTGGACGTGTTCTCCGACAGGGGGTTTCACGAAACTTCGATGGACACCATCGCAGCCAAAGCCGAGATCTCGAAGCCGATGCTGTACCTGTACTACGGCTCGAAGGAAGAGCTGTTCGCGGCGTGCATTCATCGTGAAGGGCTCCGCTTCCTCGAAGCGCTCGCCCCGGCCGGCGCGCCGAACCTGACTCCGCGTGAACAATTGCGCGCCGCTCTCGAGGGCTTCCTCGGGTTCGTGGGCGCAAACCGCAAGTCGTGGATGGTGCTCTACCGTCAGGCCGTCGGGCAGCAGGCTTTTGCGGGAACCGTGCAGTCCAGCCGCGATCGGTTGATCGAGTTGACTGCGCATCTGCTCGAGTCCAGCACCAAGGATCCTGATGCCGCGCACGATTACGGGATCATCGCCATTGCGCTCGTCGGCGCCGGTGAGGCGGTAGCGGACCGGGTCGCGGGTGGGGAAATCGAAGTGGATGCCGCAGCGGATCTACTCGAATCCCTCGCGTGGCGCGGTCTGTCGGGCAAGAAGAAGTCCGAATAGCCCCCCAGTCACATCGCGTGAACGTATCGCTCCCCTTGTTGAACAGGGGGAGCGATACGTTCACACTGTCGGGGCGGGGTCGGAAACGCACCAGCCCAACCCAGTTCAGTCCTAGGTCAGCGCAGCGTCGCAGTGACGTGCGGGTAACCCTTCTTCGGGTGACGCAGTGACAGATCCCAGCCGTCGTCGGTGCGATCAGCGTAGGCATTCAGCGTCGCCGGTAGCAGAATCGGCTTCCCGAAACGCACGCTGTAGGTGACCTTGTCCGCGACGGACCCCTCGACGGTCCGCAGAACTGCCGCGGCACTCCACATTCCGTGAGCAATGGTCTTCGGGAAACCGAAAGCCTTGGCGCCCAGAGACGAGACGTGAATCGGATTGCGGTCGCCGGAGACGGCGGCGTACTTGCTGATCGTGGTCTGGTCGACGCGGATGGTGCTCATCGGCATCGGCGGGACCTCGTCGGCCTTGGGCTCCGGACCGGGCTGGCCGGACAGGGAGGTCTTCTGCTGGTTCAGGAAGCTCGAGGTCTGTCGCCAGACCAGTTCCCGTCCCACCCGAATTTCGGTGATCACGTCGATCAGCAGGCCCTTGCGGTGCTCACGCAGGTTCTCGGCATGCACCGAGAGGTCAAGCGGTTCGCTGACGGAGATGGGCCGCAGTGATTCGATGACGTTCTCGGCGTGAACGGAGCCGACGGCGGCGAAGGGGAAGTCCTTCGACACCATCAGCTTCATCACGGTCGGGAAGGCCAAGGTGAAGGGGTACGTGATCGGCAGAGTGTCGCCGAACCGCAGTCCGGTCACGCGGCAGTACGCCGCCAGATTGTCGGTGTCGACCTTCAGTCCGGTGAGGGTGAAGGTCTGCTGTGGCACCGAGCGCGAGTTGGACTTGTTCCACGGCAACAATCCCAGTACCGCGCGGGAGTAGATGTCGAGGGTCTTCGGCTGCTCGGTGAGCGCGACGGTCTTTGTTGCCATCATGCGCCCAGGAGGCTCTGGCCGCAGACGCGAACGACCTGTCCCGTAACGGCATTGGAGGCCGGGCTGGCGAAGTATGCGACGGTCTCGGCGACGTCGACGGTCTCGCCGCCCTGCAGGAGCGAGCTCATGCGGCGGCCGGCTTCGCGGGTGGCGAAGGGGATGGCTGCGGTCATGGCGGTCTCGATGAAGCCCGGTGCGACGGCGTTGATGGTGATGTTCTTCTTCGCCAGGACGGGAGCTTCGGCGTGTACGAGGCCGATGACGCCGGCCTTGGAGGTGCCGTAGTTGGTCTGCCCGCGGTTGCCCGCGATGCCGGCGATGGAGGAGACGTCGACGACGCGGCCGCCTTCCTTGAGAGCGCCCTTCTCGACGAGGTGCTCGGTGATCTTCTGCGGTGCAAGAAGATTGACGTTCATGACCATGTTCCAGCGGCCCTCGTCCATGTTGGCGAGGGTCTTGTCGCGGGTGATGCCGGCGTTGTGGACGATGATGTCCGCTCCACCGTGACGCTCGAGGAGGTGAGCTGCGAGGACCTCGGCTGCGTCGGCTGCCGTGACGTCGAGGGCGAGGGACGTGCCGCCGACCTTGTTCGCGGTCTCGGACAGTGCTTCGCCGGCGGCCGGGATGTCAGCGCAGACGACGTGCGCGCCGTCGCGGGCCAGGACCTCGGCGATGGTGGCGCCGATACCGCGGGCTGCGCCGGTGACGACGGCAACCTTGCCTTCGAGCGGCTTGTCCCAGCTTGCGGGCGCGACGGAATCTTCAGCGCCGACGACGATGACCTGGCCGTCGACGAAGGCGGACTTTGCCGAAAGGAGAAAGCGCAGAGTCGATTCCACGCCGGAGAGTCCGGTGGATGCCTTGGGGGAGACGTAGACCAGCTGAGCGGTGGAGCCGCGCTTGATCTCCTTGCCGACGCTGCGGGTGAAGCCTTCCAGAGCGCGCTGCGCGACATGCTCGTCGACGCTCGACGTTTCTTCCGGCGTCGTGCCGAGAACGACGACGCGAGCCGACGGTGCGAGGTTGCGGATCACGGGCTGGAAGAACTCGAACAGCTGCTCGAGCTCGCTGACCTGAGTGATTCCGGTGGCGTCGAACACGAGTCCACCGAAGCTGCTGTCGTGTGCCTGAGCCGCCGGGTAGTCGGAGAGCAGTACGCGAAGTGGTTCTGCGAGTCGACCCTTGCCGCCGATGAGGACAGGTCCGGCGAGTGCGGGTTCTCCTGCTTTGTATCGACGCAGGTTCTCGGGCCTGGGCAGGCCGGCCTTCGACGCGATGAATGCGCCGGGGGCGGACGAGAGGAACTGTGAATAGAGGTCGGGAGCTCCCTTGCTGGCTGCCACGGTCCTACCTTCTGTTGTGTTTCGGGTTGTCTCTCACCGGGCAATCGAAAGAATGCGGCGATAGACAAGTAACTTACTACTGAGTAAGAATAGTCTTCAACAGGTAATCGCACCATCCTTGGAGACGCAAGTGACAAGCAAAGCCCGTTCAAATGCAAAGCCCGCCGCACCGCGCACTGCACCGGCCGCAGCCGCTGCAAATTCTGCAGGTCAGCGCCGTCCGGTTGCGATCGTCGGCGGAAATCGCATTCCGTTCGCACGCTCGGACAAGGCGTACGCACAGGCGTCCAACCAGGACATGTTCACTGCGACGCTCGACGGTCTGGTGAGCCGATTCAATCTGCAGGGCGAGAAGCTCGGCATGGTCGTCGGCGGTGCGGTGCTCAAGCACAGCCGTGATTTCAATCTCATTCGCGAGTCCGTTCTCGGCAGCGCGCTGAGCCCGTACACGTCGGCGTACGACCTTCAGCAGGCGTGTGGCACGGGACTGCAGTCGATCATCGCCGTCGGCGACGCCATTTCGGCCGGCCGCATCGATTCGGGCATCGGCGGCGGCACGGACACCACGTCCGACGCCCCGATCGGCGTCAACGATCAGGCGCGCGAGTTCCTGCTCTCCCTCAATCGCGCGAAGTCCACGGGCGACCGCATCAAGCTGCTCGGCAACGTCCGTGCGGGCATGCTCGGCCTGGAAATTCCGCGCAACGGCGAGCCTCGCACCGGCAAGTCGATGGGTGACCACGCTGCGATCACCGCCAAGGAATTCGGCATCAAGCGCGAGGACCAGGACGAACTTGCCGCTGCCAGCCACAAGAACATGGCAGCTGCCTACGACCGCGGTTTCTTCGACGACCTCGTCACCCCGTTCCTCGGCCTGACCCGCGACGACAACCTCCGTCCCGGTTCGACCGTCGAGAAGCTGTCGACGCTCAAGCCCGTCTTCGGTACCAAGCTCGGCGACGCGACGATGACGGCAGGCAACTCGACGCCGCTCACCGACGGCGCTTCTGCAGTGCTCCTCTCCACCGACGAGTGGGCAGCCGAGCGCAATCTTCCGGTTCTGGCGCACCTCGTCGATTCCGAAACCGCTGCCGTCGACTACGTCCACGGCAAAGACGGGTTGCTCATGGCTCCCACGTACGCGATCCCGCGTTTGCTGGCCCGCAACGGTCTGACCTTGCAGGACTTCGATTACTACGAGATCCACGAAGCCTTCGCTTCGGTGGTTCTGGCAACCCTGCAGGCCTTCGAGTCGGACGAGTACTGCAAGGAACGCCTCGGCCTCGACGGCGCATTGGGATCGATCGACCGAAGCAAGCTCAATGTCAACGGATCGTCCTTGGCTGCAGGTCACCCGTTCGCGGCAACCGGCGGACGTATTGTGGCTTCCCTCGCAAAGATGCTCGCGGAGAAGGGTTCGGGCCGCGGCCTGATCTCGATCTGTGCGGCCGGTGGCCAGGGTGTCACGGCGATCATCGAGCGGTAACCGCTCCACAATCTCCCCATGCGACTGAAAACTGCGCTCACCTGCAGTGATCGTCGCGAGGGGATGCGTAATCGGGGATCCGGCCACGAGGGGTGGCCGGATCCCCGAACTCTTTGCAAACTTTTTCGCGCAGGCGTGTAACGCTGCAGAATAGCTACCGATATTCATGACAGCCCCGTGTTGCTGCCTGACCCCCGACCTGGCAGCAGCGCGGGGCTCTCGTATGTCCGGATATCCTGTATTGAGTTGTCGGTGAGCGCCGCAGCGACGGTTGATGCAGCGAGGAGCCAACAGGTGAGTGACGAAGAGGGTCCGTCCGTCGAGAAGACGAACAGCGAGGACTCGTCCCTCCCGGAACAGGAACGCGAGTCGGTCGAGGAACCTCAGGCGGTCGAAGAGACCGAGTCGGTCGAGGAACCCCAGCCGGTCGAGGAACCCGAGGCCCCTGAGGACACTGAGGCCGTTGTCGAGGCTGAATCAGTAGAACCTGAACCAGCCGAAGCACCAAGGCCTGTCGACGAAGAAGCAAGCGATTCCACGGAAGCGACAGTCGACGAATCGGCAAACGAGGTCACCACCGTCATCCCTGTCGTCCCAGCGGAGGACGCACCGCCGACGGAAGTAGTCAACTCGGCTCCGGCGACAGAAGCCATCGACGAGCAGACAGAGCAGTTCGAGCCCCCGGCAGTGGTGGTTCCCCCGAAGCCGCCGCGTCCCGAGTTCGTGCAGCAGTACGACACCCAGCAATTCGAACCCATCCAGCAGCAGTACGAGCCTGTTGTCCGCGAACCAGAGGCAGTTGCACCACCAGCACCGCAACAACAGCCAGAAGCGCCCGCTCCGGCTTCTTCCCGTAAGTGGGTCAAACCAGCGATAGCACTCGGCGCCATCTTTGCCGTCGCAGTGATTGCCTACGGAGTGGACATCTTCACGTCGTCGGGGAAGACACCACGCGGCACCCAGGTCGCCGGGGTGGACATCGGTGATCTCACGCCTGCCGACGCAGAGGCCACGCTGCGCGCCGAACTCGGCCCAAGGCTCGTCGAACCGGTAGCGGTACATGCCGGCGGCGTCGACTCCGAGATCGTTCCCGCATCTGCGGGTGTGGACGTCGACTGGTCGGCGACGCTCTCGGGCGTGAACGCTCAGCCGATCAACCCGATCACCCGCATCACGTCGTTCTTCGGCTCCCGCGAGGTGCCCGTGGTGTCGACGGTCGACCAGGGTGCGTTGGATGCCTCGATGTCGCAACTTGCGGCGAACAGCGATCGTGCGCCCGTCGAAGGCGCAGTCGTGTTCGAGAGTGGGAAGGCGACGGGTGTTTCACCTGCCGCCGGCCAGGCTCTCGAAACGCAGCAGGCGGGCGCAATGTTCGCCGCGGAGTGGTCTGACGGTGGCGTCGTCGATCTTCCGGTCGACGAGGTGCCGGTGACGGTCACTCAGGCCGGTGTCGATCGCGCACTGCAGGAGATTGCCATTCCGGCTGCCTCGGGTGATGTCGTGGTCAACGGCCGTGACGGCAAGGTTGCGACGCTCGGCGTCGACCAGATCGGTGAGGTTCTGACCTTCACCCCTGACGGCTCGGGTGGGCTGACTCCGCAGTACAACACGGATGCTGCGATCAAGATTCTGACTCCGCAGTTGGTATCGACTGAAGTACAACCCAAGGACGCGTCGTTCACCTTCGCCGGTGGTAAGCCGTCGGTTGTGCCGGGTGTTGTCGGTGATCTGATCAACTGGCCGGACACGGTCAAGGAACTTCCGGTTCTGCTGGGCAGCACGGCGTCTCGGGCAACACCCGCAGTGTACGGACCGGTCCCGCCGGCGTTGACCACCGAAGCCGCGGATGCCCTCGGCATCAACGAGGTGATCGGCGAATTCACCACCGGTGGTTTCGAATACGCGTCTGGTGTGAATATCGGCCTGGCCGCGTCGGAGATCGACGGGGCCGTGATCAAGCCAGGGGATACGTTCTCGCTCAACGAGTACACGGGTCCGCGCGGTGCGGCTCAGGGATACGTCGAGTCGGGGATCATCAACAATGGTCGCCCGGACAAGGCTGTCGGCGGCGGTATCAGCCAGCTCGCGACGACGCTCTACAACGCGACGTATTTCGCAGGCATGGACGACGTCGCGCACACTGAGCACAGTTACTACATCTCGCGGTACCCCGAAGCGCGTGAGGCGACCATCTTCGATGGTGCGATCGACTTGCAGTTCCGTAATCCGGCGAAGACCGGCGTGATGATCGAGACGATTGCGACGTCGTCGAACATCACCGTTCGGATCTGGGGAACCAAAACCGTCGATGTCGCTTCGACGACCGGCCCGCGTACGTCGCCGACATCGCCGAACACCGTGACGTTGCCTGAGGGGCCTGGTTGTGTGGCTTCGAGCGGTGCGCCCGGATTCACGGTCAGCGACACCCGCGTGATCACCGACCACGCGAGTGGCGCCGAGATTTCCTCGAACACCCGGACCGTCAAGTACGACCCGGTGCCGATCGTGAAGTGCGAGTAGGGAACTACTTGCCGACGAGTGGGCCGAGGGTGCGGCCCGCGAGGTCGACGATGCCTGGCTCTTCGCCGTTGGTGATCAGGTTGATCACGACGCCGTCGATGCCGTGGTCGAGGATGCGCGTCTGAACCTGCTCGGCGACGTCGTCCGGGCTGCCGACGAAATGGCGTTCGGTGGCCTTGGCGACCACGTCTTGCGGCGCCGTGGTGATGTCGAGTCCACGCTCCGCGAGAAACGTTCGCTGATGCGCGCGAGCCTTGTCGCCGTCCTCGTCGATCATCATGAACGTGAGGAAGCTGGTCTCGAGGGTTGCGGGATCGCGACCGGCTTCGTCGCAGCGTGCCGCAAGTGCTTCCATCTTGCGCGGCAGTTCCGAGGGGTCGCAGATGATGTTGAGGTGATCCGCGAAGCGAGCGGCGAGGCCGAACGTCTTCTTCTCACCGCCGCCGCCGAGCAGAATCGGCAGGTCGTCGCGGACGCGAGGCTCGTTGATGGCGTCCTTGACGTGGTACCACTTGCCGTCGAAGGTGGGGCGCTCACCGCGGAGCATCGGCGCGATGATCTGCAGTGCTTCGTCGAGCTTCTGGAAGCGCTCGGTGAACGTTCCGAACTCGTATCCGAACGAATTGTGTTCGAGCTCGAACCAACCGGCGCCGATTCCCAGGATGGCCCGACCGCCGCTCACCACGTCGAGGGTGGTGACGGTCTTGGCGAGCATGGGCGGATTGCGGTAGGTGTTTCCCGTGACCAGTGCAGACAACTGGATGGTCTCGGTGGCCGTCGCCAGCGCGGAGAGCGCGGAGTAGGCCTCGAGCATCGGGGCGTCCGGCGCTCCGATTCCGGGGAGTTGGTAGAAGTGATCCATCACGAATGCAGTGTCGAAGCCTGCGGCTTCGGCTTCGCGGGCCTGCGCTATGACGGTGGGGAAGAGGTCCTTGACCGGACCGCCGTAGCTGAAGTTGGGCATCTGGTATCCGAGGCGAGTGCTCACCGTTTCGACGTTACTCGCGATCGGAGGACCCGGCACGATTTTACCAACTCTATGGATTCCGTTGTGCTGGGCAGACTTCCGGAATTCAGAGAAGTTCTTCGGCCGCTTCGCGTCGCTTGGCGCGCTGCTGGTGAAGCTTGACTGCCGCGATTGCGACGCCGCCACCGACGATTCCGCCGACGAGAGCGCCGACCCACGTGGACGATTCTTCGTACGAATCGAATTTGAGGCGCGCCATGATGCCGACTGCGGCGACGAGGTACAGCGCGATGCTGATCACGACCCGGGGACGGTTGTAGTTGGACAACACGTAGACATCGACGTCGCGTCGAAGTGCATAGACAATCGTGACCACCGAGCCGAACAGCGCGACGATCAGCAGCGCGAGCGAGATCCACGCCCCTGTTCGGCCGGCGACCCAGGGCAGAATCGCCGAGCTGACGAAGACTGCCCAGAAGACACTCTGCAATCCCACCGCCGAGGCTTCGTTCCAGACGTCGCGCTGACGCTCGTCCTTGTAGAAGTCGTCGTCCAGATCTCCGACGAACCGCATTGCCTTCATCATGGTGCTCATGCCGTCTCCTCTGGAATTTCTGCGGTGAGTGCCGATTCGGGTAAGGGAAAGAGCGCTTCGACGGTGGTCCCCAGTGCCAGTGCCAGGCGGAGTGCCAGGTAGACACTCGGTGCGTAGTCGCCGCGTTCGACGGAGACGATGCTCTGTCTGCTCACCTGACCTGCCGTGGCCAGTTGCGCCTGGGTGAGGCCGGCGAGGCGTCGGTGCTCCCGCACGTTGTTGTCGCCGGCCTTTCCAGTCATAGGAAAAGTAAAGAATACTTGTCACATGATGTCAAGTTTACTTGTCATATGAGAGGCTGACGAGCATGCGTGAACGATTTCTCGAGATCGCCCTGGCCAATCCAGTGGTCGCAACGATCGTGGATCGGGCGCCGAAGCTGGGATTGCCGGAGTGGTACCTGACGGCGGGTGGGCTCTTCCAAACCGTCTGGAATCACATCGACGGCCGTGACCTCGGCGCCGGAATCAAGGACTACGACCTCTTCTATTTCGACGCCGGCGATCTGAGCTACGACGCGGAGGACCGTGTGATTCGTTCGGCGGCAGAACTGTTCGCCGATGTGGATGCCGATGTCGAAGTACGCAACGAAGCCCGCGTGCACCTGTGGTACGAGCAGCATTTCGGGATTCCCGGCGTTCCGTTCACCAGTTGCCGCGACGCTATCGACCACTTCGCTTCCACAACTTGCTGTTTCGGGATCACCAAGGCCGCGGGCGGCACTGTGGACGTGTATGCCCCGCATGGATACGACGATCTTTTCGACATGATCGTCCGCCCCAACCCGGTGCTGGCGCCGAGAGAGGTTTACGAGGCCAAGGCGGCACGGTGGCGCAGGGAATGGCCTGCGCTGACCGTGGAGCCTTGGCCGGAGACCCTGACCTAGACTTCGATCGGCGGATGCAGCCTGTCCATGGTCCATTGCCGATTTCGGCGTGCAGCAAGTGAACTGGCCCCGAGTGAGGCGACGAGAAGGCCGCCGAGGACGGCGATCGAGACCCACAGTCTCGAGTCGATACCGCCGACGGTGAGTTGTCGTAGCCCGTTCACCGCGTAGGTCATCGGGTCGAAGGGGTGGATGATCTGGAACGGTTTCGCGGTGGTTTCGACGGGATAGATGCCGCCGGCCGAAACCAGTTGCAGCATCAGGAACGCCAGGGTGATGACGCGTCCGACGGATACTCCGAAGATGGCGTTGAATGCCTGGATCAACGCCATATACGTGGCAGTGATGAGCATCAGGAATCCGACGGTGCCGAGGGCGTGTGTGGGGTGCAGGCCGACGGCGAAGTGCACGACCAGGTACATCACGATCACCTGGCAGATGCCGATGAGCAATGCCGGCCAGTACGAGGCGAGGACCACTCGCAGCGCGCCGAGTCCGTTTGCGATGGGCCGGTTCTGGAGCGGCTTGAGCAGCATCCAGGTGATGATGCCGCCCACGAACAGCGCGAGGGGCAGGAAGAACGGAGCAAAACCGGTACCGAAGGTGCTTGCCCGGTTCTCGTAGGTCTCCTGTAGTTCGACCGGGCTGGAGAGGGTTTGAGCGGTTGCGGTTCGCTGCTGATCGGTCCAACTGGGAATCTGACCGGCGCCCTCGGTGAGTTTGGTCGCGAGTTCGGCAGACCCGGCACGGAGTTGCTCGGTGCCGTCGGCGAGTTTGGCTGCACCATCGGAGAGTTGGACGCTGCCGTCGGTGAGTTGAACCAGTCCACTGCTGAGGGTTTGCGCGCCGTCGTTGACTTGCTGACCGCCGTCACGCAGCTGCACCAGGCCGTTGCGGAGTTCACCGCCGCCGTTGGCCGCGGCATTCAGCCCGGCTCGGAAGGTGCTCGACGGATCGTCGAGTTGGTAAGCGAGTTGTTGTGCACCGCTCTTGAGTTCGCCCAGTTGGCCCATGGTCGCTTCACCGAAACCCTGAGTGCGCAGCATGTCCTGGGCAGGCGCGAGGGCATTGGCGATCTGTTGGCTGACAGGATCCGGGTTCAGCCGAAGGCTGGCCACCGCCTGCCCGACCAGTTGTGCAACGTCTGCCTGTGTGTTCCCGAGGACGCTCAGTTGGTCGACGACCTGGGTGACGCCACCACTGAGTTGGCTTGCGCCGTCGCCCAGTTGGACGGCTCCGAGATCGAGTTGCCCCAAACCGTCGGTCAGTGCGAGGACACCGTCCGTGGCGGTATTGATACCGGTCGAGAGTTGCGCTGTACCGCCGGCAAGAGTGGCTGCACCGTCACGTGCGGTAACCATGTTGTCTGCCAGAGTTTTCGAGCCCGACGCCAATTCGCCGGCTCCGGCATTGGCAGTGTTCACTCCGGCCGAGAGCTGGAGCGCTCCGTCGGCGGCCTGCTTCAAACCTGCACCCGCATCGGTCAATCCGACCAGAACCGTCTCGACGGACTGCGCGCCGATCTTGTCGCTGACTTGACTGAGAACCTGCTGGGCGGCATTTTGGCCGATGATGGTGCCGAGGTAGTTGTTGACGTCGTTGAAGGTGAACTGCAACTGAGCTTTGTGGGGGTCCTTGGACGTCGGGGAGGCAACGGCCTCGCTGAAATTCTCGGGCAGAGTGAGAGAGAAGTAGTACGTCCCGTCCGAGACTCCCTGTTCGGCTTCCTGCTGTGAGACCAGGTGGAGATCGAGCTCACCGGAATCGAGAAGTGCTTGGCTTACTTCGTCGCCAGCCTTGAGCTCTTGACCCTGCACCATTGCACCGCGGTCGGTGTTGACCAGTGCGACGGGGACCTTGTTGACCTCACCGAACGGATTCCAGAAGGCCCACAGGTACATTGCGCCGTACAGCAGTGGCATCAAGATGATGGTGACGAGTGCGATCCTGGGCATCGCGCCGCGGGAGAACCGCTTGAGTTCGGTTCCGAGAGACATTCCAGCGAGCATCGCGGTTACCTCGCCCCTTCTTGGTCGGGATTGGTGACTTCTTGGAGCAGGGCGACGGCATCGATGGGTGATCCGTCGGGCAGCGGGTTGACGGTCGACGCGATGATGGTCTGGTAGCTCCCCATCTCGACGAGTCGCTCGACGAGGTACGCGCGTTCGGAGTCGCGCCGCACCTGTTCGAGATCGTCGACGACGAGCAGGGCCGGCTTCTTCGTGTTCGCGACGGCGATACGCAGCAGGGTCGCCTCGAGTTCCCCGAGATCGCTGACGTACCGGCCGAGCGCAGGTAAGGGATGATCGCCGAAGACGGGAGCGCACACCGCTTCGAGTTCGCGGTCTCCGGCACGTCCGATGAGCTTGTACCAGGGCGCATCCCAGCGAATTTGTTCGGTGATCAGATCTCGGACGGTGACGGACTCGGCAAGCTCGTCGATGTCCTCGAACCCGGCGACCCCGGCGATCTCGAAGATCTCTCGGGGACGCGTTCGACCGAAGACGGACAGTGATCCGGAACTGGCTTTCATTCGTCCGCTGAGTGTCAGAAGTAAGGACGTACGTCCTGAACCGGCGGAGCCTTCGAGGATGGTCACACCGCCTGCACGAATCTCGAGATTGACGGGTCCGAACACCGGCCCCCATGGGCCGTCGAGCGCCAAGTCCGTGGCGGTCAATGCCAGTTCAGGGGCGTAATCGAGTTGTGCGTGCTCTGGTGCGACCACGATGATCACCTGTCTGTTGATCTACTCGGCCTTCGAAAGAACCGAGTGCTGGTTCAGTGGACGTTCGTGCTCACCCAATCACATCGGTAGCGGGTGAGCGGTCCCACGAATGGGATGTGTCGGACACGATCGGTAACTTGGAGACCGAACGGTATGTATTCTGTTGGAAACGGGCAGGGGGTGTCGAGGTGCCGGTTCGTAGACGCGGTATGTGCGCGTTACTGGTCATGGCCGCCCTGTCAGTTGTCTCCTGTGGCGGTGAGCGCGAGTCGCCCCCGTTCGTGTCGAGCGAGAGGCTTTTCGAGTTCACCGGTCGCAATGTCGGACCCTTGACCGTTCCGCCCTTGCCTTCCGATCGGCACGAGTCCGAAGCAGCGCCATACGGAGCCATCACCCTGTCCGGTGGGTGGAGCGGCGCAGCCAATGTCTCGCTGCCCGGATCCGTCACGTGTTTCGAGCACAACTGGGCGGATTCGCTGCCCGCCGGTCACCGTCAGTGGGCCTACGAGGTGCACACGAGTTCCTTCTACGAGTACGACGGCGGCGGCGAATATCCGGGGCGTGATTTCCAGTTGCAGGTCTACGTGAACGAAAACCCGGAACCAGGTCAGTCCGGGGCGACGATGATGTTCTCGGATCAGAGCGGACAGTTCGTGTCCTTCGGCGGCGGCGTCGACAATTCCATCGAAATAGTCAGTTCTCCGGACCGCAGGCGCGTGGCGCTTTCCCTGGTAGGAACGGCGGCACGGCCCGGCGAACAACCGACGACGTCCGTACTGTCCGCACAGATCAGTTGCCCGACCGTCGAGCGCAGATGACCACAGATTGCATTGACTGCCGAGCATGAAAATGCCGGTCCCGAAACATTCTCGGGACCGGCACTTTTCATGAATCAGGAACGAATCAGAATGCTGCTTCGTCGATCTCCATGATGTCGTTCTCGGTGTTCGCGATGATCTCGCGTGAAGCGGTGAGCTCGGGCAGGACGTTCTTGGTGAAGAAGGACGCGATGGCGACCTTGCCCTCGTAGAAGCCCTTGTCCTTGTCGGAAGCGCCGTTGTCGAGTGCCGCGAGAGCGATCTCGGACTGGCGGAGGAGCTGCCAGCCGATGAGCAGGTCGCCGACGGACATCAGGAAGCGGACGGAACCGAGGCCGACCTTGTACAGCTCGGTGGGCTGCTCCTGAGCTCCCATGAGGAAGCCGGTGAGCGTGGCAGCCATGGCCTGGACGTCTTCGAGTGCGGTGGCGAGCAGTGCGCGCTCCGCCTTCAGGCGACCGTTGCCGGCTTCGCTGTCGATGAAGGTCTTGATCTGTCCGGCAACGTGAGCGAGCGCGACGCCGCGGTCACGAGCGATCTTGCGGAAGAAGAAGTCCTGAGCCTGGATGGCCGTGGTGCCTTCGTACAGCGAGTCGATCTTGGAATCGCGGATGTACTGCTCGATCGGGTAGTCCTGCAGGAAGCCGGAGCCACCGAGGGTCTGCAGGCTGTCCGTCAGGTACTGGTACGCACGCTCGGAGCCGACGCCCTTGACGATCGGGAGCAGCAGGTCGTTGACGCGGAACGCGGTGTCCTTGTCTGCGCCCGAGACGAGCTGGGCGACAACCTCGTCCTGGTGAGCTGCGGTGTAGAGGTACACCGCGCGCAGGCCTTCGGCGTATGCCTTCTGCATTGCCAGACTACGGCGCACGTCGGGGTGGTGCGTGATGGTCACGCGCGGTGCTGCCTTGTTGGTCATCTGGGTCAGGTCTGCGCCCTGCACGCGCTGCTTGGCGTAATCGAGAGCGTTGAGGTAACCGGTGGAGAGGGTGGCGATTGCCTTGGTGCCGACCATCATTCGAGCGTGCTCGATGACGTCGAACATCTGGGCGATGCCGTTGTGGACCTCGCCGACCAGCCAGCCCTGTGCGGGGATGCCGTGGCCGCCGAAGGTGACCTCACACGTGGCGGAGACCTTCAGGCCCATCTTGTGCTCGACGTTGGTGACGAAGACACCGTTACGCTCGCCGAACTCTTCGGTCTCGAAGTTGAAGTGCGTCTTCGGGACGAAGAACAGGCTCAGGCCCTTGGTGCCCGGTCCGGCGCCTTCGGGGCGAGCGAGAACGAGGTGGAAGATGTTCTCGAACAGGTCGTCCGAGTCGGCCGAGGTGATGAAGCGCTTGACGCCCTCGATGTGCCAGGAGCCGTCGTCCTGCTTGATCGCCTTGGTGCGTCCGGCACCGACGTCGGAGCCGGCGTCGGGCTCGGTGAGGACCATCGTGGCGCCCCATCCGCGTTCGACGATGGTGGCTGCCCACTTCTTCTGCTCTTCGGTGCCGTTGTTGAACAGCACGTCCGCGAAGGCGGGTCCGGCCTGGTACATGTGCGCTGCAGGCTGTGCGCCCAGGATCAGCTCACCGATGGCCCACACGACGGAGCGGGGAACCGGCACGCCGCCGACCTCTTCGCTCAGTCCCATGCGGTACCACTCGGCATCCCACAGAGCCTTGAACGACTTCTTGAAGGATTCCGGAAGTGCAACGGTGTGCGTCTCGGGATCGAAGACAGGGGGGTTGCGGTCCGCATCGGCGAAAGATTCGCCAAGCGGTCCCTCGGCCAGGCGTGCGACCTCTGCCAGCATGTTGCGGACAGTGTCGGCATCCAGGTCGCCCCAAGCGCCTTCGCTCAGTGGCTTCTCCAGTCCGAGAACCTCGAAGAGGTTGAACTCCAGGTCCCGAACGTTGCTCTTGTAATGGCCCATGTCTTCTGCTTCTCCCAGTGAGGTGGTGCGGTCCAGCACTCCTAGTACCGCCCGAAGTTTATTACTCGTCGGTAACTTAATACATGTTACTAGCCGTTCTTTGCATTGCCAACACCGGATTTGCGTCCGATGACAAGCGCGTCGACCGCGATTCCCGTTTCGGTGTGCCTGTGGGGATTTCCGGCGATCTCGAACTCGAGCTTTCCGCGGAACTCCTGCATCAATTCTTCTGGTGTGTAAAGGATTTCGGGATCTTGCGGCCCGCCGACGCCGTAGTCGATGTTGCTTCGGTCGTGACCCAAAATCATGAGGATTCCGTCAGGTTTCAGAGAATTTATGGCACGGTTCACAACCAGGGTGCGTTGTGGTGCGGGCAGATGAAGGTAAAGAAGCAGGGCCAAGTCGTATCCCTGCCCGTTCCTCGAGGCGTAATCCGCGACGGTGACGTCGCCGCATCGGTAGTCGAGCCGGTCGAGAACCGATCGGGGTGAGCGGGCCGCGATCGTGCGGGCTTTCTCGATCGCGACGGCCGAGTAGTCGATGCCGGTGACCTCCCAACCGCGAGTCGCGAGCCACAACGCGTTACGGCCCTCGCCGCACGCCAGGTCCAGTGCCTGGCCGTGGGGGAGGGCCGTCGCGTATTCCACCAGCAATTCGTTGGGAGGAGCGCCCCAGACGAGCTCGGTTTCTTCGTACTTCTTGTCCCAGGCCGCCGCATCCATAGATGACGACGGTAGTGCCACTCAGTGGTTACGCACTCCGTCCATCGGGTTCTTGCGTAGAGCGGCGCGCGTCGGGATCGCGATGGAGACAAATCCCAGAACAGCGGTCACCGCGACGATGGAACCGTAAATCGCCGGTGAAATCGCCGGGATCGGCTGCCCGGACACCGCTACGGCAATGCCCATCAGAGGCGGCAGGGCGATCAGTGATCCGACCACGACGGCGATTCCCACCACCATCAACGACTCGATGCGCATCATTGCTCGGACCTGCCTCGTCCGCGAGCCCACCAGTTGAAGGAGCGCGAACTCGCGGGAACGCTCGGCAGTGGCGGCGACCAGGGTGTTCACGACGGCGACTGCGAGATAGCCGAGCAGGACGAGGACGGCGAGGATGCTGACCCACGACTGCATACGGCGCTGATCTTCGCCCGCGGCCCCGAACTGGTCCTGGTTCATCGCGGCGATCGAGGGGAACGAGCGCAACGACTGCTGGACTTCGGCCGACCGTCCGGGTTCGGCAGCAACCAGAACGGTGTCGATCAGAGCGTCGGTGGAGTGCTGACGCAAAGTCTCGATCGGCATGGTCACGTCCCCGAATCCGAGGCCGCGACCATATTTTGCGACGACCATGGGATGTACCAGTGTTCCGTCACCCAGATAGAGGTCGACGCGCTGGCCTACCTTGGCTCCGAGGGTGAAGGCGCCGTCTTCGCTCACGGCAACGGTATCGCCGGTCAGAGCGCTGAGGTCGCCCTCGGTCACCGCGAGATCGAGGGTCGCGTCGGCGCTGGCGGCGTCGATGCCCTGGGCCGCGATCGCGCTGTCGGCTGAGCCGCCTTCCTCTCCGCTGGGTACCGGGAGGACTTGACTGCGGACCACCGGGTTTGCCGCACTCACTCCGGGCACCGATGCGATCGACTCGAGGAGCGAGGGAGCGATACCGGCTGGTGCGCCGACGATCAGGTCGGCGGTGACGCCCTTGATCGACTGGTTGGTCGCCTCGGCGGCGACGGTGCTCTGGCTGAAGAACTGCACCGAGCCCAGTGCGATTGCGAGAGCCAACGGAACAACCGCCGACGAGAGCCGTCTCGAATTGGATTCGGCGTTGGCGGCAGCGAGAACTTTGGACGCCGACCCACTGCGGCGCAGCGGACCGCCGATCACCTTGATGATGCCGCGCACCAACAAGGGGCCGAGCAGCGCGACCGAGAAGATCAACAACAGTGCGCTCGAACCGGCTCCAGCGGCCGCCACGCTGCCGGGCAGGAAAGCAGGGAGGACGCAGGCGCTGAGGCCGGCGGCGCCGAAGATCAGCCCGGTGACGATGCGTCCGCGGCTCAGTTTCGCCGGGCCGCTTTCGGATTCGCGAAGCGCTTCGACGGGGTCGAGCTTCGCCGGTCGTCGTGCCGCGATCGCCGCTGCCGCGCGGGCAGTGAGTACGCAGATCAGGAAAGCTGCGATCGCCGGAAGCGGGCTGTAGGCCAGCGCGAAATCGGTGGGCATGACCCCGGCGTCGGCGAACTGTGCGCCCAGCACTCGGGCGAGCAGGTATCCGGGCACCGCGCCGAGAGCTGCCGCCGCAGCAGCAACGAGCAGCACTTCACGTCCGATCATGACGTGCACTTGCCGCGTGGTGGCTCCGATTGCCCGCAACAGAGCGAACTCTCGGCGCCTGGCGTTGATCGAGAGCGACAGCGTGCTGGAAACGACGAACATGCTGACCATCAACGCGAGACCGGCAAACGACGCGCAGAGCACGATCAACTGCGTCCGCGCAGCACCGGCGTCGAGGAATTCGATGCCTCCGCGTGCAGTGCCGGTCGAGACCTCCGCACCGGTTCCGGCGAGTGCATCGCGGGCGAGAGCGGCAGCATCCACGCCTTCGGGAGCGATCAATCCGACTGCGGTGACAGCGTTCTGGTGCGGCCACAACCGTTCGGCCTCTGCGTCGTCGAGGAAGACGAGTGCCGGACGGTCGGGTGACGGCGCCGAAGCCGAATCAGCTGTGCCGACGACGGTGTACTCGTCGGCTATCGCGCCGTGGGCCAGCGTGATTCGCTCGCCGAGCGCGGCGCCCGTGGTCGAGACCACCTCGTCGCGGCTCTGCGGAGCGCGCCCCTCGGTGAGCGAGTACGGCGCCAATTGTGCTGTGTTCCAAGGATGTGCATCGAGTACGACGCCCTCGGCGGTGCTGACGGGGACGGAGCTGTCGGGAACCACGGTGACATCGAGTGCGTCGAGCTTGCGGACCGTATCGCTGTCGAGGAGAACTCGCTCGGCAAAAGGCTGATCGGCGTCTTCCTTGACCTCGAGCGCCTGTGGTGCACTCACGACGGCGTCGGCACCGGCGTAGAGATGTGGTGAGACGCCGCCTCGCACTCCCGATTCCAGCAGCACACCCAGACCGCAGGTGAGGAGCGCTGCGCAGAATACGGAGACGAACACGGCGACGAAACCGGAGCGATGCGCTTTCAGGTGCGCAAAGGTGTGCGCTTTCATCATCACCAGTCCCCGAGGTGTGTCATGCGCTCGGCAATCTGCTGCGGCGTCGGGCGGTCGATGTGCCCGACCAGTTTCCCGTCGGCGAGGAACAGCACACGATCGGCGTACGACGCGGCCACCGGGTCGTGCGTGACCATGACGATGGTCTGATCGAACTCGGCGGCTGTCCGGCGCAACAACTCCAGAACCTGCTTGGCGCTGCGGGAGTCGAGGGCGCCGGTCGGCTCGTCGGCAAAGAGTGCGTCGGGGTGAGTGACGAGGGCGCGCGCGATGGCGACGCGTTGCTGCTGACCGCCGGACAGTTCGGAGGGTTTGCGCTTGCGGTGCGATCCGAGTCCGACGGATTCGAGGACGAAGGTCAGGTACTGCTTGTCGGCTCGTCGTCCGGCGAGGAGTAGGGGGAGCGTGACGTTCTGCTCGACGTCGAGAGCGCCGAGCAGGTTGTAGGCCTGGAAGACGAAACCGATGTGATCGCGACGGAAGATGCTGCGGGCCTTCGGCTTCAGCTGTGAGATCTCGGTGTCGCCCAGCCACACCGATCCGCTGCTCGGTCGATCGAGCCCTGCGGCGCAGTGCAGGAAAGTGCTCTTGCCCGATCCGGACGGGCCCATCACGGCGGTGAAGGTGCTGCGCGGCAAGGTGAGGCTGATGTTGTCGAGGGCGGTCACGGCGCCGCGGCCGTTGCCGTAGATCTTGCTGACGCCTTCGAGTCGCACGGCGGATGTTCGGGCGGCCGTGGCACCAGGGGCCGGCGGGGCGAGGACCGAGTGTCGATTCTTCATGGGATGAACGCTATGGAGATTCGGCATTCGTCGACATCCAGCAGGGTCCCGAATCAATGGTGTAGCCAGCTGTAGTGGATCGCGGCATCAGGTGCGGCATGCTGGGGCAGTGAAGAAGAGAACCAGGGCTGCGGTGTACGTGCTCGTCGAGGGTGCGGCAGCCGTGGTCTCCCTGTTCTTGCTGATGGTCGGTCTCATTCTGCTGTCGCTCTCGATTCTGATCGTCGGCTGGTTGCTGTTGCCGTCGTACGTGCGGGTCCTCCGGTGGTGGGCGGGTCTGGCCCGCAAGAGAACGGCTGCGTACACCGGACGCCCTGTTCTGCAGCGATACCCACCGATGCCAAGCAATCCGACCTTCGGGGATTGGCGCCGGTTCCTCACCGATCAGTCGACGAGGCGCGACGCGGCCTGGCTGTCGATTCATGGTCTGGGGGCTTTCGTCGCGGCGATGCTGACCATTGCTCTGCCACTCGGTGCACTCAATTCGATTGCCGTCCCGCTGTACTGGCAGCAGATGCCCGCCGGTGAACCCGTCAACAATCCGTACCCCGTGACGTC
The DNA here is from genome assembly GCF_030056745.1 of Rhodococcus sp. IEGM 1406. NCBI lineage: Bacteria > Bacillati > Actinomycetota > Actinomycetes > Mycobacteriales > Nocardiaceae > Rhodococcus > Rhodococcus sp. IEGM 1406. The sequence goes on along the minus strand of NZ_JASHKO010000003.1, from coordinate 69,126 downwards.
GTGGTTGGGCGCTGCCGGAATGCCGTTGATCGGCATCCTGTACCTCCTGATCGCGTGGTGGTTGATCCCCGCGATGGCGAAGTGGATCAGCTGGTCGACCACGACTTTGCTTGCGCCGGACACGCGTTCGGACCTCTCGAAGCGCGTCACCGCCCTGACGGCCAGCCGCGCTGCGGCGCTCGACGCACATTCGGCCGAACTCAAGCGCATCGAGCGGGATCTGCACGACGGCGCGCAGAACCGTCTGGTCGCGGTGGTGATGATGTTGGGGATGGCCGAGCGGTCGTTGCAGAACAATCCGGACCAGGCTCTGCCACAACTGCATCGGGTCCAGGATGCGGCCACCGAGGCGTTGAGCGAACTCCGGACGTTGGTGCACGACATCTACCCGCCGATCCTCGACGAGTTGGGTCTGGAGGGCGCGATCTCCGCGCTCGCCGGGCGCTCCGCCGTGCCCTGCGTACTCGAGATCGACGAACTCCGCCGAGCCCCGGCTGCCGTCGAGGCTGCTGCGTACTTCGTCGTCGCCGAGGCCTTGACCAACGTCGCAAAACACAGCGGAGCGCGCAGTGTCACCGTCACGGCACGGACGGAGGCGTCGGACGACTCGTTGGGTGAGACGATGCTCATCGACGTGATCGACGATGGTCAGGGCGGCGCGAACGAACGCCCGGGCGGCGGCGTGGCGGGTATCCGACGCCGGGTCGAGGCTTTCGAAGGAACCGCAGTATTGGAGAGCCCGGAGGGTGGACCGACAACGATGAGGGTGGAACTACCGTGCGGATTCTGATTGCCGAGGACGACGCTCTCCTGCGAGAGGGGCTGGCACTGCTGCTCCGCGGAGAGGGCTTCGAGGTGTCTGCCGTCTCCGACGCCGCACAGTTCCTCACGGTGTTCGAGGAGACCGCCCCCGACGCCGCGGTGCTCGACGTCCGGATGCCTCCTACTTTCACCAACGAGGGGCTTCGAGCGGCGATCGAGGTGCGCAAGCTTCGCCCGGGCTTTCCCGTCCTGGTCCTTTCCGCGTACGTCGAGGATCGCTACGCCGGTGAATTGTTGGCAGGAGGCGCCGGCGGGGTCGGGTACCTGCTCAAGGAACGGGTCGGCAAGGTAGCCGAGTTCGTCGACGCATTGAACCGCGTCGTCGACGGCGGAACCGTGATGGATCCCGAGGTCGTATCCCAACTGATGAGCCGTCGACGCGCCGACGATCCGATCAGATCACTGACCCCACGCGAGTCCGAGGTTCTCGGACTGATGGCGGAGGGGCTGGGAAATCAGGAAATCGCCAGGAAACTGGTCGTCAGCGACACTGCTGTGAGCAAGCACATAGGAAATATCTTCGCAAAACTCGGCCTGTCGGCTTCCGAAAGCGGGCATCGTCGTGTTTTGGCAGTTCTAGCTCATTTACGCGCCTGATCGTGGATCTGGACTACATACCTGACCGAAGCGTAATGTGAGCCAGCCTCATGTTGTTGCCGTGATCGAACGGTGACCTGAGAGGCAGGGGCTTATGTCCTGTACGTAACGTGTGATGTCGAATGCGCGTCATCACCAGAAACCAACGAGGAGATCGATCAATGGGTAAGCCGATTGCCAGTGTGGCCGGAGGTCGGCAGTCCGTCCTTCTCGGGCTCGGCGTTCACCGCCCGGAGCGAGTCGTGACCAACGACGAGATCTGCGAGCTGATCGATTCCACCGACGAGTGGATCCAGACGCGATCGGGTATCAAGTCGCGCCGGTTCTCCGGCGAAGGTGAAGGCATCCTCGCGATGTCGATCAGCGCGGCCCGTAAAGCACTGGACGTCAGCGGCATTGCTCCCGAGCAGATCGGCGCCGTGATCATCGCGACGTCGACGTGGGACCTGCAGACTCCTCAGGCTGCGTCCATCGTCGCCCACGAGCTCGGCATCAAGGGTCCGGCTGCATTCGACGTCGCGGCAGGCTGCGCCGGTTTCTGTACCGCCCTTGCCGTGGCCAGCGACCTCGTTCGCGGCGGCACGGTTGATCACGTACTCGTCGTCGGCGTCGAGTTGATGAGCGAGGCCACCGAGCCCACCGATCGCAGCGTTCGCTTCATCTTCGGTGACGGCGCAGGCGCAGTTGTCGTCGGCCCGAGCGATACCGTCGGAATCGGCCCGGTCGAGTGGGGTTCGGACGGCAGCCAGTCCGACGCCATCGTTCAGGAGCCGAGCTGGCTCGACTACACCAAGAACCCGACCGGACCTCGGCCGTGGATCAAGATGGCCGGTACCGCGGTGTTCCGCTGGGCTGCCTTCGAGATGGGCAAGGTCGCCACTCGCACCCTGGAGAAGTCGGGGCTGGGTATCGAGGACATCGACGCTTTTGTGCCGCACCAGGCGAACCAGCGCATCAACGAGGTCATCGCTCGCAGCATGAAGCTGCCCGAGGGCTTCCCCGTCTCCAACGACATCGCCGAGACGGGCAACACGTCCGCGGCCTCGATCCCGCTCGCCATGGAGCAGATGCTGCGCGACGGCCAGTGCAAGCCGGGCGACAAGGCATTGCTTCTCGCCTTCGGTGCGGGTCTGTCCTTCGCCGGCCAGGTTGTCGTCATGCCGCCGTTGGCTGGAGCGGAATCAGCCTGATCTTCTCTCGTGACGAGCGCCTCGAACCCCACGGTTCGGGGCGCTCTTCCGTTTCCGTCCAGATCGTCGTACCTCTGCGATGTGGCACTCTGGCGAGATGGTCGAGAGTATGGGGGAGTCCGAACGTACGGGTGTGACGGGCGGCAGCTTGGCGAAGATGGGCGGGCAAGTGGCGCTCGCCAGCACGGTCAGTCGGATCACCGGCTTCGTCCGCACCCTTGCCCTTGCCGCGGTCCTCGGCATCGCCCTGGTCAGTGATGCGTACAACGCGGCCAACAGCTTCCCGAACATGGTCTATCAGCTCCTCCTCGGCGGAATTCTCGCCAGCGTTCTGCTTCCGTATCTGACACGGCAGCGAAGTCGTGGGCGGACGCTCGAACGAGAGCAGACGCAGCGCGTTCTCACCGTCGGAGCGCTTGCTCTTGCGCTCGTGACGGTAGTGGCGGTGGTGTGCGCGCCGCCTCTGGTCTCGGCTGTGATCGATGATCCGGCTCAACGAGAGTTGACGACGCTCTTCGCGTACTTGCTTCTGCCGGAGATCTTCTTCTACGGCGTCACGGCGATGATGACGGCAGTACTCAGTGTTCGATCAGTGTTCGGCGCGCCGGCCTGGGCGCCGGTGATCAACAACGTCGTCCTTCTGGTGACGGTCGCGGTCTTCCTGTGCATCCCGGGGCCGGTTACTCTGACTCCCGAGTCGATGACCACCGCGCAGGTTCTGGTGATCGGTATCGGCACTCTGCTCGGGATCGTGGCGCAAACCGCCGTCGTTGCTCGATCGCTGCACCGCAACGGGTTTCGGTGGCGCCTTCGCGTGCGGGTCGTACCGCACACCTGGCGCCCGGTGCGCGTCGGGGCGCCGTTGCTCGGTTGGGTGCTTGTGTACGTCGTTGCCGGTCAGATCGGTGTGTGGGTGACGATGAAGGTCACTCTCTCCCGTCACGTCTACTCGATGTACACGCACGCGGATCTGCTGTTTCAAGTGGCGTACGGCATTCTCGGTGTGTCGTTGTTGACGGTGCTGATGCCGCGGATCGCCCGGTCGGTTGCTGCGGGTGACGACGTCGGCGTCGTATCCGATCTCGGCCGGGGAGCCCGGTATTCAGTGGTGGCGCTGATTCCGGTCACGGTGGCGCTCATGGTCTTCGGCCCCTCGTTGACCACCCTGATCTTCTTCGGCCGAGTCGACGGCAGCAGTGCCCGGTTGATCGGGACGGCCGTTGCGGTCAGTGCATTCGGGCTGGTGCCCTTTGCGATGGTCATGCTTCAGCTTCGAGTGTTCTACGCCGACAACAACACCCGAACTCCCGCGGTGATCGCGCTGGTGATGGTGGTAGCCAAGACGGCGCTCGTTCTACTTGCGTCTCTGTCGGCGAGTGACGAAACGCTGGTCCTGGCCGTCTGTGCGGCGGGCTCGTTCTCCTACGTGTGCGGAGCGGCGCTCGGCCACATCCTGCTTCGAAAGCGATACGGGCTGTTGGGATTCCGTCGCGTGCAGGCCACCGTCGGAAGGATTTCGGCGGCGGCAATTCTGGCAGGTGGTTGTGCGCTCGCTTTGGTGGTGGCGGTTCAGAACCGAGTTCCCGAGCCCAGGCTTGCTGCTGTTATTTCATTGTCGGCGGGTGCGGCCGTAGGTGCAGTCGTCCTGTTGGGCGCATGCAAGGTCGTCGGTGTTCCCGAGATTCGCCGGGCTCGGGCCCTACTGCTGTCCTGAGGACAAGAGCGGTACCAGCAGTTCGTCCGGAGTGAGGGCGCCGTGCTGTCCACGGAGGCCGGACAGTCCCGATTCGACAGATCGACGTACGACGGCCACGTCCCCGGACGCAATGGCGATGACATCACCGATCCGGCCGTGATACTCGGAATGCACTGCAGGCCCGAACAATCCTGCGACTATGCCCTCGGATCTCGTCCCGATCCACATGCGGTCACCCAGTTCGGCGCGCCAGCGGTCCGCAACATCTTGTGCAGCGCCTTCTCGGGTGTGGATGTGACGACATCTAGGTTCACCGGCAAGAGCGAGTACATCTTTGGACAGAATCGGAGTGTTGTCGAAGTCGATCTTGTTCTCGTCCAACACGTCGACCATTCCGTGATCAGCCGTCACCAGCAATCTCACGTCCGGACCGAGAGCGGCGGCGAGTTGCTCGACCAGTCGATCGACAAGCATCAGTTGGAAAATCCACGGCTCGGACTCGGGGCCGTAGACGTGGCCGAGTGCATCGATCTCGCTGATGTAGCAGTACGTGAACGTACGGTCGGCAGATTTCGACGCGGCCACGGTGCGAGCGAGGAGGTCTCCGTATGCCTGGATTCCGGCGAACTGGGCGCCGCGCATTCCCGCCCGGGTGAGGCCGCTGCCGTCGAATTTGGACGGAACGACGGTAGTGACGGTGATGCCGGCGGCCGCGGCACGATCGAAGGTCGTGGCCTGCGGCTGCAGGGTCTCCGGGACGATGGAGTCGGTCTGAGATTCCTTCTTGCCCGCGCTGTGCCAACCCAGCCAGTTGAACACCGAATCGGCTTCTTCGACGTAAGACTGGTAACCGGTGATTCCGTGCGCCCCCGAGGGCAGCCCGGTCCCCAACGAGACGATGCTGGTGGCCGTCGTCGTGGGGAATCCTGCCCGTATGGGCGTTCCGATGAGTGAGTTCAGGAATGGTGCGTGTTCGGCGTTGCGGGCGAGCAAGTTCGCGCCCATCCCGTCTACCAGCAGAATTACAGTCTTCTTGCTGGGCTGTAGATCGAGACGGTTCGCTTCGCCGCTCACTCCGAGAGAAGCGAGTACCGACGGCGCAAGCGTCGACAGAGTCGGCTGCGAGTACACATCGAGGAGAGGGGCGGGGGCGGGCATCCCATGAGATTAGGCGTTGGACGCAGAAAACTGCATACCTTCTGGGCGAGTGTTCAAATCCGTGCGGTCAAATCGGGACTTTCCAGATGATCAGCGCGCAGAGACCGCGGGCCGGTGCGGCCTCTGCGCGGAGATTCACTCCATGATCGTGGAGATCTGGAACTTGGCGCCGAGTGGATCGGCCACCGACGCGAGACGGCCGAAGGGCGTGTCCTCGGGATCGCGCAAGACGCTGCCGCCGAATTCGACGACCTTGGCGACGGCCGCGTCGGTGTCGTCCGCCCCGAAGTAAACCTGCCAGAACGACGGCACCTCTGCCGGGAGGAACGAGCTGGCATCCATCAAACCGGCGACGACGGTGTCGCCCTGCTTGGCCTGTGAGTACCGGAACTCGTCGCTGTCGCCGATGGACTCGTAAGTCCAGCCGAACACGTCGGTGTAGAACGGCAGGACCGCGGCGTAGTTCTTGGACAAAGTCTCGTGCCACACCGGGGCTCCGGCCTCGCCGACCAGACCGAAGCCGTGGTGCTGATCTGCCTGCCAGATACCGACGACTGCACCGGCAGGATCGCCCACGATCGCCATGCTGCCCTGGGGACCGACCTGCATCGACGGCATCATGATCATTCCGCCCGCGGCTTCGGCCTTGGACGCCGACGTTGCCGCATCAGTCGAGGAGATGTAGGTGGTCCAGACGTTGCCGTACGGGTTTCCCTCCTGCTGAGGTCCGAGCCCGGCGATGGGCTGCCCGTCTTTGCTGAAGATCGCGTAGCCGCCGTACTGCGGGTCGTCGTTTGTGTCAGTCTGCCAACCGAACACGTTGGTGTAGAAGGATTTGGCGACCTCGGTATCGGAGCTGGTGAGGTCGATCCAACAGGGTGTTCCGTCGAGCGCTGTGCGTGCGGGCATCTGAAACTCTCCTTTACCGAAACGGATACACAAGTACGGGTCGCGCAAATGCTTGGCCGAGGAAGGCGCGAATCTCACGCTACGCGCGTACCCCGACACATTCCCAGGGCTCGAGAGCTTTGGAGTATTTGACCGTTCGCGCTTACCGGTGGGCCGGACCTGCCGACGTAGTCGATCACCGAATCGTCCTTGATACGCCGAAGTTGATGGGGCACTTGCTCGATCGGCGAGGCCGTTCCGCGGGTGTAGTGCCGGTACGTGTCAGCTCGTGATCAGCCCCGTGCGATCGAGCCATGCGAGCGCGTGACGTGAAAACTCGTCCGGAATCTCCAACTGAGGGGTGTGACCGGTGTCGCCGAGAATGATGGTGGTCCAGTGTGGATGTGCGGCGGCGGCTGCCCGGGCGGCCTCGACCGGGACAAGCCGATCGCGATCGCCATGTATCAGGAGCGTCGGAGTCGTGATCTCTCGCAGTGTCTTTCGATAGGCGGCCGGACGGGCGAGGGTCATCAACAGTGACCGTGCTGCCTGCAGGAACTCGGCATCCTGAGTGGGTTCGCCGCGACGAATCGCAGTCAAGGCAGCGCCCGCGTCGAGGACCGCGGGGTCTGCTCGCGCCGGATCGGCAAAACACAATCTGGTCATCTGAGCGGCCAACTGCCGGTCGGACATCTTCCGGCGTCCGAAGCCGAGAACCTGCTCACCGACGTACGGCATCGAGTAGAGCGCGAATTGGGCGGCGACGGTCAGATCGGGAAGTTGGACGGGCAGTGGGAGCGCCGGATCCACCAGCACCAGGCCGGCAACTGATTCGGGATTGGCATGGGTCGAGATTGCCGAGACCATTCCCCCCATCGAATTGCCGAACAGGACGGCAGGTTCACCTACTACTGTCTCGAGAAAGCGATTCAGGAGTGCTGCGTTGGCGTCGACGCCGGTGTGCCGTCCACGGGCAGAGGTGAGTCCGAATCCGGCGAGGTCCAGTGCGTACACACGCGTGCGCGCCGCCAGCGTCGGTGCCACCCGCACCCAGTTCAGGTGCGAGCCGCCCAGTCCGTGAACGAGCACGATGGGCGGCGCTCCGCTGGGACCGCCGAAGTCGATCCAGTGAACATCACCGCCGAGATCGGTGATGTTGCTTGTCCCGCCCCACGGGTGTGTGAGGGTGCTTCCGTCGGCGAGTTCGGCCGAAACAGCGGATTCCATACCTGACAGGATGCACCGAGGCGCGGTTCCAGTCACGCGATCGTCCCGGTTCGGTATCCGAAACTGTGTCCTCGATCACGGATTATCGGGAAGCTCGGGAAACGGGCAAAACGGAATTTGATTGGTGTCAAGCACTTTTCGCGGTTGTGATCGCGTTCCGACGGCCGTGGCGCGCGTCCGGCGGAGATCGGTTCGGGCATACTGAAAACCATGTGGTGGATGGTCGGGCTCATTGTTCTGGCCGCGCTGGTTTTGGCATCCGTTCTGGTCGGTTTCGTTTTCCGCCGCCCGATCGCCGAAGCCAAGTCGGCGGTGCTTGCCTTCGACGACGCCAGCTCTCAGCCCCAGCGCGACTGACCACCGTCGAGCGGAATTGTTGCTCCAGTCAGATACGCGGCATCCGGGCCGACCAGGAAAGCCACCGCGGTGCCGATGTCCGTTTCGCAGTCCCCGATCCTCCGTAGCGGAATCCCGGCAACAAAAGCGGCAGCCTCTTCCGGGCGTGCATCTGCCCAACGCTGTAGCCCGGGCGAGGATGCGTGAGGAGCAACCGCGTTGACTCGGATCCCGTCTACGCCCCATTCGCACGCTGCTGCGCGACTGAGGGCTCGGACGGATTCCTTCACGGCCGCGTATCCGCCGTAGCCGGCGGCGTCCCAACGGACGGCCACGGAACTGACCATGTTGATGATCGCCCCGCCGCCGCGTTCCTTCATGAACGGGTAGCAGGCTTGCATTGTTCGCAGCGTCGCGACGGGACCGGAAGTCAATCCGTCGGCAAGGCGCTCCGGAGTGAGGTCGAGGACGTTGCCGAGCGGGTTGAGGCTGGCGTTGTTGATCAGGATGTCGACGCCGCCGAACAGTTCCACGGTTCGCGCCACGGCAGCGGTGATGGAACCCGCGTCGGCGATATCCACGAGCACCGGTTCGGCATGGCCTCCGCGTTCGGTGATCTCGTTACATGTGACGACGAGTTTCGACTCAGTGCGGCCCGCCACCGCGACGGAAGCACCTTCCTTGGCAAGCGCAAACGCAACACCCTGGCCGACGCCTTGCCCTGCGCCAGTGATCAGGGCCACTTTTCCATCCAACTTGCCCACTGCTGTTCTCCTGCTCGTCATTCAACGGTTCCCGAAGCGTTGTCCGAATCGCGCATTGTTACTCGTGGGTTCCCGCTGGATGAGATGTGAGTTACGTCCCACTCAACGGCACCGCTTCAAATTTCGGCTGTCTTACGTATATTGTGAGCGCCGTTACATACCGGGCGCGCGGACCGCGTACACATTCCATGATGAGGAGCTAGACATGGCATTCACCACTGGCAGCAGCAAGACGGACCTGGCACAGCTCGGCGACTTCCAGAAGATCATTGCAGGCCTGGGCGGCGTTCTCGTCGGCATCGGCGCAGTTGCTGGTCTTCTCGGCGCAATCGGTGGCGCAGGAAGCTCGCAGCCGAAGGCTTGATTGCTTCGCTGAACCGGATTTACGGCCCCCGGCCCGCATTCTGAAGGCATTGCCTTCGTGGATGCGGGCCGGAGGTTTATCTGTACCTGAATACCTGTGTCTTGTAGGCACATTCAATTCTGTGATACGTCAATTGCCGCCGGAACATCCACACCTTCTTCGTGGACTTGGGGTCCGAAGTTCGGCAGCGGAGTGAAGTCGAGTGCCGCCTCCGAACCGCGGTAATGGCGGAAGTAGAAGAGTGATCGGTCGGGCCGCACCAGGCTGTCCGGTTCGCTTGTCTTCCATCCCCAGTGGACGTCCGCTCGCAGAATCTCCGACAGCCTCACGATGTTCTTGCAGCCGTGGCTTTGCAGTCCAAGGCATTTCAATTCCTCGACGTCTCGCAGTTGCCCGTCGCGCGTCCACCTGGATTCGTAAACCAGAGCATCGAGAACGACGCGGTGCGAACCCGCTTGAGTAACTCCGGCAAATAGAACCTCCCAGCCCAATCCTGGTGCGTGCTCGAGGTATTCGTCGGCGTCGACGAATGCTGCCCATGCGACGGTGTCGCGGTATCGACTCACGTAATCGACGTACGCCTCTACCTGACCGTGCACGATCCGACCGTCCGCGTCGCGCGGTTGCCAGTCGACGATCGTCACCGGAAGGTCGTGCAGTTCTTTGCGGAATGCGACCTGAACTTCACTGTCCGACATCGATCGGGTGAAGGCGCCGTAAGAGTTGCCTCTCTTGTCCTCGCTGCGGCCGTGCCAACGGTTGAGGCTGAATGCGCTTGTCTTGCGGGTGGACCCGACGGAACCGGTGTTGTCGTAGAGAACAACCTCCCAGCCTTGCTCGATGTGGTGCAGGCACCAGTCTCTGATGAAGGGGAGATGTTCGCGGGGGAGCAGGACCGCAACCACGGCGCGGCGTCCGGTGTCAGAGCTGTTCGGGTGGTTCTTCGGGTCCGTGATCACCCGACACACGATAGTGCTCTGCGTGGAAGCGAGTTACTCGATATTGAACATGGAGATAGGTTGACACATCTATCAATTTGTCTCATAGTCGAGTCATGACAACATCTGTGTCACATTCGCCACGGTTTGTTCCTTCCACCGGGGAGTCCTGGCGTTCGCCCTGGGCCATGTACGACGCATTGCGCGAGAACGACCCGGTGCACAACGTTGTGCCGGAAGCTGCGCCGCAGGACGACTACTGGGTGCTCACCCGTCACGAAGACGTCTACAACGCCGCTCGCGACTACGAGACGTATTCGTCGGCAAAGGGATTGACCACTGTCTACGGTGAACTCGAACAGATTGGGATGCAGGACAATCCGCCGTTCGTGATGCAGGATCCGCCAGTGCAGTCGGAGTTCCGGCGCATGGTGTCGAAGGGTTTCACTCCGCGTCAGGTATCGGCGGTCGAGCCGATGGTTCGCGAATTTGTCGTCGAACGTATCGAGGCGCTGAAAGCGCGTGGCAGCGGCGATATCGTCGTCGAGCTCTTCAAACCGTTGCCGTCTATGGTTGTCGCACACTATCTGGGTGTGCCGGAATCGGACCGTGACCAGTTCGACGGCTGGACCGAAGCCATTGTCGCTGCCAATTCGGCAGGTGGTGTGGCCGCGGCAGCGACGACGGCGCAGGCCGCCACCGGTGAGCTGATGATGTACTTCGCTTCGCTGATCGAACGCCGCAAGGTCGAACCGGGTGACGACACGATTTCGCACCTACTCGCCGCTGGACTCGGTGAAGACGGCGATATGTCCGGCCTGCTGTCGATTCTGGGCTTCGCCTTCACCATGGTGGCCGGTGGAAACGACACCACGACAGGAATGCTGGGTGGTTCGGTGGCGATGCTGACCGAACGCCTCGACCAGCGTCAGATCCTGCTGGACGATCCCGCATTGATCACCGACGCGGTCGACGAGTTGCTTCGACTCACCTCGCCGGTCCAAGGACTGGCACGCACCACGACGCGAGATGTGGCCTTGGGTGGCAAAGTGATTCCGGCAGGACGTAAGGTTCTGCTGATGTACGGTGCGGCCAATCGTGATCCCGAGAAGTACGGACCCGACGCGGCGGAGTTGGACGTCTTGCGTCGACCGCAGAAGATTCTCACCTTCAGTCATGGCGCCCACCACTGTCTGGGGGCGTCGGCAGCTCGGATGCAGGCTCGAGTTGCGTTGGAAGAGTTACTCTCCCGGATTCCCGACTTCCATGTCGACATCGACGCGATGCAATACGCGCCGGGCAACTACGTGCGCCGTCCGCTCTCGGCTCCGATGTCGGTGACTCGGCCATGAGCAACGACTGGCTCGGCGAGGGGCGCGCCTTGGCGGCAGCCGAGAAGATCCTCGACAGCGCGGCACAATTGTTCGTCGCGAAAGGCGTCAACGCGGTCGGTATGGCGGAGATAGCCTCTGCTGCAGGATGTTCCCGGGCCACCTTGTATCGGTACTTCGAGAATCGGCAGGCTCTTCACGTTGCGTTCGTTCACCGCGAAGCTCGCAGGCTGGGAACTGCGATCGCGGAATCGGTAGCGACCATCGACGATCCGAGTGAGCGTCTGGAGACGGCCATACTCACTGCAGTGTCCGCGGTGCGTAGCACTCCGACGTTGGCTGCATGGTTCACCCCGGGTGATGCGAGTCTTGCCGGTGAACTTGCCAATTCATCCGACGTCATCAACGGACTTGGTGTCGCGATGCTGGGTGAACTCGGAGCAGGCACAGCGTCGCGGGCGCGCTGGATCGTGCGAGTGATTCTCTCGCTGCTCATGGTGCCGGGGGCGGACGAGAACGACGAGCGGACGTTGGTGCGTGAGTTCGTCGTTGCGCTGTTGATTGCTGGACGGGCCACCTGATCATCCCTTCCGGGTGATGTGCGAGGGCTGCGTGGGGATCGAGGATGAACCGATATCCCGACACAGGTCACCGCGAGTTCCCGAGGAGCGTAAGAGAAGATGTCTACACCGTTCGAACTCGACCCCAAGCCCGCCACCGAAGCGACCGCCTGGCAAATGCCCAGGTTCTCCGTGACCTTCCTTTCGACGACACCTTCGACTTCGAACTGATTTCTCGAGGTCTCGTGGCACCGCTCATCGATGGCGGACTGGTCAAAGGTGACAAAGGGCAGTTCATCTTCTCGTACGACGCCTACGGGTTCGCCGACGGCGATGCACCGGATACCGTCAACCCGAGTCTGTGGCGCCAAGCCACTTTAATGGGAAAGGGCGGTGGACTGTTCAAGCTGGCTGATCGTCTGTACCAGGTGATCGGCCAGGACTTGTCGAACACGACGATCATCGAGGGCGACACCGGGTTGATCATCGGTGACACTCTGATGTCCGCGGAAACAGCCGCTCTCGCGCTGGAGTTGTACTACCAGCACCGCCCGAAGGTTCCGGTCAAGGCAATCATCTTCACGCACTCCCACGGCGATCACTTCGGCGGTGTCAAAGGATTTGTCACCGACGAAGAGATCGAGTCCGGTGCCGTAAAGATCTACGCACCAGACAGTTTCACGGAGGAAGCGATTTCCGAGAACGTACTTGCCGGCACGGCGATGACACGTCGCGGAATGTACATGTACGGATCGTTCCTGCGTCCGGGGCCACAAGGGCAGGTATCCGGTGGTCTCGGCCTGTCCACTTCTCACGGCACTTCGACGTTCGCCGTGCCTACCGACGTCATCACCGAACCGGTGCACGAAGAGGTCATCGACGGTGTGCGCGTGACGTTCATGCTCGCGCCGGGCACCGAAGCGCCGTCCGAAATGTTGTTCTATCTACCCGATTTCAAGGCGCTCGGGTCAGCGGAGGACGTCACGCACACGATGCACAACCTGTACACGTTGCGCGGCGCCAAAACTCGCGACGCCAAGGCCTGGTCGCACTACGTTCGTCTGGCGATGGAACTTTTCCCCGACGTCGAAATCATTTTTGCGCAGCATCATTGGCCCACGTGGGGCAACGACAAGATCTTGAAGCTGATGTCGGATCAGGCAGACCTGTACAAGTATCTGCACGATCAGACGTTGCGTCTTGCCAACAAGGGACTGACACCGGTAGAGATTGCCGACCAGATCGAGGTACCCGACGCCATCGGAAAGCAGTGGTACAACCGCGGGTACTACGGCTCGCTCAGTCACAACGTCAAAGCGATCTACACCTTCTATCTCGGTTGGTTCGACGGCGTTCCCGCTCACCTCAATCCTCATCCGCCGGTGGAGAACGGCAAGCGCTACGTCGAAGCCGTCGGCGGACCCGATGCGCTTCTGACCAAGGGCAAGCAGGCGTTCGACGACGGTGACTATCGCTGGGCGGCCGAGCTGGTGAACCATCTGGTGTTCGCCGATCCGAGTAACCAGAAAGCGCGAGAGTTGTTGGCGGACACGTACGAACAACTCGGCTACCAAGCCGAGAACGGTACGTGGCGCAACTTCTACCTGGTCGGAGCGATGGAATTGCGGCATCCGCTGGCACCGATGCCGTCCAACAACCCCACCGGCCCGGCCGTTGTCGCCGTGATGCCTCTCGAGCAGATGCTGGACTTCTGGGCAGTTCGCCTCGACGGTCCCAAAGCTGCCGGCGTCGACCTGTCGTTGCGATTCGTGTTGTCGGACACTGCGGACAACGTCCTGGTCACAGTGCGCAACGGCGTGCTGAATTACGACACGGACAAGGCAGATGCTTCGGCCGCCCTGACTCTGACCTTGACCCGTGCCGTGTTCAACGAGGTGTATCTGGGAACGACCTCGCTCACCGAATCCATCAAGGCCGGAACGGCAAAAGCTTTGGGAGATCAGTCTGAACTGGAGACGTTCATCTCGCTGCTGGAGGACTTCGATCTGTGGTTCGACATCGTGACGCCGTGACACGTTGCCATCCGTGATGTGGCACGGGCGGGGGGATCATTCGAAACGGGAAGGATCTCCCGCGCCGATGCGCACGATCTCGGGGGCACCGGACGAATAGTCGACCACCGTGGTGGGCTCGGTGCCGCAGTCACCCGAGTCGATGACGGCGTCGAGTTGGTGGTCGAGTTCTTCCTTGATCTGCCAGCCGTCCGTCATCGGCTCCTCGGCGCCGGGTAGGAGAAGGGTGCTGGAGAGGATCGGTTCACCCAACTCTTGCAAGAGCGCCCGCACTACCGGGTGGCTGGGGATACGCACTCCGACGGTCTTCTTCTTGGCGTGTGCCAGTCGACGCGGAACTTCCTTCGTGGCGGGAAGGATGAACGTGTACTGCCCAGGCGTAGCCGCTTTCACCGCGCGAAACGCCGAGTTGGTGACGTGGACGAAGTGCCCGAGCTGCGCGAAGTCGGCACAGACCAGCGTGAAGTGGTGATCCGACCGCAGGTGACGGATCTCGCGGATCCGATCGGTGCCCGAGTGATTGTCCATTCGGGCACCCAGGGCGTAGCAGGAGTCGGTGGGATAGGCGATGACCGCGTCGTTGCGCAGCATTTCGACGATCTGGCTGATCGCGCGCGGCTGCGGGTTTTCCGGGTGAACGTCGAAATATCGGGCCATCAACCCAGCTTAGTTCAGCTTGAAGATCACGAATGCCGTTCACCGTTCAGACTGTGGTCGGCGAGCAATCCCGTCAGCTCTTCGGCGTAGGCGAGTTGCTTACGCAAGTGTGTGCAGCTTTCTTCCGCCCGGGTATGGCAGGCGGTGACGAATTCGGTTGCGGCGGTTCGTGTTGATGCGTCCGAAGCTTCGTCGCCGAGCACTGCCAGGGAATTGAGGAGTTGTTTCATTTCTTCGAGACTGAATCCGAGCGGCTTCATTCGTCGGATTACCAGTAGACGTTGGACGTCCGCCTCGGTGTACAAGCGGAATCCTCCGGCGGTCCGCTCCGATGGAGTGACCAGACCGACCTCGTCGTAATGACGGATCGTCTTGATCGACAGTTCGGTGCGTTCGGCAACCTGCCCGATCTGCATGTTCTGTCCCTGGACCGCATGTTCCGGCTCAGACATCACTCCTACTTTCGTCGCGCTGGGCTTCCATACTCTCAGTGACCGTCACCCAGGCGTCCGGACAGGCGCAGATGGCGCTCGGCCGATGCATCGTCGAGCCCCACGATCTCGACATTCTTGCCTCTGGCCGCGTACTTGGTGGTGATCGCGTCCAGTGTCGCCACGGTCGACGCGTCCCAGACATGAGACTCGGACAGATCGATGACAATGTTCTTCGGGTCGTCGACATAGTCGAACTGGTAGATCAGATCGTTGCTGGATGCGAAGAACAGCTCGCCTCGAACCGCATAGACACGGGTGTCCTCGTCCGGATGCGCGACGTCGACTACTTCGGTGAGATGCGCGACGCGGCGGGCGAAGATGACGATCGCGGTGATCACTCCGACGATCACGCCGTAGGCAAGATTGTGGGTCGCGACGGTGACCGCCACGGTGACCAGCATGACCACTGTCTCGCCGATCGGCATGCGGCGCAGGGTCTTCGGATTGACGCTGTGCCAGTCGAAAGTGCCGACCGAGACCATGATCATGACGGCTACCAATGCGGCCATGGGAATCAACGCCACGACATCGCCGAGGCCGACCACGAGTATCAGCAAGAACACGCCCGCCAGGAAGGTCGAGATTCGAGTGCGAGCGCCGGAGACCTTGACGTTGATCATGGTCTGGCCGATCATCGCGCACCCTCCCATGCCTCCGAAGAAGCCGGTGACGATGTTCGCGACGCCTTGGCCCCACCCTTCTCGGGTCTTGTTCGAGTGAGTATCCGTGACGTCGTCGACGAGCTTGGCCGTCATCAACGATTCGAGGAGGCCGACGAGCGCCATGGCCAATGCATACGGAGCAATGATCGACAGTGTGTGCATGTCCAGAGGGACGTCGGGGAACAGTATCGTCGGCAGGCTCGACGGAAGCTCGCCCTCGTCGCCGACATTGGGGACGTTGAACGCGAAAATGACTGTGGCGCTGGTCAGTAACACGATCGCCACCAGTGGAGCCGGGACCGCGCTGGTCAGTTTCGGCAGGAATACGAGTATCAGGAGGGCGACGGCCAGAAGTGGGTAGACGAGCCACGGAACATCGATCAGGTGGGGGAGTTGGGCAATGAAGATCAAGATGGCCAGTGCATTGACGAATCCCACCATGACGCTGCGCGGGATGAAGCGCATGAGCTTGGCGACGCCGAGGAGGCTCAACACGATCTGGAGCAGGCCGGCCAGAAGGACTGTCGCAATCAGATAGTCGATTCCGTACTGGCGCGTCAGTGGAGCGACGACCAGTGCGACGGCGCCGGTAGCTGCGGAGATCATTGCGGGTCGTCCGCCGACGACGGCGATGGTCACTGCCATCGTGAACGACGCGAACAGTCCTACCCGCGGATCGACGCCGGCGATGATCGAGAACGAGATCGCCTCGGGAATCAGTGCCAACGCCACGACCAGTCCGGCCAAAACTTCCGTTTTGAGACGGCGAGGTGACCGGAGCGCGGCCCGAACCGAATTGTCGTTGGTGGATGAAGCGATGGTTACTGCCATGAAATTCCGTCCTGACGAGGTTCTCATACTCTACCCTCCCGTAAGGGTAGAGTATGAACGGAGTTCTCACTACGGCGCGGATTTCTGTCGAATTATGTTTCCCTGCAGTGAATCTCAAATCGCGAGATTGATCGAGAGGGGCAAGGCTCGCGGTGGCGGTCAGATGTGACGACCAGTAACCCTTACCAAGTATTTACCTACTGTGTGGTTTTTGTTTATTGAAAACGGGTCAACTCGGGCGCTGGCTCCGTTACAGTTCGGCGGCAAACGTCAATCAGGTTGTTCCGAGAGGACATCATGTCAAAACGCCTACTGAATGCTGCGCTCCTTACCGGCCTCCTTGCCGGTGGAACCGCTGTGGCCGTGATTCCGGCGACCGCGGCGCCCGTTGCAGAAACCACGTCGACAACGTTTCAGGTCACGTGCCGCGCAGTTCCGAGTGCGTTCTCCGGTCCTTCGTCAGACGGAAAGCCTGCTACGGTGCGAGTTTCGGCTCCTTCGGTCGTGGCGCCAGGTCAAGTCTTCGACATCGACGTGGATCCAGGTAGCGTCCAGATCCCGAACGATGTGAGCGGCGCCAGTGTCAAGAAGATCTCGCGTCTGAAGATCGATCTGCCAATTCCGACCAACGCGGAGTTCGTTTCGGCGACGGTCACCGATCCGGGCAATGTTGTTGCCGGGAAACCTGCTTCGGTGATTCGTGTCAACGAAGACGGCACTCCCGCAGCGGACGGTCCGATACTCCGGTTGTCCGGCGCAAACGAAGCGATCGGCAACAGTCCGTCATCGTCGTCGGGTGCGCACGGCGGGCTTGCGATCAACGCTCAGTCCGGAGCCGAGACCAACATCGTCTTTCCGAAGATCAGAATCACCGTAAAGGCCGGGCCGTCCGGCGCAGTCGAAACCAATGTCCGGACTTCGGGTGCTGCAGGTACTTTCGGCGGACCGGAGTCGTTTTTGACCTTCCTCCCTCAGGTAAGTCACTGGCTCGCGGGAACCATCTGGGCGCCCACATCCTGTTCTCCTCGCGACGGTGAGACGGGTCCCCTCAACGCCGGTGCCGGCGCATTGGCATCCACGAAAATCGACGGAGACCTCGGACCTGTTGATCCCGAGCCTGGAGCAGACATCGTGACGACGCTCGAAGGACCGACGACGGCCGCCACCGGTACCAAGGTGTCTTTTGCTTCTCACGTCGATCCGGAAAACGCAACGGGAACAGTACAGTTCATGGTCGACGGTAAGCCCGTCGGTGACCCGCGGCCGGTGGTTCGCGGTATTGCCCGCCTGGATCTGACCTTCGGTAAGGCGGGTACCAAGTCCGTGACTGCAGTCTTCACAGCTACCGGTGACGAGGCGAAGTACACGTCGGCGGCACACATGCTCACGGTGACCGGGGATTCAACAGGCCCGGTCGATCCCGACCCGACCGATCCGGGCACTCCGGGTGGTCTCGGCAGCCTCGAGTCCGTTCTGCCGCAGCTGCCCACAGGTTCGCTCGGTGGCAAGTGATCACGGTCCTACTTCACCGAACACTCGATGACCGAGTCTTTTTGAAAGGCAACATATGAACTCCCGTTCTCTGGCTGTTTGCGCAGTCGTACCAGCTGTCGCGGCCGGACTCCTCGCTGTGTCCGCTCCGGTAGCAGCGGCTTCCGATACCGTGACGCGAACAGTTTCCTTCGAACACAAGTGCCGGGTCGACGGCGCCACCGATTGGGATTCGTCGTTCTCCGACAACCTGGAGGTCACGGCGCCCACGTCCGTGCGTCCCGGCGAACAGTTCACAGTGAAACTGCATCCGGGCACCATGCGTAGTTCGGATTCGGACACCGGTCGTATCAAGTACGACATCGCACTACCGCAAGGGGCAACCCTGGTTTCGTACTCCCTCGTCGGTGATTCGTCGTCGAACTTGACCGGCGAGACTGCGGTGCTGCTCCGGGTGGGCGCAGACGGAAACGCGAACCCGGCGGGTGAGTACCTGCGAATTACCGGTACCGGCAACAAGACAGTCAACGACGGTCCGAGCGCGAACGACAACAAGCCAAAGGAAGGGCTGCAAGTCAAGGCCAACACGGACTTTCGTTTGCCGGCAGTCGAATTGAAACTCGAAGCTCGGTCCGACGAGGGAAGCGCGACGACGCACCTGCGCGCCGGGGCGACGAGCCCGAGTATCAAGATCAAAGACACGAGCATGAGTTTCGGTGAGTCCCGGTGGGTCAATGCCGCTGGGTATTGTGTTGCTTCGGGCGAGGGACGCAGCGCCCTCTCGACTACCGAGGTATTCGCGACCAACCAGACCGAGACGACGGTCGCTGTCGCACTGGAGGCACTGACGGGCGAAGACGTCAAGATTGCGGCGAGTATCGACCCGAACCCGGGTGAGGGCACGGTCGAGTTCTTCGACGGCGAGACGAAGATCGGTAGCGCCACAGTCGATTCCAATGGCCATGCAGAACTGGTCTGGCCGTTCCGCGACCAGGGCGAGCATCGCATCACCGCAAAGTTCTTGGGTACCAAGAAGTTCAGTTCTTCGGAATCTGCGGACAAGACCGTGACCGTCACCGTGCCCGGCGTCATCGTCGTCGAGCCGGTGGATCCGACGGAACCGGAAACTCCTGGTGGAACCGGAAGCCTCGGGGACATCTTCTCGAAGCTGCCGACGGGCTCACTTGGAGGCTGAGTCACCCAAACGGCAGGGGAGCGTCGACGTTTCGGCTCGAATACGGTTGTGTGATCGAATACTGGAATGACAGGTTCGAATCATGCCGAGAGCCGCAACGCCGGCGTTCCCTATTTTTCTCAATGGGAGTCTCCGTCACGGAAATCGGGCCAGAACCACAAAAGGTAGCTCACCAAAACTCGTGCCCTTTTACTACCGTTAGTTGAAGAACTGCGCGAACCGCGGGTTCTTACGTCAACAAGCCTTCGAACTCGCCGCTGCGGTTCAGGTATGAACAAGGTAGGGAAAATGCGCAAGGTTAGTTTGCTCGCGTCCGCTGCAGCAGTAGCTGTCGGTGTGGCAATGATCGGGACGTCTGCGGCCTCAGCAGCGCCGGGAACGATTCCCGGTCATGGGCTGTTCGACGTGCCGTGGGAGGTGTTGCCGGGAACCTACACGACGTCTGGGCCCGTATCAGCTGATATGCCGTGCATATACGGTCGGGCAAAAGTCGACGGCGACGGTGAATTGAATGTCCTCGAGTTCGAAAGCACCCTCGAACCGGCGACAGTCACCATTCTCTTGACGGATTCTCGCTTCACCACCGCGTATTGCGCTGATTGGAAGAGAGTGTCGTCAGTCGGATCGTTGGATCTCGGATCGCTTTTCGGGTCCTAGACGTCTCCGCTCTATGTCGAGATGGACCTCTGGAGGTGACCACGGCCCTCTGCCATCTCGATTGAACGCTCGGCTCGCGGATGCGCTCGTTCGTCTCGAGTTTTCGACCACTCGTCGCATGAGTCCATGACCAGGGACTTTAGCCCTCAGTAATTACCTACCAATCGGTATATTCTGCGAAGGTACGGACTTCGTGAACTGATGTGAGTTGGCTCCGGGGGACGTGCCGGCCTCGCAGGACCGCCCGCAAAGTCAGCCCGGTGAGGCCACCAGAGTTCGCGCATTTCGACAGATTGCCGCTGGGTCCGTCCGCTATGAGGGGAGCGGACGGACCTGACAGCACGAGAGAGTGCCATGCCTGAACGTGGTCAAAGCAGAGTGGACGCGGGGATCATTGCCGTCGTCGCAGTCATAACCGGTGTGTTCGTCGCACTGACCGGCCACGGTCTGGTTGCAGCGCTGGCCACCGTGTTGGGCCTCGCGCTCGGGATGGCGATTGTGCGGTATCTGATCAAAGGTCGCTGATCAGAGTCCTCTGATCAAATGTCGCTGATCAGAGTCGTCTGATCAAATGTGGCTGATCACCGCAAGAGTTCAGCAGGTCGCGAGAATGTCTGCGATGGTGTCGTGTTCGGCTTGGGTAACCCACAAACCGTATGCCGCTTTCACTTCCACTTGAGCAGTCACGTACTGGCAGCGGTATGCCTTGTTGGGCGGCAGCCACGACGCCGCGTCGGAATCCGACTTCTTCTGGTTGGTGGGCCCGTCGACAGCGCGCAGGTTTCGAGGGTCGTTGGCCAGATTGGTTCGCGTTTGCGTGTCGAGCTGCTGCGCGCCCTTCTGCCAGGCGTCCGAGAGTGCGACAACATGGTCGATCTGGACTGCAGAAGACGTGTCCTGGCCGCGGGTGAAGGCGATGGTCTTGTTCGTGTACGGGTCACGGAGCGTACCGGTTTGGACCGAGCAGCTTTTGGAGCCGTCTTTGAATGTCAGGTCGGTGAGGTCGCGCCGCAGGATGTCGTTTCGGGTATCGCAGCCGTTGTGGCCGAACTCGACGGTGACGTCGTCGGTCCAGGCGGTACCGAACAGTGCGCGGTCGTATCCGGTCTTGGGTGCGCGTCCCTTGATGGGGATCTGTGCCAGCAGTTCAATTGCGGCGGACGACGGAGCCGAAGTTCCGGCTGATACCGTCGTCGTGACGCCGGATCCGATTCCCGAACCGAGAGAAGATGTTTCGGGTGCGTCGGCGTTGGAATTGGCGCAACCTCCCAGCACGATCACGGCAGCAATGCCGATGGTGACGCCGGTGATGCCGCGCCTGTGATGTGCCGTGCGTGCCATGTGTGAGAGTCCATTTCTGCGAGAGATGAACTACAAGTATGTCATTCACGACATTTCGGGCTGAACCGGCACTGTCTGTCAGTCCGGTCGAAGTAGCCATCGCGTCACCGGAACCGCCACGAGAACTCGCGGACCTTCACGAGTTTCGTCTGCGGCATCCCAGCCGTCGTACTTCTCGCCGAAAAGTCTCAGGAGACCGCCGAACTCGCCGACGTTGTGATGAATTGTCCCGAGCCCCTGTGCGACCCATGGGTCGCGAGAGGATCCGTCGACTGCCAACGAGACCCGAGGATCGTCCAGCAGGTTCCGAACCTTCCGATTCTGCTCGGCGCTCGGTATCCAGAATGTGTTCTGACGCAGTAAGAACCAGACCGGAGTCGTGTGCGGCGAGCCGTCGCTTCGAAGGGTGGTCAACCACACGCAAGGAGTATCCGCGATAGTCACTGTCCCAGTATCGGTGCCGGCGCGACGTTCACCAATCGACGATGCGGAACGAACAATGCCCGGTCCTCGCCGTTGGCGAGGACCGGGCATTGTCGGGAAGGGAGTGGAAGCGTCAGATCTCGATCTTGGGTGTCTGTTCGCCCAGCTTGTGGCGGGCCAGTGCCAGGTTCGCACGCGCGCGATCCAAAACCAGGTACACGAACAGCGTTGACAGTCCGGGCGTCTCGAGGACGCGAATGAGGTGGTACTGGTTACTCAGGGTGATCAGAATGTCTTCGAGGGTGTCGGTAATCCCCAAGTTACTCATCGTGCGGAGCTTTGCTCGCACAACCTCGGAGTTGCCGGCGCCGGCGTACTCGAGGCTGAATGACGGGTTGCCGCTCATACCGAGAACCATCCCGCTGTCGGCGTCGACGACGGCTGCACCGCTGGCACCGTCGATGCGCATCAGTTCGCCGAGGATCTTGTCGATGTTGCTCATTGCTTCTCCTTGGTAGGGCAGAGTCGCGCGGGGCGACTCCAGGTGATGCTTCGGTGATGAAGTCATCGGTACATTTCGAGGTGGAATCGTTGGTTGCGGTGTCGGGAGTGGGCTGGGCGGCAACTGTTCAGCTTGTGAGATTTGTGGGCTCGTTCCGTTCGGTGCAGATGAGCGGCCATTCGACGACTCGAATTCGTCGATGCGGTCTGCGGGCAGCCAGCCGTCCCCGGGGGGTGCGCTGAGCGGCCGTCTCGTATCCGTCTCGAAGTCCGGCACCGGCGTCTGAAGTTGCGGATACACCGGCGCGGTAAGCGGCCGCTTGTACGGAACCGGCTGACCGCCCGCGTCGGAGACGTTCGCGAACCAGGCGGCATACCCGGGGTCGCTGCGATCGAGGTTCTGCCCGCGATCGTCGTCTTCCTCCCGGGAGCCTCGTCGACGAAAAAGTCCCACTCGTTCCAGCCCCTTAAAGACGAACTATTTTCCGATCAGAGCGTTCCGGATGAACGCGGCAGACCGGACAATCCCACCCATAGTTACTTTGCAGTTAAGTCACCGTAGCATGGGTTCGCAGACGGGGCATATGGTCCAATCCTGTAGGCGGGCCGACGAGGCGCTCGGAATCGACAGGCTGCCCGGACGATTCTCGCCGGTCGACGATGCCGGTCCGTTCGAGCGCCAGACGCCCTCTGGCATCCTTGAAGGATGAAGAAAACGATCACCGGGTTCATCGGTGCCTGCTCGCTGGTGGCGCTGGTTGCCTGCGGTTCTGACGGAGACAAGCCGACCGAGGTCGGAACACTCACTTCCTCCGTTTCGGCGACCACCACTGCGTCACCGACGACGTCATCCGAGGCTCCGGCGACATCGTCGGAATCGACTACCGAGGCACCGTCGGTCGACGCGAGCGTCCCGGCTGAGGTCCCGTCGGACCCGAATGTGAGTTCGGCACTGCCACGGACCTACGCGCAGGCGTGCTCCGACGTTCTCCGGTACCTCGACGCATACCAGCCGGCAATTGACGAGTCGGGCGAGGAAATGGGCATGACGCGTGAATCATTGGCAAACGACATGCTGACCTCCATCCAGGCTTATCCCGAGTGGTCGAGCTTGTCTGCCGACGAGCAGGCTGAGGTCACTCGCGGATTCGCCGCAGCGACCGCGGGAAGTTGCTGACCTACTTTCAGAACAACGATTCCTGAATCGCCACGCCAGGGGACTCGAACTCGCCGACGGTGATGGTTCGACCGACCAGTCCGGACACATCCGCGACGAAGCGTGGCGATTCAGGATCTGGGTCGATCCGCAGCGAGGCGATCGAACCGGCAAGGCCCTCCAAGTACAAGGAATGTTCCCCGGACTCGAAAGTGTGCGGATACGCGATCAACGGTGCCGCATCGAAGACAACGTCGGCGCACGCCGGCGCCGTCCATTCTTCGGGAGCCTCCAGGATCTCGATTCCGTCGATGTCCGATCCGATGTCATTCAGCTCGTCTTTGATCGACGATACGAAGTGGTGCAACGACTTTCGCAGTTTCTCGCGATCCAAGGGTCCTGTCAGCGCTTCGATCTTCCGAGACGTACGTATGGCCTGGCTCAAGCGGAAGTGCTCCGAAACTCGGGCTTCGAGGGAACGAATGCTGTAACCGTCCGTCGACCGCGCTACGAACAATGCGCAGACCGCTCCCTGTTCGGCGACTCGCGGATGCTTGCGGAACTCGGCCGCCGTCCCCACCTTCATCTGACCGCCGGCGAAGATGTCGATGTAGAGCCATTGTGGTTGCGTGAGATAGGTGCGCACGTTCGGATGAATGTGCGCGCCGCTGACATGTGCCTGATGAACGGTGGTGAATCCCTCACGATTTCGGCACCGATCGCACTGGCGCCCGGTAACGACCGTGGCCCCGCGGTCACACGGCGAGTGTCCTCGACCTTCTGCGGTGAGATCTCGCCAGCCGAGGCAGCGGCGGCCCTTCTTCTCGTCGACGGAGAATCGCAGAACCGAGTCGTGAGTGTAGAAGGTCGTAGCGGAAGTGGTGTCGTCGACGCATCGGATCCGCGGTGCTGTCGGGTTCGACCATTCGATTCCGCGAACGAGCAGGGTCATTGAAGTGTCGATTCCTTCTGTAGTTCACAGGTCGACACCCATGCTAGTCAGTGCAGATGCGGTTCAGTGCAGTGGTTGCGCCCCACGTTGTCCGAGCATCAGTGTCATCAGCCCGGATTCCTGACTCTGGGAATTGATCATGTCGCGGGCCGACTGTTTCACCGGTCCGCGCTCGAGCAGAGCATCGGCGGCCTGCGCCATAGCGATCCCGCCACGGTGGTGGCGTTCCATCAGTTGAAGGAACACAACCTCGGCGTCGAACCCGCGAGCGCTACTCAGTTTCTCGAGTTCTTCGGTCGTAGCCATACCCGGCATGGAGGCGGCCTCGGTGTCCAGCGTTGCCGGGTGATGATGAGAGTCGCCAGCGCCGCTCGGTGACGCCTCCATCCACGCCATCGGCGTTCTACTGTTCGGTGGGACACCGGCCAACCTCAGCCAGCCGAGCATGACACCGATTTCCGTTCTCTGAACATCGTCGATCTGCTGGGCCAGTCGCGTAACCGCCGGGTCCACATCGGGACTCAGACGCGCGAGAATGAAGAGGGCCTGTTGATGGTGGGCCGCCATGTCATGCACGAATCCGATTTCGGTTTCGCTCAGAACAGCTGTCTGCGTGTGGTTCTCGGGTGCGAACAGCGGACGTAATGCTGCGCCGAGTACGAGCAGCATCAGTGCCGCAGCCACGAGTGCGACGGCTTTGACCGATCGCGGCGCCGTCATGATCCCACGGTCGTCTTCTGGTCAGCGGGTGGTGTGTAGACACCGTTTTCGAGTTGCATGGCAACAAAGCCGTTGTCGGCGCACGTCGCCCACAACGTGGTACCGCGCCATTCGGGTGGGGAGAAGCACCAATCGGTCGAGATGTCGCCGAGAGCGAGCATGCCCGATCGCGAACTCAGCGCTTGGCCGGGGTCGAACTGGCCCTGCGCGATCGACTGCGCGATTGCCGGCGTGCTGAGAATGGGTACCCCGATGAGCGAGGCGAGAGCGTGCGGCGAGTTGGCGAGTTCGACATTGTCGCCGGTCCGAGCGGGTGGGTTGAAGTACGCAATTTCGTGGACGTCGAAGGGATCTCGAACATCGAAGACCCGAATCCCGCTCGAGATCCATCCGCATGCCAGCGCCGTCGGGTCGACCGGGCGATCGGCCGAACAGTAGTGAGATTCGTACGCGAACAGCGATCCGCCGGCAGCAGACGCCAGCGCAGCATCTTGATTCTCCGGCAGATTGATCTCGAGCTTCACCGAATTGACGACCGCCGGTTCGTCGTCATTGGAGACGTCGATCAATTTCACTCCGCCGGAACCACCTTCGTCGACGGTGAACAGGTACGGCGAACCGTCGTAGGTGACCGGAATGCTGTGTTGGGTGGCCCAACCGTCGGTCCACGAGAGCTGGGACAGTTGGCGCACCCGAGGATTCGGGACGCGGCGCTGAACCTCACTGATGTCGAGAACATGTATTCCGCCGAGATTGTTCGACAAGTACATGCGATTTCCGTCTGGAGTGATTCCGAAGCCGTGGGTCGACAACCCGATGAGGTCCTGCCAGACGACACGCGGGTTGGCGGGATCGGTGAGATCGACGGCGCTCACCACGCCGGGAGCGGTGCCGGAAGACCAGTAGGTGTTCCCGTCCGGTGAAAATCCACCCTCGTGATTGGTGATCGGCAGCAGCATCCCCAGATCGGTTCCTGGTCCGGGGTTGAGCAGTTTCGGGTGCGCGCAATCGGAGATGTCGTAGACCGACATCAGGCCGACGCCGGTCAAGAGCGGAACGCCCGTGCCCACCAGCAGCTTTCGCGCGGTGTTGACCTTGAGACTCTCCCACGTTCCGGCCAGCATCGCAGGTTCGGTCAGCGTGGCGGTGAGAGCAGGATTGGCAGGATCCGACACGTCGAGAACTTGCACGCCCTGCGCGGGGCCCAGGAGGTTCCCGGGGAAGAAGCTGCCGACGTACGAGCAGTGTTCGAAGTTGGTGGACGTGATCCCGCCGCCGCGACCCGAGTAGCCGCCGATCTGAGACATGTTGCAGCTGTATCCGTCTCGGCTGCGTCCGCTGTTTCGGTCCTCGGCCGGAACATCACCCTGCAACCCGGTCTCGGGCATCGAGCCCGGGCCGCATTCGGCGCGGCTTGCAGCGTTGGAAGCGACACCCGGGTTCTCGTGGATCGAGCCCGGGGCAGTGGCGGGCTCAGCAGAAGCGACGCACACGGGAAGGACGGTGATCAAGGTGACGAGCGCGATGGCAGATCTGGTTCTGATGGTCGTGAACGATTTCATCGAGTCCAACTCCCGGTGCGGGATTGCCTTTCGTATCTCACGGGCAGACGTATCTCACGGGCAGACGTATCTCACGGACAGGCAGCACGGAGGGCAGGCGCGCGTTCGAGCGCTCACGACGATCGGGTCGGGGTGTGAACCGGTGTCGGGCCGCAACCAACCGGACAATGCTGTCCGGTTGGTATCGTAGTGTGCGTGACATCGTCTGGCCGCGTCAATAGCGGATCGCTCAACAGAGGGCCGAGAGATGCCGCGCGCAATCGTGCTGCACTCATTGCAGCAGCTCGCGAGGTGTTCGCCACCCAGGGATTTGCTGCTCCGCTCAGCCTGATCGCCCGCACGGCCGGCGTCGGCCAGGGCAGCCTCTACCGGCACTTTCCCACTCGCGAAAGTCTCGCACTCGCGGTGTTCGACGAGAACATCGTCGAACTGCAAGATCTGGCGGCTGATCCGGATTCGACTCTCGACGATCTTTTTCGTTTGTTGGTCGACCAGATCACTACCTCCATCGTGTTCGTGGAGGTCATCAAGCCGGTCTCCTTCGGCGACTCGCGACTGAATTCGGCCGGCGCCCGTTTGACCGATCTCCTCGAAGGGCGCCTCGACGAGGCGCGTCGAACTGGGAAGATACGAGAGTCCGTGACTGCTGAGGACGTGATCCTGGCGATCGCCATGTTCGCCGCGATCATGGAACGGACTGCCGAGAGCTCGCGGAAAGAAGTCGCGCACTCGGCCTGGAACCTTCTTGTGCAGGGACTGGCCGGGCCGGCAGCGGCGGGCTGAGTCGCGTTCGCCTCGCGTCTCGAGGTGATCGCCTAGGCTCGTGGCATGGCTATTGTCTGGACAGTTCCTCGCGCTATCGGCTCCACCCTGCTCGTTGCTCCGTTGATCAAGGAGTTCCTTGTCGAGGGTGACGGCACCCTCGATGCAAAACTGACTGCGGTCGGTACGGTCTCGGCATCTCTCGAGAAGCAAGTCGGCCGCACGTTCACCTCGATCAGCGCTGCTTCGGCGGCAATCTTTTCCGGTGCTGCCGGTTCCACCAGCGTGCCCGACGCACTCCGTCTGGCCGTGATGCGCACTCTGTCCACCGAGGTGGTCGTCAGGAAGCCGGCTCCGCAGCCGTTCACCGAAAAGGTTGGGAAGAGATTGGGGCAGTACGTCTTTGCCCTGCGTGACCCGCGCAACGATCAGGTGTTCCATGTCGGGCACGGCACGGGAAATCAAGTGTTCGCGCCGGTATTCGAAGCGCTCGGTGAACTTGCGAATCTCGAAGGAGCGGACGGCCCAGCCGAGTCGAATGCTGCTGTGACAGCAGCCAAGATCGCCCGCATCCGTGAAATCTACGACGCGGGTTCGGCGGTGGAGCACTTCGTTCTTCTCCGCTCGGTCGCTGCCGCCACGGATTCGGCCGCCACTGCCGACGAGGTCGTCCGCGGCATCGTGGAAGCCTTGCGAATCACCGATGCGGGAGACGGCCTGACCAACCTCGCGGGCGATACATCGGACAAGGACGCCCGTGCGACCCGCGTCGAGGAACTCGCGTTGCGCTACTCGGCCGATCCCGCGCCGGAACTCCCGACGCCGAGCATCGTCCTCCACGTGCCGGCCTCCGCTCGTCCGGGAGCAACGCCGGAAGAGATCTACGAACTCGCGCGCGCCGAGTGGTCTGCCGGTGCAGCTGTTCGTGCCGAGATCGGAATCCCCGTTCTGGTGTTTGCCGACAGCATCATTCGTGGTGCATTCCGCGCTCAGTCATGGGAGGTGTCCACTCGCAATGCCGACGGAAGCCAACTGTGGCGGTTCAACGGAACCGTCGACGACGAGCTCGCTACCAAGTACGTCGGAACCGAGGTGACCCCGCACAACGTCGGCCTGAAGAAGTGGCCCGTCAGCGGTTGGGTCACGAGGTTGACTACCGCTCGTCCGGGGGCGGTTTTGCCGGGACCTCGTAAGTCCAAGTAACGCAACAACTTCAGGTACAAGGCATTGTGGGGGCGGGATCCGTTCGGATCCCGCCCCCACAGTATCGTTACCCGGGGTTGTCAGCCGAGCAATCCGCTTCCCACATAGTCGTTCTCGGTGCATCCCGGCGGAATGAGATACACCGCAGAACCGATCGGCGTCGTCCACTCGTTGAGTGCGTCGAAGTCACTCAATCGCTGTTGGACCGGTAGATATTGCTCGGCGATGTCCCGTTGGAATGCTGCGAAGATCAATCCCGAGTTCGAGGTCTGCCCGCCCTCGGGTGCGTCGTCGTAGTTGTATGCCCGACGGAAGAACTGCTCCTTCTCATGCGTCTGGTGGGCTCGCGCGATGTGTGATCCTGGCGGGATCACCGGAATGCCGAACTTGTCCGTGAGTGTGAAATCCGCTTCGTCGAATTCGTTGGTTCCGTTGAGCGGAGCGCCATTGGACAACGTGCGCCCCATGGTGAGTTCACGCCCCGAGCGATCGAGTTCGTCCCAGGTATCCATTTCCATGCGAATGCGTCGTAGTACCAACGAGGTTCCGCCCGCCAGCCACGGTTGACCGGCGCCGTCGTGCCAGATCAGTGAATCGAAATCCACTGTTCCCGGAGCCGGATTGACCGTCCCGTCCACTTGGCCCATGAGATTGCGCATCGTGGTTCCCTCGGGCGTGGTGCCGCGAGCGTTGCGGAATCCCTTTTGTGTCCACCGGATTGTCGTCAGTGATCGGACGTTCTTGGTCAGAACTCGCACAGCATGAGCAATGGTCACCGGATCGTCGCCGCAGATCTGCAGCAACAGGTCCGATCCGCCCCATCGATCGTCAAGTCGGTCGATCTCGTAGCTCGGCAACGGCTCGAACCAGTCCGGTTGACGTGCTTGCAATCCCAGCTTGGTGAACAGGCCAGGGCCGTAGCCGACGGTCACCGTCAAGCGAGCCGGATCCACGGCCAGTTCCCGTTCGGTATCGGCCAACGCCGGGTTACCGGCGGTCAGCCGTGACGCATCCTCGGACCACATCTTCATGATCCCGACCACGACTGCTCGATCGGCTCCAGGCAAGAGGTCGAACCCGATGAACGTGCCGTGCGCTTGCGGAGTGGTGGCGATCCCAGCTTGGTGGACGCCGTAGAACGGTTCCACCAGCTTGCCTGCTTGCTGTTCGTGTTCGCTGCGCTCCACCACTGTGGTTGCGCCCCAAGTTATTCCCGCGACGCCGAGCGCGGCGGCACCTCCTCCGAGAAGGCGCCGCCGGCTGAGTGCTCGGCTGGGCGGGTTCGTGTTCTCAGCCACCGTGATTCGGGTCGTAGTTCTCCTGATTACCGGAGAAGTCGCGAATCTGGGCTGTGAACGTGGTGCTGGAACCGTCGTCGTAGATCAATGTGAGGTCGGTTTCTGCGCCTGGGAGCAGCGGCGCGGACAGGTCCATGAACATCAGGTGGTCACCGCCCGGGGTGAGGCTGGCGGACCCGTTGGCAGGGACCAGGAACCCACCGTCCTTGGGGCGCATCGTCATCGTGCCGCCGTCCCCGGTCACGACCTCGTGCAGTTCCAGTCGCGATGACGCGGGACTGGTTGCCGAGACCACGCGTACGTCCTTGTCGCTGGAGTTGACCAGTTCGGCGAACGCCGCACTCATTCCCTCGGGTGCTGCCTTGACCCATTGATCCTGAACTGTGATGGATTGTGCGGCTTCGGTTTCCTTGTCGGAGTTCGAAGAACAGCCGGTCAAGGCGAGAGCTGCGGTCAGTGCAACAGCTGCGAATATCTTTGTTCGAACAGTCATGTGTGTCTCCGTGATTCGTGAGGTGTCAGGTGGTGACGCGGCGTTTGAACGCCGCAATGCAAACGTCGATCAGCAGGAATGCGAGAAGACTGATGCCGAGTAGCGGAACGAACCAGCCCACCAGTGCGGTTACCGCAACCAGCGCAACAATGCTGAGCGGGGAGAGGTTGCGAATCCCGCCGCGGGCAGGGGCCCGGCCGACAGCCCAGTCGGAGCCACGGGTGGGGCGTCGGCGCCACCACATGATGTAGCCACGAATGACCACGCTGACCAACGCGAGTGCCAGTGCGGTGAGTGCGATCTGGTTGGCAAGGCCGAACAGCAGGCCCATGTGGAGCTGGATTCCCCAAGCCGAAAGTTTGGCTGCGAGTGGCCAATCCGAGAACCACAACTCGTCGGTGACCTTCTGCGTCGCTCCGTCGATTGCGATGGTGTTGTTGCTGTACACCCACGGCTGACGCGTCTGGGCGACGGTGAAGGCTGTCTCGGCGTTGGCGGGTATCGATACTTCGACCGGACCGGTGATCCCGTTGTACCTGGCGATACCGAGGACGGTGTCGACACGTCCGACGTTGGTGTCTGTCAGCGTGCCGGCGGCGGCGGGGGCCATGTCGTGACCCTCGTGCCCGCCCGTTGCCGGTGGTGGAGCGTCGCCGAGAGTTTTCACGACCGAGGGCGTCGTCCAACTCAATGCGGTTCTCAGATTGCTGACGTTCTCTCCGGCGTAGGTCGACCACGTGAGGCCGGTCGCCGAGAGGAAGACCAATGCAACTGCTATCCAGATGCCGACGACACCGTGCCAGTTCAGGGTCCGGCTTCGTCCGGCGGATGCTCGGTCGATCGTGAGCAGTCGAGCGTTCCGGGCGGTGCGGTAACGACGGAACCAGAGGTAGACGCCACCGAGTGCGACCACCCACATCCACGACGCGGCCAATTCGCTGTAGAGGCGGCCGGGTTCACCGAGATGAAGGTGGCGATGCAGCTGAGAGATCCAGGTGCGCAGTGGCAACGAACCACTGCTTCCGTAGACCGCCAGCTCGCCGACCGGCTGTGCAAGCACTGGATCGACGAAGACTGCGAGCCTCTCCGATTCGCCCAACGACGGATCGGTGAACAGGACCCGCGTGGTTTCTCCGGCCGCAGGGGACGGACGTACT
Organism: Rhodococcus sp. IEGM 1406; assembly: GCF_030056745.1. Lineage (NCBI taxonomy): Bacteria > Bacillati > Actinomycetota > Actinomycetes > Mycobacteriales > Nocardiaceae > Rhodococcus > Rhodococcus sp. IEGM 1406. Next base: position 37,667 of record NZ_JASHKO010000003.1, on the reverse strand, counting down.
GCCGAGACGGTCAGGTCAGGGCGGTACTGCTCAGCGGAACGGATCTGGTCGTTCAGTGATGCGATCTGTCCGGTGGTGTCGGTCTGGAGATAGTCGCTGTAGACGAACTTCTCGATGGTGGGCGCCATCGCGTAGAGACCACCGCTCAGCGCGGCGATGAGGATGAACGGCCCGATGAGGATTCCGGCATAGAAGTGCAGGCGCAGAATCAGCGGTCTGGCGCCGCCGACCTGCTTCTTCGGGGGAGAGCTGTCGTTGGAAGCGCGTGTCTGTGCGCGCTCCAATTCGGGTGCGGACATGCGTGTACTCGATCCCGCCGTGCGCCTTTATTAACCGCCCGCGGTTAATAAAGGCGCACAGCAAAGTGGCGCACGTATTCACGTGCGTGAGAGGAAAGGGAAGGTGAGTTACACGAATGCCGGTGGGCCGCGAGTGCCCAGGCCTGAGGTGAGAAGTTGACGCAGAACAACTTTGGCGCGGTATCGAGTACGGGCAGTGAACGGCGAGGGTTCAGGTGCCCACGGGCGCAATAGGACGGCGACGATTGCCGCCACCGTCGATGCCGCCACGACGTACCCGTGTTCTGCGCCGCGGATCAGAACTGCGCACACTCCGACGGCAGCGATGTGCGCTGCGAGCATCGGAAGCGACAGGAGCAGACCGTGTTGATGATCCGAAGCGATGGTCAATGTCGCGTGACCGATGGCCTGACCCGCAGCGAGCATAAGGGCGAGCAAGAGGGCAGGGGATCGGCGAGTGTCGATGGACGTGACCACCGCGCCGACGCTCGCGCACGCGAGGATCAACAACACCACCGCGCTCTCGGACGGGGCCATGCCGCCGCCACCGAGCGCGTGGGCTGCGACGGAAACCGCGCCGGAGGTACCGCCCACGAAAGCGCCGCGCAGCTGCGCGACATCTTTCGGACCCGGCGTCATACGCGAAAGGATACAGGCAGCTACTACGAGGGCTAGTAGTCGAGCCCGGCCGAGTCGGTTTGACGCCGTTGACGGGCGCCGTTACGTTCGGCAGACATTCAGGTTTCAACGGGGGAGTGAAATGTCCAGAATGAGATTATTTGCCGTGTCAGCGGTTCTGGGGTTGATGTCATTGTTGATCAATCCACCGTCTGTGAGTGCCGTGCCAACGGCTTGTCCGGTCAGTGATTACGGCATTGTCTACGCGAACCAATCGTCCGCTCCAGCTGTGCGTGAAGCTGCGCTGAACCTGATTGACAGCGCAGGCGTGAGTTGGGTTCGTATCGATGCGTTTTGGTCGCAGATTCAATCTGGGGGTGTTAATTCCTACAGCTGGGGTCCGCTCGACACGGTCGTGAACGCGGCTCTCGCTCATGGAAAGAAGATTATTCTCCTGCCACATACAACTCCGACGTGGGCTCGACCCGCAGGAGCTCCTGCGGACGACAAGTATGCACCGGCCGACATTTCCAAATATGCGACGTTCGTGAACAAGCTTGTTGCACGGTACGCGCCTAAAGGCATCATGTCGTACGAGATCTGGAACGAGCCGAATATCAGTATGTTCTGGAAGGACTCGGTTGCTAATCCGAAGCCTAATCCCGTGCGGTACGCGCAATTGCTGAAAGCGGCTGCTACCTCGGCCCGCGCGGCGAATCCCTCGATCACCGTAATCAGCGGCGGTATGTCACCTGCCGCGGATGCTGCCGACGGCAGTCAGGTCGCGCCACTCACATTCTTGCAATCCCTGTATACGAATGGTGCACGGTCATCGTTCAACGCTGTCGGTCATCATCCGTACTCGTATCCGGCGCTGCCTACAGATGAACATGACTGGAACTCGTGGTCTCAGATGAGTGTCGAGTCGTTCGCGGGCGGCGGGATCGTTCGGCCGAGCCTTCGCGGAATCATGACTGCCAACGGAGATTCTGCAAAAAAGATTTGGATTACCGAGTTCGGGGCGCCTACAAGTGGGACTCCCGACAGCGTCAGCGAAGCACGTCAACTCGAGATCTATCAGGCAGCGATGGCAGACAAGCAAACCAAGTCTTGGTTGGGGCCGCTCATCTTCTACCGTCTCAACGACTACGCGCCTTACGGGGCAACGACGGATCGAGAGTCATATTTCGGCGCAGTGAGGTCGGACGGCACCGTCAAACCGAGTGGTGCATACGTGGAGAGTGTGCTCTGCCCGTGATGGCGGTCGAATGGTACGAGTGATCCGTAGGGGTGGAGGCACTTCGTTCGAGAGTGCGGAATTCAGCAGCAGCTGAACACTTGTCCATGAAGGGAGGGTGATCACCCAGGTGATCACCCTCCCTTTTTTCGTTTGTTACCAAGGGATTTGCCCTGACATTGCGGAAGGCTGTTTTCAGCGGCAGATGAAGATATATGTGCCGCATATCGTTACGACGTTCGTATTTGCTGAGATCGGCACACGCGTGGGGACCAAAGTCATCGAAGTGCGGGTGTAACGGTCTGTTGTGCCGTGACGGTATTGAGCAGAGAACGGCAAGCCCGCCAGAGTGATAGCGTCCGAGAGGCTATGTCCGAAATGATTCCGAACTCGACCTAGGAAAACGGTGCGCAGCGATAACAACGGTTCGAATAACGGAGTCCTGGGGAACAACTCCGGAACGACTCAGGGCGACGGCCTTTTCGACGCGTCCGACGACGGTTACGCAACGTCGATTCGAACCGTCACCTTCACGCCGCAATTCGACGAACCCGCGGCAAAACCGTTGCCCAGTCAGCGGATGCGCCAGCAACGTCGTGAAGAGCCGACCGATTTTCGGACCTCGACGCCCAGGGCTATGACGTCCGTCGACGATCTGGACATCATCAAGCGGGCGAAGCGTCCACCCGAACGCGGTTTGGGCAGTGTGCTGTTCAAACTAACCGGGGGTCGGATCAACACTGGGCAGTCGGCCGCCGAACTCGAACATCAAGCTCTGGTGCGCCGTGCCAACCGAACAGTGCGCGGCGTGTACAAGATTGCTTTCATCTCACTCAAGGGTGGTGTGGGAAAAACCACGGCGGCCAAGACCGTCGGTTCGACGTTCGCGTCGATCCGTGGCGATCGAATCGTAGCCATCGACGCCAATCCCGACCTGGGAACTCTGGCTGATCGTGAACGACGTGAACATCACCTGACCGTTCGTGATCTGTTGGCCGACGGTGACATTCGTACGTACAGCGATGTTCGCTACTACACCTCGCAAGGCGACAGCCGACTCGAAATCCTTGCGAGTGAGGCAGATCCGGAAACTTCGGAGTCTTTCAACGAGCAGGACTACCTCGATACTCTGCGAATTCTCGAGGTGCATTACAACATCGTCATCACCGACTGTGGCACCGGAATCATGCACTCGGCCATGTACGGAATTCTCGACGAAGCAGACGCTTTGGTAGTCGTCAGCCCGACGGCGCAGGACGGTGCCCGTAGTGCTGCAGCAACGCTCAGTTGGCTGACCAAGCACGGCTACGCAGATCTGGTGAGCAGGTCGGTCGTGGCGATCAATGCGACGCGGCCGGGTTCGTCTTCGCTCGACCTCGACCAACTCGAGGACGTTTTCGCTCAGCGTGGAGTGCGAGCGGTCAAGACGTTGCCCTATGACGATCACCTCGGTGAGGGTGGTCCGATCGACTTGAAATTGTTGAACAAGCGCACTGCACGGGCATATCTGGAACTCGTCGCAGCGATTGCCGATGGTTTCCCGGACTCGGTGGGCAAGCACGCTTCTCGCTGAACGTGCTCGCCCCCGAATCTGATCATCAGGCCGGTGTTCAGGGGTGCCGAAGTATCGCGCCGTATCCGTCGGCGAGAACGAGGCGTTCGTCGATCTGTACCAGCTCGGTGCCGGTCCCGATTGCGATGTAGGGGAGTACGCGATCGGCGGGCCCGATCAGCTTTCCACTGGTGACTTCCTTGTCGTCGGGATCGGTGAGCAGCAGTGTCTCGACCTTGCCCTGTTCGAGGGCGTCGAGGACGCGTGCGGTCCCGTCGATGGAGAGGCCGGAGTCCCGGCCCTGCTCTGCGACGTAGCGTTCGGTTTCCGCATCCATTCTGCGTAGTCGCTGCGTGTCGATCAGTTCACGAATCGACTTCGACACCTCGGCGGGTGTCGAACCGACTGAACGCGAACCTTTTTCGACGTCCACCACCCGTAGCGTCGACGGTAGGAGCTGTGCAAAAGCTTTGCGGGACTGTACTTCTCCGATCACGACCACCAGTGCGACCTTGTGTTCGCGGGCGAGCGCCGCCGCGCGCTCCACGGCCTGTGTCAGGTTCTTTCGGATGTTCTCCTCCACGAGGCTTTGGCTGTCGGTGTACCGCTCCTGGCCGCCCACGTGTGCCTTGTGGACCGGGAAGCCGTCGCCGTCTACCGTTTCGCCGTACACGTCACGCCCGCGAGCATCGCGCACGCACAGGTCCGCGCCGGTGTGGTCGACCTTTGCGATGAGGAACGGTTCGGTGTCGTATCCGTGTGCGATCAGTGGAATCAAGTAAGGCAGTTCGCCCAAGGTCGCGATGGTGGAGCCGGCAGGTTCGAGCAGAATATCGTCGATCAGCACTGCCTCGGATGTGGCGACGATCGCGCGTCCGGCGCGACCTGAGATGCCGTGATGGTTGTCCTTCACCTCGTCCAGTCGCGCGATCAGCGACTCCGATGCTCCCTGTTTCGTCAGTTGATTGCGCATCGAGCGCCATTCGAGTTCGAAGCGCTCGCGTGCATCTTCCCGGTTGCGGACGTCTTCGAAGTACACGGAGGCAAACGGGCCGTCACTCGAACCGACCTTCTTCAGCCGCCCAGCATGCATGTCGGCTCCCTTCTGTAGTGGTCCTATGCCGCGTACCCGACAACTGGTGATTCGACACGACCGCTTTCAGTTCGCACGTTTGTTCGACTGCTGGTACTGTCTGTGAACGTGAGGGTGGTGCAGAGGGAAGCCTGCATCACCTTCACGCCAAGAACCCGGGACCTGCCGCCGACTGCCTTCGGTGGCAGGTCCCGATTCTGCTTAATCGGCGTCGTCAGTGCCCTTCGACCTGTCGGAACTCTTGCGCCAGTGAGTGAATCGTTCCTTGATGTCCGTCGCTACGTCGCCGACGCCGTTCCCGACGGCGCCCACGGCACCGCCCAATCCGCTACCGATGTCGCGCACCATCCGGACCAAGGGATCTTCCGACTCGTCGAAGTTCTGCTTGTAGGTCTTGGCTGCATTCTTGAACTCGTCGCTGATCTTCGCTCCGTCGTCATCGCCGCGGCGGGGGTAGTTTCCGCGCAGAATCGCGGCGTAGTCTCCGCTGTCCACCCACTTCTTGAGTTCGGCGGCGCGAAGCACCGAGAACGGGTGAGAGAGCAGTTCGATGTTGAGGAGCTTGAGTACACCGTCGCGGAGGTCGCCGCTGGCGTCGTACTCGGCGGCCTGGGCAAGAAACGCGTCGATGTCGATTTCACTGACTCGGGATCCGGCGGCCAATTTCATCTGCACGCGAATCGCTGTGTGTACGTCCTGGCCGCACAGTAGTCCTGCACGATCGCCGGACAGTTCGGACTTGCGTTGCCATTCCATCAGGGCGGCGATGATCGCGCGCAGTGCCCATCCGCCGACCGGCAGCCATCCGATGGTTCCGGCCAGTCGCATCAAATGCATCAAGATAGTGCGATACACGGCATGGCCGGACAGTGCGTGGCCTAGTTCGTGGCCGATGATGAACCGTTGCTCCTCGTAGTTCATCACGTCCAGCAGACCAGTAGTGACCACCATGAACGGCTTGTCCATGCCGATGGTGAAGGCGTTGACCATCGGGGTCTGGAGTACGAACAGCTCTGGTGTCTCGTCGGCCTGCAGGATCTCGACGCAGTCACGGCGCAGATCGTTCAGGTCACTGAACTGGCGTTCGTCGACTCGCACTGACGTGGCGAGGTACATGAGGCGGTGCTGACGTTCTTGGAGCAGTCCGGACAGCGTCCGCAGAACAGTGTCGAACCCCCGAAGCGTCCGGAGCGTCACCAATGCGGCCCGATCGGCTGGGTGTTCCCACGCACGCGAGCTGATGTCCGGGAACTCGATTCGGGTGCGATCTGGTGCAGTGGTCATGGTGGCCCCTCACTTCGAAGTGTGTCGACTCACCTCCAGGGTAACGACTAGTCGGTTTAGCGCGGATTTCCGGCAGCTCACTCGGTGGGCTGGGGGAGCGTGCAATCCGTGACTTTGGGGTTGACGCCGAAGTAATTCAGCGGGCCGGCGATGACCGTGAGCGCGATGGTCCCGACGCCGGCGCAGTTGGTCGGCGAACTGCTGTAGTAGCCGCGTTGGCCGGCCGCGACGGCCCCGACTATCAGCCAGATCAGAACGATCAGAGTCACAATTCTCATCATGGCGGGCTCGATTCTTCAAATATTATGATGCCCAGCGAAATACCCGGTCAGAGTGGGTATGAAACGCTCAGCCGACGGGTATCCCTGATGTATGCGGCTCGAGGCGGGCGTATCCGCCCGAGTGAACGCACTGAAGGAGCTTGTGATGATCATCCTCGGCGTAATCCTGCTGATTATCGGTTTCGTGGTGAACATTCCGATCCTCTGGACGATCGGTGTCGTCTTGTTGGTGATCGGAATCATCCTGTACGCGCTGGGCGCGGCCGGGCACGCTATCGGTGGTCGGAGGCATTACTACTGATCAGGGGGTCGGCCCGTCATGCGTATCCGTGCCCGTCGGGACGGTGCGCTCAACGGCACGTGCGATCAGTTCCCGCAGGCAGACCTGGCGAAGCGTCCGCTGTTGCCAGTCGCTGCCGCCGCCGGTCACGCATTTGTCGCGCAGTGCTGATTCCACGCTCGTGTACTCGCCTGTCTCGTCGAGGGAGTCACGGACATGGATCAGGAGTCGGTGCAACTGTTCCGTGGCCGAAATTCTTTGTGTGGTAACCGGATCGATCGACGCTCCCAGGACGCCTTCCTTCGCGGACACCCAGGTTGCGAGGCGGAGGTTCTCGAGGGAAGTGCGCGGAGCGACGACTCCTCGTTCGACGGCGCGCAGTGCAGTGGCGACCAGCGCGCGCACAAGTGCTGCAAGCAATACGGTGTCGTCGACCGTCGGCTGAACGTCGCAGACCCGGATCTCGACGGTCGGTAGGTGGCAGGAAGGCCGGATATCCCAGTAGGCCATCCGCTTGTCGAGCATCACGCCGCAATCCACCATCTTCGCGACCGCGGTGTCGAAGTCCCCGGCGGTCTCGAAGTACGGCGGCGGCCCGGCGACGGGCCACCGGGACCATTGGATCGCCCGCCAACTCGCGAAGTCGGTGTCGACTCCTTGGTGGATACGGGAGTTGGCGCTCAGTGCCAGCAGGGCAGGCAACCAGATGCGCACGTGATTGCAGACCTGCACGGCCTCTACTTGATCAGCGACGCCCACATGGATGTGGCAACCGCAGATACTTTGTTCGGCGGCGAGGGCGCCGAAGTGTTCGCCCATCTGGCGGTAGCGAGGGGAGTCGCTGATCTCGAAACGCGAAGGCCCCGAAAGCGGTGCGCCGACGGCCAACAGCCTGCAGCCGTTCAACTCGGCCGCTTTCGCCGCGAGCCGACGCATGTCGATCAAGTGGGTTCGGAGTTCGTCGATGTTCTGGCACACGGGAGAGTTGGTCTCGACTTGGCAGCGGGACAACTCGAGCTGAAGATCCAAACCGAGTGTCGACGCGGTTTCCGCAACCGCGGCATTGTCGGTGGACGGCAGCCAGGATGTCGGGTCGACGAGGATGAATTCTTCTTCGACGCCGACGGTCGGGGTCGTCGATTCGTAGCGGCCAGCGGTGGATCCGGTCGAGCAGGTGGCGCCCATGCTCGCGTCTACCCGGTCGGTCGAAGGCGGAAACCGACCCGAGGAAGCCCCGTTCTCGTCGGGAGAACGGGGCCTGTGGTCGGTCTTGCCAACATCTCGGAAGCGTCAACGAGCCCTTGCACACCGTATGAATCTGGGGACTGGCGTGCCTGGGAAAACGTACTGTGTCGGACTCGGTAAAACGAGACCCCAAGGCATGTCTCACCCCCGATTTCACCCTCATACGAGGGTGCCTGCACGCCCTTCGTCGAGGCGCGGATCGTGACCTGGTGGCCTGCGGCGGTCCAGTCGAGGTTTATCCGTGGGGCCGCCTTTATCGGGCAGATTTCGAGAAATACGAACCCATCTAAACTAACGTCCAGCATTCGGATGTGAAGTTCTGGGGGACTCGGTGAGTCAACAGACATTTGATCAGTTAATCGCGTGCACAGTATCCACTGAAGATATGTAATTTTCGAACTGGTATTGCGTTTCATCTGCGAGAATATCCAGTGGTCATGGGTGAAAGTCAGAAGGTGGGAGAAAGGGCCTGGGATTGTGTTGCTAACGGTTCGTTATCGCCGCCGAATGCCCACCATGTATGTGGATGGCGCCTCTTGGAAGAGGGAAAACTGCGTGTCATCCGTGTCGCAACTTCCTCTGCCTTGTGGTCTTGGATTGAGAGTTTCACCAGGAGGATCTTTCGTAATCGACGCGTCCGGAAATTTTCCTCAAGATTTACCCACTTGCGAATTAGGGAATTTAATGGGTTGTGGAAAGTGGAAATATTGCGGGTGGGAGCTGTTATTTGCGGTGATTTGCTCATATCTTGCTGAGTGAGGTATTTGCAACCGAAGTGCCACGTGGTCGAGAAATAATGCTCTTCATGCTTTACATTGGAAATTGCAAGATGCACGTTTCATCCTCCAGTGTTAAACGAAAGGACGAACGCAATGGGTAGCTTGGAAGATTTCGACATCGCGGCACTTCTTCAGAAGGTCATCGCATTCTTCGACGGATTCTCGTCGGACGAGACCGAGCCCCCCACGGGCTAAGACTTGGCGAAGCCGCTGTGCATCCGGACGACACTGGAAGCACAGCGGCTTCTCTGTATCCGGACCTCATCTGTCAACCCAGTCGGAGACTGTTGCGAAATCTCAACCTTCTATCGTTCTAGCTGGTCGCATCCTTCTGGATCAGGAGCATCGCGTCGTCGACCGGATCGAAGTACAGAGCCGGATCGGCAACCAGTGCAGCGTCGTCACCATGAGTTTGCATGGTGACGACCCAGGCGCGATCGTCGTGTTCCACGTAGTAGGCACCCGCAAGGACCCCGATGGAGCTGCCGCCCTTGAATCCGCCGTAGGTGAACCATTTCGCGGACTCGTCACCGAGCGCCGGATCTTCGGCCAGTATGTCTCGAACCGGTGCACCGCTCTCGGTCTTCGCCATCTCTTGCAACGAGACCAACGCGGCACGCAGGTCGGCGGGCGAGGCGAACCAGTCGATGTCGAAAGGCCATGCGGGGGTGGTGAATGCTGACGCCGGGATGTCCACCAGGCCGCCAGGTAGTGCCGCCAGTATTGCTCGACGCTCGTCCGGGGTTCCGTCGCGCCAGGCGATACGTTGTGCGCCATCGTTGCCCCAGCCGAGTTGGAACAGTGCGCGGGTCGGCTTCAGTGGAATGTTGAGCGAAGGATCCGCCATGCCCATCGGGGCGAACTCCGCCTCGACCTGCTCGCGCCCGACAGCAGCGATCAGAATGTCGGTGGCGGTGTTGTCGCTGATCGAGATCATCTTGCCGGCGGTCTCCCGGACCGTGACTTCGGTTCCCGACGGCAGGTCCTGCATTGTCCCGCCGGGCATCGACTTGAGGTCGTCGGTGATGGTGAGCTTCTGATCCCACGAGAGTGTCCCGTTCTGGACAGCCGTCGCGACCGCGCCGAGAACGTACAGCTTGATCGTTGACCCTGTGGGCTGTGGTGAGGTGTCGCCGACACCGAAGACTTCGGCGTTCTTTCCGCCGGTGACCTCGGTGACGGTCAAGTTCGTCGGCGCGGGAAGTGCTTTGACAGTTGCCTCGAGCTCTTGCCACGATGCGGCAGGCACATGATCGTCTTTGGTCGGTGTTATCGCCATTCCAAGGACCAACCCGTCGCCGTCGACGACGACGTTTATGTCGAACGCGCCGCCGGTGGTACTGGTGATGGAAACGGTGCCGTCGGTATCGCCTCCCTTGTAATTCACTGTTGCCCAAGGCTGTCCGGCTCGGATGGAGTCGAAGTCCGGAGGCGTCAGGACAACTGGTGCGGTGGGTCCGAAGTGCTCGGCGATTTCTTCCTGGGGCAATGGCGCGCTCGTGTTGAACGCACTGAGAAGCCAGCTGATCTGCTTGCCGACGGGGCTGTCGGGGATCGTGACTGTCGTGGGTGTCTCGGTGGCGGAGACCTTTGTGCTGTTGTCCGAGGTTTGTGCAGAATCCGGCCCGGAAGTACATGCGGCGAGGGCGAATACCGCTGCGGAGGCAAGTGCCACCAGCGTGAGCGGGCGACTCTTCCTGCGTGCGTGTTCGAGTTTCATGGACTCATTTCATCAGCGTTCTCTTCGGCGCGCGTCCGTCTGAGGTGTAGACGTACTCAGCCTGAAGTACTGAATCGGTTCATCCTCGAGTACCGTCAACTACTTGTCGTGGTGACACGCATAGTGAAGCTGGACAAGACGGAGAAATACTGCACCCGAGTAACTTTCGTGAGGACTGCCAGAGTTAGTTCTTGGTCGCGGCCAGGAAAGAAGGCTGCGTCGACAGTGCGGCGATCTCTTCGGGGAGATCAGGAATCCGGCGATCGTACAGATCTGCCAACTCCACCGAGCTGAAGCGTCGGACGGTCCAATTGTGTTCAGTGAGCCACCGGCCGGGATCGGATCGTTTGTCGCTGTAGAACAGTTGCGAAATGTCCAGGTCTCCGAACGGGTTCTCGGCAAAGTACTTGGATCTGATGGTCGCCAGCTTCTTCGGGTCCGTGCCGGCCGGAAAGTCGTTCACTGCCAACCGACTACCAGTGGCCGAGAGTTCGTCGATCCGCTCGAACAGGGCGTCGTGGGCCGGGCCGGGGAGATAAGCGAGCAGGCCTTCTGCGGACCATGCAGTAGGTTCCTTCGGATCGAAACCCGCCTCCGCGAGCGCAGCCGGCCAGTCGTTGCGCAGATCCGTAGGCACAGTGCGTCGATCAGTTTTCGGCTGGGCGTCGCGCGCCGCGAGCACTTCGGCTTTGAACTCCAGTACCTTTGGTTGATCTACTTCGAACACTGTGGATTCTGAGTTCCAATCCAGCCGGTACGCACGCGAATCCAACCCCGCCGCAACGATTACCGCCTGCTTTACTCCGGATTCGGTTGACGACAAGAAGAATTCGTCGAAGAACCTGGTTCGCAATCCCATGAAACCGCCGAAGGGTGTGTCGTCGAGGAGTGCCGGATCTTTCAGAAGAGCTGTGAAATGCGGCTCCGCTGCAGCTTCTACGAACCACGATGCGAACTTGTCTTCGATGATCGCGTCCGAGCGGGCGCTTTCCAATGCGCGGAAGGTCGCCACTGCAAGCGCGGTGAGTCCGACGCTACTGACGATGTCCCACGTATCTCCATCGCTCCGCATTTTCTGGGTGTCCTTCCGCTCTGGACGACTGAGCCGAACCCTCTCGACTTTACGCCCGAGCGACCCCTTGCCGCCTGGAACGGAACGGTCGGAACTGGGGCGCGAACAACAACGAGCCGGCATCGGAACATTGTGTAGTGCAAGGCGTTCGGTTTGAAGTCAGCCCTGCCAGGAATCTGCCAGGGTTGTGCCAGTGGACGGCCAGGATGCAGGACTTCACTGGTGTGTGCCCCGTTCGGGACAGCCAGAGAGAGTCTGGAGAAATCTTCGGAGAAGGGATCGATCATGACACGACTATCCGCACCGGAACAACGTAGGAAGTACTTCTGGACCAAGCTCGCGGTGACGGGTGCGGTATTGACCGTACCCATTGCCGTGCTCGCCGCACCGGCCTCGGCAGATACTGTGAATCATGATGTAACACAGGCCGATAACGGTTGGCCCGGAGATCAGGGGGGCGATCACTCGCACGATTGGGACCGTGGTGGAAACGGCGGCTGGAACCAGGGTGGTAACTGGAATCAGGGCAACGACTGGGGCAATCAGAACCAATGGCAAGGCGGGCAAGATCAGGCACCCGCGCCGACAGTGAACCCCTTCGCCGGACTGTTCGGATCCAGCTGATCCCCCGGCTACACGACGAATTTCGGGTCGAGAGAGATTGTAAGCCCATGTTGCAGGAAGGCTCGCTCGAGATGTTGGCCGCCGCGGCACGGAGCGGTATCGATGAAGCCATGACCGATTTGTACGCAGTGTTTCGCCCGATGGTTGTGCTGCGGTGCCGCGCCGAGCTTGATCGGGCCGTCTCCGACTCCGCCGCGGATGCTGCATGCATCTCTGTTCTCACGGCAGTTTGTGACGGATCGGCGGCGAATCAGCCTTTCCTGCGCCTGCTGTACGTGAGTACAAGCGTCGCGATTGCTCGGGCGGCATCCGACCGGTTCAGCAGTGGGCCGCTCCCGCCTCCAACAGCGCTCCCGGTTGTCGAACGCGATGTCCTGGTGTTGCGGTTGATCGTCGGCCTCGACAGTGAGGCGACGGCAACATCGCTCGCCCGTACGACCGACCAGGTGTCACTCGACCTGCATCGTGCGCTGCAGCGCCTGCGAAAGTTGAGTTCTCCGAATGCAATCAGGGAGACGTTGGTATCTACCTGAGGACGTTCGGAATGCGCAGGTTCAGGCGGGAACGGATCCCTGCCTTACTGGCCGGCGATGTATTCGATCGACGGTCCGGCGGTCCAACCACCGTCGACGGCGATCTCGGAACCTGTTGTGTACGAGGCATCGTCGGAAAGTAGGTAGGTGACCGCACCGACCAACTCCTCCGGGCGACCGACACGGCGATACGGATTGTTGGGGAATGCGCCCTCTTCGAGGCTGATGCCCGTCGGCGCAGTCATGGGGGTGAGGACCATGCCGGGGTGTACGGAGTTGACCCGAATCTTGTCGCGACCGAGTTCGACGGCGGCGATCTTGCTCAGCCCACGCACGCCCCACTTGGCTGCGCCGTAACCGCTGGTCAGAGCCATGCCCATCAGGCCGGCGGCCGAGGAGATGTTCACGATGGATCCGCCGCCTGCTGCCTTCATGAACGGCACCACCGTGTGGATACCGGTGTGTACGGACACCAGGTTGATCTGGATGATGCGTTGGAACGTCTCGAGCGGTTCTTCGGCGACCGTCTGGCCGGAAGCCGAGATTCCGGCATTGTTGACCAAACCGTTGATCGCGCCGAATTCGGATACCGCGTACTCGGCGGCGGACTTCCAAGACGTCGGATCGGTGACGTCGAGGTGAACGTAACGTGCTGCGTCGCCGAGAGATTCGGCCACTGCTCGGCCGTCGTCGTCGAGTAGGTCGCCGATGACGACGCGGCCGTTACCCGCGACGATGCCGCGCGCAAACGCTTCGCCCAGGCCGCGTGCGCCGCCAGTGACGAGAACGATTTTTCCGGAGAGATCCTGAGTCATGATTGTTCCTAACCTGTTGGTGTTGCGAGATATGGCTTCGAGAACGCGCCGAGCGCGCGGGTGATGGCCTTGGGTGCGGGGGTCCGGAGGTCTGCCATCTCGCGCAGTGCGGCCACTACCGCCAGTGTTGCCTGGCCCGAAGCCGCTGTCGTGTCGAGCGAGCCTTCTGGCCGATCGATCAGACGTGCAACTTCTGGGCGGATCAGTTCCATCGTCTCGAAAGTTGCTGATTCCCAAACTCTCCGGAGCGCCGCGTCGCCGAAGATGATGGGCATCAGTGACCGAGTCATCGGCTCGAAGGACTCGCCGACCGATGCGATAAAGGCCGTCTTCACTGCCGCTGAGAGTCCGTATTCGCGGGATTGCGCGCTGAGGGCGGTGGCAAGACTGCGGTTTCCCTCATCGAGCATCGGCCAGATGCTCTCTTCCTTGGTGGCAAAGCAGCGATAGAAGGTGCGCTCGGAGATTTCTGCCCGTTCGGCGAGCTCCGCGATGGTCGTCGAAGTGTCGCCGCGTTCGACGAAAGCGGCAGCGCAACTCTGCGAGACGCGGAGAAGTAGTGCAGTGCGGCGGGCTGTTGCCATATCCGCACTGTACCAAAAGTGGCAGAAACTGCCACAAGCTGTGCCGGTCGGTCAGCCGGTGCTGCCTTCGATGCCGGATACCTCCTGCTCAACGGCGCTCTTGATGTTCAGCAGCGTCTTGCGGATGTTGCCGCGCTGAAAGTCGGCGAACGTCTTTCCGCCGGTGGCAACCTTGTCGAATATGTCCGCCGCAAAATCCGGCCAGCCCCGTCTGTCGTCGATCCACGTTTCGGTAACTCGGGTTCCACCGGGGACGGGCTGAAATCGGTACCGCCAGGTTGCAATAGCGGCAGAGATTCGTGGCGTGGCAAGGCCGATCTTGTGAACACGGAATTCGAACAGTTTCCCGGTGTCGGCAGCGGTGACGGTGCATCTTGTGGTCCACTGCGCGCGCCCACGTTTGTTGTGCCCGTCGAACTCCATACCCAGGAAAGCGCTTTCGCGGTCTCCCCGCAAGGTAGCTCCCAGGTTTTCGGGACTCCAGTCGCCCATGCGAGTGGGATCGCTGATGAGCTCGTAGAGAGAAAGCGCGTCGACATTGACGACGACGCTGTCGGAGACGGTGAGTTCGCGAGCCATTTCGGTTTCAGTTTCTTTCTGTCGAACGTGGATGGAATCGGTGCTGATTATTACCCGTGCGGTTTCAGTTGGATCTTGACCGCGCCTTCCTGCTTTTTCTGAAAGATCTCGTAGGCGTGTGGCGCCTGATCGAGCGGCAGCTGATGAGTGGAAAAGGTGTCGACGCCGAGTGGGTCGTCATCAGTGAGCAAAGGCATGATGTCGTCTACCCACTTCTTGACGTTCGCCTGACCCATCCTGAGCTGAATCTGCTTGTCGAACATAGTCATCAGCGGCAGTGGATCAACCATGCCGCCGTATACACCGATCAGAGAAATCGTCCCCCCGCGCCGAACGATGTCGATGGCCGAATAGACCGCACCGAGTCGATCGATTCCTGCGTTACGCATCGCAGGCGCGGCAAGAGCATCGGGAAGGAGTCCGACGAACTGCTGCGCGAGCTTTCCGATCGGAGACCCGTGAGCTTCCATTCCGACAGCATCGATCACCGAATCGGTTCCACGGCCGTTCGTCGCATCTCTGACTGCGTCACCGATCTTGCTGCCGTAGTCGTCGAGATTGAGGGTTTCGATCCCGCGTTCGGCAAGGCGTGCAAGGCGTTCGGGTACACGGTCCACGCCGATTACTCGAAATCCCTTGTGGTGAGCGATGCGGGCCGCCATGTCACCGATCGGTCCGAGACCGAGGATGGTCACGGACCCACCCGGCGGGATGTCGGCGTATTCAACCGACTGCCAGGCTGTGGGAAGCACGTCGGAGAGGTAGACGAATCGCGAATCCGCGGGACCTTCGGGAACTTTGATGTGTGTGAAATGTGCTTGCGGTACTCGAAGGTACTCGGCCTGCCCGCCTGGCACCGAGCCGTACAGCTCGGAGAAGCCGAACAACGCTGCGCCCGTTCCCTGATCGCGGACCTGAGTCGTCTCGCACTGTGTGTAGAGGCTCGAATCACACATGAAACAGTTGCCACACGAGATCTGGAACGGGATCACGACGCGGTCGCCTATCTCGAGATTCGTGACTTCCGAGCCGACTTCTTCGACGATGCCCATCGGTTCATGACCGAGAATGTCGCCGGCATTCATGAACGCACCCAGAGTCTCGTACAGGTGCAGATCGGATCCGCAGATATTCGTCGTGGTGACCTTGATGATCGCGTCACTGGGTTCGACGATCTTCGGGTCCGGAACCGTATCGACGCTTACTTTTCGTTTGCCTTGCCAAGTCACTGCGCGCACTGGGATCGACCTCTCATCGCGGAAATGCTGTTCGCAGTCACCTGCCCGAAAGCGCTGAAATGCAAACAAAACCGGTGAGGGTTGCGGGAAGTGCTGAGAGCGTTAGATTGAGAGGGAGGCGGGCCGAGGCTCCTGAAAGGCCGCACGCCGTATGACTGACAGGACCAAATGACGGGGATGACCGCATGACCGAGAAAGACAACAACGACCAGTCGCCCAAGGGTGGGCACCCAGGGCCCGTGGACAAGGGCGGCGACGGCGGAATGGCAACTCGAGAACAGGCGCCTGAACTGGTCGAGGAGAACTCCGAGAAGAAGTCTGACGACAAGTAGTTTCCTTTTACTCCGCGTTGGGTAACAACGGGGATAGGCCGCATCGGACCGTCCCGGAATCAATGCGGGCGAGGTTCCTCGAGGTTGAGCAGCCAGCCACGGGAACCGCCTTAAGCATCTCCCAGTTCGTGGTTCAGCCGGGTGAGAAGTTCAACCCTGTAACAGCAAGTGATCGAACCGGGTCCGCAGAAGTGTCGGGACCCGGAAATCGTCCAGCGTGCGAACTATCAACTGCTCGGCAACATCCCTGAGTTTCACGTTGGTCTCCTGCGAACGCCATACGAGGATGTCGAAAGCTCGATCGGCAGAGATTCCGTAGATCACCATGAGCATGCCTTTGGCTTGCTCGATCACCCCGCGAGAAGCAGTGATTTCGTTGACCAGCACGTCGACAGATGCTTTCACCGTGCTGTCCAGGGTTTCGGTGACGTCGATGTAGAAGCCTGAGCTGCCGACCACAGCACCCGACTCGTCCACGACGCTGTCGCCGACGACGATTACCGAGTGAGTGTCCCCTGCGGTGTCGATGATGCGGTGGCGGCTGCTGAACGGGCCGCCTGAAGTGCGGATGGCATGCAGTGTTTGGGCAACGTGTCTTCGGTCGTCGGGATGCTTGTGCGCGAGCATCAATTCCGTCGTCGGAGCCACTTGGTCGGGTTCGTATCCGTGAATCCGTGCGACTTCGTCCGACCACTCCCACCGGTCGCCGTTGCGGTGATAAAGAAAGCCGCCCACCCGGTGTGGAGCCCCCGATCCCGACGTTCGCCCCAACCCGTCCTCGTTCACCACACACGCCCCCTCGTTCTCGACCTCGTCCCAACCGGCGTACTCGCCAGTTAGTTATATCGGACAAATCCGGCGGAGGTGGTGTCGGTCCCATATTTCGGAGCACCGTCTGGATCGTTACCGCATGGGTCGGGGAAACCGGCGCTCAGAGTACGTGGCGACGGTCCCACTTCAGTCGCGGCTGAAGCAGTGTTGCCGCTGTGTCCATTCGGTGATCGCCGCCGCGATGGCCGCAGGCTGATCCTCGGGGGCGAGATGTCCTGCGGGACCGCACTGTTTCACCTCGAGGTTTGCGATATTCGATCGGCTCCACGCGACTTCGTCAGGTCCGATCATGAGAAGTTCGGCGGGGCCGCTGAAGGTGAGAAGGAGTTTGGGTACCTCGCTGCTTTCTGCGAGCCAATCGCTGTACGCCGCCACTCGTGCATTCACGTCGCCTGGACTTCCTTCGACGGGGAAGGACCGTGGCCACTCGAGAAGGGGCCGGCGACTCTCCGGCGAGGGGTAAGGGGCGCGATAGGTTTCAGCATCGGTTTCGGACAGTTCTCCGAGAACTGTTCTGTGAAGCGCAATTTCGAGGAAGAAGTTTTCGTCGAGTACCTTGGTCTCGCCGATACCGGGAGCTCTCAGGGCCTCGACCCGCGCTCGTGCGTCTCCCGGGAAGTGCTCGTCCCAGGTCATCGGACGCAGGATCGTTTCGAAGAAGGCAACACCTCGAACGCGTTCGGGATGGCGGGCAGCCCAGTCCAGTGCAAGTGCCCCGCCCCAGTCGTGTCCGACGAGTACGACGTCGTCGAGATCCATCTGGTCGAACCATGCGTCGAGGTAGCGGGCGGTGTCGAGAAAACCGTAGTCGATTGGCGGTTTGCCCGACGCGCCCATTCCGATGAGGTCAGGGGCAAGCGCTTGGCCGAGATTTCCTATCTGCGGGAGGATGTTTCGCCACAGGTAGGAGGATGTGGGGTTCCCGTGGATAAGTACGAAGGGTATTCCGTCTCCGCACGAGCGGTAGGCCACAGACGAGTCGAGCACGGGAATTGTGGGCATTGCGACTCCTCGAATAGTTTCCATGTACCCTAATTGAGATAGTAGCCATGTATTCTATTTGAATGCAAGATCGAGAATTATGGACGACGGGGTCGCTGGTGTGGCACCTTGGCTTGCGCTGGCGGGCGGGGGTTGACCGAGCGATCGCCCACCTCGGGTTGACCCACGCCCAGTATTCGGTGCTCGCGTCTCTCCATGGTCTGGTGAGTGCGGGGGAGAGGCCTAGTCAGCGAGAACTCGCCGCGCACACGGGGTTGCAGCGAATCTACATATCCAAGCTCGTGCGAGCGTTGGAGAAGAGCGGGTTTGTTGTCAGCGAACGAGACAGTCGCGATGCGAGAGCCGTTTGCCTCGATCTCAGTGACGAGGGGAAACGAGTCATAGAACTCGCTAAAGACATTGTCCGCCAATTGGATGCAAAGAATACGGAAGTGCTGACGAAAACCGGTGGGCGGGAACTGGCCGAGCTCCACCGCGCCCTCGGTGCGTTACTCGACGCCACCGAAGCCGGCGATGAATGAAGTCCGACCTACTTACTTGGCGCTACGTTCGGCGGCGACGGCAGCAGGTTCGGGTGAGCCGGCCGGCTGTGGCCTGAGGCTGTCGGCACCGATGTTGTAGACGTCACTCGTCGTGGTGAGGGAGTTGGACGTGGTGGACGAGGGAAGCCCGGCGCGCCAGTTGACGATTGGATTCAGAACGCCGAACGGGCCACATCCGGAAGCTGTCGGGACGGCGAAGGGCTGTCCGGTGTGTCCGGTGTTTCGAACGACGGCAGTATCCGGGAAACCTGGAACCTCTTCGAGGACGCCGTATTCGGTCACATCCAAGTTGAGTTGAACGGGGTTGCTGTCCGAGCCCAGGTAGCATTTGCCGCCGAGGAGAGGGTTCGCGATCTTCAATTTGACGGGTAGCTTCACGCCAAGCTGAAATGCATCCACGGTGGGGAGTGCAGACGTCGACTCGACGGTGGCCGAGGCCTTGTTCAGTCCGAAGAGATTGTTGAATGGTAGGTCGATTCCGAGTGCGCCCCCGGGGATGTCGATAGGTTCGGCGTAGATCCCCCGACTGTTGTCGTTCGGTGGGATGAAGACTTGGTCGAATCCGAATTCAGCCTCTGGATTCTCGCGGTAGGCAACTCCGCCTGCGATGCGCATCGCTCCGGCGGGAATGCCGACGGAAAGCTTGCCGATCTTCATGTTTCCGCCGGTAACCGTGACGTCCATACAGGTGCTGGTCTCGGGATTGTCGATCGGACATGAATCCCAACCTCCGAAGGGGATCTCCGCTGCCGGGGCGGCTCCTGCAATACCTGCTGACAAGCTTCCCACCGCTGTGACGGTGGCGAACACAGTTGCGGTGGCGAGTGCGCCGAAAAGCCCACGCGACGTCGAACGTCGGGACATGTATTTCTCCTTTGGTTGCAACCGACCAGTCGGGATTGTGATGATGAGTGACGGTAGTCACGTGTGACTTGGATGTACAGACAATTTGAAACAATTCCGACAAAAGTATTACTGCGATCGCCTTCGCTACTACTTGTGGCTGTGAGGATTGAAATTTGTTGCAGTGCTCTGTGTCTCGTCATTCACCCACGCATCGCTGTGAGGTGCTACGACCCGAAAAGGCGTTCGTCGACGGGAATATCGGACTCCTGTCGAAATCGAGGGGGCAATGTTTTGTCGGAGTCGCCAATGTGGGAAGTCAGGGCGAGTAACTTTGTCGAACAGCGGCTGATCGGTACTCCGGGCAGCTGCCCGAGAGAACGGATCGCCATGACGCTGATGCTGCCGCTCGACTCGATGTTCCTTCTGATGGAGTCGCGGGAGCATCCCATGCACGTCGGTGGACTGTCGCTTTTCGTTCCGCCGGAAGGAGACGACGGCGAATTCGCCAGGTCGCTCTACCGTTCGCTCACCGACGTCGACTCGATTCGCCCCCTCTTCCGCCGCAAGCCGGTGCAGTTCTTGTCGAACTTCGCGCCGGTGCGTTGGACGGAGGACACGGATGTCGATCTCGAGTATCACGTCCGGTTGCTCGCGCTGCCCAAGCCGGGACGAGTCCGCGAATTGCTCGAGCTGACCTCCATGCTCCACGGCACGCTGCTCGATCGGCATCGGCCGCTGTGGGAGGCGTACGTGATCGAAGGTCTCGCCGACGGCCGAGTTGCCGTGTACATGAAGACGCACCATGCACTCATGGATGGTGTGTCTGCTGTTCAGGCGTGGTACCGCAGCCTATCGTCGGACCCGCTCGATCGAGAATCGATGCCTCCGTGGGCGCAGCGACCTTCTTCGGGGCGGGTTCGAACCAGTCGCGGGCTGGACCTGCAGAGGCGGGTGGGCTCCGTGATCGAGACCGTGCAAGATGTGGTCGGGGTGGGCCCTGCGATAGTGAACGCCGCTGCCTCGGCAGTGAAGGACCACGTCGCACCGTTGCCGTTTGCTGCCCCGAAATCGATCTTCAACGTCCCGATCACCGGAGCGAGGCGTGTCGCCGCACAGTCGTGGCCGATCGAGCGCCTGCGCAAGGTCAGTTGCGTTGCAGACGTGACGCTCAACGATGCGGTGTTGGCTATGTGTGCGGGCGCGCTGCGGCGATACCTGATCGAACTGGACGAGTTGCCGGACAAACCGTTGATCGCGATGGTGCCGGTATCACTTCGTAAAGGCGATGAGGGTGAGGCTTCCGGCAATGCTGTTGGTGCGGTGTTGTGTGATCTGGCAACCGAATTGGCGGATCCGGCGGCCAGACTTCAGAGAGTTCACGACTCGATGAGTAGCGCCAAGTCCCTGATGTCGGGCCTGACGCCCCTGCAGATCACGGCGCTCAGTGCATTGAATGTTGCCGGCCTCGGGTTGCCGCTGATCCCTGGTTCATCCCGACTGATCACTGGGCGCCCAGTCTTCAATCTGGTGATTTCCAACGTCCCCGGCCCGACGACGACGCGATACTGGAACGGCGCGAAGCTCGAGAGCTGCTATCCGGCATCGATTCCGTTGGACGGGCAGGCAATGAACATCACCGTCATCGGCTATGCGGACACCATGCAGTTCGGTCTCGTCGGTTGCCGCCGCAATGTCCCGCACCTGCAGCGGCTTCTCGGTCACCTCGAGGAATCACTGAGTGAACTAGAAGCCGCAGCAGGCTGATCAATTCGATTCGGGCATTCAGACGTCACGTCCGTTGACGACCAACTGGTGGACGTCCAGTTCTTTGTCGTCGAGGCCGAAGCTGATGATGCGTTCGGGGTGGATACGGATGATCGGTGCGTCGAGACCATGCGCACCAGCACCCGTAACATCCAAAGCCTCTGCCCGTCCACGGATTTCGACACACCTGACCCGCCATGGATCTACAGATGCGATGTCGTCCACGACAAACGCGACCCGCCCGTTCTCCGCGACATTGTGAAACTTACGGCTGCCCGTCATGTTGTAACCGCTGATGTCGATCGTGGCTGTATCCGGGTTGTAGTGGAATCCGACCGGACTGACTTGCAGCGTTCCATTCCGTTGAACCGTCGCGAGGCGTCCGAGAGTCTGTGTGGCCAGGTAGTCGAGTTCGATTCGGGTGAATGTCATGAAATCACGCTAGAACCTGAACTGCTGTAGAGGTCAAGATCTCCGAACGTGCAACTCATTCCGTCTCGTCAAGGCTCTCTTCTGCTTCGTCGACCCGGCGCTCGGCCTCGCGAAGCTCATCCTCGGACTCTCGAACCGCGACACCGGCAGCCTTCTCTGTGTTCTTGGCGAACTGTCGTTCCTGTTCTGCGTGTTCGAGATCGGCGCGGAGTTCTTCGATGCGGCGGTCGAGGTCGGACAGCTTTGACCTGGCATCCTCGAACTGGGCGGTCTCGGCCTTGACCCGTCGTCGGATTTTCTCGAGGTCTGCCCTGGCTTCCTTCAATTCTGCTTTCGCCTTGGCTTGTTCGGCCTTGCGATCCGGAGCAGTGGATTTGGCCGGAGCGCTGTCTTCGGTGTGGATCGCAGGGGCATCTTGTACGGAATTCTCCTCCACTACAGCAAGTCCCGCCGGCCCGAAACCGCTGTAACTGGCAGCGGTCACAACTCGTCCGAGTCGGACCTGCGCGGCAGTCTCCTCGTCGGACAGGGCGGCATTGAGGGTCTGCGCGACATCACGTAACGCATCCTCACCGGCATTCTTTCCACGCGAAGCCGCGATCTCACCGGATTTGTGGGCGAGACTTCGCACCACCTGCTGCCTCTGTGTCGTCAGCCGTCGCAAGTCCTGACCTGAGAGATGGCGTTGGGCGTCGCGTAGCGATTCGCCAAGCGCGAGAAGTGCATCCAGATCTTCGGATAGATTGCGCGAAATGAGATTGACCAACCATCCCACGGTGGTTGGCTTCCGAAGTTTTCCGATCTCCGCGGCCAGTGTGCGGTCGTTGTCCTCCCGGGCAGCCTTCACATGCTTTGTACGCGCCTCGACGAACTCGCCGGGGTCGAGGCCGTAGAGTTCGTCGGCGACATCATCGAGGGTCACACGTCCATACTGTCATTCGGCGAGTGGTTCGAAGACTGTCTTCCAGTCGTTTTTGATGCTCACCACTGTCCACCCGTTTGCGCGCGAGGCGTCGAGTGCGTGCTCGGCTCCGTCCACGTAGTCGAACTCGCGTTCCGGATCGTCATGGAGCACCAGAAGACGAAGTGCCGGAATGTTCGGGTGTTCGGCGAACTGCAACATAGGTAGGTCACCGTTGCTGTTTCCGGCCGCGATGACAGGTCGTCGGCCGATTCGGTTCCATATCTGTACGGGCTTGGCCGGCCCGTCGTCGACGACATCGGTTTGGGGCTGACGAAGTATCGTGCCGCTGTGACCGTCGTCCTTCCACGTCAATGCCACGCCGCTGCCGATGACGCGATCTCGGGGGATGCCGTAGACCTCCTGACTGATCGGCCGCATGAAATCACGTCCGCCGCCAGAGACTATGTAGTTGGAGAAGCCGTTGGCCGCAAGGTAATCGAGCAACTCCACCATGGGCGAATAGCTGCAGTGCAAATATTTGCGATCGAGAGTGGGATGCGAAGCAGTGCGCAGGTAGGTATCGGCGTGGGTTTCGAATTCGTCGACTGTGACTTCGGCGAATGCCGCCAGGACACCGGCCGCGAGCACCTTCAGTGCGCTGTCGTCGCCGCGATAGTGCTTCGAGATCACATCGTTCAACCAGACGTAATCCTGTTCGAAGGCCGCCTGCCACGGTTGACGGTTGCGAAGAGTCGGATCCTGGTTGGTCATCTCGACGAGGCGGCGCAAGATGAAGTCGAGTTGGATCGGCATCGGCTTCTCACACCACAGAGTTCCGTCGTTGTCGAAGACTGCGATCCGGTCTTCCGGTGCGATTTCGTCCGGACTTCCCTCAGTCGTCGCGCGTTCGACGAATTGCCTGATGGCCTGTTTCGGCGTGCCGTCCTGCCAGCTCGGAAGCGGGTCAGGGTTATCGGAGGTGGAGGCTTCAACGAATTGACTGCTCATGTGGTCCCTGGCTTCCAGTGAGGCGATGACAGACCCAGCACTTTCATACTCGGACCTCCTGCCGAAGATGGCATCGCCCATTTCGGGCGACAGCGCTTCGGTGAGCACAATCGGGGTATGCGATTGACCATGCAGCCGTAGAGGCTGGCATTCAGATCACCTACAAGGAGCCAGGTCATGGCCAACGCATTCAAAGGCGTCGTCAACCTCGATATTCGCGATTCGATTCCCGACTGGAGCCCGTACGAGCAGCCGAAGGCTGCCGCCGGCACGCCTAACATTCTCTACATCGTTCTCGACGACGTCGGATTCGGCGCCTTGGGTTGCTACGGGGGACCGATCGAGACGCCGAACATCGACCGCATCGCGGGCAACGGATTGCGGTACGGGCAGTGGCACACCACAGCGCTGTGCTCACCGACGCGATCGTGTCTGCTCACCGGCCGGAACCACACGACCAACGGAATGGCTTGCATCAGTGAGTGCGCGGTCGGGTTTCCCGGCGGGAACGGTCACATCCCTCCCGAATGTGCCACGCTCGCCGAGGTTCTGGTCGAGCAGGGGTTCAGTACCGCGATGGTCGGGAAATGGCACCTCTGCGCCGAAGACGAGATGAATCTTGCTTCCACGAAACGGAATTGGCCGGTCGGTCGCGGATTCGAGCGGTTCTACGGCTTTCTCGGTGCCGAGACCAATCAGTGGTATCCCGACCTCGTCCACGACAACCACCCCGTCGAACAGCCGTCGACGCCGGAAGAGGGGTATCACTTCAGCGTCGACATCACCGACAGAGCGCTCGAATACATCGGCGACGTGAAGTCGATAGCTCCGGACCGGCCTGTATTTCTCTACTACGCACCCGGGTGCGCACACGCTCCACATCACGCGCCCCGCGAATGGGCCGATCGCTACGCAGGCAGGTTCGACGCAGGGTACGAAGCCATGCGGGATGAGATTCTGGCGAGGCAGAAGGACGTGGGACTTGTCCCGAACGACACGACTCTGCCCTCACTCAACCCGATAGGCACTCCTGACACCCGCACCGGACCTGACGGCGAACCGTTCCCGCCGCTGGATTTCACCCGCCCCTGGGACACCCTGTCCGCTGACGAGCAACGACTGTTCTCACGGATGGCGGAGGTGTACGCGGGCTTCCTCTCGCACTGCGACGATCAGATCGGACGCCTGCTCGAATACCTCGAAGAAATCGAGCAGCTGGACAACACGATCATCGTGGTGGTTTCCGACAACGGTGCCAGTGGTGAGGGCGGACCCGACGGTTCAGTCAACGAGAACAAAATCGCGAACGGGATACCCGACGACCTCGCCGAGAACCTGGCAAAGCTGGACGAGTTGGGCAGCACCGAGACGTACAACCACTATCCCAACGGGTGGGCGATGGCGTTCAACACCCCCTTCAAGATGTGGAAGCGGTACTCGTTCAACGGCGGAACCTGCGACCCCTGCATCATCTCGTGGCCGGAGGGCATCGACGCCCGAGGCGAGATTCGAGATCAGTACCACCATGCCATCGACGTCGTCCCGACTCTGCTCGACTGCGTCGGTGTCGACTTGCCCGACACGGTGAAGGGATACACCCAGCACCCGATCCAAGGCGTGAGCATGCGGTACAGCTTCGACGCAGGCAACATCCCCACCGCCAAGCACACCCAGTTCTATTCGATGCTCGGAGGACGAGGGATTTGGCATGACGGGTGGAAGGCCGTCACCACGCACCCGACTCTGAGCGGGTGGGGTCATTTCTCCGAAGACACCTGGGAGCTCTACCACACGGAGGTGGACCGAGCCGAGCTCCGGAACCTTTCCGGCGAAGAACCCGGCAGGCTCGCCGAGCTCGTGGGGTTGTGGTTCCACGAGGCCGGCGCCAATCAAGCTCTGCCACTGGATGATCGGTCCGGTGTCGAACTCCTCACCACACCTCGCCCCCAGCTGGCTCCGCCGCGCAACCGGTACGTCTACCGTCCAGGGGGAGCCGAGGTACCGGAAGCCGTCGCTGTCAACCTTCGTAATCGTTCATACTCGATCGGGGCAGTTGTCGACTTGGCCGAACCGGGTGCGGCCGGTGTGCTGTTCTCGCATGGCGGCAGGTTCGGTGGTCACTCGCTGTACGTCAAGGACAACCGACTGCATTACGTGTACAACTTCCTCGGCAGTGAACAGCAGAAGATCGATGCCACCGAAGACCTTCCCATCGGCGAAAATGTAATCTTGGCAGCAACTTTCGACAAGGAAGGTGAGGATCCGTCGGGCACTGCGCACGGGGTGCTCGGCCTCTACTACGGCGATCGGAAAGTCGGTGAGGGCAGAATCCGCACTCAGCCAGGCAAGTTCAGCATCGGCGGCGGCGAAGGGCTCAATGCAGGCCGTGACAGCGGGGAGCCTGTGACCGACGACTACCCGGGTACCTCACCATGGGCGTTTACCGGTGGAACGCTCAGCCGGGTGGCGATCGACGTCAGTGGGGAACCGTACGTCGACCTCGAACGCGAAGCAGTGGCGATGCTCTCGCGTGAATGACAGATCCGCGTGCGTCTAATCCGAGCTGGGTGGAAGGTATCTCACGGTGGGTACTCCGCCGGGACCGTCCAGGCGGACTTCGGCATCGACCTGGTAGACCTCGGCTATCAGGTCGGCGGTGAGGACCTCGGTCGGGCTTCCGTGGGCAACGATGGAGCCACGGTTCAGCATCACTATCGAATCGCAGAACATGGCGGCCAGATTCAGATCGTGCAATGCCATGATCGTGGTGGTGGGCAGGCGACGCACGAGCGCGAGCAATTCGAGTTGATGGTTGATGTCCAGGTGATTGGTCGGTTCGTCGAGCAGCAACTCGTGAGGTTCCTGAGCGAGGGCGCGCGCGATCTGCACGCGTTGGCGCTCCCCGCCGGACAGGGTGTGCCACGACCGGTCGAGCATCCCGGAGAGGTTGGTGTGTTCGATCGCCGCGCGGACGGCGTCGCGGTCGGAACCTGAATGCCCGCCCCACAATCCGCGGTGCGGGGTGCGTCCCAATTCGACGACCTCGGCTACCGTCAGGTCGATCTCCGTGTTGCTGTGCTGATCGACGGTGGCAATCCGACGCGCGACATCTCGGCGTTTCCAGTCAGGCAACGGAGTTCGGTCCAGAGTCACCTCCCCGATTGTCGGACGGTTCTGCCCGGCAAGCAGTTTCAGCAGTGTCGATTTTCCCGAACCGTTGGGGCCGAGAAGCCCCACCGTACTTCCGACGGTGGGGGACACGTCGAGGGCGTCGACTATGAGCGCCCCGCCGACCCGCCAGCTGACGCCGGCCGCTTCGAGTGTCATGGCCTGGCCTTTCGTCTCCAGAGGATGACGGCAAACGCAGGCACGCCGACCAACGCGGTTACCACACCGGCCGGGAGTTCCTGCGGCGCAATGGCTGTACGTGCCACAGCGTCGACCCAGACCAGGAAGATCGAGCCGATCAGTGCGGACGCGGGCAGCAGTCGCCGATGGCTCGGACCGACGAGAGCCCGTGCCGCATGCGGGAGGACGAGGCCCACAAAGCCAATGGCGCCTGCGACGCTCACGATCACCGCCGTCATCAAAGCTGTTGCCAACAACAGGGTCACGCGCACTCGCCACACGTTCACCCCCAGCGACGACGCCGCGTCCTCGCCGAAGGCAAAGGCGTCGAGTGCGCGGGAGTGAGTCAGACAGACCACGAGGCCGACGGCGACCACCGCAGCGCAGAGCGCGACGTCGAGCCAGTCGGCGCCGCCGAGTGAGCCCAGGAGCCAGAACATCACGCCGCGAGTCTGCTCGGGATCGGCCGAGGTGATCACGATGAACGAGGTGAGCGCCGAGAACAGCTGGGTCGCGGCGACTCCGGCCAGGATCACCCGATCCGGCGTGCCGCCGGCCGCATGGGCGAGCAGCAACACAAGGGCGAAGGAGATCACCGCGCCGATGAAAGCGCCGCTCGACAAGCCGATCACCCCCGACCCGACTCCGAGGATCACGATCAGTACGGCACCGGTCGAGGCGCCGGACGAGATACCGAGGACAAATGGATCAGCCAGTGGATTGCGAAGCAGAGACTGCATGATCGCCCCGCACAGCCCGAGGCCCGCACCGCAGAGCGCGGCGAGCAGAGTACGTGGCAGACGAAGATCCCACACGATGCCGTCGCGGATAGGGGTGACGTCCGCCGCGGTACCGCCGAGATGGCCGACGACGATCGAGGCCACCTCACCGACCGACAGACCGGCCGGCCCCAACGTGATCGCCACGGCGGCCGACCCGGCCAGCGTGACAACACCGATCACCCACAGCAGGGTGACGGTTGTAGGTTTGTCACGCAGGCGAACTCTTGTCGTCATCTCACGCCGTAGACCACGTAGTCGTCGAACAGTTGCCAGACCGTTCCCGACTCTCGAAAACCTGCTTGCGCGAGCGCCGCCAACTGGAAGTCGACGGCAGTGGGCGCGGTAGCGTCGCGTCCGGCGAATCTGCGCTCACGCTCGTCGGTCAGTGGTCCGATGCCGGGAGTTGCCCGCAGCTCGTCCCACCAGCTGTCCCACTCGGGAGCGCCGGCAGCAAAGGCGGAGCGTTGCGTCTGCTCGTCGTGAGCCTTCGCCCATCGACCGATGACAGGGGAGCGGCTGTCGAAGCGAAAGTGATCACCGTTGAGCAGGACTCCGTCAGGACTCAGCAGTTCGCGGCACTGCCGGTACACCTCGACGAGCTGTTGTGGTTGTAACCAGTGCAGCGCAGTTGTCGACACTATCGCCTGCACCGGCGCAGTCACCGAAGTCGGCCAATCGGTGCTCAGCAGGTCTGCGTCGACCAGCTGCAGTCGGTCTCCGAAACGAGTCGACGACTGGCGGGCGACTTCCAGCAGCATCGGGTCGTAATCGATCCCCACAACGCTCGCGTGCTTGAACTTCTCGAGGATCCGGGCGCTCAGTGAGCCCGGTCCGCAGGCCAGGTCGACAACCGTGAACGGGGTGTGCGCGTACTGCAATTCGAGAACGTCGAGAATCGCGTCGAATCGCTTTTCGCGGTCGGCGATGTATGCCGCCTGCTGGTCGTCCCACTGACGCACCAGTTCACTGATCTCCGCGGACATCTAGACCACACCCAACTGGCGCAGCCCGTCGGAGAGCTGTTCGATGCCACCGACATTGCGGATCGAGGGATCCATCGTCGTTCCCTCGAGGATGATGTAACGCTCGTTCTTCACTGCGGTGAGCTTGCTGGCGACCGGGTCCGATTCGAGGAACGCGATCTTGTCTGCGGCACTGTCGCCGTCTCCGCCGCGGTCGAGATCTGCGAGCACCAGCACGGTCGGGTCTCGATCGAGCACACTCTCCCAACCGATTTCGGGCCAGTACTGTTTGTTGTCGTCGAAGGCGTTCTTCGCGCCCACCGCGTCGGTCATGATTCCCGGTGCACCGCAGCACCCGGCGAAGTACGGAGTCTTCGTGGCTGCATACCACCACGCCAGCGTCACGTTTTCGGCTCCCAGCGACGCCGTGGCGGTGGCCGCGCGATCCTTCAAACTCTCGGTCAGCTCGACACCTTTGTCCTTGACGTCGAACAGTGTTGCCACGTCGCCGATTTCGGCGTACAAGTCGTCGAGTGTGAGGGCCTTGCTCTGCTCGGCATCCTGACCGGTGCACTCGCTGGGCGACTGGTACGTCGCGACCCCGAGGTCGGTGAACTTGGTCCGGTCGGCGATGCCTTCCGAGGTGAACGTGTAATTGAATGTCGTGTAGACCATGTCCGGTTCGCGTTCGAGGACACTCTCGAAGGACGGGAACTCGGTGTCGAAAGCTTGAACCTGACCGCGTGCCTCACGTAACTCGGGGAGTACGTCGTCGTCGCTCATGGCGTAGCCGGCCATCCGGTCCTGCACTCCCAGTGCGAACAGCATTTCGGCCGAAGGCTGATTTACCGCGATCGCCCGTTCGATCGGTCGCTCCACGGTGACGTCTCGGCCACAGTTCTGGACTGTCACGCGCGATTGTTCGGAAGAGTTGGATTGTCGGGCAGCACTGTCGTCGGAGGAGCAGGCAACCAACGACGCGCTCAACAAGGCCGCGACGGTAGCGGCGGGTAGGCGAAGTCTGGACAGACGCATGGAATCTCGTTCTCGCAGGGGCTCGTTCGCGGAGCCCGTTACCGTGTGAACAGGCGCCTGTTGACCCCTGCTGCCAGCCGGTATTCGGACTCGAGATCGCCCCACCCGAGCGCCTTCCCAGATTTTCATCCAGTGGCGTAAGCCCGGGCGGTCACCCTCACCGCTGCGCGTCAGTTCCGGATTCACACCGGATTCCCTGACCCCCTGTGTGGAGGTCCGCTGGCACAGAGGAACTTATCACCGCAGTGCACGGCCGGTCAGGTCGGCCGGTGTACGCGATCAGATCTCGATGGCCAGGTCGTCGATGTCGGTGAGGGTTCCACCGCCGGCGAGGATGCGCTCGTAGTTCTCGCGCCGACGGAGGTCGATTTCGGTGTTGCTGATGCCGCGCTTCCAGTATCCGAATATCGCGACGTCGTCTTTGTCGAGTCCGACGGTCGACCGAAAGTGCCTACGGATTGCGCGCATCTCGTTGCGTTCACCGGCTCCCCACACGACGTAGCTCGCGGGATCGGCGAGCTCGCGTGCTCGTACCGCCAGTGGGCCGTCGGGCTCGGCGAGATCTGCGCTCACGCGGTGAAGCTCCAGGCCGGGGAGGGCGGGCAGTTCGGCGAAAGCGACCTCGTCATCTGTTGTGACCCAGCCGATTCCGACCACGTCGGTAGGTAGCTGCTCGATGATCGAGTACAGCGCAGGTATTGCGGTGCCGTCCAGAAAAAGTGCGATCCGTCGACCGGGAACGTCGGGGACCAAGAAGTGTGGTCGCGGACCGGTGAGACCGAAGGTGTCACCGATGGTCAACGCCGCTGCCCACCTCATCATCGGGCTGGTCTGTCCGTGCAGGACCACGTCGATGACGATCGATCCGGTGGCGGAACCGTAGGAACGCACCGTGTACACACGCGAAGCGTCGTCGAAATTGGGCCCGAGATTCATACGTACGGTGACGTTCGGGCGTGACCAGGTCGGATCGTCGGTCGACTCCGTCAAACGAGCCGTGATCCGCAGCAGGTGGTCGCTCGGTCGCTCCATTGCTTCGACGACGGCGAGAACGTCGTTGAGTCCGCGATTGTGGTCAGCGGTTCGTAGGACGCTCGCCCGGGGAGTTGTTGTGCTCGTGGCGTCTGCATGTGTCATCGACTGTGCTCCTGGATCGGGTTTTCGAGATGCCATCAGGTTAGTGCTGCCTAAGTCGGCACAGTTGTCCAGAAGTGACATCTGATTACCTGAATCAAACCTGCGTCGCGAACAACGCGTTTGAGCGACTTGTACTCGCGCTGCTACGGTGCCTGTGATGTCCATACGCCGCTGCACTCTCGATTCCGGCCGTGCACTGCGCACGGCCCGATTCGGCGTAGCGACATTCCGCCGGGGGCGTAAGGCGATCGACCGCCGCCCCTCTGGTCTTGTCTGGATCGAAAGAGCCTTGGCCGCACCGGCCGGATCCGTCTGACATTCGCCACTTCGGCGAGCATTACCTCGCCGAGATTTCGCAGTGCCACACCTGTTGCAGTGCTGCGTATTTCCCGTACCTGAAGTTTCTCGCGGGTGAGTTGTGAGTGTCGGCGCCGCCGAGCCTGGATTACCAGCCAACTCGTTTTCGTGAAAGGTACACAGCAATGAATCGTTTCGAAGGTCGTCGTATTCTCGTCACCGGCGCAGGATCGGGAATCGGGCAGGCCACCGCGCTGCGGTTGCTCGCCGAAGGTGGCCGCGTGGTCGCTGCCGACATCTCCGAGAAGGGTCTGGCAGACACCCGGAGGTCGGCTGAACATGCCTCGACGGAGGGTCGTCTCGACACCGTCGTCGTCGATATCGGTGACGAGAGTTCCGTCATCACGGTTGTGGGTCAGGCAATTTCGGCTCTCGGGGGATTGGACGTACTGGTCAACGCCGCCGGGATATTGCGAGGCGGGCACACCCACGAGACCTCACTGGACTTGTGGAATCGGGTGATCTCCGTGAACTTGACCGGCACCTTCCTCGTCACTCGTCAGGCACTGCCAGCTCTCCTGGCCACCGGCAACGCAGTGGTGGTGAATTTCAGCTCCACCTCCGCAGCCTTCGCGCACCCGTACATGGCCGCATATGCGGCGAGTAAGGGAGGAATCCAGTCCTTCACTCACGCACTGGCTCTCGAATACGGCAAGCAGGGTCTGCGCGCCGTCGCGGTAGCTCCGGGCAGTGTGAAGAGCGGGATCACCGACACCACGGCGTCGTACCTGCCGGAAGACACCGACTGGTCGCTCTTCGGCAAGCTGTCGCCAATTCTGAGCACTGATCTGGAGTCCGGTGGTGCTCCCATGGCCGGGCCGGAAAGTGTTGCGGGAGTTATCGCGATGCTGGCATCCGACGATGGTGCCTTCATCACCGGCACGGAGATCCGTGTGGACGGCGGCACGCACGCCTGATTCTGTGTCCGTCTGACGGCCTGGCCTGGGGCAGGCCGTCAGACGTGAGCCGTCATTCTCGCGAGCGAGTGATAGCGGGGACGACGTAGGACTGATCGAGTACGGCGGGCGAAGGTTCGTACATTCTCAGGACCGGTCGGAAGTCTCTGCGCGGGCAGGGGAGCCAGTTCGCCTTCGCCGTGGCATCTTTCGGCTCCTCGTGACTGATCGTGATCGTCAACGCACCGTCGGCGTCGTGGACGATGCCGGGAGTGCGGTCGCCGATCGAGTATCGGTCGATGGGGTTCGCCACGAGGAAGAAGTCCGGCACCGAGTACATCGTCAGCGACCAGAAGGCGCTCACCGGCGGAGTGGGGTCGAGTCTGATCGTGTAGGTGCGGTTTCCGTTCAATTGCGTTCCCTGATCGTCGACGTAGGTCATGATGTACGCCGCTTCGTAGGGGTGGTTGCCCCACAGCCCGCCCTTGGCCGCCGCCGCTCGTTCGATGATTCGCAACCTGGGATCGGCGA
Source organism: Rhodococcus sp. IEGM 1406 (assembly GCF_030056745.1). Classification (NCBI taxonomy): domain Bacteria; kingdom Bacillati; phylum Actinomycetota; class Actinomycetes; order Mycobacteriales; family Nocardiaceae; genus Rhodococcus; species Rhodococcus sp. IEGM 1406. The sequence continues at coordinate 5,125 of NZ_JASHKO010000003.1, read as the reverse complement.
TCTTGAATTGTGGATCGTCGATTGCACCGACCTCGAAGTAGTCGAGGTTGTAGTCGAAGGCGTGGAAAGTCAGCTTCCAACCGTTGGCCTCGGGGCTGGAGCCGTGCGTGAGTGCTTCGTGCAGATTCTTCTCTCCGGCGGTCAACCCGTCTGCGAGCGCCGCAGCGTCGTCGGCAGACAGCGATACATAGGGAGAGGCCCCGTGCTCGGTGACTCCGATCGGTGAGAACGAATCCTGGAGTTCTCGATCGCGCGGGGCCGGCGGAAAGGCCTGCGACCAGATGCGGAGTTTCTCGAGGAAGAGGAGGTCCTGGCTGACCTCGGAGTCGGGGACCGGTAGACCGGCCGGAGCCCCGGCGGAGTCGACGACGGTCAGGGTGGTGGCGTCCTGCAAGGCGTGCACGGCGGGGAGGTCGTCGTCGCCGCCGCACGCCCACCGACCGACGATCGATGCAACGGTCGTGGGAAATCTGATCACTGCAGTCTGGGCGGTCGGGGTTCCGGTCCAGGTGGGTGGGACGAGAAGGAAGTCTCCGCTCGTGGTGCCGGTGGCACGGTGCCCGACGTAAGCGAAATTGTTTGTCCAGGCGTCGACGAACTGGAGGACGTAGTAACGGCCATCGGTATCGGGGACGTGCAGCGCAACGGGGCCGACAGAAAGGTCGATCTGCGCCATGGAATACACGGTGTCGTTGTTGATCGTGACAAAAGTATCTGCCGGGCCGGCGAGTGTGCGGGCGTGACTGAAGGTGTTGAAAGGTGCGGCGGGGTTCGCTCCGACACCGTCGTGAACGTACCGATGGACCTGGTCGAGATTGAAAACGAGGGGAAATCCGTAGATGTACGCCTGAGCTGCAAGCTCGGTGCGACTGGAGTCTGTCATCTCTGCCCTCTCGTAGTTCGTCGGTTCGACGTCCACCTTGCGGGAACCCCGCCGTCGAGGCATCACCCGCCGAGGGTGACGACGGTAGAGGGAGAGGCCATGTCGGATCAGGAAACAGCGGTGCTGACTGCAACTGCAGACGAGTGGAACGTCGCGATGTGCTCGAACGACGCCGAACGGATCGGCGACTTCGTGGCCGACGACTGGGTGATCGTCTCCGAATCCGGGGTATCCCCCAAGGCGGAGTTTCTGGGTTTCGTGGCCTCTGGCGACCTGACTCATTCGGCGATGGATCGCGTCGGGCGCGCTCGCGTGCGTTTCTTCGGTGACGTTGCGCTTTTCACCACGCGGATCACCAATACTGCGCACTACGACGGCAGGCAGTACGACGCCGAGGAGTGGACCACCGACGTGTTCGCCCGGCGAGGCGGTCGTTGGCGCTGCGTGTTGAGCCACATCACGCCGGCCGTCGAGGCCAAGATCGAAGACATCGAACCGTGAGGGATAAGAAAAAGAAAGACCAATGTTTTAACGCCGACATTATTGGGTAGTAATACGAGTTTCGTATTTATGATGTCAATTATGGGATTTCTTGATTGTGAAGTTTTTGTAGTAGCGTCAGTTGAGTAGATCATTTCTATACGCATACCGGATGAGGTTCTCACATGATTGTTCTCGGCATTATTCTGGCGTTGATCGGCTTTTTCACGGGGTTGAGCATTCTGACCACCGTCGGCATCATTCTGGTCGTCGTAGGTGCAGTTTTGTCCATCCTCGGTGCTACCGGGCGTGCAGTGGGCGGACGAAAAGTCTGGTATTGATCGATACTGCGCGAGTAGCTGAGAAGGCGGTACCTGATCTCTTCGGAGATCGAGTACCGCTTTTTCGTTCTCCAATTGATTTTCGGTGTCTCTACCCGAAAGTATCGCTCTGAGCTGCGTCGGGTAAACATGAAGGATGCTTTCTCGAGATCATGCGGAAGAGAAACCTGTGGAGAGATTCAGGTTTCCTCGCAGATGGAATCAAGTTGACGAGTCACGCCGCGGTTTGGTGTTGGCGTGGGTGGCCTTCACACTGACGTTCGGTGGAGCACGTCTGGTGACCTGGTTGATCCAGATCGACACCAGGGACGTCGGCGACATCAGTGCCGGTGGGACGCACCTTCACCATTACCTGTGGGGAATTCTCCTGTTGGCCGGGGTGGCGATCTTCGGCCTCGTAGACCGAAGCCCTCGCGCACGAACATGGATGGGCATCGCGTTGGGCATTGCGCTCGGACTCATCGTCGACGAGGCCGCGTTACTGATCACTCTCGACGACGTCTACTGGCAGAGTGACGGCTGGCCGAGCATCGCCATCGCTGTGTCGATCATCGGAGTTGTGGGAACCGGGCTCGCGCTGACACGAAGTGGAGCGGAGAAGCCTCGAGGTTGATCCGACTACGGCACGGGTACTCACCCTCGAGCCGGGAAGTCGCGCGGATCGTGAGGTGGCTTGGATGGATCCCAATTCCGCGGACACGTCACCCGACCCCGAAAGCGAAGTCCAAGCTCCGGATCCGATGGCGGTGGCCGAACGCGAAGCCGCCGCATTGGCGACGCCCGTCCGGCCGCTGGGTGAACCCGGACCGAGGTTCGATCGTCGTTCACCGTTCTTCATCGGTCTGACCGCCGCTGCCGGAGTTGCCGTGACTTACGCGGTGATCGAAGTGCTGCTTGCGGCGCGAGGCATGCTGATCCTGATCGTGGTGGCCCTGTTTCTCGCGGTGGGCATAGAACCGGTGATCGTCTGGCTGGAGCGGAGAAATTTCCGACGCTGGATCGCGGTCACCGTGGTGCTGTTCGGGATTGCCGTGATGTTGGCGCTGTTTCTCGTTGCTGCGATCACCCCGCTGGTCGAGCAGGGGCGTCAGTTCGCATCGCACGCTCCAGAACTTCTGACGCACATTCGGGACCGGTATCCCATCGTCAGCGACCTCGACGAGAAGTATCACCTCGAGCAGCACCTCACCACGCAACTGGACGGTTCGGGTTCTGCGCTCGCAACGGGTTTGCTCGGTGCCGGGCGGGCGGTGTTCAGCGCAGTCGCCGACGCCGGAATCGTTGCTGTACTGACCACGTACTTCTTGATCGACTATCCACGAATCCGCACGAATCTGTATCGGTTGGTGCCACATACGCGGCGGCCACGAGCAATCGCCATCGGTGATCAGATACTGGCAGGCGTGGGTGGGTACGTCCTCGGCAATGTTCTGATCTCCGTGATCACCGCAGGATGTACCTTCGCATGGTTGTTGATCTTCGACGTGCCGTACCCGTTGATACTGGCGCTGCTGGTCGCCCTGCTCGATCTGATCCCGATAGTCGGTTCCACGATCGCAGGGGTCATCGTCGCCTTGGTCTCCCTGACAGTCTCTGTCCCAACGGCATTGGCGACAGTTGCGTTCTTCATCGCGTTACGCCTGCTCGAGGACTACCTGCTTGTTCCGAAGATCATCGGGAAGACAGTGGCGGTCCCGGCGCTGGTGACCGTTGTCGCGGTTCTGTTGGGCGGAGCGCTGCTCGGTATTGTCGGTGCGTTGCTGGCGATTCCGGTTGCTGCGGCCCTGCTGCTGCTCGCAAGAGAAACGCTCTTCCCCCGCCTCGACGCTTCTTGACCGGCCTCTATCGGGCGCTTCGCGCGCGACGCCGCGAACCGGGATTCGGCTTGGGGCACATCCGAGTCGGGATGGTTTCCCCTTCGTCGGTGATACGGAATACCGATACTTTCTCGCTGCACCCGTGATTCAGATCGACCGCGTATGCGATTGCGGCGCGATCCGAGACGAAATCTTCCATCACCGTTGTACCGTCCGGTAGTTCGATTCTGTAGTTTTCCATGACTTACACAACCTTCTTTCGCTAAGACGATCCTACCCGGCCCGCGAAGTGGCAAACCCGTGGAACATAACGTGCGACAGTCGACTTCGCGGCGCGCCGGTGCAATGTTTCGACAGTTCGCCTGCGGGGTAGTGAGAGTCGGTCAGCCCGCTCAGGCGGTACGAAATCGAACCATGGAGGATCCGCGCAATGAGCGCAGTATCGAAAGCGATGTACAAGCCACTCTCACTGGCGACGAGCGTCCTCGGCGGCATTTTGGCCGGTGCCGTCTTCCAGCAGGTGTGGAAGCGCATCGGTGACGACAAGAATGCGCCCGAGCCGAAAGACTTGAGCAGGTCGAGCAAGGAAGTCCTGATCGCCGCAGCCCTACAGGGGGCCATCTTCGCTGTTGTGCGAGCCGCAGTCGATCGTGCGGGGGCAAAGGGCTACCAGGCGCTGGCTCACGAAGATCCCCGGTAGGAACGTCCGGTTCGGTTCAAGTTCAGTCGACGACGGCCGCGATGGCCTCGATCTCGACCAACTGATCGTCGTAGCCGAGAACGGTCACGCCCATCAGAGTGCTCGGGGCGTCATGATCGCTGAACGCGTCGCGGACTACCTCCCACGCCGAAACGAGGTCTTCTTGACTGCTCGACGCCACCAGAACGCGGGTGCTGATCACATCGGTGATCGACGCGCCGGCGTCCGAGAGAGCTGTTCTCAGGTTGTCGACGGCCTTGGCTGCTTGCCCCGCGTAATCGCCGACGGCGGCAGTAGAGCCGTCCTCGTTCAACGGGCAAGATCCTGCGAGGAAGATCAGTCTGGCTTCGGTGGGAGCCGTTGCTGCATAAGCATATTCAGCGACCGAAGAGAGTGATGTGGAACGGATCAGAGTTACCGACTTCGACATAGTTTCCCCAAGGAATAGTAAAGTTTTGCAGCCAGTCTTTCACAGCGCACCTGGGGTAGCCAATTCGTTATCGGACCCGTCCATCCGGGCTGCGGCTACGAATGCCTGTCAATGAGCCGAGAAGAAGAGCACACAGCACCAGTCGACGAGTGGCTGACGACCAAACAGGTTGCGGCACTGTTCCACGTCGACCGGACGACGGTATCGAGATGGGCGAGGGAGGGCAAAGTCGGAACGCTGAGAACGCTTGGCGGACATCGGAGATACCGACGGTCGGAGATCGAGAAGTTGTTGCGTAACCGCTCGACGACACTCGATCCGACGTGACTCCGGCGTGAAGCAGACAGGTCGCCGAGCACGATGAGGGCTCGGTGACCTGTCTGGTCAGCAGGAACTGATTACGCCTTGGGGACGCGGATGATGAGTGCGTCGCCTTGTCCGCCGCCGCCGCAGAGTGCGGCTGCGCCGATGCCG
>NZ_JASHKO010000039.1:0-232 GCF_030056745.1 Rhodococcus sp. IEGM 1406 | reverse complement strand
GCCACTCAGCAGCTCATCGGCCATTCCGATGCCGACGGAGTCTGGGCGGCATTCGGCTACTTTCAATCAGCAGCCGGCGAGCACGACCTCGAAAAGCGATACAGCGCAAGCGCGAACGAACTCCTGCCTCCGCTCAGCTCTCTGTCGGAGACACCGTACGAAGCGATCGTCGCTTACGCACGCGCAGTCGAACGCCCGACGGCGGGCGATCCGGAACCAGTACTTCGGCAGC
>NZ_JASHKO010000038.1:0-234 GCF_030056745.1 Rhodococcus sp. IEGM 1406 | reverse complement strand
TCGCACCCCCCAGCTGAGCATGCGACGCCCCCACCGCCCAGCTACCCGCGTTCCACGACCCGCGCCCCCAGCCCCGCGAGCCCCCCGCCCACCCCCGGCACCACCCACCCTCGGACCTCCGGGCCGCAGACCCCCCCCGAGCCGATCGAGGGCGGGGTAAGCCAGACTCCGGGCGTAGAACAGCGCGTCCGCTTCCTCCTGGTCTGTGGATCTGGCGCTCCACGTTGACCCGGA
>NZ_JASHKO010000037.1:0-236 GCF_030056745.1 Rhodococcus sp. IEGM 1406 | reverse complement strand
GTCCAGGATGCAGATCGTGATGTCGGAGACCGACGCCTTCTTGACCGTGGCGACGCGCTTGATGTTCTCGGCGATCGGTGCGCTGATGTCGATGACAGCTGCAGCATCCGGTCCGACAGCGATCTTCTCCATGTAGAACACGGCCGACGGCTCGAACATCGCGCCGCGCTCGGCAACAGCCAGAACGGAGAGCGCGTTGGGCATGCCCTTGGACATCAAGGTGGTGCCGTCGACCG
>NZ_JASHKO010000036.1:0-238 GCF_030056745.1 Rhodococcus sp. IEGM 1406 | reverse complement strand
GCACTGGGGAATGGAGATTCCTCCCGGCAGTACGGTCTCGGACTGCCCTTCGCGAGAGAGTCAGACAGCTACCCGCCCCGCCGCGACGCTCGCGACCCCCCCCCCGAGCGCCCGCGCCGCCCCGCCCCCGCCACCCACGCCCCCCAGCCCCGCCCCCCCGGCGCCTCCCGGACCCGCGGCCCCGCACCACCGTCCCGCCCCCCCACGACCACGCGGTACCCCCCGCCGCCGCCCACCC
>NZ_JASHKO010000035.1:0-239 GCF_030056745.1 Rhodococcus sp. IEGM 1406 | reverse complement strand
GGCCCCGCACCCGGACTACCCCCGGGCCGATCACCTCCCGGGTAACCCCCCTCCTCGCCCCCCGACCCGCCGCCACCCCCGCCGCCCCGTGCCGCCAGCACCCCCCGCGCCGCGCCCTCCCCCCCCCTCGGCCGGACCCGTCACCCCTCCCGCCCCGCCCCCCGCCGCCCGACCGCGGCGAGCCCCCCGATCTCCCGACCGGCCCCGAGGCCAGCCACTCGAACGCGCAGCCCCCGTTC
>NZ_JASHKO010000034.1:0-239 GCF_030056745.1 Rhodococcus sp. IEGM 1406 | reverse complement strand
CTTCCGGTGCTGCCGACCGACACGATAGGGGGGTTGCCGAAGCCCAGTGCTCGGCCGGCAGGGCCGCAGTCGCGGACCCGGCGGCGGGGGGTGTGCGGCGGGCAGGGCTCGGCGGGGCGGAGCCGCAGGCACGGCGGGGGGCGGGGGCGCGCGGGGGGGGGGTGTCGCGGGCGGCGGGCGGTTGTGGGTCGGCGCGCTCGCGGGCTGCGCGGAGCGGGCGGGCGTGCGTCGTGCGCGCG
>NZ_JASHKO010000033.1:0-241 GCF_030056745.1 Rhodococcus sp. IEGM 1406 | reverse complement strand
TGGTCGTCGTGGGCGCCAAGGGCGTGAGGACGCGCCGCGGCGTGGCGGCGGGTGAACGGGTCCCGGGCGGCGAGGTAGTGGGCGGCGGCCGCGCCGCCGGGGCGGGCGCGGGGGGCGCGGGCGCGCGGCTGCGGCGAGTCCCGGCGGGGGGTCGGCAGCCGGAGGCGGAGTCGCCCAGGCGTGCACGCCCGACCGCCACGGAAATGCGATGTCCCTGGATCCGGCGGTGGGCGACGGTTGG
>NZ_JASHKO010000032.1:0-246 GCF_030056745.1 Rhodococcus sp. IEGM 1406 | reverse complement strand
GTAGTGGGGACTACCGGAAAGGCGCCCGGGGACGGAGGCCTTACTGCAGTTCTGCGAGAACCGTTCCCTGCGTGATTGCTGCACCCGGCTCGACGGACCGTCCGGTGACGACACCGGCCTTGTGCGCGTTGACGGGGTTTTCCATCTTCAGGGCTTCGAGAACCGCGATCAGGTCGCCTTCGGCAACTTCCTGGCCTTCGGGCACTGCGACCTTGACGACGGTGCCCTGCATCGGAGCGGTGACGG
>NZ_JASHKO010000031.1:0-247 GCF_030056745.1 Rhodococcus sp. IEGM 1406 | reverse complement strand
GGAGGTTCGGGGCGTGCGGCAGCCGCCGGGTCGTGGGTGCGGCGGGGCCGCTCAGCGAGACGGGTGGGGTCGCGACGGCGGCGCCGGCGGGGGCGACGGCCCCCCCCCGCGACCGCGCCACGGGCGGGCCCTCGGGGGGCGGGCCGGGGCGCGTCGCCGCCAGGCCGCCGGGGAGGCCTAGCGCCGGGGACGCGGGGGCGGGCGGGAGCCGGGGGGGGCGGCGTCGGGCGTAGCGGCGGGGGCGGGG
>NZ_JASHKO010000030.1:0-254 GCF_030056745.1 Rhodococcus sp. IEGM 1406 | reverse complement strand
CTCACGCCGACCAGGCCGACCGGGCTCGCGACACCTGCGACACCCCCGGCGACCGCGATCACCGCCCCCACGCCGGCACGGCCGCCGACGGCCCCCCGGGGAACGGCACCCTGCCAGCCCCCCCCCCCGGGGCCACCCCCCCGCCCCCGCCGGCAGCCGCGCCGGGCGACCCCCGCGCGCCCGCCCCCGGCGCGGCGCCGCCGCCACTCCCAACTCTCCCGCCAGACACTGCCGGCCCGGCACATACGCAGCAC
>NZ_JASHKO010000002.1:836306-1339429 GCF_030056745.1 Rhodococcus sp. IEGM 1406 | reverse complement strand
CGGGTGGGGTTGGATGATGATTTCTTCGAGTTGGGTGGCAACTCCCTCATCGCGATGAAATTGACCGCCAACTTGAGCAGCACACTCGATTTCGATGTTCCTGTCCGCATGCTCTTCGGTGCATCGACACCCGAATTACTCGCTGCCAGGATCGAAGAGGCTCGGGAATCAGGTTCGGCGACACCGGACGATCATGCGATCGGCGTGCTCTTTCCCGTTCGCATCGAGGGACAGCGGCCACCGCTCTTCTATATCCATGCAATGAGTGGTCTGGCGTGGAAGGCCTCGGGCTTCGCTCCGTATCTAGAGGCAGATACACCGATCTACGGCCTGCAAACTCCCGTAATGACGGAGGCGTGGGCATTACCGACCTCTGTCGACGAGCTAGCACACCGTTACGTGCGTGAGATGATCGATGTGAATCCGACTGGGCCGTTTAACATAATCGGCCACTCAGTTGGAGGGTTCATCGGCCATGCATGTGCTGTTCTTCTACGCGAGCAAGGTTTCGAGGTCTCTCTGTTCATGGTGGATCCACGTCATCCGAGGGAGGTCGACGATGATGTAGCGCTCGAGAACACCCGTGACATGGCAGCTAGTTGGGGAGTGGAACTCGGTGAAGGTGCCGACGTCAATTCTCTTGATCGCAGCCAGATCATCGCCATCGGTAAAACGCTGGACTCGGTGTCGTTCATGACTGAGACACAGATTGGCGCACTTTACGACTTCGCTTCGGCGAGTGGTGAATTGATCTCCGGGTATGAGCCGCGCAAATATGATGGCGACGTGGTGATGTTCCGGGCAGCTGCGGGCATGGACATGGACTTCACAGTGACAGACGAATGGAGATCGGTGATCGGTGGACAGATCACTGACATCGATATCGACAGCAATCACACGTCGATGATGCATCCGGACAAGCTCGAGTTGATCGGGCCGATCGTCGCCGAGTACCTACGTACGCAGGAGAAGCGCTCGTCATGACTGATGAAACCCCGGCTCGGTCGGCCGAACCTCGCACTGTCGTGCATTTTGTACGTCACGGAGAGGTGTTCAATCCGTCGAAAGTAATTTACGGCCGGCTACCCGGATACTCGCTTTCCGAATTGGGCAATCGCCAAGCGAAGGCAGTCGCCGAGATTCTCGGTGATCGTCCAATCTCTTCGATCTTCTCCAGCCCGCTCGAACGCGCGATTGAAACTGCCACTCCGCTAGCCGATTTGTTGAATCTACCCATCGAGAAGAACGAAGATCTTGTGGAGTGGGAGGGAAGGTTCGACGGGATCGCAGCGGGAGACCCGAGACTGAAGCCGTCGGTCGGGTTGCTGCTCAAAACGTGGAATCCAGTGACGCCTTCGTGGGGGGAGAGCTACAAATCGATGGTCAGACGTATGTCTGCTGCCCTGGATTCGGCTCGGCGTCGGAGCGCGGGCAAGGAGGGCGTGTGCTTCAGCCACGAGCTGCCCATCTGTACCTTGCGGCGTTCGTTGAGGAGCGAATCATTGTGGCGTCGGCAGCATGAACGCGATGTGGCTCACACTTCGATCACTTCAGTCACTTTTTCTGGCGAAGCCCTCGTTGATGTCAGCTATTCCGCAAGCCATGTACCTACGGACTGAGGTATAGAGGAAAGCCAGCCTGTTCTTCTCGCATTTGATCGAGAAGAACAGGCTGGCTGGTTGAGAATGTTCCTGCGGTTGTCTCAGATTCCGAGCGAACCGGCGATGAACGGCCATGATTTGTGTAGCTGATCCTGCCAGTAGCCCCACGAGTGGGTCCCGACCGGCTGGAAGTCGACAACGGCCGGAATATTCAATTCATACAGGCGCTTGGCCATGTTCGAAGTGCAAAGGTTGGTCGCTGCTTCGATCGGGCCGCCGATGATGATCTGGTTCTCCGTATATGCGCGACCATCACTCAGACGTGGGTTGAGGAATGTGTCGTTCGGAATTCCAGGAAGCCCGTTTCCGGTGCTCATGTAGATGGGCGTCCCACGCAGCTTCTCTGCGTTGACGAGCGGATCGTGTTCGACCCATCCCGGTCCGTCCAATGGTCCCCACATATTCGTGATGTCGTCGACGCCGCCGATCCATTCCGTGGTCGTCCGGACGAATGCTTGTCCGAGGGGATCGCTGGTCTGTGCGCAGCCACTGTAAGCGGCAACAGAACTGTAGAAACCGGGGTACTCGATCGCCAAGTTCAGTACCGACGTACCGGACATCGAGATGGCCGAGATGGCTTGCTTACCGTTGCTCCCGAGCTCTTCGTTCAACAACGGGGGCAATTCTTTGCCCAGGAAGGTCGACCACTTGTTGCGTCCGGCCTTGGGGTCGTCCTTCTCCCAGTCGGTGTAGTAGGAGAGACGCCCACCGACAGGCGTGGCGACGTTCACGTTCTTGTCAGCGAAAAAATCGACTACATCAGTTTGTAGTTCCCATGTCGCGGCATCTTCTCCGCCGCCGGCACCGTTCAGCAGATAGACGATCGGGCGAGGTTCGGAGTTGTCGGCCGGGGTGATCACCTGAATCGGAACGTCCTTGTCCATCGACGCCGCATAGACGTTGACGACGAGCTGACGGTCATTGACCTTCTCGACGGATTTGATGTAGGAGCCCGTCGACGCTGTTTCGGATGAGTCGCCACCGACGCGCGCGGGGGTGGCCTGCGCGAGACCGGCTGTGAGCAGTGAGCCGGCAACGGCCAATGCACCGATCTGTACGGTGCGTCGCCAGGTCGTGGAATTTCGCGTCAAGACCTCATACCTTTCGGTTGATTCATTGTCGATTGCGACCTTGTCGCATTCAGAGAATTGAGTCGGTTATTGTTTGTGGACTGTTACCGTATTTAGATATTTAAATTCTGGTATAAGGCCACACTCGCTGGATGCGTCTGTCATGAAGTCTCCGCAGCCCGGCGGTAACCCCGAATCGCAGGATATAGAAAAACAGCGATCATTCCCGCTGACCAGGCAAGCATTTTCAGAACTGGCACCAGGACCGGGCCTCCGAGCGAAAGTCCGCGCATAGCGTCGACTGCGACGGACATCGGTTGTGCGGCAATTACGGGTTGAAGCCAGACCGGATATGCCATTGTCGGGACAAAACCACTGTTGAAGAACATCAACAGGGTGCACCCAATGGAAACCAATTCGACGAGCGGGACATTTTCCGACATCGTGGCGAGAGCCGTGACCATCACCGCGAACCCAATGCCGAATGCGATGGGTAGAAGTATCATTGCCACTGCCGCAAGCGGGCCCTGAGTGAACCGGAAGCCGACGGCATAACCAACGCCGATGATGACGATCGTTGTCAGTAGAACTCGAACGGCTTCAGCGATCATCCGGCCCACCAGGCCCGATGCTCGGTGTGCGGGCAGCGTCCAGAATCGACCGAGCAGACCGCTCTTCCGCTCGCCCCGCAAGCCAACTGCGCTGGCGATCGAACCGAACATCGCCCCCACGAGAATGATGAGCGGGACAGTCCCATAGATACTCGGCTGCCCGGTGGCAGCTGTGATGGAATTTCCCAGAACAACGCGAAACATGATCAAGGTCAACGCGGGATAAACGAGCGCCTGAACAGTCGTTGAAGGATCGCGCGCCCAGTTGATCAGAAGCCGCTTCGCCTGAATAAGGCTGTGGGTCCAGAGCGCGCTGGCCGAGTTCTCGGGTAGTGCCGCGTTGGGAAGAGGGAACGCGAGCGCCCTCCCACTGCGTATCTCCTCACGCTTCTCGAGAGAACTCATCACGCTCGCCTCGTACTTGCCCAGTATGCGAGTGGCCCGCATACCGCTATCAAACCGATCGACCAAGCCGCAACTGGCACCAACGTATTCGGGGTGAGGGTGCCGGCAGCCAGGTCCCGCATGGCGTAGGAGAACTGAGATACGGGCTGATTGCGTACGAACGGCCGGATCCATTCCGGGAATCCGCTCTCCGGAACAAATCCACACGAGAGCATTCCGAGGATCAATTGGGGAAGTGTCAATGCCTGACTGGTTGCTTGTGGGCTCTTCGACAGCGAGCCGATTGCATCACCGCCGAGCGACAAACACGTACTGAAAGTCAACGCGATCACGCAGAAGAGCATGGCCTGTGACAGACCACCGACGAAGCGAAATCCGATCGCGTATCCGTAGATCACTGCTGCCGTCAGTGAGACGACGGATCGGAGGAATCCACTACTCATCCGCGAAAACAGTGGAACCGGGCCGAAAACCGGCATGGTTTGCATCCGACTGCTGAAGCCAGTGATGCGTTCGGTCGCCGACATCTGCGCCGCTGAGATCGAAGTGAAGGCCATCGCCTGCAAGACGATGATCGGCATCAAAAACTGCGCGTAATTGATGCCCTGCAGCTGCATTACGAACTTGAGGGGCAGATAAAAGCCGACCGTGAAGATCAATGGCGCGACGATTGCGACTAGCAATTCGTGCCGGCGGATCATTGCGCGAACGGTACGGCCGGTGAGTGTCCACCACTGTGTTACAGCGGACGGTTGCGGACGACGATGGCGTCCGATCCGAGCTGCATTTGGCACCGTGATGGACCGTTGACCTACCTGTTTCAAGGCAAGATCTTGAGTTGCGTATTTCGTCGTCGTGGTCACGTCGCATCGCTTGTTTCGCTCGGACGCGACTGCCCCGTCAACGACAGGAACACGTCGTCAAGTGAAGGCCTGCGCAGGGCGATGTCCGCGAGTGGTATCCGTGCGTGATCGAGACGCCGCAGAGCTTCTGCAAGGGTCGCAGAACCACGGGGTGCGGGAATTGCAATTCGGCCGTTCTCGACTGCCAGATCGAAGCGGAAGTCCGGCGGAACCAAATTACCCAACGCGTTGGCTGCTGGCCCCAGCAAGCTTGCCTCGGCGGGAACGATTTCGCAGAAGCTGGCGCCGGTTCGTGCCTTCAATTCGTTGGCCGTCCCTTCCGCGATGACAGATCCTTTGTCGATGACAATGATGTTGTCGCTGAGGAGGTCAGCTTCCTCGAGGTACTGAGTGGTCAGCAGAACCGTGATGCCTTGCTCCTTCAAAGTCTGCACGAGGTTCCACACGCTCTGGCGGCTGCGGGGGTCCAGTCCAGTCGTCGGCTCGTCGAGAAATACGACTTCTGGCCTCACTACCAATCCACACGCAATGTCGATGCGTCGTCGCATGCCGCCGGAGTAGCCTGCAACGGCTCGCCCCCCAGCTTCCACGAGATCGAATTCCTCGAGAAGGTCCACGGCTCGTTGCCTGGCGGATGCGCGATCGAGGCCCATCAGGCGAGCGAACAGTTCGATGTTCTCGCGTCCGGTGAGTGCGTCGTCGAGTGCGGCGAACTGGCCAGTCATCATGATCGAACGGCGAACGTCGGCTGGGTTGCGAGCGACGTCGTATCCGGCAACCATTGCGACGCCGCGGTCAGGCCGAATCAACGTGGACAGAACCTTGACGGTGGTGGTCTTACCTGCGCCGTTGGGTCCAAGGATGCCGAGCACTGTGCCCTTGGGAGCTTGGAAGTTGATGCCACGCAATGCGTGCACATCCTTGAAGGACTTGTGAACGTCCTCCACGACTACCGCCGCGTCCGTCGATAAGGGCATCAATTCTCCGCTGTCTACATGGGTGTTCGGGCCGAGCTGTGCTTGGACACGGCTTCTCGGCCGTGTCCTTTCTCGAGCAAGTCGTAGCCCGAGCCGGAGTCACTGGTAAGGACCCCAGTGGTTGCGGGAACCTTGTACGTCTATCTCCGGATGCACAGTGGATGTTACCGGAGGGACAACCTCGTTCCGGCCTTCGCGCGGTGGGGATCGATGCAAATGTGCAGCTTGGAGATAAGCCGCGGTCAGGCCGACCGACTGGACTGTGCGATATCGCACAGTGTCCGATACCGGGCGTGATTTCGGGTCGCCGACAGGTGTGAACCGTGTTCGCGCGTGCTGAGTGCTCGTCGAGTACTACGAGTTCGTACTCGATCGACGGGCACCCCTGACTCGATCATCAAGTCGACTCCCTCTGGCGAGGTAACCTACTGCTCATGGATATCGGCACGTTGTCAGTGGTGGTTCCCGTGTACAACGAGGAGGACTACATCGCCGGGTGTTTGGAGTCCCTCGCTCGTCAAGGGGACGAAATCCTCGAGATAATTGTTGTCGACAACAATTCCACCGACCGCACCCCTGAAATCGCGCGTTCTTTCGAGCAGCGGGATTCTCGAATTCGATATCTTGTAGAACCGCGTCAAGGCGTTGTTCATGCACGTAATGCCGGGTTCGACATCGCAGTGGGTGAATTCATCGGCAGAGTCGATGCGGATTCGCGTGTCGCACCAGGGTGGGCGCGAGCGGTTCGAAGTTCCTTCGCTTCTCATGATCTTGATGCCGTTACCGGTTTCTCGTTGTTTTACGAGTCACCGTTTTCAGGTCTTCAGCGAGCAGCGGTGAAGAAAGCCGAGGCCCGTGGCGATTTCCACGGAATCAAACCGGCGCACGCACTGACTGGTTCGAATATGGCGATTCGGGCGACGTCGTGGCGCTCGATCCGCGACAAGGTCAGTGATCGCACCGACATTCACGAAGACGTGGATCTGTCGCTGTGCCTGGTGAAGGCAGGGATGCAGTTCGGCACTGACCTGGACATGCGGAGCGAAATCTCCGGTCGAAGGGGAGAGACTGGACCCATCGAGTTTCTGTCATACAACAAGGCTTCGGTGACAACGCTCGAGTATCACCAGGCTATGACTACACGACTTCGTTTGATGATTCTCAAGACGTCAATTCTGCATGCTCTGTTGTGGCCGGCGTACCGAATGTACGACCGGCAAACCGATCGGTTGTCATGGCGGAAACTGCTGTCAGGTTCCGGAGCCCGCACTATGCCCGTGGATTCGTGAGAGTCGGCTATATCCTGTCCAGATTCAAGGTCTTGTACAACCTCTCGATACCGCTGTAGTCCTGGACGAACAGGTTGTTGCGCCGTCCCGATTCGATGTCGTCGAGCATCTTCTGTCCGCCGGTTACGGCTTCGATCTCCATGATTGCTCGCCAAGCGCCGAAGTCGGTTCCGCTGAAAGCGCGCATGGCGCCCTCGAAGCCTTCCAATAGATAGCTGCGATCTCCACGATCCAGGGAATCCCAGACCGACACGGCCAGTTCCCCGGCAATCGAGGCATGGCAGTACTCGTCGCGAGCGTGCAACCGGATTGTCGCGCGGTTGATCGACTGCACGCCCGGATCGTCCGAGATCAGGTCGAGGTATGCGGTGATCGACACCTCGGCGACGGTCATGAACGCCAACTGTGTCAGGGCAATCTTGCGAGACCCCTCGGCTGCGTCGAGGGCTTGCGCCCGCGTGTGGACCGTCAGGACGTCTGGCAGTGCCTTGGCCGGAAGCGCCCAGCCCCTGCCTCGACGGGTCGCTGAACTGGCATTGAAGTGCATGAGCGTGTGATATTGCTCGTCGACCATCGCCTGATTGACGGCCACTGCAGCCCAATCTCCGAGTCCGACGCCGAGTCGGTCTTCGGCGAGAACGTCGAAGCCGGGATTGACGACGTACTTCTCGATGTCCATGACGTTCTTGTTGAACGCGATCCATGCCCAGGCTTGCAGGCGTTGCTTCTGCTCGGGACTCAATGCCAGGTAGGTCGGATGCTCCGCGAACGGGAGAAGTGCTTCGGGGTAGTCGGACAACGACGAATCGAAGAGATCGTCCAGTTCCGGCGCCGCCTTCTTCACGGTTGCCCGGCGCGCCCAATTGCTCGCAAGGCGGCTGACGATTGCACTCTCGACTGGATCCGAGGCGTCGTACTCCGGGAGGCTGGGCGGACTCACTCCAGGTCTCATCGTGCCCTACTCTCTGTGCCCTTCGGCAATGCGATCGAACAAGCTCTGGCACTCCGCGTTCAATTCGCCGGAGCGATCGTCGAGCGCTGCCTGGGCGGTTTTCATCAGCGCTGTGAAGTCGCCGAGGGCTTCGGCCGCCGTGTTCACCTGTGCGGTGGCATCGAACAGTGCTTTTCGTGTCGCACCTGCATGCGGATTGCCCGCTTGTACGTCCCAGTACACCTCCGGTTCGCCGCCGGCTATCCGCGCCAGGAGCGCGAGCAAGGTCCGATGCGGGGGAGGGGCGACCGCGAGGAGTTCGTCCGCAGAAACTCCGAGTTCGGCCAGGGCAACGCCGAAAGCCAGCACCGACGCGTGTGTCAGAACCTGGGTAGCCGCGGCCAACCGGTCGTGACGATCGGCGTCCATCACCGCGACCGACGCTCCCCACGAGCGCACGACGTCGAGGAATCCGGCGGACTGCGGACCGTCGACGTACGGCACTGCGATGACGGCCCGACCGCGCGGTCCGAGCGACGGACGGAACATGGGGTTGAGTCCGAGGAACTCCCCTTCTCGGCCGGCGTCGGCGATTGCTGCCTCCATCCGCGATTTGACCGACAGCGTGTCCACAACGAGAGCGCCGGATGCTCGAAGGCTCGGTAGTGCGGCTAGAGCGACCTGTTCGGGAACGGCGAGCACGATGACGCTCGAGGACTCCACGTGTGCGAGGACCCGGTCACTGGGTTTCGTGATGTCTCCGACGACTACATCTCCGTCAGGATCGCTGCCTGCTGGGTCGACGACGGTGACCGTCGACCCCCCGCCGCGAAGCAATTCGACGAACATGGATCCGACGGCACCCAGCCCGCCGACAACCGTCGCTGTGCCTGATGCCGCCGTCATGGCTGGATCTACCCGCCGTACTCGAGGACCCGCGAGGACACCGCATCGAGTGCACGGAGCAGAGTGGACGCCTTGACCGTGGTCTCGTCGAATTCTTCTTCCGGGTCGGACAACGCTGTAATGGCACCACCGATTCCGAAGGTCACGCCGCTCTCGGTGCAGACCAGCGACCGGATCACGATCGAGAGGTCTGCGGCGCCACCGAGGGCGAAGTACCCGATCGATCCCGAGTAGACCCCACGTGGGCCGGATTCGAGGCGGTCGATGATCTCCATCGTCCGTACCTTCGGAGCACCTGTCATCGATCCGCCGGGGAACGCGGCGCGGACACAGTCCACCGCCGACGACCCCGGGCTCAGATGTCCACGCACCGTCGACACCATTTGGTGAACGGACGAGTACGACTCGATCGCGAACAGCCTCGGAACGTGGACACTTCCCGGAACGCAGACCTTGGTGAGGTCGTTGCGAGTGAGGTCCACGATCATCAGGTTCTCGGCGCGGTCCTTCTCGCTGTCGAGCAGGTCCTGCCGTAGCGCAGCATCACGCGCTCGGGTGACGCCGCGCGGACGGGTCCCTTTGATCGGCTTGGACTCGACGTTGCCGTCCGAGTCGACACGAAGGAACCGCTCAGGCGAGGCCGAGACCACCGAGATGCCGGTGAAGTCGAGAAGTGCGCTGTACGGCGTCGGATTGATCGAGCGCAGATACTCGAACGCCTGCTGTGCATCGATCGTCTCGTCGACGCTCGCCATGTTGGTCAGACACACCTCGTAGGACTCACCCGCCCGGATCTCCGAGAGGGCCGTTCCGATCAACGACAGGTACTGATCGCGATCATGCCGAAGGCGAGCCTGCGTCCAGACGGTGTCGCTGATCAGCGGAACCGGGGTGCGTTCCGGAAGGTCCGCGCCGATCCGCGCCAAGGTGTCGACGGTCGATTCGAGCCAATCGTCATAGCCGGCGTCGCGGACTTTCTCGCGCAACCTCAAAACGTGAGTGCGGCCCGCGGTGTGATCGATGACGACGGCGCGGTCGGCAAACACCAGAGCAGCATCAGGAGTGGGTGCCGGATGGACTGCCCTTCCTCCGGTCTGTGCTTTCAGTTCGTAGCCGAGGTAGCCCACGTAGCCGAGGTTGAAGTCGAGTTCCGGATGGGAGGGCACGAAGCGCGTCGCGAGTTGTGCGTCCAAGTAATCGAAGAACGGAACTCGAATGTGCTCGTCGGACAAGCCTTTTCGGCTGACAGTCAGTACCTCGGCTTGCACGTCGTACGTGATGAACTCAGCCAGCGGCCCCGACGAATCGCCGAGAATTGAAAAGCGCGCACTCGGCTCTGCGGTTGCCGCGCGGTCCAGCCAGAACGCGTTCGTGCCGTCGGCGAACAGTGCTGCATAGGCCGCCGACGGGTCCACTGCAAAATCGAGAATCACGTCGTCGACGTCGTAGTTGATCGCCGGCCGCAGGTCGGGTGTTTGCGGAGCAGGTTCGGGTCGGATCACCGAATCCAGAGTGCGTCCGACGGACAGATCGCGGAAGTTCGCGAGCAAATCTATGCCGAACTCGGTACTGATGGACTCCGGATGGAACTGAACGCCCCACATCGGCTTGGTCCGGTGCCGGACACCCATGAGCAGTCCGTCGGACGTCCACGCGGTACGAACGAAGGCGTTCGGCAGATTCTCGACGGTCAACGAGTGGTAGCGAACAGCTCGGAACGGCGACGGAAGTCCGGCAAAGATGCCCGAGCCGTCGTGATCGATCAGCGAAATTCGGCCGTGCATCGGTACGGGCGCAACCACCACGCCCGCGCCGAACAACTCGCACAGGCCCTGGTGGCCGAGACAGACACCGAGAAGTGGGAGAGGCGCTTCTTCGATGAAACGGCGGCTGATTCCGAAATCACGGTCGCGATCCGGTCGGCCGGGACCTGGGGAGATGACCACGTTGTCGTATGACGCGAGATCGATGGAATCCCAATCCGCGTCGTTGCGGACCACGGTCGGCACAACCCCGTTGACCTCGGTCAACAGGGTGAACAGGTTGTAGGTGAACGAGTCGTAATTGTCCACCAGAAGGGTGCGGGAACTCATGTCGATGATCCTGATCTCGGTCCGACGGATTCCCGAACAGTGTCCTCCTCCTCAACAGGTGCGTTGATCACCAGGTCTTCGAGTCGACAGGTCTCGGCAATCATCAGCTCGTACAGGGCGTTGAAGAAGTCGGGGGAGAGGTCGTGTCTACGGGCGAATTCACGCGCCCGCTCCTGCACGAGGCGGACGCGGCCGGGTTGCATCATCGGAACCTCGCGGGAGCGCTTCCACTCGCCGATGCGTAGGCAGAGTTCCAGCCGCTGCCGCACCGTCTCGAGAAGTAGAGCGTCGATGGCGTCGAGGTCGCGCCGGAAGCTGTCCAATCCCTCGGCCTCGTCCGGATACGACGAGGTCTGCGTGCCTGCTTCGGAACTCGTTGTGGTCAAGAACTCTTCCACGAGGCCTCCCGGTGCTCGGCGTGACGCGAGGTCGACAATGTGGTGCCCGGAACGCAACCACCTCCGGACACCGGCACCCCGACCGACCATCGCCGTTCGGGGAGGTGTTCCACGATCGTCATTCGCCGAAACCTGCGGTGGTGCCTAATTCTGCGAAACCTGTTTGGCGGGCGAATCAGGTTGCGATGCAGGCGGGTTCGTGAGTGCCTACTTGGGGGAGACCCAGGTGGTGATTTCGGCGTGGACTACTTCCTTGCCGCCCCGGTCGAAGATCGAGATGGGAACGAGAAGTTCCGTGCCACTCTCGATCGCCGCGAAGTCCGGCAAAGTCTCGAGTCGGGCGACCGCCCGCAGGCCGGTCTCGGCCTTGGCGAGGTAGTCGACCTTCATGGACTTGGGGATCCAGCGGTGCGAGTTCGGAACCGTCGCTTCGCTCAGCATGCCCATTGCGACCTCCGCGAGATTGCATGCTGCGATCGCGTGAAAAGTGCCGAGATGGTTGTGGACGCCCCACCATTTGGGGGAGCGGACCTCGCACAGGCCCGGTTCCAACTTGGTCACCCGGGGGAGAACGGAGGCGAAGTAGGGCACGCGAATGGACATCGCCGCCGAGAAAACTGCATGTCCGAGGGCGTTGTCCGGCAATTTCTGCCATCCGCGATAGGTGGGGCTGGAAGTAGTCATCGGACTATCTTACTTCTGAGTAAGGTTGTTGTCGCGCAGCTCACTCGGAAAGGCTGGTTCGGGGGAGTTGAGGAATCGGGCCAGGTACGGCATACTGGTCGGGTTGCCTTGTCCGGGACGCGGTCGTTTGCGGCCGTGATCGGGTAAGGGTAAGACGTCACAGACGATCGATCGCAGATCCCGTCAGGGTAATCGGGTCAACGACTGTGACCATGCAAGACATGCAAGACGAGAAGTAATGCAGGACGGAAGCAGTACCTACTTTGTGTTCGACATCGAACACGTCCGGTACGCATCACGCGCCAGATGATCGAAAGATTGTCCGGCGCAGGATGAGTGAGAAGGCGACACGCCCGACCGCGTGTACCGGAGAACAATGACAAACGAACAGCGGCAGCAGATCCTGATCTGATCCGATGCTCGGTTTACCGCTAACACGGTCTTCCGAACTTTCGGACTTGGTCCCGATCGCTTCAGTGTTCGTCGTGTCATCGTCCAGGCAAGGACTGTGCAGACGAGGTAGCTCGAGCCTGACCAGGCGGGCTACGAAACGCGGCAAGAAAAGGACACTAAGCGTGGCGGGACAAAAGATCCGCATCAGGCTCAAGGCCTACGACCACGAGGCGATCGACGCGTCAGCGCGCAAGATCGTCGAGACGGTAACCCGTACGGGTGCCCGCGTCGTTGGACCTGTGCCGTTGCCGACCGAGAAGAACGTATATTGCGTCATCCGCTCGCCGCACAAGTACAAGGACTCGCGCGAGCACTTCGAGATGCGTACTCACAAGCGGCTGATCGACATTCTCGACCCGACGCCGAAGACGGTTGACGCGCTCATGCGCATCGACCTTCCGGCCAGTGTCGACGTGAACATTCAGTGACGGCGGAGACAAAAACAATGACTGATACCAAGATCAAGGGAATCCTGGGCACCAAGCTCGGCATGACCCAGGTCTTCGACGAGAACAACCGGGTTGTCCCGGTCACCGTCGTGAAGGCTGGGCCGAACGTCGTAACCCAGATCCGTACCGAAGAGCGTGACGGCTACAGCGCCGTTCAGCTCGCGTTCGGCGCCATCGACCCGCGCAAGGTGAACAAGCCGACTTCCGGCCAGTTCACCAAGGCCGGTGTGACCCCGCGTCGCCACGTAGTGGAGCTCCGCGTTGCGGACACCTCCGACTACGAGGTCGGCCAGGAGCTCACCGCCGAGGTCTTCGAGGACGGCGCATACGTCGACGTCACCGGAACCAGCAAGGGCAAGGGCTTCGCCGGAACCATGAAGCGTCACGGCTTCAAGGGACAGGGCGCGTCGCACGGTACCCAGGCTGTTCACCGCCGCCCGGGCTCCATCGGTGGCTGTGCAACTCCCGGCCGCGTGTTCAAGGGCATGCGCATGTCCGGACGCATGGGTAGCGACCGCATCACGACGCAGAACCTCTCGGTCCACAAGGTGGATGCCGAGAACGGCCTGCTGCTGATCAAGGGTGCGATCCCCGGCCGCAAGGGCGGCCTCGTGATCGTCAAGAGTGCAGTGAAGGGTGGTGCACGGGCATGACCAGCACCGAGACCAAGTTGACCCTGGACGTCAAGGTCGCCGGCGGCAAGACCAACGGCACCGTCGATCTCCCCGCTGAGATCTTCGACGCTCCGGCCAACATCGCGCTTCTCCATCAGGTTGTCGTCGCGCAGCTCGCAGCTGCTCGTCAGGGAACCCACTCCACCAAGACCCGCGGCGACGTCCGCGGCGGTGGCAAGAAGCCGTACCGCCAGAAGGGCACCGGCCGCGCACGCCAGGGCTCGACTCGCGCACCGCAGTTCGTCGGCGGCGGAACCGTTCACGGCCCGCAGCCGCGTGACTACAGCCAGCGCACCCCCAAGAAGATGAAGGCAGCCGCTCTTCGCGGAGCCCTCTCTGACCGCGCACGCAACGAGCGCATCCACGTCATCACCGAACTGGTTGCAGGGCAGACGCCTTCGACCAAGGGCGCAATCGCGTTCCTCGGCGAGATTTCGGATCGCAAGAAGCTGCTGCTCGTCGTGGGTCGCCAGGATGTAGCCGCTTGGAAGAGCGTGCAGAACCTGGAAGGCGTGCATCCCATTGCACCCGACCAGCTCAACACCTACGACGTGCTCAATGCAGACGATGTCGTGTTCAGCGTCGAGGCACTCAACGCGTTCATCCACGGGCCCGCAGAGAGCGCTCAGAACAAGGAGGACGCCAAGTGAGCACCATCGCTGACCCCCGCGACATCCTGCTCGCTCCGGTCATCTCCGAGAAGTCCTACGGACTGATCGAGGAAGGCACCTACACCTTCCTGGTGCACCCGGACTCGAACAAGACGCAGATCAAGATTGCCGTCGAGAAGGTCTTCGGCGTCAAGGTGACCAGCGTCAACACCGCCAACCGTCAGGGCAAGCGTAAGCGGACCCGATTCGGTTACGGCAAGCGCAAGGACACCAAGCGCGCGCTCGTGACCCTGTCCGCTGACAGCAAGCCCATCGAGATCTTCGGAGGACCGGTCGCGTAAGCGCCGGGACTTGACGAGACATAGAGGACGAGAAGACTCATGGCAATCCGTAAGTACAAGCCGACAACACCGGGCCGTCGTGGCTCGAGCGTCTCGGACTTCGCCGAGATCACTCGGTCAACCCCCGAGAAGTCGCTGGTTCGCCCGCTGCACGGTCGCGGTGGACGTAACGCACACGGTCGTATCACCACCCGTCACAAGGGTGGCGGACACAAGCGTGCATACCGACTGATCGATTTCCGTCGCAACGACAAGGACGGCATCCCGGCAAAGGTCGCTCACATCGAGTACGACCCCAACCGCACAGCAAACATCGCACTCCTGCATTACGCAGACGGTGAGAAGCGCTACATCATCGCCCCCAAGGGCCTGGTGCAGGGTTCACCGGTCGAGTCCGGTGCAGGCGCCGACATCAAGCCGGGCAACAACCTGCCGCTGCGCAACATCCCGACTGGTACCACCATCCACGGTGTGGAACTGCGTCCCGGCGGCGGAGCCAAGATGGCTCGTTCCGCAGGCGCCAGCATCCAGCTCCTCGGTAAGGAAGGCAGCTACGCCACGCTGCGTATGCCTTCCGGTGAAATCCGTCGCGTCGACGTGCGCTGCCGCGCATCCGTCGGCGAGGTCGGCAACGCCGAGCAGTCGAACATCAACTGGGGCAAGGCCGGCCGTATGCGTTGGAAGGGCAAGCGCCCGACCGTTCGTGGTGTCGTGATGAACCCGGTCGACCACCCGCACGGTGGCGGCGAGGGCAAGACCTCAGGTGGACGCCACCCGGTCAGCCCGTGGGGTAAGCCTGAAGGCCGTACCCGCAAGAACAAGGCAAGCGACAAGATGATCGTCCGTCGCCGCCGCACCGGCAAGAACAAGCGCTAGGAGGGAGTGAAGGATGCCACGCAGCCTTAAGAAGGGCCCGTTCGTCGATGACCACCTCCTCGCGAAGGTGGATGTACAGAACGAAAAGGGAACCAAGCAGGTCATCAAGACCTGGTCCCGTCGTTCGACAATCATCCCGGACTTCATCGGCCACACGTTTGCAGTTCACGACGGCCGCAAGCACGTCCCCGTGTTCGTTTCCGACTCCATGGTCGGACACAAGCTCGGAGAGTTTGCACCGACCCGCACGTTCAAGGGTCACATCAAGGATGATCGGAAGGCGAAGAGGCGATGAGCAACACCGAAACCGCCAACCCGACTGCCAAGGCTGTAGCGAAGCACGTTCGCGTTACGCCGATGAAGGCACGTCGAGTTGTGGACCTGGTCCGCGGGCGCTCGGTTGAAGACGCCCTGAACATCCTGAAGTTCGCGCCGCAGGCAGCGAGCGAGCCGGTCGCCAAGGTGATCGCCTCCGCAGCAGCCAACGCCGAGAACAACCTCGACCTCGACCCCAGCACGCTTGTCGTTGCTACGGCGTTCGTGGACGAGGGCGCGACCCTCAAGCGGTTCCAGCCGCGTGCACAGGGACGTGCGTTCCGTATTCGCAAGCGCACCAGTCACATCACCGTGATCGTGGAGAGCCTGCCGAAGACCGGAACATCGACCCGTAATCGCCGGAAGGGAAGTGCTCAGTAGTGGGCCAGAAAATCAACCCGCACGGCTTCCGTCTCGGCATCACCACCGACTGGAAGTCTCGCTGGTACGCAGACAAGCAGTACGCGGAGTACGTCAAGGAAGACGTCGCGATCCGTAAGCTCCTCGCCACCGGCATGGAGCGCGCAGGAATCGCGAAGGTCGAAATCGAGCGCACCCGTGACCGTGTTCGCGTGGACATCCACACTGCACGTCCGGGCATCGTCATCGGCCGCCGCGGCGCCGAAGCCGATCGCATCCGCTCCGAGCTCGAGAAGCTGACCGGCAAGCAGGTTCAGCTGAACATCCTCGAGGTCAAGAACGCAGAAGCTGAAGCACAGCTCGTCGCACAGGGTGTGGCCGAGCAGCTCTCGAACCGCGTTGCCTTCCGTCGTGCAATGCGCAAGGCCATCCAGTCGGCCATGCGTCAGCCCAACGTCAAGGGAATCCGCGTTCAGTGCTCCGGTCGTCTCGGCGGCGCCGAGATGTCCCGGTCGGAGTTCTACCGCGAAGGCCGTGTGCCGCTGCACACGCTTCGTGCGGACATCGACTACGGCCTCTACGAGGCCAAGACCACCTTCGGTCGCATCGGCGTCAAGGTCTGGATCTACAAGGGCGACATCGTCGGTGGCAAGCGTGAGCTCGCCGCCAACACGGCCGCACCGGCCGGGGATCGCCCGCGTCGTGAGCGTCCGAGCCGTCCGCGTCGTTCCGGTGCCACCGGTACCACTGCGACCAGCACCGAGGCCGGCCGCGCAGCGACCGCAACCGCCGATGCTCCCGCAACTGAACAGAATCAGGAGGGCTGACGCATGTTGATCCCACGGCGGGTCAAGCACCGCAAGCAGCACCACCCGAGCCGTTCGGGTGCCGCCAAGGGCGGTACCCAGGTGACCTTCGGTGACTACGGCATCCAGGCTCTCGAGCCTGCCTACATCACCAACCGGCAGATCGAGTCCGCTCGTATCGCCATGACTCGGCACATCAAGCGTGGCGGCAAGATCTGGATCAACATCTTCCCGGATCGCCCCCTCACGAAGAAGCCGGCCGAAACCCGAATGGGTTCCGGTAAGGGTTCGCCCGAGTGGTGGATTGCCAACGTCAAGCCCGGACGCGTTCTGTTCGAGATGACATACCCCAACGAGGAGATTGCTCGTGAGGCCCTGCGCCGCGCGATGCACAAGCTCCCGTGCAAGTGCCGGATCGTGACCAGAGAGGAGCAGTTCTGATGGCTACTGGAACCCCAGCAGCAGAGCTCCGCGAGCTCAGTGAAGACGAGCTGGTCACCCGGCTCCGTGAGTCGAAGGAAGAGCTTTTCAACCTTCGTTTCCAGATGGCTACCGGCCAGATGGACAACAACCGACGACTGCGCACCGTTCGTCACGAGATCGCGCGCATCTACACCGTCCTGCGTGAGCGTGAGCTCGGACTCGCTGTGGGTCCGGATGCAGGTGACGCGGCATGAGTGAGGAAAAAGCAGTGAGCACAGAAGAGCGCGCGAGCCGTAAGGTCCGTGTCGGATACGTCGTGTCCGACAAGATGGAAAAGACGATCGTGGTCGAGCTCGAAGACCGCGTCAAGCACAAGCTCTACGGCAAGATCATCCGCCGTACGACCAAGGTGAAGGCGCACGACGAGAACGGCGTTGCCGGCGTCGGCGACCGCGTTCAGCTGATGGAAACCCGTCCGCTGTCCGCGACGAAGCACTGGCGTCTGGTCGAGGTCCTCGAAAAGGCCAAGTAAGCCTGATCGAATCCTCGAGCTGATCGAGTATCACCGAATGGCCCGCTTCCCCTTGGGGGAGTGGGCCATTCGGCTTTCCGGGGGCTTTCCAGGGGCTTTCGGGGCTTTCCGGGCGAAGGGTTCGAGTTGCGTCGAGTACGGCTGATTTGGTATTTGGTGAACCCTTCCCTACAATAGAACGGTTGCCTGTGGCAGAGGTGTGTCTTCACGTGCGCAGCTCGAACGGTGCTTGCAGTGATCGTCTCCCGACGTCAGTCGGTGGGACTGCAGCTCAGACACGACGCAGGTGGCAACAATGACCGCGCGCACCGGGTCGGTAATCCGTTGCGCACGAAATTCCAGGTCTAGGGAGATCAAGTGATTCAGCAGGAGTCGCGAGTTCGCGTCGCTGATAACACGGGTGCCAAGGAAATCCTTTGCATCCGCGTTCTCGGCGGTTCGTCACGTCGCTACGCCGGGATCGGTGACGTCATCGTCGCCACCGTCAAGGACGCAATCCCCGGTGGAAACATCAAGAAGGGTGAGGTCGTCAAGGCCGTCATCGTTCGCACGACCAAGGAGCGCCGTCGTCCGGACGGTTCCTACATCAAGTTCGACGAGAACGCTGCAGTGCTCATCAAGGCTGACAGTGATCCCCGTGGAACCCGCATCTTCGGACCCGTCGGCCGTGAGCTGCGCGAGAAGAAGTTCATGAAGATCGTTTCGCTTGCCCCGGAGGTGCTGTGATGAAGGTGCACAAGGGTGACACCGTTCTGGTCATCGCCGGCAAGGACAAGGGCGCGAAGGGCAAGGTCATTCAGGCCTACCCCGCGACCGACAAGGTCCTCGTCGAAGGCGTGAACCGAATCAAGAAGCACACCGCGGTTTCCGCGAACGAGCGCGGAGCATCCTCCGGCGGCATCGTCACGCAGGAAGCCCCGATCCACGTTTCCAACGTTGCAGTCGTCGACTCGGACGGAAACCCCACCCGCGTGGGCTACCGCACCGACGAAGAGTCCGGCAAGCGCGTTCGGATTTCCCGGAAGAACGGGAAGGACATCTGACATGACCTCCACCGAAAACAAGGTCCAGCCGCGCCTCAAGGCACGCTACCGCGCTGAGATCAAGGACGCGCTCAACAGCGAGTTCGACTACTCGAACGTCATGCAGATCCCCGGCGTCGTCAAGGTTGTCGTCAACATGGGCGTCGGCGACGCTGCCCGTGACGCCAAGCTGATCAACGGCGCTGTCCATGACCTGTCGCTGATCACGGGCCAGAAGCCCGAGATCCGCAAGGCACGTAAGTCCATCGCGCAGTTCAAGCTCCGCGAAGGTATGCCCATCGGCGCACGCGTCACCCTCCGTGGTGACCGCATGTGGGAGTTCCTGGACCGCCTCGTGTCTGTCGCTCTGCCCCGTATCCGCGACTTCCGCGGTCTCTCGGGCAACCAGTTCGACGGCAACGGCAACTACACGTTCGGCCTCAACGAGCAGTCGATGTTCCACGAGATCGACGTGGACAAGATCGATCGCCCCCGCGGTATGGACATCACCGTCGTGACCACCGCAACCAACAACGAAGAAGGCCGTGCACTGCTCAAGCACCTCGGCTTCCCGTTCAAGGAGAACTGAGCGCATGGCTAAGAAGGCATTGGTCAACAAGGCCAACAAGAAGCCCAAGTTCGCGGTTCGCGCCTACACCCGCTGCCAGCGGTGCGGTCGCCCGCACTCGGTGTTCCGCAAGTTCGGCTTGTGCCGTATCTGCGTTCGCGAGATGGCTCACGCCGGCGAGCTTCCCGGAGTTCGCAAGAGCTCTTGGTGATCTGAGGCCCTCGGGCTTCGTCACACCACGCATGTGAATGGACGTGGGTTCCTTTGGAACCCACGTCCATTCGTGGTTTCCATCGAGTTGTGTACCGCGCCGATCCTGAAAAGAACTGTCCCGCTGCGACTCTGGTTGAAAGCAGTCATCGTTCGTCGATGTCGTTCTTCGGTCCCGAACGAACAGTTCAGATTTCGGGGTGCGTCGATACCTTCCCGATCAGCGACCTTCGGGTGGCGGTGGGGGAGCCGACGTGGCATCCCGGTGGACACTTGCGCCAAAGTTCCCTACACTAGAGCGGTTGCCGTGGCTGACGCATGCGTTCAGCTCGGTGCGGTAACTTACGCCGTCTGACACAAGTCGGACGGCCCAGCCGAATTGCTGGAGGCCCACGATCGGATTCGTCCGGTGTTGCATGGGAACCACAGCGAGAAAGGTGTCGAGGTCGACCTATGACCATGACTGACCCCATCGCAGACTTCTTGACGCGTCTGCGCAACGCCAACACGGCGTACCACGATGAGGTGAAGCTTCCCCACTCGAAGATCAAGGCGAACATCGCCGAGATCCTCAAGCGCGAGGGCTACATCTCCGATTTCCGTACCGAAGACGCAGAGGTCGGCAAGACCCTCATCGTCGATCTGAAGTACGGTCCCAGCCGCGAGCGTAGCCTCGCCGGCGTGCGTCGCGTTTCCAAGCCCGGTCTCCGGGTTTACGCGAAGTCCACCAACCTGCCCAAGGTCCTCGGAGGCCTCGGCGTGGCCATCATCTCCACGTCGTCCGGTCTGCTCACCGATCGCCAGGCGGCCAATCAAGGAGTAGGCGGGGAAGTCCTCGCCTACGTCTGGTAAGGGAGGCCACCACAATGTCGCGTATTGGAAAGATTCCGGTCACCGTCCCCGCGGGCGTTGACGTCACGATCAGCGGCCAGGATGTCACCGTCAAGGGTCCCAAGGGCACCCTCGCGCTGACCATCTCCGAGCCCATCGCAATCGAAAAGGCAGAGGACGGCTCGCTGAGCGTCACGCGCCCCGACGACGAGCGTCGTAGCCGCGCGCTGCACGGTCTGTCGCGGACCCTGGTTGCGAACATCATCACCGGTGTCACCGAGGGTTACACGAAGAAGATGGAGATCCACGGTGTTGGTTACCGTGTGGCACTGAAGGGCAAGGACCTCGAGTTCGCGCTCGGCTTCAGCCACCCGGTGCCGATCGAGGCTCCTGAAGGCATCACCTTCGTCGTCGAGTCGCCCACCCGGTTCTCGGTGTCCGGCATCGACAAGCAGAAGGTCGGGCAGATCTCGGCCAACATCCGTCGTCTCCGTCGTCCGGACCCGTACAAGGGTAAGGGCGTGCGTTACGAGGGTGAGCAGATCCGCCGCAAGGTCGGAAAGACGGGTAAGTGATATGAGCCAGACTGCAAACCAGAAAGCCAAGCGGATTCCGCTGGGCAAGGATGCGTCCACCAAGCGTCGTCTCTCGAAGACGCGTCGTCACTTCCGTCTCCGCAAGAAGGTCTCCGGCACGCCCGAGCGTCCCCGCTTGGTCGTCAACCGGTCCTCGCGCCACATCCACGTCCAGCTCGTGGACGACCTGGCCGGCCACACCCTGGCCTCCGCGTCGACCATCGAAGCAGACGTGCGCGTGGCAGAAGGCGACAAGAAGGCTGCGAGCGCGAAGGTCGGTCAGCTGATCGCCGAGCGCGCCAAGGCTGCCGGCGTGGAAGCAGTTGTCTTCGACCACGGCGGACACGGCTACCACGGTCGCATCGCGGCCCTGGCAGACGCGGCTCGCGAAGGCGGGTTGAAGTTCTGATGACCAACATTTTCAACGGAAGGACAGCCTGATGCCGGGACGTCAAAGGCGTGACGGCGGAAGCGGACCCGCCGGACAGAATGGCCCCAACAGCGGTGACAACAGCAACGCTCGTGGGGACAACCGTGGTGGCGGCCGTGACCGTCGCGACGGTGGCCGTGGCGGAAACGCTGCGGAGAAGTCACAGTTCATCGAGCGCGTTGTCACGATCAACCGCGTTTCCAAGGTCGTCAAGGGTGGTCGTCGCTTCAGCTTCACCGCTCTGGTGATCGTCGGAGACGGCAACGGACTGGTCGGCGTCGGCTACGGAAAGGCCAAGGAAGTTCCCGCGGCCATCCAGAAGGGTGTCGAGGAGGCTCGCAAGAGCTTCTTCCGCGTCCCGATGATCGCCAACACCATCACTCACCCCGTTCAGGGTGAGGCTGCTGCCGGCATCGTCATGCTTCGCCCGGCAAGCCCCGGTACCGGTGTTATCGCCGGTGGCGCTGTGCGCGCCGTGCTGGAGTGCGCTGGTATCGCGGACATCCTGTCGAAGTCGCTCGGTAGCGACAACGCCATCAACGTCGTGCATGCGACCGTTGCTGCGCTCAAGGGTCTGCAGCGTCCCGAGGAAGTTGCGGCTCGCCGCGGCCTCACCCTCGAAGAGGTTGCACCCGCCGGCATGCTTCGCGCTCGCGCACAGGCTGCTGGGAGTGTGAAGTAATGGCAGATCTCAAGGTCACTCAGATCAAGAGCATCATCGGGACCAAGCAGAACCAGAAGGATTCTCTGCGCACGCTCGGTCTCAAGGGCATCCGTCAGACCGTTGTTCGTGAGGACAACGCACAGAACCGCGGTCTGATCAACGTGGTGCGCCACCTCGTAACAGTTGAGGAGGTCTAACCATGACCATCAAACTGCACCACCTGCGCCCCGCTCCGGGATCCAAGTCCAACAAGATTCGTGTTGGACGCGGTGAGGGCGGCAAGCGTGGTAAGACCGCAGGTCGCGGTACCAAGGGCACCAAGGCACGTAACACCGTGCGCGTGGGCTTCGAGGGTGGACAGATGCCGCTTCACATGCGTCTGCCCAAGCTCAAGGGCTTCACGAACCCGTTCCGCACCGAGTACCAGGTCGTCAATGTCGGCGACATCGCCCGTCTGTTCCCCGAAGGTGGAGCAATCACGGTCGAGGATCTCGTTGCCAAGGGCGCAGTCCGCAAGAACCAGCTCGTCAAGGTTCTGGGCGACGGCGAACTGACAGTTGCCGTTCAGGTGACCGTCGACAAGTTCACCGGTTCCGCCAAGGAAAAGATTGCTGCTGCCGGTGGTTCCGCCACCGAGCTGTGAGTAATCAGGCGTAGCTAGTCCGATGGCCGCAGCGCAGCGTTTGCTGCGCTGCGGCCATCGGCGTCTACCAGGTCTTGTCACAGATTGGTCGTGCATGCCTCGGATGGGCCAGTATTCTGGTCACCGAGTGGCAAATGTATCTTCGGCTTACCCGGTTTTCGTGGTCTGCCCGCTTAGTTCCCAAATGCTCACTGTTAGAGTTCAAAAGTTCGACAGGTCAAACGATCTGTCTCCCTACCGTCGTGCCAGGAGGATCTTTGCTTTCCGCCTTCGTCTCGGCCCTCAGGACCCCAGACCTGAGGCGGAAGATCCTCTTCACCCTCGGCTTGGTGGCTCTGTATCGGGTCGGCGCTCTCATTCCGTCCCCAGGTGTCGACTACGGCCGCGTGCGTCAGTGCATCGATATCGCCAACTCCGGTGACTCAGCAGGTATCTACTCGCTGATCAACCTGTTCTCCGGTGGCGCTCTGCTGCAGATGTCGATCTTTGCGATCGGCATCATGCCGTACATCACGGCAAGCATCATCGTGCAGCTGCTGACCGTGGTGATCCCGAAGTTCGAGGAACTTCGAAAAGAAGGCCAGTCCGGTCAGGCCAAGATGACGCAGTACACGCGTTACCTGTCCATCGCTCTGGCAATCCTGCAGTCGACCGGCATCGTCGCTCTTGCGGCACGCGGACAGTTGCTCCAGGGCTGTGACGACATCATCGCCGACAAGTCGATCTTCGGTCTTGCCATCATCGTGCTGGTCATGACTGCCGGTGCTGCCATGGTCATGTGGTTCGGCGAGGTCATCACCGAACGTGGCGTGGGTAACGGTATGTCGCTCCTCATCTTCGCCGGTATCGCATCGCGTATCCCGAGCGAGGGCAAGTCGATTCTCGACAGCCGCGGTCCACTGGTCTTCGCCTTCGTCTGCCTCGCAGCGCTGTTGATCATCGCCGGTGTCGTCTTCGTCGAGCAGGGTCAGCGCCGGATCCCGGTTCAGTACGCAAAGCGGATGGTCGGACGCAAGATGTACGGCGGATCCTCGACGTACCTGCCTCTGAAGGTGAACCAGGCCGGCGTCATCCCGGTGATCTTCGCGTCTTCACTGCTGTACCTCCCGAACTTGATCGCACAGCTGACTTCGGCCAGTACAGCGGTCGACCCCAGTTGGTGGCAACGCCTCATCAACACCTACCTGGTGAACCCGGCCAACCCGGTGTACATCGCGATCTACTTCGGCCTGATCGTCTTCTTCACATACTTCTACGTCGCCATCACCTTCAATCCCGAAGAGCGCGCCGACGAGATGAAGAAGTTCGGCGGCTTCATCCCCGGTATCCGACCAGGTCAGCCGACCGCGGACTACCTCAACTACGTGCTGAGTCGCATCACCCTTCCGGGTGCGATTTACCTCGGCACCATTGCTGTTCTGCCCAACCTGTTCCTCGACATCGGGAATGGCGGCGGCGCGCAGAACCTGCCGTTCGGTGGCACCGCGGTGCTGATCATGGTCAGCGTCGGCCTGGACACCGTGAAGCAGATCGAGAGTCAGCTAATGCAGCGTAACTATGAAGGGTTCCTCAAGTGAGACTTGTCCTCCTTGGTCCTCCCGGTGCCGGCAAGGGCACCCAGGCCGCTATCTTGTCCGAGAAGTTCGGCGTTCCCCATATCTCCACGGGTGATCTCTTCCGCGCGAACATCGGTCAGGCCACCGCTCTCGGTGTGGAAGCAAAGAAGTACATCGACGCCGGCGAACTCGTACCGAGTTCGATCACCAACGACATGGTGAAGGCTCGCGTCGCAGAACCGGACGCAGCAAACGGTTTCCTTCTCGACGGATTTCCGCGCTCGGTCGAACAGGCTCAGGCACTCGAGGGAATCTTGAAGGATCTCGACACCAAGCTCGACGGTGTCCTCTCTTTTGTTGTCGACGAGGACATCGTGGTCGAGCGCATGCTCGCCCGCGGTCGTGCAGACGACACCGAGGACGTCATTCGCAACCGACTCCGGGTCTACCGCGACGAGACGTCACCGCTGTTCGATTACTACAAGGACAGCATCGTCTCCGTCGACGCGATCGGCGAGGTCGAAGAGGTCAACGCACGCGCACTGGCAGCGTTGGGTAAGTAATGGTCTTCGGGCGTAAACGCAAGGTTGTTCCGTTCCGCTCCGCGGGCGAACTCGACGCGATGGCTGCCGCCGGTGCGATCGTGGGTTCGGCCCTGGTGGCGGTGCGCGCTGCGGCAAAGCCCGGTGTCAGCACTTTGGAATTGAACGCGGTCGCAGAATCGGTCATTCGTGACGCCGGCGCCGTGCCCTCGTTCCTCGGGTACCACGGCTTCACCGGTTCGATCTGCTCTTCGGTCAACGATCGCGTCGTTCACGGG
Organism: Rhodococcus sp. IEGM 1406; assembly: GCF_030056745.1. NCBI lineage: Bacteria > Bacillati > Actinomycetota > Actinomycetes > Mycobacteriales > Nocardiaceae > Rhodococcus > Rhodococcus sp. IEGM 1406. The sequence continues at coordinate 1,314,382 of NZ_JASHKO010000002.1, read as the reverse complement.
ATCCCCTCAGCTCAGGACATCCTGGCTGAAGGCGACCTCGTTTCCATCGACTGTGGCGCGATCCTCGACGGTTGGCACGGTGACTCTGCCTGGACGTTCGGAGTCGGTGAGATCAGCGTCGCCGATCAGGAACTCAGCGAAGCTACTCGGCTTTCGATGGAAGCCGGGATCGCGGCGATGATCGCCGGTAACCGTCTGACGGATGTTTCGCACGCGATCGAGGTCGGTACTCATGCCGCCGAGAAGTTGCACCGTCGTTCCTACGGCATCGTCGACGGATACGGTGGACACGGAATCGGTCGGGAAATGCACATGGATCCGTTCCTCGCCAATGAAGGTGCCCCGGGTAAGGGTCCTGAACTGGTTGTCGGATCGTGCCTCGCGATCGAGCCGATGCTGACGCTCGGCACCACCGACACGGTGATTCTCGACGATGACTGGACCGTTGTGACGACCGACGGGTCCCGTGCGGCGCACTGGGAACACACTGTCGCTGTGACCGAGGACGGTCCGCGGATTCTGACACTCCGGCCGGAGTAGTTGACGCCGTTGCTGACAAGTGTTGGCAGCGAGCATGATTCACGTTCGAGAAGTCCCAGCCTCATGTCGAGGCTGGGACTTTTTCGATGGGGGAGCGGTGTGCGTCGTCACCCTGACCGGAGGCGCATTTGGCCTGGTCGTTTACATCGCGTAACATGGCTAGGCGGTGCGCTATGCGCGTCGATAGTTCGTGTGCCTACGCCCGGATCGCTCCGGGATCGGGCCCCCGAGGTGCCGACGATCTTTCCATTGCGTGCCAATGTAACGGAAGCCGATGCACGAAGCATGCCAAACCAAACGGATCGCGGAGGATATGGCTAAGAAAGACGGGGCCATCGAGGTCGAAGGACGAGTAGTCGAGCCGCTGCCCAATGCGATGTTCCGCATTGAGCTCGAGAATGGCCACAAGGTCCTCGCCCACATCAGCGGAAAGATGCGTCAGCACTACATTCGCATCCTCCCGGAAGATCGCGTTGTCGTGGAGCTATCGCCCTACGATTTGTCGCGCGGACGCATCGTTTACCGCTACAAGTAACGAACTTCCCGGACCTGACCTGGGTCAGGGAGAAGTATGTCTGCCGCGGTTCATCGCGGCGGGCTGCGACAAAACAGGAGATCAGAAGACGTGAAGGTTCAGCCGAGCGTCAAGAAGATCTGCGAGAAGTGCAAAGTGATTCGCCGTAACGGTCGAGTCATGGTGATCTGCGAGAACCTGCGTCACAAGCAGCGTCAGGGCTAGATCTAGCTTTTCGAAGATCTGCTTGGCAACAAGCAAAGAAGACCTCCCAGTACCAGCCATTGTTGACGAGACCCCACGCGATCGTTCACCGATCGCCAAGGTCGGACAATGGTTCACCCCCGGCACGGAGGCCGGGGCCCCACTGAGTTAGTTGATGAGATCATCTGCGCCTTCGGGCGTCGGTACTCGGCAAGAGGCACAGGGGAAGGGCTGGGAGCAGACCTCCGCACACCGATAAGGAAATGCCACCATGGCACGTCTCTCTGGTGTTGATCTTCCTCGCGAAAAGCGTATGGAGATCGCACTGACATACATCTACGGCATCGGCCGTACCCGCTCCAAGGAAATCCTTGACGCCACCGGCGTCAGCCCGGATCTCCGGAGCAAGGACCTCTCGGACGAGGACCTGGCAAAGCTCCGCGAGTACATCGAGGAGTCGCTCAAGGTCGAGGGTGACCTTCGCCGCGAGGTTCAGGCCGACATCCGTCGCAAGATCGAGATCGGCTGCTACCAGGGCCTGCGCCACCGTCGTGGTCTGCCCGTGCGTGGTCAGCGCACCAAGACCAACGCCCGTACCCGTAAGGGTCCGAAGCGCACCATTGCCGGCAAGAAGAAGGCGAAGTAATGCCCCCGAAGTCACGTAGCACCGGTCCGAAGAAGACCCAGAAGACGCGTCGCAGGGATAAGAAGAACATCCCGCACGGCGCCGCTCACATCAAGAGCACCTTCAACAACACCATCGTGTCCATCACGGACCCCGCCGGAAATGTCATTTCCTGGGCGTCTTCGGGACACGTCGGCTTCAAGGGTTCGCGTAAGTCGACTCCCTTCGCCGCTCAGCTTGCTGCTGAGAGCGCTGCCCGTAAGGCGCAGGAGCACGGTGTCAAGAAGGTTGACGTCTTCGTCAAGGGACCGGGATCCGGTCGCGAGACCGCAATCCGTTCCCTCCAGGCTGCTGGCCTCGAGGTCGGCACCATTTCCGATGTAACCCCCCAGCCGCACAACGGCTGCCGTCCGCCCAAGCGGCGTCGGGTATAGCGGGAAGGATAGGTAGAAGAAAATGGCACGTTATACCGGACCCATCACCCGCAAGTCGCGTCGTCTGCGCGTCGACCTCGTTGGAGGCGACCAGGCATTCGAGCGTCGCCCGTACCCGCCCGGACAGCACGGCCGCGCGCGTATCAAGGAGAGCGAGTACCTGCTCCAGCTGCAGGAGAAGCAGAAGGCTCGCTTCACCTACGGCGTCATGGAGAAGCAGTTCCGCCTGTACTACAAGGAGGCGAACAACCGCCCCGGCAAGACCGGCGAGAACCTGCTTCGCATCCTCGAGTCGCGTCTCGACAACGTCGTGTACCGCGCAGGCCTCGCTCGCACGCGCCGTCAGGCACGTCAGCTGGTCACGCACGGTCACCTTCTCGTGAACAACAAGAAGGTCGACATCCCGAGCTACCGCGTCTCGCAGTACGACATCATCGATGTCAAGGAGAAGTCGCTCTCCACGCTTCCGTTCCAGGTTGCGCGTGAGACCGTCGGCGATCGCCCGGTTCCCGGGTGGCTGCAGGTTGTCGGCTCGCGTCTGCGGATCCTGGTTCACCAGCTTCCCGAGCGCGCGCAGATCGACATCGCTCTGCAGGAACAGCTCATCGTCGAGTACTACTCGAAGTAAGGCGCTTCGCACCCCGTGAGTGGTTGAGGAGTCTCCGGACTCCTCAACCACTCACAGGGCCGCAGGCCCTTTCCCATCGTGGGCGTCAAATAGTGGACGTCCGTACAGGAGGAAATACCAATGCTCATTTCTCAGCGACCCACGCTGACCGAAGAGGTCATCGCTGATAACCGCTCGAAGTTCGTCATCGAGCCCCTGGAGCCAGGTTTCGGGTACACGCTCGGCAATTCGCTGCGCCGCACGCTGCTCTCGTCGATCCCCGGCGCTGCTGTCACCAGCATCCGTATCGACGGCGTTCTCCACGAGTTCACCACCGTCCCGGGAGTGAAGGAAGATGTCACCGACATCATCCTGAACCTCAAGGGCCTCGTCGTGAACTCCGAAGAGGACGAGCCGGTCACCATGTACGTCCGCAAGCAGGGCCCCGGCGCTGTTACTGCAGGCGACATCGTGCCCCCGGCAGGCGTCACCGTGAACAACCCTGACCTGCACATCGCCACCCTGAACGACAAGGGAAAGCTGGAGATCGAGCTCGTTGTCGAGCGCGGTCGTGGTTACGTCCCCGCCGTCCAGAACAAGGCGTCCGGCGCAGAGATCGGCCGTATCCCGGTCGACTCGATCTACTCGCCGGTGCTCAAGGTCACCTACAAGGTGGAGGCCACTCGCGTCGAACAGCGCACCGACTTCGATCGGCTCGTTCTCGACGTGGAAACGAAGAACTCCATCACCGCACGGGACGCGCTCGCTTCGGCGGGCAAGACCCTGGTTGAGCTCTTCGGCCTGGCCCGTGAGCTGAACGTCGAAGCAGAAGGAATCGAGATCGGACCCTCGCCCGCCGAGGCCGATCACATCGCTTCCTTCGGACTCCCCATCGAGGATCTGGACCTCACGGTCCGCTCCTACAACTGCCTCAAGCGCGAAGGTGTTCACACCGTCGGTGAGCTTGTCGGCCGTACCGAGTCCGATCTGCTCGACATCCGCAACTTCGGACAGAAGTCCATCGACGAGGTCAAGGTCAAGCTGCATTCGCTCGGCCTGTCCCTCAAGGACAGCCCCGCATCCTTCGATCCCACCACCGTTGCCGGCTACGACGCCGCCACCGGAACGTGGAGTGACACTGATGCCGGTTCCTTCGGCGATGCCGAAGGTACCGAGGACTACGCCGAGACCGAACAGCTGTAGCAGCTCAGGTCCTTTACTAGGAGATCATCATGCCCAAGCCCAAGAAGGGTGCCCGCTTCGGCGGGTCGGCTTCCCACCAGAAGGCGATTTTCGCCAATCTGGCTACCGCGCTCTTCGAGCACGGTCGCATCACCACCACCGAGTCCAAGGCCAAGGCACTGCGCCCCTACGCCGAGAAGCTCGTCACGCACGCAAAGGCCGGCACGCTGGCTCACCGTCGTGAGGTGCTGAAGGTCATCCGCAACAAGGATGTCGTTCACACCCTGTTCGCCGAGATCGGCCCGTTCTACGCGGACCGTAACGGTGGATACACCCGCATCATCAAGACGATCCCCCGCAAGGGCGACAACGCTCCGATGGCAATCATCGAGCTCGTCAAGGAAAAGACCGTCACCTCCGAGGCTGACCGCGCTCGTCGCGTCAAGTCCTCGCAGGAAGCTCCCGCCGCAGAGAACGTCGTCGAGGCTGTAGAGGCCGACGCGACCGAGGCTGAGGTCGAGAACGCTGACGCAGTCGTCGAGGCCATCGAGGACGAGACCGCAACTGCGGCCGACGCTCCCGAGGCCGAAGAGGCCAAGAAGGACTAGTCCCCCTTGGTTTCGGCACACGCTGAATCGAACGAGCCCGCCGCCCCCATCGGGGACGGCGGGCTCGTTCGATTGCGGCTGGACATCTCCTACGACGGCACCGACTTCTCGGGCTGGGCCCGTCAAACCGATCTGCGCACCGTGTGCGGTGAGATCGAAGACAAGTTGGGAACGGTACTACGGCAACCGGTTCAGCTGACTGTTGCCGGTCGCACGGACGCCGGCGTTCACGCCACGGGGCAGGTAGCGCACGTCGACGTCCAGGGCGAGTTGCTCCCCGACGATCCGTCGCGACTCGTGCGCAGACTTGCACGCTTCCTGCCCAAGGACGTTCGGGTCAAACAGATCTCGGTGGTTCCGGGTGACTTCGATGCGCGCTTCTCGGCGATGCGACGCTACTACGAGTACCGGGTGACCAACGCGGCATTCGGAGTGGAACCCCTACGCGCGCGCGATACGGTGTCGTACCCCAAACCACTCGATCTCACAGCGATGCAAGAAGCGTCGAATCGGCTTCTGGGCCTGCACAACTTCGCGGCATTCTGCAAGCGTCGAGAAGGCGCTACGACGGTGCGGGAGCTGCAACGCTTCGACTGGGCGCAGGAGGGCACGGTGTTCACGGCGTACGTGAATGCCGATGCGTTCTGCTGGTCGATGGTCCGGAGTCTTGTCGGGGCAGTCCTCTCGGTCGGTGAGGGACGCCGCACCGCCGACTGGTTGGCAGGTTTGCTCGACGAAACGTCGCGGTCGAGTTCGATCCTCGTTGCGCCGGCGCACGGACTTTCGTTGGTTCGCGTGGACTACCCCGACTACTCGGAACTGGCTGCCCGCAACGCGATTACCCGTGAAACTCGCGAGATTCCGTCTTCGGGCGGGTGCTGCGGCGACTGACCGCCTTGATAGAAAATGCCCTCCCACTCTGCGTGGGAGGGCATTTCACGTAGACGACTATCCCGCCAATTGGCGCGCGATGACCAGACGCTGAATCTGATTGGTGCCCTCGAAGATCTGCGTGATCTTGGCCTCGCGCATGTAGCGCTCGACGGGGAAGTCCTGGGTGTAGCCATACCCACCGAATACTTGAACGGCGTCGGTGGTGACCTTCATTGCTGCGTCGGTGGCAACGAGCTTGGCGACGCTGGCGTTGCGCGAATACGGAACTCCGGCGTCGCGGCGGCGGGCTGCATCGAGGTAAGTGGCTCGCGCGGAGTCAACTGCGGCCGCCATGTCCGCGAGGACGAATCCGAGGCCCTGGTGATCGATGATCCGCTTGCCGAATGCCTTGCGCTCCTTCGCGTAAGCGACCGCGTCGTCGAGTGCGCCCTGAGCGATTCCGACGGCAACAGCAGCGATTCCGAGCCGGCCGGAGTCGAGCGCGCTGAAGGCGATCGGCAATCCCTGGCCGCGCTGACCGATCAACCGCTCGTCAGGGACGAAGGCGTCGTCGTAATTCGCGGATGCAGTGGGGACCGCGCGCAGTCCCATCTTCTCCTCGGGCTTGCCGAAGCTGAGGCCTTCGGTGTCCTTGTCCACCAGGAGGCAGGAGATGCCGCGAGAGCCGTCGTCACTGGTGCGGGCGAAGAGGTTGTAGAAGTCTGCCTTGCCGCCGTTGGTGATCCAGGCCTTCGAGCCGTTGATGCGATAGCCACCGTCGGTGGCCGTCGCCTTGCACGACAATGCGGCGGCGTCGGATCCGGCCTGCGCTTCGGAAAGGCTGTATGCGCCGATGGTGTTGCCGCCCAGCATGTCCGGCAGCCAGCGGGCCTTCTGTTCGTCGGTGCCGAAGGTGAACAGTGGGAAGCATGAGAGGCTGTGCACGCTCACCGCCACTGCAACCGCTGCCCAGCGCGAGGCGATCTCTTCGAGGACTTGGAGGTACACCTCGTACGGCTGATCGCCGCCACCGAATTCCTCGGGATACGGAAGGCTCAGCAGGCCTGCCTGTCCGAGTGCGGGGAACACGCCTTCGGGATACTTCTCGGCCTTCTCGTATTCGTTGACCTTGGGCGCGAGTACCTTGTCCGCGACATCACGCGTCAGTTCGATGAGATCGCGAGCTTCTTGGCTGGGCATCAGGCGTTCGACGGGCACGGTCGGCTCCTAGCTAGGTAGTAGTACTGAGAACGATACTGCAGTACTGTCTTGCGTATGGCAAGGCTGGTTCACAAGACGACTGCGCGCAGGGCAGAGTTGTTCGATCAATTGGTCGAACTGTTCTTGAGCGAGGGTTTCGCCCACCTCACGCTCGACGAGATCTCAGCTCGTCTGCACTGCTCCAAGAGCACCTTGTACACCGTGGCGGCCGGCAAAGAGGATCTGGTGCGGGCTGTGACGGTGCACTTCTTCCGTGCGGCGACCGATGCGGTGGAGAGTGCCGTCGCTGCCGAAGCGGCACCGACTCGTCGAGTCGCGGTGTATCTCGAAGCAGTCGGTGATCAACTGACCGCGGCGTCCCGTCAATTCATGGAAGACCTGGCTGAATCGGTGTCGGCGAGTCAGGTTTACGAGAAGAACACGTCGATCGCCGCGGATCGTGTGCGAGCGCTCATCGTCGAGGGAGTGGATTCGGGCGCATTCCGGCGGGTACACGCGTCATTTGTCGCTGATGCGGCCGCAGCGACAATGGTTCGGATCCAGCAACGCGCGGTCTATCGGGCAACTGGTTTGGACGATGCCAGCGCGTATCGGGAACTGGCCGCACTCATCACGGACGGGATCACTGCGTGACGAGTCGCTAGCATCGACGTTCATGGCACCTTTGAAGGTCGAAGTCATCGTAGGTTCGGTCCGCGAGGGGCGAATAGGACGAGCAGTGGCGGATTGGTTTGTCGAGCGCGCAACCGCGAACCCGTCGTGGAACGTATCGGTGATCGACCTCAGAGAGCTGTCGTTGCCCCAGGATTTCTCGGATTCACCTGCCACGGAGGTTTTCCGCCAGCGAATCGGACGAGCCGACGCTGTTGTTGCCGTGACCTCCGAATACAACCACGGGTACCCGGCTGCCCTCAAGACCGCATTCGATTCCGTGAAACACGAGTGGCGTGCCAAGCCGATCGGATTCGTGTCCTACGGCGGGATTTCAGGTGGTGTTCGGGCCGTCGAACAACTGAGGCAAGTAGTGGCGGAGCTGCACATGGTCTCGGTGCGTCAAAGCGTGACCATTCACCGGGTACGCAAGCAGTTCGGACACGAGCCGTACAGCGTCGATTCGATCGCGATCGATGCCAGCGAGAAGATGATTCGTGAATTGCATTGGTGGGGGAGTGGATTGCGGATGCAGCGTGCGAGTGATCCCTATCCTGGCTGATCTTGGACATACGCGATCACGCCATCTGGTGAGCGTCGCCGGCTCGAGGACGGCCGATGAACGAGGTCTCGGAAGCAATGGTTACCAGAGTCAGTTCGACGCGCGTGCGGCCGGTTTCGACTGTGATCTTGTCACCGAGTGCGAATGGCTGGACTATCGAGATTTCAGGGTCGATCCGAGGCCATTGGCGTGGATGTCCGTACACGTAGATCGCGGTCACGCCGGCACGCGGCGGTAACCCCTCGACTCCGTCGAACACGACAGTGTTGAAAGCGCCCTCGAGCCCACCGCCCTGCCCGGACACGCGGAGTCGGTCAGGCACTCCCATGGAGTCGGTGAGCGCGGTCCATGCTTCCGGTCGATCGGTGTGGATGAGTACCAGTGCGCCGGTCGCGATGGCTCGAAAGATCAATTGCTGAGCCAGATAGAGTTCGCCGGCGACAAAAACGGTGTTGACGCCTGGCCCCGAAATTCTGGCCGCGACACCGTGCCCGTTTCGGTCCGAGCCGATGAGCTGGCCGCACCCGGCAAGAGGTAGAGCGAGTGAGTCGAGTGTGCCCCCGTCCATGCGAATGTGCGGCGTGATGCGGTCCAGCGCGGCCAATGCGGTTGGCAGGTTGGTCAGCAATCCGTCGCGCTGGCGCCCACGAAGCGAGACCAAACCGGCCAGCGGTGCGTTCTCAGGTGGATTGCGCGTGGTGAAGCGACATGTCGCACTGACCTTCGCCTCTCCGCGTTCGCCCGTGGGGCGCAACCGAATTGTCACGGACGTCCCGACCGTTGCCACTGCCCATACTTGGGTCAGGGTCGAGGTGGTGATGAAACGGGGTTCGATTCCGTATCCGACGTTGGACACACCAGGCAAGGGGGTACTTCGCCACGTTTCGGTGACCTCGTGGCTGGCGACTCCTCTTGCGACCTGGGCAGTGGACGACGCGATCTCCGGTGCGGTCAGGATCCGCGCCTTGCATCCCGCTGAATCGAGCACCCGGATGACACGATTGGCGGCAACAGCGATCGCGCGGCCCGCGCCCTGTTCGCCCCCGCCTCGGCGTTCGACTGCTGCACGACCCTCCAAAGCGTCGAAACGTAGTGCAAGCCAAACGCTTCTGGTGGCGGTGGCTGGTAGTGGCCCGATGAGACGTTCGTAGACTTCGGTGGCCGGCGTTCCTGATGCGGCGCGGTATCCATGACTGACAATGTCGATGCCGGTGAGTGAGATGTCGTGCTGATACAGACAATTGACCAGGGCTGCCGTGGGCAGAAGGTGGGAAGCGTCGAATGAATGGCGCCCGATCCTGGTCAGGTAGTCGCGTGGGGGAGCGATCTCGACGACAGCGACGAGTGAAGATCCGTCCACTCGGAGCCCGATCGACTGTTCGGAGGGAGTGTGAAAACTGACGATCGTGCTGCCGTCGGCGTCCTTGCGGCGCAAATAGCGAAAGTACTTGACAATCCAGGACATTACCGACCAACCGCCCACATGGAGGAGCATTGATCCGGCAACCACACAACCGATTGCCAGCGCCCAGAGCCAATCCAGCCCACTGGCCATCGCGATTCCGCCTGCACTGATTCCGAGAATCTGTGCCGACACGAATTCGTGCGTCGAAATCCTGTGTGACGACGGCCAATGCTTCAACCGCGATCGGTCCACGGTTCCTCCCCGATACCTGACCTGCGAACTACCCGAAAATTTCCGCCCCAGCCAAACTGTACTGTGTCTTCGCAAGGGGATGTAAGGCACGGGGGGAACGATGGCTGCAACACCTACCACGCGCTGGCAGGTCAATGGGTACCGATTCTTGGTCAGGCGGATGGAACATGCGCTGGTCAGACGAGACGTGCGGATGCTTCACGATCCGATGCGGTCACAGTCCCGCGCCTTCACCGTCGGAATAGTCCTCGCTGCACTGGGATTGGCGGGTTGCGCGGTACTTGCTCTGTTTCGGCCACAGGACAAGATCGGCGATGCAGAAATCGTTGTTGCAAAGGAATCTGGCGCAATGTTCGTCGCCATGGAGGGTACTTTTCGCCCTGTGCTGAACTTGGCCTCCGCCCGACTGATTCTGGGTTCGCCAGTAAAACCGGCAATAGTCAAGGCGTCTGAGGTCGAGGCGAAACCGAGGGGCGCGCTCGTCGGCATTCCCGGCGCACCGTCCGCGCTGCCGGAATCAGCCGACCCGAGCAACGCCTTGTGGACGGTATGCGATTCCGTCGGATCCGACGGGAGAAAATCGTTGACGACTTCGGTCCTGGTCGGCTCGTCCAATGTCGGTGAAAACACGACATATCTGACGAGGGACCGTGCATTCCTGGTGAAGTCGGGTTCCGATCACTTTCTCGTATACGACGGGAAGCGAGCGGAAATCGATGTGGACAATCCGGCGATCATGCGGGCTTTGGGGCTGGAAGGAGCACAGGCGCGACCGATCAGTGCCGGATTTCTCAATTCGATCCCCGAAGTTCCGCGCATCGAGGCTCCGCGAATCCGCGAACTGGGATCAGCGCCCCGGTTCCCGCTACAGAACAAGACTGTCGGCTCCGTCGTTCAGGTTTCGGTGGGCGCGGACCTGCAGTACTACGTGGTGCTCGAGAACGGTATCCAGAAGGTCGGTGCGGCGCTCGCCCAACTGATCTACTTCTCGGATTCGCAGGGCGCCACCGGGATCGCGAGCGTCACCCCTGATGCCATCAGTCGTATTCCCTCGGTGAGGGAACTGGCCGTCGACTCGTTGCCGCAGGTGGTTCCGGAGATCGTCGATGATCATGGCGCACCTGTCGGCTGTCTGGAATGGGCTCCCTCACCTGCAGTCGACGGCGGCGAAAGTAGTTCTGCAACATTGAAACTCGTCGCTGGATTGCAGGTTCCGATCCCGGAGGGTGGCAAGTTGGTGTCCTTGGCGCAGGCGGACGGATCGGGCGACAATCTCGACAGCGTCCACGTCGAACAGGGCTTCGGTGGGTTTGTTCAAGCGACCGGAATCGAGACGAACAGCACCAGGCACGACGGAGTGTTCTACGTAGCGGATACCGGTGTGAAATACGGAGTACCGGACGAAACCTCCGCTCGCGCGCTCGGATTGACGCGAACGCCTGATCGCGCGCCTTGGCAGATACTCGATCTACTTGCATCAGGTCCGGCGCTCGAGAAGAGCAATGCACTGATAGCTCACGACGGAGTCGCCCCCGATTCAACGCCGGCCGCTCCAGTGAACTGAACACCGTTGACGGTTCAGAGATCGACGTCCCGTCGTTCGGGAAGTCTCCGACGAATTACTCGACGAATGGGCATCGACGCCAACAGCGTCAGTAGGGCTAGGGTGCCGACCGTTCCGGCTCCGACGAGTGCCGCGTCGCGAGATCGGTTGTCGGGGGTCGGCGGCGTGGGTAGGGGATCGATCGTTACCGACTGATGATTGACCTTGAGGCGTTCCCCCGGTGCCAATTCGCCCGTTACCGCGGCGAGTGGATCGATGACGCCGTGACCGACGTAGGGATTCCAACCCTGCGCCGGAGCGTGGGCGGTGGCTTCGATACGTTGCATGACCTGAAGTGCAGTCAGTTCCGGGTGAACCGACCGGACCAGCGCGGCGGTTGCCGCGACATAGGGCGCAGCGAAACTGGTCCCGTTGAACGACTGTACGGCGCCGTCGGAGCCGTAGACTCCGTTGGTCAGACCAGGCGACGTCGGGTGAAGTGAGATGATTCCGGTGCCGGGCGCCGCAACGTCGACCCATGGACCGCCGAGGCTGAAGGAGCTGGCGGTGCCATTGGGGTCGACCGACCCGACGGTGAGGACATAGTCGTCGTACCAGGCAGGACTGGCAATCGTCGTAACCGAGTTCCATGGATCGGCTTGTGGATCGAGGGGATCCGGCGGTGGATTCTGGTTCTTGCAACCTCCGGATCCGACGTTCCCTGCAGCAGCGACGACTACGGCGTTCTTCGCGATCGTGGCGTATTCGATTGCAGCGCCCAGTCGTTGGTCGTTGATCCCGTCCCCGGCAGGCTTGCAAGCGACCTCGGAGATGTTGATAACGCTTGCACCCAAGTCAGCAGCGTGACGTACGGCCAGTGCCATGGTGTCGACGTTTCCGTAGCCAGACGAATTCTCGGCTACGGCAGGGTCTTCGCGTTGGCCGGCCACCGAGAAAGCGGCACTGGACTGCCTGATCGAGATGATCTGTGCGTCCGGCGCAGCTCCGGAAAATCCGGAACCGTCGACCTGCTCGGCGGCGATGAGACCGGCGACGACTGTTCCGTGTGAGTCACAATCGTCGGTGCCGTCGGAGGTCCTGACATAGTCACCGCCGCCTTCGAGGGCCGGTAGCCGCGGATGTCTGCTGACGCCGGTGTCGATGACAGCAATTCGCTGCCCCGCCCCTCGGGTGATCGACCACACCGAATCGAATCCGAGATCCTGTTGAGAACGTGGAATATCCGCGCCGTCACCACCCGCTACGGCGGGGACGCACAGGGTTCGTTGTTCGGTGGGTTGGGGAGGCGCGGGTGGACCGTCCTCCGGCAGCATTGCAGGATCGATGGGGGAAGGAACCGCACTCGATGCGCCACCCGCCCCGGCGAGGACTGTTAAGACAACGATCACGAGTGCGGCACAGATGTTCGTCGCGCGTCGAATCACCATCGAGATCCGATCGCTCAGAGACCGCGCATGAGCGCGAAGAGCCCACTGACCCAGCAGATCAGCGGAACGATTGCTGCAATCGCAGCGAGGTCCAACAGTTCGGCCGCGCGTCGCATCACGGGGCTGAATGTGTTCTGGGGGGCGAGGATTCCCAGAATCAGTGACAGGAGGAGAACAGTCATCGTGATGGCGAAGACGACCAATGCATGGTCGCGATGGGTCCATGCCATGCCGCCCAGGAGAGCGAGAACCACCGAGATGCCTGCCGAGATGAGTGGGACCGCCTGATGTGCGCCCGCGTAGGTGCGCCCGCGAAACATCAGCACGACGGCCGTCGCGAATGCGAGAGCAAGGTTCGGGCAGACGATTCCCTGACGGGGCCAGGACCACGCGAGCGCGACTGCGGCAGTGAGCGCGACCACTGACGTGGCCACGATCAGTCCGGTCAGGTAGCTACGAGCCCGCCCTGCCCTTTCAGTCAACTCGGTCAGCCCGGGCAGTTCGGGCTCGGGCAGTCCGTCGCGATCGTCGTCGAGGGGATTACTCGGCGTCGGAACCGGGGGAAGCGGTAATCGCGCGAACAGCATCGACAGTCGAGCGGTGAACGTGAGAACGATCAATGCTGCGGCAATCACCGCGCTGTTGACGGTTGCGGTGCGCGCCTCGGGAAGCGTCGTCGCGACGGCGAAGGTGCCCACCGCAGCAAGGAGGACGACGAGAAGTGCGGTGAAGACGGCTAATCCGGCACCGCACAAGCGGAGGCAGATCAGAGTCACCGCGGCTGCGAATGCCGAACCGAGAAGGAGATGAGCAGAAAGAACAGTGCCGGGTACGCAGAGGGCGCCGGAGACGAACGCCAGTGGCACCGCTGTGCATCCGAGCGTGATGGAGCTTGCAGTGTCTCCGTACACCCGCGCTGCCACGACGGCGGCGACGGTGAGCACCAAAGACGTCACTCCACCGCAGACAGCGCCGATCAGACCTGTATCGCCGAGGACCAGGGCGAGGGCCGCGACGAGCGCAGCGACGAGGGCAGCGGACGAGCCGACAATGCGCGCGGTGATCGGAGTCCAGCGTCGGTAGATGTCTGCATCCGTCGCCGCGACGGTGTACATGATGTCGTCGAAGAGTGGGGGCGGGGAAGCGGTGTCCGCGGCCGCGAGTACGAGCAATTCCCCATCGCGGATTCCATGCTCGTGCAGCGACAGCGTCGGTGCCAGCGGTACCCTGCCGACTTTCGACAGAGTCCAGTCGACGGGCTCGAATTGTTCGGCGCTGTGGTCGAACTCGTTGAAATTGCTGTGGTTGACAATTGTGTCCACAATGCCCGGAATGACCACCGCGAGTGGAACACGAAGCGGCACCGCAAGATCCACCTGTGAATGGGCTGAAAGTACCGTCAACCTGCACAGTTCGGCAGAATGGGTCGCGCGTCGTCCGTTTGCGGTGTGCGCAGCGCTGGTTTCAGTGGTGCTGGTCAAGATCTGTCCCCTCCCATGACGCGATTCCCCTGTCACGTCACCCCAGTTCACCCGAACAATACGACATGAACTGTGCGCCTGTGTCGGCGACAGCGCAGACAACAGGTGGCACCGACCCGAGTGTCGGTGTTGTGATCTACTCTCTTGCAATTGCGTGACTACGCCTTGGGGGGCGGGCCGGCGGTAGTCGGACGAGGCGCGTGGCGGCAACAGCTGCAGCACCGATGGGGGTGGGTGAATTGAGCACTGTCAGATTTGCGCGTCGAGCGCGCCGTGAATCGCCGCGTACACCGGGCGGCGAGGTGACGCTTCAGGCCCCACCGGAGATTCCTCGCGTCACGCCGGGAAACCTACTGACCAAACTACTTCCGGTGATCATGGTGGTTGCCATGATCGGCATGGTGGCGCTGATGTTCTCTTCCGGCATGGCGCGCAATCCGATGTCTCTGCTGTTTCCGGTCATGATGATGGTGTCGATGCTCGGGATGCTCGCCGGGGGCGGTCGTAGCGGTGGGGCACGAGCGTCGGAAGCGAACGAGGACCGCAAGGACTACCTGCGGTACCTGGATCAGATGCGCAGCGATGTTGCTGCAACGTCTGGTGCGCAGCGTGCTGCTCTCGAGTGGAGCAATCCCGAGCCGTCGCAGCTTTGGACACTGGCCGGGACTGTGCGGATGTGGGAACGTCAGATCACCGACTCGGACTACTGCCACGTTCGGGTCGGTCTGGGTACACAGCGATTGGCCACCAGGCTTGTATCTCCGGAGACGGGGCCGGTCGAGGATCTCGAACCCGTCGCTGCTGTCTCACTTCGGCGATTCGTCCGTGCGCATTCGGTTGTAAAAGACCTGCCGACCGCCGTCTCGCTTCGCGGATTTGCTGCGATGTCCATTGAGGGGCAGAGGGATTCCGCTCGAGCGCTCGTCCGCTCGATGTTGATGCAGCTGTGCACTTTTCACGGTCCGGACATCGTCCAAGTTGCAGTGGTGTGCGGTCCCGATACCGAAGCCGAGTGGGAGTGGGTCAAGTGGCTCCCACACGTACAACACCCGGAGTCTCAGGACGGCGCCGGCACTTCACGCATGGTGTTCGGTTCGTATCTCGAGTTCGAAAGTTCCCTCGGGGAAACGCTTTCGATGCGTGCTCGATTTGCTCGCAACACTCCAGCGAGTGCGGGCGTTCCGCATCTCGTGTTGGTCGTGGACGGTGGCTTGCTCGAAGGTGACACCGGCCTGTTGTCCGAATCCGGGCTCGACTCGGTGACCGTCCTCGACCTGTGCGGGTTCTGCCCGCGGCTGGCGGCGGCGCGTGGTTTGCGACTGGTCGTCGGTAGCGATCAGATCGGCGCGGTGAGCAGCGCAGGAGTCGAGAATTTTGCGACGCCTGACGCCGCGACGACGAGCCTGGCGCAGTCGTTCGGACGTCGCATCGCACCGTTCCGTGCGGCATCGCAGAACGCCGTGGACGCGACTGACGACGACCGATCCCTTCGGACCTGGAGCCAGATGTTGGGGATAGGAAATGTTGCGAGGTTCAATCCTGAGCATGGCTGGCTGCCACGTCAGGGGCGCGACCGACTCCGCGTGCCGATCGGTGTCGGACAAGATGGAAACCCTGTCGAACTGGATCTGAAGGAGTCGGCCGAGAACGGTATGGGTCCGCACGGGCTGTGTATCGGAGCCACCGGTTCTGGTAAGTCGGAGTTCCTGCGAACCTTGGTGCTCGGCCTGATCGCGACGCACTCACCCAACGCACTGAATCTCGTCCTGATCGACTTCAAAGGTGGTGCAACCTTTCTCGGCCTGGAGGAGGCGCCGCACGTTGCTGCGATCATCACCAACCTTGCCGAGGAATTGGCGATGGTCGATCGTATGAAGGACGCACTCGCCGGCGAAATGAATCGTCGACAGGAACTGCTGCGTGCGGCAGGAAACTTCGCAAACGTGTCTGACTACGAGAAGGCGAGGCTGGCCGGCGCTGCACTCGATCCGTTGCCTGCACTCTTCGTGGTTGTCGACGAGTTTTCCGAACTGCTCAGTCAACAGCCGGAATTTGCCGAATTGTTCGTGGCCATCGGGCGATTGGGCAGGTCACTTCATATTCACCTGCTGCTGGCCAGTCAGCGGCTCGACGAAGGAAAGCTTCGGGGTCTCGACAGCCATCTTTCGTATCGTGTCGGTTTGAAAACGTTCTCGGCGAACGAGTCTCGTTCCGTTCTCGGCGTTCCCGATGCTTATCACCTGCCGGGCACACCCGGTGCGGGATACCTGAAGTCCGATTCTGCTGAGATCGTTCGCTTCCAAGGTGCATACGTGTCAGGCCCGTACGAGGGTGAGCGGATAGTGCCCACTCGATTCTCGGTAGATTCCCCCGTCGAACTCGCGCCGCTGCCGTTTACCGCGACGCCCGTGGTCGGGCCAGAGGCTGTTGTCGTTCCCGTCGAGCCCGATGTCATCGACATGGGTGAAATCGGTGACGATGCACGTACTCTCATGGGAGTCCTCGTCGACCGAATGCGCTCTCACGGCCCACGCGCGCACGAGGTGTGGCTACCGCCGCTCGAGGCATCCCCGACGCTTGACCAGTTGTTGCCGCGGTGGGCGGCCGGTGATCAACCTCGCGGAAATCTGAGCGCACCCTTCGGCGTAGTCGACAGGCCGTTCGATCAGCGCCGCGATCTTCTCGTCGCCGATCTGAACGGATCAACGGGCAACCTCGCGATCGTCGGCGGCCCGCAGTCGGGAAAGTCGACGGCCTTGCGCACGTTGATCTTGTCTCTGAGCATGACGCACACGCCGGAACAGATTCAGTTCTACTGCCTCGACTTCGGCGGTGGAACGCTCCTCGGATTGAAAGATCTGCCGCACGTCGGATCGGTGGCAAACCGCTTGGATTCCGACCGCGTCCGCCGCACGGTTGCCGAGGTACTCGGTGTGGTCGCGAAACGAGAGCGACTGTTTCGTGACCTCGGCATCGACTCCATGGCTGATTTCCGAGGATTGCGAACAGCTGATCCTGCCGGGGAAGGTGTGGCGGCGGGACTCCGAGATGACCCGTACGGTGACGTCTTCCTCGTCGTCGATGGTTGGCCCAGCGTTCGTTCGGATTTCGAATCACTCGAGCCTCAGATCAACATGCTCGCCGGTCAAGGTTTGTCCTTCGGTGTGCACGTGATCGTCACGACGTCGAGGTGGGCCGAGATCCGGCCGGCACTCAAGGATCAACTGGGTACTCGCATCGAACTTCGATTGGGTGATCCGGGAGATTCGGATGCGGGTCGCCAGAAAGCCAGCCTGGTGCCGGAAGGTCGACCGGGTCGTGGCATCACGCGCGACGGGCTTCACCTTCTCACCGGACTACCTCGAATCGGCGGTTCGCCCGGTAGTGAGAATTCCGGTGGGTCTGTGGCGTCGACGGTCGAACATATTGCAGCCATGTCGAATTCGCGCCCGGCGCCCACCGTGCGGATGCTTCCGGATTCGTACTCGCGGGCAGAACTTCTCGAAGCTGTCGGAACCCGGTGGCCCTCACCGAGTGCGGCCGACGGTCGGTGCCTCACCGTGCCGATCGGGCTCGGTGAGACCGACCTCGCCCCGGTGTACATGGACTTCCGGGAACACCCACACTTCTTGATATTCGGCGACACCGCGTGTGGCAAGACATCTCTTTTGCGCGGAATAGCGGAAGGGATCATCGCGTCGAACACACCGGCGCAGGCCAAGCTGATTATCGGTGACTATCGGCATTCCCTGCTGGGAGTGGTCGAAGGGAATCACCTCGGCGGTTACTCGGCGTCGTCGACGACCTTCGGTGAGTTGATGGTCGACTTGGCTCGGATCGTCGCCGCCAGAATGCCGAACGCCGAAACAACACAGCAGCAATTGCGGGAAAGGTCGTGGTGGAGTGGGCCGGAGATTTATGTACTGATCGACGACTACGACCTTGTGGCCACACCGAGTGGTAATCCGGTGGCGCCGTTGCTCGAGTACATTCCGCATTCCAAGGACATCGGTTTGCACCTGGTGATTGCCCGCCGTTCCGGTGGCGCGGCCAGAGCACTCTACGAGCCGGTCATTGCGAGAATTCGCGACATGGCACCGGCCGGATTGATCATGAGCGGAAGTCGCGACGAGGGAAATCTCGTCGGCACCGTCCGCGCGTCGGCATTGCCGGAAGGTCGTGGGGTCTACGTTTCTCGGTCGCAAACCCAACTTGTCCAAGTTCCGTGGATGCCACCGCTGTGACCGTTCCGTCCTTGGTGTCGGTCTCGCTACATTGGGGTGCATCCAATATCTGGGTCGTCTCGGGTCAACGCGAATTCTGTTGCAGTGCAGACCTCAGACGCGAACCGGCGTCGGGTCCCGGTACGACCGGAGAAAATGCGATCGATTACGTCGACGACGATTATGTCGACGTAGATGGTCGGATTGTCCCCACCGTCCTGGAGCTGGCCAGGCTGATCTCCAGTGCGATGGACGGGTGCGGAATCGTCGATGCAGACATCCTCTATCTCAGTCATCCCTCGGACTGGGGTGCCCCACGCAGGCGGCGATTGCTCGATGCCGCACGGCGAGTGGCGCACGACGTCGTCCTCGTTCCGACGTCGGTCGCGGCGGCGAGGTCGGCTCGTACAGCCTGGCGATCACGGTGTGTCGTCCTCGAACTGCGTGGCGGAATGGTGGTCGCTTCTGTTGTCGTTGAGGTCGACGGTGAACTCCGAATCGACGGGGCACAAAGCTCGGCGATCGCAGACGTTGCGGGGTTGTTTTCCGGAATCGGGGACTTGTCGGTTCGGGACGCTGTGGTGTTGGTCGGGCCGCGCTCCCATGCCGTTGCGGCTTCGCTCGAACGTGGGTCGACGAATGTCCACGGCCATGCGAGCATTCGAATTCTGGACGAGAGTCGGGTGGCGTCGTCTCTGGTGGATCCTCGGACGCTCGTTCGCCAGACAACTGCGCGGGACAGTTCCGGTCGAATCGTCGACAATTCAGCTTTTGGCGCCGGGTGGGTAGGCGATCCGGATGGCGCGATGTCGATTCCTTCCGTGGACTCGACTGCCACCTCGCCCCGTCGAGTCGGCGGGTGGCACGGAGGCCGTCGACGGTTCGCGGCGGCGCTTGCGGTGCTCGCCGTCGTCGCTGCTGTCGCGGCAACGGTCGTGGTGTCGACTCGCGACCGAGGCGATTCTCGGTTGGCGGACTCGGTCGCAGCTGCGGCGGAAGACAAAGTCGAGATCGTGGAGGCGTCGAAAGAGCAGGAAAAGCCTGCGCCGAAGACTTCGATTCCGTCGATCGAGTCCGGTGTCACGCCGGAACTCACGCGTGTGGAGGTGGGGAGCGTTGCAGCAGAGCTGCCTTCCGATTGGAAGCTTCTGTCACGAGGGACCTCGAGCGGGCGCACCGATTTGATACCCAGTTCCGGCGCTGATCGCAAGATCGTGGTCATCGAGAAACGTCTTGCGGAAGGTGCTGGATTCGATTCCGTCGAAGCCGCTTTGCGTCAGCAGTTTTCGGCGTTCGAGGACCCATTGCGGTTCGGAGAGTTTTCTGTGATCGACGATGCCGCAGGAAAACAGGCAGTGGTGTACGTCGAGTTTCCGGACGATTTCTCCGAGGTGCGTTGGCGCGTGTACGTCGACAACGGTCGGCAAGTGAGTATCGGCTGCCAGTATCTGGTCGGTGAGTGGGACAGTCTCGAAGCGGACTGCCTGCGGATGTGGCAGTCACTCGAATTCACGCCCTGACCGGATCGGTCGGTTCTGCAAACATTCTTCGATCGGGCCGGAACCGTTGGCACGGAGGTCGCGTCAAAGTATGTGTAGCGCACATCAGGGAGTTCCGCTCGACCCCGGTGCACATCTGACGGACAAGCCGTCGTGGGTGGTCGCCGATACCGAACGGTACTCACCGAATCCAGGGGGACGACATGGGCTTTACCGCAACTACCGCTGAATTGATCGATTCGGCGGGGACCATCGACGGACATCTCGGTGACATCAGGGGACTGGTCAACGCTGTTCGGTCGGAGGCCGACGCTTCGCACAATTCGTGGAACGGTGCGGCGCAGGTCGAATACGCAGGAATCATGGAGCGATACAACAGCGCGGCCCTGAAGCTGGACACTGCTCTGACCGACATCTGCGAGCAGATCAAACAGGCTGCGGGAACCTTCGACTCGACCGAAGACGACAACGTCAGCTCGCTTCGCGGCGCGACGGTGAACATGTCCTGACCGTCAGCTCTTCGCCGTTCGATCAAGCAGTCCTCAGCCAGTAGTTCTCACAAAGTTCTCTCCAGTCACACCGAACCGGGAGCAGTTATGTCCGACAGGATCAAGTACGACTTCGGCGGCCTCGCAATGCTGTCCGATCAGATGAAACAGCAGGCCAAAGCGATCAACGACAAGCAGGGCGACATCAAGGTTGTCGTAGACAAGCTGCAAGCAGGCTGGGAAGGGGCAGGTTCCGAAGCCTGGAACGACGCACAGCGCCGCTGGGCCCAGGCGTCCGAAGAACTGAACATGGTTCTCGCGCAGATCGCCGGAGCGACGGCGAGCGGCTCGGAGAAGATGCAGGAAGCTGACCGGATCGCCGCAAACGGGTTCGGTCGCTGACAACATTCATGTCGTGACGACACCCCGACTGCCCCGGTACCGTCAGGTTGCCGGGGCAGTCGCATGTCGATCGCTTACCTGCTGGTTCCGGACGAGGGCATTGTCGGCGGAGATGGCTGCGCTTTGACCTGGCAGCGGGTAGACCGGTATCGTCTATCGGTGGCGTGCCGTAGGGCTCCGGCAGAAATGCGTGGAGACCGGCGGTTCTCGGGTCTCAACTGGCCGCCGAGGATCGTTTACGCGATACGCACATGGTCAGCAGTGGAATGAATTAAGACGAGGAAGATCTGTGTCTACGTACACCCCGAAGGCCGGAGATGTGACCCACTCGTGGCACGTCATCGACGCCACTGACGTGGTGCTCGGCCGTCTTGCCGTTCAGGCAGCGAACTTGCTGCGTGGCAAGCACAAGCCCACCTACGCGCCGCACATCGACGGTGGTGACTTCGTTGTCATCATCAACGCTGAGAAGGTTGCCATCAGCGGCAACAAGCTGCAGGGCAAGAACGTTTACCACCACTCCGGATTCCCGGGTGGCCTGAAGTCCCGCACTGTCGGTGAGGTCCTCGACAGGACTCCCGATCGTCTCGTCGAGAAGGCCATTGTCGGCATGCTCCCCAAGACGAAGCTCGGCCGCGCAATGAGCAGCAAGCTCAAGGTCTACGCGGGCCCGAATCACCCCCACACCGCGCAGCAGCCGGTGCCGTTCGAGATCAAGCAGGTCGCACAGTGACATCGCCGGAAGAGCAGAACGTGTCCGAAGAGAACATCGAAGCAGTGGAAGAGCTTGTCGCCGCTGACGCAGTCGAGGTCGTCGAAGAGGTTGCTGCAGCTACGCTCGCACCGATCGTCCTCGATCGCCCGGTCCAGACCGTCGGTCGCCGCAAGGAGGCTGTCGTTCGCGTCCGGATGACTCCCGGTACCGGTCAGTTCAAGCTCAACGGCCGTACGTTGGAGGATTACTTCCCCAACAAGGTTCACCAGCAGCTGATCAAGGCTCCGCTGGTGCTCGTCGAGCGTCCCGAGTCTTTCGACATCATTGCACTGCTGCACGGTGGCGGCCCGTCCGGTCAGGCAGGCGCACTGCGTCTGGCTATCGCGCGCGCACTCATCGAGGTAACCCCTGATGATCGTCCGGCCCTCAAGCGTGCAGGCTTCCTGACGCGTGACGCCCGCGCGGTCGAGCGTAAGAAGTACGGCCTGAAGAAGGCCCGTAAGGCATCGCAGTACTCCAAGCGCTGATGCTTTGCCGAGGTTGACCCGACGGGTCTGCTTCGGCACCTGTTCACCACAAGAGCGGGCGTCCATCGTTACCGGACGCTCGCTCTTGTGTTTCTCGGAGAAATTCCATTCTCGAGTTTCATTCTCGAGGTTCACAGGATTCAGGAGTCGTTCTATGGGTCGGTTGTTCGGTACTGACGGTGTTCGTGGACTTGCCAATTCGGATCTGACTGCAGATCTTGCATTGAGATTGGCAGTTGCCGCGGCGAGCGTACTGACAGCCGGCACTTCGGATGCCCGTCCGACCGCCGTGATCGGCCGCGATCCTCGCGCCAGCGGTGAGATGCTTCAAGCCGCGGTGACGGCCGGGTTGAGTTCCGCAGGCGTCGACGTGCTCGACGTGGGTATCCTTCCGACTCCGGCAGTTGCATACTTGACGGCAAAGCTCGAAGCCAGTCTCGGTGTCATGATTTCTGCATCGCATAATCCCATGCCGGACAACGGAATCAAGATTTTCGCGGCCGGTGGGCACAAGTTGGATGACGCTGTCGAGGTGGCGATCGAGGACGCACTCGACGGCACTGCGCCGCCGGTCCTTCCGACAGGTGCCGGGATAGGCCGAGTCCGTGCGGTCGACGACGCCGCGCAGCTGTACCTTGGACATCTGGCGAGCGCGGCGAGCGAGCCGCTCGCTGGGCTTACCGTTGTCGTCGACTGCGCCAACGGCGCTGCTTCCGCGCTCGCACCGGTTGCCTACGCAGCAGCGGGCGCTCGCGTCATCGCGATCAGCGCAGATCCCGACGGCCTCAACATCAACGACGGCTGCGGATCGACGCACCTGGAGAATCTTCAGAAAGCCGTAGTCGATCACGGGGCGGACCTAGGCCTCGCGCACGACGGCGACGCCGACCGTTGCTTGGCCGTCGACGAGACCGGCGCGGTGGTCGACGGTGACGCGATCATGGCTGTTCTGGCGATCGCGATGAACGAGGCCGGGGAGTTGGTCGAGAACACTCTCGTCGCGACTGTCATGAGCAATCTCGGTTTGCACATCGCGATGCGCGAGGCAGGCATCAACATCGTGACTGCTGCGGTAGGCGACCGCTACGTCTTGGAGGAATTGCGCGCGGGCGGGTACAGCCTCGGTGGCGAGCAGTCAGGCCATGTTGTGTTGCCGGCGTTCGGCACCACGGGCGACGGAATTCTCACCGGTCTCAGGCTGCTCGGACGCATGGCTCGTACGCGTAAGTCGGCATCCGTACTGGCTGCAACGATGACCACCCTCCCGCAAGTGCTGATCAACGTGAAGGTCGGGGACAAGGCGGCAGTCGCAGCGTCGCCGTCGGTACTTGCAGCAGTCGCGGACGCCGAGCGCGTTCTCGGTGACGGTGGTCGAGTGCTCCTGCGCCCGTCCGGGACAGAGCAACTGGTCCGCGTCATGGTCGAGGCCACTGAACTTCCGCTCGCGCAGAAGCTGGCTGACGAGTTGGCCGAGATCGTCGGTTCGGTGTAGCCCCCTCATTACGCGTTCGCGTTTAGAGGGAACGCAATTGCGCCCCGCTGCGTCCAAGGAGTCAAAGGCCGCTCGACGTGCGAGTGGTTCCGTTGAAACTTGGGGGCGCTCGTGGATGTCGACCGCGCTGGAACAGATGAATTGGCACGTCATGCGGTGTCGGTGGCCCAGGGTCTGCGCGATTCTGCCGAGCCGATCAAGCGTTTGCGATGGGGCGGTGCCGCTTCGGGCCGTGACTACGCCGAGCACGGAGCCGCGTTGGCGTCGGCATTGGCGGTCCTGAATTCTCGCTTGACTGGCCGTGCGGATCTTCTCGATACGTTGGCGCGCCGGCTTTCCTCTTCGGCTGAGGCAATCACTGAGGCGGATCGCGAGGGTGCGCGGCGGGTGCGGGACTCCGGCGGGTCGGCCTCGTGATACCGAACAGCCTTACAGCCCAGGCAGTACCGAACGGCCCGTGTTCTTTCGAAGATATTCTTGCACTGCGTGATTCACATGCTCATCCCGACGAAATTCTGGAAGCGGGCGCTAGCGGACTGCAGTTCTTCGGCCGATTTCACGACCTGGCCACTCGGTTGGGTTTCGAAGAACGGATGCTTACCTCCTATGAGGATGCATATCGCGCAGAGGCGGGCATCGATATCGCGGCACTGACGCGAGACATGTCGGACATGGCTGCGGCGGTGGACGGTTCGGTCGCGGAGATCGCGATGCTGACGGTCCTGGCCGAGAATCTTCCCGCAGTGTGGAATGTTTCCGGCGTGGATGCGGTCGTCGATCAGGTCTTCGCCGCGCGGCGCGAAGCTCGGTCCGATGCGGATTCGGCGCCACTGTTGATCACGCTAGCCGACGAACTTGCGCGGACTGTTCGAACGGCTTTGGCAGACAAAGCTTTCAAGGTGGCCAGCCTCGACCGGGCGACCATCGGCGGTCTGGGTGCGGGGGAGATCGATCAGCTGGCTCACGTCGCTTCCAGCGGTCGTGGCGCGGCGCCATGGCTGGACACCGTTTTTCGCTCGGCGTATCTGGATGCCCGCGACGAATTCGACAGGGCGTGCGCGCAGTGTGCGAGCGCGGTAGGCGATGCTTTTGATGCCGCGACTCAGTGGGTGACAGACGCCTTCCCGTCGACCTTGCCGGTCGCCGAGACGATCGAATCCGGTGCCGCGGCTGCGCCGATCTCTTTCTCGATCGGCGGCAACACATGGGGCTTCTCGATTGCGCCCGACGGTCGTGGGGTGAGTCTCGATGTCGCCGGTGCTGACGGGAACTCTGTGTCGGTCGCCGTGGAGTTGGACGAAAACGGTTGGCCGAGAATAGTTTTTGATGCCGGTCAGGAGGCGGTCATGCAGGAGACATACCCGCAAGAAGCGTCCCAGCCCGCGACACTTCAACCCGAAATTCCCCAACCCGAAATTCCCCAGCCCGATATTCCCCAGCCCGAGATACCGGTTGAAACCACCGCCGAAGTCTCGCCCGCGCCGGACCCGGAGCCGCCTGTCACAGTCCCGGACGAGTCGATCGCCGGCCCCGACGGAGAGACGGGCGCTGAGCTGGCCGGAGCTGGTCCGCTGTGAAGTCCGTTCACGCGCCCTTCGAAGAGATCCGTCGAACTCTCGATTCTCAACTCGACGACTTCCGTGAGCGCAGAGCGGCAGTGGCGAGCGAGGAATCGCGCCAGGAGCCGCCGTCCGAAACGACGTCTGCCGATAACGACACGGAAGGGTCGGTCAGATCCGGCCCGTATCTGCGATCCGCGTCAGAGCCGACGACGACGCCGACGAAGCCGTGCTCGCCGCCGGAGTCGGGGGCGGGCACGGACTCCTACTTACGCAACAGCTGGCTGGCCCGCGCGTCGGAGTGAGGTTCAACCGGGAGCAACGGCGCCGTGTGTGGAATCTCGACATCAGGATCAGCAAAGTCCTGGTACTTCTTGTCGCCGGTCAGATGGAACAACAGGAAGCCCGTGAGCAGGCACCGTGTGGCGGACTGTGTCTTGCGCTCGGATCCACCGAGGCCCAGGGCTCCGAGGAGTCGGCGGCCTTCGATCAGTCCGGCGTCTTGGCCGTCGTTCACGGTGCGTGCGACGACGGGACCGCCCCACTCCACGCTCAGCGGGCGCGCATTGCTGGTCAAGGAATCGACGTCGTCTTCGCCGGCAAGGATCAATCCGGGCGCTGTGATCTTCGACGCGTAGTTCTCCGCCTTGGGTGCTGTCGGGGCCGGGAACAGCGCGGCTACCGCAGCGACATCCCCGCGCTGCGCTGCGGCCAGTACCGCCGCGCCCGCGCCCATGCCGTGACCGGCAAAGGCGACTCGATCGGGGTGGACGCTGATCTGGCCGGGGCCGAGTCGTACGCCGACGCAGATGTCGAGCGTCGCTCGAAGATCTGCAGCCAAGCCGAGATGGGACGGGACCGGACCGCGTTCGCTGTCGGGCGCCGCTGCGACAATTCCCCAGGAAGCGAGGTGCTGGAGTGTCTGCTCGTACTTGTGGGACCCGACCATCCACCCGTGCGCGAAGGCGACGGCGGGGAGATTGAAACCGGTTTCCGGCGTGTACACGACACCCGGCTGTCCGGCCAGGGCGAGGTTGCCGCGGAGAACTCGGTGCGGGCCGCGCTTGGACAGCTCACGGGTCAGTGTCTTCAGTTTCGGTGCCACGGTTGAAGACGTTATCCGATGAGCCGTCTCGTGTATGCGGAGCCGACGCTGCAACCGGCTGGGGGATGTCTGTGGAACCGCAAAATGCGCCCACCGCCGATGTCCAAGTACCCTGAGTCACCATGTGCGGAATCGTGGGATACGTCGGCCACCGCCCAGCTCTGGGCGTTGTGGTGGAGGCTTTACGGCGAATGGAGTATCGCGGGTACGACTCGTCGGGAATCGCGATTCTCGACGGAACCGGTGGGGTCGAGATCGAGCGTAAGGCCGGTAAGTTGGCCAACCTCGAGGCGGAGCTCGGCGAGTACGGCGCGGATCACTTTGTCGGTACGTCGGGTATGGGTCATACCCGGTGGGCGACGCATGGGCGACCGACCGACCGTAATGCGCATCCGCATCGTGATGCGTCGGGCAAGCTGGCTGTCGTTCACAACGGAATCATCGAGAATTTCGCCCCGCTGCGTGCGGAGCTCGAGGCTGCAGGCGTCGAGCTTCAGAGCGACACGGATTCCGAGGTGGCAGTTCACCTGGTAGCCCGGGCGTACTCCCACGGGCCGACGGCAGGTGATTTCATCGAGAGTGCGCTGTCGGTGGTTCGTCGGTTGGAAGGTGCGTTCACGCTCGTCTTCACGCACGCCGACCACGCGGACACGATTGTCGCCGCCCGCCGCTCGACGCCGCTCGTCGTCGGTGTCGGTGAGGGCGAGATGTTCCTCGGCTCCGACGTCGCTGCGTTCATCGAGCACACACGCGATGCGGTTGAACTCGGACAGGATCAGGCAGTGGTGATCACTGCCGACAGCTATCGGATCTCCGACTTCGCGGGCAACGAGGCAGAGGGGCGCCCGTTCCGCATCGACTGGGACCTCGCGGCCGCCGAAAAGGGTGGTCACGACTACTTCATGCTCAAGGAGATCGAAGAGCAGCCGACCGCTGTCGCCGACACGCTCCTCGGCCACTTCGAGAACGGGAAGATCGTCCTCGACGAGCAGCGGTTGTCCGATCAGGAACTGCGCGACGTCGACAAGGTGTTTGTCGTCGCCTGCGGTAGTGCCTACCACTCCGGACTGTTGGCGAAGTACGCGATCGAGCATTGGACGCGTCTACCTGTCGAGGTCGAACTCGCCAGCGAATTCCGTTACCGCGACCCGGTTCTGGATCGCTCGACGCTTGTTGTCGCGATCTCGCAGTCGGGGGAGACGGCGGACACACTCGAAGCGGTCAAGCACGCCAAGGACCAGAAGGCACGCGTCCTGGCGATCTGCAACACCAACGGTGCACAGATCCCGCGCGAAGCCGACGCCGTTCTCTACACGCGGGCAGGACCGGAAATCGCGGTTGCGTCGACCAAGGCCTTCCTGGCGCAGGTGACCGCGAACTACCTCGTCGGTTTGGCTTTGGCGCAGGCTCGCGGCACCAAGTATCCGGACGAGGTTGCGCGCGAGTACGCCGACCTCGAAGCTATGCCCGCATTGGTCAGCAAGGTGCTCGAGACGGCAGAACCGGTGCGCGCGTTGGCACGCCAGTTCGCGCACGCGTCGACCGTGCTGTTCCTGGGGCGCCACGTCGGCTACCCGGTGGCGCTCGAGGGTGCGCTCAAGCTCAAGGAGCTTGCGTACATGCACGCCGAGGGCTTTGCCGCCGGTGAGCTCAAGCACGGCCCGATCGCGCTGATCGAGGAGGACCTTCCGGTCATCATCGTCATGCCGTCGCCGCAGGGTCGCGCTGTCCTGCACTCGAAGTTGGTGTCCAACATTCAGGAGATCAAGGCGCGCGGGGCAACGACTATCGTCATCGCGGAGGAAGGCGACACCGTCGCCGCGGCGCACGCGGATCACCTGATCGAGATTCCGGCGTCACCGACTCTGCTGCAGCCGTTGCTGTCCACGGTTCCGTTGCAGATCTTTGCGGCCGAGGTTGCCGCGGCGCGCGGATACGACGTCGACAAGCCGCGTAACCTGGCGAAATCGGTTACGGTCGAATAGTTTTCGTAGGGAAATTCGGGCCCCGCAGTCGAAAGACTGTGGGGCCCGAGTGCGTTACGGCGTCTCGACGACGACGGTTCCGCGCATCTCGGGATGCGGTGTACAGGTGTAGTCGTAGGTTCCGGGTTCGGTGAACGTGTAGGTGTAAGTTCCCGATTTCTTGAGTGGGCTGCGGAGTTTGCCCTTGGCGTCTCCGAGGCCGTTGACGTCGTGGGCCATTCCGTTGTCGTCGAATACCCACGTGACGGTGTCGCCGACGTTCACGGTGATGGAAGCGGGGGAGTACGCCATCCCGGAGATGGTCACCACGGGTCCGCTCGCCGTCGTTTCGGCCGCAGATGGTGTGGAGTCGGTGCCGGAACTGCACCCGACCAGGCCGAGAGCGAGGACGAGTCCCGCGATTGCCGGGCGAAGACGTGATTTCATGGTTTCGAGGGTAGCGACGGCAACTGAAGGGTTCCGACATGCGTGGGTACTACACAGCCGATCAGGTGCGAGCAGCGGAGGCGCCGCTGCTCGACAAGCTGCCCGACGGAGCGCTGATGCGTCGAGCGGCGTACGGTCTCGCGCGAGTCGTCGCGGACGAATTACGTTCCCGTACAGGATCGGTCGCGCATCGGTCGGTGACGCTTCTGGTCGGTACCGGCGACAACGGCGGTGATGCCCTGTGGGCGGGTGCGTTGCTCCGCAAACGAGGTGTGAGTGTTCGGGCCGTGTTGCTCGATCCGGCGCGCGCTCATCGGTCGGGCCTCGACGCTCTCCTGAAGGCCGGTGGCCGAGTCGCTGCCGAAGTCGGGTCGCCGGATCTGGTGATCGACGGCATCGTCGGGATTTCCGGGCACGGCGGTCTGAGGCCTGACGCAGCCGAGCTCGTCGGCCAGGTGGAGGCACCGATCGTGGCGGTCGATCTTCCGAGCGGCGTCGACGCGAACACCGGCGCATTGGACGGCCCGTCGGTGACCGCTGATGTGACGGTCACATTCGGTGCGCTCAAGCCGGTGCACGTACTCGCGGCTCCGCTGTGTGGTCGTGTCGAACTCGTGGATATCGGATTGAGCGTCGGCGAACCGGCGTTCGGTTCGCTCGATCCGGCCGAGGTCGGTGCGCTGTGGCCGGTGCCAGGCGCGGAGGACGACAAGTACTCGCAGGGTGTGGTGGGCATCGTTGCGGGAAGTGAGCAGTATCCCGGCGCGGGAGTGCTCTGCACCGGCGCCGCGGTGACCGCGACCTCCGGACTGGTTCGCTACGCCGGGCACGGCGCCGCCGAGGTGCTCGCCCGGTTCCCGGAGGTGATTGCGAGTGAGACGTTCCAAGCCGCCGGGCGGGTTCAGGCCTGGGTGGTCGGACCCGGTATGGGTACCGACGACGACGCCGCGCGGCTTCTGGCGTCGGTACTGGCTACCGATGTACCCGTTGTCGTCGATGCGGACGGACTTACCCTCCTCGCTCAACGTCCCGAACTTGTCGCAGCCCGGACCGCGCCGACTCTTCTGACGCCCCACGCCGGCGAGTTCGCACGATTCACACCACTCGGCGACGACAGAATCGCGGCCACGCGTGCTCTCGCCGAACGCCTCGGAGTCACGATTCTGCTGAAAGGCCATACGACGGTGATCTCGGATCCCGGCGGTGAGGTCCTGGTCAACGACGCCGGCGGCTCCTGGGCGTCGACCGCAGGCTCGGGTGACATCCTCTCCGGTGTGATCGGCGCGTTGCTGGCGGCGGGTCTGAGCCCTCTCGAAGCCGGGGCCGTCGGGGCGCGGGCTCACGCGTTGGCTGCGAACATCGCCGCTGCCGGCGGTCAGAGCGATGTCGCCGGAGCACCGATTTCGGCTTCGCCGCTGCTGGGAGGTCTGCGCGAGTCGGTGCGTGTGCTTCGCTCTTTTGCCCTTGATTGAGGGTGTTCAAACCCGAACACGTGTCCGATTCTGCGCGGGTGGCAGGATTGTCGCCATGACGCTTGCCCAGGGAAGAGCACCGAAGGAGCCTGCGGAGGGGAAGGCGAGCCGACTCGACGACGCAGTAGGGCCGCAGACGGAGGCAGTCGTCGATCTGGACGCGATCGCGCACAACGTGCGTGTCCTGCGTGAATTTGCCGGTGATGCAGCGTTGATGGCGGTCATCAAGGCGGACGGATACAACCACGGCGCAGTTGCGGTTGCGCGGACGGCACTGTCGGCCGGAGCCCGGGAACTCGGCGTCACCACCATCGCGGAGGCACTGGTCCTTCGCGAGGCAGGCATCACCGCTCCCGTCCTGGCCTGGCTGCACGGCCTCGACGCCGATTTCTCCTCGGCGATCCGATCCGACGTCGAGATCGGCGTGTCCTCCCCGCGACACCTGGCTGCTGTCGTCGACGCGGCACGGGTTCTGGGACAACAGGCGGCCGTGACGCTCAAGGTGGACACCGGTCTCAATCGCAACGGCGTCTCGAGAACCGAGTGGCCGCAGATGCTCGACGACCTCGCCACTGCCCGGGACGAGGGCACGATCAGGCTGCGCGGAGTGTTCTCCCATCTTGCGCACTCGGACGAACCGCATCATGACGTCATCGACATGCAGAAGCAGCGTTTGATCGAAGCGGTTGCCGACGTCCGCGCTCGCGGATTCGAACCCGAAGTTGTTCATCTTTCCAACTCCGCCGCTACAGTCACCCGTCCTGACCTGCAATTTGACATGGTTCGACCCGGAATCGCGATATATGGATTGTCTCCGGTGCCCGAACTCGGAGATTTCGGTTTACGACCGGCGATGACGCTGCGAGCGAAGGTGATTCTGGTGAAGAAGGTGGCCGCCGGAGAGGGCGTCTCCTACGGGCATCAGTGGGTCGCACCGCACGACACCACTCTTGCGCTGCTTCCCGTCGGCTACGCCGACGGTCTGACTCGTTCACTGAGCGGCAAGTTCGAAGTGCAGTTGGGCGGCAAGCGTCGCCAGGCCGTCGGGCGGATCTGCATGGACCAGGTGTTGGTGGACCTGGGGCCGGACGGCGACGGAGTTCGCGAAGGCGACACCGCGATCTTCTTCGGCAACGGCGATCACGGCGAACCCAACGCGCAGGCCTGGGCCGACGTACTCGACACCATTCACTACGAGGTCGTGACCGGAATACGTGGACGCACTGTGCGTACGTACATCGGGGGAGAGACGTCATGAAGACTGCAGGAAAGATGAGCATTCTCGGTGGCCTGCTCAGTGCTGTGGCGCTCGGCTCGATGGCCGGCGTGAATGCATTCAAGACCGCGACGCGTCCGGGCCGGGAAATCTACGCGGACGAGGACTTCGACCTCATGACGCGCGACCGCAAGAGCACGGTGCGCACCGAGGACGGCGTCGAGCTGGCAGTTCGCGAAGTGGGACCGGATGACGCTCCGCTGACAGTCGTTTTCGTGCACGGGTACTGCCTGAGTGCGCTGTCCTGGCATTTCCAGCGCCGCCAGCTCGAAGAGCGATGGGGCAACAAGGTTCGCATGGTGTTCTACGACCAGCGCGGACACGGAGATTCAGGTATGCCGCGTTCGAAGAGTTGCACGGTCTCGCAGCTGGGCCGCGACCTCGCGACTGTCGTCGAGGCCAAAGTGCCCAAGGGACCGATAGTTCTCGTCGGCCACTCGATGGGCGGCATGACGGTGCTCGCGCTTGCCGGTCAGCGACCCGAATGGTTCGATGGCCGAGTCATCGGCGTCGGGCTGGTCGCGACGACGGCGGCAGGGCTGGCCGAGACCGGTCTGACCCGCAATCTGCAGAATCCGATCATCGACGGGTTCCGGTTGGCAGTGCGCACCTCGCCAGGAGTGGTTCAGCACGCCCGGGGCGCTGCGCGAGTACTGATCACGCCGATCCTGCGTGCAGCGTCGTACGGCACCGATGTCAGCCCACGACTGCATGAGCTGTCGGACGGCATGCTCGACCGGACCTCGGTCGTGACCATCGTCAATTTCTTGCGGACGTTGGAACTGCACGACGAGTCCGCGTCCCTCGAGGTGCTCGCGCACACACCGGCAGTCGTGATCTGCGGCGATCAAGACATGATGATTCCGTTCATCAGCTCCAAGCGTCTCGCTGCCGATCTCCCCGAGTCGGAACTCGTGAGAGTTCACGGGGCCGGCCATCTGGTGCAGCTCGAGTTCCCGGCGATCGTGACGGACGCAATCGACAAGCTGGTGCAGCGTGCACAGGTAGAAGAGCGGTCCGATGTCGGCTGAGAACGCCACCGGAATCCCCGAATCCGGCCAGATCACGTTGGAAACGGCCGAGGACACCGAGGCTTTCGGCCGACGCTTGGCGGCGGGACTTGTTGCCGGCGACCTGGTGGTGCTGGACGGGCCACTCGGGGCGGGCAAGACCGCGTTGACGCGCGGAATCGGCGCCGGGCTCGGAGTGCAGGGCCGGGTGACGTCCCCGACGTTTGTCATCGCTCGTGAGCATCGTCCGGGCACCCGCCCCGGCGGCGGAGTTCCCGTCGGCATGATCCACGTCGACGCATACCGGCTGGGAGACAGCGGACCGCATGCGCTCGACGAACTCGATGCCCTCGACCTCGACACCGACCTCACCGATGCAGTGGTGGTGGTCGAATGGGGTGGTGACGTCGTGGAAAGGCTCGTCGAACGACACTTGCGCGTGCAGCTTCATCGGGAACCTGAATCGGATGTGCGGACTGCGAGTTGGTCCTGGACGTCGTGAAACGGCGTTTCGTGTCGCAGACGTCGTGAAACGGCGTTTTGTGTCGCAGACGTCGTGAAACGGCGTTTGGTGTTATGGACGTAGTCACCCTCCCAGGCCGGAAGTAGTTCTTCACGTGCGGGTACCCTGAGAAATCGTGCTTGTTCTCGCAATTGACACCTCCACTCCGGCAGTCACTGCCGGAGTCGTCTCCCTGTCTGCTCCGTCACCGGACGCAGAGTCACCGGGCACCGAGTCGCCGGGCACAGTGGAGACGCTTGCCGTGCGTGTCACGGTCAATCCTCGTGCGCACGCCGAGGTCTTGACCCCTCACGTCCTCGAATGCCTCGCCGAGGCCGGGCTCACGCCGGCAGAGTTGAACGCCGTCGTCGTGGGTGTCGGGCCGGGGCCGTACACCGGACTGCGTGTCGGCATGGCGACAGGCGCTGCCTTCGGTGATGCACTCGGTGTTCCCGTGTACGGCGTGTGCAGCCTCGACGCCATCGCGGCTGCGGTACCGACCACACAGAGCCTGCTCGTCGTGACTGACGCGAGGCGTCGCGAGATCTACTGGGCGCGCTACGACGGCGGAGTGCGCGTTGAAGGGCCGGCTGTGAATTCCGCCGGCGACGTCGATCCTTCGCCTTCGACGCTGATTGCCGGATCTGCTTCGCACGTGGACTTCTTCGATCTGCCCGTCGACCCGGCGGAGACACCTTCACCGGCCGGCTTGGTCACAGTCGCTGCTCGCGAGATTCTGGCCGGATCGGTTCCGGCCCCGCTCGAGCCGCTGTACCTCCGACGCCCGGATGCGAAGACCCTCGCAGAACGTGGCAAGTGAGACCGAGCAGATGAAGTACAGCATCGAGCCGATGAACGTCGATGACGCCGAACGGTGCGGGGAGTTGGAGCGCGCGTTGTTCGCGGGCGACGGACCCTGGAGCGCGCAAGCGTTTGTCTCGGAACTTGCGGGCGCACATAATCATTACTTCGTTGCCAGGGAACCCGACGGTCACATCCTCGGCTACGCCGGAGTCGCGTTGTTGGGCGCGTCGCCGAACATGGAGGCCGAGGTTCACACCATCGGTACCGATCCCTCGGCTCAGCGACTGGGAATCGGCGGCGCGTTGCTCGATGCGCTTCTGACCCTGGCGGATTCACGGCAGTGTCCGGTGTTCCTGGAAGTGCGCACCGACAACGACCCTGCCATCGCGCTGTACCGGCGCGAAGGATTCGAGATCGTCGGAACACGAAAGAAGTACTACCAGCCCAGTGGGGCAGATGCGTACACGATGAGACGGCCCGCCGTGCTCGGTGTCCGCGAAATTGAGGAGCAGCAAGCATGATCGTCATGGGTGTCGAAAGCTCTTGCGACGAAACAGGTGTCGGTATCGTTCGCTGGAACGGTGACGGAACCTGCGACCTGTTGGCCGACGAGGTGGCATCGAGCGTGGATCAGCACGCCAGGTACGGGGGAGTGGTTCCCGAAGTAGCCTCGCGGGCTCACCTCGAGGCGATAGTGCCGACGATGCGCCGTGCCCTTGCTGCCGCCGGTATCGAGAAGCCCGACGCACTTGCCGTCACCATCGGACCCGGCCTGGCCGGTGCGCTACTGGTCGGTGTCGCCGCCGCGAAAGCCTATGCCGCAGCCTGGAACATACCGTTCTATGCGGTCAATCATCTCGGCGGTCACGTCTCGGTTGACACTCTCGAGCACGGTCCGTTGCCCTCGTGCGTCGCATTGCTGGTCTCCGGTGGTCACACGCACCTGCTTCACGTCGAAGATCTGGGCAAGCCCATTGTCGAACTGGGCACGACTGTCGACGACGCCGCCGGTGAGGCCTTCGACAAGGTGGCCAGACTGCTCGGGCTCGGCTTTCCCGGCGGACCGGCACTCGATGCTGCTGCGCAAGAGGGAGATCGGAACGCAATCGCCTTCCCCCGCGGCATGACCGGCCCGCGCGATTCGCGGCACGACTTCTCGTTCTCGGGACTCAAGACGTCCGTCGCCCGCTATGTCGAATCGAAAGAGCGCGCAGGCGAGGCCTTTTCGATCCCGGACATCGCTGCCTCGTTCCAGGAAGCGGTTGCCGACGTCCTGACGATGAAGGCAGTGCGTGCAGCCAAGGACGTCGGGGTCGACACGTTGGTTCTCGGCGGCGGCGCCACGGCCAATTCACGTATCCGTTCACTCGCCGAGCAGCGCTGCGCCGAAGCCGGCATCACGTTGCGCATTCCGAAACCTCGACTGTGCACGGACAACGGCGTGATGATCGCTTCGTTGGCTGCCCACCTGATCGGAAACGGTGCGGGCCCTTCGGAATTGAGTGTTGCCACGGACCCGGGGCTGTCGGTCTCGGTCAGCCAGTTGATGCGCTGAGAATCAACCGACTGGGACCGGTTCCCGATCCGGTGTGGTCGCGGGGCCGGGTTCGGGCGTCGAGGTATTCGGTTCACCGGGTTTTGTCGTCGGATCACCACCGGGGGTGGTGAGTTCGGTTTCGGTGGAACCGGATCCAGGATTTTCCGGCGTCGTCGGGTTTTCGCCGCCGCTCTCACCCGGGCCGAGACCGCCGCCGGGGTTTGCCTCGGTCGGATCGACCGGGGGAGTCGCCTCGGTGTCCGGCAGCGTCGGCCACCACGCCGGTGGATCGGGCAGCGTGATTCCGGGGATGGTCGGCCAGTTCGGAGTGGTCGTTGTCGTCGTCGGCGGTGTGGTTGTCGTCGACGTGTCCGGTATCGGCGCCGGCGGAAGCGTGTACTGATGCGTTGTGTACGAGTGCGTGTCGAACGGCTGTGAGTCGAACGGCGTTGTGGGATAGCCGTACTGCGGGAAAGTGCTGCCCACTACCGAAGGCAGAGGATCGTGCGAGGGGATGATCGTCGATCCGGTGCTCGGCGTCGCTTCGGGGCTCACCGTCGTCGTGGTCGAACCGGTTCCGACAGGCGAGACCGCGGTGTCGTCGGTCGGCACCAATTCCTTTGCGCCGTAGCCGAGTACCAGTCCGCCGACCACGAGCGCACCGATCAAAGCTCCCGAGACCTTGGCGGTGGATCCCGAGCGCTGGTCACTTCCGGAGCCCAGCAAGGGGAAACGAATTGCGGTGATCGAATCTGCCAGGAGTGCAGCACCTTTGGTTGCCGCAGTCTCGGGCTCGACGATCTCGACCAAGGGGAGGTCGACGGCAGCGGCGACGGCGGACCGCACGGCCGGAATGTGTGCGCCACCGCCGATGAGCACAACGGCACCGACCGGCCGCGGTGAGCCGTTCACGACTTCACGGATGAAGGTGACGGCGCGCTCGATATCCGGGGCGATGATGGCTTCGAACTCGTCGCGCGTGATCGCCATTGCGTCGACGGGAAGGTCGATGGTCACCTTGGCGGCGGTGGACAGTTGCTCTTTCGCGACGTGGCACCGGGCAGCAAGAAGCTCCGCGTCGGTGTACCGGCGCAGGTGCCCTGGCGCCTTCTCCGTCACGAAGTCGACCAATGCCCGGTCGATTCCGGCCCCTGCGAGGGCGTCGATACGGTCGGAATGCAGAACCTCACCGGTGTGGTCGACGACGGACACCGTCAGACCCTGATCGCCGACGTCCACCTGAGCTGTCGTGTCGTACCGCTCGGTTTTCCCGGTCTCGGCGAGATACGCGTGTACTGCGGCAGGTTCGGGGATGGCACGGACCTGCTTCGGCGAGCGCGAGAGAGATGACCTGATGCTCGCGAGCTGGTCGTCCGTGCGATAGCTGACACCGATCGAGCGCGGCGCTTCAGATCCGTCCGTTACCTGCGTCGTCATCAGCTTGATGGACGCCCGGACGAGGTCACCGACGTTGGAATTGGCCTGATCCGCCGAGACGAAGCGAGTCTCGGCAGGTACCGCTCCTGGCGCGTTTGTGCTGGTATCGGTGTCGACGAGTGCTGAATAGACACCGGAAGATCCAGTGGAAATTCCCAGTGAACAACTCATCGCGCACCTCCTCACAGTCAATACCGGTCAATGTTCAATCGACCGCCGTTATATGAACGTTACAGAAGGTTCGTGAGGATTGCTCAGTGCTTTTTGTCTCCATGACACCCTTTTCGGACCGAAAGGGTGGTTTTACCTGCGAAATTGTCGATCATTGATTCATGCGGAAAAAAGGCGATTCTCCCCACATCGACCGGGATCGACGACGCGCGCTGATCCGGGGTGCGGTGCTTCGACCCACGCTGACGATGATCGCCTTCGGATGTGCGTACTTCTTCCTGCCGTGGATCGATGTCCACACAGTGGGTGCGATTTTCCTCTTGATCGGTGGAGGGGCAGCGGTGCTTGCCGTGACGACCTGGCAGGTGCGTCGAATTCTGCGTTCCGATGTGCCTTCTCTACAGGCGGTCGAAGCAGTGGCGGTCGTGATGCCGACCTACTTGCTGTTGGTGTCCATCACCTATTTTTCGGTCGAGCATGCGAGTGCCGGCAGTTTCACCGAACCGCTGTCGCGTATGGCGGCCCTGTACTTTTCGCTGTCGGTGTTCTCGACCGTCGGCTTCGGCGACATCGCTGCACAGACGGACCTTGCCAGGGGACTCGTGAGCCTTCAGATCGTCTGCAATCTGGTGTTGATCGGATTCGGCGTTCGATTCGTGGTTGCCGCAGTGTCGTGGGCGAAAGCGCACCGCTCGCCTTCGAGCGGACCTGAAATCACCTAGGACACTGCGGCAATCGGAGTCATCGTCCGGTGTGGACCAACAATTCGACGTTCTGGTCGACGCCGGTACCCGTCAACTTCGGGTCGCGGTGGATGTCGTTGAACGACAGTTCGCGGTACAGCGAGGCGAGCCCGGCTGCCGACTTGTCGCTGTACTCGACTGAATTGGGACTTTCCGCTTCGAAGAGCGTCGCAAGCAACGACACCGTTCCGT
Organism: Rhodococcus sp. IEGM 1406; assembly: GCF_030056745.1. NCBI lineage: Bacteria > Bacillati > Actinomycetota > Actinomycetes > Mycobacteriales > Nocardiaceae > Rhodococcus > Rhodococcus sp. IEGM 1406. The sequence continues at coordinate 1,276,667 of NZ_JASHKO010000002.1, read as the reverse complement.
CGTGATTGTCCGCGATCTCGATGATGCGCCCGAGCTGTGGGTAGTCGATGTGAGAGGCGGTGTTGATCTCCCAGAAGCCCTGCTCGGGGGTCGCGCCGGGCCACGGGGTGATCTTGTTCTCGTGGGTGTGTCCGTTCACCCAGGCAAGTACGTTCGGGAAACGATGCAGCAAGTCCAGAAGCTGTGAACCGCGCAGGCGCGGCTCGAGGACGTTCTCGGGGTCGGGAATGAGATTGTCCATCGTGTCGCTCGTGTGGTGACTGAACAGCACGAAATAGGTGTCACTGCGCGACTCGGTGACGCGAGAGCCCGCGGCGTCGTAGTAGGTGCTGCTGCCGGCGCGCAGGGTGTTCTCGATCCACTGGAACTGAGCGGCGCCCAGCGAACCGTCGACAAGGCCTGCGCGGTTGGTGGAGTCCATGCTGATGCCGACGACGCCCGGTGCGATCTGGAACGAGTAGTAGCCGATACCGGTTTCGCCGGCGTCGGGGGCGAAACCGTGCCCGACAGGGCCGGGGCCGGTGTGCGCGGGATCAAGGTGTGCGGCGATGAACTGCCGGGGTGTGAACGGTGCGCGCGACGGGTCGGGGGTGACCTGGCGCGGCGGCGTAGTGAAGGCGGACAGGATTCCGGGAATCGCACTGGGATCGAACTTGGTGGCGATGTCGATCTGCTTGGCCTGCTCCGGTGAACCGGGCACCTCGAATTTGAGAGATCCCGTGTACATCGCTTCGAGCGGTGGGATGCCGCTGGGCACCGTGCCCGACACCGAATCGTCGTGGTTGCCGAACACGCAGTACCAAGGGGTGTTCAGGCCGGGGCTCGACACGGGAGTGAAAGCGGCACCGAAGAAGTCCGGAATCTCCGGGAAGCCGGCCTTCTTGTACATGTCGAGCATCGGCGATTCAGGGTTCCAGTACAGATCGGCACCCGAGTTCTGCACACCCTCGTAGCGGTCCTTGGCGCCGGTGTTGGCGACGACGGTTCCGCCGTTGAGTGAGGTGAGGAACCAGTCGAGTTCGGCGAATTCCTTGTTGTCCGTGTTGTCGCCGGTGGTGACCACGGCATCGAAGGGGCGCGAGGTGTGCGGGCCGCTCCCGATCGAATTGACGCGTCGGACAAGCGAAATCAACCCGTGCGCCGTCAAGGTCTCCTGGGGGCGGAACGCCGAGCCGGTGATCTGATGGACGTATTCGAAGCGCATGGGGGACTGGGCGTCGACGATGTGGACGTCGGTCAACTGCACGAGTGAGGCGAGCGCGGTGCGTCGGTCCTCGCGTCCTGACTTCGGCTCGGCCAACTCGCTGCGCACGATGTTCGCCCACCCGGGACCGGCAGTGAGCCTGGTGTAGCCGCTGCTGCTGACGGGCGTGGACACGGACTCGAGAGTGGTGCCGGGACCTGACGTCGGAATGGTCGACGCGCCTGCGTATTGCAGGCCCCACGGCTTGCCAAGGCTGACCGCGCCGACGGCGCCGAGTCCGGCGAAGGTCAGAAAACTACGGCGATTGATGTTCGTCACGAAGTGAACAATAGGTGAACGTGGTGGACGGCTGTCCTGTTTCGCTCTGGACGAAGAGAAAAATGCGCCCAGTCCTTGAGGGTTGGCACTCTCACGTATAGAGTGCCAATTGGCGCTGATCGAGTTCCGGCACCCGCGACGACGGGACTGCAGTGACGCGCCGTAAACGGCATACCCAAACAGCTGTCCGAGGATCGCCTCGGACGCACATACCCCAAAGTGGAGGGCTCATCGTGGCGAGCGTCAACATCAAGCCGCTCGAGGACAAGATCCTCGTCCAGGCCAACGAGGCTGAAACGACGACGGCTTCCGGCCTGGTCATTCCTGACACAGCCAAGGAAAAGCCCCAGGAGGGCACCGTCGTTGCAGTCGGCGAAGGCCGCGTCAACGAGCAGGGCAACCGCATCCCGGTCGACGTCAAGGAGGGTGACACGGTCATCTACTCCAAGTACGGCGGAACCGAGATCAAGTACGCCGGCCAGGAATACCTGATCCTGTCGGCACGCGACGTGCTGGCTGTCGTCTCCAAGTAAGACACACGTGATCCGCCCCGGAGTCCACACAGGATCCCGGGGCGGAATGCGTTCACGCCCCGAAGATTCAGGAGCTGACAGAACAGATGTCCAAGCAAATTGCGTTCAACGAGACCGCACGCCGCGCTCTCGAAGCCGGAGTCGACAAGCTTGCCGACGCCGTCAAGGTGACCTTGGGCCCGCGTGGACGCCACGTCGTGCTCGCCAAGGCATTCGGCGGCCCCACCGTCACCAACGACGGTGTGAGCATCGCCCGTGAGATCGAGCTCGAAGATCCCTTCGAGAACCTCGGCGCGCAGCTCGTCAAGAGCGTCGCCACCAAGACCAACGATGTTGCCGGCGACGGCACCACGACCGCGACCGTTCTGGCCCAGGCCATCGTCCGCGGCGGACTCAAGAACATCGCAGCGGGCGCGAACCCGATGGCGCTCGGCGTCGGCATCAACGCCGCAGCCGACAAGGTCGTCGAGGAACTGCTCGCCGCGGCCACCCCGGTCGAGGGCGAGAAGTCGATCGCCCAGGTCGCCACCGTCTCCTCGCGTGACGAAGAGATCGGCAAGCTCGTCGGCGAGGCACTCACCCGTGTCGGAACCGACGGCGTCGTGACGGTCGAGGAATCCTCCACCGTTGCAACCGAACTCGTTGTCACCGAAGGCGTTCAGTTCGACAAGGGCTACCTCTCGCCCTACTTCGTCACCGACATCGATGCGCAGAAGGCCGTCTACGAAGACGCGTTGATCCTGCTCTTCCGCGAGAAGATCAGCTCACTTCCCGACTTCCTGCCGCTGCTCGAGAAGGTTGCCGAATCCGGCAAGCCGCTCTTGATCATCGCCGAGGACGTCGAGGGTGAAGTTCTCTCCACCCTGGTGGTCAACTCCATCCGCAAGACCATCAAGGCCGTCGCCGTCAAGGCGCCGTTCTTCGGTGATCGTCGCAAGGCATTCCTCGACGACCTCGCAGTCGTCACGGCAGGCACCGTCATCAACACCGACGTCGGCCTCTCCCTGAAGGAAGCCGGCCTCGACCTGCTCGGCAGCGCTCGCCGCGTTGTCGTCACCAAGGACGAGACGGTCATCGTCGACGGTGCCGGCACCGCTGACGACATCGCGACCCGCGTCGCGCAGTTGCGTCGCGAGATCGAGAACACCGATTCGGATTGGGACCGCGAGAAGCTCGAAGAGCGTCTGGCGAAGCTGTCCGGCGGCGTGGCCGTCATCAAGGTCGGCGCAGCCACCGAAACCGATCTCAAGGAACGCAAGTTCCGCGTCGAGGATGCGGTCAACGCAGCCAAGGCAGCAGTTGCCGAGGGCATCGTCCCCGGTGGCGGATCGGCTCTCGTTCAGGCCGGTACGGCTCTGATCGGGAACCTCGGCCTGTCGGGTGACGAGGCCACCGGCGTTGCCGTGGTCCGTGAAGCCCTCAACGCTCCGTTGTTCTGGATCTCCAGCAACGCAGGCATCGACGGATCCGTCGTTGTCAGCAAGGTCGCCGAGATGACCAAGGGCGAAGGCTTCAACGCTGCCACCCTCACCTACGGCAACCTGCTTGCCGACGGCGTCGTCGACCCGGTCAAGGTCACTCGCTCGGCAGTGGTCAACGCCGCTTCCGTCGCGCGCATGATCCTCACGACCGAGAGCGCTGTCGTCGAGAAGCCGACCGAGGCAGTTGCCGACACCGGACACGGTCACAGCCACTAGCTCGCTGCTCGTAGTTTCGACAAAGAAGAGATCCCCCACCGGATTCCGGTGGGGGATCTCTTCTTTCGTCTGGCGATCAGATGAGCGGGATCGTTGCGAACGGCTCGCTGGTGGGCTGCTGCGATCCGCCGGGCGGTTCGACCGTGAACGCCAACTTCGTGTTCGGGCCGATGCCGTCGAGCACCACCTGGGTAGTGGGTTTGACGTCGCTCGGAGCCATCGTCCCCATCGGGATCATCGTGGTGTCGTCGGTGTCGCCCGGCACCAGCCACATCTGGTAGACGGTATCCGGACTCGGGGGAGTCACATCGTTCATCACGAGGACTGCGGCGTCTTCGGAGGGCGAGAACAGCGTCGTGGCACTACCGCCGCCCGGAATGTCACGCGTCGTGGCATGAACGTCGGGTGCTGCCATGATTTCGGATGCGGGGTTCTGCGGCGGCGTGTTGTCGGACAGCGTGCGTCCGATTCCGATGCCGCCGACCAGGATTGCGACTGCGGCGGCCGCCGCAAGTGCCATGGTCCACGGGCGTCGACGGTTACGACGCTCGGCCAGCGAAACCGGGGCGTTGGGAGCCGCGGTCTGTTCTGCGATCGAGGCGAGGACGCTGCTGCGCAGCGACGGCGGGGGCTCGACGGCGTCGACGACGGTCATCGCGGCCATGGTTTCGGAGGTGAGTCGGACCTGGGCGTCGAATTCGGCGCGGGTCGCGGAGTCCGAAGCGGCAAGTCGTCTGTCGACCTCACGGCGCTCGTCGAGGTCCAACGCATCGATCGCGTAGGCGTACGCGTAGTCGATCAGCTCTTCGTCCATCTCACATCACCCCCAAACATCCACGTAGGCGCAGTAGTCCGTCGCGAATTCGCGACTTGATCGTGGGAATCGCCACGCCGAGATCTTCGGCCACCTCGCGGTACGTTCGGCCGCCGTAATAGGCGAGAGTCACCGATTGGCGCTGAGTGTCCGTCAGCGTTTCGAGGCAGTCGGTGACAGCACGATGCTCGTCTCTTCGTGTCACTTCGTCGCTGACGACGTCGAACTCGGGAGTGGCATTGGTGGTGTCGTAGAGAGCCTGTCGATCCGAACTCGACTGTTCGGAGCGCACGCGATCCACCGCGCGGCGGTGGGCAAGCGTCAGAAGCCAGGAGAGTGCGGACCCCTTGGCAGGATCGAAGCTGTCGGCCGATTTCCAGGCTTGGAGGTAGACCTCTTGGACCGCTTCCTCGGAGAAGCCTGGATCACGGAGTACACGGAGAACCATGCCGTAGACACGGGAGCTGGTTCGGTCGTAGAACTCGGCAAAGGCGCTCTGGTCGCCACCGGCCACGTTCGCGAGGATCACTGCCAGCTCGCGTGATTCCACGATTCGCGCGGTGCGGGCCGCAGAATTGTCCGTCGGGCATGCGTCGGCCGCATCCGACGCATGGTCTGGCTCGCTCACGAAGAGTTGTCTCGCTTCATCGCGTACAACCGTAGCGTGCATGTCCGGTTCTTTTCTCTCGGCCCGCCGTTGGCCGCTGTGCGCCTTTATTAACCGCGGGGGGTTAATAAAGGCGCACAGCAGGTGGGGACTACTGCGGCATCAGCACCGAATCGATGAGGTAGACGGTGGCGTTTGCGGTCTTGACTCCACCGCAGACGACAGTTGCGTCGTTGACCTTGATGTTGTCACCGGATCCGGTGACGGTGACCGTTCCGCCCTCTGCGGTGGGGTGCGTTCCGTCGATCGCGTCAGGAGCGATCTGGCCGGGAACCACGTGGTAGGTGAGGATCTTGGTCAGCGTGGCGCTGTCCGTCTTGAGGCTGTCGATCGTCGCGGGGTCGATCTTGGCGAATGCCGAGTCGATCGGTGCGAAGACGGTGAACTCGCCGCCGTTGAGAGTGTCGACCAGGTTGACGTCCGGGTTGAGCTGTCCGGAGACTGCCGCGGTCAAGGTGGTGAGCAACGGATTGTTGGATGCCGCTGTGGCAACCGGATCCTGGGCCATTCCGCTGACCGATCCGGCGCCGCTCGGCACTGCGGCTGCATAGTCGGCACAACCGGCACCGACCAGATCAGAAGCAGGCTCCGCCATCGCGCTGCTGGGAGACATGCTCGATCCCATGGCAGAAGACGTCATGGCGGCGCTGGACGTGTCGGTCGACGAATCGTTGTCGTCGGAGGAGCAACCGACGACGCCGAAGACGGCGAAAGAGGCTGCTGCGGTGACTGCCAGAACTCGAGTAGAGGTGTTCATGGGTCTGCCTTCCTGAAGGGATGTGCTGAGGTGCACTGTCAGAAGGCATTCGGAGTCGGTTGTCGACAGGATGGGTCGGAGTCGGAAATTCTTTTCAGGAGCTGGCGTACACAAGCAAAAGCCCCCGAAAACTCTCGGGGGCCTTGTGCACTCGACCTACGTGTATCAGGAAGCTATGCGGGTGGTGCGACGGTGGCGCGCATGTAGTTCACGTTCGGTTTCCGACATTCCTCCCCAGATGCCGTACGGCTCGGCGACGGTCAGCGCGTGGCTGCGGCACTGCATCAGTACCGGGCACTGACGGCACATCTCTTTTGCGCGGGTTTCGCGCTGGGCACGTGCTCTACCGCGTTCGCCATCGGGATGGAAGAACATGGAGGAGTCGACTCCGCGGCACAGACCGTGCATCTGCCAGTCCCAGATGTCTGCGTTGGGGCCTGGAAGGTGATTCGGTGCAGGCATGTTGACTCCTTACTGCAAGCTCGCGTTGATCAACGAGCGGACCAAGTTGCCCGGAGGTTATCCGGGCCTTCTGAATCGTTCACGCTTGCTAACCGTAAGGGTGCTGAGTAAATCGCGTCAATAGGCTCGTTCAGTGGCGATCGGCATATATCGAAATGCGAGAGTTAACGAAGTATATATTTACATTTCGGGTCTCTCATGCGTTGTGCTGCGCCGATGTTGAAATCGGGTCGATCGAGGTGGTGGCAGGCAAGCCTGGCTGCTCGAGATGCGAAACCCACAGATCAAAGATATGTTTGCTGCTGATCGCCCGGCGAAAACACTCAGCCCGCCGGCTCGGTTTGCGCCATTTGTCCGATATTGCGCGGGCAGGGCCGTACTCCATTTCGGGACTTAGTGCCCAAGTTTCAACTAGGACATCTGTCCAATAAGTAATGCGCAGTTAACGTCACGGATATATGCCCGTTAAATATCATTACGAGTACATTCGGCAAATCTCAGTTGAATATCTGATTAACTCCGACAAACTTGCCTTTTCGTCTTCCCGTGCGGCAAACGGCATCGGTCAGGCGCTTGTCTGTTGGCGCTGCTGCGATGATCTACCTGTGTCGACACCTGAGCCCCCTGAATCGCCTTCGTTCACTGAGTCACCTGGCCGTCCCGGGACTCTCGAATCCGCCGCATTCGGTGCGGATCCGGACCTTGACCGTCTCCCGGCGCCTAGCTCTACCCGGGATTGGTGGACAACGGCAGTAATTCTGGGTGGTCAGGGGCACTACGCCAGGGCGCGGGCAGCATTGGATGTCCTCGATCGGCTCACGACGGGGTCCTCGACGCACTCGGATCGAATTCTTGCCTCTCTCTCTGCCAGCACGAGGGCGTCGTTTCTTCGCCAGAGTGGACGTCACGCACTCGCGTCGACGTGGGACGGGCGCGCACTGGCGATCGTCGGCGGTCTGCCAGTCGATCCAGAGGCTGCCTGTGACGCTCTGACCGGTCTGGCCGCGGACGCCCTCGGTTGTGGCCGGCTCCCGCTCGGCTGGCGCCTGCTGGGGGAGTGTCGGACCCGTCTGGGCGGCGAGGGCGGGCTGTGGCGGCAGGAAATTCGGATCGAATGGGTCTCGGCGGAACTGGCGCTGGCGGGAGGTGACTTCGCGCGCGCCCGCAGACACGCAGAACGCGCCGTCGAATTGTCGGGGAAATCGGAGTCCGTCCGGCACCGCGTGAAGTCGGATCTACTGCGCAGCGCCGCGCTGACCGGAACAGACCCAAGCGCTGCCGTGGAGTCGGCAGCGGAAGTGCTTGCGCGGTGTCAGCAATACGGCCTGCTGCCCCTGGCCTGGGCGTCGTCGCTGCTGATCGAGGGCGTGAGCGGCGGGAGGACCTCGCCGAGTGCCCGTGAGATCGGCGATCTGATTGCGATGCGCGGTGGATCACTCCTACCTTTGTCGTAATCGATCCACCCGAAGTCTCTCGCGAACGATTCCCACAGGGCCGTTTTGATATCGCGACTGCTGGGCGGGCATGCGGAGACCAGCCGGTCCGGATGGTTACTCTTAGAGGGTTCCGCTGAGAGCGGGAGCACACCCGCTCGGGAGGTGCCACTGTAACGCCAGGATTTTCGCTGACGATGACAAATACGAGCGATGAGTTGGACACCGCGGTCGCCGCTGCTGCGCAGGGCGACCGTACAGCTCTAGCTTTGGTTCTGGAGAACATCCGACCGATGGTGGTGCGCTACTGCCGCGGTCGAGTGGGTGCGGCCGAGCGGGGACACCTGTCCGCTGACGACGTCGCGCAGGAAGTGTGTCTGGCCGTGATGACCGCGCTGCCGCGTTATCAAGACCAGGGACGCCCGTTCATGGCCTTTGTGTACGGAATTGCCGCGCACAAGGTTGCGGACGCGCATAGAAGTTCCGCCCGTAACAAGTCGGAGCCCGTTTCCGAAGTACCGGATGTAATAGCACTGGATGATGGTCCCGAACAGCGAGCACTCGATTCGGAGTCCAGCAGACAGATGCATGAACTTCTCGGCACACTTCCGGAGAAGCATCGAGAAATCTTGATACTTCGCCTGGTGGTCGGGATGTCGGCCGAGGAAACGGCCGTCGCCGTCGGTAGTACCGCCGGAGCTGTACGAGTCGCTCAGCACAGGGCGATCGCGAAACTGAAAAAAGAAGTAACGAAAGCAGGTGAGAGCTTTGGCTAGAGACGAGGGGCGTGACGCTTCGAATCTCGGTGATCTCGCCGACGACGGTACGCCAGTGGACTTGGCTGCGGTTCGGCGTGACGATGCGCTGATCGAGTCCATTTCGAGTGGCGGGCCGGTAGCAACCGATAGCACCGAACAGTACGAACTTGCGTTGATTCTCTTGCAATGGCGTGACGATGTCGTTGCGACTCCGATGCCCGAGGGTCCGTTGTTGGACGATGTCATCGCTGCAATCACAGCGACGCCGTCCGGCTTCTCCGATCGTCAGCGTTCCCGTTCCCGTTCCCGATTGCGTGTGGTCCGCCCGATCGCCGCCGCAGCAGCTGTTGCAGCAGTGGTCTTCGGTGGTGCCACAGCGATGGCGTACGACGCCCAGCCCGGCGATGCCCTCTGGGGCGTCAAGCAGGTCGTCTTCGCCGACGAGGCCAACTCGACGGTCGCGAAGATCGACACGACATCCGAGCTGGAAAAGGCCGAGCGTCTGTTGGCCGCCGGGGACATTCCCGCGGCAAAGATGGTGCTGGACAACGCAGCTCACCGTGCCGATGCGGTCAAGGACTCGCAGGACAAGACGGATCTCGTCGAGCGTTGGGGCAAGTTGATGACGCAGGTCCAGGAGACCACGTCACCCGCAGTACCGCCGTTGACGTCCGATCAGCAATCCTCGCTTGCCACCTCTCCCACGGCGATTCCGGGGACTTCAGTCAATCCGGCCAACCCTCAGTTGTCTGGCGGCGTGACCACAACGACAACGCCCGACCCTGGAATCATGCAAGCGCCTGGTCCAAGCGCGGCGTCGTCTACACCGTCATCGTCGCCCACGACGACTACCACGACCACGACGACCACCACGACAACGACGTCACTGGCCCCGGCCTCGTCGCCGTCGGGTGATTCTTCTTCACCCCCACCCTGAGGTTCCCGCTCTGATCGCATCGTTGCGGTCCAAGTTCATACGAAAGTGGCCGACAAGCAATTGCTTGTCGGCCACTTTCGTTTGAACCTGGTGGGGTTTCGCTCAGCTGTCGAAACCGTCGCCGTGCATCGCCTCGTTCATCGACGCGTCGGCGTATCCACGGCAGTAGTCCCACGTGACATATGCCTCAGGCATCGGGTCGTAGGCAGGCTCGTGGGGGCGGACGGTTCCGTCCACGAGGAGCTGCAGCAGGTTTGCGCGCAGCATGTCCCAGTCGTGGTAGTGATCTTGTTGGCAGTCTTCGCAGCACACTACGAGACCGCGGATGCCGCGGTGAGCGAGGAGCGCCTCGTAGACGGCGAGGTCAGCGAGATCCTCCTCGACCGCTTGGCGTTCGTGGGGGTCGAGTGGTTGGCCCGGCTCGATGGCATCGAGAGCCGCGGAGGGGTCAGCTGGGTCGCCGGCGAAGGGATCTGGCGGCAGACCGGGGGGCAGTTGATCACGCACAGCACCACGGTACGCAGGTCAGGGGGGTCAGCGCCACTTGTTACGCGTACCCGCAGCGTGGGTGGGATGGTTCGGACCTTTGAGTGAGCCGATACCATGGTGTGCAACGCCGGGAAAAGGTGCCAGGAATTTCTTTCCGTGCAGGCGCCTTCTATCCGATATCCAGCTTTCGTAATCCGTTTCGAGGCGGCTGCTACAGCGGTCGCCCTGGGCGAATCTAGGTCCATGGAGGGTCCTGACCGCATGAGTAGTTCTGCAGGACATGTACACACCGGAGGAGACGACCCCAACAAGGTCGCGATGCTGGGACTGACTTACGACGACGTGCTGCTGTTGCCTGCTGCGTCCGACGTCATCCCGAGCCAGGTCGACACGTCCAGTCAACTGACCCGCGACATCCGTCTGCGGATTCCGTTGGTCAGTTCTGCGATGGACACCGTCACCGAGTCGCGCATGGCAATTGCGATGGCACGCGCCGGCGGCATGGGTGTTCTGCACCGCAACTCGTCCGTCGAGGTTCAGGCAGGACAGGTCGAGACCGTCAAGCGCTCCGAGGCCGGCATGGTGACCGATCCCGTCACGTGTAAGCCGACCGACACGATGGGTGAGGTCGACGCGAAGTGCGCTCGCTTCCGCATCTCGGGTCTGCCGGTCACCGACGACGCCGGCCAGCTGGTCGGCATCGTCACGAACCGTGACATGCGTTTCGAGGTCGACCAGAATCGTCCGGTCGTCGAGATCATGACCAAGATGCCGCTGATCACCGCTCAGGAAGGCGTCACCGCAGACGTGGCACTGGGCCTTCTTCGTCGGCACAAGATCGAGAAGCTGCCGATCGTCGACGGCAACGGCAAGCTCACCGGTCTGATCACGGTCAAGGACTTCGTCAAGACCGAGCAGCATCCGGACGCTACCAAGGACCGTGACGGTCGACTGCTCGTCGGCGCTGCGGTCGGTGCAGGCGACGACGCCTTCCAGCGTGCGATGGCGCTCACCGATGCCGGTGTGGACGTACTCGTGGTTGACAGTGCGCACGGTCATTCGTCCAACGTTCTCGACATGATCGCCAAGCTCAAGCGTGAACTGGGTGAGCGGGTTCAGATCATCGGTGGCAACGTCGCTACGCGTGCAGGTGCTCTGGCACTGGTCGAATCCGGCGTCGATGCCGTCAAGGTCGGAGTCGGCCCTGGTTCCATCTGCACCACCCGCGTCATCGCCGGTGTCGGTGCCCCTCAGGTCACGGCCATCCTGGAAGCGGTTGCCGCGTGCAAGCCACTCGGTGTGCCCGTCATCGCTGACGGTGGACTCCAGTTCTCCGGTGACATCGCGAAGGCTCTTGCCGCGGGTGCGTCGACGGCCATGCTGGGTTCGCTCCTGGCCGGTACCGCTGAATCGCCCGGCGAACTGATCCTGGTCGGCGGCAAGCAGTTCAAGAGCTACCGCGGAATGGGTTCGCTCGGCGCGATGCAGTCGCGCGGCGAGGCCAAGTCGTACTCCAAGGACCGGTACTTCCAGGACGACGTACTTTCCGAGGACAAGTTGGTTCCGGAAGGCATCGAAGGCCGTGTTCCGTTCCGTGGCCCGCTTTCCCAGGTGACGCACCAGCTCACCGGTGGTCTGCGCGCTGCCATGGGTTACACGGGGTCGGCGACGATCGAGCACCTGCAGAACGCTCAGTTCGTCCAGATCACGGCGGCCGGTTTGAAGGAAAGCCATCCGCACGACATCACGATGACTGTCGAAGCACCCAACTACACCGCTCGTTAGCAACCAGTACACGAGAAAGGGGCGCGCGTGCGCGACCTCGTTGAGATCGGCATGGGTCGAACGGCCCGACGTACCTACGAGTTGGACGATGTGAACATCGTTCCCTCCCGGCGAACCCGTTCGTCGAAGGAGGTGTCGACTGCTTGGCAGCTCGACGCTTACAGGTTCGACATCCCAGTCCTCGCACATCCCACCGACGCGTTGGTCTCGCCGACCTTCGCGATCGAGCTGGGTAGGCGCGGCGGCCTCGGTGTCATCAACGGTGAAGGCCTGTGGGGCCGTCACCCCGATGTCGAGGAGAAGCTCCGGCGTCTCGTCGAGATCGCCGAGAAGGACGGTGGCGTCGACGCAGCCATCCGCTACTTGCAGGAGCTGCACGCGGCACCGCTGCAGGCGGGTCTTCTGGCTGCTGCGGTGGCGCAGGTCCGTGATTCGGGGGTCACCACTGCCGTTCGGGTCAGTCCGCAGAATGCGCGCGCACTGACGCCCGAGCTGATCAAGGCCGGAATCGACCTGCTGGTCGTCCACGGCACCATCATCTCGGCCGAGCACGTCGTGCACACCGAGCAGGAACCGCTGAACCTCAAGACGTTCATCTCGGAACTCGACGTTCCGGTTGTCGCTGGTGGGGTCAGTGACCACCGCACCGCGCTGCACCTGATGCGTACCGGCGCTGCCGGTGTCATCGTCGGGTACGGCTCCACCGAGGGTGCAACCACCACCGGTGAGGTCCTGGGTATCGGCGTTCCGATGGCCACGGCGATTGCCGATGCTGCAGCAGCCAGGCGCGACTACCTCGACGAGACGGGTGGACGCTACGTCCACGTCATCGCCGACGGTGACATCGCAACTTCGGGTGATCTGGCGAAGGCCATCGCCTGCGGTGCCGACGCTGCCGTTCTGGGCACGCCGCTGGCCGTGTCCGCCGAGGCGCCGGGTGGCGGCTGGTACTGGCCGTCCGCTGCGGCTCATCCTTCGGTTCCGCGTGGAGCGCTTCTTCCGGTTTCCTACGGCGAGCGTCCGAGCCTGGATCAGGTCCTGAGCGGTCCTTCGGATGATCCGTACGGTTCTCTGAACTTCGTCGGCGGTCTTCGTCGGTCGATGGCCAAGGCCGGGTACTCCGACCTCAAGGAGTTCCAGAAGGTCGGACTGACGGTCCGCGCGTAGTTTGTACCTTTCTGTGGCCCCGGTTCTTCGTGAACCGGGGCCACAGTTCGTTGTGCAGGACTTTCTTCCGTTCCTGATACTTGCGGTTACGCTTATGGGGCCCCTTGTGGTGGTAGTCACAAGGGATAGGTGCATACTGGCGGGTAACTACGGTTCACGGTGGAGGTGTCCTGATGGGCAAGCAACGGGCAACGGACTACGACGTACTGATCGTCGGATCCGGGTTCGGCGGAAGCGTGAGCGCGCTTCGTCTCGTGGAGAAGGGCTACAAGGTCGGCGTCATCGAAGCCGGCCGACGGTATGCCGACGAAGATTTCGCGAAGACCAGCTGGGATCTCAAGAAGTTCCTCTGGGCTCCGAAGCTGGGTTGCTTCGGCATTCAGCGCGTGCATCTGCTGCGCGACTGCCTCATCCTCGCGGGCGCAGGCGTCGGCGGCGGGTCGTTGAACTACGCCAATACGCTGTACCAGCCACCGGAGCCGTTCTTCCAAGACAAGCAGTGGGCGCACATCACCGACTGGCGAAGTGAGCTCACCCCGTACTACGAGCAGGCTCAGAAGATGCTCGGCGTCGTGCAGAATCCGCACATGACGCCCGCTGACGAGATCATGAAGTCGGTCGCCGACGACATGGGCGTCGGCGACACGTTCATCCAGACGCCCGTCGGCGTCTACTTCGGTGAGCCGGGCAAGAAGGCGAAGGACCCGTACTTCGGCGGCGTCGGACCCGAGCGCACCGGTTGCATCGAGTGCGGCGAGTGCATGACGGGCTGCCGTCACGGCGCGAAGAACACTCTCCTCAAGAACTACCTGGGCCTTGCCGAGACAGCCGGCGCCGAGATCATTCCGATGACCACCGTGTCCGGACTTCGTGAGGCTCGCGACGGTTCGTGGGACGTGTTCACCGAGCGAACCGGTGCATTCGGACGCAAGAACCGCCGCACCTACACGGCTGCGAACGTGATTCTCGCGGCCGGAACGTGGGGCACTCAGCATCTGCTCTTCGACATGAAGGACACCGGAGCGCTGCCCAAGCTCTCCGACAAGCTCGGCGAGCTGACTCGAACAAACTCCGAATCCATCGTCGGCGCAGGCAAGTACAAGGTCGATCCCGCACTCGACCTGACCCGCGGAGTGGCGATCACGTCGTCGTTCCACCCGAGCAGCGACACCCACATCGAGCCGGTCCGCTACGGCAAGGGTTCCAACGCGATGGGACTGCTGCAGACCTTGATGACGGATGGCGGTGGCTCGACACCGCGGTGGATCAAGTTCCTCGGTGTGGTCGCGAAGAACCCGTACCAGATGCTGCGCATGCTGACTGTCAAGGACTGGAGCGAGCGCACGATCATCGCGTTGGTCATGCAGAACCTCGACAACTCGATCACCACATACACGAAGAAGGGCCTGTTCGGTCGACGCAAGGTCACCAGCAAGCAGGGCCACGGTCAGCCGAATCCGACGTGGATTCCCGAGGGCAACGAGGCGACGCGTCGAGTTGCCGCGAAGATCGACGGCGTCGCAGGCGGCACGTGGGGCGAGATCTTCAACGTTCCTTTGACCGCGCACTTCCTGGGCGGTTGCGCTATCGCGTCGGATTCCGATCACGGCGTCATCGATCCGTACCACCGCGTGTACGGCTACCCGACGCTCAGCGTCGTCGACGGTGCAGCGGTCTCGGCCAATCTCGGCGTGAATCCGTCGCTGACCATCGCCGCTCAGGCCGAGCGCTCGGCCTCGCTGTGGCCGAACAAGGGGGAGACGGACCTGCGTCCCGCCCAGGGCAGCGGCTACGAGCGTTTGGCTCCGATTGCACCCAAGTCGCCCGTGGTGCCGGCGTCGGCTCCGGCAGCGCTGGTTCTGCCGATCGTGAAGATCACCGGCGGCAAGACGGCTACGGCTGTTCCGGCGGAGCCTGCTGCCGGATAGTTCACCGCGAACCGAAAAGGGGCGTGTCGTCGAGGATTCGACGGCACGCCCCTTTTGCAGTTTCAGATCGTCAGCCCACCTTGTCAGCCGCCCAGCGACCCGAAGAGGGTGCCGAGGTCGAGGCTGCCGGTTCCGCCACCGGGTCCGCCGTCGGTATCACCGGGGACGGTCAGGGTCTGCGGCGCGGAGGCCGAGGACGTGTAGCCCGAACCACCCACGAATTCGGCGGTGACACTGTAGGTCCCGGAGTTGTAGAAGGTGGCCGGTACCGTTGCGACACCGTTGACCACGTCGACCGGTCCACCGATGAGGGTGTCACCGACCTTGAACTGGACCTTGCCCGTGGCACCGGCCGGATCGACCGTTGCCTTGAGTGTCACCGGGGTGTTCTTCTGAACAGTTCCGACGGCGTCGAGAACCGTGGACGTCTCGACGTCAGCGGGAGCCGGAGTCGTGACACTGACCGGGAATGCCGGGGCAGCGGACGGCGCGAATCCTGGTGAACCCGTGAACTTCGCGACAACCTTGTGCGTTCCAGTCGAGGTGAAGGTGTACGGAGCGATGGCAACCCCGTCTGTTCCGACCGTGGCAGTCAGCGTTTCGGTGCCGTCGACGATGAAGTCGACGGTGCCGCCGGTGCCCTGCGGATCGACCTTGGCGGTGAGGTTGACGTCCTGACCGACCTTCGCGGTAGACGGCGAAACCGTTGCGGTAGTGGTCACGGCGTCAGGCGGCGCATCGGTCGTGACGGTCACGATCTTGGCCGACGCCGACGTCGACGCCAGGAATCCGGGTGCACCGCTGTAGCTCGCGGTGATGGAGTGCGGTCCGTCCTCGGTGAAGGTCGGGGAGATGCTTGCCGACCCTCCGGTGACCGGCACCGCGTCCCCGAGGGGGTTGTCGCCGTCGAAGAACTGGACGGTTCCACCGTTTGCGCCGCCGCTCACGTTGGTCGACAGAGTGACAGGAGTTCCGTTCTTGGCGTTGGCCGGTCCGACGACAGTGGTGGTGGTTGCCTTGTCCGCTTCGATGATCCGTGTCGTGGCGAGGGGGCCTGCGCCGCTGTTGAGAGGACCGTTCTCAGCGTCACGAGGGGTGCACCGCGTAGGCGCCCAGGCGGTGATGACCAGGGTGGCCTTGGGGAGGAATGTGAGGAAGTTGCGATCGTTGTTCCATGCTCCTGCGCTACCGCCGGTGCGTACCTTCATCGCGACGTCCCCTGAATCGCCGGCCTTGAGAATGGCCTTGACCTGGGGGAGTTGGAACTGGGTGTAGCCGTCGGCATTGTTGGAGCCGTCGACGTTCTTGCCGGTCGCCTTGACGACTATCCCGCCCTCGGAGTTGATGCTCGAGCTGGGGCTGTTTCCGATGACCTGGTTGTTTCCGGAGAGACGCAGAATCGTTCCGTTGGGATCGACGTTGCCGTTCTCGTTGACACGCAGGATGCTCGGCGCGACACCGCTGAGCCCTGCCGAAGTTCCGGGAACGATGGTGGCTTCCACCAGGGTGGCGTTCGCGGGAACGTCGACGTCGACCTTGATGCGGGAGACGTTCTGGACGGTCGCCCCCGAAGCCGATCCGGGGAAGGCGATGGGACCGGGTTGGATGGTGACCTCGAAGGTCTCACCCGCTCCGACGCTCTCCGGTGCGTCGACGATGACCGAACCGGACTGGGACTGCGTGGTCGGACCGGCGACGGCGGACGGGGTTGCGAGGCAACTCGTTCCGAAAGTTGTTGTCGCCGGGGCCGCTGATGCGGGGATTCCCGCGAGGATGACGCCACTGGCGAGTGCCGTGGCGGCGATCGGCGCCGCGATGCGACGTCTGGAGTACACGAACATGGATTCTCCTGAGCTGGGTACGGGAGTGGTGTCCAAAGCTGATGTGGGGGACTAGCTTCCGAAGAGCGGGATGAGGCCGCTGAGTGAACCGGTGTCCACGCTTCCGGTGCCGCCGCCGTCGGTCGGCGCGGTGCCGACCTGCACGACCGTCGGGCCGGAGACGGAGTTCTTCCAGCCGGCGTCGCCGACGAAGTTGGCAGTGAGGCCGAACGTTCCCTCGTCGTCGAAGGTGTGCGTGAGCGTCGCGACGCCGTTGACGACGGCAACGGGTGCGCCGATGGGCGTCGTGCCGGACTTGAACTGGATCATTCCGTTTGCTGTTCCGGGTGCAACAGTGGCCTTGAGTTGCAATGCCTTTCCGACCTGAGCGGAGCCGCTGACAGTCAGGACTGTCGTGGTGTCCGCGCGGGCGGGCTCGGGATCGGTGACGTTCACCGTGAACGATGTGGACGTGGAGCCGATGAATCCGGTTCCGCCGGAGAACTCGGCAACCACGGCTGCGGCACCGGCTGATGCGAAGGTGTGCGGGAGGATCGCGACGCCGTCACCCGTGCCGACGGGTGCGGTACCGACCTCGGCGCCGTCGACCTTGAACGTCACGGTTCCGCTGCTCGGGATGGGGGAGACGGTGGCCGAGAGGTTGGTCGGTTCACCGACGACTGCTGTGAGCGGTTCGACAACGGTGGTGGTGGTTCCCCAGTCGGGATCGCTGACGTCGAGTTGGGTTGCGGTGGACACTGAATCGCCGTAGCCGGCCTCGCCGGTGAACACTGCGGTGAAGCTGTGCGTGCCGGAGGCGTCGTAGCTACGGGTCAGGGAAGCCGTTCCGTCGACCACGGCCACCGGTGCGCCGAGGTTGGTGTCGCCGTCCTTGAACTGCACCGTGCCCACGGCGTTCGCCGGTGTGACGACGGCGCTCACGGTGATGCTGTCACCGACCAATGCGGCGTTCGGAGCCGAGATCGTGGTGGTGGTGTCCGCGGAGACGTCGACGGTCTGGACTCCGGAGGTCGAACTGTGGAATCCCGGACCGGCGTTGTACGCGGCGGTGATGTCGTGGGCGCCGACGCTGTCGAAGGTGTGGGAGAGGGTGGCGCTACCGCCCGAGACCGGGACGGGTGAGCCGATGTCGTTGCCGCCGTCCTTGAACTGGACGGTGCCGCTCGCGTCGGACGGCGCAACCGTCGCGGTCAGGTCGACCGGCGTGCCGACCTTCGCCGTTGCCGGTGCAACCAGAGTGGTACCGGTGGCGACAGACGGGTCGACGACCTGGACGTTGACGTTGATCGGGTTGAGGCCCTGCTGCGTGCTGAAGGCGTTGACGTCGAAGAGCATGCCGCTGTCGTACGTCCCGAACGCTGTGCCGACAGGGACCGTGTAGGTCGCTTCGAGCGTGACGGGTTGGTTCTTCTTGACGACGAATCCACCGACGAGGAAGGTGCAGCCGCTCGAGCACTTCGCTGAGACTCCGCCATCTGATTCGTTGCTGATCGTCGCCCGGTTGGTCACACCCAGGTAGGTGGCCTTGGCGCTGCCCGGCACGAGGACGAATCCTGCGGGCGGGATGTCACGGATCTTTGCGATCGACCGTTCGATGCCGCTTTCGTTGTGCTTGATCTCGGTCTTGTACGTGACGGTGTCACCCGGGTGAACTGCCGCGTTCCCGATGACACTCTTCGTGAAGATCAGATTGTCGGTCGTGCCGGTGAAGGTGGTCGGCGGGGCTTCGTCAGCAGTGGCCGGCGTGCCGAGGACTAGAAGTCCGGCGGCAGCCGTCACAGCCGCGACAGGTATGGCGAGTCGTCGTATGAATCGACGCACAGGTCCTCCTCGAGGTGAGCGCCGTTCGGCGGCGCCGGCCGTTTGCGATCGTGATCCTGATCACTTGACGGGCGAGATTACCTTTACTGGACGTTTGGTTCAGGCGAATCGGTCAAACGTCCAGAAAATTCACCCTCCGTCCATTTCGGGCTCTGGCCTGCGATGATGTCGCCGTTTTGATTGCCGAAGCTAAGGTGCTGGCGATTGGGGCATCGTTGATCTGGACGGTGGTCTAGTTCGCCCCGAGGTCGCCGCGCAGTCCGGAGGGTCGGCCTTTGTAGTGACGTACCTCGCGCTCACTCGGCCGAGGAGCGGGCTGAGTCCATGCATGCGCAGAAGCGCTGGCTGCGGCGATTAGACTGCACCTGTGGCAGATATCGAGCAGCAGAGACCAGTTCTTGTCGTCGACTTCGGAGCGCAGTACGCGCAGTTGATCGCACGGCGAGTTCGCGAAGCCAAGGTCTACTCGGAGGTGATTCCGCACACCACGACCGTCGAGGAGATCGTGGCCAAGAACCCCTTGGCTGTTGTGCTCTCGGGTGGGCCCTCGAGTGTCTACGCAGACGGTGCTCCCAAGCTCGATCCCGCACTTTTTGATCACGACATCCCGGTTTTCGGAATCTGCTACGGATTCCAGGCAATGGCAGGCGCCCTCGGCGGCACCGTTGCCGAGACCGGTACCCGCGAATACGGCCGTACCGACATCGCGGTATCCGGTGGGTTGCTGCACGACGGACTTCCCGCGACGCAGCCGGTGTGGATGAGCCACGGTGACGCCGTCACCGAAGCGCCGTCCGGCTTCGAGGTGACTGCGACCAGCGATGGCGCTCCCGTCGCAGCGTTCGAGGACCGCGCTCGCAAGCTCGCCGGCGTGCAGTACCACCCCGAGGTTCTGCATTCCCCGCACGGTCAGCAGGTCCTGAGCCGCTTCCTGCACGAGATCGCCGGTATTCCGGCAGCGTGGACGGCGTCCAACATCGCCGATGCGCTGATCGAGCAGGTTCGCGAGCAGGTCGGCGACGGACACGCCATCTGCGGTCTGTCCGGTGGTGTCGACTCGGCTGTCGCTGCGGCTTTGGTTCAGCGGGCAATCGGCGACCGGTTGACGTGTGTCTTCGTCGATCACGGTTTGATGCGAGCCGGTGAGCGCACGCAGGTCGAGCAGGACTTCGTCGCGGCAACCGGTGCGCGTCTGATCACCGTGGATGCTGCGGACACCTTCATCGGTGAGCTGGCTGGGGTCACCGATCCCGAGACCAAGCGCAAGATCATCGGCCGCGAGTTCATCCGCAGCTTCGAAGGCGCAGTCAGTGATGTTCTGGGCGAGAACGCATCTCACGGTGCGACCGTCGACTTCCTCGTCCAGGGCACCCTGTACCCGGATGTCGTGGAGTCCGGCGGCGGCACGGGAACTGCAAACATCAAGAGCCATCACAATGTCGGCGGGCTGCCGGAAGACCTGCAGTTCAAGTTGGTCGAACCGCTGCGTCTGCTGTTCAAGGACGAGGTCCGTGCAGTGGGCCGCGAACTCGGCCTGCCGGAAGAGATCGTCGGTCGCCAGCCGTTCCCCGGTCCCGGACTCGGTATCCGCATCATCGGTGAGGTCACCCGTGATCGCCTCGAGATCCTGCGTCATGCAGATTCCATTGCGCGCGAAGAGCTTACGTCTGCAGGTTTGGACGGAACGATTTGGCAGTGCCCGGTGGTTCTCCTCGCCGACGTCCGCAGCGTGGGCGTACAGGGTGACGGCCGGACGTACGGTCATCCGATCGTGCTGCGTCCGGTCTCGAGTGAAGACGCGATGACCGCGGACTGGACGCGTCTGCCGTACGAGACCCTCGAGCGCATCTCGACTCGAATCACCAACGAGGTTGCGGACGTGAACCGCGTAGTCCTCGACGTGACGAGCAAGCCGCCGGGAACTATTGAGTGGGAGTAAAAACAACTGTGCGCCTTTATTAACCCCCCGCGGTTAATAAAGGCGCACAGCAGTTTTACTTGCGGTTGCGCCGATTCGGCAGAATCACCAGCAGTAGTCCCGCCACGACGGCGGCACCGACGAACAGCCAACGGAATTGAATGTTCGCTGCCGGCGCCAGGGAGAACGGCCCGACCAACGCCCACACGCTGACCAGTAGTGCGGCCAGTCCGGCGATCAGCAGAAGTGCCGAGGGGCGCTTGGATTCTCGGGTCTCGTCCTGGTCTGTCGTCTCGTCGTACTCGCTCATGATTGCGTCACCTTCAGGCTGCCGAACGTAGCTTTGGCGTTGATGGTCAGGGTGGGCGAATCCGGTGTCGCATCGCGGCCCGGGTGTATTCCGCCGTCGAGGCAACCGGATCCGTCACCCATGACGACGGTGCAGCTGTTCTTGACGTTGACGGTTGGTGGCACCATGACGGTGAACTCGCCGAACGACGCCGCGACGTCGATGGTCTCGTCCTCGGTGAACTTGACCCCGTTGAGGTCGAGAGTGAAGCTTCCGAAGGCTCCCGAATACGACGGCTCCAACTCGGAAGCTGTTGCCGGAGTCCATCTTTGCTCACCCGAGGCGTCGAACTCGATCGGGTAGACCAACGAGGCGAGAAGCACGAAACCCACGAGTGGTCCGGTGACGACCAGCAGGCCGTACCCCTTGCGGAAGAATGCCCCGAGGATCAGGCCGAGTGCGATGACGGCGAGTCCGACAGCACCGACTCGGCCGGGAGTGAACCACTCGTTGCCGGTTGCGGCGCCCGCTGCCCCGGTGACTGCGGCGACGATGATTGCGAGTCCGAGGACCGTCAGCGTCCAACGCGAGCGACGCTTACGTGGCGGCAACGGGAGCAGCGGTGTGGCCTTGGCTGCCGGATCCGGAAGATCCCAGGCGAACGGAGCGACACCGAGCGGATCCCAGGACGGCGGCGTGATGGCGGCCTCACCGATCACCTCGGTCGGATTGGTGCTGACCGAAGCGCTCGGGTCCTTCGACAGGTTGATCGTCGGATGAGCGGCCTGAGATTGTGGTGACTGCTGCGGCTGGTCGGCCGGTCGTTCCTCGGGCACATAGCTGTCGGGGAGTTTGGTGTACGGCGTGTACACGGGAGGCTGATTGGGCGCGAAGTATCCGGGGGTGAACGGCCCAGGCGTGAATCCGGTGCCTGGATACGCGGTACCTGCGCCGACATAAGGCGACGTGTTCTGCGGCAGTGCGGGCGGGATGGGCGCTCGTTGGTAGAGCAGCCACAGGCCACCGACCATCAGGATCAGCCCGATCAGTCCGGAACCACCCAGACCGACGCCGACGGGGCCGACAGTCGTAGCCGCGATGGCGAGGGCCACCAGCAAGACGATGGTCTTGGTACTGGAATCGGAACTGTGTCCGCGGCCCATCAACGACTGCGCGGGGGACGATCCGTCACCGGCACGGGCAAGTACCAACCAGCCGGCGAGGTAGAGAAGGACGCCTGAGCCACCGAAAATGGTGGACGCGACAAACGCCACGCGTACGAGAACGGGGTCGATGCCGTACCGGTATCCGATTCCGGCGCATACCCCAGCCACGTGACCTTGTGCCGGCAGACGCACGGGGCGGGTCCGCCACAGATCCTGGATCTGTTCTTGGAAAGTCGGATTGTTCATGAATCAATCCTGGCTTCCGAGGCAGCCTCCGCGCATCAGGGCCAACCCTGATCTTTGTGGTGATCGCGGGTGAGGGTGGCGGCCTGATTCAGGGTTGGACCCTGATGTGTGTCCGCGTGGTTCGTGCCAGTATCGACTATGTGCAATATCTGTCAGATCCGCCGTTCGTGAGCGGTCCCGCTCCCGGGTTTGCGGGAGGCCCGCCCGTCAACGGGGTACCGGTGCATCCCGTACCCATGAAGAAGGGCGTGCCCATTCCGGGTGCCGTGCCACTGCGAAAGCTGGAGCGGCGCTCCGGCGGTCGCATCGTCGCCGGAGTTGCGGGCGGGATCGCCGATCATCTCGGTATCGACGTCCTGAAAGTGCGCGTCGCCTTCACGATTCTTGCGGCGATGGCCGGATCCGGCATCGTCATTTACGGCGCCTTGTGGATCTTCACCTCCGCCGGCACGGACACGCAGAAGCCGTCCGCGGCCGAGCGGCAGCGGGCGTACGGCTTGATCGCACTCGGATTGGGCGGCGCAGCCGCGTTGTCCTGGTTGTTCAGCGGCACGGCGGGTTCGGTGCTCGCGCCGTTCTTCGTCGTCGCGATCGGTGCAGCCTTGGTGTGGCGCGAGTTCGACTCCGACGGTCCCCGTACTGTCATCGGCTTGCCGCAGCGGCCTACCGTTCTGACGTGGGCGCGGGTGGTCGGGGGAGCCACCTTGATCATCTTGGGTCTTGGCGTTGTCGTCCTTGCTCAGGTCGACCTCGAAGCACTGCGCTCGTCTCTCTTGGCGGTGGTCGTGACGCTGATCGGTGTCGGTTTGTTGACGGTGCCGCTGTGGCTGCGGATGTGGCGTGCTCTCGGCGCCGAGCGTGCGGCCCGAATTCGCAACGACGAACGTGAAGAGATTGCGTCGCATCTACACGACTCCGTCCTTCAGACGTTGGCTCTGATTCAGAAGCAGTCCGACAACCCACAAGAGGTGGCGCGCCTGGCCCGCGGTCAGGAACGCGAGCTGCGCAAGTGGTTGTTCAGCGGCGGCGACATCGACCACACGAGCCTGACGGAAGGCCTGAAGATCATCGCCGGTGAAGTGGAAGACCAGCACGGTGTCACGGTCCGTCCCGTCACTGTCGGCGATGTACAACTTGAAGGCGAAGGCGTCGAGAACGGCCTGCCCAAGGAAGCGTTCACCGCGCTCCTCGGTGCGACGCGTGAAGCTCTCGTGAACTCGGCAAAGCACTCGGGGGAGAAGGAAATCAATCTGTTCGCCGAGGTCGAGGGTGATCAGGTCAGTGTGTTCGTTCGTGATCGCGGCGTCGGATTCGACGTCGACGCGGTGCCGGAAGATCGCCAGGGGCTGGCCAAGTCGATTCGTGGTCGAATCGAGCGGCGCGGTGGCCGCGTCGTGGTTCGATCCGACATCGGAAAGGGCACCGAAATCCGCGTGCACATGCCGCTCGGTGACTCTGCTCTAAAGTGGGACCAGACTGCTGACCGTGTCGACAACCCCGAGGAACAGCCCCAGTGACTTCGCTTGCGCCGCCCCCGTACCGCGTATTTCTTGTCGACGATCATGCAGTGTTCCGCTCCGGGGTGAGGGCCGAGCTCTCGCGCGAGACGGATATGGATGTCGTCGGTGAGGCCGGCGGCGTCGCGGAGGCAATCGCCGGTATCAACTCGACGAAGCCGCATGTCGTTCTGCTCGATGTCCACATGCCCGACGGTGGTGGAGTGGCAGTTCTGCGTGGAATCGATTCCGGCCCGGTGTGCCTGGCGCTCAGCGTTTCCGATGCCGCCGAAGACGTGATCGCGGTGATCCGCGGCGGTGCGCGCGGGTATGTGACCAAGACGATCTCGGGATCCGAACTTGCCGAGGGCGTACGACGCGTTGCCGGTGGTGACGCGGTGTTCGGGCCGCGGCTGGCAGGTTTCGTGTTGGACTCCTTCACCGGACGCTCCAATGCACCCGAGCCACAACTCGATCCGGAACTCGATTCTCTTACTCCGCGGGAACTCGAAGTGCTCAGATTGCTGGCACGTGGGTACACCTACCGTGAAATTGCCGAGGACCTGGTGATTTCCGTGAAGACGGTCGAGACTCACGCATCGAACGTTCTGCGAAAGACTCAGCAGTCCAATCGCAATGCGCTGACACGTTGGGCACATCGCCGACAGATCGACTGAATTTCCGCGCACCCTTTCGCGATTGCGAGTGAAGGCGCACCATGGACCGATGACGGAACCACTGGCGCTCGCGTCGAGACGTGGGCGTTGGGTTGTCGCCGCCACCGTTCTCGGCTCGAGCATGGCTCTCCTCGACGGCACCGTCGTCAACATTGCTCTGCCGCACATCGGCGAGGACTTGAATTCCGGTGTCGCCGGGCTGCAGTGGACTCTCAGCGGATACACCTTGGCATTGGCGTCGCTGATACTGCTCGGCGGAGCCCTCGGCGATCGTTGGGGTCGGCGGCGGGTATTCGTGTGGGGGACGGTCTGGTTCGCGGTCGCGTCGTTGCTGTGCGGAATTGCACCTGACATCACATTTCTGGTGATTGCGCGGATCCTGCAGGGAGTGGGAGCTGCGCTCTTGACGCCTGGCAGCCTTGCCATCATTTCCGCGTCACTTCGCGAGGAGGACCGCGGTGCGGCGATCGGCTTGTGGTCGGGCTTGGGTGGTGTCGCCGGCGCTATCGGTCCGCTGTTCGGTGGTTGGCTGGTGGAAGTGGCGGGATGGCGATCGGTGTTCCTGCTCAACATTCCGTTGGCGATCGTCGTGGTGTGGGCAGCGGTGCGCCACGTGCCCGAGAGCCGCGATCCGCATCCGCCCGAGCACCTGGACGTGGTCGGATCTGCCTGCGCAGTAGTCGGTCTCGGGGCGCTGACGTACGGGCTGATCGAAGTCAACCCGATAGTCGGGCTGGTCGGGGTGCTCGCGCTGTGCCTGTTCGTTGTGGTGGAACGTCGATCGCCGAGTGCGTTGGTGCCGCCGTCCCTGTTTCGTTCGCGGATGTTCGTCGCGGCCAATCTGGTGACTCTCGCGGTCTATGCGGCTCTTGGCGGTGTGTTCTTCCTGCTCGTGCTGCAATTGCAGTTGGTCGCGGGGTACTCACCGGTGGCTGCCGGCGTCGCAACGGTACCGATCACCTTGGCATTGTTGCTGTTGTCTTCGCGCGCGGGCAGTTACGCGCAGACGCACGGACCGCGATTGCCGATGACGGTCGGGCCCGCCGTGGCCGCGGTGGGGTTGGTGTTGATGACGCGGATCGGCCCGGATGCGTCGTACCTGACCGTCGTGCTGCCGGGAGTTCTGGTCTTCGGGCTCGGCCTGGCGGTGATGGTGGCGCCGTTGACCGCCGCGGTGCTCGGCTCGGTGCCGGTGGAGCAGTCCGGGATCGCGTCCGGAGTGAACAATGCCGTTGCTCGCACGAGCCAGCTTCTTGCGGTTGCGGCCTTGCCTGCCCTGGTGGGTATCGATGCCGAGAGCCTGGTCGATCCGTCGAGTTTCTCCGACGGTTTCCGGTATGCGATGTACATCTGTGTGGCGCTGCTGTTGATCGGTGCGGCGATCGCCGCGACGCTGATTCGTACTCCGGCAGTCGAGCCTGTTCAGGAAGCGGATTCGGTTGCGTGCAAGCCGCATTGTGATCTGACGGGACCTGCAGTGCAACCGAATCCGATGAGGGACTAGACGCTGATGTCGCGATCTCGGCTGGGCACCAAGGGGATTGCCGCGGCTGGAAATGCCGCGACTATCGCGAAAGCGAGCGGGTAGCCGACCGCGCCGATCAGCGCACCGACCACCGGGCCCACTGCTGACGCGGCAATGAACTGGCCGGTGTTCTGTGCGCCCAACGCTTTTCCTTGCCATTTCGGCCCGGCCGCTTCGGCGACGGATGTGAACGCCAAACCGTTGTCGGCGACGCTGACGGTGGTTGCCAGCAGCAGGATCAGGGCCGGAACGCCCCAAGGCGCTGCGCCGGCTGCTGCCATTGCCAACATGACCGCGGATGCGGAGACGGCAACCAACCTCAGCGGGCCTACTCTGCTTCCGGCGCGATCACTCCAGATGCCGACGACGATGCGACCGAGCGCACCCACGAACTGGGAGATCCCGATCAGGAGTCCAGCGGGCGCCGCGTCCCAGCCTTGCTCGCTGATCAGCCAGACCATACCGAACGTCGAGAGGGTGAACTGCGGAAACACCAACAGTGCCGAGACGACGTGAATGCGCCAGAGGAACCAGTTCGAGCGATAAGGGTTGATCGTCTCGACCGGGATATCTGTGGACCGCGCCGCCGGGCGCGGGGGATTGACCAATGCGACGGCACAGATCAGGGCGAGGACGCCGTTGAGCGCCACCGACAGTCCGACGGCCGAACCGATTCCTACGTTCGCGGCGAGAGTCGGGATGGTCAACGACGCAATGGTCACGCCCAGTGGCTGTGACATCTGCCTGATGCCCATCGCAAGGCCGCGCCGATCCTTGGGAAACCAGCCGACCACAACACGCCCACTGGCGGCGTTGGTGCTCGCCGCAGCCATTCCACCCAGTAGAAATGCGATCCCGAGGAGGGCGTAGTTGTCGGTGGTGGTCGCGGCGAGCGCGGCGATCGCCGTCAGCGCGAGCCCGATGGAGATGACCCATTTCTCACCGAATCTGTCGGCCATCGCTCCCCACGCCACCAAGGTGAGAACCATGCCGAAAGTGGGTGCAGCGGCCAGGGTTCCGGCTTGTGTCAACGAGAGACCGTGCTCGGAATGCAGCAGGGGGATCAAAAAGGCGGGGGTGCTGACGAAGACGGTGCCTGCGGCCTGGGCTGCGACGCCGATTCCGAGCATCGTCCACGCCTTCGGGGAGACGGCCGTCTTTTCCAACCGCGACGCCTGCGTCATGGTGCCCTCCGATTTCTACGCTGTTCGACGATGCCGACGCTACTCGCGTAGTTTCACATGTTGAAACCAGAATCCCATTATTTGGTCAAACTTGGGCGGCCCAGGGTGCGAAGTGCCCACCCCTTTTCGAGCGAACGGTACGACGATCGCCTTGGGTGCGCCGAAAGGTACGTTCGCTCGGGAAGGGGTCAGCGATGGGGCAGGCGAACCGTGAAGATCGTGCGCCCGTCCACCTGGTCGACGCTGATGGTGCCGCCGTGCAAGTGCACGTTTTCGACGGCGAGGGAGAGCCCGAGTCCGCTGCCTTCGCTGCGTCCGCGCGCGGTGTCGACCTTGTAGAACCGCCGAAAAATCGCCTGCCGGTCTTCGGGTGAGATGCCGGGGCCGTGGTCGACGACGGTGATGACGGAGAAACCGGGTTCTGCGCTCAACTCGACGCGAACCGGAGGCGCTCCGTGGCGCAGTGCGTTGCCGACGAGGTTGGCGACGACTATGTCGATTCGACGCGAATCCACTCTGGTGCTGACGTTTTCGGGTGCACGGAGTTCGACGGTTTCTGTCCAACCTCGGCTCTCGAGTGTGCGCTCGGTCAATTCGACGAGGTCGACGTCGTCGAGGACGAGACGCGCCTGTTGTGAGTCGTGGCGCGACATTTCGATCAGATCTTCGACAAGTCGAGTGAGCTTGCCGATCTCACTGCTCACGATGCGCGCTGCAGCGGCGGCGTCCGGCGGAAGATTGGGGATCTCTTCGCGGAGGATTTCGCTGACCGGAACCAATGCCGCCAGCGGCGTTCGAAGCTCGTGGGAGACGTCGGCGACAAATCTTCTCGACTGCTCTTCCGATTCTTCCAGACCTCGGATGACCGCTTCGTTGCGAGCGACCATGTTGTTGAAAGTTGTTGTGACCTGGGCAAGTTCGGCTACTCCGTCTTCGGGGAGCCGGACGCTCAGGTCGCCGTCGGCGGCGCGGGCGGCGGCCTCGTCCAGGCGTTTGAGCGGACGGACCAGCGTCGACGCGATCCAGAGTCCGAGCAGACCGCTCACCAGCACACCCGCCGCGAGGGTGAGACCGACAGCTCGAAGCAGGTCGTCGAACTTGTCCTGCACCCCTACCAGCGGCCGGATGGTGACGGCTTTGACCAGTGTCTCGTTGTCGTAGCCGTCGTCTGCAGTCATGTCCACGACATTGACCGACATTCCCAACATGATGCGCTGGGAGTCGAGTCTCTCGAAGCGGATCAGTTTGGGACTGTCCAAACCCTCTTCGAAGCTGGGTGGGATCGTTGCCGCATCCACTGATCCTTGACGGATGACTTCGCCGTCGACGATCAGAGTCATGTCGGACTGGAAGATCTGGTCGAGGGTGTCAGGTGTCAACCCGTCTACCGGCGGTCCGTTGCTGTACTGCAGTTCGTCGCGAAATTGTGCCGTTGCCACGTCCTGAGCGTTGGAATAGATCCATGACCGCGCCATGAACGAGACGACGCCTGCGGTTGCCCCGGCGATGATCACGACGATTGCGATGAACACGAGCACGAGCCTGGTCCGAAGACCGTCGACCCGAAGCCAGGTCGGTCTCATCGGGCCGGGCTGGTGTTGAAGCGATACCCGAACCCGCGCACCGTTTCGATCACGGTCGGTGCGGCTGGGTCGTCCTCGATCTTTCCGCGCAGTCGCTGCACTGCTGCATCGACGATTCGTGAGTCGCCCAGGTATTCCTGGTCCCAGGCTGCGGACAACAACTGCCTGCGGCTGAGAACCTGTCCGGGGTTTTCGGTCAGCGCCAGTATCAGTCGGAGTTCGGTCGGAGTCAGGGTCAGCAGCGTCCCGGCTTTGCGTACCTGCAATGACGACCGATCCAATTCCAGGTCGCCGAACTTCTCTGCGCCCGGCGCCACATCTGAACGCGTCGTTGCGGGCGCCGAGCGCCGCACGACGGCTTTGATCCGAGCATCGAGGACACGCGGACTGGCCGGTTTGACGACGTAGTCGTCGGCACCGGCCTCGAGGCCCGCAACAGTGTCGATGTCGTCGGATCTGGCGGTCAAGATGATGATCGGGATCGAACTGCGCGTACGGATGCGTCGACAGATCTCGTAACCGTCGGCTCCCGGCAGTCCGAGGTCGAGTAGGACGAGGTCGGTGGAGCCGAGGACGTCGTCGAAATCGCCGTTACCGTCGGGGCGATGGCTGACGTTGTGCCCGAGTCGGTTCAGTCCCAACGTGATTGCCTCGGCTACCGCTGGATCGTCTTCTATGAAAAGAATGCTCACCATGCGCTCACCTTGGACTCGCCATGATCAGGGGCCTTCTGCGGTCGGAGGAATCTCGGTCAGCCAAGGGTACAGGGGTCACACTTTCGAGAGCCGTTCGTTGCCTGAGTCCGCCAGTACTGCGTGCCGTGCGACGCTGGTGTTCAACGGAAATGCCGACACGGCGAGGGTGTAGCAGCCGACGAGCAGTAGCGCACCGATCACGTCACTCGGCCGGTGCCATTGCAACACGACTACCGAGATCGCGGTCCCGATGGTGATCAGCGCGCCGTTGACTGCAACGACTGCCCGCCACCTCGAGGGTGTGACGAGCACGATCGCGCAGACCAGAGCAGCGATGGCCGTCAGCGTGCCGCTGGGGAAGGAATTGTGCATCACCAGGCCGTTCAGGTCCGGTCGATCCAACGATTGTTTGAGAACCCAGGCCGTCGTGATGGGACCGAGGGTCACGACGACGACGCGTAGGGCCAGCGCAATCGGGTTGTTGCGCAATGTGATCATGAGTGCCACGAGCACTCCTCCCACTATCAGTATCGGAGTGACGAGGCCGATGAACTCGGTGGAGAACACACTGAGTCCTTCGGAAGTGGCCGCGCCCACCATGAGTTGTTGGTCGACGATCTGACCACCAGTCGTGTTGACTGCCAGTTCGAATTCGACGACTCCGAGGATCAGGAGTGCCAGTGCGGCAATCAGTCTCGCGGGTTTGACTTGAGTCATGATCAGCCTTCCGCTCTCTCGTCCGAAGGGTTGCTCAGTTGGGGCGGGCATTCCCCGCCGGGAGTGGTTGCCAATTCGAAATGCCACATCTCGTTGGCATAGGTCTGACAGAGGCCGTAATCATTGCCGTGCTGGATGAGCCAGTCGTCGGCATCGGTCGGTCCGATGTCGACGGCTTGTCCGCTGACATGCTTCGACAGACTCGGGGAGTGCACCCATTTGGACGCTTCGTTCATGCTGCCGTACTTGACGACGGCTTCGTCGAACAGTCGCTGTTGGTATGCGGCGGACCGCCAACCCGAGGTGACGTGCATGTTCACTCCGGAGGCCTGTGCGTCGGCCGCTGCCGACTGCAGCGCCGCGAGAAGGGCGGAATCGAGACGGGCCAGTGCAGGTACATGGGTATCCTGCACGCTGATGCCGTCCTCGATCTCGCCGCCTGCGGGTCCTGAATCAGGCTGAGTGGCAAGGTAATTACCACTCTTGGGCTTTGCTTCTTCTGTGTACGAGCATGCGCTGAGCGTGAGCGCACCGAGTACGACTGCACCGAGTGCGGCGAGGCGGATTATTCCGCGGTGGCTGGGCATACAACAGAGACTGCTCGGTCAGTGTCACCGTCAGGTGGTCGCCGTTCGTCGACGGTGTCACGGTCTGAAACAGCTCTGTAACAGGACGGAACGGGGCTGGTGAGCGCGCTTTACACGGGGCGCGGGATCGATGCGAAAGTCGACAGTTCGAACCACGAAGGCAAGCTACGACGCAACGCCGTAGGCCCCGAAATGGTGACGTCACCTGACCGTATGGCGTCCGACCAGGTCAGGTTACCGCGCCAGATCTCGGTCATCGGTCGCAAGCCCGCAGAGACCGACACCGCAACGTCGAAACCCGGATCGATATCGCACATGTCCACCTCCCCGGAATTGATGACGAGCCACCAGTTTCGCGAATGTTCACGCACTCCGGAGAAAACGAAGTGCACCACGGTCTTTCCGTCGGGAACCACGGAGTGATCCACGCGTCGATGCATGTCCCACAGCAGCAGTTTCGGATCCAGGTCTTCATCGCCCAGCTCGCCGATCCACCTGGTACCCCAGATTCCGAGAGCTTCGACCACAGGGCGCAGTTCTCGGCCCGCGTCGGTCAATCGGTAACTGACGACGCAGTCGGTTTCTTCTCGCTCCACGATGCCTGCGATCGCGAGTTGGTGCAGCCGCGTGGAGAGCAGAGTCGGTGACATTCGCGGAAGTCCGCGTCGGAGATCGTTGAAATGGTCGCTTCCCATCATCAGTTCGCGCAGGAGAAGCAGCGTCCACCGCTCGTCGAGTAGCTCCATCGCCTTGGCGACGGGGCAGAACTGGTGGTACGAGGACCCCATCACTCGATCGTAGGCCTCTGGAGTGCTCCGGTACAGATTTCGTACTGGAGCGGAGTGAACCGTCGTCGTAGCGTCGAAGTAACGGCATGAATGTTGTCGGGCTCCGAGGTTGTTGGGCTCCGAGTACCAAAAATATTGAAGGAGAACGGTAATGAGTGAATCGACGGAAACGCTCGGGCTGGATCGTGAGCTGAAGGCCAAGCATCGGGCCATGTGGGGTCTCGGTAACTATCCGGCGGTGGCCACGCAGGTCATTGCGGAACTCGGGCCGGTACTGGTCGGCGAGTGCGGTGTGCAGAAGGGTGACCGCGTGCTGGACGTCGCGGCGGGGTCCGGCAATGCCGCCATTCCGGCGGCCGCGCTGGGTGCGCAGGTGATTGCCACTGACCTGGCTCCCGAATTGTTCGTAGCGGGTAAGGAGGCCGCTTCCCTCGCCGGAGTCGAATTGGACTGGCAGGAGGCCGATGCCGAGGCTCTTCCTTTCAGTGACAACGAGTTCGACGTGGTGCTTTCGTGCGTCGGTGTGATGTTCGCACCGCATCATCAGCGCGCCGCGGACGAACTTGTGCGAGTGTGCCGACCCGGCGGAAAGATCGGAGTGCTGAGTTGGACTCCGACGGGATTCATCGGCGAGATGTTCAAAACGATGAAGCCGTACGCACCGCCGCCGCCTCCTGGTTCGCAGCCGGCGCCTTTGTGGGGCGATGAGAACCATGTTCGTGATCTGCTCGGCGATGTGGCCACGAGGAAAGACGTACTTCGTGTGGACACATTCAGCGGGCCGGAAGAGTTCCGTGATTTTTTCAAGAAGAATTACGGGCCGACCATCGCGGTGTACCGGAACATCGCCGGCGATCCTGACCGAACGCAGGCGCTGGACCGTGATCTGCTCGAATTGGCGGAAAGGTACGGCAGCGGAAGCGAACCGTTCACGATGGAGTGGGAGTACCTGCTGGTCACCGTGACGCCCGGTGGGGGAGGTGCGTGATGACGACGGTCGAGTTCGCGCCACTGAAATCGGCGATCACAGGTTCTGTGTTCGGCCCCCGAGATCCGGAGTACGACGACGCCAGATCGATCTGGAACGGGCAGATCGATCATCGTCCGGCGGTGATCGCCAGGTGCCGGTCGGCGTCGGATGTGGCTGTGGCACTTGCATTTGCCAGAGCCCATTCGTTGGAGGTTTCGGTCAGAGGTGGCGGGCATTCCTACCGAGGCACATCGGTGTGTGAAGGCGGCGTGATGATCGATCTCAGTGCGATCAACGTAGTCAGCGTCGCCCCGTCAGCGAAGCGAGCCAGGGTCGGTGGTGGTGCGACGATCGCCGACCTCGACAAGGCGACGCAGGAACACGGGTTGGCGGTGACCGGCGGAGTGATCAGTGATACCGGCGTCGGTGGCCTGACACTCGGTGGTGGCATGGGGTGGTTGACCCGCACGCTCGGCCTGGCGATCGACAATCTGGTGTCGGCAGAGGTGGTGCTCGCCGACGGTTCGATCGTTCGAGCCTCCGAGAACGATCACAGCGACTTGTTCTGGGCACTGCGCGGTGGCGGCGGAAATTTCGGAGTGGTCACCGAGTTCGAGTACCGTCTGAGCGAGATCGGTCCGGAAGTGCATCTGGGACTGTTCTTCTGGGGGATGGAGGACGGACCCGCAGCGCTTCGTCTGTGCCGCGAGGTAGTGCCTGCCCTGCCGAGAAATGCGGGTGCGATGGTTGCCGTCAGTTTGTCCGCGCCGCCGGCGCCGTTTGTCCCGGATCAATTTCACCTACTGCCCGGATACGCGTTGCTGGTAGCCGGTTTCGGATCGGAAGTAGAACACTCGAACGCGATTGCGCCGATTCGAGAGGGCTTGCCGACGCTTTTCGAGTTCGTCACTCCGATCCCGTACGTCGGCTTGCAGTCGATGCTCGACGAATCGGAACCGTGGGGTGCGTACGCCTATGAGAAGGCTTTGGACCTGGTGGATTTCTCCGACGACGTGATCGATGTTCTGACCGAACAAGCGGGCAAGAAATCGTCGCCGATGTCCTTCATGCCGATCTTTCCGCTGCAGGGAGCTTTCACTTCCGTCGGCGAGGACGACACAGCGTTCGGTGGTTCTCGCACACCGCATTACGTGTGCAATATGACGGCGACGGCCACCGATGCCGGGACGCTGGAATTGGATCGATCGTGGGTGCGTGAGACCTGGGAAGCCTTGCGTCCGTTCTCGTCCAACCAAGGCGGGTACGTCAACTTCATGACCGACGTCGACGAGGACCGAGTGCGAGCTTCCTACGGCGCGGGGAAGTACGCGCGGTTGTCCGCAGTCAAGGCGAAGTACGACCCGGACAACGTGTTTCACCTCAATGCAAATATTCTGCCTGCGTGAAGCTTGTGCTCAGACCGTGAACACCAGTCAGGCCGTGAACACCAGGATGACGACGATCAGTGCGGCCAAGACAATGACGGCGACCATGCCGGTCATGGCGAGGGGAGCCCACGCGACTACCTTGTCGCGGGTGCTGGCATCGGTGGGTCCGGTCGGTATCCGCGGCGGCCAGGAGAACATGTCCATCGGACTGGGAACGTTTCGCAGTGGCGTGTTCTGTTGCACTGCAGGAAGTCCGGTGACCGTGGAGCCGGTCAGGCGATTGCGGCGGTGTGGGTCGGCGAGTTGTGTGGTGCGGTGAGCCCAGGCCGGCACGGCGCCCTCGGACGAGTAGACGGGAGCGTCGATCAACTGATCGATCGTGCCGCCGCCGGTCGCGGCTGCGGCGAGCGCGTCGCGTGCCTGAGCCATCGTCGGCCGACGGGTCGGGTCCGGCTCGAGGAGCTGAAGGAGAACATCGGTGAGCGGTCCAGACTTGGTGGGTCGGTAGATCTCGGCCTTGGCGACACGATGCAGTAGGGCGATGGCGTCCGAGTCGATGCCGAAGGGCGGTTGGCCCTCGATCACCGTGTAGAGCGTCGACCCGAGTGAGAAGACGTCGCTGGCCTCGGTGGGGTCGTCGCCGCGGGCAACTTCGGGTGCGAAGTACGCGGGAGTGCCGGTGATGACCTCGTCCTGGGTGTCGGACACGTCGCTCTTTGCGCGGGCGATGCCGAAGTCGCTGATCTTGACGGTGCCGAGGGACTTGCCTCGGTCGGCGATCAGGATGTTGCCGGGTTTGATGTCGCGGTGGACGATGCCGGCGGCGTGCGCTTCGGTGAGTGCCGCAGCGATCTGCGCGCCGATCTGCGCGACTTCGAGTGGTGGCAACGTGTCCGCCAGGTTCATGGCCTGGGCGAGGCTGCGAGCCGGGAAGTACTCCATGACCAGCCAGGGTTCGCCGGACTCGATCGCGACGTCGTACATGGCGATGGAGTGGGGATGGGTGAGCTTTGCGGCGTTCCTGCCCTCGCGCAATGTACGTTCGCGGACCTCTTCGGCCGTTTCGGTGTCGAGGCCTTCCATACTTGTGACCTGTTTCACCGCGACGTCGCGGCTGAGGAGGGTGTCGCGGGCCAGCCAGACGGCGCCCATCCCTCCGTCGCCGATCTTGGAGCGGAGTCGGTACCGCCCCGCCAGCAGGTATTCGGGCCCGATGCCCCTCCCGGTCTGCTCTTGAGCTGTCACATCTCAAGGTTAATGGATTGATGCCACTGTGACGCTCGAGGCTCCTGTGAACTGGGTTTTTGGCTCTGCTTGACGTGTCGGGGGTGACACGGTTTACTGAAAACAGTTCGAAAATATGTTCGAAATTGCTGTTCGTTGGATGCATGTCAGACCCGACTTCCCCGCGGTTTGCCGGCTGGTTATGGATTGCTGCCGAGTGAGTTTTTCCGGTGTTCCGGAGGATGGGGATGACCGAGGTGACCGAGTTGGTAGAGCTGTCGGCAGATGCGGCGGGGTTGTCCCGTCAGGATCGGCTGGCACAGCTCCGCCGACAGATCGCGTCCATTCCCTCGCGAGGCGATACGTCGTTTTCGGGACCGAGTGTTTCCGGGCCCGGTGTTTCTGTGGCCGGTGTTCCTGTGGCTGGTGTTTCCGGGACAAGTGCAGCGGCCTCCGAGAGTGTTGCCGACCGGGACAGGCCGGTCGTGGACCGTGCGCACAAAGCCGGTGTCCTCCCGGTGCCGGAGGGTATCGCCGCATTGTTACCGCAGGGCGGTTTGGTGCGGGGAACCGTGGTGTCCGTCGAGGGTGCAGCGTCCTTGCTTTTGGGATTGGTCGCGTCGGTGACGGCGTCCGGAGGGCATGTTGCAGTCATCGGGCAGCCTCGACTGGGATTGCTGGCGGCGTACGAGATGGGTGCGCAACTGGAACGTCTGGCACTCATTCCGGCGCCTGGGCCGGATCCGGTCGAGATCGCCGCCGTGCTGCTCGACGGTATGGATCTGGTGATTCTGGGATTGGCGGGTGCGTCGGTATCCCCGTCGCGTGCTCGGGCGGTGGTCGCACGTGCTCGGAGCAAGGGCTCGACTCTTGTTGTCACCGAAGGTCACTGGGACGGAGCCGAGGTTCGGTTGGACGCTCGGGTTCATGGCTATGGTGGGTTCGGTCAGGGTCGGGAGTTGGGGCGTGGACGGCTCAGTTCCCTGAGCCTCGCGGTTCGTGCTCGGGGGCGCTCGTTCCAGCCCCGGACCACGCGTCTGGACATCTGCAGTGCAGCCGGGCGGGTCGAGTGGGTACCTTCTCGGCCGGTCGAGGATGTGTCGTCGCAGGTGGTGTCGGAGCAGGTGGTGTCACTGTGAGCAGAGTTCTGGCGTTGTGGTGCCCGGACTGGCCGGCGGTGGCAGCGGCAGCGCTTGCCGATCTTCCGGCCACACATCCCGTCGCGGTCACCTCGGGTAATCGGGTGATCGCATGTTCGGCGACGGCTCGTGCGGAGGGAGTGCGACGAGGCCTGCGCCGACGCGAGTCGCAGGCTCGCTGCCCGGAACTGTATGTGGCGATGGCAGATCCGGAACGCGATGCAAGATTGTTCGAGCCGGTGGCCGCGGCCATCGACGCGGTGGCACCGGGCGTCGAGGTACTCCGTCCTGGTTTGTTGGTGCTCAGCGCGCGTGGTGTCAGTCGGTACTTCGGTTCTGAGGAAGCTGCGGCGGAACGATTGGTGGATCAGGCATCTGCTGCGGGTGTCGAGAGTCAGGTGGGGGTGGCAGATCAGCTGTCCACGGCGGTCATTGCCGCGCGCCGGGCAGCGCTGGTGCCGCCGGGGGAGGGGGCACAGTTTCTGGCGCCGCTACCCATGCCGGAGTTGGCTGCCGAGCCCAGCCTGTCTGCACCGCATCGCGGGGAGTTGGTGGATCTGCTGCGCAGGCTCGGGATCAGAACCATCGGTGCTTTTGCGGATCTGCCGGCAGTGGACGTCGCTTCGCGTTTCGGTGCCGATGCGGTGCTCGCGCATCGTGCGGCGCGCGGTGAACCCGAACGGCCACCGTCGGCGCGGACACTTCCGCCGGACCTGGAGGTGGAGCAGCATTACGATCCGTCGATCGAGCGGGTGGATGCCGCAGCGTTTGCCGGGCGCGCCTTGGCGAGTCTCCTGCACGACAAGTTGTCTGCTGCCGCGGTGGCGTGCACCCGTCTGTCGATTTCGGCCAGTACGGGTAACGGTGAAAATCTTTCTCGGACTTGGCGTTGCGCCGAACCTCTGACGCCGGAGGGGACGGCCGATCGAGTGCGATGGCAACTGGATGGCTGGCTCACCGGGCGCAGTGAGACCCGGCCAACCGCAGGCATAGCCGTGTTGCGTCTGGAACCGGTGGAGGTGGTCAGTGCCGGCGCTTTGCAGTTGGGGCTGTGGGGCGGTGTCGGCGACGAGGAGGAGCGAGCCAGGCGAGCATTGGTGCGCGTGCAGGGGCTTCTGGGTGGCGAATCGGTTCAGGTCGGTGTCCTGAGCGGAGGTCGAGGGCCCTTGGAGCGAATTACCTTGTTGCCCTTGGGTGACGAGCGGGTAGCTACCCATGATCCGACAGCCCCGTGGCCGGGCCGTCTGCCACAACCGTCTCCGGGGTCGATCTTCGTCGACAATCCCAAGGTGTGGCTGGGGGATGTGGCCGGTAACGCCGTGTACGTCACTGAGCGCGGTGTCTTCAGTTCGCAGCCGGGAAGGCTGAAGTGGGGGAGCAAGGAATGGGCAGTGCAGGGGTGGGCCGGGCCCTGGCCGGTTGACGAGCGATGGTGGGACGCTGCCTCGGCACGCACGGCGGCGCGGGCTCAGGTTCTGTTGGAGGAATCGCGTGCGCTGCTGATGATCTGTGAAGGCGGTGGGTGGTCGGTGGAGGGTGTGTACGAATGAGCTCGCAGGTATAGCCAGCTGTACCCGCCTGGTCGAGTCGACTGTACGAACAGTAGGGGCGTTGGCACCATCGTCATGCCGTCGCTCGGCTCCTAGCGTTGATGACATTCAAAAAGTAACCGTTGCAATGATTCTCACCGTTGCAACTCTTTACGAGGAGTGTCATGGCAACGGCGGGTCGACCTGAAGTTTCCGGAACCGATCGACTTCACTACGAGCAGACGGAGCTGCACGACGCACAACTTCTGGCGTACGACGAGTCTGGCGAAGGCCGGATCGTGGAGGTGTTCGGCGATGTCGCCACAGCCGAGCACATCGTCATCTTCGTGCCGGGCAACGACAACGGATTGGGAAACTACTTCGACGAGAACCGTCCGACAGGACCACGAGCGAGCGGATGGACACTGGGAAGAATGCTCCGAACGCTCGGACCGAACGATCACGTCGCGGTGATCGTGTGGGTCGGTTATCGGACGCCGTGGGGATTTCTCGAGTCGTTCTCGCGGACACTCGCAGAACGCGGTGCGATCGATCTGGCGCGATTGACACGCATCCTGCCGCATTCGGCGCATGTGACGCTCGTCGGACACAGCTACGGGGCCGTGGTGTGCGGACTCGCCCTCCCGTCGGCGCGAGTAGACGATTGTGTGGTGCTCGGTAGCCCGGGGATGGGGACCAGTTCTCGCGAAGACCTGTGCTTTGCCGGAAATCTCTGGGCCGCGCTGGGGCCGTCGGACTGGATTCGGTATTTCCCACGCGTGAAGATCGGTCGCCTCGGGCACGGCCCGTCTCCAGTTCGGGCGCAGCACGGAGCTGTTGTTTTCGACACCGGTGCCATTCGAGGGCATTGTGGATACTTCGCCGATGCAAGCGAGTCGCTGCGCAACATCGCGAGGATCGGGCTCGGTCGCTACGACGAGGTCACGCGGCCAGGGCAGTTGCCGCCTCGGCTGACAGCTTCAGCAATCCACGAGGACAGGTCTATCCTGGGAACTCGTGAGTGTCGCTAACGTACGAAGTGCCGGCGGGGTCCAGATCAGCTACCGCGATTCCGGCTCGCATCCCAGTGTTGCCGATCTGCCTCCGGTAGTCCTCGTGCACGGGATGGGTGGCGACAGCGGTACCTGGGACAAGTTCGCGCGGACCTTGCGATCACGCAACCGGCGAGTTGTCTCGGTCGATCTTCGCGGCCACGGCCGGAGCGCTCGGGCGTCGTCGTATCTGTTCGACGAGTTCGCCGACGACGTCATGGATGTGTGTGATCATCTCGAACTCGATCAGGTGGATCTCGTCGGCCATTCGCTCGGCGGGCACGCGGCGTCGTTGATCGCGCAGAAACGACCCACCGTGGTGCGGAAGTTGGTCATCGAGGAAGCGCCGTTGCCGCTACGCGCAGGTGACGCAGAACAGGTATTCGCGAGGAAATTGCCGAGTGTGCCAGAACTGTGGCATGCAACAACAAGTCTGGTGCGGCATCCGCGAGCTGCGCTGACGTTCGATCGCTCGATGACGCGGTCCGCGCTCGAGCAGTTCCGCCGACCGGATCCGCAGTGGTGGGATCGGTTGCCGCTCATCGAGGCTGACATGTTGTTCCTGCGTGGAGGTCTGGGCGGGATGGTGGATCCCGATCGCCTCGACGCTGTTGCCGCCACCGTCGCGCGCTGCGAATTGGTCTCGTTCCGTACCGGCCACAGTGTCCATCGCGACGGCCATCGCCAATTCGAATCCGTTGTGTTGCCGTTCATTTCCTGAAAGCGCAATACTCGATCAGTTCCGGCAGGAACCCATCCGCTACGCGTGCGGCACCGAATGTACTTCCATGCATACCAACGGCAACGACTGGTCCGCACACGAATACGTCGACGCGGTAGCACGATCCGTTCACGGTGAGACCGTCCGATGGCCGCAGGGACCGAGTATGGATGCGGTGATCGTTCTGCCAGTTCATGCCCGAAACCATCCGGGGAAGAATGCGGTTCTGCTCTGGAATCACGACTTCGGTTGGTCGTGGGGTGTCGAGGAGGCTGACGTGCGAAGGACGATTTCGATTGTCGACCCTCTCGGTATCGGCCGGACACCGGATCCGCTGCGCTGCGCGGATCGAGTCATCGAACTGATCAGCGCCGAGGCAGTTTGCTCGCGCATGTGTAGCGAACACTGATTCGGTCAACTCTGGGGCCACAACGCCTCCGAGAGGACGACGCCCGTGAACCCAGAGAACGTTCCTGCCTCGCACTGTCATTCATTGCCGCGCCGGACGTTCCTCGGTGGCGTCGGTGCTCTTGTCCTCGCCGGAGTGGCAGACGTGGCAACCGGCGCGGCGAGCGCGGCGCCGGCGAAAGCATCGCCCGCCGATCGGTTTCCGCAGAAACCCAACATCGTTGTCATCATCACCGATCAGGAGCGCCGGCCGATGTATTGGCCGCAGGGCTGGGCTGATCAGAATCTGCCCAACCGCAAGAGGATTGCCGATCACGGGCTGACGTTCGACCAGGCAGTGTGCAATACCGCGATGTGCTCGCCCAGTCGTAGTACGTTCTTCACCGGCCTCTTTCCCGCGCAGCACGGGGTCACCAGAACCCTCACCGAAGGCGGCACTGTCTCACCCACCGAGCCACAGTTACAAGTCTCCGAGCAGAACATGGCAAAGCTGCTGGCGTCGGCCGGCTACAACGTTCAGTACCGGGGGAAGTGGCATCTGAGCAAAGGCGTCGAGGGTGGTGATCCGACAAGTGACGATGTAGCGGGATTCGGCTTCGAAGGGTGGATTCCCCCCGACGCGGGTCAGGACACCAATCCGGACCACTTCGGTGGCGGGTGCGCCGACCATGATCGCCGTGTTGCCGAGGAGGCAGTCGATTTCCTCTCCGGATCTGCGGTCGCATCCGGGCAGCCTTGGGCGCTCATCGTCTCGTTCGTGAACCCACACGACGTCCTCGCGTACCCCCAGACCTGGAATGCGATGAACGGAACGTGCGACAACTATGGATCGGACGCGCCAGGCGCCTTCGAGCAGGGGATCGACTTGCCGCCCACTTTCGACGAGATCCTGGCACTCAATCACAAACCGACAGCGCAGGTTCAGTCGGAATTGCTACTCGCAGCCGGGCTCGGGCCGCTGCTCGGGCCTGATCAGGCACGCAACTACATCAACTTCTACGCCTACATGCACAAGGTGGTCGACGAACACATCGGCAGCGTGCTCGACGCGATCGAAGCCACCCCGCAGATGCTCGACGACACCGTGATCGTACGGATGTCCGATCACGGAGAGATGGGGATGAGCCACGGAGGTTTGCGGCAGAAGGTGTTCAACGCCTACGAGGAAACGCTGCGCGTTCCACTGGTCATCAGCAACCCCTTGCTGTTTCCCGAACCCGTTCGCACAGACGCCTTGGCGTCGTTGATCGACGTGATGCCCACTCTCGCCACTCTCGCCCAAGCGCCAGCGCGTGAATCGTGGAACTTCTCGGGTACCGATCTGACACCGGTCATCGTCGACGCTGCCGCCTACCCCCACGGTCCCAGCGCGCAGGTTCAGGACACGATTCTGTTCACCTACGACGATCAGAATTGTGCGACGCCCGACGGTCAGAACATCGTCACCCAGCCCAATCACATCCGCTGCATCCGGGAGAACCGATGGAAGTACACGATGTACTTCGATCCTGCGGGAGTTGCTGCGCCGCAATACGAACTCTACGACTTACAAGCCGACCCCTTGGAACTGAACAATCTCGCCAATCCGCTCAATATCGGCTCGTATCGGCCGGATCTGGCGGCTCAGATGAACGCCAAGCTCTTCGCAGTGATGGAGACCAAGGGCGTTTCTCTGAAGGAATAGATCGAATTTCGCCAAAACTGATTCACGTTTCAGTTCTGCGGGCATGCTGATGGGGCATCTGTCTTCGGTTCGGGAAGAAGGAATGTCATGACTGTCACCTCGCCGGGGCGAGAAGGTTTCAGTACTCTTCGGTCGGGAGGGTTGAACTGGGATTCGTTCCCACTCCGATTGTTCACCAAGGGAAATGCCAAATTCTGGAACCCAACCGACCTCGATTTTTCCCAGGACGCTCGTGACTGGCAGGAGCTGACCAGCGAGCAGCAGCGCAGCGCCACCTTCCTGTGCGCGCAGTTCATTGCCGGTGAAGAAGCCGTCACCGAAGACATTCAACCGTTCATGAAAGCGATGTCGACCGAGGGGCGATTCGGCGACGAGATGTACTTGACGCAGTTCTGTTTCGAGGAAGCCAAGCACACCCAGGTCTTTCGGCTGTGGATGGACGAAGTGGGATTGACCAGCGATCTGCATTCCTACGTCGCTGACAATCCGTACTACCGGCAACTGTTCTACGAGGAGTTGCCTTCGTCGCTACGCATTCTCGAGACGGATCCGAGTCCGGTCAACCAGGTGCGTGCCAGCGTCACGTACAACCACGTCATCGAGGGCAGTCTGGCGTTGACGGGCTACTACGCCTGGCAGAAAGTCTGTGCGACGCGCGGAATCCTGCCTGGCATGCAGCAATTGGTGCGAAAGATCGGTGACGACGAGCGACGGCACATGGCTTGGGGGACGTTCACCTGCCGAAGGCACGTAGCTGCCGACGATCACAACTGGGACGTCGTCCAGCAGCGGATGGGTGAACTCATGCCCATGGCACTCGGAATGATCAACTGGGTCAACGATCAATTCGAGGTGCAGCCGTTCGGTTTGGACAATCAGGAG
The DNA here is from genome assembly GCF_030056745.1 of Rhodococcus sp. IEGM 1406. NCBI lineage: Bacteria > Bacillati > Actinomycetota > Actinomycetes > Mycobacteriales > Nocardiaceae > Rhodococcus > Rhodococcus sp. IEGM 1406. The sequence goes on along the minus strand of NZ_JASHKO010000002.1, from coordinate 1,234,188 downwards.
TTCCTCGAGTACGCCGCAGACCGTGCGCAGCGCCGACTTTCGGCGATCGAGTCCGCGCGCGGGCGCGACGTCGCCGAGATCGACCTCGACTATTCGCCGGAGACCCTCGAGGAAAAGTTCGGGGCGGAAGATGCCGCTGCGATGAGTGAGGCGGCCAAATGACAGCGAATTCTACTGGGGCCAAGCCGAGTTCTGGATGACCTCGACAAAATCGATGTGCCGAAATCCCGGCACAAAATGTTCGAGTACGTCAGCGTTGACCGTCCCGAATGTACTTTCGGGACGGTGCTTGAAGCCTTCGGTGAAAGCCTTCAAGATCTGATTCTTGAAATCCGGGCGCGGGTGAGCCGCGGTGACGGCGTCAATGTCGGCCTGGTCGAGTTCGCTGTATCCGATTCCGAGTACATCGGTCTCCACACCCGCTGTCACCAAGGCGATTTCGGGTTCCAATCGGGAGGGGATCTCGGGCGTCGTGTGCAGAGCGATGCCTTCCCACACTGTGCGGATGTCGGTTTCGTCGACTCCGTAGCCGGTGAGGAATCGCCGCGCTTCGTCGGCGCTGTCCAATTCGAAACGTGACGTACTGTCCCGGAATTTCTCGGTGAGCCCCAGGTCGTGGAACATGGCGCCGACGTAGAGCAATTCGGGGTCGGCCTGCAGACCCAGACGCGCTCCTTGAAGCGATCCGAAGAGGAAGACACGTCGCGAGTGGTGAAACAGTAACTCGGACGCCGTATCTCGTACCAGCTCGGTGGCGTCGGCAGCCATCTTCGAATCGGGGATTTTCACACCGGCAATGATCGTGGTCATCGGTACCTGCTTGCTCGTCGTTGCTGCGAATTTCTCGGTCTATCCCAGTGTCGGTCGAGCACGCCCGCGGGCGCACCCTGATCTCGGCCATACTGTCCACAGATCAGGACGAAGGAGAGCGCATCGTGACCGCAGTGCATCGAGTTGCCGTCCTGGTGTTCGACGGCGTCAAACTGCTCGACGTCGCAGGTCCGAGTGAGGTGTTCGCGGAAGCCAATCGCGGCGGGGCGAACTACGAGTTGGTGATCTGCTCGGTAGGTGGACACGATGTCGACTCCTCGACCGGGATGCGCATTCCGGTCGACCGTGACGTTGTAGATTCCGGTTCTTTCGACACGTTGCTGGTCATGGGTGGAGACGTGTTCCCGTCGACGCCGGTGAGTCCGGAACTGCGCGAGGCAGCAAGCGATCTGGCGGGGCGTTCGGGCCGGGTCGCCTCAATCTGTACCGGGACATTCATTCTTGCGGCGAGTGGATTGCTCGACGGACGCCGCGCAACGACACATTGGCAACACACGGCAACGCTGGCGCGCGCCTATCCACAGATCACGGTGGTTCCTGACGCCATCTTCATTCAGGATGGCGCGGTGTTCTCGTCTGCGGGTGTGACCGCGGGCATCGACCTCGCGCTCGCATTGCTCGAGCGTGATCATGGTGCAGAAATGGCTCGACGCGTCGCACAACTTCTGGTGGTATTTCTCCAGCGTCCAGGCGGACAGTCACAGTTTTCGCCCTCGCTCAGTGGGCCGCGGCCTCGGGTCCCTGCGCTCCGAGAAGTGGTCGACGCCGTCGCGGCCGATCCGGCGGGGGAGTATTCGGTCGAGCAACTGGCTGCCCTGGCGCACCTGAGCCCGCGTCATCTGACGAGGCTCTTTCGCGAAGAATTAGGGACGACGCCGGCCAAATACGTCGAGTTGATCCGTTTCGACGCTGCGAAGGCGCTCCTCGATGCCGGCCACGCGGTGACCGAAGCCGCGCAGTTGGCGGGATTCGGCAGTTCGGAATCCCTACGACGAGCATTTTCGACTCATCTCGGAATCTCGCCCCAGGTGTACCGTCGTCGGTTTCAAGCGTTCGGCTAGGACTGACTTTCGTGCTTGCCTTGTGGCGGGCTCATGCCCTGCTTGTCGAGCCAGGCAAGGCTGTAATCGGCGATCTCACGCCAACCGTGGTCGATGGTCAGCGAGTGACCTCGGTCGCCGAATACCTTGTATTCGTTGATCGTCGGGGCCTTGGCGTACTTCTTGAACGAGCTGTCCGAACTGGCCTTCGGTACTGTGCGATCCTTACCGCCGCCGATCATCAGGAGGGGGCCGCGGCGGGCGTTGAAATCCACTGCAGCGGGGCTGTGGGGCGCGAAGTTGGCGAGTGCTGCCTCGAACAACGGCCGTCCGGGGGCGGGAATTGCATACTGCTCGAACAGGGCGTCGGACTCGTCCTGGGACACGGCGCTGGCGAAGGACTTGTGGAACGATTTTCTGTTGTGTGAGTAGGCCTTCCGGTAGTTGCCAGGGTTGGACAGGACAGGGAACACGCTTCCAAGCTGAACGAGAGGAAGTTTCAACACACCTTTGGGCTGAGCGGGGTCGATGGCAATTGCCGCGGTCGCCAACTTCTGGCCCAGCAGTTTCTGCGCGATCAAACCTCCGAACGAATGCCCGACCACGATCGGTGGTTCGTCGAGATCAGCGATCACCTTGGCGTAGTGGTCCGTCACGTCGTCGATGCCGTGTCCCGCGATGTCCTCCGGGTGTTCGCGCGTCTCACCCACCGTGGACGCATCCCCTGGCCATCCGGGTGCCATCGTGGAGTACCCCTGCGCGTTGAAAACCTGCGCCCAGGGATCCCACGTGGTCGGGTGCATCCAGAGTCCGTGGATGAACAGAACAGTCGGGTTGGACTTGGGCGACATGCGCGCTCCCCGCTATCGGACCGATGATCGATACGGGATGCCCGCTTTTTACAACCTCACGCATATTTTGTGGAGCTTTTCCGTCGGGTCATCCCGTTCTGTTGTTCGAAGATGGCACGATCGTGGCATGGCACCAACCGGCTCCGCGAAGGCGATGGCACTGTGGACCACCGCTTTTGTTGTCTCACAAGCAAACATTGCGCGTTTACTCGGGCCGGTGGCTCCTAAGGTATTGGAAGTGCAGACGGCGTTTTCCGCTCGTCGGTACCTCGAGATCTTGGACTCCATGGATGCGGAGGCCACGGCGCGATTTCGTAGTCACTACTACCCGGACTTCGTACATCCCGCGATCTACGCGATGGCTTTGCGGTCCGCAGGCAAGCGGCTCGGAGAGCGGGTTCCCCTTTCGGCCGCAACTCGGCGTGCGCTTGCCGTAGCGCCGGTGCTGTCGGCGGCGGGCGATTATGTCGAGAACGTGGTCGGCCTCCATTTCCTCGATCATCGCGACAGCATCACCGACTCGAGGGTTCGCGCCGCCTCGACGGTCAGTATTGCCAAATGGGTACTCGCACTCGGAACTTTCGGATATTTGTCGCAGGGTTTTGTCAGAGTATGGGTATCGCGAAAATGAGGAGCACTGATGGCAGTCGAACTCGGTACCGAATACTTCGCTGACGGAGACGAGTTCCGTCGATGGCTGTGCGAGAACCACGAGGCGGTCCCCGGGCTTTGGCTGAGAATGGCCAAGAAGACCTCGTCACACAGTTCGATCGACTACGACCAAGCGTTGGACGTTGCCCTGTGCTTCGGCTGGATCGACAGCCTCTCCCGGCGAATCGACGACGATTTTTTCGTGCAGAAGTTTTCGCGTCGCACTGCGCGGAGTCCGTGGTCCAAACGCAACGTCGAGATAGTCGCCCGCCTTGACGCTGCGGGACTTCTCGAGCCATCCGGCATCGCTGAGATAGAGAAGGCCAAGGCCGACGGTCGCTGGGATCGCGCGTACGAGGGAGCAGCCAAGGCCGAGGTCCCGACGGACTTTCTCGATGCGCTTGCGGAAAACCCGCAGGCTCGCGAGTTCTACGCGACGCTCAATTCCACGAATCGATTCACCATCGCGTACCGACTGCAGGAGGCAAAGCGTCCGGAGACACGCGCCAGGCGGATCGAGAAGTTCGTGAACCAACTCGCGGAGGGCAAGAAGTTCTACTGAGCTGACTGGGATGGCTGATCGACTTTCAACGTGGCTGACACAATAGGGCTCGTGATCGAAGCCGAGACCTGTTCCGCGCTGTCTGCTGTTGACGAACCGTTGGCAGGCAGCGCTGCCGTCGTGCGGGGTTGGGTATGCCTCGAATTCAATGCCGCTTGGGGTCGTGACGTGCTGGACGGTACGGCCTTGGGGGAGGAGCTTGCCGCCGAGCTGAGTCGGCGAGCTGATGCTGCCGACGTACGAATCATGTTCATTCGGCGACCAGGCCGCACCGATCCGCTGACTGATGGGCACACGGTCTTGCTCGCGCGCTCCGATCCGAGCGACTCGTGGTGCGAACGGTTGCGCATCGATTCACCGGCTGATCTGCTCGACATCGATTTCGCGCTACTCGACGGCCCTCCACCAGGATTGGGCGACTCGGTGGACGAGCCAGTCGTCTTGGTTTGTGCGCACGGTAAGCGTGACCAATGCTGCGCTGTGTTCGGCAGGCCGATTGCCGCAGCGCTGATGTCGTCCTTCGGACCCCAGGTGTGGGAGTGTTCGCATACTGGCGGGCACCGATTTGCGCCGTCGATGATCCTGCTGCCGAGCGGCAATACGTACGGCCGTCTGTCCGCTGGTGAGAGTGTCACGGCCGTGGAGGTGGCTTCCCGAGATCAGGTCCATTTGCCAGGCCTGCGTGGACGGAGTTGCTGGTTTCCTGCGGGGCAGGCTTCGGAAGTTGCCGTACGACAACAAATCAGCTGCGGAATCGACGATTTGGCTGTCATCGAGCAGGCCAGTGACGGGACATGCGTCGTCGCACATGTGGACGGACGGCGGTGGATGGTCGAGACGGCGGTCTCCGAACTCGCGCCGCGTCCACCGAGTTGCGGCGCGGCACCCAAACCGGTCAGGCCAGTTGTCGTCACGTCGATTCGAGAACTGTGATTCCCTCGTCGGTTCCATACGATCAGTCTCGATGAATGCGATCACATGGGCCGGCAGGTGGCGCGGAGGATACGGACTCCATCAGATCCACAGTCTGCTGGCGTGACAAGCGGATTCGGGACTTAGGCAGCGGCGGTTTGGGGGAATAGCGGCACCGTTGCAGGTGCGAAGTAGCATCGCAGCTATGACTGTCGATCTGGTTGCACCTGACGAGGCCTTGTGGGCGTCTTGGTTGGAGTCGCGTGACGAGTGGGGCGGACCGCAGGTGGACCAGCCCGGTTCGGCATTGGGAGTTGCGCAACGTCTAGATCTCGATCTTGCCTCCCGGGATGGATTCGGGCAGTGGGTGCAGGAGTTGTTGGCGCAGCCAGAGGCAGTGCCGGGGCCCGACATTGTCCCGGCAACCAACTGGTGGATCGTTCGAGACGGCAGGTATCTCGGCGCTATCCAGTTGCGGCACAGCTTGAATGAGTTCTTGGCCGATGTCGGTGGTCACATCGGCTATGGGGTCAGGCCGTCGGAACGCCGGAAAGGTTTAGCGTCGGCTGCTCTGCGGGAGGTGCTCACGTATGCAGGCGACCCGGTGGGGCTCAGTCGCGTCCTGATTACCTGCGACGAAACGAACGCGGGTTCACGTAAGGCAATCGAAGGGTGTGGTGGTCTACTCGACAGCGTGCGCCCAGCTGATCAGTTGTCGCGCAACCTCGGTCATACGGGGGATACGCTTCGCTACTGGGCAGTCACGGGCCGGTCAAGCGTCAGTTGACCGATGTCTGACCGTCAACGGGAAGCCACGGTCGCAGGGTAGGCGACACGGGCAGCGATGCTTTCGCTGAGGTCTTGGATTTCTGCGGCGAGGGCATCGCGGCTCTTCGTGTCCGACTCGTGAACGAATGTTGTCGATCCCAGTGTGGCGCCGCAGTATTCGATGATGCCGCGCTCGATCTGTGTCCGGAAGGCCTCGTACACACCGTGGCGTTCGAAACTCTCCGCGTCGTCACCCGCGACCGGGATCAGGTGGACCGTGAGTCGGTCCAGTTTCTTCACGAATTCGCTTCCCGGGGTGAACTCGTACGCCCATCCGCTGACGAAGACTCGATCGATCCAACCTTTGAGTAGTGCGGGCATCGACCACCAGTACATCGGAAACACGAGAATCAGATCGTCTGCTCGATCGATTCGGTCCTGCTCTGCTACAACGTCGGCCGGGGGAGTCCCCTTGCCGCGGAACAGGTTCACATCGGCTTTGGAGAATCGGGGATCGAAATTCTCGGCATGTAGGTCCGCGATGTCGACATCGCCGCCCAGGTCGCGGATCGCGTCGGCGGTAGAACGGGCGACATGCTGGGTAAGTGACTGTGCATCGGAGTGGGAGACTACGACGAGTGTGGTCATGAGCGTTCCTTCGGTAGATGGTGCGCTTATGTACTAAGAGTAGGTTACTATTGGTATATAGCGCAAGGAGGTGTCCGATGGCACGAACGAGACTGTCGCGGGCCGACAGGTACGAACAACTCGTGGAGGTGTCGTGGGCACTGGTGCGAGAGGAGGGCGCGGATGCGCTGACCCTCGGCCGGTTGGCTGAACGTGCCGGCGTTGCAAAGCCGGTCGTCTACAGCCATTTCGCCTCCCGCGCTGCGCTGTTGGCGGCCCTCTTCAAGGAATTCGACGATCGTCAGACGGTGATGCTCGGGGAATACCTCGAAGCTGCGGAGGAGTCTGTGAACGGGCGGGCGAATGCCATCGCCGACTCCTATGTCGGGTGTTCACTGGCACAGGGGCGTGAACTGACGGGAGTGCTTGCAGCGCTGGAGGGCTCGCCCGAGCTGGAGCAGGTCAAGCGCGAGTCGGAACGCGCCTATTCAGAGCGTTGTCGCGAGGTGCTGGCTCCTTTCAGCGCCGACGGGCTTGGACAATCATCGATGACTGCGATATTCGGTGCTGCAGAGGCCCTCTCGCACGCGGCGGTAGTCGGAGTGCTCTCGCCCGAGGACGCCAAAGGTGAACTTGCCGCGCTGATCGTCGCGGTTGTGGCAGGCCATCGCTGACTGGGTAGTGCGGTGCAGCCGTGATCTCATCGCCTACAGGTGCCCATCCAGTTCGAACCGCTCACGCACGGAGTCGGATATCGCTGTCAGAGTTCTGACGAACGCGTCGATCGCGGGAGCAAGTGGAGGTTTCCCGTAGGTTGCGACGGAGACAGTGCGTCGCTCGCCGCGAATGCGGTGTGCGCGGATACCCGGGTTCTGATGTGCATGGAGAGCGAGGGCAGGAAGGGTGCTGACTCCGCTTCCGGAGGCGACCAGCGCTTGGACCGCGACGTAGTCGTCGGTCTCGAACTCGATCCGTGGAACGAACCCAGCTCGATTGCAGGCGGTGAGAAGGTGGGCGCGGCAGCTCGGACAGCCTGCAATCCAGGTCTCACCGGCGTAGTCCGTGATCTCGTTGGCGGCATCTGCATTCCGAGCAGAGGTGATCAGGTACAACGGATCGTCCAGCAACGTCGTTTGGGTGACGTGCTTGAGCCCCACATCCGGGGTATCCGCGTGTGCGAAAACGACAGCTACGTCGACGTCGTTGTTACGAAGCATTGCAAGTGCTTTGGGTGGTTCTGCATCAACGAGGCTGATGGACACGTCGGGGTACTGGGACGTGAACGCTGCCATCGCCTGCGGAATCAAACTCGCCAGGGCTGACGGGAATGCGGCAAGTCGTACCCGCCCCGCCCTCAGTCCCGCGTACGTTTCGACTTCGGCTACGGCAAAGTCGACGTGACCGAGAATTTCCGTGGCGCGCCGAACCAGTACCGCACCGGCATCCGTCAGACGTAGCCCACGACCGGCTCGCTGGAACAGCGGAACTCCGACTTCCGATTCGAGCTGTCGAAGGTGGTGGCTGATGGAGGGCTGCGCGTAACCGAGAGAATCGGCGGCGGCTGTCACCGATCCTTCCTGCGCGACAGCGACCAAGACCCTCAGCCTAATCAGATCGAGCATGCCGAAATCATAGAGGATTTCGATGCTTTCGACGAAAAGATGTATTGGACCTATGAATCGGTGTTTGACAGGGTGATCCACATGGCACAGGCACCTGATCTCGCGGCAACAACCGGGCTACAACCACCCACATGGGCGGACATTCAGCGTGCAAGTCAGGTTGTCCGACGCCACCTACCGGTCACGCCCCTGATATCGCACCCGACCTTGGGAGCGGGCTCGTGCAGCCAGTTGTTCGTCAAACATGAGAACGTGCAACCCACAGGTGCGTTCAAGGTTCGTGGTGGACTGAACTTGGTGGCTGGACTCGATGAGCCGACGCGGGCTCGAGGCATCATTGGCTACTCGACGGGAAATCATGCTCAGTCCCTGGCGTATGCCGCAGCGGATGCGGGGGTGCGGTGCGTAATTGTGATGCCGGCTGGGGCGAATCCGGTCAAGGCTCACGCTGTCCGCATGCTTGGGGCCGAGCTCATCGAGCACGGCGCAAACTTCGACGAGGCACGCGCTCACGCAGAGTTCATCAGCGAACGTGACGGCCTGCGTCTCGTCAGCGCCGCCAATGAGCCGGCAATCCTCGCCGGTGTTGCCACGGCGTACGTCGAACTCGTCGAGCAGCAGTCAGATCTGGACGCCGTGGTGGTCCCCGTCGGTGGTGGCAGTGGTGCGGCGGCCGCTTGCCTCGTCGCCAGTGCGCTTGCACCGCACCTGGAGGTCTTCGCGGTGCAGTCGGAGGCCGCACGAGCGGCGCACGACTCGTGGACTTCCGGCACTTGTGTCGAGCGCCCGAACGCCACTCGTGTCGAAGGGCTCGCGACCGGGGCCGGATTCTCATTGACTCAACGTGTCATGCGAGAACGGCTAGGTGGTTTCTTGCTCGTCACGGACGATGACATCACCCTCGCGCAGCGGGCTCTCCTTTTCGACGCACACACTTTGAGTGAGGGCGCCGGTGCGGCCGCACTTGCTGCGGTCCACGCACATCCGAACACCTTCGCGGGTAAGCGTGTTGCCGTCGTCTGCACGGGCGCCAATGCCTCCGAGAGCGAGATCCGCAGGGTCGTCAGCTAATTGAACTCGTATTCGGAACAATGTGCAGTGTCAGCGAACTGACGGAAAGCCGAAGTACTGTGTGCCAATGACTTCACCCCGAGAAAAGTCACGTACTCTCAATATTTGCGCACTCATGCTGGTCGTCGGTCTTCTTGGATTGATCGTGAGTTTCGGAGTGACCTCACGTTGGGGGTTCCCAGCGTCCGCATCGGAGCTTTGTAGATCAAGTTCGTATGGAATCGGATTACTCGAAGAAACACGATGGGCCTGGATCCCGTTTCCCGTAGCCTCTTGCAAGGCAGTGGATTTCGATTCTTCCGCAGTTTACTTCGCCCTCGGATGGGAAAACTCGATCACTGCCGCAGTATCGATCGCATTCATCGCCATGGCTCTGAAAGTCATTTGGGGTGCAGGAGTTCAGTGATGCTTATGTGCCCGGCCTTGGGTTCGTTCGGAAGGCTGACCGGCACAAGCCCCATACTTTCCCGACGCTCGTTGACCGAAAAGACATACTGGGCAAATTCAGGCTTGACGTGCACGTCCGGAAACTGTGCCCGAAGTTCGCCCACGATCTGATAGCCCTCGTCGTACCAGTCGAAAACGTTGATCCCTGGACGCCACCTCGGTCGCATCGCGAAGCCGTCGATCTCGGTCACAAAGAACTTTTGGAAGCGATCAGTCCACGCCAGTATTTTCTCTCCAAGTTCGTCGTCGATCCCCATTTGGCTCGGGAGAACAAAGGGCTGATGCGCCCGAATGATTACCAGTTCACTCGAAGGCCATAGCGAACTGGGATGACCATGGTCAGGATAGATTCTGATGACCAACACTGCAGATCCCTTGCGGTGGCCAACACGCTACGAGGCGAAGTCACACCACCGGTCACCAGTGCGTTCCGGGCACGAGTCGGGCGGCGCGTCGGCCGAGTTTGCGGATGCGCGAGCGTGAATGGCGCTGACGCGACGGTGTTGCCGAAACGTCTGACGGAGTTTCTTTGTCTACCTGCCCCTTTGCCGCCGGGGAGTCTGGGAAGGCCTGGTACATCTGGTTGAGAATCCGGTCCTTGGTGTGCGGTGCGAACAAGGTTCCCAGATCACCCAGAGTGCCCAGTGGCACGTCGATGCGCTTGGGGCGTTCGATCAGCGCGCGGATCACCATTGCCGCAGCCTTTTCCGGGCTGGTGATCGGGCCGTTGTTGTATTCGCCGGTCGGAGCGATCATCGGCGTTTCGACCAGCGGCATGTGGATGGTCGTGAAAGTGATTCCGTCCGCCAGGGTTTCGGAGGCAGCTACGTCGGAGAAGCCGTCGAGGGCGGCCTTGCTCGCCACGTAGGCTGAGAATCTAGGCGTTGCCGCCTGGACTCCCGCGCTGCTGATGTTCACGATGTGACCGAAGCGGCGAGAACGCATGGTGGGCAACAATGCGAGCACCAATCGCACAGCGCCGAAGTAGTTCACGGCCATTGTTCGTTCGTAGTCGTGGAAACGATCCGTGGAATGGTAAATGCCGCGCCGAATGGATCGGCCGGCGTTGTTGACCAACATGTCCACGTGATCATGTTCTGTCAGAATGCTTTTGATCGTGTGCTGGACCGACTCGTCGTCGGTGATGTCGCAGGGATAACCGAACGCTTTGCCTCCGCTTGATCGAATCTCCTGTACCGCGGCATCGAGTTCGTCGGTGCGGCGTGCGATCAGGAGAACTGTGGCGCCTTTCTGGGCGGCGGCGATGGCAGAGGCCTTGCCGATTCCGGACGAGCCACCGGTGATCAGGACTATCCGCCCGACAAGTGGTCCTTCGGGATGGTTGCGACGTGCGCGATTGGGATCGAGGTTTGCGCGCCAGTACTTCCACAAGACCGTCGAGTAGGAGCCGAACTCGGGGACCGTCAGGCCTGATCCGGCGAGGGCGGCAACGGTTCTCTCGGAGGTGAAGGTCGGCGCCATCGTCATGTTGTCGAGCAACGCTGCAGGCATGCCGATGTGATCGAGGAAGACTTTCCGTGCCGATTCTGCCGAGTCCATCGGCAATGGCGAGACAAAGGGTTTGGCGATCACGCCCGGCAGGCTGAGCGCGGGCCGCGGTGCTCCGGCGGCCTTGGCGAGGCCGGCATAGATTTCGCGTACCGGTTGAGGTTTCGGATTGACGAGATGGAATGCTTCGCCGTCACGGCCGGGCACATGCATCAACTCGACGAGGGCAGCGGCCACATAATCGACCGGCACCACGTTGGTTGCCCCGAGGTTGGGGATCGGGACAGGTAGTGCTGCAGGTAGTTTCGCGAGTAGCGCCAGACCTGGGAACAAGTAATACGGTCCGTCGATCTTGTCCATCTCTCCGGTGACGGAGTTGCCGACCACGGCAGACGGCCGATAAACACGCCAGGTGAGGCCTTCTCGTTCTCGGACGAGCTTCTCGGCTTCGAACTTGGTTCGGTGGTACGGCGTCGGAAAGCCTTGGCCGCAATCGAAATCGGTCTCGCTGAACGTGCCCGGATAGTCGCCTGCGACTGCGACCGATGACACGTGATGAAGGGTGGCTCCCAGTTTCGCAGCAAGTTCGACCACGGAGCGTGTGCCCTCGACATTCGTCGAAGCCTGCTCGTCTCCGGCCGTGATGTCGTAGATCGCGCCGAGGTGAAGGACATGGTCGGCCGGCGGGGGAGAGTCGATGCCCAGCTCGGGCTCGGTCAGATCGCCAACGAGCGGATGCACTCGATCGCCGCCGGGAATTGCCGACACCTGTCCTTCGAGTTTTGCGACAGAACCCGCTCTGACCAGCACGTGGATCTGAGCAGTTTCATCATGCTCGAGCAGGAGCGGTAGTACAGCTCGTCCGAGGAACCCGGTACCGCCAGTGACGATGTATGTGGCCATGGTCGGTAACTTACTCCAAAGTAAGATCGACGGCTAGAGGGAGCCGGACATCAGTGCGTCATGACGCCATCCTCGGTGTCGAAGTCGATGCCCGCGGCGATGATTCCGGAAAACAGGAACGCGACGGCAAGTGCAAGAGCGGGGATTGCAAGGATCCATTCGAAAATTGTCATGCTCCAAGTCTGACGAAATCAGCTTCGAAGAACATCGCCCTGCGGAGCGATTTAGGCGATCGGGCAGTCATCCTCGAGGACGACTGCCCGATCAGGGAAATCCACTAGTGCGTGATCAGCGGCCCGAAATCAGTGGCCGATGCCGACCTTCGCGTGAACTTTTTTCATCCAGGCCGGAGCCCACCAGTTCGCTTCGCCCATCAACTTCACCAGCGAGGGCACGAGCAACATGCGGATGATGGTCGCGTCGACGATCAGCGCGACGATCATGCCGACGCCCAGGAACTTCATCACCGACAACCCGGACATCGCGAATGCCCCCGTCACCACGATCAGGAGTAGGGCGGCGGCCGTCACGATTCGGCCGGTGCGTTCGGTTCCGAACTTGACTGCTTCCTCCGTCGTCGCTCCCGCGTTCTTGGCCTCGACCATCCGGGACATCAGGAAAACCTCGTAGTCCGTGGACAATCCGAACACCACCGCCAGGATGAGCACGACGAACGTCGCCTCCAGCGGAGTTTGACTGACCCCGAGGAGTTCGACGCCGTGACCGTCCTGGAAGACGAAGGTGAGGACACCGAAGGTGGTCGCGAGGCTCAGCGCGGCCATCAGTACCGCCTTGATGGGCAGGACCACCGAACCGAACGCGAGGAACAACAGGATCAAGGTCGATCCGACCATGATGAGGATCATCACCGGCAACCAGTGCAGGACGGCGTTGTTGCCGTCGTCGACCATGGCTTGACCGCCACCGACAAGCAGCACTGTTCCGTCAGGAGCGGAGATCGCACGCAGATCTGTCACTGCGGTGCTCTGTGATTGGGGTGTAGAGCCCTCGCTGTAGAGAGCCTGAACCGCGATGAGTTGATTGGTGCTCGCGACGACGGTCGCCTGACCGATGCCCTCGACCTGACCGGCGGACTCGGCGATCGCTGCACCTTCGGCCGGGGTGAGAGTGTTCCCGTCCTCGGCCTGAAGGATCATCGTCGCGCCGTTGCCGGTCTGCGGGAAGTCGTTGACCAACGTGTCCATTGCGACGCGAGCGGGGTCGTTGTCCGGGAGTGCGGTGTACGAGAGTTCTCCCAAACGGGCACCGAGCAGCGGCGAGGCCATCACGAGCAGCACGGCCACGATCGTCACCGAGACCGCGACCGGACGCTTCATCACCCACGTGACGACGCGGCCCCAGAACTTGCGCGAGCGTTCCTCGCCGCGTTGCGCCGCATCCTTGCGCCACGTCAGGGCGTTGATGCGATGCCCCAGAATGGCAAGCAGCGCAGGCACAGCGGTCAGCGACAGAACTGCCGCGCTCAGTACTGCTGCGATCGCACCGAAACCCAAAGACCGGATGACGGCCTGCGGGAAAACGAGCATGCCGCTGAACGCGCAGATCAGCAGCAGACCCGAGAACATGACGGTGCGACCCGCGGTCAGAACTGTCCGCTGCGCAGCCGCTCCCGGGTCCGAGCCCGAATTCAGTTCTTCACGGAACCGACCGACCACGAACAGTCCGTAGTCGATTGCAAGTCCCAACCCGAGAAGAGAAGCGACGTTGATCGAGAACGAGGACACATCGGTGATCAACGTGAGGATTCGCAGAACCGCCAAGGCGCTCAAGACACTGAGTACACCCACGAATACCGGAACCGCCGCAGCGACGATGCCGCCGAAGATGAAGACCAACAGCACCAGAGTGATCGGAATGGCGATGGCTTCGGCGACCACCAGGTCCTTCTCGAGCTTGGTGTTGAATGCGACGCCGACGACGGTGTTACCCGCGAATTGTGCCTCGGCACCTTCAACTTCGAGCTTCGGCAAGAGATCTGCGAAAGTGGCCGGTGTGACGCCCGAGTCCGGTGCCAACGTGATCGCAACGGCCGCCATGGATCCGTCGTTCGAGAGCAGGCTGGCCTTGGCCGCGGCGTCTGTTCCCCAATACGACTTCACCGACGCGGTCGGCACTTCCGTTTTGAACTGGTCGACGGCGGCCGTCACTGCCGGCCCGATGTCGTCGAGGGTCTTACCGTCTGTGGGTGAGTAGATCGCGATGATGTCCGGGGTCTGCGGTCCGAGATTGTCTTCGATGATGTCCGCAACCTTCGCGGAGTCGCTGCCCGGATCGATGAAGCCGCCCTGGCTGAGCTTGCCGAACACTCCGAGTCCCCACACCCCACTGATGAGAACTATCAGAACCGCGAGGCTCAGTACCCACCATTTCCGGGCGACGACGGTTTGGGCCCAGCGTGTCATGTATCAACTCCGGTGTGTGGGGGCGTCTGGCCAGATCGACTGTAGTGGGCGTTTGGTCTTGAATCGGAAACGTCATGCATACTGCTCGAAGCACTTGCAAGCCACGCGTGTGGGGGAAGCCGGTCCGAATCCGGCGCTGACCCGCAACGGTAGGTCGATTCTCGGTAGTCACCGAGCGTCGGCAAGCCCGATTACCCACCGCGCGGTGTGCGACATCCATTCGTCGTGGTCTACGAAAAGGAAGTCCAGCAGGAGCTCTGGCCGAGTATCAGTGTGCGGGCGGAGTTGTCTGTCGGATTCTCATTCGTGGCTCAGAGCCCTTACGAGGTCCCCGTGTCACTTCAGTTCTCCCCGTCCCGCGCCGCCGCCGTTCTCATCGCGGTCGCCTTGGTTTCGGCAGGTTGTTCCAAAGGCCAGGAATCAGAGTCCGCGTCTGCTGCGGAATCCTTCGCACAGCCTGTGTCCGTGACCAACTGCGATCGAGAGATGACCTTCGACTCGCCGCCGCAGCGCATCGTGTCCTTGAACGGGCATGTCACCGAGGCGCTCATCGAAATCGGTGCGGGTGACCGGATCGTCGGTCGGGCGTACAGCGACAACCCGCCAACTGCGGAGACCGCCGATCAATTCAACAAGATTCCCAGCCTCTCCGATACGTTCCCCAGCATGGAGCAGGTCCTCGACGTCGATCCGGACTTCGTGGTCGGAGGAATGACCAGTGCCTTCAACGAGAAGCAAGGCCGTTCCCGAGACGCTTTCGGCGAGCGCGGAATCAACACCTTCTTGTTCTCCGAATACTGTGGCACCGGTTTCCCTGACATCGGATTGCTCGAGAACGACTACACGCAACTCGGTCGAGTCCTGGGCGTTGAAGATTCCGCCCGCGAGGTCGCAGAGGAGATCAGCGATGGTCTCGATTCCGTCCGCGCTTCGGTCGGGGACGCGGCGCCGGTACCGACCTTCTTCTACGACAGTGGTGACCAGGTTCCGACGACTATCGGCGGAGTCGGCGTCGGTCAATTGGTCGCGGAATACTCCGGCGTGTCGAACATCTTCGCCGAAGGGACAAAGCCCTACATCGACGCATCGTGGGAAGCTGTTGCCGAGCGTGCACCCCAGGCGATCGTGGTCATCGACTACGGCGACAAGACGGCCGAGCAGAAGATCGACTTCCTCCGTGCCCAGCCGTTGATGGCGACCACCCCTGCTGTGCAGCAGAACCGGTTCGTCGTGGTTCCTCTCGCAGACCTGTTCGAGAGTTCACGGTTGGTGCGTTCGGCACAGACCATCGCAACAGCCTTCCATCCGGGCGCTGACGCGGCAAAGTGACCCGCACGCGTTACGGGTACGGCGCCCTGCTTGTCGCCTTGTTGGTCGCCTTGGCGATCGTACTGGGGTTGGCTGTCTCCTTCGGATCGGTTCGCATCCCTGTCGGTGACGTCTGGGCGATAGTCGGAGCCCGTTTGGCACCAGGGACTTTCGAGACGTGGTGGACCGCGGCGCGGGAGTCGATCGTGATCGATTCTCGCCTACCGCGCGCCCTGACGGCTGCGGTGGTGGGTGCGTCCTTGGCGATGTCGGGTGCTGTTGCTCAGGCTGTCACACGGAATCCTCTTGCCGACCCGTATCTGCTCGGAGTTTCGTCGGGTGCGGGATTCATGGTCGTGCTCGTGTCGGTGCTGGGTTTCGGCGCCGGCCTCCTCGGGGTTTTCACGATTCCGGTCGCAGCATTCGTCGGGGCGATGATCCCGTTGTTTCTCGCACTGCTGATCGGCGGCCGGTATCCGCAGCCGACCGCGATCATTTTGGTGGGTGTCGCGCTCGCCCAGATATTCTCGGCACTCATCACCTTTTGCATCCTGGTGTTGGCCGATGATCGGCACGTGACGTCGGTGATGCACTGGATTGCCGGCGGATTCGGTGATGCGCGATGGTCGACGCTGATCTTCCCGTCGATCACGCTGGTCGTCGTCGGTACCGCCCTTCTGTTCAGTTCGCGGTGGATGGACGTCTTGCAGACCGGTGACGACGGGGCTGCTGCCCTCGGTATGAACGTCCGACGGTTCCGAGTGTTGTCCTTGCTTGCGGTCTCCGTACTGGCGGGCGCGGCAGTCAGCGTTGCCGGTGGAATCGGATTCATCGGCCTCCTGATCCCACATCTGGCCGGTTTCATCGTCGGCACCAGAGCAATTCGACTGCTCCCTGCTGCAGCCCTTCTGGGCGCCGTCGCGATGGTTGCCGCGGATACCGCTGCGCGCTCGGTGGCACAATCCACCGAAGTTCCGGTCGGAGTGATCACCGCCCTCGTGGGTGCACCGATCTTCGTCTGGATGCTCTACCGGCAGTATCGGAGGCTCGAACAGTGACGCAGACCAGAACAGTGACACAGGCCAGAACAGAGACACTCCCGAAGGACGCCGAAGCTGCGCCTCTGCTCGAACTCGTCGAGACCCGGGCGCGGCTTGGCAACCGCGAAGTCCTGCGCGGCATCACTTTCGCGGTGACGTCCGGTGAAATATTGGGCTTGGTCGGACCCAACGGCAGTGGCAAGACGACGGCGCTGCGCTGCTGCTACAACGCTTTGACTCCGACAGGTGGCGCAGTTCTGATCGATCAAGCCGACTCGACGACGCTCTCGCGTAAGGACATCGCCAAAACCATCTCGGCGAGCGTCCAGGAACCTACTGTCTCGGCAGGACTTTCGGTTCGTGAATCGATCGCGCTCGGACGAACTCCGCACCGTAGCTGGTTGGACCGAAGCACTGAGCGAGATACCGCCATCGTGGACCGGTGCATCGAGCAGGTTGGTTTGGTCGAGCTTGCCGGACGCGACGTGTCCACCCTGTCGGGTGGTGAGCGGCAACGTGTCTCGATAGCGCGCGCGTTGGCTCAGGAGCCCAAGGTTCTGTTGTTGGACGAGCCGACCAATCATCTCGATCTTCGTCACCAGTTGATCGTGATGGAATTGCTCGCCGAACTTGCGTCGGCGGGGCTCGCGGTTGTGGTCACGATGCACGATCTACGGTTGGCAGTCGAGTACTGCGACAACCTTGCCGTGCTCACCGAAGGTGAACTCCGCGCGTGTGGGTCTACGGTCGAGGTGTTGGACGAGCCGTTGTTGGCCGAGGTTTTCGGCATCAAGGCGCGAGTCGAACGCGGAGTACGTCCGCGGATGGAGATATTGGGGCTGGCATGACGGAATCGGTAGCCGGGATCTACGCCCGTATGGCATTAGCGGTGCCGTTCTTCGACAACCTGAGCGCGTATCCGGATACGGTGCCCGCGGTGTTGATGACCGACCCCCAGTGGTTGGCAGCACGTGTCGCTGATACGGCCGAGCGATGGGGGAGTGCGGACAGCCGAGTGAACGGCACATTGTGGTGGTACTCGGCCAGTTCCACGCTGACTGGCATTCCGATCGGAACCGGAATGGTCACCGGGTTCGCGGCCGATCCATCGTTGAACGGTGGGCGGATCTTCTTGCGTGACAACGGCTATCTGGGCGGGTTTGCTGCCGGATCGGTCATTCCGATCTCGCGGAGTGTGGCGGAGTTGGGCCACGCGATGCTCCGCTCACTCAGTCCCGTGATCGAGGTACTCGCCGAGGTGTCCGGCGTTCGGCAGCAGGCGCTGTGGGCGATCGCGACGGACTCCATCGCCAATCGCAGCCTCGACGCCGCCGGTAGCGCGAGGGAGCGCGGAAGTGCATTTGCTGCCGGTCTGATCGATGTTCTCCGCGGTGAGAACCCGGGCATTCCCGTCCCGCGTTTCGTCGATGTCGGCCGCAATGAAAGTGTTGTGCGCGTTTCTAATCCGTTGACACCGGTGGCATCAGGGCGACGCAGATTCACGCAGCGGGCATCGTGCTGCCTGATCTACGAGGTGCCAGGTGAAGGCAAGTGCACCAGTTGCCCGAAGCGCGCACCCGAAGATCGGGTGCGCGCCTTGGCTGCTCTGGTGTGACTGGACCCAGGCTTTTACCGGGTCGGGTTTGGTCAGGTCAGTGAGCTGCGACCTTGGAACGGTCGAGTCCCAGCGCGTCGGTCATCGTGAAGAACAGATCGGTCTGGTCAGTGAGGCCGCTGACATTGGCCGCGTGCGGGCCGAAAGCTGCTACGCGCAACTGAGTTCCGGTATGCCCTTCGGATTCGACGGCCGGATCTTCGGACGTTCCGTAGCTGATCGTCATCTCCGAGCCGTCCTTCGTGGTCAGCTTGCGGGTCAGACCGGGGTAGACGATTTCCTGGGCGCGCTCGACCGGGATGTTCTGGTCCTTGGCGATGGTGGCGATGTCGTCTGCGCTGACGTTGGTGACGATCTGGCTGGTGTGAGCGTGGTCGGCTGTGACGATGACCAGGGTTTCTCCGTCGGTCTTCGCAAATTCGAGTGCCTTCTGCACAGCTTCGTCGAGGTCGACGGTTTCACCGATCTGACCGCACGCGTTGGCTGCGTGATCTTGCTTGTCGATCGAGGCACCTTCGACTTGGAGGAAGAATCCGTTGTCGTTGACCTTCAGTAGGTCGATTGCCTTCTGCGTCATGTCCGCGAGCTTCGGTACGTCGGAGGTTCGCTTGGGGTTGTCGATGCAGGTCTCGGCGGGCTGCAGGTAACCGTCGCGGGTGGCGACAGAGCCTTCCCAGCGGACGGGCATGTTGCCGTCGGCGAACAGCCCGAGCACGGGTGCGTCCTGATCGGCCTTGCCGACCTCGTTCATCTCGGCGGCATTCTTCACCAGCTGGTAGCCACGAGCGGCAGCTTGCTCGTTGAGGGTCTTGCCCTGCCAGTCACCGGCTTTCGCGGTTTCAGCGAAGGACTTGGCGCCGCCGGCAAAGGTGACGTCGGCGCGGGTGTCGAGGAGCTGTTCGCTGATCGACCCCTTGCCGCCGTTCTCGATGGCGTTCTCCGGGCAGGACTTGGACGTCGCCTCGGGTCCGTAGCACTTGCGGCCGCTGACGTGCGCGACCTGCACTGCGGGGGTGGCGTCCTGTACCTCGGCGGTGGAGACGTTGCCGGTGGCCTTGCCGTTCGCCTTGGCGATCTCGAGGACGGTCGACTGGGCCTGCCCCTTGATGTCGACGGAAATCGCGCCGTTGTAGGTCTTGGTGCCGGTGGACCATGCCGATCCACTGGCAGCGGAGTCGGTGACGTAGTCGGGCTTGCCGTCCTTGGTCAGTGCGTAGTGCGTGTACTGGCCGGTGATCGGCAGGGCGTCGAGGCCGGCGAAGCTGCCAGCAGCACCCTCGGCGTAGTTGCGCGCGGCGGTGATCTCCGAGTCGCCCATGCCGTCCCCGATCAGGAGGATGACGTTCTTCGCGCCGGACGCGTTGACGGCGTCACGCACTGCGGCCGACTGATCACCGTCGATGCGGCGAGCACCACCGTTCGAGGACAGTTCGCCGGTCGCGGCGCGATCGACGGTCGTGCCGTTCGAACCTGTTGCCTCGTCGGCACTGCTGCTGCAGCCGGCGGCGGCCAGAACGGCGACGGCGCCGGCGACGGCCGTCAACCTACGTGTGTTGCGCGAGAACGACATACGAGTAGTACTCCTGGAAACAGTATGGATGGAGATTATGAACGCCGCTAATGATCTGGGGCCAAAGTGAACGGAGTGCAGACATGCGTACATCTGAATGTGACGAGACGGTGAGGGTTGAGATTCGCTCTGTTGACTGCGGGTGAGTGACCTGTCAGACTGAATCTGCATCGAACATCAGTTCGATGCATGTGGTGCGTCTTCCCTTTCGGCATCCTCGAGCAGTCGGTCGTCCCGTGACGGCCGGCTCGATCAGGTGCGAGGTCAGTGTGGGTTGGGGAAATGGGCCGCCGACGTGGTCCGAGATGGAACGGGTGCTGTCCGGACGGCCAGGCCGCGTGGAACACGAGGATTTGTTCCCGGGCGACGGAAGTGACAGTCCCGCCTGGTCACGAAAGCGCGGCGAGTATCACGCAGGCGAACTCACTCGTGGCACCGGCGTGGTTCCTTACGCAGAACTGCACGCTCACTCGGCCTTCAGCTTCCTCGACGGCGCATCACCGCCGGAAGAACTGGTCGAGGAAGCTGTGCGTCTCGGGCTCGAGGCGATTGCCGTCACCGATCACGACGGGTTCTACGGCGTGGTGAGGTTTGCGGAGGCTGCGCGTGAATGGGGAATGCGGACCGTGTTCGGGGCCGAGTTGTCGCTCGATTCGGTACCCAGAACTGGGACGGCAGATCCCGGTGGAACGCATCTTCTGGTACTTGCCCGTGGGCAGGAAGGATATCGCCGTCTTTCGCGGGAGATAGCCGCCGCACATCTGGCGGGCGGTGAGAAGGGCAAACTGCAGTACAACTACGACGCGCTGACCGAAGCCGCCGGTGGGCACTGGCAGATCCTGACCGGGTGCCGCAAAGGTCATGTGCGGCAAGCCTTGACGTCGGGTGGTCGCGAAGCCGCGGCGGAGGCCTTGCAGGATCTGGTCGAGCGTTTCGGGGCGGAGCGAGTGTCGGTGGAGCTCACTCATCATGGGTTGGCGGAGGACGACGAGCGCAATGCCGTTCTTGCAGAACTGGCGAGAGAACGTGGACTACGTACGGTGGCGACCACCGCCGCACACTTCGCCGCTCCTCCGCGTCGACGCCTCGCCATGGCAATGGCAGCTGTGCGGGCGCGTCAAAGCTTGGATGAGGCAGCTGGATGGTTGGCTCCGACCGGCGGAGCACACCTGCGGTCCGGCGCGGAGATGGCAACGCTGTTCTCGCTCTATCCCGAGGCTGTCAGTGGTGCCGCCGATCTTGGTCGTGAGTGCGCTTTCGATCTCAAGCTCATCGCGCCCAAATTGCCACCGTTCGACGTTCCCGCCGGGCATACCGAGGCGTCCTGGTTGCGTGAGCTGACCATGGTGGGTGCGCTGGAACGCTACGGACCCCCGGAAGGTGCACCGAAGGCATACAAACAGCTCGAACATGAACTTGCCATCATCGAGGGATTGAACTTTCCCGGATACTTCCTGGTCGTGCATGACATCGTGTCGTTCTGCAAGAACAACGACATCCTCTGTCAGGGAAGGGGTTCCGCTGCGAACTCTGCGGTGTGTTACGCGATCGGCATCACCAACGTCGATCCGGTTCGCAACAAATTGCTGTTCGAGCGGTTTCTTGCGCCCGAGCGCGACGGCCCACCGGATATCGACGTGGACATCGAGTCGGATCGCCGGGAAGAGGCGATCCAGCACGTGTACGCGAAATACGGGCGTACGTATGCCGCGCAGGTAGCCAATGTCATCACCTATCGAGGAAAGTCGTCGGTGCGGGACATGGCTCGCGCGCTTGGCTTTTCGCAGGGCCAGCAAGATGCGTGGAGTAAGCAGGTCGGCCGGTGGGGTGGTATCGACAAGAATGCGGATACCGATATTCCGCGTCCGGTACTCGAACTGGCGGCGCAGATCGAAGGCTATCCACGGCACCTCGGTATCCACTCCGGCGGAATGGTCATCTGTGATCGTCCTATCGCCGACGTTTGCCCGGTGGAGTGGGCGCGGATGGCCAATCGCAGTGTCCTGCAGTGGGACAAGGACGATTGTGCTGCCGCTGGGCTGGTCAAGTTCGATCTACTCGGGCTCGGCATGCTCTCGGCTTTGCATTACATGATGGATCTGGTGGCCGAACACAAAGGCATCACAGTCGATTTGGCGCATCTCGATCTGTCGGAAACAGCGGTGTACGAGATGTTGCAGCGGGCAGATTCGGTAGGGGTGTTCCAAGTGGAATCACGTGCGCAGATGGCGACACTGCCGCGTCTGAAGCCTCGAAATTTCTACGACCTGGTGGTCGAAGTCGCACTCATCCGTCCCGGGCCGATTCAAGGCGGATCA
Organism: Rhodococcus sp. IEGM 1406; assembly: GCF_030056745.1. Taxonomy (NCBI): domain Bacteria; kingdom Bacillati; phylum Actinomycetota; class Actinomycetes; order Mycobacteriales; family Nocardiaceae; genus Rhodococcus; species Rhodococcus sp. IEGM 1406. Next base: position 1,212,120 of record NZ_JASHKO010000002.1, on the reverse strand, counting down.
GTCCATCCGTACATCCGCCGGCGCAACAAACTCGAACCTGTGTCCTATGACCATCCGTCGCTCGAGAAGGCACTCGAACGCACATTGGGGGTTCCGTTGTTTCAGGAACAGTTGATGCAGATGGCCGTCGACGTTGCGGGTTTCACGCCGTCCGAGGCCGATCAATTGCGTCGGGCAATGGGATCGAAACGTTCCACCGAGAAGATGGAGCAACTGCGAGCGAGGCTGTACCAGGGCATGCGAGACCTACATGGCATCGGCGACGAGGTTGCCGACCGAATCTACGAAAAGCTGTACGCATTCGCTAATTTCGGTTTTCCGGAAAGTCATTCACAGAGTTTTGCCGCACTGGTCTTCTACTCCTCGTGGTTCAAGCTTCATCACCCCGCCGCGTTCTGTGCCGGGCTTCTGCGAGCGCAGCCGATGGGTTTCTACTCACCACAGTCCCTGGTCGCCGATGCGCGCCGGCACGGAGTGCAGGTACACGGTGCAGACATCAATGTCAGCCTCGCGCATGCCACCGTCGAGGCAGGTGGATTCGAGGTTCGGCTGGGACTGGGGGAAGTGCGCAACATCGGCGATGCGCTCGCCGAGAAAATTGTCGAACAGCGCGACCTCGGTGGACCGTTCACGTCGTTTCTCGATCTGACCGGTCGGGTGGAACTGACTACCGCGCAAGCTGAATCGTTGGCGACTGCCGGCGCGCTTGCCAGCTTCGGCATCTCGCGTAGAGAAGCGCTGTGGGCTGCGGGCGCTGCGGCAGGGGAGCGTCCGGACCGCTTGCCCGGTATCGGTGCGTCGGTCACAGCTCCCACCCTTCCCGGCATGGGCGACGTCGAATTGGCGGCAGCGGATGTCTGGGCGACAGGAGTATCTCCCGACACGTATCCGACACAGTTTCTTCGCCCACAGCTCGACGCGCTCGGCGTGGTGCCGGCTTCGAGGCTGCTCGACATCCCGGACGGCGACCGTGTGCTGGTAGGGGGAGCGGTCACACACCGGCAGCGTCCGGCCACAGCTGCGGGCGTCACGTTCATCAACCTCGAAGACGAAACCGGCATGGTCAATGTCGTGTGTTCGGTGGGGTTGTGGGCAAAGTACCGAAAACTGGCAAATACGGCGCCGGCGTTGCTTATTCGAGGAAAGGTGCAAAATGCGGAAGGCGCTGTCACTGTCGTGGCAGACCGGATGCAGCTGATGGATCTGCGAGTCACAGCCAAGTCGCGAGACTTTCGCTAATGCCCGATTCTGCTCGGAGTTTTGTGCCGAGAGGACAAATGTGGAGCTCAACTCTGACCTCCGAGCATATGGCGCGGGTCACAATCCCTACCTAGGGTTGTCGCTTGAGCGGCCATCGAATCGCCTGGCACCGCCACGACCAGTGGCCTCGCTGGTGAATATTGTCGCCTTCCAAACATGCTGAATCCAAAGCACTTCGAGTTGAAGAGGAACTCCATGAGCACAGCGATTCTCGTCGCACACGTACACCCTGCCGATCCGTCTTCGGAGGACGCGTTCAACCGCTGGTACGACGACGTGCATATTCCGCAGGTCGTCGAACGAGTGCCTGGAGTTGTCTCCGCCTCCCGATTCTTCCTGGCGGATGTGCAGTTGCTGCCCGAGGATGCATTGCCCGCGCGCCGCTACCTGAGCATCTATCAACTCGACACGGAAGATCTCGCGGGCACGGCGCAGGCGTTGGGAAGTGCTTTGGGCGACGGGACTCTCGACATGTCCGAGGCCATCGCGACTACCGGCGACACCGGACCCGAATTGCTTTTCTACGTCCCGACCGAGAACTGAAGGGGAACGCTGACATGTCCGATCTTCTCGCGAACAAAGTTGCAATTGTCACCGGCGCAGGTGCCGGAATCGGCGCCGCCATTGCCCGGGCATTCGGGGCGGAGGGCGCGAGCGTCGTAGTCTCCGACATCAACGGTGACGCAGCACAGGCAGTGGCGGACTCGATCGACGGAGCTATCGCTGTCACCACTGATGTCACCGACGAACAGCAGGTCAAGGATCTCGTCGCCAGGGCGGTCGAAGAGTTCGGCGGACTGAACGTCGTAGTACCCAACGCCGGCATCGCCACCACGACTCCGCTGATCGAGACCTCGTTCGAGGACTGGCGGAAAGTCATGTCGGTCAACCTCGATGGAGTGTTCTTGACCGTCCGTCATTCGCTACCCGCGCTCGTCGCATCCGGAGGCGGTTCGATCGTGAACATCTCGTCGATCTCGTCGACCACCGGGTCGCCCTTGATCGGTAGCTATGCCGCCGCCAAAGCAGCAGTTCGCAATCTCACCGAAACCCTGTCAGCCGAACTTCGCTTCCACGGAATCCGAGCCAATGCCCTGCTACCCGGATTCATCGACACAGACCTGGTCAAGAGTCACCAACAGGATTTCGAGAACGCACTCGGCCTCGAGTCCGGCGGCTTCGACGACCTGATGGTCACGAAGCAAACCCGCTACGGCCGGACCGAGGAAGTCGCCGCCGCCGCAGTGTTCTTTGCGAGCGACCAGTCGTCGTGGTGCAACGGCAGCAGCCTGGTTCTCGACGGAGGGTTCACCGCTTCTCTCCTCTGAGCAGCAGAACCCTTTCCGAACGTCACCCGAAATCGTCAATCGTGCGAGGATCCACACCATGACCAACCGCGCTGTATACGTACTTCCGCCTGGAGGGTTGAACAACCTCGAATCGAGGACGATCGAGACGCCAGGGCCAGGTGCGGGTGAGGTGACGATCGCGATCCGCGCGAATTCGCTCAACCACCACGACTACCTCGTGGCGACCGGCGAGATACCGACCGACGGCCCTCGCATTCTGTTGTCCGACGCAGCGGGCGAGGTAGTTGCCGTCGGCGACGGCGTCACACAGTTCGGGGTCGGGGACCGTGTGATGAGCACCTATCTGCCGCATTGGCGCAGCGGTGCACCGGATTTCGACGGATTCGGAAATTCACCCGGTGACGGCGTCGACGGGTTCGCCCGTGACACCGTCACCGTGCCGGTATCGGCAGTGACGTCGATGCCGCGAAACTACACGTACGAAGAAGCCGCTACCTTGCCCACTGCGGGCTTGTCCGCGTGGCGTGCATTGTTTGCCGGCGTCCCGATCATCCCAGGTTCGTCGGTGTTGATTCCCGGGACCAGCACGGTAGCGCTGTTTGCCGTCCAGCTTGCCAAAGCTGCTGGAGCTCAGGTGATCGCAACCTCGTCGGCTCCCGACAAGATGGCTCGATTGACCGAGCTCGGTGCCGATCACGTGGTCAACTACCGTGAGCGCCCGGACTGGGGATCGGAAGCGATGCGGCTCAGCGGCGGGATCGACCTTGTGCTCGACGTGGGCGGGCCGTCCACCCTCGGTCAATCTCTGTCGGCAGTCCGACCAGGTGGCCGGATCTGCGCGCTGGGCATCATGAACGGCCCGTCGTCGTCGATCGACCTGACTTCGCTACTGACCAAACAGGTCACCATCGAAGGTGTTCTGGTGGGCAGTCGTGCACATCAGGAGGAGATGGTTGCAGGGCTGGAGAGCCTCGCGCTTCGTCCCGTCATCGATTCGTCGTACCGTCTGGACGATCTTGCCGAGGCGTTCGAGCAGCAGAAATCCGGGCAGGCCTACGGCAAGATCGTCATCACAAACCCTTGATCGCTTGCCGGTCCCAATGGGGATCGGTGAGGATTTCCGCCGAGTCGCCGACAAACGCACGTCCGGCAGTCTGGTCGCCGCTGAGGGCGAACCTCAGCCACGCGGTCAGGTAACCCCGGAATCCTTCGCCGTCGGCGGCCCAATTGTGGCCGACGCCAAGTAGTCTGCCCCGGACCGCCGGTGCTGCGGTTTTGTCGAAGTACTCAGCTTGTGGATCGGCGGTGGAGACCGGATCGTCGGCGCCGGTCATGAAGAACGTCGGCCCGGTCAACTTCGCCACGTCGACGACATCGACAGGTCGCGAAGCCCACCACGGGTCCGGCAGGTCGAGCACCGCAGTGGCGGTGATCAGATTCGCCGACTGCGTTGCAGCGTTGATCGCGCCACCTGCCCCCTGGGAGTGCCCGACCGAGGCGATGTTGTCGGTATCGATCCTCTGGTGAAAAATGCTCTCAGCGTTGGTGTTCTGATCGACGAGGTACTGAGCGGCACCCAAGATTTCAGTACCGTCGCCGGTCACACTGCTGTCGGCCACCACAACAACAAAACCCCACGACGCAAAGTGTCGGAGGAGGGCCTCGTACTCTTCGAACGTCGCGTAGCTGCCGTTGCCGAACGTGATGACGGGATGCCGCTTGCCATCAGCGGACAAGTCGGCTGGGTAGAACAATTGGTATCCGGGAACCGAATCGGCAGCCACCTCGTGCGCACCCTGGGCTGCGTACAGATCGCTGATCGACTCCGATGCGATGGATTCGGTAGTCGCGGCTTCGGGAGCGGCCGGAACCCCCGCACTGGCGTGTGTGACGGCACCCGATAGTGCCAGAACAAAAGATGCGGTCACGACGGCGATCGAATGTGTGGTCCGAGAAGGCATGGGTACAAGTATGTCTTGTACCCATGCGATCAGTCAGGCCGAGACGCGCGCGGGCTGCTCTTCGCCGACCCGGCCGCGGATGAAGAAGATGGCAACTACGCCGAAGGCGACCAGCACGACAGTGAGCAGTGTGGCGATCGTGGTGGCTCCGCTGGCACCCGTCGTCACCGAGGTGTCGAGCCCGCCGGTCGAGAGAATGGTGGTGGGGTCGGTGAGGCCGTGCAACACGATTGCGGCCCAGATCGTGCCCGTCACGCGCATGGTCAAGTACATGCACATTCCGAATCCGAAGGTGTAGACGACGGTGGCAAGGACTGTTGCCAGTTCCATTCCCGCGATGAAGTTCACCGTGTGCATGAGTGCGAACAGTAGGGACGACACAACAGCGACGAAGCGTTCTCGGTGGCCGGCATCACGAAGCATCTTCACTGCAATACCTCGGGTGACCAATTCCTCTGCGAGACCGACACATACACCGAGGGCGATCAACGAGACGATTTCGCCGGCCGACCACGCGCTCCAGTCGGTTCCGGCCAGGTGGGCAGCGATGGCGGCAACGACGATAATCGGCCCGATCCACATCCAGCCGCGTCCGCGGACCGGTTGAGGACCGAAGATACTGCTGAGCCAGCCGACCTTGACCGTGAAGATCAGCAACGCAACTGCACCGATCGCGATGGGCAACATGACGCCGAAGATGATGCTCGAGGCACTCGAGACCACGTTGTCCGTGTCGATCTGGTCGGCGAAAACACGCGAGATCACCTGCCCGGCGGCAAGGTAGAAGACCAAATAGGCAACGATGAGAAGGAGCAACTTCCACAAAGTGGGTCGACTCCAAAAACCCGACTTTTCGGGAACAGTATTGGTCATTGTCAGATCGTAAAGGCAACCACACGAAATCACGCGGTACCGTCTATTCGGACAGCAGCGAACACGAAGGCAGGACGCAGAAGACATGTTGGAAGTCGACTTGAATGCACTGGACACGGCATTGGCGGCAGGTGAGCCGCTGATCGACGTCCGTGAGCCCGACGAGTTCGCTCAGGTCCGAGTTCCCGGTGCGGCGCTCATTCCGCTCAGCGAATTCGTCTCTCGCGTCGGTGAAATTCCGGACGCGGAAACGGTGTACATCATCTGCGCCGTCGGTGGCCGTAGCCTGCAGGCCGCGGAGTATCTGCAGGCCCGTGGCATCAATGCCGTTTCGGTGGCCGGTGGAACAATGGCGTGGTACCAGTCGGGGCGCCAGGTCGAGACCGGAGCCTAAGACACAACTGATGGGGGCAGTTCCCGTTTCGGGAGCCGCCCCCACCGGTCACTTTCGCCAGAACAGGTGATGCGTCACGCCGCTCGGGCTCGGCACGATTTCGAGGTTGAAGCGGTCGCGCAACTCATCAGGTGTCTCCCACAGGCGTAGACCGGATCCGAATTCGATCGGGCAGACAGCGATGTGCATCGTGTCGACCAGATCGGCGTCGAGGAATTCACGGATAGTGCTGACCCCGCCGCCGAGTCGAACGTCCTTGCCCTGCGCTGCCTCACGTGCCTGCTCGAGGGCCGTCGCCGGGTCAGCGTCGACGAAGTGGAATGTCGTGTCCGATAGCGTGAACGACGGCCGCACGTGGTGGGTCAAGACAAAAACCGGGGTGTGGAACGGCGGCTCGTCGCCCCACCACCCCTGCCACTCGAGATTCTCCCAAGGGCCGCGGTATGGTGCGAATTTGTTGCGGCCCATGATTTCGGCACCGATGTTGTTGGAGAAGTCCCGCGTGAAATAGTCGTCGATGCCTCGGCTGCCGCCGGGATCGGTGCGATTGGGCCAGCTCGCTGTAGCTCCCGCCCACGCAAACATTTCACCGTGGTCCAGGCCGAACGGGCTCTCGAAGCTTTGGTCCGGACCGCAGGCTATTCCGTCACTGGAAACGCTGAAATTCTGTACTCGTAATAACTGACTCACCGTGTACTCCCGCTCTCGACAATGGTCTACGTGAGTACAGACCGTACGGCGAGGCAAAACTCATCGGTGCGAATTCATGCAGCCGCGGGGAGAGCTCCACTGCGGATCGATCGGACGGTCCGCACCGCGACGGTTGCCCAGATGGGGATCAGCACGGTCAGCAGGGCAAGTGCGATTCCCAGAATCAGCGTCGAACCGGTAGCGACTCCGAAGGCATTCGCTCCGACTGCACATGCTCCGATGGGGAAGGTAAAGCTCCACCAACCGAGCGAGAAGTCCAAGCCGCGGCGCAGTGCGTGGATGGTCACGGTGGTGACGGTGACAAATGCGATGACGCCGATGATTCCGACGACGGTTCCGTATGCGATTCCGAATTCGTGCAGGGTGTCGGCGTGCTCGGTACTGAGTGCATGCCGTGAGGCGGCGGCCAACAGGTTGGATGCTGCGATCGACTGTCCGATCACGCCCAACGGAATCCACAGCGAGGGAATGGCATTGAACGGGATCACGTCGATGCCGGCCGAGCGGTTGCGTGCGAACTGCCTTGCGACGGCTATCAGAATGCCGATAGCGGCGGTCAGTGCCAGAGCGAACAGGATGTAGCAGAAGATCAGTACCGCGATGCGCGGAGCGCCTTCGGGCATGTGGGTGCTGACCGCTGCGCCGGTGGTGGCCGAGACCATCGGAGGTACGACGGGCATGAGCCAGAAGGGCATTGCCGTCGCCATCCCAGCATCTCGAACGAGACGAATCATCATCACGACGTAGGTGACCAGGCCGAGTGCCGTGCCGAGTATCCACAGAGTCAGCGAGACGGTGATCGCCACGTCGTGGCCGAGGAAGTCCGGCCCGGTGATGCCGGTTGCCGATCCCACGGTCAGCAGGGCCATGGCGACGGCTCCGTAGAACGGGAACATCGCGGGGCTGTGCAGGTAGGCGAGGGCCTGACATCGATGTTGTGACCAATGGGTGGCAAATGCGCCGATCAAGGCGCACAGTACGAGAACTGCCAGAACCCAGAAGATTTCCGAGACCAGCTTCAAGCCTTCGATCTCCGGTTCGAGCGAAGCGGCGGCCACCGAGACGATTCCCGTTCCCATCGCTGCCGCGAACCAGTTCGGGGTGATGTGGGCGAAGGTGGGACTCGTTGTGGTGGTCATGTATTTCACTGTCGTCTCATCCGGTTCGTACCGGTAGACCGGTTGTCCTTGAATGCCCACAAACTCGCCTTGTGGGTCTAATCTTGGTCTATGTCGTTGTCTCCTCGGGTGCCGGAACTCAGTGCCCTCGACGTCCTGCTTTCCGTAGGGCGTCTAGGCAGCATGGGTGCTGCCGGCCGGGAGCACGGACTCAGTCAGCAAGCGGTCAGCGCCCGGGTGCGTTCGGTCGAACGGCAGCTCGGAATCAAGGTTTTCGATCGAGCGGCGACCGGTGTTCGTCCCACCGCCGAGGGCGGTCTGATTCTCGAGTGGGCAAGTCACATCCTCGTCAGTGCCGAGGAAATGGCATCGGGAGTTGCCGCACTTCGCGGTGAACGCGACGCTGCCGTCACAGTTGCCGCCAGCATGACCATCGCCGAGTATCTGGTTCCCGGATGGACGGTCGCGATGCGGCACAAGTTCCCCAACGTCGTGGCGTCGGTGAGCTTGCACAATTCCTCGGATGTCTCTGCTCAAGTGCAGGCAGGCCAGGCCGATATCGGATTCGTCGAAGGTCCGGATGTGCCGTCGGCGCTCGCGTCGTGCGAGGTAGCGCGTGATCACCTCGTCGTGGTTGTGCCGCCGGGACACGGCTGGGCCAATGGTGTGCCTGTTCCGGTTGCGGACCTCGCACGCACGCCGCTGATTCAGCGCGAGTCAGGGTCAGGGACGCGTCTGACGCTCGAGAATGCTGTTCCCGATTGTGTGCCGCCGTTGCTCGAGCTCACCTCGTGCACCGCAGTCAAGGCTGCGGTGGTGGCAGGCAACGCGCCCGCCGTTCTGTCGTCGTTGGCCGTTGCTGCCGACCTGACGGACGGCCGACTGGTCGCGGTCAACGTCGACGGCTTGCGGATGCCGAGGCGACTCCAAGCCGTCTGGGATCCCGATCGCGGATTGCGCGGTGCGGCAAGAGATTTCCTCGACATAGCGCTCGGCTCGAATACTGCTGTTCATTCGCGTTGACGGCTGCGGCTGACGGGAACGGCTGCTATCGGACGGTGTCGATCCCCGCGAGGATGAGATCGATGCCTGCCAGAAACTGTTCTCGGTCGTCGTGGTCGCGCAATTGCGCCGTCACCTGATTGAGGAACGGGTACTTCGCGGAATCGAGTTCTTCCCACCGCTGCGCGACGGTGGCGAGGAAGGCGGACCGATCTGTCTCGCGGGGGAGGAGGCGGGCACCCGCGGCATACTGTCCGGCGAGGCCGAGCACGTAGTTCAGGAGTGCGGACGCACAATCGAACTGTGCCGGTTGGGGAACGCCGAGTGCTTGGAGTTGCCCTCCCAGACTTTCGAAGATCTGCATCACCGCTGATTGCCACGGCTCGCGAGAGAGTTGGGTGCCGACCCACGGGTGCGCGTCGATCGCATCGAACACACCGAGAGTGATGATCCGGATCGCCTCACGTGGGGTTGCGCTTTCGGTTCCTTCGGTGGTCACGCGGGCGATGACGTCGTCGGTCGCCGCGGCGAGCAGTTCGCTCTTGTTGGCGACGTGCCAGTAAATCGCCCCGCTTCCTGTTGCCAGGCGTGCGGAGAGTGCGCGAAATGTCAGCGCAGTTTCGCCCTCGTCGTCGAGGATCTCGATCGCAGCCTCGACGATTCGCTCCTTCGAGAGCGCGTCCGTACGTCGTTCGGTCCGCTGATTCCTGGTCGCCATGCGCACCATCTTGACATATCTGGAACGCCGTTCCAAGATGGTCACTGGAACGACGTTCCAATAGAAGCCTGAAAGGAAACAACCATGAGCAACTCGATAACGATCATCGGGGCGGGCCTCGGCGGTCTGACCCTCGCGCGCGTCCTCCACGTTCACGGAATTCCGTCGAAGATCTACGAGGCGGAACCGTCGGCAGAAGCTCGCACGCAGGGCGGCCAACTCGACATCCATGAACACAACGGTCAGGCGGCGCTCGACGCTGCCGGCCTCATCGACGAGTTCCGCGCGATCATCCACGAGGGCGGTGCCGCGTCGCGCGTACTCGATCAATACGCCGCTGTACTCCTCGACGAACCCGATGACGGCACGGGAGTCCGTCCTGAAGTGCTGCGCGGAGACCTCCGACGGATCCTGCTCGAATCCCTTCCGGACGGCACGATCGAATGGGGGCGCAAGGTCGACAGTGTCCGCTCGCTCGGCTCACGGAACACAGCCGACGAGCGCGCCGACGGCCGACACGAACTGACCTTTGCCGACGGTTCGACGGTGACTACCGACCTCCTCGTCGGCGCCGATGGTGCCTGGTCGAAGATCCGCCCGTTGCTCTCCGATGCGAAGCCCGAATACGTCGGCACGACGTTCGTCGAGACGTATCTGTACGACGTCGACGAGAAGCATTCGGCTGCAGCCGAGGCAGTCGGTGACGGGGCGATGTACGCGCCCGCACCAGGAAAAGCGATCGCCGCGCATCGAGAGGCGGGGGACATCGTGCACACCTACGTCCAGCTGAACCGTACGGCGGAGTGGTTTGCCGGTATCGATTTCACCGACGTCGCTGCTGCGACAGCGCGGGTCGCGGCCGAGTTCGACGGTTGGGCAACGGAACTCACTGCGCTGATCACAGACGGCGAAACCGCTCCGATTCCGCGCGCGATCCATGCACTTCCCGACGAGCACCGATGGGATCGCGTGCCTGGGGTCACGCTCCTCGGTGACGCGGCACATCTGATGGCTCCGTCCGGTGAGGGTGCGAACTTGGCCATGTTCGACGGCGCCGAACTGGGAAGGGCGATCGCCGCGCACCCGGACGACATCGAAGCGGCACTGAGCGGCTACGAGGAAGCGATGTTCGTGCGCAGTGCATCCGAGGCCGCTGACTCGCACGTGATCCTTGATCTCTGCCTCGGTGAAGGCGCACCGTATTCACTGGTCGACTTCTTCACCGGCGCTGCTTCCGTATCCGGATAATGGGCAGTGCTGTGGCACGACGGTTACGCGGTCGATGTCGAAGAGATAGCCGAACATCCCGAATACCGGGGAGCGACCGTCGTCGACCTTGCCCGAGAAATTGCCCGCGGCAGGCGACTGACGCCTGCCGTACTGGGGCTCGCACGGAGCGCGTCCTTCGATCCGCAGGACGTCAAAAAGGTCTGGCACTACATTGCTCGATTCGGCGGCAGGGCGTAGAACTGGGCATTCGCGTATCGCTGCCCGTCGACGACCGCCGGTTCCGGGACCGCACATCGGTCCGAAGGGCGCGGTGAGGAAAGAGTGATTGATACGCAACATCGAGCATGAACTCCCGAAACAACTGCATTCGAAGATAGAAGTCGACCTTGATCCTCGGTCGAAGGGATGTATGAATCGATGGGCGCTCAACTCACCACCACCAGTGTCGACACACTCTGCGCGTACTGCGGGGTCGGCTGTGGTCTTGTCCTCGACATCATCACCGATCCGGAGACGGGACGCCGGAAGGCTGCGAAGTCTTCCGGTCTGAAGACACATCCCACCAACTTCGGGCGTCTGTGCACCAAAGGGACCACGACCGCAGACATGCTCGCAGGTCCGGGGCGAATGGACTCTGCATATCGCCGTCCGCGCCGAGGGGATGCGATCGAAGCCGCGGACATGGACGCCGTCATCACGGACACCGCCCAGCGTCTACGGGCAATCATCGACGAGCACGGCCCCGACGCATTTGCGTTGTACGTGTCCGGGCAGATGTCTCTCGAAGCCCAGTACTTGTCGAACAAGCTGGCCAAGGGATTCATCGGGACCAATCAGATCGAATCGAACTCCCGGTTGTGCATGGCGAGTGCCGGCACCGGCTACAAACAGTCTCTCGGGGCCGACGGACCGCCCGGTTCCTATCAGGACTTCGAACACGCCGACGTGTTCTTCGTGACCGGCGCGAACATGGCTGACTGCCATCCGATCCTCTTTCTGCGGATGCAGGAGCGGATCAAGGCAGGCGCGAAGTTGATCGTCGTCGACCCTCGACGCAGTGCCACCGCCGACAAGGCGAACTTGTTCCTGCAGATCGCTCCCGGCACCGATCTCGCGCTACTCAACGGACTACTCCACCTGCTCGTCGTGAACGGCCACACCGACCCTGACTTCATCGCCGACTTCACCGAAGGCTGGGAGGTGATGCCCAGTTTCCTCGCGGAGTACACCCCGGAGAAGATCAGTGAGATCACCGGTATCCCCGAAGCCGACATCCGCACTGCAGCGCAGTGGATCGGTGAGGCTGCAAACTGGATGAGCTGTTGGACAATGGGTTTGAACCAGAGCACCCACGGCACGTGGAACACCAACGCCATCTGCAACCTTCACCTTGCGACCGGTGCGATCTGCAAGCCCGGCAGCGGTCCGTTCTCGCTGACCGGGCAGCCGAACGCCATGGGTGGGCGTGAAATGGGCTACATGGGTCCAGGTTTGCCCGGCCAGCGCGCCGTGATGGTCGACGCCGATCGCGAATTCGTCGAGGAGAGGTGGGGGATCCCGCAAGGCTCGCTGCGCACCGACATCGGCGGTGGCACCATCGACATGTTCTCCCGCATGGCGGCGGGTGACATCAAGGCATGCTGGATCATCTGCACCAATCCCGTTGCAACGGTAGCCAACCGAAAGACCGTCATCGACGGCTTGGAGAAGGCTGACCTCGTCATCACCCAGGATGCGTTCCTGGGCACCGAGACCAACGAATACGCCGATGTTCTGCTGCCCGCGTCACTGTGGACAGAGTCCGACGGAGTGATGATAAATTCCGAACGCAACCTGACGCTCTTCCAGCAGGCGTTGGATCCGGTCGGGCAGGCGCTGCCTGATTGGCAGATCATCGCCCGGATCGCCTGCGAGATGGGGTATGTCGAGGCGTTCACCTACACCTGTGCCGAAGAGGTGTTCGAAGAGATCAAGCAGTTCTGGAATCCGAAGACCGGCTACGACTTACGCGGCGTCACCTACGAGCGCCTCCGCAAGACATCAATCCAGTGGCCGTGCCCGCCAGACAGTGATCAGGACCGTCATCCCATCCGATACGTCAATGACGGTGTCAGTCAAAGGCTCCTGATCCGCGAGGACGGCAGCACTCCGCGGCTCGCATTTCCCACCGCCACTGGCCGTGCGATGTTCTTCGCACGGCCGCACATGCTTCCCGCCGAAATGCCTGACGACGACTATCCATTCCTGCTCAACACCGGTCGTCTCGCGCACCAGTGGCACACCATGACCAAGACGGGCAAGGTCGCCAAGCTGAACAAACTCAACCCAGGTCCCTTCGTCGAGATCCATCCCGACGACGCCGCCAGGCTCGGCGTCGTCGACCAGGATGCGATCGAGGTTGCCTCACGCCGCGGTCGCGCTGTGCTTCCCGCCGTCATCACCGACCGAGTGCGTCCGGGGAACTGCTTTGCCCCATTTCACTGGAACGACGCCTTCGGCGAATATCTGTCCATCAACGCTGTCACCAACGACGCCATCGATCCAGCCTCGCAGCAACCGGAGTTCAAAGCCTGTGCTGTCACTATGACGAAGGTCGCCGTGAACACACCTGAAACAGTGCTCGCCGAGGCGCCGCTGGTGGCTTCCGCGCCAGCTGATCGGGCTTTGTCGCGAACCGATGTCCTCGCGGATGTCATCGGTCAAACAGGAACACCTGCAGTGGTATTCGATGCGCTCCAGCAGAGCTACCTGGCCGGTCTTCTCGCCGCGTTGCGTGCGGACGCTGATCGCACTGCCGGGGTACCGACGTTGCCGTCGACGGCGCCGTTCGATGCCGAAAAGCGGATGTGGGTCGACGGGGTATTGGCCGGCCTGTACTCGCGAACCTCGCTCCCTGACACCGACGGGCCCGCGTTGTCCTCGGCTCCGAGCATTGCGACAGAACGCGCGCCGATCGTGGTGCTCTGGGCATCGCAGACCGGAAACGCGGAAGAATTTGCCGCCGCCTGCGCTGCTCGCCTTGGGGAAGTTGGCTTGCCCGTGGTGATGCATGCAATGGACGAGTTCCCGGCCGCCGACCTGGCGGCCACCCGAGAGGTCCTGTTGATCACCAGTACCTCCGGTGACGGCGAATCCCCGGACAACGGCAGCGGTTTCTGGGATGCGTTGGCTGCTGACACGGCGCCCCGCATGGCCGAGACACGGTATGCAGTCATCGCTTTCGGTGACTCGAACTATGACGACTTCTGTGGGCATGGACGAAAGCTTGACGCCCGCCTTGGTGAACTGGGGGCCAGTCGTATCGTCGATCGCGCCGACTGCGAGCCCGATTTCGAGGACACCGCTGCTGGTTGGCTGGACTCTGTCACGGCTGAACTTCAGCGCTCGGCGGCTGGTGAGACGGCCGACGTCGTCGTTGCAAAGAAGAATTCTGGGACAACCGTTGCGGCCACGCCGATTTCACCGGCGATGTCGGCGCCGCTGCAGTACAACAAGAAGGCGCCGCTGACCACAGCCTTGACGCGCAATGTCGTGCTCAACCGGCCAGGCTCTTCCAAAGACGTGCGGCAGTTGGGCTTTCACCTTCCAGGCGACACGGTCAGTTACGAAGCTGGCGACGCTCTCGGAGTCTGGCCCCGAAACAGCTCTCCGTTTGTCGACGAGTGGCTCACCCTCACCGGCCTCGACGGTGAGGAGGTCGTCGAACTGGGGCAGTACGGCGATATGACCCTGCGTGCCGCGCTCACCGAACGCCTGGAGATCACTCGAATCTCGAGCGAGATGATTCGGTTCGTGCATCAACGAACTCGCGACGCGGACCTCGCCGAGTTGATGAAGCCGGAGAACATCTCCACGCTCAAAGACTGGTCGTGGGGACGACAGTCCGTCGACGTACTTGCGCAGTCACCCGTTCGTGCCTCGACGGACGAATGGCTCTCCCTCCTCAAACCGCTTCAGCCGCGGCTGTATTCGATATCTTCCAGTCCGAAGGAGAACCCACGCGAAGTGCAGCTGACGGTGTCCGCGGTGCGCTACAACGTCGCGGGTGTCCCACGGCGTGGGGTGTGCTCGACCTACCTCGCAGACCACGCCCACGATGATGACATCGGCATCTTCGTGCAGAAGTCGACCCATTTCCGGCCACCGTCCGATCCCGAAACCCCGATGATCATGGTCGGTCCGGGAACCGGCATCGCGCCGTTCCGTGCTTTCCTGCATGAGCGTCGGGCATTGGGGCACACGGGCCCGAACTGGCTGTTCTTCGGGGAACAGCACGCCGCGACCGACTTCTACTACCGCGAAGAAATCGAAGAATTGCGGAAAGACGGATTCCTCACCGAACTCGACCTCGCATTTTCCCGGGATCAAGCCGACAAGGTCTACGTGCAGGACCGGATGCGTGAGCGCGGTGCGCTGCTGTGGGAGTGGTTGCAGAAGGGCGCCCACTTCTACGTCTGCGGCGATGCCAACCGGATGGCCAAGGACGTCGACAGTGCCCTCAACGGGGTGGTCGCTCAACACGGAAAACTGGCACCTCGTAGTGCGGAGGCGTACGTGAAGGCACTCTCGGCCGAGAAGCGGTACGTCCGAGACGTCTACTGACGTCGATCAGACGGCGCCCTTGAACCCGTGCTGACGCCACGCCTCGTACGTCACGAGGGCGGCAGCGTTGGACAGGTTGAGGGACCGGCGTCCGGGAAGCATCGGGATACGCAGGCGCTCGGTGATGTGTTCGTCCGCCAATACCTCTTCGGACAGTCCGGTGGGCTCGGGCCCGAACAGCAGGACGTCGCCGGGTTGGTAGGCGATATCGGCATAGGACGTGGTCGCGTGCGCGGTGAAGGCGAACACGCGCGCGGGCGTGACGGCTTCCCACGCCGCAGCAAGGTTCTCGTGGACCGTGACAGTCGCCAGATCGTGGTAATCCAAGCCTGCGCGCTTGAGTTTCGGCTCCGACAAGTCGAACCCGAGAGGCCCGACCAGGTGGAGTTCGCAACCGGTGCCCGCGACCATGCGGATCGCGTTTCCGGTGTTGGGTGGGATGCGGGGCTCGTGGAACATCACTCGGAACACTCGAGGAACTGTACCGGGCGTCGTATCGGTGCCCGCGTCCGTGAGAAGACCGGTCGGGAAGTGTGGGCGAATTGGTAACAAACCGGCCAGTCCGTGCGAATCTATTTCCGGCACTCTTCGCAGAACGGACATTTTGATGAACCCTCCCGCCGGTTGGAACCCCGACCCCTTCGACCCCACGATCGACCGTTACTGGGACGGTCAGCAGTGGACTGCACAGACACGGCCCAAGGGCGTCGACGCACCCACTCAAGCCTTCGGCACTCCCACCCAGGTCTTCGGTGCTCCCGGATCGCCGGTGCCGGACGCAAACGCCGAGGAAGGCAAGACGCGGCGTAAGTGGCCGTGGATCGCCGGCGCAGCAGTCGTGGGGCTGGTTGCCATCGCCGCGGCGACGGGCGCAGGCAAGTCGGAAGAATCAACGACGCCTGCTGTGACCTCTTCCACGACAGCGGCGGCGACGACAACCAAAAGCACGGTCCCGTCGACGACGAAGACCACGACTTCGTCCCTCTTGCCGACGACGACAACGATCGTGCCGCCACCAACGACGACAACCGTGGCAATCGTGCCGCTGGTTCCGCAGGTTCCGGTAACCACGACTACGCCGTACGTTCCGCCCGCCCCGGCGTACACCCCGCCGAAGACAACGGAACCCGCGTACGTTCCGCCGCCGGCAAAGGTGCCTGATGCAGGGGTGTATTACGCCAACTGCTCAGCGGTGCGAGCGGCTGGTGCTGCCCCGATCTACCGCGGCGATCCCGGCTATTCGTCCAAGCTTGATCGTGACGGTGACGGCGTGGCCTGCGAGACCTAGGCGATCGAAGCGGTGTCGGTGCCGCGGGGCAGTATGGACGGCATGCTCCCCGAAGAATCCGACGACGTCGTCGGCGAAGACTATTCAGACGCGCGGCTGGCCGGGCAGAAGTGGCGTCAGCGCACTTTCACCAATTGCAATTTTCGAGACGCCGACCTCACCGGACTCACGACGGAGTCGGTGGTGTTCACGGATTGTGACTTCACCGGCACCGATCTGGGGGAGTCCGTGCACACGGGAACGGCGTTTCGCTCCTGCAATTTTGCTCGGACCAGCCTGTGGCACAGCACGTTCCGAAACTGCAGTCTGCTCGGGTCGACGTTCGACGGTTGCCGTATCCGGCCGTTGACGCTCGACGAAGTCGACTTCTCGTTGACCTCACTCGGTGGGGCGGACCTGAGGAAGATCGACTTCACCTCATGCCGATTCCGTGAAGCGAACCTGGTTCGGGCCGACATGCGGGGCGCGGTCCTGGCGTCGGCGGATCTGTCCGGTGCTCGTACGGGTGGACTCAAACTCGAAGGTGCAGATCTGCGCGGCGCGCGGATCGATCCGAGCCTGTGGACGTCCGCATCCGTCGGAAACGCGCAGATCGAGTTGATGCAGGCGGTGGCTTATGCGTCGGCGCACGGTCTTGTCGTAGACATGAAGTAGAGGCGCCTAGCTCTCCACGCGCTCCTCGAGGCGCACTGTCACCATCTCGCCGGTCTCCTTGCCGATGGCTTTGCGAAGATCGGCTTTGACCGGCAGCTTGTGGTTGCCGTCTCCCAGCGCCATGAACGAACTCTGGAACGGATGTCCGTCGATCGTCCCGCGTACCTTGACCAGGCCGCGGGTGCCGAAGAACTCGGCGGACTCCGGCCAGATCACGTAGGTCCACCCACCCTTGGCGTCACTCTTCTGCAAGGTGGCCGTGAATTCCTTGTCCAGCAACATGATGACTGTCCCTTCGGGTCGTACCTTGTGATCAGCGGATGAATTCCCGTGCGAGCAGATCCATCAGCAGTCCGTCCTTCCACACACCATGGCGATCTCGCGAGTACTCGCGCATCACCCCGACGTCTTTGAACCCCACCGATCGGTAGCAAGCGATGGCGACGGAGTTGTCGACTTCCGGGTCGATGACCAGACGGTGGAATGCGAGGTCGTCGATCAGGTGGGCACACAGCACCCGAATCGATTCGCGACCGAACCCTTGGCTGTGAAAGTCGGGATCGAGGAACAAGTCGAGCCCGGCGTGGCGGAAGTCGGGATTGTCCTCCGCCTCATACCACTGGATGAAGCCGATCAGGTGGTCGCCGTAGAAGATGCTGTAGCGCGTGGTGCCGGCCTCCGGCGCTGCAGGCCAGTCGTCGTCGGGATTTTGCCACCATTGCACGACGTCCGGGTGCAGGTGAATTGCCCGCAGACGGGCGTGATGATCGGGCGCGACGGGGGAGAGGAGCACCCTCGGGCCGCGTAGTTCCGGAGCCGTTGTCACTCATCGACCCTAACCTGGAACAATGGTCGCCGTGACTGCAACGATCCTCGACGGCAAAGCTACCCGCGACGAAATCTTCGAAGACCTGAAGGTGCGGGTGAGCGCTCTGAAGGCAGAGGGCATCACACCCGGCTTGGGCACCATCCTGGTGGGCGACGACCCGGGATCCGCGGCTTACGTGCGCGGCAAGCACAACGACTGCGCCAAGGTCGGTATCAATTCTTTGCGACGCGACCTGCCTGCCGACATCACGCAGGAACAGCTCAACGCGACGATCGACGAGCTCAATGCCAATCCCGAGTGCACCGGCTACATCGTGCAGTTGCCGCTCCCCAAGCACCTCGACGAGAACGCGGCCCTCGAGCGTATCGACCCCGACAAGGATGCCGACGGCTTGCATCCGGTCAACCTCGGTCGACTGGTGTTGGGCAAGGAAGCCCCGCTGCCGTGCACCCCACGTGGAATCCTCCACCTTCTGCGTCGCTACGAGGTCCCGATTGCCGGTGCACACGTGGTGGTTGTCGGACGCGGCGTCACGGTCGGTCGTCCGATCGGATTGCTGCTGACGCGTCGTAGCGAGAACGCGACGGTCACGCTCTGCCACACCGGTACCCGCGATCTCGCGGCCGAGGTTCGCCGCGCCGACATCATCGTCGCTGCCGCCGGCGTTCCCGGCCTCATCACCGCAGACATGGTCAAGCCCGGAGCAGCGGTCCTCGACGTCGGCGTCAGTCGCACCGACGACGGCCTGCGCGGCGACGTGGCAGCCGACGTGAACGAGGTCGCCGGCTTCGTCTCACCCAATCCCGGTGGTGTCGGACCGCTGACCCGCGCGTTCCTGATCACCAACGTGGTCGAGCGCGCCGAGCGGGTTCTGGCCGGAGTCTGAGTCCGATGTCCTCACTGGTCGGCCTCGCGAAGAAGAATCTGCCCATGCTCGCGGTCCTCGCCGTGATCGCGGCGGCCGTGGTTCTCGTGCTGGCCGACCGGTGGCGTCGCGGCGCCCTCGTCTTCGGTGTTGCCGTCATCATCGGAGCTGCCGCTCGGTGGTTCGTTCCCGAGAATCGTGTGGGGTTGCTCGCCGTGCGCGGAAGGGTCTTCGACACTGCGGCGATGGGTGTGATGGGTGTGTTGATCGCGACGCTCGCCCTGACCATCGATCCGCTCGGCACCGACTGAGAAGATCAGTCCCCGTAGAACGAGCGAATGTCGATGTCACTCAAGGGGATCCACTCCGGTGAATCTGTGGATGTCGACTTCTTTCCAGCCTTGACCGGTGCACTTCGCAGCGTCACCGCAAGTGCAGGTTCCTCGTCGATTCGCCCGGCCAGGGCGTAGATCGCGGCGAGATGGTGAACGCACGGCGAGCGTCGACCTGAGCAGTCGCAGCTGGCAGTGCACTCCGAAAGATCAACGGCTACTGCAATATTTCGAGCCTGAAGTTCGGTGACGATGCTGTCCGGCAGTTCGCCGGTGGAGACGGATCTGTTGGCCTTTCCAGCCGAACGGAGAAGGCTCTTCACTGCGGCGATTTCGGATTTGGTCCAGAGCGGGACACAAATTGTCACCGACGAGGTTTTTGCTTTGGTGCTCACCTCCGCGACGACGGTCCCCGATGAGACCACGGTGAACTCCACGGAACCGTTGCGTGCGAGGGTACGAGCCGTCGGCAGGGACGGGTTCGGACCGGATGCCGCGGTCCGCTCCACTGTGCGCAGCCATGCTCGACCCCAAGCGGTGACACCGAATTCGTTGGCCATCAGATGATCACCGCGCCGTCGAGTTCGAGGAGTTCACGCAGTTCGGTGTCGGGTAGATCGGCCAGGGCGGCCTCGACGTTCCCGGAAACAGCATCGGCCACAGCTCGTTTGGACTCGTGCATCGCTGCGATGTGATCCTCGACGGTACCGCCCGTCACCAAAGTGTGGACGTTGACGGTGCGCTTCTGGCCGATGCGGTGTGCCCGGTCGGTTGCTTGGTCCTCGACGGCTGGGTTCCACCACCGGTCGTAGTGCACGACGTGACTTGCGCGCGTGAGGTTGAGGCCGAAGCCGGCGGCGCGCAAGCTCAGAATCAGAACCGGTGGTGAATCCGTGTCGTTCTGGAACGCGTCGACCATCGCGTCGCGCTTGTCGGTGTTCAGGCCGCCGTGAAGGAAGGGGATTGCGCCGATTCCCAACTCGGAGCCCAGGTGCCGTGAGAGCATCTCGCCCATCGTCCGGTATTGCGTGAATATCAGCGCGCGATCGCCGTCGTCGACGATCTCGGCAATCATTTCCGTTGCGCGGTCGAGCTTTCCGGATCTTCCGTAGAGGTCGTCCGTATCGCCGGTGACCTGCGCCGGATGATTGCATACCTGCTTGAGGGTGGTCAGCAGCGCAAGGATGTTGCCGCGCCGGGCAATTCCCGTACCCAAACCGGTGTCGAAAGCATCTGCAACTGCCGACCGATAGATGCGCGCCTGTTCCGACGTCAGAGTGCACGAGACGGTGGAAAATTGCTTGGGCGGAAGATCCTTGGCCACTGTGTCTTTGGTTCTGCGCAGAATGAACGGATCGATGACCGCGGCAAGCCTGGTCGCCGCGGTGGCCGATCGACCGGATTCGATCGGTACGGCAAAGCGTTGGCGAAACCGTGCGCGAGTTCCGAGGACTTCAGGATTTGCGACGCGAAAGAGCGACCACAATTCTTCGAGGCGGTTCTCCACCGGCGTGCCGGTCATCGCTACCTTGACGTCGGCCGACAACTGCATTGCGGCCTTCGCTGCCAGGGATGAGGGGTTCTTGATCTGCTGTGCCTCGTCGAAGACCACTGAACTCCAATGGATCGGGGCCAATTGGTCTGCGTCGGAACGCAAGACGCTGTAGCTGGTCAGCACCGTGGTGCCGGCAGGAACACGAGTGGGAAGTGCGCGAGCGGTCCCGTGATGAACGTGCAGTGGCAGATGCGGAGCGAATCGCTCGATCTCGCGGCGCCAGTTTCCTATCACCGAGGTGGGACACACAACCAGATGTGGACCGTCGTCGGCGCGGATCGCGATCATCGAAATCGCTTGCAGTGTCTTGCCCAAACCCATCTCGTCGGCGAGGATTCCACCGCCCGAACCCGACAGTGCAGTCAGCCAGGCAACTCCGTGCACTTGATACGGGCGCAATGTCGCCTGAATCTTTGCTCGGCGAAGACTCTCCACGGCTGCGCGCGCATCCGTGAACAACCGCACCGTGGACCGGGCGCTTCTGATTCTCGTGTCGTCGCGCTCGATCGCGGCATGCGCTGCAGTCGGAATGTCATGTGCGCCGGTGTCGATGACGCGCTTCCATGCGAGCAACGACGGTCCGAGGTCGTCGCGACGTGCATCGAGGGTGTGCAAGGCGTCGATCGCGGTGGCGAGGTCGAGCAGTTGCGCTGCGACGTCGGTCGCTGTGATCGACTCGTCGACCGGGATCGCCAGCCGGCAGGTGCCAGGCGACCCGGTCGGCATCCCCAGCACCGACAGTCGCGCTGCCGGGTCTGTATCACCCCAGAACGCAAAGGACATGTGCTCGGGAATGTACGTAGCCTGCAGGCGCGTCGAGCATGGCTGATTCACGTTCGCCGATGCTAGCCGCGCCGGCTCAGGGACGCCAATGAAAATGTCGAGAAAACCTGCAGATCAGCTGTGGTTTTCCCGACATTGACGGATCCTGAAATTGTGCCTCTGTGCCGGATCAGCGGGCCGTGCGTGCGAACTCCATCGTTCGGCGAAGCAGTCCGGCGACAGCGTCCGCCTCCGTCAGGAAGCCGTCATGGCCGTCTCTGGACTTGAGAATCTCGAGGCCCGTGCACGTCGAAATGCCGTCCGCGATCTCCTCCTGCAAACGAAGGGGGTACAGCCGATCCGAGTCCACGCCGCCCACGACGACCGGCGCCGTGATCGATGCCAACGCCGCTGCAACGCCGCCGCGTCCACGACCGATGTCGTGCCGGTTCATGGCCTCGGTCAGGAGGACGTACGTGCTCGGGTCGAAGCGGTCGACCAGCTTGTCTGCCTGATGTTCCAGGTAACTCTGGACGGCGTATCGTCCACCGTTCCAAGGATTTTCGTCGTTCTGGGCGGAGTTCTCGAAGCGCGCATCGAGTTCGGACTCGGTGCGGTACGTCAGGTGTGCGATGCGACGGGCGATGCCGAGTCCGGCGCGAGGTACCCGCCCCGTTCCGTGGTAGTCACCGCCCTGCCAATCCGGATCGGAGACGATGGCAGCGATCTGCGTCGTCTGGGTGCCGATCTGATCTGCAGTGGCTCGTGAACCGGTTGCGAGAACCAACGCGGAGCGAATGCTGTCCGGGTAGGTAACCGCCCATTCGAGGGTGCGCATGCCGCCCATGGATCCGCCGACTACCGAGGCCAACTGGTCTATCCCGAGGAGATCGACGAGCTTCTTCTCCGCCGCGATCTGATCCCGGATGGAGATCTCGGGGAACCTGCTGCCCCACGGCTTGCCGTCGTCGGCCAGTGAACTGGGACCGGTCGTGCCGCGACAACCGCCGAGGACATTGGTTGCGATGACGCACCATTCGCCGGTGTCGATCGGTTCGCCGGCGCCGACCATCCCGTTCCACCAACCGGGAGAGGGCTGATTTGCGGAGATCGGTCCGGTGACGTGTGAGTCTCCGGTCAGTGCGTGCTCGACGAGTACGACGTTGTCGCGGTTCGGGGACAGCTCACCCCACCGCTGAACGGCGAGCGAAACCGAGGGGAGTACCGCGCCGCTCTCGAGTTCCAGGGCGCCGATGTCGACGAACCCCACCTGGCCGTCGGGCGGGGGAAGGAGGTCGATCCTGGGCTCCAATTCGTTCACGGTCACGAGTTTGCCACCGCAGCCAGGCCGACGGTGATATCGGCGAGGATGTCGTCGATTCCTTCGATACCGACCGCGAGGCGAACGAGTCCGGGTGTGACACCGGAGGCGAGCTGCTCTTCGGGGGTGAGCTGCGAGTGTGTCGTCGAGGCGGGGTGGATGACGAGTGAGCGAACGTCGCCGATGTTGGCGACGTGGCTGTGCAGCGTCAGGGCGTTGACGAACGTCTTGCCCGCATCGATACCGCCGGGCAGCTCGAAGGTGACGATGGCGCCGGTTCCCTTGGGCGTCAGCTGCTTTCCGCGTTCGAACCATGGCGAGGAGGGGAGTCCCGCGTAGGAAACGGAGGCCACCTCGCCGTGGCCGTCGAGGAATTCGGCGACCTTCTGTGCATTGGACACGTGACGCTCGATGCGCAGGCTCAAGGTTTCGATGCCCTGCGCGATGAGGAACGCGTTGAACGGCGCCACGGCGGAGCCGAGATCGCGCAGCAGTTGGACGCGCGCCTTGAGTGCAAACGCCGGCGCGCCGAGGTCTGCGAAGGTGACGCCGTGGTAGCTGGGATCAGGCGTCGTGAAGTTCGTGTGGCGACCCTGCGTCCAGTCGAAGGTGCCGCCGTCGACGATCACGCCGGCGATCGCGGTGCCGTGTCCGCCAAGGTATTTGGTGGCCGAGTGAACGACGATGTCGGCGCCGTGTTCGAGTGGGCGGAGCAGGTACGGCGTCGCGACTGTGTTGTCCACGATCAACGGAAGACCGTTCTCGTGGGCCAGCGACGAGATGCCGGGGAGGTCGAGGATGTGGTTCTTGGGATTAGCGATCGTCTCGCCGTAGAACGCCTTCGTGTTCGGGCGAATGGCTTCGCGCCACTGATCGAGATCGTCGGGATCTTCGACGAAGGTGACTTCGATGCCCAGCTTGCGAAGGGTGTAATGCAAGAGGTTGTACGTGCCGCCGTACAGGTACGGGCTCGAGACGATGTGGTCGCCGGCTTCGGCGATGTTGAGGATCGCGATGGTTTCGGCAGCCTGACCTGAGGAGAGGAGGAGTGCGGCGACTCCGCCTTCGAGGGCGGCGATGCGCTGCTCGACGGCGTCCTGTGTGGGATTCATGATCCGCGTGTAGATGTTGCCAGGCTCGGCGAGGCCGAACAGTGCCGCAGCG
Organism: Rhodococcus sp. IEGM 1406; assembly: GCF_030056745.1. Lineage (NCBI taxonomy): Bacteria > Bacillati > Actinomycetota > Actinomycetes > Mycobacteriales > Nocardiaceae > Rhodococcus > Rhodococcus sp. IEGM 1406. The sequence continues at coordinate 1,188,171 of NZ_JASHKO010000002.1, read as the reverse complement.
TGATCGGTGCTGTCGAAAACGTAGCTGGTGGTCTGGTAGATCGGCAGAGCGCGCGCATTGGTGGCGGTGTCCGCTGTCTGCCCGGCGTGCACCTGCTTGGTCTCGAACGACCAGTTCGCGGTCGGATCAGAAGTTGCTGCGCCGTCGGCTGTGTTGTCGGTCATGATTTGTTCACTCCAGTGGTCTGACGGATAGATGTCGGACGGGGGCGAAGGATCGCCGCCCCGTGCTGGGGTCTATCTACAAGTGCGACACATACTGAGTTACCTCCGTGGGGCTCGGCCCGGTCTGGGGTCCGTCCCTGTCGGACCCGCGCTTGTCACCCGAATTGCGGTGGAACTGCGTGAGCAGATCCACGTCGGGAAACCTGGTCATCACCCGGGGCACCCCACCGCGGTTGGAGGGTTGCCGTCCAGCGAGCCGGGGCTTGACGCTGGCACTCATGACCAAGTCGGATTCTACCGGGAAGTGAGCGCAGTCCTGACGCGGGGCGAATTGTGAGCCGCAACCGCACGCGAGACAGAGCGACGCAGCCCACTAGCAGGCAAAAGTTACTCGCGAGTAGAGACCGATGGGTGGACCTGCCGGTTGCGGCCTCACGGGTTAGCAGTACGCTTGTCTTGTTTGGGACTCATCTCCCGAGATCAGTCCACACCGTCTAGGTTTGATAATCGAACCGTTCGCGGACCCACTCACAAAGTGTGACCGCAACCGTGTAACCAGGGAAACTTCCTAGGAGGACGCGAAGCACCCATGTCCAAAATCAAGGTTGAGGGCACCGTCGTCGAACTCGACGGCGATGAGATGACGCGCATTATCTGGCAGTTCATCAAAGACAAGTTGATCCATCCGTATCTCGATGTGAACCTCGAGTACTACGACCTCGGTATCGAGTACCGCGACGAGACCGACGACCAGGTCACCATCGACGCAGCGCACGCGATCCAGAAGCACGGCGTCGGCGTCAAATGCGCCACGATCACGCCGGACGAGGCACGTGTCGAGGAATTCGGTCTCAAGAAGATGTGGCGTTCCCCGAACGGAACGATCCGCAACATTCTCGGCGGCACGATCTTCCGCGCACCGATCATCATCTCCAACGTTCCGCGACTCGTTCCGGGCTGGACCAAGCCGATCATCATCGGCCGTCACGCATTCGGCGACCAGTACCGCGCCACAGACTTCAAGGTCCCCGGCCCCGGCAAGGTGATGATCACCTACACGCCTGAGGACGGCAGCGCACCGATCGAGCACGAACTGGTCAACTTCCCCGAAGAGGGCGGCGTCGTCCAGGGGCAGTACAACTTCACCACGTCCATCCGTGACTTCGCTCGCGCGTCGCTCACCTACGGACTGCAGCAGAACTACCCGGTGTACCTGTCCACCAAGAACACCATCCTCAAGGCGTACGACGGTGCCTTCAAGGACATCTTCCAGCACGTCTACGAGACCGAGTTCAAGGCTGAGTTCGATGCCGCAGGTCTGACCTACGAGCACCGCCTCATCGACGACATGGTCGCTTCCGCACTCAAGTGGGAGGGTGGATACGTCTGGGCATGCAAGAACTACGACGGCGACGTCCAGTCCGACACCGTGGCCCAGGGCTTCGGCTCGCTCGGCCTCATGACGTCGGTTCTGCTGACACCGGACGGAAGGACCTGTGAGGCAGAGGCTGCTCACGGCACCGTGACGCGTCACTACCGTCAGCACCAGCAGGGCAAGCCCACCTCGACCAACCCGATCGCGTCCATCTTCGCGTGGACCCGCGGACTCGAGCATCGTGGCAAGCTCGACAGCACCCCTGAGGTCATCGGCTTCGCGCAGGCGCTCGAAGACGTTGTCATCAAGACCGTCGAAAGCGGCCAGATGACCAAGGACCTCTCGATGCTGGTCGGCGGCGATCAGGGCTACCTGACCACCGAGGAGTTCCTCGGCGCACTCGACGTGAACCTGCAGAAGGCCATGGCCGCGAAGTAGATTCACTGTTTCACCTTCTGATGGGACGTCCGGGAAACCGGGCGTCCCATTTGTGTTCGCGGTCTCACGTGAGTGAACTCACCCGCTCTCACTTGGAAGTTCAACCAGGTGTGAGACCACAATTGATCAGTGACTTCGTCTACCCTCTCCCGTTCTGACACCTCGACACCCGGGGTTCGTTCCGCCAGAGGTCCAGCGATGCTCGCTCTTGCCCTCGGCGGTTTCGGTATCGGCACAACCGAGTTCGTCGCCATGGGATTGCTCCCGGAAATGGCATCCGGGCTCGGCGTCTCGGAACCCATCGCGGGTCACGTGATCTCGGCGTACGCGCTCGGGGTTGTCGTCGGTGCTCCGCTGATCGCTGCTCTCACCGCACGGGTACCGCGCCGCACCCTGTTGATCGCACTCATGGTCGCATTCACCGTCGGCAATGCCGCTTCGGTCTTTGCGCCCTCGTACACGACGCTGATGATGGCTCGATTCGTCGCCGGATTGCCGCACGGCGCGTACTTCGGAGTCGCCGCACTGGTCGCCGCTCATTTGGCCGAACCAGGTAAACGCGCGAAGGCCGTGGCGATGGTGATGATGGGTCTGTCCGTGGCCAATGTGATAGGGGTGCCGGTCGCGGCCTGGATCGGCCAGGCACTCGGCTGGCGCAGCGCCTTCGCCTTGGTGGCCGTGATCGGGGTGGCAACGGTTGCTTCGCTGTTCGTCTGGATTCCGCGGTTGGACGGTATGCCGGTGACGAATCCGATCACCGAACTCGGGGCACTGGGCCGCGTTCAGGTGTGGATGACCCTGATCGTGGGAATGGTCGGATTCGGCGGGATGTTTGCCGTCTACACCTACATCAGTACGACGCTCACCGACGTGTCCGGTCTCGGTGCTTCGTTCATTCCTCTGGCGCTCATGCTGTACGGACTTGGCATGGTGGCCGGCAACTTCGTCGGTGGATACCTCGCGGATCGCGCACTGATGAAGGGTTTGTTCCTGTCGATGGGATCCCTCGTGGTGATCCTCGCGGTCTTCGTGATCGCCGTGCGCAATCCGTACACGGCGCTTGTCTTCGTCTTCCTCATCGGGCTTGCCGGGTCCTCGATGGTTCCTGGCCTTCAGACACGGTTGATGGATGTCGCCGAGGACGCTCAGACCTTGGCGGCGTCTCTCAATCACGCCGCGCTGAACATCGCCAATGCCTTCGGAGCGTGGATCGGCGGCGTCGTCATCGCGGCCGGTTACGGGTACACCGCACCGGCAGCGGTTGGGTCGTTGCTGGCCGTCGCGGGTCTCGTCGTGCTGGCGGTTGCGGTGATTCTGCAGCGTAGGGCCGTGCGCTGACCTGGGCGCCCATCCGCGTCGGTGGAATCGGCTACGGTGCTTGCCGTGCCACAAACTGCTGACTCCCACATTCTTGCGCCCCACACCATCACGTCCGTGAACGTCAACGGCGTTCGAGCAGCTGCCCGCAAGGGCATGCTCGATTGGCTGGAGAAGACGTCGGCGGATTTCATCTGCCTTCAGGAAACGCGTGCGTCGGACGATCAGCTTCGCGAGACTCTCGAACCAGCGCTCGGCAACGGATGGTTCCTCGTCTCCGCCGAGCCGTCCGCGAAGGGACGCAACGGAGTCGCTGTGCTTTCACGCACGGAACCTGACGCGGTGCGGATCGGTCACGGCGACGACGAGTTTCTCGACGCCGGTCGATACATCGAAGCCGACTTCGCGGATCTGACCGTCGCGAGCCTGTACCTGCCCTCCGGTGAGGCGCTCACGCCGAAGCAGGAGGAGAAGGAGCGGTTCATGGCGTCCTTCGCAGTTCACCTCGCCTCCACCGCTGCGGCGGCCGTGGCTGCCGATCGTCACGTGGTGGTCAGCGGCGATTGGAACATCGCGCACACCGAACTCGACCTCAAGAACTGGAAGACCAACAAGAAGTCTTCGGGATTCCTCCCCGAGGAGCGCGCCTGGATGGATCTGCTGTTCGCCGAAGATTCCGCGTGGGTCGATGTCTTCCGCACCCTCCATCCGGGTGTCGACGGTCCGTACTCGTGGTGGTCGTACCGCGGCAAGGCATTCGACAACGATTCGGGTTGGCGTATCGACTACCAGGTTGCCACCCGCGGATACGCCGAGCGGGCCAAGGTTGCGCTCGTGGAACGCGCTGAGTCCTACGACCTCCGTTGGTCGGATCACGCACCTGTCACTGTCTCGTACCGGTAGGGACGCGCATGTCTGAAGGTCTGAAAATGCCGAGCGCAAAGACGCGCAACGCCATCATCACCGTCGTGGTGGCGGTGGTGGCGCTCGTACTGGCGGTAACCCTTTCTTCACGTGACTCCGACAGTTCGGCGTCGTCGGTTGCGAAGTCCTCGAGTGCCCAGTCCTCGACTGTTCAAGCCAAGCCGGGTGCTACCACCAAGGCCGCGCCGTCGAGTTCCGTGCCCTCGAGCTCCGCGCCCTCCAGCTCCGCTGTCAAGACAACGCAGCAGACGAACAGCGATGCGCCGGCGCGGGTTCTCGCCACGCTGGTGGAGATCGACGCCGGGCGGTGGCCCGATTCCGCCAATGCGCCGGGCACCAAGGGCGGCATCACCTTCCGCAACAGCGAAGGGCGTCTGCCCGCTGTCGGTGCCGGTGGCGGACGTGTCGTCTATCAGGAATGGGACGTCAACGCGAAGAAAAACGGCCAAGGTCGTGATGCCGAGCGAATCGTCACCGGTAACGACGGTTCGGCGTGGTACACCCTCGATCACTACGACACGTTTGTGAGGATTCGCTGATGTCGGACTCGTCTACGGTCAGCGTGGCGCAGTGGCTGGATCCGTCTTCGGATGTGGCTTCGGTGGCCCTGCAGAGCGACCCGGCCGTTGCGGATGATCTTGCACGTGAACTTCGTGGCGAGAATTTTGTCGTTCGGGTGGTTCGCGGCGAGAACATGCGAACAACGGCGCAGGTCTTCGACGAGTTCGCGGCAGCCTTCCAGTTTCCGTCCCACTTCGGGCGCAACAAAGACGCTTTCGACGATGTCATGCGCGATCTCGACGACGTACTCGGACTTGGCGCCGGATATGTAGTTGTGATCCGAGGTGCGGGTTCTCTACTGTCCGAGCAACAGGATCAGTTGGAGTGGTTCCGCGAAACGATGGACTTCTACACCGAAGAATGGGAACCCGTCGTTTTCCGGACCGTCTACCAGTTCGGTGCGGAGGACCTCACCGCCCACGGTGAAGACCTCGTCGAACTCGACTACCCGGGCACCACGCCACTGCACTGATTTCCACTCGTGAAAAGATCGGAACCATGTCGACCCCTGCAGAACAGAAGCCCACCGCAAAGCCTCGCGTGCTTTCCGGAATCCAGCCGACGTCGGATTCTTTCCACCTCGGCAACTACCTGGGTGCGCTGCAGCAGTGGGTTCCGTTGCAGGACGATTTCGACGCTTTCTACTTCATTCCGGATCTTCACGCCATCACGGTGACGCAGGACCCGAAGGAATTGCGTCGTCGCACCAAGGTTGCGGTGGCTCAGCTCCTTGCGGTGGGTATCGATCCGGATCGGGCGACGCTGTTCGTACAGAGTCAGGTTCCCGAGCACGCACAGTTGGCGTGGGTCCTGAACTGCATCACCGGTTTCGGTGAAGCCAGCCGTATGACGCAGTTCAAGGACAAGTCCGCCAAGCAAGGCAGCGACAACGCCAGTGTCGGTTTGTTCACGTATCCGGTTCTGATGGCCGCGGACATCCTTCTGTACCGCCCGCAGCGAGTTCCGGTGGGTGAGGATCAGCGTCAGCACCTCGAACTCGCACGCGATCTGGCCGGCCGGTTCAACACCCGCTACGGCAAGGCGTTCGTTGTTCCCGAGCCGCAGATCATCAAGGGCACGGCAAAGATCTACGACCTGCAGGATCCGACCGCCAAGATGAGCAAGTCCGCCGCCAGTGCGGCCGGACTGATCAATCTGCTCGACGATCCGAAGGTGTCGGCGAAGAAGATCAAGTCGGCCGTCACCGACAACGAGCGCGAGATTCGTTTCGACCCGCAGGCCAAGCCGGGCGTCAGCAACCTGCTCACCATTCAGTCGGCTCTCTCGGGAGTACCGATCGAGACTCTGGTGGCCGGTTACGAGGGCAAGGGGTACGGCGACCTCAAGACCGATACCGCTGATGTGCTGACCGAGTTCGTCACCCCACTCAAGGCGAAGGTCGACGGTTACCTTGCCGACGAGGCAGAGCTGGATCGCATCATCGCGGCTGGAGCGCACCGCGCCCGTGAGGTGTCTTCACGCACTCTCGCCGCTGTCTATGACAAGGTCGGATTCCTGGCACCGAAGGGCTGACTTACGCGAATTCGGACTCACGACGCCTGACCGAACATGAGGGGGACGGCAATGGCTGACACGGACGACGACGCACCGAGCTTTCTCGAGAAGCAACGAGCAGCGCGACCCTGGCTCGATCATCTGGTTCGCGCCGCAGGACGTTTCCAAGAGCAAAAGGGCGATTACTACGCTGCGGGAATCACGTACTTCAGTGTTCTCGCATTGATTCCGATCATGATGGTCGCGTTTGCAGTGGCCGGTTTCGTATTGGCCGGGCATCCCGAGTACCTCGAGTCGATTCAGGAGCAGATCACCAAGAGCATTCCGGGCAGCTTGGGTGACACCATCAACACGCTGATCGATTCGGCTATCGACTCGCGCGCGAGCGTCGGAATCTTCGGTCTCCTGGGTGCCGCGTACGCGGGTCTCGGTTGGATGGCAAATGTTCGCGACGCGCTGACGGCGATGTGGGAGAGCAAGCGCGAGCCGAAGGGTTTCGTTCGTACCAAACTCGGTGACGCAGGGGCCCTCATCGGTCTGGCTCTCGCCATGGTCGTCTCACTGGGAATGTCGGCGCTGAGCAGCGGGCCGGTTGCGACTCAGATCGTGAAATGGCTCAACCTCGAGAACATCACCGGTGTCGGCGTGGGGCTCAGAGTCGTTTCACTGTTGCTTTCACTCCTGGCGACGTGGGCGGTGTTCCTGTGGGTGATTGCCCGGCTGCCGCGCGAGCCTGTCACGCTGCGGAGCGCCGCGCAGGCAGCGCTTATCGCCGCGGTCGTATTCGAGATCTTCAAGCAGGTAGGTGCGATCTACCTCGCGGCCGTCACCAGTGGCCCGGCGGGCGTGGCATTCGGCCCGATCATCGGTTTGCTCGTGTTCGTGTTCACTGCGTCGAGGATGCTGCTGTTCTGCACGGCGTGGGCGGCGACGACAAAGGAAAGTATGGCTCTCGCCTTCGTTCCGCCGCCGGATCCGGCCGTGATTTCGCCGCGAATCGTTGTCAGTGACGGAGCTTCACCGTCTCGCGTGGCTGCGTTGATCGCCACGGGTGCGGTTGCCGGCCTGGGTCTTTCGGGCTTCATGCGCCGTCGGCCGCGCTAGCGCCTTCGACGGTTCAGGGCAACGGCTCCCGCCACCAGCGCGATCACCACAACTCCGCCGACAGCACCGATGAGGATGCGGTCAGTGGTGTCCGACTCGGTGTCGGTAGCGGTGGGTGCTGCCGAAATCGAGCCTGGTGCAGCGGCAGACGGTGTGCGAGTGACATCGGGCGTGGCATCGTCGGTCGATCGGTCCGTCAACGAGCCGACGGTTGTGCTCGCGGGGAGTGCATATCCATAGTCGAGTAGACGGGCAGCCTGCTCCCACGGACGGATCGGCTTGGCTTCGCCGCCCATCAATGTCACCAGTAGTTTCCGGCCGTTGCGCTCCGCAGCACCGACGTACGTGTGGCGGGCGTCGTCGGTGAAGCCGGTCTTGCCGCCCAATGCGCCGTCGTAGTTGTAGAGCAACTGATTGTCGTTCGCGAGAGTGAATCCGGGGCGGTCCTGATCGTCAGGAATCGTCGGATCTTTGGGGAAGCCGGGAAACTCGACGGTTTCGGTATGGATCAGTCCGGCAAACGTCGGATTCTGGAGGGCTGTATGGAAGATTACGGCCAGGTCGTACGGTGAGCTGCTCATCCCCGGGCCGTCGAGTCCGGATGGAGTTGCCGTGCGGGTGTCGAGGGCGCCGAGTTCGGCCGCGAGCGCGTTCATTTTCGACACGGCTGCAGCGTCACCGCCGAGTTGGCGGGCAAGAGCGTGCGCGGCATCGTTTCCCGACGCCATGACCAGACCCTGCATCAGTTGCCGGTTGGTGTACTTGCCGCCCTTGCCGATGCCGACAGCGCTACCTTCAGCGTCCGCGTCTTCGGCAGTTGCGGTGATTTCGGTGTCGAGATCGAGTTCGTCGAGAGCGACGAGAGCCAACAGCATCTTGATGGTGCTGGCCGGTCGGTAGCGACCGTGCGGATCTTTCGCGGCGAGGACCTCACCGGTTTCGGCGTCCGCGAGTACCCATCCGGATGCCGCGATGTCGGCCGGGAGCGGGGGAGCGCCGTCAGGAAGTACGACGCCACACTCGCCGAGCTTGTCTCCACCGACGGGGCTTTCCGGAATCGGGACAGCAGTCGGGGCCGTGGATCCGGGCGCAGGTGCTTCGGAGAGATCGATCGCCGGCGCCGGGCTACTCGTGAACGGGCAGCTGTCGGTGTTGGGTGTTGTGAACGGTGCCTCGGTGGTGGTGGGCGGCGGCGGGGCCGGTTGGGCGCCGGCCACTCCCGAGGTCCCTACGACACCGGTAAACGCAATGCTCCCTGAGAGCACTGTTCCGGCCACTGCCACTGCACACTTTCGACGCCACATCATCGATATACGAGGGTATGCGAACGTGAGGGAACGTCCGAATCGCCACGCAAGCAGAGGGATCGAAAACAGGCGATTCGGTTTGTACATCGGTCATAGTGGACGATCGCCGCTGATGAGTTCCACCACCACGCAGAGTCTGTAACAGTGGTGTAGTCGACTACTCGAATGGCGCACACGCACTGACGACAGGGGATCGGTATGGGCAAGATTGTGGTGACAGAATTCGTGTCTTTGGACATGGTCATGGAAGCGCCCGGTGGCGAACCGGGCTATGCGCACACTGGATGGGTCTTTCCGTACCAGGAGGGCGATCAGATGAAGTTCAAACTCGACGAAACCCTCGCTGCGGACGTGCTTCTACTCGGTCGACGGACCTACGAGAGCTTCGCCGGTGCCTGGCCTGAGCGCGAGGACGACCAAGGCTTTGCGGACAAGATGAACGAGATGCCCAAGTACGTCGTCACGAGTTCGACGGAGCCGCTCGAATGGAACAACTCGACGGCGCTCGACGGTCCCATCGAGGAATCCGTTCCGAAGCTGAAGGAACAGATCGACGGCGAAATCCTGGTCGCGGGAAGTCGGACGCTCGTCCACGCGTTGTTGCTGGCCGGTCTGGTCGACGAGCTGCGACTGATGGTCTTCCCGGTCATTCTCGGGTCCGGCGGGAGAGTGTTCCCCGAATCGGCCGACAAGATCGACCTCGAGTTGAAGGACGATCGTCGGTACGAATCCGGAGTTCAGGTGCTGACGTACCACCCCACGGTCGCGTAGACCTCTCGAAAACATCTGTGGCCGAGCCTCTTCGAGAGTCTCGGCCACAGATGTTTTGCCGGCTAACTGTTCTCGGGGAAGCCGAGGTTGATGCCGCCGTGGCTGGGGTCGAGCCAGCGACTGGTGACGGCTTTACCTCGCGTGAAGAAATGAACACCTTCTGTCCCGTGAGCGTGGGTGTCACCGAAGAGGCTGTTCTTCCAGCCGCCGAAGCTGTAGTAGGCCATGGGAACCGCGATGGGGACGTTGATGCCGATCATGCCGATCTCCACCTCGTTCTGGAAGCGTCGGGCAGCGCCGCCGTCGTTGGTGAAGATGGCGGTGCCGTTTCCGTACGGGTTGTTGTTGATCAGTTCGAGGGCTTGGTCGTAGGTATCGACGCGCACGACGGAGAGAACAGGCCCGAAGATTTCGTCGGTGTAGATCGACATGTCGGTGGTGACGTGGTCGATGAGGGTGGGTCCAAGCCAGAAGCCGTCCGGTCCACCATCGGCCTGGACTGTACGTCCGTCGACCACGATGGTGGCGCCGTCCTTCTCGCCTGCATCGACGTATGAGGCGACCTTGTCGCGGTGGGCCTTGGTGACGAGCGGACCCATGTCGGAGTTCTTGGTGCCGTCACCGGTGACGAGGGGAGTGGTGCGCTCGACGATCTTGGCGACCAGTTCGTCGGCGATGTCGCCGACTGCGACCAGGGCGGAGATCGCCATGCATCGTTCGCCCGCGGAGCCGAATCCCGCGTTGACCATTGCGTCGGCGGCGAGGTCGAGGTCGGCGTCCGGCAGAACGATGGCGTGGTTCTTGGCGCCGCCGAGTGCTTGCACGCGTTTGCCGTTGGCGGTGCCGGTGGCATAGACGTACTGGGCGATGGGGGTGGATCCGACAAACGAAATCGCTTTGACTGCTTTGTTTTCCAAAAGTTCGTCGACGGCGAGCTTGTCACCTTGGAGGACGTTGAAGACGCCGGGGGGCAGACCGGCTTCGGCCCAGAGTTCGGCGAGCCAGATCGCCGCGGTGGGGTCCTTCTCCGAGGGTTTGAGAATCACGGTGTTCCCGGCGGCGATGGCAACCGGGAAGAACCACATCGGGACCATCGCGGGAAAGTTGAAGGGGGAGATGATGCCTACGGGGCCGAGGGGTTGGCGGATGGAGTAGACGTCGACCTTGGTCGATGCATTCTCGGTGTATCCGCCCTTGAGGAGATGCGCTATTCCGCAGGCGAATTCGACTACTTCTTGTCCGCGGCTGATTTCGCCGAGGGCGTCGGAGAGAACCTTGCCGTGCTCGGCTGTGATGATCTCGGCGAGTTCACCTTTGCGAGCGTTGAGGAGTTCGCGGAAGCTGAACAGTATCTGTGTGCGCCGGGCCAGGGAGGTGTCACGCCAGGCGGGGAAGGCCGCCGCAGCAGCGTCGATGACGGTGCGAGCGTCCTCGAGGTTCGCCAGGGCGAGTCGGCCGGTGATCTGTCCGGTGGCGGGGTTGGTGACGGGGGCGGTGTTCTCGGATGTTCCGGCGAACGACTTGCCGTCCAACCAGTGCGCGATGACTCGAGTATCAGTGCTGGTCATGGTATTTCCTAGTGGTCTGGTGGCTCAGGAGTTCGGGGAGGTGTACTTGGCGACATAGTCGTTCATCGTCTCGCGCTGGTACCGGGAAACCTCGTGTGCGTTTTCGTTCTCGGCGAAGACGCTCGACACCATCACGGTGTTGTCACGATCGTAGAAGCCGAGTTTGCCGAGGCCGCCGAAGAATTCGTCCCAGTTGACGTCTCCGTCCCCGATTTTGAGGTGTTGATGCACTCGAACGGCATTGCCTGGCGGATTGGTGATGTAGCGAAGTCCGTGGGAACGGTGATGATCCATGGTGTCTGCCACATGTACGAGACGGACCATGTCGCCGGCGGCCTCCATGATGGCGGGAAGGTCCCCACCCATGTGGAATTGGTGGCACGCCACGATCACCATGCCGAGGTTCTTGGAGTTCACGCCACGGATCGTGCGGATCGCGGCAAGTCCGTCTTCGACAAAATCGTCCGGGTGCGGGTCGATCAGGACGTCGATCCCCTCGCGTTCGATGATCGGAAGCAGTTCCTCCATCGAACGATAGAACGCACGCTCGGACTCTTCGGCTTTCTCGGGGCGGCCGGAGAATTCGGTGTTCATGACGTTGACACCGAGATCGACCGTGATCTGGATGGCCCGCTTCCAGCAACGCACTGCTGCTTCGCGAGCGTCCTCGTCCGGGCCGGACCACCGAAGGACCGGGAGCACCGACGCGATGCCGACTCCCGCACTCGCGCAGGCCTTCCGGAACTCGGCGACGAGCGCGTCGTCGGCTTTCGGGTGATTGAAGAACGGGATCATGTCGACGTGCGGTGTGAGCTGCAGGTACTCGTACCCGAGATCGGCAACAACTCGGGGAAGCTCCAGCAGCGAGTAATCGTGATGGAACGGTGTGGGATCGAGAGCGACCTTCATCGCTACGCTCCGGCCACAGAGTCGCGCGCAACCATGTCCACGACGACGCGTTGACCCGTCTCCAGAGACTTCACGCCAGCGGCGCAGACAGCGGCCGCGGCGTACCCGTCCCAGGCACCAGGTCCGTCGATGTAGTTGCCGGTGCCGGCGCCCGTCTTCACCGCCTTGATCCACCGGGCGAACTCGGTGTCGTATGCCTGCCCGAAGCGTTCGCGGAATCCTGGGGTGATCTGCCCACCCCAGTTGCCGGGCTTGGTCTTTCGGATCAGTCCCACGTCGAGTCCGATCATCGCGCTTCCGAGTTCGCCGACAACTTCGGTGCGCACCTCGTAGGCAACTCCGGTGGTGACAAACACCTCGGCGTCGACGTGTCTACCGGACTCGGTCTCGAATATAGCGATCTGTGGGTCTTGAATGCCCTCGGGAGCAAGCGAATTCGCAGACGGCCGAATTATCTGCACCGAGGTGATCTCTTCGTCGAGCAGGAATCGCGTCACGTCGACCTCGTGGACGAGTGAGTCCTTGACGATCATCGCGCTGTCGAAGCCGTTCGGAACCGCAGGATTGCGGTGCGCGCAGTGCACAACGAGAGGGCGACCGAGATCGCCGCTGTCGATCAAATCCTTGAGCTGGGTGTATTCGTGGTCGAACCGGCGCATGAAACCAACCTGGATCAGTTTCTTTCCCAGCGCTGCTTCGGCTTTGACGATCGCCAGCGAACTGTCCGCGTCGGTGGTCAGCGGCTTCTCGCAGAGAACCGGCTTGCCTGCTTCGAGGCAGGCAAGTACCTGCTTCTCATGGGTCGGGCCCGGGGTTGCGAGCACAACGGCGTCGACGTCCTCGGCTGTGATGGCATCGAACGGATCGACGACGACGCGTGACCCCGGCGTCAATGCTGCGATTTCCTCGGCGCGGGCAAGAGAGTAGTCGTTGACGACAGTGACTCGGGCACCGCCGATTTTGTTGGTGATGCGGTCGACGTGATCGGCCCCCATGATGCCGACGCCGAGCACTGCGATCCGGAGATCCTGGTTGTCAGACATGCGGTGGTACTCCTCGATTGTGTTGCTCAGCTGAAACGGACGGCGGGAACGCCACAGGTGGACAGGTATTTCTGAGTGCGCGCTGCGATGGGCAGCGGTGTGTCGGGATGGCAGGGATACATGTCCTGCTCGACGATCGCGAACACGTCGATGCCGAGGTTCTCGATGGCCTCCAGAAGCGGTGGCATGTCCGGGATTCCGCGCGGTGGTTCGATCATCGCGCCGAGTTTGACCGCTTCGCCGAACGGCAGGTCCTCCGCCTCCACCTTGGCGACGATCGCCGGATCCACCTGCTTGAGGTGCAGGTACCCGATGCGCTCCGGATGCTTGTTGATGATGGCCAGGTTGTCGCCGCCGCAGTAGCTGATGTGGCCGGTATCGAGGCACAGGTTCACGAAACGCTCGTCTGTACCTTCGAGGAACTTGTAGACGTTGTCCTCGATGTCGACATGGCTGTCGGCATGAGGGTGGTACTGCGCCATGACGCCGTACTCCTCGAGCATCGCCTTGCCGAGAGCGTTCATGCCGTCGGTTTTCTTGCGCCACTGCTCGGGAGTCAGATTTCGATCTTCGAGTACTTCTCCGGTGGAAGGATCGCGCCACATCTCGGGGATGACGACTACGTGCTTGCCACCGACGGCTGCGGTCAACTTGGCGACGTCCTTGATCTGATTCCAGACGGCATCCCAGGAATCGTCCTGGTGCAGGTGTTCGAAAACGGTACCGGCCGAAAGCTTGAGGCCGCGTGCTCCGAGTTCGTCAGTCAGCTTGGCTGGATCGGTCGGAAGGTATCCGAACGGACCGAGTTCGATCCATTCGTATCCCGACGCGGACACCTCGTCGAGGAATCGCGTGTATGGGGTCTGCTGAGGGTCGTCCGGAAACCACACACCCCAGGAGTCGGGGGCTGATCCGACGCGAATCGCGCTCATGTCTAGATTCCTTTCGCGGGCAGGCTTTTTGGGGTGTGGCTGTGCGGAATTTTCATTCGGATGGACGTAGATACGGTCGCTGGATCTTCTTCCAGGACTCGTAGGTTGTCCGGGCGTTCTTGGTCGATTCCAGTTCGGAAGTAGCTGATACCGGTACGTCCCACCATGATTCGCTGTCCGGGGCGCCGATCAGCGGATCGGTTTCGACGTGGATGACCGTGCTGGTGTCGCTTGCTTTGGCGACTTTGATCGCGTCGGCGAACTCGGCGGCGGTGTTGGCGCGGATGACGTCGACACCGAGGCTGGCGGCGTTCGCGGCCAGATCGACCGGGAGAACACCTCCGTCGAGACGTCCGTCATTCGAGCGGTAGCGGTACTGCGTGCCGAAGCGCTGGGAACCCAACGACTCGGATAGCGAACCGATGGAGGCAAATCCGTGATTCTGCACCAGGACGACGATGACCTTGAGGCGTTCCTGTACGGCGGTGACCAATTCGGTGGCCATCATCAGATAGGAACCGTCGCCGACCATCACGAACACGTCGCGATCGGGGCATGCCATGCGGACGCCTAGACCGCCGGCAACTTCGTATCCCATGCACGAGTACCCGTATTCGACGTGATACCCCTTGGGATCACGGGTTCGCCACAGCTTGTGGAGGTCACCCGGCATGGACCCGGCAGCGCACACCACGACGTCACGTGCATCGGACAACGTGTTGACCAGGCCGATGACCTGATTCTGATTCAGTGAGCCGTCAGCCGCGGGTTCGGCTGGGTTGTAGACGGATTCGACGATCGCATCCCAATCACGAGCGAGGTCACCAATCCTGGAGGCGTATTCGTCGTCTACCCGGTAGTCGTTCAGTGCAAGTGCCAGCGCGTCGAGTGCCTCACGTGCGTCGGCGACCACGCTGACTCCGCCCTGCTTCACGGAGTCCAGTGAAGCGACGTTGATATTGATGAAGCGAACGTCGGGATTGGTGAATGCGGTGCGGGACGCGCTCGTGAAATCGCTGTACCGCGTGCCGATACCGATGACGACGTCCGCCTCGGTAGCCAGTGCGTTTGCAGCCGTAGTGCCGGTGGACCCCACCGCCCCGACGGATTGTGGATGGTCGTAGACCAATGAACCCTTGCCGGCCTGGCTCTGCCCCACGGGGATTCCGGTCTGCGCGCAGAACGCTGCCAGAGAGTCGGTGGCCTGGCTGTAGATCACTCCGCCGCCGGCGACGATCAGTGGCTTGCGAGCCGAGCGGATGATCGCGGCGGCGCGTTCGATCACCGATCGCTCGGGGAGCGGGCGGGCCACGTGCCAGACTCGCTCGGCGAATAAGGACTCGGGCCAGTCGAAAGCCTCGGCCTGCACGTCCTGCGGTATGGCGATGGTCACTGCGCCGGTCTCGACGGGATCAGTGAGAACGCGCATCCCGGCGAGCAGAGCGCTCGGCAACTGCTCCGGGCGCCATACCCGATCGAAGTATCGTGAGACCGGTTTGAAAGCGTCGTTGACTGTGACGTCGCCGCTCGACGGGAGTTCAAGTTCCTGCAAGACGGGGGCACTGGCGCGGGTCGCGAAAGTGTCTGCGGGAAGGAGTAATACAGGTAGACGGTTGATGGTTGCCAGTGCCGCGCCGGTGATCATATTGGTGGCACCGGGGCCGACGCTGGACGAGACTGCCCACGTCTGCAGGCGGTCCTTCATGCGGGCGTGCGCGACAGCCGAGTGCACCATCGCCTGTTCATTGCGGCCGAGCACGTAGGGGAGTGTCGGCTCACGGCCGGCGTCGAGATCCTGGATCTCGGCCTGCAAGAGTGCCTGCCCCAGTCCGGCGACGTTGCCGTGCCCGAAGATTCCGAAGCAGCCGGCAAACAGCTTGGTGCGCTGGCCGTCGCGTTCGGTGTACTGGTTGGCGAGGAAGCGGACGACAGCTTGAGAAACGGTGAGGTATACGGTCGGCTCGTCGCGAGGTAGACGATTGCCGGTTGCGTTGTTGGTGGGTGCCACAGCTTTCACTTCCGTCAGTTGTGGGACTGCAACGGCAGTCGAGGGTCGATGTCCTGGTGATCCCAGCTTCCACGCAGCCAGGTGTGTTGCGGATCGTCACAGATGTTCCACGCCCGGATCTCGCCCGAACCTGCCATGACGTTGAGGTAGTACATGTGGTGGCCCGGCGCTGCGATGGACGGGCCGTGATAGCCGTGCGGCACGAGGACGACGTCGCCCGAGCGGACTTCCTCGAGCACCTCGATAGGTCTCTCGGCGGTTCCGTACACGCGGTGGTAGCCGAACCCTTCGGTCCCGGTGGGGCTTCGGTCGATCTCGAAGTAGTAGATCTCTTCCAGGGCCGATTCGACGTCGCTGTTCTCGTCGTGCTTGTGGCTGGGATACGACGACCAGTTCCCGCCGGGGGTGATGACCTCACACGCGATGATGGAGTCTGCCTCGAAAGTGTCGGCGGTGGCGAAGTTGTGAACCTGTCGGCTGCAGTTACCGGCACCGCGGAGTTCGACGGCAACTCCTGATGCGGGACCGTAGCGATGGGGGAGCTTTGCGCCGGCGCGCGCTCCGCACAGGGCGAAGCGGCCTCCACCTGCGCTGGCCACTGTGTAGTCGGAATCGCGTCCTATGTAGGCGAAGTCGCTCGGTCCGTCGAAGACCGACGCGCGGCCGGTCAGGGCGATCTCCGTCCCCTCGGCAACTATCACGGCCGAACCCGACAGTGGAACGACGACTATCTCGTTCTCGCCGGACTGCAAGCGGACGCTCGCGCCAGGGGCGAGTTCGAGTGTCCACAAGCTGGATTCGGTCCAACCCGCGGACTCCGGCGTGACCACTGTCGTGAAATCACCGTCGGCGGACGATCCGGCGGGGACGTAGTACTTGCTGAACATCTTGCTCCTGCCAGGTCGGTTCTAGTGGACGAGCTTGACTGCGGTGTCGACGGCCGCGGTCACGTCGCCGTCGGGTGGGTATAGCAGCGCGCGCCCGACTATCAATCCGCGCACGGACGGCAACTGAAGTGCAGCGCCCCACTTCGCGTACGTTTCTTCCGGCGCGATCTGCGGATCGCCCCCCAGGAGGAGCGTCGGGAGGGTGGTCGCATCCATGACGCGTTCCATCTCGTCGACGACCGGCAGTTTCATCCACGTGTACGCCGAGGTGGAGCCGAGCCCTTGGGAGATGTGGATGGACTTGATGACGGCGTCGGGGCTGAGATCGTTGACGACCTTGCCGTTGACGCGGCTGGAGAGAAACGGCTCGAGCATCGCGATCAGTCCGGCCGCGGCCAGTTCGTCAACGGCTTCGGCACATGCCGTCATGGTGGGCAGGGTGCCCGCGTCGTCGAGGGCGATGCGCAGCAGCATCTTTCCGCCGTTCATTCCGAACTTCGCGGTGCCCGCCGCGGTGTATCCCGTCATGCGGTCGTCGAGTTCGAAGCTCGCGCCCGCCAGGCCGCCGCGGTTCATCGACGAGAAGACGACCTTGTCCTCGAGGGCCCCGAGGAGGAGCAGATCGTCGAGAATGTCCGCGGTACCGAGAACGCCGTCGACTCCGGGATTGTCGAGCGCCGTGCGTAATCTGTCGAGCAGATCGGTACGACTGTTCATCGCTGTCGGCTTGCCGCCGACAGAGAGTGCCCCACGCGCTGGATGATCGGCAGCGACGATCATCAGTCGTCCGTTGCCTCGAACGGTGGCACGAGGAGTTCTAGCTGCCCAGGACTTTTCGATGATCTGTGGATCGCTCGCACGCAGTTCCGTCACGTCGGCGTAGGTGGTGGCGAGGGGGCGGGCGGCGAGCTTGTCAGACATTGACTGCCTCCGTGGCTGTGGCTTCGGCGAGATCGTGGACTTCTTCAGCGGTTGGCATCGCAGTGGAGCATTCGAGCCGAGATGCGACTATCGCACCGGCCGCGTTGGCATAGCGCAGTACCTTCTCCAGTGGCCACCCGGCCAACAATCCGTGGCACAGTGATCCGCCGAAGCTGTCGCCGGCACCCAGCCCGTTGACCACGTCGACGGCATTGGGCGGCACGGTGATCGATTGCTTTCGTGTTTTGCCGAGAACACCCTTCGGGCCCTGCTTCACGATCGCCAGTTCGACGCCGAGGTCGAGAAGCGCGTCAGCGGCCTTGTTCGGGTTGGTCTCACCGACCGCGATCTCGCACTCTTCGCGGTTTCCGACGGCTACCGTCACGTGCGCGAGAGCGCGCTGCACCTGAGTGGTCGCTTCTTGGGGTGTCGACCAGAACATCGGGCGGTAGTCCAGATCGAGGACCGTCAGCGGGCGTCGTTCGCGGGCTTCCCAAGCAGCGAAGTGTGCACTGCGACTCGGTTCTTCGGACAGCCCCGTCACAGTCGACCAGTAGAGGGATGCTCCTCGAACGGCGTCGAGGTCGATATCTTCCGGGGTGATCCGAAGATCGGGCGCATGCGGCTTGCGGTAGAAGTACAGCGGGAAGTCGTCAGGGGGGAAGATCTCGCAGAACGTCACCGGTGTCGGGTACTCGGAATTGGTGACGACAAACCTGTTGTCGACGCCCAGACGTGCCAACTCGCGTGTGACGAACTTTCCGAAGGGATCGCTGCCTACGCCGGAGATCAGTGCTGCTCGCCGGCCGAGGCGTGCAGCCGCCACCGAGACGTTTGCCGCGCTGCCGCCGAGAAACTTGCCGAAGGTCTCGACGTCTTCGAGTCCGACACCGGTTTGAAGTGGGTAGATGTCCACCCCCGATCGGCCGATGGCAAGCACGTCGAATGGTGCGTCAGGGATGTGTGACCCGCTCTGGTGAGTGTTGATGCTTGTCAAGACTGACTCCCGAGAGTTCGTGGTGGGCTGCCCGCGCAGGGCACCGTTGTATGACTGAAACTGTGCGCCGCGACACAGCGATTGTCAATAGTTTGTCTGGACATTATGACTTGCGGTCAAGTGAATGTTAGTGTTCGCATACACTGCCGAGAGAAGTAGCGTCGATACGGCGCCTTCCCAAGACAGATCGGAGTTGACCGTGGTCGCAGCACTCGCCGTCGAGTTGGACCGCTCGAGCCCGGTGCCGCTGTATTTTCAGCTGGCCCAGGCAATCGAGGGCGCTATTCTCGGTGGCGAACTTGCCCCAGGTGATCGCTTCGAGAACGAACTGGCGTTGGCCAAACGGCTCAATCTCTCACGTCCGACCACTCGACGTGCGATCCAGGAACTGGTGGACAAGGGCCTACTTGTTCGTAAGCGGGGAGTCGGAACTCAGGTGGTGCAAAGTCCGGTGCACCGCCCGGTCGAGCTCACCAGCCTGTTCGACGACCTTGCGAGGGCCGGCCAGGCGCCGACGACCAAGCTGCTCGAGTTCACGGTGGGAGTTCCCGCCGAGGACGTTGCCGCGGAACTCAACCTCGAACCTGACGCCGAAGTGGCCACCATCAGGCGTCTGCGAAGCACCAACGGCGAACCGCTGGCAGTGATGACCAACTACATTCCGGTGGACATCGCACCCGATCCCGAGGAGTTGGAGACGCAAGGGCTGTACCAAACCTTGCGAACTCGCGGAGTTCACATCCGTGTGGCGCGGCAGCGAATCGGCGCTCGGGCGGCGACTCGCGAAGAAGCAGGATTGCTCGACGAGAAAGTGGGTGCTGCCCTCTTGACCATGAGCCGCACTGCATTTGACGATTCAGGTAGTGCCGTCGAGTACGGCAGCCACTGCTACCGAGCGTCGCGTTACTACTTCGACACCACCGTGGTCGACCGCTAGATCTCGATCCCGGTGACACGAGTACCCGCCTGACCGAGTCAGTGGGGGTGATTTGTGATCCCAGCATTTCTGCGATCCTTCGATCATTTGACCCGAACGGAGCCTCATGACAGGCATTTCAGTAGCAGTTGCCGGATTCGGATGGATGGGCCGCGTACACACGCAGGCGTATCTGCGTCTGCGGCAACACTATCCCCAGCTTCCCGTGATCCGCCTGGCCGCCGTCGCCGACGAGGTGCCTGGCAGAGGGGAGGAAGCAGCGGACCAATTCGGTTTCGAAGCTTTCACCCAGGACTGGCGCGATATCGCAGCCGATCCGGCCATCGACGCGGTGAGCATCACGGCCCCGAACTTCTTGCACCGTGAAATCGGCGTCGCAATGGCAGAAGCCGGCAAACACATCTGGATCGAGAAGCCCGTCGGGTTGTCCACGGAAGACGCCAAAGCTGTTGCCGCAGCGGTCTCGAAGGCCGGTGTGCAGTCGACCGTCGGCTTCAACTACCGAAACGCGCCGGCTGTAGCCCTGGCAAAAAGCCTGATCGACTCAGGGGAGTTGGGCACGATCACGCACTCGCGATTTCGTTTCCTCAGCGACTATGCGGCCCACCCTGAAGGCGCTTTGAGTTGGCGATACGAGCGTGAGCGCGGCGGCGCCGGCGTCCTGGGCGACTTGGCTTCGCACGGCATCGATCTGATTCGTCATCTTCTCGGTGACGTCGACGCTCTCGTTGCTGATACTGCGATCTTCATCCCGGAGCGTGCGCGTCCGTCCGCCGCTACCAGTGGACATGCCCGAGCCAGCGGCGGGGAGATGGGAGCTGTCGAGAACGAAGACTTCGTCAGCGCACTGCTGCGGCTCGGCTCGGGCGGCCGCTGCACACTCGAAGCGTGCCGCGTCGCCGTGGGAGAGCAGAACAACTACGGATTCGAGATTCACGGTACGAAGGGTGCCGTGTTCTGGGATTACCGCCGGATGGGTGAACTGGGCACCAGCCTCGGCTCGAAGTATCAGGACCAATCCGTCACGACGGTTTTGGTCGGCCCCGAGTCGGGAGAGTTCGGCCGCTTCCAACCAGGCGCGGCCAACGCCATGGGTTATGACGACCTGAAGGTCATCGAGGCTCGCAATTTCGTCTCCTCGATCGTGGACGGAGCGCCGCAGGGCGCGACCATCGCTGATGCTGTCGCGTCGGCGCAGGCTCTGGACGCGATGGTTGCCTCGGTCTCCTCCGGTGGCTGGATTTCTCTCGGCTGATCGAGAATCGCTCCGAAAGGCTCTGGTGCAGTGACATTTCCCCGCGGACTGGCGTTGCTCGTGGCAGCAGCACTGTTCATGGAGATGCTCGACGCGACGATTCTCGCAACCGCACTGCCGTCGATCGCCCAATCCTTCGGAGTTGACGCCGTCGACGTCAATGTCGCCGTTTCTTCGTACCTCCTGGTGTTGGCCGTCCTGATCCCGGCGAGCGGATGGATGGCCGACAGGTTCGGAACGCGACGTGTCTTCATCTCTGCCATAGCCGTTTTCACGGCGGCGTCGGTGGGATGTGCACTGAGCACCTCCCTCCCGATGCTGGTGGGGATGCGCGCACTACAAGGGGTAGGCGGCGCCATGATGGTGCCGGTAGGGCGGCTCGCAGTATTGCGGGTGACGTCGAAGGCGGAACTCGTACGGGCTATCGCTTACTTGACGTGGCCGGCGCTCACAGCGCCGGTTCTTGCGCCCGCTGTGGGTGGAGCCATCGTGTCGATCGCTTCGTGGCGCTGGATCTTTCTGATCAACGTTCCGATCGGGATCGTCGGGTTTCTGCTGGCATTGCGCATGGTGCCCGACATTCGGCAAACACAGAAACGGAGCCTCGACTGGCTGGGATTGGTGGTGATCGGAGCAGGCGTCGCAGTCCTTGTCGTGGCGCTCGACAGCGTGCACAGTGCCGGAACCGACTGGCTACGAGTGGGCCTCGGGATCATTGCGGCTCTGATCTTGTTGAGCTTGGCCGTCATTCACCTCATCCGGTCGGATCACCCGCTCATCGCGCTCCGCGTCCTCCGACTTCGATCGTTTCGGCTCGTCGCGTCGAGCGGCTCGCTGTACCGGCTCGTGATCATGGGCGTGCCGTTTGTGCTGCCGTTGTTGTTCCAAGTGGGATTCGGGATGTCGGCGTTCAAGGCCGGTCTGCTGGTGATGGCTCTGTTCGCGGGGAATATCGCGATCAAACCGCTCACCACTCCGCTCATGCGTAGATTCGGGATCAGACGAGTTCTGGTGGGAAACGGAGTTCTGTCGGTGGTGTGCTTCGGTGCGCTGGTACTGATCTCGTCGACGACACCGGACGTCGTTATCGCTGTTGCACTGTTTGTCAGTGGCGCGTTGCGATCCATCGGGTTCACCGCGTACAACAGCTTGGCGTTCGCCGACGTCGACTCGGGTGAGCTGACCGATGCAAATACTCTGCATGCAACGCTGCAAGAGTTGGCATCCGGTCTGGGTATTGCACTGTCCGCGTTGGTGATCACGCTCTGCACACCGTTGGCGGAGTCGGAGGATCTGAGCGGCGGAGTGCCGTTTTCTCTGACGCTGGGTGTTCTCGGGGCCATGCTGGTGCCGACGGTGATCGAGAGTTGGCGGCTCCCACGCGATACAGGTGCTGTGGTGTTGGTGCGCCGATAATGAAGCGTCTTCCGCCACCTTCATCATAACGCGGGACCCGGGGCTTGCGGCAAGGCCCCGGTGATGGTGCACACTCGTCTGCTGCGAGCAAGCAAAAGCCTTGCTCGAAGGAGGGGATCGCATGAGTGACGTCATCATTGTCGGTGCTGGACCAACTGGATTGATGCTGGCAGGTGAGCTCCGGCTACAGGGCGTCGATGTCGTCGTCGTGGACAAGGACGAGGAGCCGACTCAGTTCGTCCGTGCCCTCGGCATCCATGTGCGCAGCATCGAAATCATGGAGCAGCGCGGGTTGCTGGACAAGTTCCTCGCGCACGGCCGCAAGTATCCGCTCGGTGGATTCTTCGCGGGGATCAGCAAGCCGGCACCCGCGCACCTTGATACTGCGCACGGGTACGTACTGGGAATACCTCAGCCCGAGATCGACAGGATTCTTGCCGAACATGCCACCGAAGTCGGCGCGGAAATTCAGCGAGGGAAGCGTGTCGCCGCAATCCGTCAAGACGCCGACAAGGTCACAGCGGAATTATCCGACGGCACAACACTTCACGCGCGTTACCTCGTGGGCTGCGACGGCGGCCGCAGCACTGTTCGGAAGCTGATCGACGTCGGGTTTCCCGGCGAGCCGTCGAGCGCCGACACGTTGATCGGCGAAATGGACGTGACCATGCCGGCTGATGAACTGGCCGCCGTTGTCGCCGAAATCCGGGAAACGCACAAACGATTCGGAGTCGGTCCCGCCGGCAATGGTGCTTTTCGTGTCGTGGTCCCTGCAGCCGAAGTTGCCGACGGTCGCGCAACACCGACCACCCTCGACGACATCAAACAACAGCTACTGGCCATTGCCGGTACCGACTTCGGTGTGCACTCGCCGCGGTGGCTCTCGCGCTTCGGCGACGCCACCCGTCTGGCGGAGCACTACCGGCGCGACCGGGTGTTTCTCGCCGGCGACGCCGCACACATCCACCCACCGATGGGCGGTCAAGGTCTCAATCTCGGTGTGCAGGACGCCTTCAACCTCGGCTGGAAGCTCGCCGCCGAGATCAACGGCTGGGCACCGGAGGGCCTGCTCGACACGTACGAATCGGAACGGCGTCCGGTGGCTGCCGACGTGCTGGACAACACGCGCGCCCAGGCCGAGTTGATCTCCACCGCTGCCGGACCACAAGCGGTGCGGCGCTTGATCTCCGAGCTGATGGAATTCGAAGACGTCAAGCGCTACTTGACCGAGAAGATCACTGCGATCTCGATTCGCTACGATTTCGGCGAAGGCGACGACCTACTCGGTCGGAGGCTGCGGAACATCGCGTTGACCCGCGGCAACCTGTACGACCTGACGCGATCCGGCCGCGGACTTCTTCTCGACCAGTGTGGCCAACTGTCCGTCGATGGTTGGAGCGATCGCGCCGACCACATCGTCGACACAAGCACTGAATTGGAAGCTCCGGCTGTCCTGCTTCGGCCGGACGGTCATGTGGCATGGGTCGGGGATACGCAGGCGGAGTTGGATACTCAGATGTCCGCGTGGTTCGGCCGGCCGGCGAGGGACCGCGCGTGACCCTTCGATTTCGGTAACCGAGCACCGTGACACCTCGGGTGCACTACCGTTGCCGTTTATGGGACAAGGATTGGGGCAGATCGCGCCCGCGGCCTTGATCGCCGTCGGAGTGCTGATACTCACGGGCTGCACGACCAATGTCGATGTGCCGAAGACATTTGCTGCCACATTGACGGTGACCGGTCAGGCAGAGCAAGTCGAGGCCGGCTCTGGAGAGTGCGTGATCGACTCGATCCGTGTCGCTCCGAACGACCAGATTCAAATTTTCGGGGGCAGTGGCGCTGCGTCCGTCAGGTCGACACTCGAGGTCGAGGCAATCGATCAACTTCCTGACGGAATGAGCACGTGCTCCTACACCGCACATTTTGATGCCGTCCCCGCAAACCAGAAAAACTACGAGGTGAGCTTGGGCCGCTTTTCCCCGAAGTCGTTCAGCTCGGACGAGTTGGAAAACGGTGTCACCTATCAACTGCGCCGGCCCTGACCGAACCAGTTCTCCCTCACCCGAAATCTCGAACAGTAGCGATCCCTGTACTGCACGTCGAAAAAACCCGTACAGCATGTTGTATCCGGCGCGACTTTCAGTCAGCGTGCTTGGCGGTCCCTTCGCCTCCACGCTGTCGAGCCCTACCTGGATTGATGTGGAGCCGAACACCCTCATAGGTGACTGTGTACGGCACATCGTCATCGTTGTCCGGGTCGCCGGAGTCCGCAGGATCCGGCAGTTCCGCGATCTGTTCGATGACCGTCTGTGCTCGCGCCGCACCAGGATCGAACATTTCCTGAAACGGCCCGATGAAGGAGCCGCCGAGTCCGCGGCGCTTCGCCCGAACAGCCGCCCACCCGAACACTGCCAACGGGCCGATCATGGCGAACAGCACTAACAAGTCCCACCCCATGCTTCGAGCGTACCGACCGATCGGCATTAAGCGGCACAAGTCTCTTCAGTGTTGCCGTCCCTCAGCTCATTCGTCTCTCGGACTGTGCCTTCAGTAGATCGGCCAGTCGACCAGGTGAGATCCGCTCGCGAACCGCCTCCGTCACGAGTTCGGCCTGCGTCTGAGGCGCGAGGCCGTCGATCGGTTGGTCTCGGTCCAGATTGGTCGGGAAGGCGTAGCCCTCGGCCGAGGCGGCGACGGCGCACCGAACTGCCTCGTCGGACCCCGACTCGCTGAGAGCGAGCAGTGCCGGATAGATCGCGTTGACGAGTGCCTCCCGGTCGATGGTTCCGAGGGCTCGACCGAAGGCCGACGACACCTGGAGAAGATTTGCCATGCGCAGGACGTCGGCGGACTTGTTGTGGCCTGCCGCGTGGAACAGCGCTGGGTTGAAGAAGACGGCATCTCCCTTCTTCAAAGGTAATTGGACGTAGTTGGCTTCGAAGAACTCCTTGAACTCGGGACGCTCGAACGCGAGGTATCCGGATTCGAATTGCTGCGAGTACGGCAGATACTTCGTCGGCCCCGTCTCGGCCGGCATATCCACGTGGGCGACTGCACCTTGCAAGGTGAGGGCAGGGGTCAAGCGGTGCACATGCGCCCGAAACTTCGCGGCTACGTCGCTCGACATGAAACCGAGGTGGTAGTCGCGATGTGGATTCTGTGCGGCGCCACCGGGATTGACGACGTTGACGTCCGACGTCACCTGATACATGGGGCCGAGCCACGCTTCCGAAGCCAACGCGACAATGCTGTTTGCGTAGTAGTCGACGTAAGCTTTGGAATCTTCGAGCGCCAACTTCAGTTGTGCGCCCCAGATTCGATCATTGGCACCAGGTTTGGCGAAGTGATCTCCTGACGCTGCGCCGGATTCGTGTTGGCGCGCAATGAGTTCACGGAAGACCGCGCTGGCGCGATCCAGTATCTCCGCGTCGAATGCGCCTTGAAAGACTGTGATGCCGGGGCCGGTGAGTAACGCCCGGGCGATCTCGTCTTGGATCTCGGCCCGGGTTTCAGGATTCGACGATTGCTCTACCAATGCTTCGGAGCGGTACAGAAGAACCCCGTCGGCCACTGAATGGGCGTACGGGTAATCGGCAAGGGCGGTGTCGTGCGCGACCAAAGCGGCGAAGTCGTCGATGTTGCAGTCTTCTCGGTGCAACCTACCTGCGGACGGCACGGTGTGGTCGGTCAGTGATGGAGTCATTCGGGGCCTTTCCTGCGGTGTTCAAGATGCGCTGTACCTCAAAGACTGCCAAGGAGAACCCATCGAAACTACCCCTGAAATCCATCAAAAAGACATCAGAAGCTTTCCCCCACGGGCTCGACCGAGACAGTTGCCCCCGCGGAGTGCATCGACTTGATCACGGCAGCTGCCACGAGATTTGCCCGCAGGCCGTCCGCGGCTGTGGCCAACGTCGACGGTCTTCCGGTGCTCAATGCGTCGATCCACTCTTGAAGTTGGCGGCGATACGACTCGGCAAAACGCGGAATCCAATCCGCCGCATAGCCGTACGAGTGGGATCGATCCGCGTCGGTGTGGATGACCACCGGTTCGGCGAGACGAGCGGCGCCGATTTCGCCCACGACCTCGCACCGAGTGTCGTAGCCGTACCGCGCGTTGAGAAAGACCTCGACCGTGGTGAGAACGCCGTCGGCGGTGCGCAGCATGATTATCTGCGGATCCTGGCGATCGGTCACCAGCGAACTCGAGCGCCCGCAGTGCCAGCTGGCTGCGACGACGGGAGAGTTCAAGATCCACGGCACGATGTCGAGTTCGTGAATCGCGGAGTTGGTCACCGTGGATTCCGAGCTGCCACCCGGGTAGGCGCTGACAGTGCGACTCGAGCAGTGCACGATCAGTGGGTCACCGATACGACCGGAATGTGTTTCGGCCTTCAGCGCCACGTATCCCGGATCGAAGCGGCGCATGAATCCGACGCTCACAAGGGGGCTTTCGGGGTTCTCGGCCGCAGCGACGCGTCGGCAGTCCTCTGCTGTCACTGCGAGGGGCTTTTCACACAGAACCGGTTTTCCGGCTTCGACAGCAGCAAGCGTGAGGTCGGCATGCGTTGAATCATGGGAAGCGATGACTACGGCGTCCACACCGGCGTCGTTGATCAGTTTCAACGGAGCGGTCACCCACCGTGCGCCGACTGCGGACGCTACGGACTTTGCTCGCTCTTGATCGAGGTCTGCAACCACAGAGACCGTTGCCCCGGAGACCGTGGAGTGGAGATTGCGGACGTGGTCGGCGCCCATGACGCCGGTTCCGATCACACCGACCCGAATCGACATGAGGTTCCTACTTCCAGAGGATTGAAACGGACAACCTAATGTCCTTACATATTTCGAGATTCGACTCTACAGTTCGAGGCATGACTTCTTCTACAGTTCTGGAACTCCCTCGCACCAGGGTCCCCGATCCGGTCGACGCTCCGACTTTGCGCTGGGGGATCCTCGGGCCTGGCTGGATTGCACAACGCTTCGTGGAGTCACTCCAGAGAAATACAGCGCAGGAAGTCACGGCCGTCGCTTCGCGCGGACTCACCCGCGCTCAGGCCTTCGCGGACAATTGGGGGATCCGACGCGCTCACGGTAGCTACGACGCTTTGCTCGCCTCCGAGGATGTGGACGTCGTCTATGTCGCAACACCGCACACTGCTCATTTCGATTGCGCGATGGCGGCATTGGATCACGGCAAGCATGTCGTGATCGAAAAGCCGCTGGCTTTGAACGGAGCGCAGGGACGGGCGATTCAGGAGCGGGCGGCTGCGCTCGGATTGTTTTGCATGGAGGCGATGTGGACGTCGTTTCTGCCCAAGTTCGACGTGATCGACCAGATCCTCGAGGCGGGGCTGCTGGAAACCATACGTACGGTTCTGGCCGATCACGGCGAACGGTTCGAGACCGATCATCGTATCTACGATCCAGCGCTTGCGGGTGGTCCACTTCTCGACCTCGGGACCTATCCGGTCAGTCTCGCGTATCGGGTATTGGGTGTTCCTACTGCGGTTGCTGCCCTGGGCGAGCCGGCGAATGACATGGTGAACGGCCAGATCTCAGCGGTTCTGTCCTGGGCAGGCATTGCTCAGGCCAGTCTGAACACCACGATCCTTGCTGACACGCCCAACACGGCCTCGATCTGCGGCGACAAGGGGATGATCGTTCTGGACTCGACGTTCTACCGGCCCGGGGCCTTCACTGTCCGGCTAGGTGACGGAAGATCTGCGCGCTACGACGATCCGGTCGACGGATACGTCGGAGGTCTCGCATTCGAGGCGGCCGAGGCGGCGCGGCGGATCACCGCCGGGGATATCGAGTCGCCGGTCCATCCGCTCGACGCGGCCATTGCGACGCTCGACATCCTCGACGAGATCCGCCGTCACGTGGGGATCACGTTCCCGGGTGAGGGCTAGAGCGTAAAGGCCTTCCGGAAAGCAGTGAGTGCGGTGTCACTGTCTCCGGATGCCCAGCCCTCCAAACCGATCGTGCCGGTGTAACCCTGGTCGGCGAGCACGCGTGCGATGGCGGGGTAGTTGATCTCGCCGGTTCCGGGTTCGCATCGGCCGGGTACGTCGGCCACCTGAATCTCGCCGATGTTGTCACCACAACGCCGCACGAGTTCGATGAGGTTTCCTTCGCCGATCTGTGCGTGGTAGAGGTCGAGCATCATCTTGAGGTTGGGGTGTGAGACGGATTCCACCAGTGCCAGAGTGTCTTTGGCGCGGGCCATCGGTACGCCGGGGTGATCGACGATCGTATTGAGATTCTCGAGGCAGAAGACGACTCCGGCTTCTTCGCCCAGTCTCGCGATCTTCTCGAGCGCGCGTTGGGCGGTCAGCCACATCGCTCCCGTAGTTCGATACTGCGGGCGCGCAGCCTGTCCGTCGATCAGCTCGCCGGTATGGAAGTTCAGCCGGGGAACGCCGAGTTTCGCTGCCGGAGCGAGGCATAGCGCCGCTGTGCGTACCAGTTCGGCGCTGCCGGCTTCGTCGAACAAATCGCCGTGGAGATAGCCGGTCATCGAGGAGAACCGAGCTCCGGTGGCGACCAGAGCTTCGAGGTCTTTGTCTTGCCAACTCCAGATCTCAGCTGCGAACCCCGCCTCCGAGATCCGCCGAACACGCTCGACGACAGGGAGTTCGGTGAACGTCATCTCGGCAGAGACCGCCAAGTCGAAGGGGCTCACTGCGGCACCGCCAGCAACGAGACGGGCAGTCCGGTTTCCACGGATTCCTTTGCGGCCAGTGCGATTTCCAGGGCGTTGCGAGCATCGAGACCGTCGACCGACGGCGCACTGCCGGAGAGGATGCAGTCTGCGAAGTGCACCAGCTGGGCAACATAGGCGTCGTGAAACAGTTCGATGTTCACCCGAGGTGTGTCGGCCAGAACGCCCGGTGAGCTGTAATGACGCATCGCGGTCCGCGTGACCTCGCCTGCACTCACCATTCCACCGGAACCGAAAACTTCGCCGCGCACGTCGTAACCGTAGGTGGCTTGGAAGTTGGCCTCGGCCGACGCGAGGGCGCCGTTGTCGAAGCGCAACTGAACCATCGACGTGTCGAGGTACCCCTGCTCCTTGTACTGCGGATGGATGAGAGCATCGGCCTGCGCGAACACCTCGACGACGCGTGCCCCGGGGTTGAGCCAGAGCAGAGCGTCGAAGTCATGAATCAGCGTCTCGTTGAAGATGGTCCACGGCTTGACTCGGGAGGCGACGTCGGCGGTGATTCCTGGGTCGCGGGTCAGAGAACGAAGTAGCTGTGGGGTTCCGATCCCGCCGGCGGTGATCACGTCGTGGGCCGCGGTGAAGTCGGCGGCGAAGCGCCGGTTGAAACCGACTTGCAGCGCAACGTTGTTCGCGGCACATGCGCCGATCGCGCGATCGGCGTCCTCGAGTGTCAAGGCCATCGGCTTTTCGCAGAAGACATGTTTGCCGGCTTCCGCGGCGGCCACCACGAGATCGGTGTGAGTTGATGCGGGCGTACTGATGAGCACCGCTTCGACGGTCGGATCGGCAATCAGCTCAAGGGCGTCGGTGTACGCGCGGGCGTCGGGACTGACACGTTCGATCAACGACGCCGCAGCGCCGGGCGCAGGATCGGCGACGGCGACGAGACGGGTGCCGGGGATACGCAGCGCGACGGACTCGCCGTGGAAGCGGCCGATCCATCCGGCGCCGATGAGACCGACTGCAACAGAGGCAGACATGGGGGCTCCGTTCGGAGTGAGAATGAGAAACTAGATCGTTCTAGTCGATGCCAGTAAAGCGCCGGATGCGGCGCGCGTCAATGCTTCGGTGCTTATTCGCTGGAACGATCTAGTCTGTGGAGGTGAACAGTCGACGCCCCACCTTGCAAGACGTAGCAGACCTGGCCGGTGTGTCACGCGCTCTGGTGTCCATCGTCATTCGTGATGTCCCAGGTGCCAGCGATGCGACGCGGGTACGGGTCAAGGCGGCCGCGGACGAACTCGGCTATCGACCCGACAACGCGGCGCGACTGCTGCGCCAACATCGCAGCCGCCTGATCGGTGTCAGTTACGTTGCGGCGCAAACATTTCACGCGGAGCTGCTCGACGAAATCTATGTGGCCGCCGAACGGTCGCGCTACGACGTCGTCCTCAGTGCGGTCTCGGAGCGACGGCCGGATTCTCGTGCAACGCGGACCCTGCTCGACGACCGGTGTGAGGCGATCTTGCTGTTGGGTTCACAGGCGCCGGAAGCAGAGATCGTCGACCTGGCCGACAAGGTTCCCGTTGTCGTAATCGCGCGGAAGATGTCGTCAGTGCACGTGGATGTTGTCCGAACAGATGACGAGGCGGGCGCGGTGATAGCCGTGAATCACCTTGTCGAACTCGGGCACCGCTCGATCGCCCACGTCGACGGCGGGCGAGGCCCGGGCGCCCAGGAACGGCGTCAGGGCTACCGCAAGGCCATGCGAGCGGCCGGTCTGGAGCCGAGAATTCTTCCCGGCGGTCTCACGGAGGAGTTCGGCGCAGCTGCCGCCAGGTCGATGGTCGAGGGTGGGTTACCCGGGGCGGTCTTCGCTTTCAACGATCGCTGCGCGCTCGGAGTTCTCGACGTCTTCCTGCGTGCCGGGATCTCGGTGCCTGGCGACGTTTCCGTGATCGGATTCGACAACAGTGCATTGGCAGGCTTGGCGCACATCGATCTGACCAGTGTCGGGCAGGACACGGCGTTTCTGGGCGGCGCCGCGGTGGAGCGGATCTCCGAACGCCTCGACGGCGGAAGTGGGCCCTTGGGCAAGGACATTGTCGCGCAGCCACAACTGGTGGTTCGAGGTTCAACTGGACCCGCAGGGCATTGACCTGCAGTTTCGACTTCAATCAGTTTGTCTGGTCTTTGATAAGCAGTCCTAATGTCAGAACAAACTATTGACATTCGACTGTGACGGGTATTACATCTTTCACATACAACCGAGCACCATCCGTTCGCGGGCCGTTGGTTGATGTCGAGAGGGAGTTCACATGTCGTTTCTCACGGGACGCAAGAGCGTTGCCGTACTGGCCGGAGCCTCAGTCGTGGTCTTGGGTCTGGCCGCCTGTTCAAGCACCGGCGGAAAGCCGGATTCTTCCGGATCCGGAATGGGCGCGGGTACGGCGGACACGCCCCGCGCCACCATTGCGATGATCACTCACGAAGTTCCCGGTGACACGTTCTGGGATCTGGTGCGCAAGGGAGCCGAAACCGCAGCGGCCAAGGACAACATCGAACTTCGGTACTCCGCCGATCCCGAGGCGCCGAATCAGGCCAACTTGGTTCAGAGTGCGATCGACAGCAAGGTCGACGGGATTGCCGTGACCCTCGCGAAGCCCGACGCCATGGTTGCCGCGGTCCAAAGTGCCACCGCCGCGGGCATTCCGGTGGTCGCCCTCAACTCGGGCCTCGAAACCTGGAAGGACATGGGCGTCAAGGAGTACTTCGGTCAGGACGAGTCGATTGCCGGTGAAGCTGCCGGCGAGCGACTCAACACCGAAGGTGCCACCAAGGTGTTGTGCGTCATTCAGGAGCAGGGCAACGTGAGCCTCGAATCACGTTGTGCCGGAGTGAAGAAGTCGTTCAAGGGAACGACGGAGATTCTCAACGTCAACGGCAAGGACATGCCGTCGGTGGAATCGACCATCACCGCGAAACTTCAACAGGACCCGGCAATCGATCGAGTTCTCGCACTCGGTGCTCCATTTGCTTTGACGTCCGTGACGTCGGTCGGCAATGCGGGCAGCAAGGCGAAGGTCGTCACTTTCGACACCAACGCGGCGCTCGTCGACGCCATCAAATCCGGTGACGTGCAGTGGGCAGTGGACCAGCAACCCTTCCTGCAGGGCTACCTCGCCATCGATTCGCTGTGGCTTTACCTCAACAACGGCAACGTGATCGGTGGCGGCTTGCCGACCCTGACCGGACCCGCGTTCATCGACAACACCAACATCGACTCGGTCGCCGAGTACGCCAAGAACGGAACTCGCTGATCCGGGCGCACGGAGGGCTGAGAGTCCGCCCTCCGTGCGCCTGTCCAGCACGGAAGGGAAATCATGTCCACTCAGGCAGATCTCGACCTTGCCGCCCACAAAGTCGTGACCGATGAACGGGTGAAGGAGCAAAAGCGCATTCAGCGCCTACTGCTCCGCCCGGAGATGGGTTCACTTGTCGGCGCCATCGCCATCTTCATCTTCTTCTGTATCGTCGCGGCACCGTTCCGTACGCCGGAAGCGCTTGCGACAGTGCTCTACTCCAGCTCCACGATCGGCATCATGGCTTGTGCGGTCGCCCTGCTCATGATCGGCGGCGAATTCGACCTTTCCGCCGGCGTCGCAGTCACCACGTCCTCGCTCGCCGCGTCGATGATCGCCTACAACCTGCACCTCAATCTGTGGGTGGGTGCGATTCTGGCGCTGGTCGTTTCGCTCGCGGTCGGATTCTTCAACGGCTACCTCGTCATGAAGACGAAGATTCCCAGCTTCCTCATCACCCTGAGCTCGTTCCTGATGTTGACCGGAATCAACCTGGCCGTCACCAAGCTCGTGAGTGGTCAGGTTGCCACACCCAGCGTCTCCGACATGGCCGGATTCGATTCCGCGAAAAAGGTATTCGCGTCGTCGTTCTCGGTCTTCGGGGTGTCCGTCAAGATCACGGTCGTGTGGTGGCTGCTGTTCACCGCGATTGCAACATTTGTTTTGTTCAAGACCAAGATCGGCAACTGGATCTTCGCGGTCGGCGGCAATCAGGACAGTGCCCGCGCGATCGGTGTGCCGGTGACCGCAGTCAAGATCGGTTTGTTCATGACCGTCGGCTTTGCTGCCTGGTTCGTGGGCATGCATCTGCTGTTCTCGTTCAATACCGTTCAGTCCGGTCAGGGTGTCGGTAACGAGTTCCTGTACATCATCGCCGCAGTCATCGGCGGTTGCCTGCTCACCGGTGGCTACGGAACCGCGATCGGTGCTGCGATCGGCGCATTCATCTTCGGTATGACCAACCAGGGCATCGTCTACGCAGGCTGGAACCCGGACTGGTTCAAGTTCTTCCTCGGCGCCATGCTGCTGTTCGCGGTCATCGCCAACAACGCATTCCGCAACTACGCTGCGAAAAGGTGACACATGAGTACCACAGCTGAAGTTCCCGCTCTCTCGAACTCAGGCGGCAACGTGCCACTGATCGAGCTCAAGGACGTCGGTAAGCAATACGGAAACATCATCGCGCTCAAGGGAATCAACCTGCGCGTCGGTGCGGGTGAAGTGACCGGTGTGCTCGGTGACAACGGCGCAGGCAAGTCCACGCTGATCAAGATCATCGCCGGTCTGCACCAGCAGAGCGAAGGTGAACTACTCGTCGACGGCGAACCGACAACGTTCCACTCGCCGAAAGAGGCGCTTGGCAAAGGCATTGCCACGGTCTATCAGGACCTCGCCGTTGTTGCGTTGATGCCGGTGTGGCGCAACTTCTTCCTTGGGCAGGAACTGCGCAAGGGTGGTCTGATCAAGTCGCTCGACGCCAACGCCATGCGCGCGACGACTCTTTCGGAACTGTCGAAGATGGGCATCGAACTGCCTGACGTCGACGCACCGATCGGTAGTCTCTCCGGCGGTCAGCGTCAGTGCGTTGCCATCGCCCGCGCCATCTTCTTCGGTGCCCGCGTGCTGATTCTCGACGAGCCGACAGCAGCGCTCGGCGTCAAGCAGTCGGGAATGGTGTTGCGCTACATCACCGCTGCCAAGGAACAGGGATTCGGCGTCATCTTCATCACGCACAATCCGCACCACGCGTACATGGTCGGCGATCACTTCGTGCTCCTCAACCGAGGCAGGCAGAAGCTCGACGCCAAGTACGACGACATCTCACTCGAAGAACTGACCAAGGAGATGGCGGGCGGTGACGAGCTCGAGACACTGACCCACGAGCTTCGCCGCTAGATCAAAACCCCGCGACTACAGCCTCGGTTCGAATCGAACCGAGGCTGTAGTCGTTTCGTCAGAGGATGGTCGTCGGCCGAACCCCGAGGCCGGAATGCATGTACGCCTCGTCGATCATCGTCATGTTGGCTACCGCGTCGCCCGGTCCGATCGGCAGCGCCGAGACCCCGGACAGATGATCGGCGAACGCTTCGAGTTGCCAGGTGTACGACGACTTCGTGCCCAGCTGCTCGATACTCGTGCGCCCATGGACAGTGACGGAGACACGGTCGTCGACGTCCGGCTGGAGGAAGTTGTGCACCAGGACGTCTCCGTTGGATCCGAAGACCCGGAAGGTGAAGTGGTACTGCTCGTCCAACATCGTTGTCACAACGGATGCCCGCGCTCCGCCGGGATACTCGAGTTCGATGTCGAACCACGAATCGACCCCCGGAGCGTATTCCTCGTGGCGGGTCCCGGTCACCACTGGCGCACCACCACAGACGTCACTCAGCATCCGGGAAGCATGTAACCCGTAGCAGCCCAGGTCCATCAGTGACCCGCCTGACAAGGCGAGCTCCCACCGCGGGTCGTTCTCGGATGGTGTGGGCATCCGCAGTACGGTTTCCACCCGAGTGACCGCGCCGACTGTGCCGCTCCGAACCACATCCAGCAGGCGCCGGTTCACCGGATGAAAGAGGTAGTGGAACCCCTCGAGCAGCGTCACTCCGCTCACGCGCGCTGCCTCGGCTACAGCACGCGCTTCCACCGCGTTGCTCGAAAACGGTTTCTCCGTCAGCACGTGCTTGCCGGCCTGAACGGCGGCGAGATTCCACGGTCCGTGCAGGCTGTTGGGCAGCGCATTGTAGACGACGTCCACCTCCGGATCCGAGATCAGCTCGGCGTACGAACCGACCACCCGTTCGATCCCATGCCGGGCCGCATAGGCTCTGGCCCGCTCGGGGCTGCGTGCGGCAACGGCCACCAGGCGGTGCCCGGTGGCCGTTGCAGGTTTGATCATCGCGTTCTCGGCGATGCGTGAGGCTCCCAGAATGCCTATCCGCAGCGGGGTAGGTGTCACAGAACCGACCGCAGATACTCGACGCTCGCTCGCACATCGCGCACCGGTCCCTCGTCGGACGGAGCCTCGGTCAGAATGGTGTCCTGCTCGAGCACGTACCATCCGTCGAAACCGTGGCGCTGCAATATGGCTGTGACACCGGCGATGTCGACGTCGCCGCCACCGAGCGGACGGTACATTCCCGCCTTCACGCCGTCGGTGTAGGTGAGCTCACCACTGCGAACGCGTGATGCGAGAGCATCGTCGACGTCCTTGAGATGCACGTGGGTGATGCGCTCGGGAGCTTGACGCGCCAGGTCGACCGGATCGGTGCCGCCGATCAACAGGTGGCCGGTGTCCAGACACAGTGGGATGGCCGAGCCGTCGAGCACTCGCAGGACCTCGTCGCGCTGCTCGATCATCGTTCCGACGTGAGGGTGGACAACTGCCCTGATTCCACGCTCGGCCGCGGCGTCGTTGAGGCGATCGAGATTGTGCAGCAGGGTTTTCCAACTCTGCTCGTCCAGTTCTGGGCGTGAATCGTAGCCGTCGGAACCCGTCGCGGCGGCCAGAACCAAAACCTCGGCACCCGAGGCGACAAAACAGTCGAGGATGGGGGAGATGCCGGGCACCGGATCATGATCGTCATCGTGCAGCAGTACTGGTGCAAACCCGCCGACTGCGCTCAGATCATGATCCGCGAGCACCTTGGCCATTTCGGCGGGTGCTGTCGGCAGAAAGCCCTCCGGTCCGATTTCCGTTGCCGCCAGACCGACTTCGCGCATTTCCCGGAGGACTTGCGCAGGGTCGAGTTGGTAGCCCCAGCCCGGGACTTCGCACACGCCCCAGGAGATCGGTGCGCCGGCGATGCGAGGAGTGCTCATGTGTGTGCCTCATTCTTGTCGTGAAGGAACAGATCTTTGACTTCGGTGATCGTGACGGGCCGACCCTCGCGCAGAGAGTGCGTTGCAGCTTCGGAGATCCACGCCGACTCGACCGCATCTGTGGGCGTGCACGGTGATTCCCGACGCCCGGCGACAACGCCGAGGAATGCTTCGAGTTCCGCACGGTAGGCGGACGTGAAGCGGTCCATGAAGAACGTGTACGGCTCCTTCGAGGGGAACGATGTTCCGGGGTCGAGAGAGCGGAGTGGCAAGCGGTCGTCCAGCCCGGCAACGACGGAGTCCGCCGAGCCGAGTACCTCGAGTCGGCAGTCGTAGCCGCGGCCGTTGTAGCGGGTATTTGACACGACCGCGATGGTTCCGCCTTCGAAAGTGAGAACCGTTGCGGCGGTGTCGACGTCACCGGCATCGGCGATCCCGCGATCACCCTGATTCGAGCCGGTGGCAAAAACCGTGGTGACTTCGCGGCCGCTGACCCACCTGACGATGTCGAAATCGTGGATCGAGCAGTCGCGGAAGATGCCGCCGGAGTGTTCGATGTACGAGATCGGCGGGGGAGCGGGGTCGAGGGTGGTCGATCGGAGAGTGTGGATCCAACCGAGTTCTCCGGATCGAACTGCGTCGTACGCCGCCACAAATGACGGGTCGAATCGGCGCTGAAATCCGATCTGGACTGGTACCGACGTCTGCTCGGCAGTCGCGAGTACACGAACCGAGGATTCGATCGAGTCGGCTACCGGCTTTTCGCAGAACGTCGGGATGTCTCGGCGGACAGCGGCTTCGATCAGGTCGGCGTGCGAACTCGACGACGCGGCGATCAGAACGCCGTCGATGCCTGACGCTAAAAGCGCGTCGGGATCGGCAGCGGACTCCACGTCGAGTTCGCTTGCCACGTCCGAGGTTCGACGTGCGTCGACGTCGGTGACAACCAGTGCGTCGACGCCGTCCGTCGTCAGCAGGTTTCGGGCGTGGTAGCTGCCGATTCGTCCGAGGCCGATGACTCCGATACGAGCGCCCATCAGTCCAGCCCTCCGAAGACGTTCTGGTCCCAGTCGATGATCGAACCTGTCACGACTCCGCTGCGATCGGAGAGCAGGAAGACGACGAAGTCGGCGATTTCGTCGACCTGTCCGAGCTTGCCCATGGGGAGGGTGCTGCCCGCACGTTCCTGCCAATCGTCACCAGCGTCGTGAAAAGCTCTCTGCGTGAGGTCTTCTCCCTCGGTCTGTGTCCACCCGATGTCGAGACCGTTGATCCGGATACGATCCCAGCGATGCGCATGGGCGGCGTTGCGGGTCAGCCCCGCCAGCCCGGCCTTCGCTGCCACGTACGGCGCGAGATACGGTTGCCCGCCGAGTTCGGACGTGGAGATGATGTTGACGATGGACCCGGGGACCGCACGCTCGCGCATGTCCTTGACGGCTGCCTGCATCGTGAAGAACGGACCGCGGAGGTTCACCGCGATGTGCTGGTCGAAGAGTTCCTCGGTGGTGTCGAGCAGCGTGCCGCGCGAGGTGAGTCCGGCGGAATTGACGAGGGCATCCACGCGGCCGAAATGTGAGATCGTCTCGGCCACGCTGGCGAGCGCGGAATCGGTCTGCGCCACATCGGCTTCGATGAAGTGTGTTCCCGGAAGTTCTGCCTCGAGAGCTTTTCCGACGTCCGGGCGTCGGCCGGTGAAAGCCACCTGAGCGCCCTCACGGACTGCGGCGCGTACGACGCCGGCGCCGACGCCTTGCGAGCCGCCACTGACCAGTACGACGGTGTCGGCGAGGAGTGCGGGCCTGGTTACACCCGGCGGAGAAGTCATGGGTTTAGTCTGGCTGTGACGAAGACCTCGAACAACAGCGAAAAACCATCAAATATCCATCATCGTGAGGTAGTTGTGGCGCATCGATTCAAAGTACGGGAGATCGCTCAGCAGTCGGGCCTGAGTGAGGCCACCGTCGACCGGGTGCTCAACGACCGTCCTGGAGTTCGTGAAGGCACACGATCGGAGGTTCGCCAGGCGATCACGGACCTGGAACGTCAACGCTCGCAACTGAAACTGGTCGGGCGCACGTTCATCGTCGACGTCGTGTTGCAAACTCCCGCAAGGTTTTCCGACGCCGTCCGTGATGCGCTCGAGGCCGAACTGCCGACCCTTGCGCCCGCTGTCGTTCGTTCCAGGTTCCACTTTCGTGAAACCGGTTCGGTCGAAGCGATGACGTCGACGCTCGACAAGATTCGCCGACGCGGATCCCACGGAGTCATCGTCAAGGCTCCCGACACTCCGGAAGTCGTGGCGGCGATCGACCGGTTGGTGGCGGCCAAGATTCCGGTCGTCACGTTGGTGACCGATGTTCCCGGTAGCAGGCGAGCCGCCTACATCGGCATCGACAACCGAGCCGCCGGAGCCACCGCCGCGTACTTGATCGATCAGTGGCTGGGGAATCGGGACGGCAACGTGCTGGTCAGCATGAGTAGCGGCTTCTTCCGTGGGGAGGAAGAACGGGAGATGGGATTTCGATCCGCCATGCGGGTCTCGGCTCCGCATCGACGGTTGATCGACATTCCGAACAGTGACGGTCTGGATCAGACGAGTAGGAAACTGGTGCGAGCGGCACTCGAATCCGATCCGCAGATCCGTGCCGTGTACTCGATCGGTGGTGGCAACCTGGCCACGGTCGATACGTTCGAAGAACTGAACCGGGAGTGCAATGTCTTCATCGCCCACGATCTCGACGGTGACAATCGAAAGTTGCTGGGGGAGAGGCGAATATCAGCGGTGCTCCACCACGATCTGCGTGCGGATGTTCGCACTGCCTGTCAGGTGGTCATGAAGGAACACGGCGCCATGGGCGCTCACTTCGGCTTCACGACGTCACCGGTCCAAGTCGTGACACCGCTCAACATGCCCCCGACATAGCTGTGCGCGGTTAAGGAGTCCGGAGACTCCCTAACCGCGCACAGGGCCGAAGGCCTGACTATCGAGCGAAGAGCAGAGCTCGCTTGACTTCCTGAATAGCCTTTGTCACCTGGATGCCGCGGGGGCATGCGTCGGTGCAGTTGAACGTGGTGCGGCAACGCCACACGCCGTCCTTGTCGTTCAGGATGTCGAGACGCTCGGAAGCGGCCTCGTCACGGCTGTCGAAGATGAACCGGTGTGCGTTGACGATGGCAGCGGGACCGAAGTAGCTGCCGTCGCTCCAGTACACGGGGCACGACGTGGTGCAGCATGCGCACAGGATGCACTTGGTGGTGTCGTCGAAACGAGCACGGTCGTGCTGGCTCTGGATGCGCTCACGAGTGGGCTCGTTGCCACTGGTGATGAGGAACGGCTTCACGGCGCGGAATGCGTCGAAGAAGGGTTCCATGTCGACAACCAGGTCCTTCTCGACGGGCAGGCCCTTGATGGGCTCGACCGTGATGGTGACCGGCTTGCCGTCCTTGGGCAGCATGTCCTTCATCAGCAGCTTGCAGGCCAGACGGTTCACACCGTTGATCCGCATGGCGTCCGATCCACAGACACCGTGTGCGCAGCTGCGACGGAACGTGAGGGTGCCGTCGAGGTAACCCTTTACGTACAGCAGCAGGTTGAGCAGACGGTCGGTGGGCAGTGCCGGGACCTGGAAACTGTCCCAGTGCTGGCCCTCGCCCGATTCGGGGTTCATCCGCGCGATCTTGAGAGTGACCATGACGGCCCCCTCGGGAACAGCGGGGAGTTTGGGTGCATCTACAGCAGGCGCAGACATCAGTACTTACGCTCCATCGGCTCGTAGCGGGTCTGGATCACCGGCTTGTAGTCCAGACGGATGTCGGAGAGCAGGCCGTCACCCTCCTTGTACGCCATCGTGTGCTTCATGTACTCGGCGTCGTTGCGATCCGGGAAGTCCTCACGAGCGTGGCCGCCGCGCGATTCCTTGCGGTTGAGGGCGCCGACGACGGTGACCTCTGCCATTTCGAGGAGGAAGCCCAGCTCGATGGCCTCGAGCAGGTCGCTGTTGTAGCGCTTGCCCTTGTCCTGGACCGTGATGTGGTTGTAGCGCTCCTTGAGAGCACGCACATCCTTGAGTGCCTGGGTGAGGCGCTCTTCGGTGCGGAAGACGGAGGCGTTGTTGTCCATCGACTGCTGCAGCTCGGTGCGGATGTCCGCAACGCGCTCGTGGCCGTGATCGGACAGGATGACGCCGACCCAGTCTTCGACCATCGCAGCCGGGGTTTCCGGCAGGTCGACGAACTCGGTGGAGTTCGCGTACTCGGCGGCAGCGATGCCGGCGCGGCGGCCGAACACGTTGATGTCGAGGAGCGAGTTGGTGCCGAGGCGGTTTGCACCGTGCACGGAAACGCAGGCACATTCGCCGGCGGCGTACAGGCCCTTGACGACCTCGTCGTTGTTGCGCAGAACCTCACCGTTGATCTTGGTGGGGATACCGCCCATGACGTAGTGGCACGTCGGGTAGACGGGCACGGGCTCCTTGACGGGGTCCACGCCAAGGTAGGTGCGCGAGAACTCCATGATGTCGGGGAGCTTCTCGTCGAGAACTTCCTCGGGGATGTGCGTCACGTCGATGTAGACGTAGTCCTTGTTCGGGCCGGCGCCGCGGCCTTCCAGAACCTCGAGGACCATCGAACGGGCCACGATGTCACGCGGAGCGAGGTCCTTGATGGTGGGGGCGTAGCGCTCCATGAAGCGCTCGCCGTCGGCATTACGGAGAATGCCACCTTCACCACGGACGGCTTCCGAGATCAGGATGCCGAGACCGGCGAGTCCTGTCGGGTGGAACTGGTGGAACTCCATGTCCTCGAGGGGCAGGCCCTTGCGGAAGATGATGCCCATGCCGTCACCGGTGAGGGTGTGCGCGTTGGACGTCGTCTTGTACATACGTCCCGAGCCGCCGGTCGCGAAGATGATCGACTTGGCGTGGAAGATGTGCAGCTCGCCGGTCGAGAGCTCGTAGCAGATGACACCGGTGGCAACCGGGCCGTCCTCGGTCTCGGTGATGGCGATGTCGAGCGCGTAGAACTCGTTGAAGAACTCGACGTCGTGCTTGACGCAGTTCTGGTACAGCGTCTGCAGGATCATGTGACCGGTGCGGTCGGCTGCGTAACACGCACGGCGGACGGGTGCCTTGCCGTGGTCACGTGTGTGGCCACCGAATCGACGCTGGTCGATCTTGCCTTCGGGCGTGCGGTTGAACGGCAGACCCATCTTCTCGAGGTCGAGCACCGCGTCGATGGCCTCTTTGGCCATGATCTCGACGGCGTCCTGGTCGGCGAGGTAGTCGCCGCCCTTGACGGTGTCGAAGGTGTGCCACTCCCAGTTGTCTTCCTCCACGTTCGCCAGTGCGGCACACATGCCGCCCTGGGCCGCGCCGGTGTGGCTGCGGGTGGGGTAGAGCTTGGTCAGTACGGCCGTGCGGGCACGGGGGCCAGCTTCGATTGCCGCACGCATGCCTGCGCCGCCGGCGCCGACGATGACCACGTCATAACGATGTTCCTGCATGAAGTCTGTGCTCCCCTAGCTCGCCGAGATATTGGGGTCGAAGGTGAAGATGACGTACGTGCCCAGGCCCATGATCAGGATCATCGAGAGAACGAGGATCGTGGTCAGCCAGAAGCGCGTGGAGTCCTTGCGGGAGTAGTCCGCGATGACCGTGCGCAGGCCGTTACCGCCGTGCAGCTGTGCCAGCCACAACATCGTCAGATCCCAGAACTGCCAGAACGGGCTGGACCAGCGACCTGCGACGAATGCGAAGTTCAGACGGTGAACGCCACCGTCGAGCATCAGCATGATGAACATGTGGCCCAGGACCAGAACGATCAGGGCGACGCCGGAGAAGCGCATGAACAGCCATGCGTACAACTCGAAGTTGTTCCGAGCCTTCGCGCGCGGGGACCGCGGGTTGTCCAGGCTTGCGGGACGGTCGTATGAGGTGCCCAGGCTCTTGGCTTCGGGTCCGTGAGTAGTCGCCATGTCAGTGCTCCGCAAACATGTTGATGAGGATGCGTCCGGCGCCTGGGATCATCACCAGGAACCAGATCGTCAGAATGGTCCAGAGCATGACGCGCTGGTACTTCGGGCCCTTCGACCAGAAGTCCACCAACATCACGCGCACGCCGTTGAGGGCGTGGTAGAGGACTACGCCGACGAGGCCGATCTCCATGAGGCCGACGAGGGGGTTCTTGTACGTGTCGATGACGGCGTCGTACGTATCGGGATTGACCCGAACGAGTGCCGTATCGAGAACGTGTACGAATAGGAAGAAGAAAGTAGCGACGCCTGTGATCCGGTGTAGAACCCAGGACCACATTCCGGGGTCGCCCCGGTAAAGCGACCTCGTGCGCTCCTTCTGAGGAGCGGCTTCAGTCGTAGTACTCATCGAGTGCTGTGCCTCCAACGTCATTGGTGGACGCGTCGAGCCTGCAGAGAGCTTCGATGTACCTCAGCCCGGGCTCGACGGGATCCTGAACCGACTTGACTCAGACTCTAAACCTATGTGAAACCGGGAACTAATCAGATGCGGGATTCGTACGCGTACCAAACTCTTTGTAAGGTTTGCCTTTCCAATCTCGCCGAGATGGTTTCGGCGTGGTTTCTGCATCCATTCAGTCGGCGTGATTGGATAACGAACCATGGGTGACATCGACTGGAAGTTGTTGCGGCACAACGCGCAAGTGGTCATGCGGCATGCCTATGCGCCGTACTCGGGGTACGCGGTGGGTGCAGCGGCCCTGGTAGACGATGGTCGGATCGTCTCAGGATGCAATGTGGAAAATGTCTCATACGGTTTGAGCCTGTGTGCCGAATGTGGACTCGTCGGTAACTTGGCCGCCACCGGGGGTGGCCGGCTGCTTGCCTTCACGTGCTGTGACGCGAAGGGCTCGATTCTGATGCCGTGCGGCCGGTGCAGACAGCTTCTCCTCGAGCACGGCGGGGGTGAGATGCTTGTCGACACGAGCAGTGGGTTCAAGCCGCTGAGCGAGCTGTTGCCTGATGCTTTCGGGCCGGAACAAGCAGAGGGGCTCCGCCATGTTTGACGCAGTTTCCATCATCGGCGCCAAGCGTGACGGCCGCGAGCTGTCGGGAACCGAGATCGACTGGATAGTTCAGGCGTTCACACAGGGGATCGTCGGCGACGAGCAGATGTCGGCGCTCGCGATGGCGATCTACTTCCGCGGAATGTCGCGAGCAGAGACCGGTCGATGGACCGAGGCGATGATCGAATCCGGCGGGAGGATGGACTTTTCGGACTTGCCGCTGCCCACCGTCGACAAGCATTCGACCGGTGGAGTGGGGGACAAGATCACCCTTCCGCTCGCACCCCTCGTCGCTGCCTGTGGTCTTGCAGTCCCGCAGTTGTCGGGCCGCGGACTCGGCCACACCGGTGGAACTCTCGACAAGCTCGAGGCCATTCCAGGTTGGCGAGCCGAGCTCACGGCGACGGAGATGGTCGACATTCTCTCGGACCCGAAAATCGGCGCGGTGATCTGCGCTGCCGGAGCGAACCTGGCCCCCGCCGACAAGAAGCTCTACGCGCTGCGCGACGTGACCGGAACGGTGGAATCCATTCCGCTGATCGCAAGTTCGATCATGAGCAAGAAGATTGCCGAGGGAACCGGCGCCCTGGTGCTCGACGTCAAGGTCGGTTCCGGAGCGTTCATGAAGGACCTCGGCGACGCGCGAGAGTTGGCACGCACGATGGTCGAGCTTGGCAACGACGCCGGCGTGCGTACAAGCGCTCTCATCACCGGGATGGACACCCCGCTCGGATTGACGGCAGGCAACGCCCTCGAGGTACGTGAATCCGTCGAGGTGCTGGCAGGCGGCGGGCCGTCGGACGTCGTCGAGCTGACCCTGGTCCTGGCTCGGGAGATGCTGTCAGCGGCTGGGATCGACGGTATCGACCCCGCCGACAAACTGGCCGACGGCACGGCAATGGACCGGTGGCGCGCGATGATCGCCGCACAAGGTGGGGACCCACACGCGACGCTGCCGGTGGCCCGGCACAGCGACGTCGTCACCGCGGACCGAGACGGCGTACTGACCCGACTCGACGCCATGGCGGTGGGCATCGCGGCCTGGAAACTGGGAGCCGGACGCGAACGGCAGGGCGAAGCCGTTCAGGCCGGTGCCGGCATCGAGATGCATGCAAAGCCTGGCGACGTGGTCCGTGCCGGGCAGACGCTGATGACATTGCACACCGACACTCCCGAGAGATTTGATGCAGCGCGACGAAGCCTCGGCGGTGGATGGTCGATCGGGGCCGATTCCGACACCGTTTCGCGACCGTTGCTCATCGAGCGAATTGTGGGTGATTCGCGTTAGCGTTGGCGAATGAACGCACCGGAGTTGACCACGATCCGCAGCGCACCCAAAGTTCTTCTCCACGATCATCTCGACGGAGGACTCCGACCCGAGACCGTTCTCGAACTGGCCGAGCAATGTGGCTACGACGAGCTGCCGGCGAATACGGCATCCGAACTGGCGCAATGGTTCCGAACTGCCGCTGACAGTGGATCGCTCGAGCTCTACCTCGAAACGTTCGCGCACACAGTCGCCGTG
Source organism: Rhodococcus sp. IEGM 1406 (assembly GCF_030056745.1). Classification (NCBI taxonomy): domain Bacteria; kingdom Bacillati; phylum Actinomycetota; class Actinomycetes; order Mycobacteriales; family Nocardiaceae; genus Rhodococcus; species Rhodococcus sp. IEGM 1406. The sequence continues at coordinate 1,143,408 of NZ_JASHKO010000002.1, read as the reverse complement.
ATGCAGACCCCCGAAGGGCTTGCACGGGTGGCACGTGAGTGTGCCGAGGATCTGGCCGACGACAACGTCGTCTATGCCGAGGTCCGTTTTGCGCCCGAGCAGCACCTGGAACAAGGCCTGAGTTTGGACGAGGTCGTCGAGCACGTTCTCGAAGGTTTCCGGGCCGGCGAATCCGCTGCCAGGGTCGCGGGACGGGAGATCCGCATCGGCTGTCTCCTGACGGCGATGAGGCATGCCGCCCGGTCGCGGGAGATCGCCGAACTCGCGGTGCGATTCCGGGACCGCGGAGTGGTCGGGTTCGACATCGCCGGCGCCGAGGCCGGAAACCCACCGAGCCGGCACCTCGACGCGTTCGAGTACATGCGTGACGCGAACGCCCACTTCACGATTCACGCGGGTGAGGCTTTCGGGTTGCCGTCGATCCACGAAGCCATCGCCTTCTGCGGAGCGGATCGGTTGGGCCACGGCGTGCGGATTGTGGACGACATCGACGTAGGCGTGCAAGGTGGGGCAGAGTTGGGTCGGCTCGCGAACTACGTCCGTGACATGCGCATTCCCCTGGAACTGTGCCCGAGTTCGAACGTGCAGACCGGAGCCGTAGCCGCCCTGGCGGACCATCCGTTCGGACTCTTGGCGGACTTGCGCTTCCGAGTGACCGTCAACACCGACAACAGGCTGATGAGCGACACCACCATGAGCCGGGAAATGGCCGCGTTGGTCGAGACCTTCGGTTACGGATGGACCGATCTCGAACGCTTCACCATCAACGCGATGAAGTCGGCCTTCATCCCGTTCGACGAGCGCCTCGCGTTGATCGACGACGTCATCAAGCCGGGCTACGCCGTGCTCATCGGCTAGATGACGTGCGCCCGACTACTCAGATCGAAGCCGGGCCTCGAACTCGCGCTCGAGTTCGCGCCAGGCCTCGGATTCCTTGGTGAACGGCGCACTCGGAGCCATCCGCGACGGATCGGGGTTGAGGAGGTACGAGACGTACCAACCCAGCTCGTTCGACGCGGACAGAGCCTCCTCGGTGGAGTCGTCGTCGGCGAAATCTGCTGCATCGGTGAACAATTCGACTGCGAGTTCCAGCTGCTCGGCATCTACGACGTCCGGGCCCTGGGCGAGGTCGTCGGCGATGCCGGGCAGAACGTAGACGTTCTCGTCCGTGACCTCGATTTCGAGTGAACCGTCGACGGCCGCATTCTGAATTTCGCCGTACGTACTGACCTGCGAGAGATCGTGTTCGTGGTTGTCGGCGAGGTAGCGAGCGAGTGCGCGCTCGCTACGGAAGACGGTGATCAGTCCGTCCTTGCCGAGGAAGATCGCCTGATCTCCCATGTAGCAGCGCAGAGTGTAGAACGTCTCGGCCGAGGTGATGATGCGGATCGGGTCGACACCGACCTCACCCCAGAAGGTCTCGACTTCGTCTTCGTCCTCTTCGAGGTCGTCTTCGTCGAATTCCTCGTCCTCGCCCTCCTCGGCGACATCGTCGGCGTCGACGGTGTTCTCGGCGGCAGCGAGCAGTTCAGCTTCGGCGACCGCCACAGCAGCTGCATCGACCTTCGGGGAGGTGACCACCTTGTCGATGGCGTCGAGAACGGCGTCCCAGTCCTTGACGATCGCAGCGCCGACCTGGTCCCACAGCTCCAGGCCTTCGCGGCCTTCGAAGGTGCCGGCGCCGGTGGCAAGCGCGCCGAGTACCGGATGGCCGCTGAAGAAGCGGATGACCGCGTCGAGTTCGCACACCTCACCGATGTTGCGAGCCATGTTCAGGGTGTCTTCGAGTTCCGAGACCACCAGTGCCTCAGGGTCACCTGCGGCCAGTTCCGGCACGCCGACGAAGTCGAACGTGAAGTTCTCTTCCGGTTCCAACTCGGCTGCCGACAGTCCGGAGACGACGGCCCACGCCGGATGCTCGACCAGGTCGTTGTCGGAGTCCGTTCGGATGAAGGCCGCGAGTTCCGCGACGGAGGAGAACCCGTAGAGGTCTTCCTCATGGCCGAGAAACGCTTCCCACTCGTCGTCGCCCTCGCGCCAGCGGGGTGCCCACAAAGTGACGAGGTCTCCGTCGGTGAGTCCGATTTCGATAGGGACGATGTCTCCAGCCATGGGCGGAAGCCTATCCACCGCAGAGCGAAAGGCATAGCGGGGGTTCGTCACGTTTGTTTCAGTGCCACTCGGAGCTCACTGACCAGTCGCTCTCGTTCGTCGTTGGACTGTTGAACTGCCTGGTGAATTGTTGCCACCGTCAATGCGGCCACCGTGCGAGAATTCATCGCGGTGATTGCGTCGGTAATCCGTAGGTCGACCAGAGCGCCCAGCCCGTCGACAGTCGCCGTGACTATCCCGCCCTCGCTCGAGACGACTGCCCGCAGAGCGCCGACCCCGTCGACGGCTTCCTGCAAGAGTCCGGTCCGGTGTTTCGCCAGCTCCATGATTCGATCAATCTCGCTCATATCGAACGCATCCAGCTCGACGGAAGGTTCTGGCCCTCGGCGGCGTCGACATCGGCCAGTTCGTCTCGGGTCGGTAGACCGAGCCGATCGAGGATCGCTGCCGGGACTCCGGTCTCCTCGAGCTCCACACGATGGCGGGCGCCGGCTTCGATTGCTGCATTTGAGCACAGCGTGAGTATCTGCTGCGCTAACCGCTGCCCGCCGTACCGCAGTTCGTCCTGGCTGATCCTCAGGTCCACGGGCACGGCGTGCTCCGTGGCGCGGACCGCGATGGTTCCGTTGCGGTTGACGGCTACGGCTGTGGTGATCGGCGGTGATTCGCGCTTGTTCTCGGGCATGATTCCCTGTCATTCCGTCGGACGGTAGAAGCCGTGAAAGCCCATGCCGCTGTTCGTGGTTCGGATGGCGCTGATTTCGACTGGGTCGCCGGCTTCGATCATCTGGCCGCCGCCGATCACCATCGCGACGTGGCCGTCCCAGACCGCGAGGTCGCCCGGCATCAGATTGTTCTGATCGACCTGGTTCCCGATTCCCTGTTCCTGAGCCAACCTCGGAATGTCGACTCCGGCCTGGCCGTACGCCCATTGAGTCAGCCCGCTGCAGTCCAGACCGACTCCCGGCGTAGTGCCTCCCCAGGCGTACGGGACACCCTGTTGAGTGAGCGCGTTGCGTACGGCAGCAGCGGCCTCGGCGTTCGGTGCGGTGGCAATCGAGCCGTCGGGAAGTTCGACCTCAACGCCACCTGAACTGCTGGCGCCGGTTGCTCCGGAGCGCGGTATCGCGAGGAGTGAATCGACAGAATCGCCGGAACCACCCGCCGAACCGGAGACTCCAGGTGCGGGATCGGGTATCGGGACGGACGGGACGAGTGCGGACATCTTGTCGGTCGACCCGGCCAACTCACCGCGTACCCGCTCGATAACCGATACCGCGCTTCCGAGGTGCTCCAACGCGGCCGACAACAACATCAATTGGCCCGTCGGTGTCATCAGCGTCGGCCCGGCCTTGATCGCGAGTGTCAGAAAGGACTGGAGAATCTCACCGAGTTCGGTCATTCCCGCGTACACGGACGTTGTCGCTTCGTCCACGACGCCGGCGATGTCGGTCCCACGATCGGCGAGGTTTCGCGTCGACGTCTGCGTCTGCTCGGTTTTGGTCACCGCAGCGGTGAGTGCCGTGGACGAGCTCTGAGAGGACGCCAGTTCGCTCAGAGCAGCGCTTCCCAATTGGTATGCGATCTCGAGGGCGTCCGTAGCGATTCGGATGCCGACGTCGGGTCCACTTGCGCTGGGGGCACCAGTCCCGACAGTGTCGACCAGATCGATGATCGGTCGTGCGAGTGCGTCGACGTCGATCATGAGCGTGCGGCTTCAGCGAGAGTCGTTCGTACCGATTCCTCGGAGTCGAGATAGACGGCGTGAGCGTCGCGGGTGGCTGACTGGACGCTGGAGATCACAGCGGACAGTCGATCGATGTCGTCGATGTGCGCTTGCTGTGCTCGGCTCGCCACATCGACGAAGTCGCCGCCGATCAGCCCCAGCACAGTGGACAGAGCCAAGTGATCGCCACCCGCCGCGTCCTGTCGCGCTTGCGCGACGTTGTCGGCAACAGTGCCCAACCGCGTGGCGAACTCCGCGATGCTTTCAGTGTCCAGATCCAGATTTGTCAACTTGTCTTCCCCCCGTTGCGCTTACTCCTTCTTGGACGCCGCGCGGGGTGCTCCGGTTCCCGAGGAACTATTCTGATGGTCATGCAAACGCACGTAGTCGACCATCCGCTCGCGGCGGCCCTCTTGACGACAATGCGTGATGCACGCAGTGAGAACGCAACTTTTCGTTCCGCACTTCGCAGGCTCACGCACATGCTGGTCTACGAGGCCATGCGTGACGCGGAGGTCGAGGAGTTTCCGGTCGACACCCCGGTAGCAGCGACGACGGGCATCCGGCTCGCGAAGCCGCCGTTGTTGGTACCCGTGCTGCGGGCCGGTCTGGGCATGGTCGAACAGGCGAGTGCGCTGATTCCGTCGGCCGGCGTCGGCTTTGTCGGAATGGCACGTGACGAAGAGACTCATCAGCCGGTTCCGTACCTCGAATCCCTGCCTGCGGATCTGTCCGGTATCCCGGTGTTCGTGCTCGATCCGATGCTCGCCACCGGTGGCTCGATGGTGCACACCATCGACTTGCTGGTTGCGCGTGGCGCGACGGATGTCACGGCAGTGTGCGTCGTGGCCGCTCCGGCCGGCGTCGACGCGCTGGCAGCGTCCGGCCACCCGGTTCGTCTGGTCATCGCGAGCATCGATGACGGACTCGACGAGAACGCTTTCATCGTCCCCGGTCTCGGTGACGCCGGCGATCGGCAGTTCGGACCCCGCTAGAGCGAAAGGGCGAAGGTTCGGAGTTCGGCCAGCCGGGCCTTCGCCTGCTCTAGTGCGTTCGCGAGGTCGTCGCGGTTCGCCACCGGGACGACAACTTCGAGATAACACTTGAGCTTGGGCTCGGTTCCGGACGGTCGAACTACCACGCGGATCGACGGCCCGTCGAATATCACTGCGTCGGTGCGCATACCACCGCGAACCAGGGACAAGTCCTCGGTCGTGACCGGCTCACCCGCGAGTTGGCCAGGAGGATCGGCGCGTAGTCGTTTCATCATTTCGGCGATGTCGCTCAAATCCTCGACGCGGCGGGATACTTGGTCCCCGCGATGCAGTCCGAATTCGACGGCATAGTCGCCTAGAACGTCCAACAGGGTTCTGTTGCTGCCCGCGAGGGTGGCAGCCAAGTCGGCCACAAGGACGGCAGCTGAGATTCCGTCCTTGTCCCGCACCACATCCGGATCGACGCAGTGCCCGATCGCTTCCTCGTAGGCGTAGACGAGTCCGTCGCCGGCGCGCGTGAGCCACTTGAATCCGGTGAGTGTCTGCGCAAACCTGGCTCCGCGAGCTTTCGCCAACTTCGAGAGCAGAGTCGAGGAGACGATCGTCGTCGCCACCAACGAATCTTCGGGCGCCGAGTGCAGTACGTGGTCGGCCAAAAGCACCCCGGTTTCGTCGCCGCGCAACATGCGCCACTGATCACCGTCGCGAACTCCGACGGCGCAGCGGTCGGCATCCGGGTCGAGTGCGATCGCCAGATCCGCGTCGACACTTCGGGCAAGGGCGAGCAGGCGGTCTGCGGCGCCAGGCTCTTCGGGATTGGGGAACTCGACGGTCGGAAACGTGGGGTCGGGATCGAACTGCTCCGCCACGACGTGCACGTCCTCGAATCCTGCTGCTCGCAGAGCCGCGGTCGCAGTCTCCCCGCCGACGCCGTGCATTGCCGTGAGCGCAATCCGGATCGAGCGGGCGTCGCCGTGCGGGAGGGTCGCGATGCGGGCGATGTACTCCGCGACCAGAGAATCGTCGGCCGGAATCACCGATGCTCGCGCGACGTCGGCGGCACTACCGATGCGGGCGATCTCGCTCTCGATTTCACGATCGGCGGGGGAGACGAGTTGCGCTCCGCCCGAGAGATACACCTTGTAACCGTTGTCGGCGGCAGGATTGTGGGAGGCGGTGATCTGGATACCTGCCGCTGCCCCGAGCCTGCGCACCGCGAACGCCACCAGCGGTGTCGGCAGTGGGCGGGGGAGCAGGGTCACCTCGAACCCGGCCGCTGCCATGACCTCGGCGGCGGCGAGAGCAAATGCCTCTGAACCGAGCCGGGCGTCGCGGCCGACCACAACGCGGGACCCGCCCTGGCAGCGAGCTGTCAGCCAGGCCGCCAGACCGGCCGTGGTCCGGATGACGACCGCGAGGTTCATGCCGTTGGGTCCGCCGCGCACCGGCCCGCGAAGCCCAGCAGTGCCGAACGTCAGTGGTGCGGAAAAGCGTTCGGCCAGTTCATGTTCGGAAAGGGCGGCTAATTCTGTGCGGGTAACTGGGTCCGGATCGGCGTCGATCCACTCGGTGACGTTCAGTGGTGTCACAGCTGCTCGACCAGTTGACGCAGCAGCACTCCCATCCGGGCGGCCGATGCTTTGCCTGCCGCCAGCACTTCCTGATGGTCGAGCGGGGCGCCCGTGATTCCGGCGGCCAGATTGGTGACCATGGAGATGCCGAGAACGCGGGCGCCGAGCGCGCGGGCCGCGATGGTCTCGTGAACCGTCGACATGCCGACCAGATCGGCGCCGAGTGTACGAAGCATTCGAATCTCGGCCGGAGTCTCGTAGTGAGGACCGGGAAGCCCGGCGTAAACACCCTCGGCAAGGTCCGGGTCGATCGAGCGAGCCAGCGCACGCAGTTCCGGCGAGTAGGCGTCGACCAGGTCGACGAACTCTGCGCCGACGAGGGGAGAGCGGGCCGTCAGGTTCAGGTGGTCACTGATCAGCACCGGTTGCCCCACTGCGTAGTCCTCGCGGATACCGCCGGCCGCATTGGTGAGGATGACCGTGTCGGCGCCGGCAGCAATGGCTGTCCGGACCGGGTGGACGACGGTACCGAGATCGTGGCCCTCGTATGCGTGCGCGCGCCCGAGCAGCAGCAGAACTTCGGTGTTTCCGACGCGCACCGAACGAATGGTGCCCGCATGGCCGAGAGCGGACGGTGGGGCGAAGCCAGGAAGATCCGCCATCGAGACTTCGGCTGTCACGTCCGCACCGGCGTCGCCGAACACGTCTGCGGCATCGGTCCACCCCGACCCGAGCACGATGGCGACTGACGGTGACGAAGAGCCAGTCATGGCGGACAGAGCAGCGGCGGCGGCCTCGGCGATCGTTCCCATGTGAGCAACCCTACTGAGGAGTCGGGTCGGTTCGCCGGGTGAGTTGGCGGGCGTTACTCTCCCATCCATGCCTTATCTCGAACGCGACGGCGACGTATTCATCCTGTACCTCGGCAACGAGGGCGAAACGGACAACGAGAACCGCTTCGGCCCTGAGTGGATCGACGCTGTTCACAGCAAGTTGGACGAAGTCGAAGCGCACGAGGGACCCGCAGCCCTGGTGACGACGGCGACGGGCAAGTTCTACACGAACGGCCTGGACACGACGTGGATCTTCGGCAATCTCGACGGTCTGCCCGGCTACCTGGACAAGGTCCACACCATCTACAGCCGTTTGTTGACCTTCCCGATGGCCACGGTCGCGGCGGTGCAGGGGCACGCGTTCGGCGCCGGCGCCATGCTCGCGTCCTCGCACGACTTCCAGATCATGCGCGCGGACCGCGGCTTCTACTGCCTCCCCGAGGTCGGACTGAACATGCCGTTCACTGTCGGCATGTCAGCACTGTTGAACAGTCGTCTGCCCAAGCAGACGGCAGTCGACGCGATGACGACGGGGCGTCGATTCGGCGGCGCCGACGCGCTTGCTGCCGGCATCGTGCAGGAAACGGTCGACGGCGACGGAGTACTCGCCGCAGCAGTGACCAAGGCGTCGGCACTGACGTCGACTCACGGCAAGAACTTGGCGGGAATCAAGGCAGGCATCCACCGCGATGCTCTTGCGGACCTCGCTCAGGTGACTGACAAGAGCAACTTCTCCTTCGGGTGAGACAATGATCGCGTGAACCAGAATGTCGACAGCGCAGTCAGGTCCGTAGAGGCGGATCTGATTGCGCTGTCGCATTCGATTCACAGCGATCCGGAACTTGCCTTCGAGGAGTTCCGCAGCGCTGCCAAAGTGTCGGACCTGCTGGCGCAGCACGGTTTCGCGGTCACTCACGGGATCGTCGATCTGCCGACGGCATTCGATGCCACCTACGGCAGCGGAGAGTTGGTCATCGCGATCTGCGCCGAGTACGACGCGCTGCCCGAGATCGGTCATGCCTGTGGGCACAACATCATTGCCGCCGCCGCGGTCGGGGCCGGCATCGCGTTGGCTACCGTGGCCGACGAACTGGGGATCACCGTCCGAGTGATCGGTACTCCCGCGGAGGAAACCGGTGGCGGCAAAGTTCTGATGCTCGAGCGTGGTGCATTCGACGGCGTCGGCGCGGCCATGATGGTTCATCCAGGACCGATCGACATCATCGGTGCCACCTCGCTGGCCCTGGCGGACATCGCCGTCAGCTATCACGGTCGCGAAGCGCACGCCTCTGCTGCGCCGGAATTCGGTCGTAATGCCGCCGATGCCGCGACGCTCGCGCAGGTGGCGGTCGGACTGTTGCGCCAGCACCTCCAGCCAGGGCAACAGATTCACGGAATCGTCAGTGATGGCGGCACTGCTCCCAACATCGTTCCGGCTCGGTCCGAACTGCTGTACTACCTGCGTGCCGAGACGGCCGCGTCGTTGGCCAATCTGTCCGAGCGTGCCGACGCCTGCTTCGCCTCGGGCGCACTCGGCACCGGATGCACCCACGAAATCCGCACGGTATCGCCCACTTACACCGAGTTGACCCCCGATCCGTGGCTGGCGGCGGCGTACCGTGAACAGATCGTCGACCTCGGGCGGGTGCCACTGGCAGCGGAATGGGAGCGCTCCCGTCCACTGGGTAGTACGGATATGGGTAATGTGACCAATGTGATTCCGGGAATTCACCCGGTCATAGGCTTGGATTCATCGGGGGCAGTGACACATCAGCCGGAGTTCGCGGCCGCGTGTATCACCACCTCCGCAGATCGAGCGGTAGTCGACGGTGCAATTGCGTTGGCCCGCACTGCTGTCCGGGTAGCGTCCGATCCAGAACAACGCACCCGTCTGTTGGAAGGGGTAGATCGCCGGTGAACGCGGCAATCGACACGTGGATTCACGCGCACACCGACGACCTCGTCGCGTGGCGTCGACACATCCATGCCAACCCGGAGTTGGCTCGCCGCGAATACGCGACCACCGAATTCGTCGCGACCCGCCTCACCGCCGCTGGGCTGTCGCCGAAGATCCTTCCCGGTGGCACCGGGCTCACGTGCGACATCGGACCTGAGGGGCCGCGAATCGCACTTCGCGCCGACATGGACGCTTTGCCGATGCAGGAGGCGACCGGGGCGACGTACTCGTCCACGGTCCCCGGTGTGTCTCATGCATGCGGGCACGACGCCCACACCACCATCCTGCTCGGCGCCGGATTGGCTCTGGCCACGCTGCCCGAACTTCCCGTCGGGGTTCGGCTGATCTTCCAGCCCGCCGAGGAAGTCATGCCTGGTGGTGCACTCGACGTCATCGCTGCCGGCGCGCTCGACGGCGTGTCCAGAATCTTTGCTCTGCACTGCGATCCGCGACTCGAGGCAGGCCAGGTCGGAATGCGTCTGGGCGCGATCACCTCTGCTGCAGACACGATCGAGGTCGTTCTCGACTCTCCGGGTGGGCACACGTCGAGGCCGCACCTGACCACGGACCTCATCTACGCACTCGGCACAGTCGTGACCGGGCTGCCGGGAATGCTCAGCCGTCGTATCGATCCGCGTACCGGCACCGTGATGGTGTGGGGTGCGGTCAGTGCAGGTCAGGCGCCCAACGCGATTCCGCAGACCGGCATGATGACGGGCACGGTACGTACCGGCGATCACGACACGTGGGAGTTGCTCGAACCGCTCGTGGAAGAAATCGTCCACGGACTGCTCGCGCCCACCGGAGTTCGCTACCAACTCAACTATCGTCGCGGAGTGCCACCGGTCGTCAACGACGAGGTGTCCACTCGGATGTTCGAGGACGCCATCGCGACCGTCGGACAAGATGCTTTGGCGGACACCCCGCAATCCGGTGGTGGCGAAGACTTTTCGTGGTACCTCGAAACCGTGCCGGGTGCGATGGCGCGGCTCGGCGTGTGGTCGGGTGAAGGCGATCAGCTCGACATCCACCAACCCACTTTCGATCTCGACGAGCGTGCACTCGGCGTCGGTGTGAAGGTTCTGACGAGCCTGGTTCTGGGATAGTTCCGGTTCCCGTCGGGGGTACCGTTTTTCGTGTCGTTCGAGTGAAGGTACGGGCATGTCCATAGGTGTGGGAGTGCGAATCGGCACATTGGTGTCGACGGCTGTAGTTGCGTCCAACGATCCGGGTTCGGCCGATCCGGTGGTGTTGGTCAGGGACACGATTCTCAATCAACGCAAGGACGGAACGACCGTGCTCGGCGGTACCGAGCAATTGGGTGCCGGCCGTGAATTCTCGGAATCATGGTCAGGTTTTGTCGGCCGTGTGGGGGACCCGAGTGGCGTCTCCGGAACGGCCGATACCCGTTACCGCGCCGAGGATTTGGTGGCGACGTCGATTCGCTGCCTATTGCAGGAATGCGAGCCGCTGCCCGATCGTGGTGGTCGAAGTGGGGGAGCGCCCGACATCGTCGCGACCTACCCGTCGCGCTGGGACTCGTCCACAGCGGCCCTCATGCAGGATTCACTGGTCTATGCAGGCCTCGAGCGGGTCACTCTCGTCTCGGACGCCGAGGCGGTCTCGGCGTGGTTCGAGTCGGAAATCGCGGCACTCGCCGGCACGCTCATCGGCATCTATCACGTCGACGACACCGGGGCCGCGGTCACGCTGGTGCGTTCGGGCGTCGCCGCCGGCCGCGCATTCGGCTTCGCCGGCGACGGGAGTTCACCGAGTTCACGCCTCGCGACGGCACTGGGTGCGTTCGGTTGGATGCCGGAGAACCTGGACGCCGTAGTCGTCACCGGTGACGGAGAACCGGCGACAGACAAAGCAGCAATGATGTCCATAGCGGCCGGAATCGCCGAAAAGCTCGGTGTCAGATGTGAACTCGGGCCCGGACCGGAGCAGTCGGCCGCGCTGGGAGCCGCAATTCTGGCTGCCGGATTCACCTCGACGTCGCACACGATCGTGCCGATCGGTTTGCCGCCTTCACACGACGTGACGGAGGTGTTCGACACTCTCGGACGTGAGAAGGTGGCGGCTGAAACTGCAACCGGGGTGGCAACAGTCGAGCCGGAAACTGCAGTTGTCGCAGGCGAATCGGAGTCACGCGGTTCCAAGCGTGTGCTCATCGGCCTGACGATTGTGGTGGTACTCGCAGCACTGGCAGTGCTCGCGTATTTCTTGCTGCTTTGAGCAGGACAGCTATCTAATCGGTAACACCGTTACCGGGACCCACGTTGCGGCTGTTTCTCGTCCGCAACTCTCGCACGTACTCGGCCGGCGCTCCGGCAATCTCGGCGGCGTCGGCCATCACGCCGATGTAGCGGGCCGACGGCAGTCCGCCTTCGTACGCATCCATGACGTAGAGCCAAGCGAGCACCGCATCGCCTGCGGTGTCGACCCGCACGCGGATCTTGCGGTGCAGACCGAGTTCGGCACCTTCCCAGCGGTCCAGACTCACTTCGTCCTCTTCCGGGACGTCGTAGAGGACCACGAAAACACTGGAATCGGGGTCTTCGACCACGGTGGCGAGAGCCCCCTCCCAGCCGAGGTCCTCGCCGCTGAAGGTCAGGCGCCAGCCTCGCAGCCACCCTGTCCCGGACATGGGCGAGTGTGGGCAGCGCAACAACATCTGCTCGGGATGCATGTTGGAACCGTAGGCGGCATAAATCGACACGGGCGCAAGCCTAAACCGTGGTCCGAGGGTGTGGCGAAGCGGACCACCGGACGCAAGTAATCTGGTACAAGCACTGCGCGACACGTGGTGCTCGAATAGCGTGACACTGGTCGACGGGAGACCCCTGCCGGCCACGCGAGGACTTGGAGGACACATGACCCGGATCGTGATCATCGGTGGCGGACCCGCCGGCTACGAGGCGGCACTGGTAGCCGCGCAGCACGGGGCCACGGTCACCCTGGTCGATTCGGACGGCGTCGGCGGCGCGTGTGTGCTGTTCGACTGTGTCCCGTCGAAGACGTTCATCGCGTCCACCGGAATCCGCACCGACATGCGTCGTGCATCCGACCTCGGCATCACTCTGGATCCGGAGCAGGCTTCGGTGTCACTGCCGAAGATCCACTCCCGAGTCAAGAGTCTCGCGTTGTCCCAGTCCTCGGACATTCGCGCACGGTTGCAGACGGTTGGCGTCGAGGTTCTCTCCGGCACCGCCGAACTGACCGATCCGCTCCTCGGTATGGCAGCACACCAGGTTCGCGCGACGCTCGGAAGCGGCGAGCAGAAGACCATCGACGCAGACGTCGTGTTGATCGCCACCGGCGCCAGCCCCCGCATCATCCCGGGAGCCGAGCCCGACGGTGAGCGAATCATGACGTGGCGTCAGCTCTACGACTTGGACGAGCTGCCCGAGCACCTGGTCGTGGTCGGTTCCGGTGTCACCGGTGCCGAGTTCGTCTCCGCCTACACCGAGATGGGCGTCAAGGTCACACTCGTGTCCAGTCGTGACCGTGTTCTGCCCGGCGAGGATGCCGATGCGGCGCTCGTGCTCGAGGACGCCCTCGCCGAGCGCGGTGTCACCCTCGTCAAGCACGCCCGCGCAGACGCCGTCGAGCGCACCGAGAAGGGCATCATCGTCAAGCTCTCCGACGGCCGCACGGTCGAAGGAAGCCACGCTTTGATGACCGTCGGTTCCGTCCCCAACACCAACGGTCTCGGCCTGGAGCGGGTCGGCATCGAGTTGGACAAGGGTGGATACCTGCGTGTCGACCGGGTCTCGCGCACCACGGTTTCCGGTATCTACGCCGCCGGTGACTGCACCGGACTGCTCCCGCTCGCGTCGGTGGCTGCGATGCAGGGACGTATCGCGATGTACCACGCACTCGGTGAAGGCGTCAGCCCGATCAAGTTGAAGACCGTCGCATCGGCCGTCTTCACGCGCCCCGAAATTGCAACGGTGGGTGTTTCGCAGGCCGCGATCGACAACGGAGAGGTGCCTGCTCGCACCGTCATGTTGCCGCTCAACACCAACCCGCGCGCCAAGATGTCCGGTTTGCGCCGCGGCTTCGTGAAAATCTTCTGCCGCCCGGCTACCGGCGTGGTCATCGGCGGTGTTGTGGTCGCGCCCACCGCTTCGGAACTCATCCTGCCGATTGCGATCGCCGTGCAGAACAACCTGACGGTCAACGACCTGGCTCAGACGTTCTCGGTGTACCCGTCGCTGACCGGATCGATCACCGAGGCAGCTCGTCAGCTCATGCGTCACGACGACCTGGACTGAGAACGGACCAGAGTCTTCTTACAATGTGAGAAGTCTGTTTCACATACTGAAGTATTGGTGAGATAGTCGAGATACCGACCGAATCAAGGGTCGGTATCTCGGCGCTCTCCCGCCCCGTTGACCCAGGACGGCTCAGGGTGTTTTCCTCTGACCTTCATTCTGCGTGCCTGGGAGCTTCACATGACACACGCCGCGCTGTCCGCTCGTATGGACGGACTCCGTAGTTCTGCAATTCGCGATCTGCTCACCTTGACTGCCCGACCCGACGTCATCAGCTTGGCCGGCGGACTACCCGATCCTGATTTCATTCCGCGGGAACGAATCTCGAAGGCAGCCCACGACGCACTCGGTGACCCCTCGTCCGTTCAATACGGCGAGACGTCAGGCCTGCGGCGCCTCCGTGAGGTGATTGCCGAGCGCGAATCCTCCAAGATCGGGCGGGCACTCGACGTGTCCGAAGTTGTGATCACACACGGTTCTCAGCAAGGTTTGAGCCTGCTCGCGCAGGTCCTCCTCGACGCCGGTGACGTTGTGGTCGTGGAGGAACCGGCATATACCGGTGCGCTGCAGGTCTTTCGGACGGCGCAGGCTCGTCTCGTTCCCGTCCAGTTGGACGAGGACGGAATGGACACCGACGCGCTCGAGGCGAAACTCGCCGCCGGTCTTCGGCCCAAAGTTGTGCACACCGTGAGCAATTTCCACAACCCGCGGGGCGCGGTGCTCTCGGCGCAGCGGCGAGCGCACTTGGCGGCGCTGGCGGACCGATACGGGTTCTGGGTTCTCGAGGACGACCCGTACGGCGAACTGTACTTCGGCGAGAAACCGCCCGCACCGCTGGCGGCGTTGTCGGACAGGGTGATTCGGCTGTCCAGTGCTTCCAAAGTGTTGGCACCGGCGCTGCGCGTCGGCTGGCTGCACGGCGACCGAAAGGTCTGCGAGGCGGTCGAACTGATCAAGCAAGGCGCTGACCTGTGCGGGTCTTCGCTCACCCAGCAGATCGCCGCAGACCTCTTCTCCGACGTCGAATGGTTCGAAACGCACCTCGACAAGCTCCGGGAAGGTTACGGCGCCAGAGCGAAGGCGTTGGTCACGGCCGCCGAGACGGAATTGAGTGGGCGTGCACGCTTTTCCGAGGTCCGCGGCGGGATGTTCTGTTGGATGGATTTCGTCGACGACGTCGACACCACCGAACTCCTGGGTGCCGCGCTCGAGCACGGCGTGGCATTTGTCCCAGGTTCGGCCTTCGCGGTCGAAGCTGACCTCGGTCGAAGCGCTCGACTTTGTTTCGCGACGTATCCCGAAGCCGTGCTGGTCGATGCCGTCGGCAGGCTCCGGAAGAGTGTTACCGCAGGTACAGCCTGACCTTGTCGATAGTGTTGCGGAGCAGATCGATCTCCGTGCTCGATGGTGGGGTGGTGATGGTGACGTGCTCGGCGACGGCGAGGTCCCATCCCGTCGACTCTCGGACTTGATCGACCGAGATTCCCTCGTGGACGCTGGTCAACTCCAATTCGCCGCCGGGGCCCTGGCGTGTCAGGACGCCGAGGTTGGTGAATACCTTGGTCACTCCTGCACCTGCCGGCATGATGCCCTTACCGCTGGCGTGGGCGCGGGCGGGGCTGGGTGAGGTGCAGAAGTCGAGCTCGGCCGGAAAGGAACTGAGATCGTGGCGACGCATCACGACGAAGATCTCGGCGGCGTTCGCGATGATCTCGACGGCCCCGCCCGCTCCGGGCAGTCTGACCGTCGGGTTCTTCCAGTCACCGATGAAACTTGTGTTCAGACTGCCCGTTCGATCGATTTGAGCGGCCCCGAGAAATCCGACGTCGACGTTGCCACCTTGCAGGACGTAACCGAAGAGCGCGGCCATGCTCAGCACGGATTCGGCACCGGAGACAACCACGGAGTCCGCGATACCCTCGGCCATTGCCGACGGATGTGCACCGCACACTCCGGATTCGTAGATCAGCTCGACGTCCGGATTCGACGTGTGCCGCGCGAGATCGACTGCGAGCGTGGGTAGCCCAACTCCGGCGAAGACCCGGCGCTTACCCGCCAATTCGCGTGCCGCGACGGCGACGATCGTTTCGGTGGATGTGGTGTTACCGGTCCCGATCGTGGTGGTCATAGTCTGCTCCCGTAGTCGACTGGTGTGGAGAGTTTTGGTCCGACCTCGAGATCCGACCAGTAGTCGGCTCCGAGTTTGGCGAGATACTCGCCGTGACTGTCGAGTGCGTACACCCATTCGTCGAGCCAATTTCTCAGCCGTGAAGGGTCTTTGGAGATTTCGGTCCAGCGTCGGTAGAAGCCGCAATCGCGGTCGTAGTATCCCTGCGCGTACGACGGGTGTGCGCCGCGCGGGCAGACGACAACCGCGTCGACTGCATGCGAGGGAATCAGAGTTCGGCTCGGGTCTGACCTGATGACCTCGTCGTCGACCAGTTCTTCGACAACGACGATTGCCTTCTTCGCGGCGTACACGGCCTCTTGCTGCACCCCGGCGATGCCCCAGATCTGCGCGTTCCCGGACGTGTCCGCTCGCTGTGCGCCGATGATCGTGACATCCGGATTCAATGGCGGCACAACGTAGACGCTCCCGCCGCCGTACGGGTCCTCGACGAGTCTCAGTTGTGGGTTGAGTGCGGGTAGATCACTACCGGCGTACGACCGTAGCGGGAAGAAGGGAAGCCTGGCGGCTCCCGCCTGATACCGGCACACCATGCCGTAATGGCTGTATTCCTCGACTTCGAGGGGGAGCGGGTCCTGGTTCTCGATGCGTCTGCGTAACTCGTACAGAGAACCTGCGGAGCCGCTGGCGAAGAACGAAGCGACCAGCTTTCGGACGCAGCCGGCGGCGACGAGTTGATCGGAAACGATGTCCGGCGTCATCCGGCACAGCGTGAGGTCCTTCCTGCCCTGCCGGATGATCTCGTGTGCCGCGGCAAATGGAATGAGATGCGAAAAGCCCTCCAACGCAACAGTCATTCCGTCGCCGACGTATCGACCGATAGCCTCTTTCATCGAGAGCGTCTTGTCCACGTGTGTACCTCTTCTTACGTTCTCGCGCACTTGGTCGGTTTCGGAAACTTGACATGGTCGGCCGGTGTGGCGCAACAATGTCGGGTGGAAATTCATCAGATCAACGCATTTCTCGCGGTGGCTGAGGAGCTACATTTCGGCCGTGCGGCTCAGCGGCTTCGGATTGCGCAACCGCCGCTGAGTCGAACCATCCGGCAATTCGAGAAACAGCTCGGTTCGCCGTTGTTCGATCGAAGTACTCGAACTGTGCGGTTGACTGCTGCCGGTGAAGCACTGCTGCTTCCGGCGCGCGAAATTCTGGACGCGTGCCGGATGGCCGAGATCGCGGTATCCGCGGCAGGCCAGGGAACGACAGGTCGCGTTCGCCTGGGCTTCGCGGGAACCTCGTCGCACCTACTCGTCGGGCGGTGGGCGAAATTGGTGAGAAAGACGAATCCCGGTATCGAATTTGTGCTCGACAGTTCCGCTTTCGCGAACGAGGCGTTGTTGATGTTGCTCGATCGACGCCTCGACATCGGGATGGTCCGGTGGACCGTCCCGCCGCTCGGGATCACGTCGAGATTGATCGCCGAGGAGAACTTTCTGGTTGCCATGTCGAAAGACCATCCGATGGCGTCGAGGGAATCGGTTCGGTTGATCGAATTGGAGTCCGAGAATTGGGTGACGCTTCCGGCGGAGCCGGGTTCGATTCTGCGGGAGTCTCTGCTCTCTGCGTCGAAGAACGCAGGATTCCTGGCTCGAATCGTGCAGACGGCACCGGATTCGATGTCGTTGATCGCGCTGGTGTCCGCGGAAATCGGATGCTCGTTGACTATTTCGTCGGTGGCCCAAAGCATCGTGAACCCTGATGTTGTCTTTGTTCCCGTCATGGATCCACCTCCTCCCCTTCAACTGCGTATCGCCTGGCGAGATGGAGACGACAGACCTGCGCTTCTCGAAGTGTTGAAATTGTCCGAGCAGGCGCTGCCGTCCCTGGCTTAGACGGTTGCCCGACCGGTAGGAATTTCACCCGCTTCGGACTTCGGCGAGTTTGCAGTATCGGCAAGAGCGTTCTCGAGTTCGAGCTCGTCGTAATCCGCTTGCTCGGCCGTCGAGAGTTCGCTTGCGTTGTAGCCGGTACGTCGGAGCAGGAGAAGGGTGCAGATCAGCGAGACAAGTGCGTACAGTCCGGACACGATCGCGACCCCGACGATGTTGCCTGACGTGTTGAGCATCCACTGCGCCAGTACCGGAGTTCCGCCGCCGACGACAAGGGAACACAGTTGATACGCCGTCGACAGACCCGTGTAACGGATGTTCGCAGGGAAGGCGCGAGCGAGAACGCCGGCGATGGCGCCGTAGAACATCGAGTGCGGGATCGTGGCGAGACACATCGCAACGACTGCGATGGTGAAGTTCCCGGTTCTGATGGCAAAGAACATCGCGGGCATGAGAACGAACTCCGGTATCACCATCAGGCACATGGCCTTCCGCATGTCTATCTTGGAAACCAGAACGGCCCCGAACGGTTGGACGATGAACTGCACGACAAGTGCGATCGCGATAGCGGCGAGGAATGTGCCGCGGTCGTATCCGAGTTCTTTTGTAGCCCAGGACAATGCGAAGGTGTTCTTGAAATAGGTGACCTGGGCGAGGGGGAGTGCGCCGGCGCCGAGGAGAACCAGCACCCAGTGCTTGCGCAATACTTCGGCGAGCGGAAGTTTGACGACCTTCTTGCGGGCGAGAACGGCCTTCATCTCGTCGGACTCTTCGAGTTTCAGGCGAATGATCATGCCGAGGATGACCAGGCCTGCCGAAACGAGAAAAGGGATTCGCCAGCCGTAGAGAAGGAATGACGGCGTCGGCATCGAGGACAGCAGGAAGAATGCGATGGTAGCCAACAGATTTCCCGCGGGCGAGCCCTGCTGAGCGAACGCGGAGTAGAGGATGCTCTTGCCCTTCGGTGCGTTCTCGCTGGCGATGAGTACCGCGCCACCCCACTCACCACCGACCGCAATTCCTTGGATCACGCGAAGGGTGACCAGACCGATCGGGGCCCACATGCCGACCTGCGCGTAGGTGGGGAGGAGTCCGATCCCGACAGTGGCGACGCCCATCATCATCAAGGTGATGACCAGGGTGTTCTTGCGCCCGATCCGGTCGCCGAGATGGCCGAAGATGATCCCGCCGATCGGCCTGGCGAGGAAGCCTGCCCACAGGGTGATGAAGGCGAGGAGCGTGCCCACTCCGTTCGGCAGTGTGTCGGAGAAGAAGATCTCGCCGAATACCAGGGCAGCCGCGGTGCCGTAGATATAGAAGTCGTACCACTCGATGGTGGTTCCGATGAATGAAGCGATACCGGCTCTTCGTGCCTTGGCGTTGATCTCCTCGGAACTGCGAGTGGGTGAACTCATGCGTGGCGACCTTTCTCTGCAACATTCGCGGCGCCGAAACGTGGCGCGCCTGAATGAGATTCGCAGAGTGGTGTAGGTCACGTCCAATACCAACTTGGTCGCCTATTGATACCTCAGGAGTATCAATAGGCGACCATGATCAGCTCTTCCGGTATGGAAGGATCGGGGTGATTACTCGGACCAGTTGTACGTCCGCTCGACGGCCTTGTTCCACTCCGCGTACAGCCGTGACCTTTCGGACTCGTCCATCGCCGGTTCCCAGGTTTGGCCGACGGCCCAGTTGTTGCGGATGTCTTCGGTGTCGGCCCAGTAACCGATGGCGAGGCCCGCTGCATACGCAGCGCCGAGTGCTGTCGTTTCGTTGACCACCGGGCGGATGACGGGAACTCCGAGGATGTCCGACTGGAACTGCATCAGGGTTTCGTTGACCACCATGCCGCCGTCGACCTTCAGCGCGGACAGTTCGACTCCCGAATCCGCACGCATGGCGTCGATGACCTCACGGGTTTGGTATGCCGTCGCCTCGAGCGCCGCGCGAGCCAGGTGTCCCTTGTTGACGAACCGCGTCAGGCCGACGATGACACCCCGTGCATCCGGTCGCCACCGGGGTGCGAACAGTCCGGAGAACGCGGGTACGAAGTAGGCGCCGCCGTTGTCGTCGACACTTGCGGCGAGTGGCTCGATGTCCTTGGCGTTCTGAATGATTCCGAGATTGTCCCGAAGCCACTGGACCAAGGAGCCGGTCACCGCGACGGAACCTTCGAGTGCGTAGACGGCGGGGGCTTCGCCGAGTTTGTAGCAGACGGTCGTCAGCAGTCCGTGCTTGCTGTGCACCGGCTTCGTTCCGGTGTTGAGAAGCATGAAATTGCCGGTGCCGTAGGTGTTCTTGGCTTCACCCTCGGAGAGGCAGGCCTGGCCGAATGTGGCTGCCTGCTGGTCACCGAGGATTCCCGCGACCGGCACACCGGCGAGATTGCCGCGAGGACGGCCGGTGCCGTAGACCTCGGACGAACTACGGATTTCCGGGAGCATCGACATCGGGATTCCGAAGTCCGCGCAGATCGATTCGTCCCACTGAAGGGTCTCGAGATCCATCAGCATCGTGCGTGACGCATTGGTGACATCTGTCACGTGAACACCGTCGGTCAGGTTCCATACGATCCACGTGTCGACGGTGCCGAAGCACAATTCTCCGGCCTCCGCTTTGGCTCTCGCGCCGTCCACGTTGTCGAGAATCCACCGGATCTTCGGCCCGGCGAAGTAGGTCGAGAGCGGCAGCCCGGTCTTGTCTCGGTACTTGTCCGGACCCTCGTCGCCGCCCAGTTCGACACACAGTTGATCCGTGCGCGTGTCCTGCCACACGATCGCGTTGTAGATCGGCTTGCCCGTCGAACGCTCCCAAACGACGGTCGTCTCACGCTGATTCGTGATTCCGACGGCCGCGATGTCGGCCCGCGTGAGGTCGACCTTCGCGAGAGCGCCGGCCACCACCTCCCGGGTGTTGATCCACAGCGCAACCGGGTCGTGCTCGACCCAACCGGCACGCGGGAAAATCTGCTCGTGTTCTTTCTGCGCAACGCTCACCACGGCGCCGTCGTGATCGAAGATCATGCAGCGGCTCGACGTCGTGCCTTGGTCGATGGCGGCGATGTATTGATTCACTGTGCTCCTATGTTCGGGCGCGTTCGCAGTTATCCGTGCGCTGTCGCAGTATGTGGATCAAGCTACTAGCCTGTAAACGGATTCGTCGTCGACTTACAGGAGACCGGGTTGAGTAAGCAGCAAGGTGCGCAGTTTCTCGGCCCGCAGCAGCGTGAAGCTGCTTGGGAACAGCTTCAGACCGAGCAATTCGACGTCGTCGTTGTCGGCGGCGGTGTTGTCGGTGTCGGAGCTGCGCTCGATGCGGCCACCCGCGGACTCAAGGTTGCGTTGGTCGAGGCCCGTGACTACGCATCCGGCACGTCCAGTCGCTCGTCGAAGATGTTCCACGGCGGTCTCCGCTATCTAGAGCAACTCGAATTCGGCCTCGTTCGTGAAGCATTGCGTGAGCGCGAACTCTCGCTGACCACGCTCGCTCCGCACCTGGTCAAGCCGCTGAAGTTCCTGTTCCCTCTGGCTCACCGAGTGTGGGAGCGCCCGTACATGGCGGCGGGAATCTTCCTCTACGACCGAATGGGCGGCGCAAAGTCGGTCCCCTCCCAGAAGCACTTGACGCGGGCGGGCGCGCTACGCATGTCGCCGAGCCTCAAGCGCAGTTCGCTGACCGGTGGCATCCAGTACTACGACACCGTCGTCGACGACGCTCGGCACACCATGACCGTCGCACGGACCGCTGCACACTACGGCGCGGTCGTCCGAACGTCGACGCAGGTCGTCGGCTTTCTGCGGGAAGCGGATCGGGTCTCGGGAGTTCGTGTTCGGGACTGCGAAGACGGCCGTACCGCCGAGGTCAAGGGTCACGTCGTCATCAATGCGACCGGTGTCTGGACGGACGAGATCCAAGCGCTCTCACGTCAGCGCGGACGGTTCCGGGTGCGAGCGTCGAAGGGCGTACACATCGTCGTCCCGCGCGATCGCATCGTCAGTGAAGCCGCCATCATCCTGCGTACCGAGAAGTCGGTGCTGTTCGTCATTCCGTGGGGCAGTCACTGGATCATCGGCACCACTGATACCGACTGGAACCTGGATCTCGCACATCCGGCGGCAACCAAAGCAGATATCGACTACATCCTCGGCCACGTGAACTCCGTCCTGGTCACGCCGTTGACGCACGCCGACATCGACGGTGTGTACGCCGGCCTGCGCCCGCTGCTTGCCGGTGAAAGCGACGAGACGTCGAAGCTCTCGCGCGAGCACGCCGTTGCCCGTGTGGCTCCAGGTCTGGTCGCCATCGCCGGCGGAAAGTACACGACGTATCGGGTCATGGCGGAAGACGCCGTCGACGTCGCAGCAGAAGACATTCCGGCGCGGGTTGCGTCGTCGATCACGGAGAAGGTACCGCTCGTCGGCGCCGACGGATACTTCGCGTTGATCAACCAGACCGTGCAACTGGGCGAGCAGTACGGCTTGCATCCGTATCGCGTCAAGCACCTGCTCGACCGCTACGGTTCGCTCATCACCGAGGTCCTCGAACTCGGCCGGCAGACACCGGAGTTGTTGCAGCCCATCACGGACGCGCCCGATTACCTTCAGGTCGAAGCTGTGTACGCCGCCGCGGCCGAGGGGGCACTGCACCTCGACGACATTCTGGCCCGCCGTACGCGTATCGCAATCGAATATCCGCATCGTGGTGTCAACTGCGCACAGCAGGTCGCCGGATTGGTTGCCCCGATTCTCGGTTGGGATGCCGCCACCGTCGAACGCGAAGTCGACACGTACCGAGCGCGTGTCGAAGCCGAAATCGAGTCTCAGACCCAGCCGGACGACGAGTCGGCGGACGCATTGCGCGCCGCAGCGCCGGAGTCGCGGGCCGAGATCCTCGAGCCCGTCGTCGTGGTGCCGGATCGGGTCTGAGTCGCCTGTCGTTTGTTCTCGGTCTGTCGCGGGTAGGCGGATGGCGAATCACCACCCGTGTCAGCACAGACCGGTCGAGCGTCACCCAGGAGGATCTCAATGTTCGGTAATCGGTCGCGATCTGCTGAGGAACACATAGCTACCGGCTATCTGGTCACTCACCTGTGCGGGGCGATGGTGGGGCTGCAACTCTCGCGGTCACTCGCGGACTCGTACGGTGCCTGGGCCGACGGTGAGCTGGACTCGTTGCCGGGTGAGCTCGAGTACGAGATCGAGCAGCTGCTGCAACTGATCGAGGACACCCAGGGCATATCTCTGCCGCGGTACTCCAAGATCGACGCGACGGTCAATCGGATCAGACGCCTCGTTCACGTCGACGCAATCTGGCGCAACCGTCTCGTGAAGTTGGCAACTCTCGAGATCATGCGGACCGCTCTGTGCGGCAAGAGTGCGATGTGGGAGGTCCTGCGAGACATTCCGGCCGGGGAGACCGAGGAGCAGTACCGCGAACTCAACGACCTGGTGTCCAAGCAGATCACCACGGTCACGGCGCTGCATCACCGCGCAGCTACGGAGGCTTTCCAGGGGACGGACGGGCGGGAATCGGCGAGCGGCGGCGACCCCATCAGGTCGAGTAAGTAAGGTTTGTACCGTTCGATGAAGAATTCGATGAACGGTAGACCCCGAGGTGTATGGAGATGGCTGAGCGCGACCAAGCACTGACAGAACCCAAGGCAGTGTTCGCGGCGTTGGCGGAGATCCTCTACTCCGCGGCAGACAGCGCCGAGGTGTACTCCGCGATCTGTTCGGCGGCTGTCGAGTTGATTCCCGGTTGCGACCACGCAAGTCTGATGCTGCGACGTGGAAACACCAACGTCACCGTAGCGGCGAGCGACGAGATCGCCGATTATGCAGACGATCTCGAGCGTGCCACCGGTGAGGGGCCGTGCATCGACGCCCTCGATACGGAGGCGCCGCAACTCGAGTCGGACCTTCGCACCCCGAATCAGTGGCCCGAGTTCGCTCGGAAAGTAGTGGCAGAGACACCCATTCGCGGATCGATGGGGTTCCGGCTGATGGTCGATCGTCAGAAGTTCGGTGCCCTCAACCTCTTCTCGGACACTCCGGGGGCTTTCACCGAAACCGTTGCCGACCACGCGATCATGTTGGCGTCATTTGCATCCGTGGCCGTCACTGCGCTGACGCGAGGCGAGGATGCCGACTCGCTGCGACGTGGTCTGGCAAGCAGCCGCGAAATCGGTCAGGCCGTCGGTCTGCTGATGGCACTGCATCGTGTGTCCGACGACGAGGCCTTCGACATTCTGGTGCGAACCTCACAAAACATGAACGTCAAGATCGCCGAATTGGCGCGCAAGGTCATCGTCCAGCATCGTTCGACTCTGGACTGAGCGCTTCGTTCGTTCCGGGAGAACCGAGGAGTTGAGATCGCTTGCGATCCACCGTCTCTCGAAGAGCTGTCACCACCGCTGCGACCTCCGGGCGTCGCAAGGATTCCGAACGGGCCACCAACCAATAGGAAAGTCTCACCTCGATGTGAGCCGGTAGAACGCGAATCAAATCGTCGTGCTGCTCGGCCATGAAACAGGGGAGAAGGCCGATGCCGGCACCCGCGCGCGTTGCCTCGATGTGTACGAACACGTTGGTGGACGTGACGGCCTCGCGCATGGAAACCGTGAGCTTGCGAGCCAGATCGAGTTCGTCGACCTGCAGCATCGAGTCGATGAAGTACACGAGCGAGTGATCGGCCAGATCTGCGGCACTCTCGGGAACAGCATTCTGACGTAGATAGTCTCGGGACGCGTACAAACCCAGCGCGTAGTCGGCCAGATGGACTGCTTCGGCGCGGTGAACGTGAGGCTTGCCGACCACAACCTCGATGTCGAGACCCGAGCGTATCTGCGACGCCTTTCTGGTTGCGACAACAATCTCGACGCTGACGCGGGGATGGCGTCTGCGAACCGCGGCGCCGGCGGGCGCCGCGATGTATGCGCTGAATCCGTCGGTCGCCGAGACTCGCACGACGCCGTCGAGTTGCTGCTGACCGGTGGAGTCGAGCGCCAGTTCGTTCACCGCGGCCTCGATGCGCTCGGCCGCGCTGAGGGCTTGTCTGCCCAGGTCGGTCAGCTCCCAGCCGCCGGACGAGCGGACCAGGACACGGCCGCCGAGACACTTCTCGAGCGAGGAAATGCGGCGCGAGATGGTGGTGTGATTGAGGCCGAGGTCGTCGGCGGCGGTGTTGAAGCGACCGGTGCGACCGACCGCGAGAAGCACCAGTAGGTCGTCCGGGCTCAGTCCGAGAGTCATATCTGCATTTTTGCACCTATATGGTGCGAGATTTGTCATTGTCGTGCCATCAATCTGCACTGATACTCATCGAGTCACAAAAAATGTGCGAGCGGTCACATTCCTGATCGTGAAGAGCAGGCGAATCGCGAACTGAAGACGAGGGAGTCCACGATGAGCGTCGACAACATGCCGAAACCCGAGAGCCAAGCCCCACCATCGGGGCTGAAGAAGGTGGTCGGCGCCTCGATGGCGGGCACCGTGGTCGAGTGGTACGAGTTCTTTCTGTACGGCACGGCGGCCACGCTGGTCTTCAGCAAGGTCTTCTTCCCCGGCGGCGGCAACGAGCTGGATGCGATCATCGCGGCTTTCATCACCTACGCCGTCGGATTCGCCGCCCGGCCACTCGGCGGAATCGTCTTCGGATACTTCGGAGACAAATTCGGCCGAAAGCAGTTGCTGCAGTTCAGTTTGCTGTTGGTCGGCGCCGCAACGTTCTTGATGGGCTGCCTGCCTACCTACGGTCAGATCGGCTACTGGGCGCCGGCAATGCTGGTCACGCTGCGCTTCATCCAAGGATTCGCGGTCGGCGGCGAATGGGGTGGGGCGGTACTCCTGGTCGCCGAGCACAGCCCGAATCGATCGCGCGGATTCTGGTCGTCGTGGCCTCAGGCGGGCGTGCCGATGGGCAACCTGGTGGCGACGGTCGTGCTGTTGATCCTGACGTCGACGCTCTCGGACGAATCCTTCATGAGTTGGGGCTGGCGCGTTGCCTTCTGGCTCTCCGCGGTGATCGTTCTGGTCGGGTACTACGTTCGGACCAAGGTCACCGATGCTCCCATTTTCATTGCGGCGCAGAAGGAAGCAGAACTGGTCAAGGCAACCTCGTACAGCGTTTTCGAGGTCGTCAAGCGTTACCCGCGCGGAGTGTTGACCGCGATGGGGCTGCGTTTCGCCGAAAACGTCATGTACTACCTCGTGGTGACCTTCTCGATCACTTACCTCAAGGTCGTCGTTCATGCGGACACGGCGCACATCCTCTGGTGGATGCTGATGGCACATGCCGTGCACTTCGCAGTGATTCCGTTGGTAGGCAAACTGTCCGACACGATCGGTCGACGCCCGGTGTACATGATCGGCGCCGTCACCGCCGGAACGTGGGGATTCTTCGCCTTCCCGATGATGAACAGCGGGCACAATGCAGTCATCTTGTCGGCAATCATCATCGGGCTCGTGTTCCACGCGTTCATGTACGCAGGCCAACCCGCGATCATGGCCGAGATGTTCCCGACTCGGATGCGCTACTCCGGTGTCTCCCTGGGTTATCAGGTCACGTCCATCGTGGCGGGTTCACTGGCTCCGATCATCGCGACCGGATTGCTGAGCAAGTTCGACTCCTCGGTCCCCATCGCGATCTATCTCCTGCTGGCATCCCTGGTCACCATCGTTGCAGTCATTTTCGCGCGGGAGACCAAGGGAATCTCGCTCGAGTCCGTCGACGCCGCTGACGCCCGTGTTCTCGCCGACGAGCGGGCCGGTGTGTCTGTATGACGCTGACCGGAAAGTCTGCTCTGGTCACCGGTGGTGCCAGCGGGATCGGCGAAGCGTGTGCTCGACTCCTCGCCGCCCGCGGCGCGCACGTGACCGTCGCCGATCTCGACGACGTCGCCGCGAAGTCGCTGGCCGAGGAGATCGACGGCACGGCGTGGGCCGTCGATCTCCTCGACACCGACCAACTCGTGGATCTGTCACTCGAGACGGACATACTCGTCAACAACGCCGGCATACAACGGGTCAGTCCTATCGAGGATTTCGACGTCGAGGACTTCCGGAAGATTCAGCGCCTCATGGTCGAAGCGCCATTCCTCCTCGCTCGGGCCGCCCTGCCGTACATGTACCGCAACAGTTTCGGTCGCATCGTGAACATTTCCTCGGTCCACGGGCTCCGCGCTTCGGCATTCAAGAGTGCATACGTCACGGCTAAGCACGGACTCGAAGGACTGTCGAAAGTTGTTGCGCTCGAAGGCGCCCCACACGGTGTCACCAGCAACTGCGTCAATCCGGGCTACGTCCTGACGCCACTAGTGCGATCCCAGATCTCCGACCAGGCAAAGGTTCACGGAATCAGTGAATCCGAGGTTGTCGAAAAGGTGATGCTCACCGAGAGCGCAATCAAACGGATGGTCGAGCCTGCGGAGGTGGCATCGCTGGTGGGCTGGTTGGCATCGACCGAGGCGTCGATGGTAACGGGGGCGTCGTACACCATCGACGGAGGGTGGAGCGCCAGCTAGACCACCCGAGCTGCTGGGTTTTTCACGCTTCGGGGATCTCGATTCCGAACTTCTCGCGAGTGATGACCTCGGGTTCGGGACCACCGCGAACTCCGGTGTCGAGTGCGTCGATTGCGGAGAGTTCTTCGGCGGTGAGTTCGAAGTCGAACACGTCGAAGTTCTCCGCGATGCGCGAGGGAGTCACCGACTTGGGGATCACCTGGCGGCCCTGCTGGAGGTGCCAGCGGAGCATCACCTGTGCGGGAGACTTGCCGTGAGAGGAAGCGATAGCGCCGATGGTGGCGTCCTCGAGGGTTGAGCCGTGAGAGCCGTCGCGATAGAACGTGATTCCGCCGATCGGTGACCATGCCTGAGACAGAATGCCGTGATCGGCGTCGGCCTCGAGCAAGGTCGACTGCCTGAAGTATGGATGGACCTCGATCTGGTTGACCGCCGGCACTACGGACGTTGCGTCCAATAGTCGGGTGAGGTGATCCGGCATGAAGTTACTGACTCCGATGGCACGAACCTTGGCGTCTGCGAGAAGTGTTTCCAGCGCCTTGTACGCGTCGATGGTGCGCTCGAACTCGCTCGGCAACGCCTGGTGAAGGATGAGGAGGTCAAGTTGCTCGACTCCGAGTTTGCCTGCGCTCTTGTCGAAGGCGTGCAAGGTCTCGTCGTATCCGTAGTCGGTGATCCAGACTTTCGTTTCGACGAAGATCTCACCGCGATCGAGACCGGATCGCCGGATCGCCTCGCCGACGCCCTTCTCGTTGCCGTAGGCCGCAGCCGTATCGATATGGCGATAACCCACCGAAAGCGCGGACTCGACTGCGGCGAGAGTTTCGTCCGGCGGGGTCTGGTAGACGCCGAAGCCCAGCGCGGGGATGTCGACGCCGTTGTTCAGTTTCAGGCTCGGGATGCTCATGTCGTCCACGGTAGCGGCGGCCACTGGTTCGGTGGGAGTGACTGCTCAGCCGGGTAACGGCAGTACCCCTTCAGGCCTGGCAATTTGCAGTTGTGGCTCGTCAATGAGTGAGCACTATCTTCAAGCCGACTATGAGGGTGGCGACGGCAGCGAGGCCGAAGGCTGCCAGATGTGTGTTCGTGCTGACTTTCTCGCCGTGAAGACGGCTGATCACGTAACTGGTGGATCCGATGCGCAGGATCAAGACGATTTCCGCGATCAACTGCGCCGTCCGTGGTTCCAGGAAGTTGAACCACGCCGTCGCGAGAATGGCGACAGGAACAACCGCGGAGGTGAGGATCGGGACAGAATCGCGCAGCGAGTCGATTCTCTCCGCGGTGGTGAGACGGCGGTCGTTGCGAATGCTCTCGCCGACGCTCTCGGCAAATGTGTGGGCGATGTACGTCGACAATGCCGTGCCGACCACAATCGCGGCGCCCAGTGATTCCTGAGATTTTGTCACCGGGACGAGTGCGGCGAGGACAAGAATGTTGCCGTAGATGTACGCGGTGGTTCTCGCCGCCACACGTTCTTGTCCCAGCGGCGCACCGTGAGACGTGATCGGCCGGTTCAGCAGTGTTCGCAGGTCCCACTCCATGTTCAGAGCATGGCAGATCAGACCCTCGGGCTGTAGTGCATCGGATTATCTCGCTGCTCGAGCGGCGGTAGATTGCGCGCCGGTGTGTGGACCAGTGGTGCCCCGGCGGGAATTCTGCCGCTGGCTCGGTCCCATCCCGCGCGAGCGCGCGGTTGATACCGGTATCGCCACGGCACCAGGCGGAAGACGGCGTTGACGGTGCGGCCGACAGCGTTGTGAATTTTCTGATCGCGACTGGTCCACGAGTAGCCGAGAAGGTCGCGAACCGGTTGGTCGTACATGCCCACTGTCAGCCACACGAATCCGCGGGCGAGGGGAATCCGCGTGAGCCGCCACAACGGATCGGGTAGCCACGTCATGTACGGGGGCTTTCCCAGCCCCGACAAATCCAAGACGTCGCGGGTCGCTTTGTTGTCTTCGAGTACGTTGCGGCACATGTGGTCCCAATACTCCTGAAATGCCTCCCAGGTTTCGGGAACCGGGCGCATGCTCATCCCGTACAGGCGGTACCACTGAATGTGCTCGGTGAAGAGTTGTCGTTTCTGGGCCTCGGTCAGGCCACCGGAGAAGTTCTCGGCGGTGACGATGGTGCCCATGAAGAATGTCGCGTGCGCCCAGTAGAAGGTGTCGGGATCAAGTGCGTGGTACCGGCGTCCCAGCTTGTCGATGCCCTTGATCCGTGTGTGATAGCCACGGACTTCTTCGGCTGTCTGCTGCGCGCGATCGCCGTCGAAGACGACGCCGGCAATGGGATACAGCGAGCGGTACAGCCGTTCCCAGCGCTCGTCGAAGAACTGCGAGTGCTCCTCGACCCCGGCGCCGAGACCAGGGTGCATGTTTTGCATCGAACCTGCCCAGACACCTTGGAGCATCCCGCGCCAGTCGCCGAAATACTTCCAGGTCAGGGAATCCGGACCGAGGGGAACCGGGGTGCTGCTGTCGCCAAGTTGACTACGCATGTTGTCAGATTAGGATCGACAACAGCGGTAGTCAAGGATCGAATACCGGGTGCATTGAAGAACAAGTGTCGGCGAAGTGGGGAAGTTGTGAGCATCGAAGAACGCAGGGCCACTCGAAAGGCGACGTTGTTCGACGTCGGAGTGACACTGCTCGGTGCGGTCGACGGTCCGGCCGTCAACGTGCGAGCGGTCTGCAAGGCCGCTGGTCTGACCGAGCGGTACTTCTACGAGAGCTTCACCGATCGCGATCAGTACGTTGTCGCGGTCCACACGTTTGTCGCCGAGCGCGCGCAGTCGGCGCTCGCCACGGCAGTGGAGTCCGAGACGACATCCGAGGCAGTCGCCACCGCTGCGGTCGACGCTTTCGTCAAGCTGATGGTCGACGACCCGGCAATGGGGCGAGTGCTTCTGATCGCTCCGCTCTCGGAGCCGGTGCTGAGCGGACGCGGTATCGAATCGATGCCGGCGTTCGTGGACCTGGTGTACGACCAGTTGTCCGAGATTGCTGATCCGGTGGACAAGCAGCTGGTGGCAGTCGGGCTGGTCGGGGCGTTGTTCACACTGTTCATCGGTTATCTGGACGGCTCGATCGTCGTCGAGCGCGAGCGATTTGTGCGCCATTGCGTCCGGCTGCTGATCAACGCTAACCAGGCGTGAACGGCTGGCACGCGGGGCAGAAGAAGATATTTCGCTCGGTGAGCTGATCCGGTCCGAGGGTGCCTTCTCTGATGCGGGTTCCACATCGGCGGCAAGGTTTTCCGCGTCTGCCGTACACCCACGTTTGCCTACCTGGGCGGGTGTCGCCGGTGGTGACCCGGATGCGACGCGACTTGTTGACGTTGATGGTGCGGAATGACAGATCCACAATCGCGTCGAGGTTCCCGGCGCGGTGTGTCGGCGTCTTCGGGTGAATGCCTCGTAGGAAGCAGATCTCGTTGCGGTACACGTTGCCCAGTCCGGCCATCACGCGCTGATCCAGAAGCGCGACTCCGATCGGTACGGAGTCTGCAGCGCGAAGATTCTCGACGGCCACGGAACTGTCCCAATCGGTCCCGAGCAGGTCCGGTCCGAGGTGCCCGACGGCCTCCTGTTCCTGCCCCAGTTCGAGGATCTCGGTGACTCCCAGTGAAAAGCCCACTGCTACAGAGTCTTCGGCGGCCAAGATTATGCGCGCTTGATGGGCGGGTCTGCGCCAGCGCTCGCCGGGGCGATAAATCTGCCACTGACCCT
This sequence comes from Rhodococcus sp. IEGM 1406, assembly GCF_030056745.1. Classification (NCBI taxonomy): domain Bacteria; kingdom Bacillati; phylum Actinomycetota; class Actinomycetes; order Mycobacteriales; family Nocardiaceae; genus Rhodococcus; species Rhodococcus sp. IEGM 1406. The sequence goes on along the minus strand of NZ_JASHKO010000002.1, from coordinate 1,112,661 downwards.
CCATCTTCAGATGCGTGTGAATGGACGCTTCGCCCACGCGGATCAGCAGATGCTTTCCGCGGCTGGCGACGGAATCCACACGATGTCCCGATAAATCGACGGTGGCATAGCGAGGAACGCGGACATCGCAGGTGGTGAGTACCTTCTCGGCCAGGGCAGCGCGCAGATCGTTGGCGGCCCGCCACACGGTATCGCCCTCAGGCATGGTCGCCGCTCCAGCACTTCACGATCGCAACCATCATGACCTCAATCCTCATGACCTCAACCGGAATCCGCGAGGGGTGGCCGCGAAGCCGGCTTCGACCAGGACGGGAGCAAAATCGTTGCCGTGGATGGTCTCTCCGTCGACCTTCTCCACTACCAATTTGTCGACAGCGCGAGAAGTCACCTTCTGGGCAAGCGACAGTGCTGCCAGGCGCAAAGTTCCGCCGTCGTCGGTGAATGTCAGGATGGTGCGACCGCCTCGCTCGACGAACAGAACCAACTCGCCCTCCACCAGAACCACCAGTGCTCCCGCCTTACGCCCGGGCCGGTGTCCGGGTGACTCTTCGCCCCCCGACGCCGGCCACGGCAGTGCTGCGCCGTATGGATTGGCCGGGTCGCACGCCGCGAGAGTGACTGCAGCCCAGGAGGTGTGGCGCCCCTCGATGGAATCACCGAACGTGCGCAAGCGGTCGACCACGGGAGGCGTCGAGAATTGAGCGCCGCCCAGGGTGTCCACGAAGTATCCGCGTCGAGCGCGTCCGTTGTCCTCGAACGTGCTCAGTACCTTGTAGATCAACGCGAAACCGCCCGGCACGTTCTCGCTCATCACCGATCCGCGGGTGACTACGCCGTACCGTTCGAGCAACAGATCGGCCGTGGCGTGCGCCCGGATGGTCGGGTCCGGTTCGATGGCCGGCAGTTGGAACCACCGACCAGAAGCGGTTGCCGGTCCCGTGCGAGCCGGGGTGGAAGCGCGCGCCATTCCGCGGTACGGACGGGCACGAGGAACACGTCGAGGCGATCGGTGACTTGTGGTGGTTCTGGTGGTGTCCGAGAGAAGTGCGCGCAGCGGTGCGACGGTGTCGTTACCGATGTGTCCGAGCCACACCAACTCCCACAGTGCCGTCGTCACCGCACTGTCGACCGTGTCTGCAGCCGACTCCGTAGTTTGCAACGCGTCGACCAACTGGCGGAAGAAGTAGGCACCGCCGCCGGACAGCAGGTCGAGGATGCGCTTCTGCAACTCCGAGACGTCGGTGTCGGCGGGCGAATTGAGCGTGATCGGTGCCAGGTCGGCGGGGTGCAGCACTACCCACCCGTCTTTGCCGGAGATTGCTCCGGATCCGGACCACAGGACTTCACCCGTCGAGGTGAGTTCGTCCAACATCGCGGGGGAGTAGTCGGCGACTCGGCTCGGCAGGATCAACGACTCGAGAGCGGACGCCGGAATCGGAACGCCGGCAAGTTGATCGACTACCGTTGCAACACCGTCGATTCCGCGCAGCGTGCCGCCCACATGCTGCCAACCGGGAAGGAAACGTCCGAGCGTTGCGGTACTGACCGGCTCGACCTCCTGCCGTGCCGCGGCGAGCGAGCGACGCCGCAAGCGGCGCAGGACTTCGGCGTCGCACCATTCGCTCCCAGTTGCAGACGGTCGGAATTCTCCTTCGAGAACACGCTTTTCGAGCGCGAGCCGACCGAGAACGTCACGCGCGACGGATACTCCGATACCGAAGCGTGCAGCCGCATCCGTGAGAGTGAATGGTCCGTGGGTGCGTGCGTATCGGCTCAGGAGGTCGTCGAGTGGCTGATCGACCGGCTCGATGAACGCGGCCGGAACCCCGATGGGTAGGGGAACGCCGAGTCCATCGCGAAGGCGCGCTGCATCTTCGACGACGGTCCACCAACTCTCGCCCGCATAGGAGACGTGGAGGGCACGTTTGTCTGCGACCAACTTGTCGAGCCACGAGACCGGATCCTCGAGACAGCGTTCCGTGACTTCTTCGGTGGTCAGCGGGCCGAGCATACGGAGGAGGTCGGCGACGCCCTCGAGGTCCTTGGCCTTGCGGTCCGGAGCGAGACGTTGCAGTTCACGTTCTGCCTGCTCGATCACTCCGGCGTCGAGCAGCTCGCGCAGTTCGACGCGGCCGAGGAGTTCGGCCAACAGCGTGGAGTCCAACGACAGTGCGGCGGCGCGTCGCTCGGCCAGGGGGCTGTCGCCCTCGTACATGAACGCGCCGACGTAGTTGAACAGGAGCGCACTCGCGAATGGTGAAGGCGAGGGCGTCTCCACTTCGACTATTCGAATCTGGCGCCGTTCGATCTTGCCGAACAATTCCTTCAGTGCCGGCAGGTCGTAGACGTCCTGCAAGCACTCACGCACGGTCTCGAGCAGGATCGGGAATGTCGGGAACTTGCGGGCGACGTCCAGCAGTTGCGCCGACCGCTGACGTTGCTGCCACAGTGGGGCACGCTTGCCGGGATTGCGGCGTGGGAGAAGCAGTGCGCGGGCGGCACATTCGCGGAATCGGGAGGCGAACAATGCCGAGCCACCCACCTCCTGGGTGACCAGATCTTCGATGTCCTCGACGTCGAAGGTGAACAGTTCGGCGCCGGGAGGTTCGTTCTCGGTGTCGGGGAGACGGATGATGATGCCGTCGTCGGAGGCCGTCGGACTGGAATCGACGCCGTATCGTTCCTGCAAGCGGGCCCCGATGGCGAGGGCCCACGGTGCGTGTACCCGTTGGCCGTACGGGGAATGCAGCACCAGACGCCAATCGCCGAGTTCGTCGCGGAAGCGCTCGACAACCAGCGTTCGATCCGACGGGACCTGCCCGGTGGCATTCTTCTGCTCACCGACGAGTTGGATCAGATTGGTTGTGGCGTTGTGATCGAGCCCGCCCACGCGACAACGCTCGACGACGTCGGCTTCGTTACCCAGCGCGGTCTCTCGAACGAATTGTCCCAACGCCTGTCCGAGTTCGGCGGGGCGACCGAGTCCGTCGCCGTGCCAGAAGGGCAAACGACCGGGCATGCCGTAGGCGGGGCTGACCAGAACCCGATCGAAGGTGATCTCCTCGATCCGCCAACTGGTGGCGCCGAGCGCAAAGACGTCGCCGACCCGGGATTCGTAGACCATTTCTTCGTCGAGTTCGCCGACTCTTGATGCTTTCTCACCGACCATGTAGACCGTGAAGAGGCCGCGGTCGGGGATGGCGCCGCCGGAAGTGACTGCCAAGCGCTGCGAACCCGGGCGGCCCGTCAGAGTGTTGGACTCGCGATCCCAGACCAGGCGCGGACGTAATTCGGCGAACTCGTCCGAGGGGTACCGCCCGGCGAGCAGATCCAGAGTCGACTCGTAGGCCGAACGGGGAAGCGTTGCAAAGGAACCGCTTCGGCGCACCGTCTCGAACCAGTCGTCGACGTCGATCGGTTCCAGAGCGGTGGCCGCAACAGTTTGCTGGGCAAGGATGTCGAGGGGATTGGCGGGAACGGCCATCGCCTCGATCTTGCCTTCGACCATGCGCTCGACGGTCACCGCGCAGTGAATCAGGTCGGTGCGATGTTTGGGGAAGACGACGCCTCGTGAGATCTCGCCGACCTGGTGGCCCGCGCGACCGACACGTTGCAGGCCGCTGGCAACCGAAGGCGGCGCCTCCACCTGGATGACCAAGTCGACGGCGCCCATGTCGATTCCGAGTTCGAGACTGCTGGTGGCGACGACGCATCGCAATCGACCCGATTTGAGGTCGTCTTCGATGAGGGCTCGCTGGTCTTTGCTGACCGATCCGTGGTGGGCGCGAGCAAGGAGGGGTTCTGCGCCGTAGTTGACCTCGGTGGGAGCTCCGATCTGCGCGGGCGGGCGAGGTGTTTTCTCGACGGCCAGACCGATGCGTTCTGCATGAATCTCGTTGAGCCTGGCTGTCAATCGTTCGGCGAGGCGCCGAGAGTTGGCGAACACGATGGACGATCGGTGATCGAGCACGAGGTCGACGATCTGTTCCTCGACGTGGGGCCAGATCGAACCGGCTTGCGGGGTGGGGGATTCGGAACCGTCGGCGGGCGTTGCGATACCCAATTCGGTCATGTCCTCGACGGGGACACGGACCGTGAGGTCGAAGGTCTTGGCGGCAGGCGGTGCCACGATTCGGATCGGTGCCGAACCGGCGAGGAACCGCCCGATCTCCTCGTGAGGACGGACAGTGGCCGACAATCCGATGCGTTGCGCCGGACGCTCGAGCAAGCCGTCCAGACGTTCCAGAGAGAGCGCAAGGTGCGAGCCGCGCTTGGTACCCGCCACCGCGTGAACCTCGTCGACGATCACGGTGTCGACGCCGACCAGTGTTTCCCGGGCAGCGGAGGTGAGCATGAGGAACAACGACTCCGGCGTCGTGATCAGGATGTCCGGAGGACGCTTGATCAACGAGCGCCGGTCGGCCTGGGACGTATCGCCGGAACGGACACCGACGGTGATCTCGGGCGGGGTGAGGCCCAGACGTTTCGCGGTTTGTGTGATGCCGACCAGCGGCGCGCGAAGGTTCCGTTCGACGTCCACGCCCAGCGCTTTGAGTGGCGAAATGTAGAGGACTTTGGTGGCGCGTTCGCCTTCGTCCTTGGCGGCGAGTTGATCGAGGGCCCACAGGAACGCCGACAATGTCTTGCCGGAGCCGGTGGGTGCGACGACAAGTGTGTGAGAGCCACTTGCGATGGATTCCCAGGCACCGAGCTGCGCAGCAGTCGGAGCGCTGAAAGCGCCGCCGAACCACTCGCGTGTGGCGGGCGAGAACCTACCGAGGACGTTGGTCACGACCACCATATTGCCCCTTCCCACCGACAGCGTGTTCGTGCCCGCAGCCGAAGTGCTGAGCATACTATTTGCCCTGTTATAGCGATTCTCTTGTTATCGAGAAGGCGAGTGCCTGATGGAAGCAGTCAAGATTGTCCTCGAGCTGGCGGTAGTGCTCGGGGCGATTGTCATGGGTACCAGATCGAGCGGTGTCGCTCTCGGTCTGTGGGGCGGCGCAGGTGTTGCCGTCCTCGTGTTCGTCTTCGGAGAGGACGTCGGCAGTCCGCCGGTCGACGCTCTCCTCATCGTCCTGTCCGTTGTCCTCGCGTCGTCGATGATGCAGGCGGCCGGTGGTATCGACTGGATGGTCACCATCGCGGCCAAGTTGATCGAATCTCGCCCGAAACAGATCACGCTGATCGCGCCGTTGGTGTCATTCCTGTTCTCGGTCGGTGCCGGTACGTCCAACATCCTCTACCCGCTGCTCCCTGTCATCTACGACGTCTCGTACAAGAACGGTGTGCGGCCGTCACGGCCGCTGTCGCTGTCGGTTGTCTCGACCGGTGTGGCGCTGGCGTGTAGTCCGGTGTCCGCGGCGATGGCGGCGATGGTCACGCTGACCGACGTGCCGCCTTACGATTTCGAACTCATCGACATCATCAAGATCACCTTCCCGGCCGCTGTTGTCGGCATCGTCCTCTCCTCCATCGCGGTCAACAGGCTCGGTAAGGATCTCGACGACGACCCGGACATACAGGCGAAGATGAAGTCGGGCGAATTGGCCGGACCTGGTGCAGCGTCCAAGACCGAACTCGTCTCGACGAAGACCGGACGAAACGCGGCACTGATCTTCCTGGCCGGCGTTCTGGCCATCGTGATCTTCGGCCTGTTCAAGGGAATTCGCCCCGAAGCCGCCGACGGTACCCCGATGGGGATGACACCGATCATCGAAATGCTGATGTTCGTCGTGGGTACGTTGATCCTGCTGGTGTGCCGCCCGAACGTTGCCGACGTGCCCTCGTCGACGGTGTTCCGTGCCGGCATGGTCTCGGCCATCGCGCTGTTCGGTCTGGCATGGCTGACGGACACGTTCATCAGCGCACATTCGGAGCTGATCACGAGCACCGTCGGCGACTGGGTCAACGCCGCGCCATGGATCTTCGCGCTCGGTGTCTTCCTGGTCTGTGTCCTGACGACCAGCCAGTCGACCGCGACGAGGACCATCGTGCCGATCGGTCTCGCTGCCGGGATTGCACCCGGCCTGGTGAGCGGCATGTGGGCCGGAGCCTTTGCCGGTGTCTATCTGTTGCCGACAAACGGTTCACAGATCGCAGCTGCGAACTTCGACCTCTCGGGCAGCACGAAGCTCGGCTCCAAGCTCGTCGACCACTCGTTCTTCCTGCCGACCATCATCTTGGCCGTCACGACGATTGCGGCCGGCGCGGTGTTCGGAGTGGTACTCGGTTGAGTGAAACCGCTGAGTCAGCCTGAGTGATATCGCTGAGTCAGCTGTTGCGGTAGTGGTCCCAGCTCGCCTTGCACGCGTGGGCGAGCTGGTCCACCCGTTCGGCGTCGGGTGTAGGCCAATCGAGGCCGGGTTCCATGATGTATGCGGCCAGTTCGTCTCCCAGTAGGAATTCTCGTTTGAATTCGGCCTGAACCGCACTCAACGTGATCCCGGCTTCGGCGGCGCGGGCGCTCAATTCGGCGAATCTGGCTCCGGCTCGGATGATTTCGAAACTGCCGAGGTACGGCTGATTGAGAGCGACGGCATCTGGATCGTCGACCTGAAATCCCTTGCGATGTGAGACCGCAAGTGTGCGAATGAGCTCCGGATCCATCGTCACGGGATTGTCGCCGCGTCGATTGCCGTGGTGGTCGCCACGATTGGAGAGTGCGACGACGTCGGGGAGTCGATCTGCTTCCGGCCGTTCGACATTGACGGCGCCGTCCCGCCGGGTGGTGTGGTTCATCGTGTCGTGGAACGACAACGTCGTGAACGATCGACCGAGTTCGAAGCTCTTCTCCACCATGGCTTCGATCAGTGCGTCGCGAGTTCTTTCGTAGACACTCAAACCGTGTTCGGCTGTCTCGGTGAAGGTCTCGGCGAGGTTCTTCCAGCCCGCGTCGTCGGTCGGCTCGAGCAACAGGGGGTAGAACGAGAAGGTGACAGGGCGAACTGCGTCGACGCCGGTGAGGTCTGCTTTGTTGCCTGCACCGACCTTGTGGACGCGGGCGAAGGCTTCGCGCAGTGACGCTTCCAGGTTTTCGGGCTTCGCACGGTTGGGATCGCGAATCATGCGAGGGTGCGGATTCTCCACGTACACGATGCGCGAATCTATTTCGGACCAACGGCGCACGATGGGACTGGTGGACATGTCGGTGAAGTCGAATTGCAGCCGCTGTGTGAACTCGGGTGCGAGAAAACGTGAGAGTTCTGCTGGAATCGCGGAACCCGAGTGTGGGCAACTGACAAGAAGGTCGGCTTCGGCGATGGCGTCGTCGAGACTGCGGGAGTCGCGATCGGCATAGAACGTCAGGTCCTCCGGCGTGAACACGGTTCCGGCCGGGATGAGTACTGGTTCTCCACTGGTCATGAGCCCCAGCGTAATCGAGTGCAACCGTGCGGACTCAGTATCCGCTGAGTCGTTCCACGAGAGCTGTCTTGATCTCCGGTCGACCAGCCGCGACAAGAGTGAAGGTGGCTTCTCGCATGAGCCGCTCGGGGGTGTTGCTGCCGACGAGGGCGCGGCTTCCGGTCGCAGTGACGAGCGCGGCCGATGCTCGTATCGCAAGTTCCGATGCGCGGGCGCGTGCGGCCGACATGTCGCCGCCGCCGCGCAGTGCTGCATCGAGATCGGCGCGCGCCCGGGCGGCTTGTTCTTCGAACGCGTCGGCGTCGACTCCCAGATCCGCGAGTTCGGTCACGGCGCGGCGGGTTATGCCCATGGCCATCGCGCCATTGAGCCACAAGCCGGGGAGTTGGGTGCTCTGGAACTGTTCGTCGCTGACGACAGCACAGACGTCGGTATCGGGAATTTCGAAAGCGTCGAACACGATTCGGACGGTGTTGCTCCCGCGCGCCGCGATCAGTGGAAGCTCCTCGATCGTCAGACCCGGGGTCTCGCCCACCGGTACGACGGAATGAACGATGGAATTGTCGAACTCGTCGCGCGCCGACACCAAGAGAACATCGACGATGCCCCAACCGGTGACGAAGGGTGCGATCCCGTCGAGGACGTAGCCGTCGTTCACCCGCTTGGCCCACAGGAGCGGTGGGCGGGGGATGGCGCCGGCATAGGCAACCCCACCGCGAATCGTGCCGGAAACCAGACCGTCCCAGTATTGTTCGCGCAGAGACGTATTGGTACTCGCTGCCAGGGCCCCGACGACGCCGTGATGCTGCATCCAGGTGAACGTCGTCGCGAGGCAACCGCCGCACAAGGTTTCGAGGACCTCGACCAGTTCTTCGCTGCTAGGGCCACCGTCACCGAGGGCGGCGATGCCGTAGAAGCCGTCGGCGGCGAGCGCGTCGAAATGGCTGCTGGGGATTTCTCCGTCGGCGTCGACGCTGTCGGCGACGGGAAACAGAACGGTATCGGCGATCTCACGCGCAAGTTCCGGCCACTTGGTCACGCTGTCAGGGTAAGCCGCGAGCCGGGGTTGTGGTGTGGAACTGCAGCGGTGGCGTATCTAGAAGGACGGCGGTGAACTCACGATGAGGAATCTCGCAACTGCAGCGGTGCGATTGAACCACCGATGCGGGATGGTCGAGGTGTAGAGGAGGGTATCGCCGACATGAAGAACGTGATGCTCGTCCAGCCCGACCTCGACCTCGACAGATCCTTCGAGAACATGAATGAATTCTTCGCCGGCATGCTCGGTGTGCTCACCTGCCTCGGAGTGAGGTGCTGCCGTGATCTCGTTGGGTTCCATGGTCCGTGAACCGGTCGAGCAGAATCGGATCACCGAATCGTGTGCCAGTTCGAAGGTTCGCCCCTCGCCGGCGCGGACGAGGCTGGACGGAGTTCGCTCGCCCTGTGCCAAGAGTGAGTGCGCCGTGGTGCCGAGCGATTGCGCGAGGCGGTGAAGGTTCATGACGCTGGGTACTGCGTGCCCGTTTTCGGTTTGGCTCAGGAATGGCTGCGACAACCCTGACTTCACGGCAACCTCACGCAACGTCAAACCGGCTTCTTTTCTCGCTGTCCGCACGGCTGCCCCGATTGCGGTCGCTATCGCTCTCTGGTCGTCGTCCATGTGCCGAAGATAGCAGTGCTCTGGTGAAAGTTTTGATTACACAGACGAAACAAATTCGACCACGGTAAGAAATTATCGACGTGCTGAATAGTCACGTACACGAAACACTTCCAGCTTCGGACGGAGATCGGCGCATGGCCATCCATCCAGTCGACCAGCGGCTCCCCATTGCCCGCCAGTCTGCTTTTGCTCTTCAGCACGTCCTCATCATGTACACCGGTTGCATCACGGTTCCGCTGGTTTTCGGTGCCGCAGTCGGGCTGGACCGCAGCACGGTCGCGATGCTGATCAGTGCGGACTTGCTCGTTGCAGGCATCATCACGATCATTCAGAGCCTGGGCGTCGGCAAGGTTGCCGGTGTCCGCCTGCCGATCGTCTGCGGTGCGACGTTCGCCGGGCTGACGCCGATGATTCTGATCGCCAAGGAGTACGGCCTGCAGGCCGTGTACGGGTCCATGCTGGTCGGTGGCGTGGTCGGCATAGCGTTGGCCGTTCCGTTCGCCAAAATCGTCCGATACTTCCCACCCCTGGTCACCGGCGTCGTCCTCACAGTCATCGGCATCTCGTTGATCGGTGTCGCGGGAGGACTGATCGTCGGAAACGACCCGACCTCCCCGTCGTTCGCCGATCCGAAGAATCTGGCGCTGGCTGCCGCAGTCGTTGTGGTCGCGGTGGCGTTCATCTGCCTCGGTCGCGGGATGTGGACGCAACTCGGTGTACTGATGGCACTGGTGATCGGTACCGTGATCGCCATCCCGATGGGTCTGATCGATCTGAGTGGCGTCGGCGGCTCGGCCTGGGTGGGCTTCCCGATGCCGTTCCACTTCGGCGCTCCGGAGTTTCCCGTCACCGCCGTGGTGGCGATGAGTATCGTCATGGCAGTCGTCTTCGCAGAATCGACGGCGAGCATGCTGGCGGTCAGCGAGATCACCGGAAAGCCTTTGAAAAAAGCAGATCTCGCACGCGGGCTGGTGGCCGACGGCATGTCGGGAGTTCTGGGCGGAATCTTCAATGCCTTTGTCGACACCGTTTTCTCGCAGAATGTCGGCGCCGTTGCCACGACCCGGGTGTACAGCCGGTACGTGACCGCTACCAGCGGTGCCATTCTGATCGTCCTCGGCCTCATCCCGCGAATGGGTGAAGTAGTTGCAGCCCTGCCTGATCCAGTGGTCGGCGGCGTCGGAATCATCTTGTTCTCCACTGTCGCCGTGGTCGGAATCAACACACTGCGCAAGGTCGATCTCAGCGACCCGATCAACACCACGATCGCCGCCGTATCGGTGGGGATCGGTATTCTGCCGGAATTTGCGGAGGGGATGTTCGAGCGATTCCCCTCCTCGGCTCAGATCCTCCTCGGTAGCGGCATCACCTTGGCTGCGGCCTCTGCCTTTTCACTCAATCTGCTGTTCAATCACACCCGACTCGGTGAACTCGCGAGGCGATCGCGAGAGAGCCTCCACCCCACTGCACAAACTGAACCCGCTACCAGCTCTGCAGGAGACGCCAGTGTCACAGTCCCAGTCTGATCCCTTCGAAGTTCCCGTCATCGACATCTCGCCCTACGTACTCGGTGGTGCCGACCAGGACAAGGCGCGAGTGGCCGCCGAAGTCGACCATGCCTGTCGGACTGTCGGTTTCATCCAGATTCGGGGCCACGGTGTTCCGACCGATGTTTCTTCCGGCCTCGCCGAAGCCATGGACGACTTCTTCGGGCTGCCGATGGAGACGAAAACGGGCTACCGAATCGAGGGCGCGAATCGTGGATACAGCCCGCCCAAGAGCGAGTCGCTGAGCTTGAGCCTCGGCGTCGAATCCGCGACTCGGATGAATGACTTCTTCGAGGCCTTCAACGTCGGAACCGAAGCCAGATCATTCACCGAACTCGAACTGTCGGAGGAGGATTACGGAATCAATCTGTGGCCCGCAGTGCCAGGTTTCACGGAACGAGTGGAGAATTACTACGCCCATGGCGAGCGGGTGGCACGCACACTGACCACTATTTTCGAAGATGCGCTCGGTCTGACCCCAGGATTCTTCGAGTCGATCACCGACCATTCCATCGACGTACTGCGGATGAACAACTACGCATTACCCGAAGGGACGGTGACATTGGACGGTGAGTTGAAGGGTATGGGCGAACATACCGATTTCGGGCTGGTCACCGTGCTGTGGGCGGATCAGGTCGAAGGTTTGCAAGTACTCGGGAGCGACCGACGCTGGCACGATGTCTGGCCGGTCGACGGCGCGCTACTGGTCAATCTCGGGGATCTCACCGCGCGACTGACCAACGACAGGTGGATGTCCACGCTGCACCGAGTTGCGCCTCCGGTGGTGAACGGCACCATCAAGCGTCGGCGATCGGCGGCCTTCTTCCACGACGGAAACGTCGACGCGGTGATTGCGACTCTGCCGAGTTTTCAGGACGACTCCGGCTTGGAGTACGAATCCATTACCGTTCGCGATCACATCAAGGCCAAATTGGCCGGGTCGAGGCAGGGAAAGTCCAACGCCGCCGCAGGTCGTGAGGCGGCTCGGGTACTTTCGGCTGCAGAGCTCGAGATCAAGCAGTGAGTGCACGGAACATCGTCCTCATCCACGGAGCGTGGGCCGGCGGTTGGGTCTGGGATCGTGTGTGTGGCCCCCTGAAATCGGCCGGCTTCAATCCCGTTGTGGTGGAGCTTCCAGGCTCGGGAAGTTGGAACCCCGACGACGTGATCGATCTCGACGCAGTTGCCGAACATGTTGTGGCAGTAGTCGAGTCCCTGGACGGGCAGTGCACCCTCGTCGGTCACTCCGGCGGAGGCATCGTGGCCTCACAGGTGGCTGAGTTACTGCCGTCGCGGGTAGCGGGTCTTGTGTACGTCGCGGGGATGATGCTTCCATCGCAGATGGACTTCGGGATGCTCTGCATCGAAGTCGGTCTGGCAAGTCCGGTCGGGATCTCACGTTGGTTGGTCCCCGTGGACGACGGGAATGCGACGGTGGTTCCGCCCGAAGCCGGTGCCGCTGTGTTCTTCCACGAAGCGCCAGTGGCTGATGCGATCTTCGCCGCGCGCATGCTCGTTCCACAACTGGAGTCGGCCCGCCTGATGGCACCCGTCTGGACGGAAGAACGATTCGGAACCGTCCCGCGTTTGTATGTCGAATGCACGCTCGATCGAACCGTGCCGATCGAAGCTCAGCGTGCCATGCAAAAACTTGTTCCCGGTGCCCAGGTGGTCAGCCTGGACACCGACCACGCCCCGCAGTTGTCGAGGCTCCCGGAGTTGATCGAAGCGATCGCCGATTTTGCCCAGAACGCGTTCAGCCGAACTCGACGCCTTGAGCCAGCGGCAACTGGTCCGAGTAGTTGACGGTATTGGTGGCTCGGCGCATGTAGGCCTTCCATGAATCCGAACCCGATTCGCGTCCGCCGCCCGTCTCCTTCTCGCCGCCGAATGCGCCGCCGATCTCCGCACCGGACGTTCCGATGTTCACGTTCGCGATGCCGCAATCGGAGCCGTCGGCGGCGAGGAAGCGCTCTGCTTCTCGCTGATCGAGTGTGAAGATCGAGGATGAAAGTCCTTGAGGTACACCGTTGTGCAGTGCAATAGCGTCGTCGAAGTCGGTGTAGGTCAAGATATAGAGGATGGGTGCAAATGTTTCCGCCCGTACCACCTCGGTCTGTGCGGGCATACGAACGAGAGCAGGTGTCACGTAGAACCCGGATTCGCCGACGCGATCACCGCCACACACCACGGTTCCGCCGTCGCCGCGCGCGGCCGAGAGGGACTTCTGCATTGCCTCGTACGCGGCTTCGTTGATCAGCGGTCCGACCAGAACACCGGAATCGAAGGGACTACCGACCTGGAGTTGCGCGTACGCGGACGCAATGCGGTCGACGACCTTGTCGGCGATCGACTCGTGAACGATGAGTCGGCGCAGTGAGGTGCAGCGCTGCCCGGCAGTTCCCGCGGCGGAGAAGACAATTCCGCGCACGGCAAGCTCGAGATCCGCCGACGGCGTGACGACCGCGGCGTTGTTCCCACCCAACTCCAGAAGACTTCGTCCGAAGCGCGCGGCGACCCGCGGAGCCACGGCGCGGCCCATCCGCACGGAACCCGTGGCGCTGACCAAGGCCACGAGTGGGTTGTCCACCAGCGCCTCACCGACGTCACGTCCGCCGACGACCAACTGGTGCACGTCGATCGGTGCTTCACAATCCGCGAGCGCACGCCGCAGGAGCGCATGACATGCCAGAGCGGTCAACGGAGTGGTTTCCGAAGGCTTCCAGACGACGGAGTCGCCGCAGACCAGAGCAATGGCGGTATTCCACGACCACACCGCTACCGGAAAGTTGAACGCAGAGATGACCCCGACAACGCCGAGCGGGTGCCACGTTTCCGACAACCGGTGGCCGGGACGTTCGGACGGCATGGTGCGCCCGTAGAGCTGCCTGGAGAGACCGACCGCGAACTCACAGATGTCGATCATCTCCTGTACCTCGCCTAGAGCTTCCGAGGTGACCTTGCCTGCCTCCAGCGTCACGATCTCCGCGAGATCCTCCTTGTGCTCGGTAAGTAGGCTGCCCAGCCGCCGCACCACCGCGCCGCGCGCCGGAGCGGGGACGGTGCGCCAGGTGAGGAACGCTCGATGAGCCGCCTCGACGGCGTCGTCGACCTCTCGGCCGGAGTGCTGCCGGACCGTACGCAGCTCTGTGCCGGTGATCGGCGTGTGCGCGCTCAGATCACCGGCGGGCCACTCGACACCGCAGGCAGCGAGGGCTCTCTCGGCGCGATCGGCGAGGCTCGAAGGATCAGGCAGGTTCACGGGGAGTCCTCTGTGTTTGAAGGCGGAAGTGTTTGTAGGCGGGAGTGGTTGTTGGCGGGAGAAAGCAGGGCACGTGATGCCTCTTGTTGTGCGCGGTACAGCTCGAACGGATCTTCGATGGTGCGGTCGATGGCGCCCTCCAATCGATCCTGCCCGTATTCGGCGCCGGGCGCATCGGAAACGAATCCGGTCACGGAATCGAGATTGGACGCGAAGATCCCGGCCGCGGATGCCGGTAGGAAGTCCTCATAGACGATCGGGTCGCGGACGACAACAGTTCCTTCGTTTCGGTACGTGAAGTACGCCAACCCCGCGTCGTCGAGTCCGTCCTCGGTGTGCGGAAATTCGCTGCCCCATTCGGCATTCTCGGGCCGTGCGATCAGTCGGTCGTAGATCGCACGCCCGCTGGGGGTCAACGCGATTCCGCGTGCCTCCACCTCGCCGAATCTGACGCGGACAGGTTCTGTGGTGACCGATCCGTCCGGCCGCCGAAAACGTCTGTCTTCGGCCAGTGCGCGAAACGACGTCTGCCGCAGAAGCAGTGGCGGTCCATTCCATCTCGGTGGGCCTTGGATGCGGTCGATCATGATGATGCCGCGCTCGGTCATTCGGCGGTACAACTCGTCGATGTCGAGCACTCGCGGGGTGAGGTGGTTGACATGTGTCGAGCCCTGGCCGGCGATGTCTGCGGCGACAGGTGAGATCGCGGCAAGTTCGCGATACCAACCGGCGTCGATGGGATCGGTGCCGAGCCGAAACGCCGAGGTCGCCGCTTCGACGAATTGTGTCGCCTCGGGCTCCGGTAGGCCGAACTCGCGGTTCGCTTGCCGTGCCCACTGCAGAAGTTCTGGAGAGAACAGGGTGCGGCGACGCAGGAACCCGGTGATCCGACGCTCGAGGTCGGTGTCGAAGAACCTGGAATCGGAGCCGGTCAGTACCGAAGTGAAAACACGAAACGGGTTCCGGGCGAGTTCGGCAGGGTCGGTGGGGCGAAACGCCGTCGAGACAACGGGAATGGGGGAGTCGGTGAGCCGGAGGTCGTAGTAGCCGACCGGAAACATACCGAATCCGCCGAAGACGGTGGCTACGTCACGTAGTTCGTCGAGAGTCCCCAGTCTGATGGCGCCGTGACGCTCGGCGCTGACTCTCGCCAGGCTGCCCAGGCGCTCCGCCGAATCCGGATGCTCGGCGGCAAAATCACGGTTCACCTGCATCGTTACATCTACCAAGGTGTTGTAAGCGGGGACCTCGTCGCCATACATCTTGGCGAGGGCCGCTGCGAACCGTGCACGTAGCTCCCAGGTTTCAACCATACGAATGTCCGATTGCGTTAGCCTGCGCAGGTGCGAGAAACAGAAACCAGTGACGCTGCCGGGGTTCCGGTCGACGAAACCGATCGACTTTTGATGCGTGAATTGGTCTTGGACGGCCGTGCCACTCTCGCGAGTCTTGCTGAGAAGGCCGGACTCTCGATCTCTGCAGTCCAGTCGAGAGTGCGTCGATTGGAGTCTCGCAAGGTGATCCGTGGCTACTCGGCGAAGATCGATCCGGAGGCACTCGGTCATAATCTGTCCGCATTTGTCGCCATCACTCCTCTCGATCCTTCGCAGCCCGACGATGCGCCTGCTCGCTTGCGTCATCTACCGGCCGTCGTCTCGTGTCACTCCGTGGCCGGGAGCGAAAGCTACGTCCTCCTGGTCCGGGTGGCGTCACCTCGCGCGTTGGAACGATTGCTGCAGGAGATCCGTACGGCAGCCAACGTCAACACGCGAAGCACCATCATCCTACAAACTTTTTACGACGAATGACGGGTGTTCCGTAACTTTTACGGCCTCCTATCGACACTTTCGTAAAATTGACATAATCTTCGCAGTATGAGTACTGCGATGCGAGACTTCGGTGACAGTGCGCTCTTTCCGGTCTACGACGTGCTGAAGGCCAGCATTCTCGTCGACGGATTCGATCTGATTCTCGATGTGCAAAGGTCGCAAGGTTCGTATCTCCGCGACCTGCGAGACGGCACCGAGTTTCTGGACATGTTCGGTTTCTTCGGCTCTTCCGCCCTGGGGATGAATCACCCTGCGATCGCCGACGACGAGGAATTCCAGCAGGAATTGGCCGTTGTCGCCTCCAACAAGCCGAGTAATTCCGACATCTACACCGAGCCTATGGCGCGCTTCGTTGCGGCTTTCGCTCGGGTCCTGGGGGATTCGGAGCTCCCACACTTGTTCTTCGTGGACGGCGGGGCACTTGCGGTGGAAAATGCGCTCAAGGTTGCCTTCGACTGGAAGAGTCGGTTGAACGAAAGCCGTGGATTGTCAAGCGATCTGGGGGCGAAGGTCCTGCATTTGACCGAGGCCTTCCACGGTCGTAGCGGATACACGATGTCGCTCACCAATACCGAACCGGGCAAGGTCGCGAGATTCCCCAAGTTCGACTGGCCCCGGATCGACTCGCCGTATCTCGCAGACGGTCGCGATGTCGAAGCTGCGGAGAGGCGAGCTCTCGAGCAAGCGCGCCGAGCGTTTTCCGACAACCCCGACGATATAGCCTGTTTCATCGCCGAGCCGATCCAAGGCGAAGGCGGTGACCATCACCTCAGGCCGGAATTCCTGCAGGCGATGCAAGAGCTGTGTCGTGAGAATGACGCCCTCTTCATTCTCGACGAGGTGCAAACGGGATGCGGAATCACCGGAACCGCTTGGGCCTATCAGCAATTGGGATTGCATCCGGATGTGGTGGCCTTCGGTAAGAAAACGCAGGTGTGCGGCATCATGGCCGGCGGTCGAGTGGATGAAGTGCACGACAATGTGTTTCACGTCAGTTCCCGGATCAATTCGACGTGGGGTGGCAACCTCACCGACATGGTGCGCGCCCGGCGGATACTCGAAGTCATCGAGCAGGACCGACTGATCGACCGCGCGCGATTCACGGGTGCGCATCTCCTTGCCCGGTTGACCGAAGTCTGCGGGCGCTACGCGGCGGCGACCGAGCCGCGCGGTCGTGGTCTGATGTGCGCGATTACGTTGGCGGACAGTGACCTTCGTGATCGCGTCGTCCAGCGACTGCGAGAAGACGAGCATGTGATGATACTGCCAACCGGGAAGAGAGGAATCAGATTCCGTCCCGCGCTGACGGTGACCACCGGTGAGTTGGACGACGCGGTCGACGCAGTCGAGCGAGTGCTCGAGCGCGAAGTCTAGGCTCTGGCCTGGAGTTCGCTCCACACTCGATCCGGTGTCATCGGTGTGGAGTACATACGCACTCCACACGCGTTGGCTATCGCGTTTGCCAACGCCGGTGCTACCGGATTGAAGGGGGCCTCACTCATCGATTTTGCGCCGAAAGGCCCGAGTTTGTCGTACGTGTCGGCAAACAGTACTTCGGTGATCGGCAAATCTCCGATCTGTGGAACGTGGTAATTGCGTAGCTGAGGATTGATCACTCGGCCTTCTTCGATGACGATTTCCTCCGACAGTGCAGCGCCGAGGGCCTGTCCCACACCGCCTTCCACCTGCCCTCGCAGTTGTGCCGGGTTCATGACGGTGCCGGCATCGGCGGCCTGAACCGACTGCAGGATCTTCACCCGGCCGGTATCCGTGTCGACGGCAACGCGAAAACCGTGAACGTTGAACGAGACCGAGCGCGGTGTTCCGTCGTGGCGACCGTCAGCGGCGAGCGGGCCACCTTCGAGTAGCGTCGCGAAATCGAGGCAACCGTGGGACGTTTCGACCCCGTCCGGCGAAAGATCGTCGATCTGCGCGCCGCGGCCACTCAATCGCACCGCACGGGTCAGTATTCGCTCGCGAAGGCGCTCGCAGGCGATCAGGAGCGCCTTGCCGGCGACCACCGTTCCCGTCGACCCGAATGCTCCGGTGTCGTATCCGCCTGCATCGGTGTCGGATTGAACAATCGTGATGCGATCGACTGTCGTCCGCAATTCGGTGGCCGCGATCTGTTGGTGAATCGTGGTGGTTCCGTTGCCGAACTCAGCGGTGCCGATGTTCACCACGTACCGACCGTCGGCCTCGAGTGCGACAGTGGTGTCGGAGAAGTGACCACGCGGCGGGATCGTCGCGATCATGGCAATTGCCATGCCCCGGCCGATCTGCCAACGCGACCCTGCCGGTGCAGCCTCCCCGCGTCCGCTCGACAGTGCACTGTCGACGAGGTCGATGCACTGGTCCAGTCCGTAGCTGCCGAATTCGAGATCACCGTCCTCGACGTGCCAGTCGACAAAATCGTCTCCGGGTACGACGACGTTTCGCCGCCGAAACTCGAAGGGGTCCATGCCGAGACGATCAGCGAGCTGATCCATGGCCGACTCGACGGCGAAGATGATCTGGCCGAGCCCGTAACCACGGAAGGCGCCGGACGGAACGTTGTTCGTGTAGACCGCTTCGGCGTCGACGCGTTTGGTTGCAGCGCGATAGACCGCCATGGATTCGGCGCAACCGTGGAACATGACTCCGATCGAATGGTTCCCGTACGCCCCGGCGTCGGAAAGGACGTCGATGGCCAGTGCAGTGAGAGTTCCGTCGGCATCGGCGCCGGCGCGAACCGAAACTCGCATCGGGTGCCGTGACGGTGCGATGGTGAACTGATCGCTGCGGCTGAACTCGTAAGCAACGGGCCTACCCGTTCGCAGGACGGCGAGTGCGACCAGATCTTCGGTGAGTAGTTCCTGCTTCCCGCCGAAGCCTCCACCGACCCGCTTGGCGAACACCCGGATTCGGCTGCGATCGAGATCGAAGATGTGCGCCAATTCGTCCCGAACCAGAAACGGCACCTGTGTGCTGCTTCTGATGACGAGACGGCCGTCGTCGTCGAGCCACCCCACTGCGCCGTGAGTTTCCAAGGCCACGTGCTGGACTCGCGCAGTTTTCCACGTACCTTCGACGACTGCAGTGGCATCCGCGAGCGCACGGTCCAGATCGCCGACACCATCGTGAAGCGCGGCAACCACGTTGCGAGGGACTTCTGCGATCCGCGAGCTCTCGTCTTTGTCGCCGTGCAGAAGCGGAGCGCCGGGGGAACGCGCCAGATCTGGTTCGAATACCGCGTCGAGTACCTCGTAGTCGACTTCGATCAGCGAGAGTGCACGTTCCGCCTGCGTCGGGGTTTCGGCGATGACCGCGGCGACGCGCTGGCCGCGGAAACGGACGGTCCTGTCGAACACCCGCGTGTCGTCCGGATCGTCGTTGCGGTCCTCGTGCCGGGCGGTCGAGAACAGCACGTCCGGACTGTCCTGAAAGGTGAGGACCGCGGCGACGCCCGGCGCCGCTTCCGCTGCTGCCGTGTCTATCCGGGTTATGTGTGCGTGTGCGTGCGGACTGCCGAGTACTGCGACGTGAAGCAGGCCGATCGGCTTCTCACCCGGGGAGAAGTCCATGGTGTACTGCTCGGTCCCCGTGACGATGCGTGCGGACGCCGGGGCTGCGATGGAACGCCCTTGTGCCCCGCCTGTTTTGGCGGTCTCGGTATTGGATGTACCCGCGAGGGCGTCACGAATGGACCGATAACCGGTGCAACGGCACAGGTTACCTTTCATCGAGCACGCGAGATCGGATTTTTGTTCGACCGACAGCGCTGATGCGGTGACTACCATTCCCGCTGTACAGAAACCACATTGGAATCCACCGGCGTCCACGAATGCCTGTTGAATGGGGTGAAGTTTCTCCGGTGTTCCGAGGCCGGCGGCGGTGACGACGTCGCGGCCGCCGAGGCGGTGGGCGGGAAATATGCACGAATGGGTGGGGTGTCCGTCGACCAGAACCGAGCAGGCGCCGCAGTCTCCGGCATCGCACCCCTTCTTGACGGAGTTCGCTCCGTGCTCGCGGAGGAAGGTTCGCAGGCACTGTCCGGGGCGGGGCTGGTCGTCGCGGGGAACTCCGTCCACCGAGTACTTCATTCCAGTTCACCTCGGATTTCTTCGGCGAGAAGGTCAGTCATCGCCTTCCGCCACGGCGCAGTTCCATGGACATCGGTGAAGTAAGCGTCTTCCGGAATCCTGCTGTGCAACGCATCCGCAAGTGCAGCGGCGTCGGGGAGTTCGTCGAATTTCAGAGCGTACGGACGGCGGGTCGCGGCGGTGATCGCCAGTGTGAAACCGTCGGCACCGCAGCGTCCGGCAACGGCTACGGCCGATCGCCCGAGTGACGTCTGTGCCAGTTTTCGCATCGCGGTACGTGCGGTCAGTGCATGCACGGGAATCCGGATACTGCGGATGATCTCGCCGGGGCCGAGCACGTTGCGAGAATCGTCGATGACGAAATCGACTACGGGGACTGAGTATTCGGTACCGTCCGGACGCCAGATCGTCAGTTCGGCATCGAGAGCGGTGCACAGAGTCGTCATCGCTCCGGCCGGGAAGGAGAGCGCGATGTTGCCGCCGACGGTCGCGTATCGCAACACCTTCCATGATGCGAGCAGTGCGTCAGCGCAGTGTTGGAACAGCGCTGCGGCGGACCATGTGGTGGGAAGATCGGCGCGGCACAGTTCCTCGATGGTGCAGGTGGCCGCGATTTCGAGACCGAGATCGCCGACCGCGACAGCTTTCCAGTCGAAGCCCGCAAGGTCGACAAGAGTGGTCAGGTGCGGCTGCGGTTCCGAGTACAGCCAGGTGCCGCCGCCGATGAACCCGATACCGGGTGAGGCACAGGGGAGCTCGGCGCGGGTCCGCGGCACCAGAACTTCGTCGACGCTGTGCAGATCCATCGCTGCCTCAAGCCTTTCCGAGTAGGTCGCGGTGTGCGCGTGCGACATCCGAGGCCACGACGTCCTCGTCGACGGTGGTGACTCGTCCGTCGGCAACTACGATTCGCCCGTTGACGAGTAGTAACTTCAGCGGGGGCGTCGAGCCGAGTACGAGCGCCGCCACCGGATCGGTGATGCCGGCATGCGCGACGGTGTCGAGTTTCCACACCGCCAGGTCGGCAAGTTTTCCGACCTCGATCGATCCGATTTCGCCCTCGCGGCCCAGAACTCGTGCGCCGCCGATCGTTCCCAATTCCAAGGCTTTTCGCACCGTCATCGTCTGCGGTCCGCCCTTGGCGCGAGCAAACAGAAGCGCATGACGAGACTCCTCGATCAGACTGCATGCTTCGTTGCTCGCCGCGCCGTCCACGCCGAGCCCCACGGTGACCCCGCCCTTCACCAGATCGGCGGCACGGGCGATACCGGCCCCCAGCCGCGCATTGGAGGTCGGACAGTGCGCCGCGGCAGTTCCGGTTCGCGCCATCGTCTCGATACCGGCGTCGTCGAGATGGACTGCGTGTGCGTACCAGACGTCCGGGCCCACCCAGCCGACGCGTTCCATGTATTCGACCGGCGTGCAACCGAAAAGCTCTCGGCAGAAGCTTTCCTCGTCCAGGGTCTCGGCGAGATGCGTGTGCATTCGCACGCCGTTTTCGCGGGCCAGCGTCGCGGACTCTCGGAGCAGTGACTCCGTCACCGAGAAGGGTGAGCAGGGAGCTACCGCGATCTGCAGCATCGACCCCGCATTCGGATCGTGCCAGCGGTCGATCACCGACTGCGTGCCGGTCAGGATGTCGTCGAGTCTTTCCACGACGTGATCCGGTGGCAGTCCGCCGGAACTCTGACCGAGGTCCATCGACCCACGACACGGGTGGAATCGAAGGCCAACCTGCGCAGCGGCGGTGATCTCGGCTTCGAAAACGTCGCCGGCGTCACGGGGAACGACGTAGTGGTGGTCGGTGGTGGTCGTACATCCGGTTTTTGCCAACCAGGTGAGTCCGCCGGTGGCCGCCACGTGGACGGCGTCGGCGTCGATACCCGCCCAGACGGGGTACAGCGTGGTCAGCCACTCGAAGAGCGTCGAGTCTGCTGCCAGGCCACGGGTGATCCATTGGTAGAGATGATGATGTGTGTTCACCAGACCGGGCGTGATCAGGCAACCGTTGCCGTCGATCACGTGCGCATTGGGGTACACGGGAGCCTTTCCGGCCCCCACGTCGACAATCTTGTTGCCCGAGATCACGACGTAGCCGTCGGGATGCTCGGAACGCTCGCTGTCCATCGTGACCACATGGGCATTGGCGACGACGAGAGTGGTCCCGAGGGCCGGGTCGGTCACGACAACCAGCCTGAATAGGGTGTCCACGACGGCCCCGCGTCTGGTGCGTCGGATCGGCTGACCGCAGCTTGGATCAACCCGTACGGACGATCGGCGGCGTGGAACACCTCGTTGTCGTTCTCGACTCCGAAGCGGCCGAGTGCATATTCGAAATGATGCTTGTTGGGTGCCGACAGTCGAACCTCGGCAATGATCGGAAACTCTTCGAGAATTGCCTTGCCGATGTGGAAGAGCGTCTGCTGCAAGGCAAGTGAATGCACCTGCGCGAACTGTTTGACGATTTGTGCCTTGATACCCACGTAGACCGATTCCCAGTCGACGTCGGTGGTGACGAATCGCCACTGGGCGACCAACGTCGTCGCCATGACGCGGTCGTCTGTCGGCTCGAGGATCGTGTACGGATCTTCGAGGAAACCCGAGAACTCACTACCGGTCGATTTGAGGATCACCAGGTCCTTCAAACCGCCGATCACCCACGTCCCGGCATCGGCTGTCCCAGTATCGGAGATTGTGATCGACGCCGTCCGAACTTCCTGACCCTTCCGAATCCAGGTGTAGTCGTGTTCGCTGCCGTCGACAAGCGCACGCTCCCAGGCGTATTCCTCGATCTCGATCCGCGCGCCACTGACCGGTTCGATGTCGTCGACGAAATGACGGGCGAGTTCGAGTCCGTACGTCTCGATCGAGATCAGACCCTTTTCCTTGGCGTAGGAGTAGGCCGTTTGTTTCTGCGTGTCGGTCGGCAGAACCTTCGATTGATCACCGGTGAGGTATGCGTCGGCGAAATCTCCACGCAGGCAGGTGGAGACGTTGATGTCGTGAATTTCGTGACGGGGGGTGTCTCGATAGATTCGGACTACTCGATTTTCCGCTTTGCCGTACTGGTGACCCGATAGTTCGATCGATCCGCTCAACCGTTCGGTGTTCGTACTGCCGGTTGTGATGTTGCCGGTCGTGATGTTTTCGGTAGTCACGTGTTCAGCTCCCGCGATAGGTGGAATAAGCAAAGGGCGACAGCAACAGTGGGACGTGATAGCCCCGTGCCGTGTCGTCCACCCGGAAGGTCACTGTCACTTCCGGGTAGAAGTTTTCTTGTCCGTTGGTCTCGAAATACGTTCCGGTGTCGAAAGTCAGGGTGTAGTGACCGGCGGTCAGGCCACCGGGAGCAAGTTCGGGGATGCGGCCGTCGGAGTCGGTCTCCGCAGTGGTGACGGAGGCGCCGTCTCGATCACGAAGTTCGACGCGAATCCCCGCCGCGGGGTTGCCAGTCGTCGCGTCGAGAACGTGCGTGCTGAGGGTCTTGCTCATGCTGTGCCTCCGGCGAGTGCATCGATCAGACGGGCGAGTCTGATCCGATTGATGGCGGCCAATTCGGTTCGAAGCACGGAACGCTCGGTCGCCGGGTCGTTTCGGAGACGACCTCGAAGGATGTCGAGGAGCTCCGTTCCAGATTTCCCCGACGCGCAGACCAGGTAAACATGGCCGAATGTCTCTTCGTACTCGGCGTTCTTCCGTCGAAGTTCCGCGAGTACGTCTTCTGTCGCCGACGAGACTCCCGACTGTTCACGGGTAGAGGCCGCGCTCTCGCTTCGCTCACCGATTCGTGGGTGGCCGGAGAGAGCGTCGTCGATCTCGGACTCGGGAAGCTCGGCCAGCACCGCATCTGCTTTGCCGAACAGAGCTTCCAGATCGGCGAACGGGCGAGACGAGGCGATTTCCTGTGCCCACACGGCGGAATGGCAACACTCGAGCAGCGCCGCGACTGCCTGGTGGTCACCGAGCGCATCGAAGGCTCCGAGACCACTGGAATTCGTTGTAGGCATGTCCACAGGATTACTTGAGCATGTTACGGATCTGTAGCGCAGCAATTACGGGAGATGATGTGTCTCGATCTTATTTCTCCGGCCGCCCTATTCCGGTGACAGATACATTCTTAGGTATGACCGATACTCCGAAGCTGTCTTCCGTCGTACCGTCCCTGGCGAACCTCCGAGACATCGGTGGCCCCGAATCGAGCTTCGGTGGCACCGTCCGCACCGGGAGTGTGTTTCGTTCCACCGATCTGGCATCGCTCAGTGCGGAGGGCGCACAGACCCTCGCCGATCTGGGCATCGTCACGATCTACGATCTGCGCACCGAGTCCGAACGCGAGACGGCGCCGGATCTGACGCCGGACGGAATCCGAGAACTCGGCCTGGACGTATTGGCGGACAAGCAGTATCGCGCCATTCCGGCTCAGATGCAGCAGATGATCGCCGACCCGGCGTTTGCTGCCGAAGCGTTGGGTAGCGGCCAGGCGCTCGAGTACTTTCAGGGAAGTTACCGCGATTTCGTGACCTTGCCGAGTGCGGTCGCGTCGTACCGGCAACTGTTCGTCGACTTGGCGCAGCCGCCCAGCTCGCCGGCACTCATTCACTGCACCACGGGCAAGGACCGCACGGGCTGGGCCGCAGCCGCGCTACTGCTGTTCCTGGGTGCCTCCGAGGACGCGGTCTTCGCGGACTACCTCGAAACCAACAAGGTTCTGTTGCCGATGTTCGCGCCGCTCCTCGAGCGATTCGAGGCCAAGGGTATCGATCCGACCCTGCTCGAAGGTGTCCTCGGTGTCAGGCGCGAGTACCTGCAGGCGTCGATGGCAGAGCTTGCGCAGGTCCACGGATCGATCGAGGCCTACTTCACCGACGGCCTGAAGATCGACGCGTCGACCCAGGAACAATTGCGGAGCAACCTGCTCAGCTGATCAGGACCTGCTCGGCTCGTCGTCGCGGGCCGTTCGACGACGCATCACGAGGCTGACGATACCGATCCCGATGGCGATGCCGAGCAGGTCGGCGGTGCCGTCCCAGATCGAACCGGAACGCGAAATGGGCAGCGCTGCTTGAAGAACCTCGGACGTCGCAGCAAAAATCACGAGCCACACCGCGGTGATCCACGCCGGGATCCGGGCGTGCAACGAGGTGATCGCCAGCACCGCGAACATCAACGTGTGAGTGATCTTGTCGGTGTTCTCCGGGCTCGACGGGACGGTGGAGCCCGGGGAGAAGAGCATGATCAGGGCAATGACCACGGCGATCGCCAGCGGCCAGTATCGGTTGTTCTTCAATTCGTCTGCCCCTCGACGACGACGAGTCCGAGTGCACCTTCGGCGAATCTGGTGACGGCGTCGGCGGCTGTCGTGAGCGCCTCGGTGTGCCCGTCGCGGGCCCAGCCGGTCAGCAGGGCGGTGGAGTCGAGAGGCGTCAGAACGACCTCGGCGAGAAGCTCACCGGTGTTGGGCTGGCACACGGCCCAGGAGTAGACGGTGTTTTCGTGCCACTGAGCGCTCCGCTGACTCACGTAATCGGGGTCGGTGATACCGCCGTCGGCAAGGGCAGGGCGGTCGTCCACACGCTCGTCTGCGCGCAGTGCTCGCAGATACCATCCGCCTGCGTTGATCTCGATCGGCTCCATCAGTCGGAGCCCCGCTCGCGGCGACGCTTGGCTTTGCGTTCCCTGTCGGTACCGAACAGCAGTGCACCGGCGAGGGGAATCGCGAGGAACCACAACCAGGTGCCGGTGACGAAGAACAGGATCACCGCGAGAATCGGGATGACGGCCATGACGCGTCCGGACCAGTCGGGGTTGAATCGTCGCTCCGCCGGTGCGGCGGGAGGTGTCACCATCGACAGGGGAGCGGTGCCTGGAGCTTGATAGTTGCCCGGTAGATCGGCGAACACCGGAACGAGTTCACTGCGAGTTGTTGCGGCACTGACGATTCCGCTTCTCTCGTCGAACTCCGTGACGGTGAGGCGGCCTGCGGCGAAGTGCTCGCTCAGGAGATCGAGTGCCTGCTCGCGTTCTGCAGTGCCGATGCGAATGTCGGGGACGTCAGCCATCGTTACAGCCTACTCAAACGACTGTGCGCCTTTCCGGTAGTGGGGACTACCGGAAAGGCGCACGGGGCCGGAGGCCTTACTTCAGTTCTGCGAGAACCGTTCCCTGCGTGATTGCTGCACCCGGCTCGACGGACAGTCCGGTGACGACACCGGCCTTGTGCGCGTTGACGGGGTTTTCCATCTTCATGGCTTCGAGAACCGCGATCAGGTCGCCTTCGGCAACTTCCTGGCCTTCGGTCACTGCGACCTTGACGACGGTGCCCTGCATCGGAGCGGTGACGGCGTCACCGGATGCTGCGCCGCCGCCGGCGCCGCCGCGCTTGCGTGCCTTCGGCTTCTTGCGGATGGCACCGGATGCTGCGCCGCCGCCGTTGCCGAGCGAGAACTGGCCCGGGAGGGAAACCTCGACGCGACGTCCACCGACCTCGACGACGACGTTCTGACGCGGCAGAGCCTCGTCCTCGTCGTCGACCGGTGCACCGGAACCGGCGTACGGCTCGATGGTGTTTTCCCAGTCGGTTTCGATCCACTTGGTGTAGATGTCGAACTTCTCGCCGTCACCGACGAACGCCGGGTTCTCGACGATGTGGCGGTGGAACGGGAGGACGGTCGCGAGGCCGTCGATCT
Source organism: Rhodococcus sp. IEGM 1406 (assembly GCF_030056745.1). Taxonomy (NCBI): domain Bacteria; kingdom Bacillati; phylum Actinomycetota; class Actinomycetes; order Mycobacteriales; family Nocardiaceae; genus Rhodococcus; species Rhodococcus sp. IEGM 1406. Next base: position 1,086,227 of record NZ_JASHKO010000002.1, on the reverse strand, counting down.
CGAACTCGGCCAGAGCGCGCGATGCCCGCTGGAGGGCTTCTTCGCGGGTGGCGCCGGTGACGATGAGCTTGGCGAGCATGGAGTCGAACTGTCCGCCGATGACGTCGCCGGCGACGACACCGGAATCGACGCGGACGCCGGGGCCTGTGGGCTCACGGTAGACGGAAACGGGGCCGGGGGCGGGCATGAAGCCGCGGCCGGCGTCTTCACCGTTGATGCGGAACTCGAAGGAGTGTCCACGCGGGGTGGGATCTTCCTTGATGGAGAGTTCTTCGCCGTTGGCGATGAGGAACTGCTGACGCACCAGGTCGATGCCCGCGGTCTCTTCCGTGACGGGGTGCTCGACCTGCAGGCGGGTGTTGACCTCGAGGAAGGAGATGGTGTCGCCCTGAACCAGGTACTCGACCGTTCCGGCGCCGTAGTAGCCGGCTTCCTTGCAGATGGCCTTCGCGGACGCGTGGATGCGTGCGCGCTGGTCGTCCGTCAGGAACGGAGCCGGAGCCTCTTCGACGAGCTTCTGGAAGCGACGCTGCAGTGAGCAGTCGCGGGTACCGGCGACGACGACGTTGCCGTGCTGGTCGGCGATGACCTGAGCCTCGACGTGGCGGGCCTTGTCCAGGTACTGCTCGACGAAGCACTCGCCGCGACCGAAGGCTGCGATGGCCTCACGGGTGGCCGACTCGAACAGCTCGGGGATTTCCTCGATGGTCTGGGCGACCTTCATGCCGCGTCCACCGCCGCCGAAGGCAGCCTTGATCGCAACCGGTACGCCGTATTCCTTGGCGAATGCGACGACCTCGTCTGCGCCCTTGACGGGGTCCTTGGTGCCGGCAGCCATCGGAGCCTTCGCGCGTTCTGCGATGTGGCGTGCCGTGACCTTGTCGCCGAGGTCGCGGATGGACTGCGGTGACGGACCGATCCAGATGAGGTTCGCGTCGATGACGGCCTGGGCGAAGTCGGCGTTCTCGGAGAGGAAGCCGTAGCCGGGGTGGATGGCGTCGGCGCCGGACTTCTTGGCGGCATCGAGGATCTTGTCGAACACGAGGTAGGACTCGGCGGACGTCTGTCCGCCGAGGGCAAATGCCTCGTCTGCGAGCTTCACGAACTGCGCTTCTGCGTCGGGCTCGGCGTAAACGGCAACGCTGCCGTAGCCGGCATCCTTGGCCGCCCGGATGACCCGTACCGCGATTTCACCGCGGTTCGCGACAAGCACCTTCGTAATGTGCGCGCTGGCATGACTGGGCACTGAGCCTCCTGTGGTTCGCATAGTCTGTCTCCGCGGTGTATTCCTCTGGGATTTCACCATCGGGGGATTGGCATCACTTCGGAGTGTATGCATCGCTTCGGCGCTGGCTGTAACCGGATCGCTAAAGCCCACTCCGGCTTAGGAAACGGTTTCGAAAACTACCGATGAGTAGCTGCCGGAGGTGCCGGTGTCCGGTTCGGCGACGATTTCTTCGACGGTCCGGCGCAGTGCGGCCACGTAGGCGTGAACCGCGGCGTTCGCCGTCTCGTTGCCTGGATACCTGACTGCGAGATTGAGGCCTTGGGGTGTGCGGTTGATCCAGATGTATACGTCGTGCGTGTATGCCTTGCTTCGAAGTGCTCTGGCGTTCCATTCGGGCCACTGTGCGGCCTCGGGTACAAAGCGAACGTCCATGTAGGACACCACGAATCGCGGTCGAATCGGGGTTTCGAGGTGCTCACCGATCCGATCGAACGGGACCGCGGCGGCAGGCTTGACCGAAGCGATCGATTCGGCGGCGCGTGTCGCGAGGTCGCCGAACGAACAGTCCGATCCAACGGCGAACTCGACCGGGCACAGTCCGACGAACCAGCCGAGCGCACCCGCCCACTCCTGAGCGCTGCGGGTGTGAACCGGCGTCACGACCTCGAATTGATCGGACCCCGCGACTTCGCGACCTACGGCCGCAAGTCCGCCGAGTAGTCCGGCGAAATAACCCACGCCGGCTGCTGCACACGTCGAACTGAAGGCCTTGGACTGCTCGGCGTCGAGTAACCAGGTCGACAGGCCGTTCTGAGAATCGGTTCCGCGTTCACCGATCGGTAGCGGGAACTGGGGTAACCCGTCCGTTCCGAGAGCCTTACGCCAGATCTCCACCGCAGCCTTCTCGGCTTCCATGTCGGCCATCTGCTCGCGTTCGACGGCACCGAAATCGACGTAGCTGCCCACCGGGAACAGATTTGCAGCGCTGCCGGTCGAGGCCTCGCGGTACAGCGCTGCAATCTCGTGAGCGACCAGCACGATCGAGAAACCGTCGATGATCGAGTGGTCCGCCGCGAAGAACACGGTGAACGGACCGTCGCCACCGCGGGGCGTCAACGTCGCGAAGACGTACGACGGCCAACTGTGCGGGGACGCGTAATCGTCGAACAGGCGGTGAAGGTGGTCGAAGTTGTCCTGGCTGGACGCGTCGTAGCCGTGGCTGACGACCCCGATGTCGATTCCGCCGATCGGGACGGTGTGCCGGGTGATCTCGCCACTCGAGGGCTCGAGGACGGTATGCGAGCGCAGAACTTCATGACGGTCGATCCAGCGGCCGAGGGCGACTCGGAACGCATCGACATCGAGCGGGCCGGAAATCTCGAAAGCTGTTCCCAGCCAAGACTTGTCGCCCGCGCCTGCGGCGGAACGGTTGAGATGTGCCTCGTGAATGTAGGAGACGGGCCGCGGATCCGGAACCCAAGGCCCGGTTGCGCACGGCAACCATTCGACGAGTGCGCCGGCCGGAATCGCATAGTCGGCCAGTTCGGTGAACTCCATGTTTTCAGCCCCGCAAGTGCCGCTTGATGCGCGCGAGCATGGCCGACATTCCGCGCAGACGGAGCGGGCTCACAGCTTCTGCGAGACCGAGCGCCGAATAGAAGTCGTCGGGTACACCGAGGATCTCGTCCGCGCTGTGACCGTCGAGCCCCTGCGCGAGGATCGATGCGAAACCACGCGTCGTGGGAGCCTCGGGGGGCGCGCTGAAGTACAGACGGACGTTGTCGCGATCCGAATCGTCGACCGAGAGGAACAGCGGCGACTGACATTCGGGGACCGGCTCCATCGCGCTCTGCTCGAGCTCCGCCGGCAACGGCGGTAGCTCTCGGCTGAACTCGAGAAGAAGAGTGAGCTTGTCCGAGGCGCCGACGGCTGCGAAGTCGTCGACGATCTCGGCCAGAGCCGAAGGAAGAGTGCTCATGACGCCGATACGGAGGAAGGAACTGCGCCGGGCTCTTCGCCCTGGACGATCGGGACGCGCACTGCATTGCCCCACTCTGTCCAGGAACCGTCGTAGTTACGAACGTTCGGGTAGCCGAGAAGATGGGTCAACACGAACCAGGTGTGGCTGGAACGCTCACCGATGCGGCAGTACGCGACGATGTTGTCGTCGGCCGACAGACCGCCGTAGATCTCGCCGAGTTCGGTGCGGGTGCGGAAGCGGCTGTCCGGTGCCGCTGCCTTCGCCCACGGGATGCTGAGAGCGCTGGGAATGTGTCCACCGCGCAACGCACCCTCTTCGGGGTAGTCGGGCATGTGGGTGCGCTCGCCGGTGTACTCCTGCGGAGATCGCACGTCGATGAGCGGCCCGTCGCCCAAGTGCGCAAGTACGTCGTCCTTGAATGCGCGGATGGGAGCGTCGTTGCGCTTGACGACCGGGTAATCCGTTGACGTGATGTCGGGAACGTCGAATGCGGTGTCACGGTTCTCGGCGATCCACGCATCGCGGCCACCGTCGAGAAGCCGGACGTCCTCGTGGCCGAACAGAGTGAAGACCCAGAGTGCGTAGGCGGCCCACCAGTTGCTCTTGTCGCCGTAGATGACGACGGTGTCGTCGCGGCTGATGCCCTTGCGGTTCATCAACTCTGCGAACTTCGCACCGTCGATGTAATCGCGGGTGACCGGATCGTTGAGGTCGAGATGCCAGTCGATCTTCACTGCGCCGGGAATGTGGCCGACGTCGTACAACAACACGTCTTCATCGGATTCGACGACCTTGAGGCCCGGCGTGCCGAGATTCGCCGAGAGCCATTCCGTCGAGACCAACCGGTCGGGATGCGCGAACTCGGCAAACGCGGTTGAGGGATCGGGGGCAACGGGCACGGGCGTACTCCTGAAGACGAATCGTTCGGTTCGAACACGGACTTGATCGATTCTATGCGCTGCGCGCAAGGGGAGACGCCCGGAAGCAGGTTCTGCCTGCTCGTACCCGTTGCCGACACTAAATCCTCGGTGTTCCTGCCCCGACGCTCGAATCTCTCAATTGTTCGGTGACACTTCCGATCGGCGTCACGCCCCGGGCGCAGACTTCCCTCAGAATCCGGTCGAGATCGGTGAGGAAATTCACCATGGTTTCGTTTGCCGTGTCGGTGTCCGGGAAGCGCGAACGCAGCGAGAGACCACGGTTCGTTCGCGAAATCCAGAACTGGGCATCGTCGGCGACAGTCACATTGCTGATGTGATGAGCGTTGAGGAGATCATGATCGTCGGTGCCGGGTAGTTTGCGGTAATCGATGTACGACACCATGAAGACGTCAGTGCGCGTGCGTCGAATCTTGTCGCCCAAAGCATCTCGAACCTGGGCCATGGTGACGCCCTCGAGCGTCAACGCAACTCGGAATGACGCGTGCGTATGTGCAAGGGATGCACCGAAATCCGCGTCGGGAGTGATCTGGACCGTGATCGGCGCGCTCGTGGTGAGCCAGCCGATGGCGTCGGCCCAGCGTGGATCTTTGCGGATGTGCAGCGGGAATTGCAGTGGAAGCGTCGCCTGTCCGGTGAACGAGTGGACGGAAAGTCCCATCGCAGTGAGGATTCCGGTGAACACGCTACCGCCGGCGGATAGGCAGATCTCGTCGAACTTCGCGGTCAGTTCCTCGTCGAGCAGCACGCGCACATCGGCGCCCTGAGGCGCGGGCTTTCCTGCCTCGACGCCGAGATCCAAGGGGAAACTCGGCGATGTGCCACCACAAATCTCGTAGAACCTTGCCCACTCTCGGATTCGAGGGTCGTTGTCGACGGGAAGCAGAGCGTCGGCCTCCAGTTCGCAGTACCGCACGAAACTTCCCGGGTCACCCAGTCGGCTCATCACTGCGTCGACGGCCTCGTGGTCGGTCAGCTCGGGTATGGCGATCAGTCCCTCGTAGATCTGTCGCAGTTCCCCGAGAGCGATGACCAACGAGTAGCCGTCGACGAGGGTGTGATCGAAGGCGCTCAGGACCGTGTAGTGCTCTTCGCGTTCGACCGTGGCAAACGTGTAGGCGGGGAAGGTCAGCGGATCGCATACCGTCGTGAATCGCTTCTTGAGGTGCGCTCGGAGGTCTTCGGTCGAATCGAACTTCACAGGTTCCGAAGTCTCGATGTGTGTGCCGTCGGGATCGAGTCCCATTCGGGTGGTGGTGAACTCGCCCACCTCGAATCCTGTGTGCAGAGTGTCATGGCGACTGATGAACAGGCGCAGCGCGAGATCGAGTGCGGGCCGATTCAGTTCTCCGGGAAGGTCGAATGCGGCTGCCATCCACACACTCCGGCCCATGCCGTGTGTTCGCGCAGTCTCGAGATGGAAATGCTGGTTGTACGACGGTGGTACTTCCGACTCGGTGACGGCGCCGTCCGCGGGCTGGAGCGACCATTCGGTGACGATTCCGGGCTCGAGTCCGTATCGATCGATCGAGGTGACATGCATCAGGACGCTCCCTCTGGTGCCGAGAACGAGTAGTCGCCCTGAGCTGCAACAGTTTTGATGATCTTGGAGACGTGCTCGGCGAAGCGGGTGGCCGATTCGTGGGCAATGGGGGTGTCAGGGTGGGACACGGCGATCCAGGTACCGGTGTGCATCCGGTTGATCCACATCGACGCGATCTGCGTCTCTTTGCCGCCGACGATTCCCGTTGCCTTCGTCTCGGCGTAACTGTATGGATCCGGCATGCGGCGGCCGTCGATGTACGAGACGATCGGCGGTGGGGTGAGCGTCTTCGACAATCCGCCGGGTGCGGAATCCGACTCGGCCAAGCTCGACAAAACCAGATCGATGACTTGCTGCACAGAGACATCGAGGAGTGCCTTGCCGTCGTGGTACCCCTGCTGCCCGAGCTTTGCCAACTCGGTGAAGCGTCGCTTGTCGTCGACGTCGATGCCGACCGGGATCAGGTTGATGTACCAGCCCTGTGCAAACGAGTCGGCCTCGGTTCGTGTGCTGACCGGCGAGAGGGCGATGTACTTGTCGCGTCCGGCCAGTTCGAATTCCGCAATCGCGAGGGCGGTGAATATTCCACCGATGAAGTTGGCGCCGTTGGCTTTACAGACCGCACCGAACTTCTCGCACTCGACGTCGTCGGCCAAATCGAAGCGTGAACCGATTGCCGGTTTGGGGGCGTCCTCGGCGCCCAGCGGGAGGGGAAATCCGGGGAACGAGCCGCCGCTGCGCATGAGGTAACCGAGCCACTTGTGAACTTCGGGTGACTGCATCGTCAGCTCGGTTGTCCGCTCGCGCTCGATGCGGCCGAACTGCGCGTAACTTCCCGCCGGGCCCAGTTCGGGATGTGACCCGGTCGTTTCCGCTGCGTAGAGCTGACGTAATTCCGCGTACATCAGCACCATCGAGTTCATGTCTGAATGAGCGTGGTCGACGGCGTGGAACAGGGTGAAACCAGGCGCGGTTTCCGTGTCGGTGTGATCGTGCTCGACGGCACCGAACACGAAGGCCGGCCACTGAAGGGCACTGGTTTCCGTTGCGAACTTGGTTGCGACGAGTGCGCGGATCGCCTCGGATTCGGAGACGTCGTCGCCGACGCGGTACTCGAGTTCGATGCTCTCGACCGGCACCACGTGTCGACGGACCTCGAACGCGGTGTCCGCAGCGTCGGTGGTTGCTTCGTCGAAGGAGAACCAACTGTGCAGCGTGTCGTGGCGACGGACGTAGCGCTGCAGGGCTCGCGTCATGGCGTCGCGGTCGAGTGTTCCTGCGAAATCGAAGGCGATACCGATCCACGGAGACTGCGGATCGCCCTTCTCTGCGGTGACGCGGGCGCGCCGCAGGTGGCGATCCTGCATCGTGGTCGGGGGTAGTTCTCGGTCGATCTCGGCTTCGGCGGCTCGTTGAGCGGAAGCATGCGTGACGCCCCATTCGATTACCCGTCCAGGAAGCGGGTGCCAATGGGTGATCAAGTTCAGATCCATCGAGTAGAACTCCTGCGTGTGTCGTCGAGAAGCCTGCTCTGAAAATGGGCAGACGACGAACTATCCCATCTGGGGGACTGAATTGTCCGAAATACTACAATCTAAACAAGAACAGGTTCTAGAAGCGTCGTGTTCGATTAGGATCATTCGGTGCTTCCGGACCCTTTAGGTGACGCTGTCGGCGCCGACCACAAGGGCGGACGGCGAGCTGGTTCTCTGACGCCCTGGCTCGGGTTGGCGACGAGTCTGGCGGCGGCGTTCATGCAGTTGCTCGACGCGACGATCGTCAACGTCGCGCTTCCGAGTATCGCCGTCGATCTTCAAGCAGGCGTATCGGCGCAGTTGCTCATGGTCAGCGTGTACATCCTGGCTTTTGCGTGTTCGTTGATCACCGCGGCCAGGTTGGGGGACCTGTTCGGTCGTAGGGTTGTTTTTCTGACCGCCCTGTTCGTATTCGTCGCGGCCTCGTTGCTGTGCGGGCTCGCCCAGAGCGCGACGATGTTGATCGTCTTCCGGGGTTTGCAAGGGTTGGCGGCCGGTTCGATGTCCGCCCAGACGTTTGCCATCATCTCGGGTCTGTTTCCGAAGGCCAGGCATCCGCGAGTGTTCGGGATCTACGGTGCGACCATCGGGCTCGCAACGGTCAGTGGGCCTCTGATCGGCGGGCTGCTGATCGAGTGGAATCTCTTCGACTGGGGCTGGCGCCTGATCTTCTTCGTCAACATTCCGATCGGCATCGCTGCCTTGATTCTCGGGTATTTCCATCTCGTCGATGCTCGCGCTGAGCATGTGCGCTCACTGGACCTCATCGGCGCCGCACTGTCATCGCTGGCGCTGTTCCTGCTGATCCTTCCCCTGGCCGAGGGAAGGGCGCGTGGATGGCCCACAGGTCTTGTTGTCATGCTCGCGATGTCGGTGCCGGTGGCATTGGCGTTTGTGCTCTACGAATCGCGTCTGGGGAAACGAGGCGGCGATCCGGTCCTTCGTCTGGAGCTTTTCCGTGACCGAGCCTTCGCGATCGGCGCGGTTCTTGCGTTCGTATTCTTCGGAACCCTGACTTCGTTGATCTTCACCATCAGTCTCACGCTTCAGTTCGGGTTCGGGTTTTCCGCATTGCGAGCGGGCGTGATGACGCTCCCGTGGGCCGTCGGCATGGGCGTGGCTGCGGTTCTCTCATCCGCGGTGTACCGGATGCTTGGAAACCGCGTCCTGATCTTGGGGATGGTCGTCTTTGCCGGCTCGCTGATCGCGTTGTCGGTCATCCTCGAACACGAAGGAACTGATCCGCGCTGGCTCGCGCTCGCCGGTCCTCTCCTCCTCGGGGGCGCAGGGCTCGGACTGTTCGTGGCGCCACTGCAAACCGCGATCCTCGCGACGGTCGAACCCGCGCACGCGGGTTCGGTGTCGGGACTGCTACCGACCGTTCAGCAGGTTGGCAGCTCGATCGGACTGGCCTTGATCGGAGTGGTGTTCTTCTCGCTGGTCGCGGGGCAAGCTCCGCAAGCAGTGCAGGGGGAGCGGCCCGAGTACGTTGCGAATCTTGAAGCTGCCGGCGTGAATCCCGGCCTGGTCGACATCGCCGAAAAGGCATTTGTCGATTGCGCGACAAGTCAATTGGCATCCGGAACGCCGATGGAGGTGGCGCCGGAATGTCGCCGCGAAGGAACTGCCGGCGCCGGGGGCCAATCCGTTCAAGTGGCAGTTGATGCCGCGTACGCATCTACTCGCGCGGCGGCCGGCGAAGCGTTTCTCGAAGCCCAACGCCGCGTGCTCGCGATCATCGCAGCAATTGCGCTCGGCATCGGATTGGCCTCGACTGCCCTGCCGCGGGTCAATTCCCCAGTCTGAAAAAATACCCTTGACTCGAACGGGTGTTCGAGTATTCTCCTGAGTAGGGGATCGGGGTATTCAATGAGCGTGCTGTTGTCGGATGTGGTGTCCGGTTCTGCAGTGGGGTTGCGCGGACGACTGTGGCGGTTGACGGCTTCTGAGTTGCGTGCTGCTGCGGTGTCGGCGAGTGTGGAGATTCTTCGTCTCGAGGCTGTGCGGGTGGCGGTGGTGGACGAGTTGTCGTTGCGGCCGGATGATCAGGTGATCGCGAGCCGCGGGGTGGGTTGCTGGTTGGCGGCAAACACGATGCTGCAGGTCCGGGACGGGAAGAAGATCGCCGCCCTGGGTGCTGCGCTACGACCGTTTCCGGCGGTGACTGCCCGGTTCGATGGCGGGGACTGCTCCTTCGATCATGCCGTGTTGATCGTGGCGTTCTGCGAGTCACCGCCGAAGGGCATGCCGGAGGAGGCGCTCCCTCGCTGTATCGATTTGTTGTTGGCTGCCGCGTCGGGGGTGGAGGCCACGACCACGAAGGTGCGGAACGTGATCGCGACCTTGGAGCGAGTGTTCGAGTCCGATGAGGTTCCGCCCGCCGAGGATGTGGATCGGAATGAGTTGCGGATCGCGTCGACGTTGAATGGTCGGGTGGTGGTGCGCGGCGATTTCGATGCTCTCACCGGGGAAATGTTGTTGTCGGCGTTGTCGAATCTGACGATGCCCACCCCGGCACCCGATGGAACGCCGGATTCGCGGTCGGCGGCGAAGCGGACTGCGGACGGGTTCACCGAACTGATCCGCCGGTATTTGGACTGCGCCAAGACCGGTACGGATGGTGGTCAGCGGCCGCATGTGAACGTGCACATCAACGCCCGTGATTTGGCTGAGCATCGGGGTTGTGCCGCACAGTCTTCGGATTCGGGTGATGACGGCTCACTGGAGCCGGCCGATCTTGATGTCGGGCACATGCCCTGGCTCGGACCACTGTCCGTCTCGCAGACCAGACTCCTCGGATGTGACTGCTTCCTCTCGACCGTTCTGCTCGACGGTCACGGGGCTCCGCTCGATGCGAAACCCGGGAAACGGTTGGTCTCTGCGGAGCAGCGCGTGGCGTTGATCGCGAGAGACAAGGGCTGCGCCTTCCCGGGGTGTGCGTGTGTACCGGCCTGGACCGACGCGCACCACATCCGGCACTGGGCCAACGGCGGGCCGACGGTGATGAACAAGCTTGTCCTGCTGTGCCGTTCGCATCACCGGTTGATGCACCGAAAAGCCGGGTTCGTCGGGAAATGGGTGATCCGGATCGGAGTCGACAACAAACCGTGGTTCATCCCGCCGCCCTCGATCGATCCGCGGCAGCACCCGCGACCGGCGAACACCACATTCAAACCTGAGGGGTCAAACCTCTTCGGCGACAACAAAAACGACCAGCTTCGCATCGGCATGAACCCGATGCGAGGCTGGTCAGTGGTGCTTGAAAAAAACTTGCTTGGAGAAACCGTGCGTGGAGAAATCGTGTCAGAAGATGCTCTGCGTGCGCCAGAGATCCGAGACGGAAACCCCGACACGCTCGAGAAGTGTTCGTACCAAAGGTAATCCGATACCGATGACGCTCGATGGATCACCCTCGATTCTCTCCACGAACCAGCCGCCGAGACTGTCGAGCGTGAATGCTCCGGCGACTTGGAGCGGTTCGCCCGTTGCCAGGTACGCCTCGAGATCTTCGGTGGACGGTTGCGCGAAATGAACCACTGTTGCGCTGTGATCCGAGGCCATGCGAACGATGCGGCCGTCGGCGACGCGTAGGACACAGTGCCCGGTCAAGAGAGTGGCGCTGCGTCCGGCCATTGCGGCCCATCGCTTTCGGGCGATGTCTACGCTGCCCGGCTTGCCTTGAAGTTGCCCGTCGATCAGGAGCATCGAATCGCACCCGACAACGACTACGTCGGTGAGATTGTCGGCGGCGAGGCCGGGGACGATTTCGGCGGCCTTGGCTTCCGCCAGCACCGTCACGACTTTTTCGGGAGCGGCGTCGGGGCCGAGGTTGTCGGCAATCTTGTCCTCGTCGACGCCGGAGACACGCACAAGCGGCGAAACCCCGGCCGCCCGCAGAACTGCGAGGCGAGCCGGGGACGCTGAAGCTAGAACCAGTTGAGTCACGTCAGCAAGTGATCGTCAGCTGCGACGGATCGCGGGGTTCAGGTACGCGTACGGCGAGAACGGCGCACGCGTGCGGTGGAACTGAGTCGGATCGCCCCAGGTCTCCGCGGGAACATTCGACTCGGGAGCCTGACCGCTGCCTGCAGCCGCGGCAAGCACGCTGACCAGTGCGGCGATCTCGACGTCGGTGGGCGAACCCTTGACGATCTTGATGACCGACGCGTCGGAGGTCGACGTCTCGGTCAGCTCCGTGAGCGAAGCGTCCGTCGCGCTTCCCTCGACGACCGTACCGTTGGTCGGTGCAGTCTCCGCCAGTGCGACATCTTCGCTGAGAATGTCCTCGGTGGTTGCGGTCATAGGGGAATGTTCCCATGCTTCTTGGGCGGAAGGGAAACGGCCTTGCGCTCGAGCAGTCGCAATGCGGAAACGATTTGTCCGCGGGTGTGCGACGGAGGAATGACAGCGTCGACGTATCCGCGCTCAGCGGCGACGTACGGGTTGACGAGGGTGTCCTCGTACTCGTTCTGCAGCTTGAGGCGCAATGCATCGACGTCTTCGCCGTTCTTCGCGGCTTCGAGAAGCTGCTTGCGGTAGACGAATCCGACAGCTCCGGATGCACCCATGACGGCGATCTGAGCGGTCGGCCATGCCAGGTTCACGTCGGCGCCCATGTGCTTGGAGCCCATCACGTCGTACGCTCCGCCGTAAGCCTTGCGGGTGATGACCGTGATCTTGCCGACCGTTGCTTCGCCGTACGCGTAGAGGAGCTTCGCGCCGCGACGGATGATGCCGTTGTATTCCTGCTCGGTTCCGGGGAGGAAACCGGGAACGTCGACGAGGGTGATGATCGGGACGTTGAACGCGTCGCAGGTACGCACGAAGCGAGCGGCCTTCTCCGAGGCGTCGATGTCGAGGCAGCCCGCGAACTGGGTGGGCTGGTTGGCGACGATGCCGACCGAGCGGCCGTCGACGCGACCGAAACCGACGATGATGTTCATCGCGCGCTCGGCCTGGACCTCGAGGAACTCGTCGTCGTCGAGGATGCGACGGATGACCTCGTGCATGTCGTACGGCTGGTTGGCCGAATCCGGGATGAGGGTGTCGAGTTCGATGTCCTCAGCGGTCAGGCTGTCTTCGATCGAACCGACGATCGGGTCGGTGATCTCACCGCGGGGAGCTGCTGCCTGGTTGTTGGACGGCAGGTAGCTGAGCAGGTCCTTGACGTAGTCGAGGGCATCCTGCTCGCCGGAAGCGACGTAGTGGGCGACTCCGGACTTGACCATGTGGGTGCGAGCACCACCGAGGTCTTCCATCGTGACGTCTTCGCCGGTGACTGTCTTGATGACGTCGGGGCCGGTGACGAACATCTGGGAAGTCTCGTCGACCATCACGACGAAGTCGGTCAGTGCGGGGGAGTAGACGTGGCCGCCGGCGGCGGGTCCCATGATCAGTGAGATCTGGGGGATGACACCCGAGGCCTGGACGTTGCGGTGGAAGATCTCGCCGTAGAGGCCGAGCGAGACGACGCCTTCCTGAATGCGCGCGCCTGCACCTTCGTTGATGCCGACGAGGGGGCGACCGGTGCGGATCGCGAGGTCCATGACCTTGACGATCTTCTCACCGTAGATTTCGCCGAGCGATCCGCCGAAAACGGTGGCGTCCTGTGAGAAGACACAGACGTCGCGGCCGTCGATGGTGCCGTAACCGGTGACGACGCCGTCGCCGACCGGGCGGTTGTCAGCGAGACCGAAGTTCACACTTCGGTGCCGTGCCAGTGCGTCGAGTTCGACGAAGGAGCCCTCGTCGAGGAGGGCGGTGATGCGCTCGCGGGCGGTCAGCTTGCCTTTGGCGTGCACCTTGTCGATGGCGGCTTCGCCGCTCGGTGCCTGCGCCTGGGCTTGGCGATTCCGCAGGTCCGCGAGCTTTCCCGCGGTCGTGTGGATATCGGGTGCGGCCGCCGCCTCCGGCGCGTTCGGCTCTTGGACAGTGGTCATGGACGTGAGCTTAACGAGAGTGCGTGGGGGGCTTCGAAGGCAGGTCCGATTGTCGCTGTCTTGCAGGCTCAAGCTACTGACCAGTACATTCTCGCTGTCGTCATAGGCTGGGGCTATGTGGACCGACTTGAACCGCCCGCCCCTCGACGGCAATGCCCTACGACGCGCACTCGTGCGCAGTGACAACGACGACGCGCGCGTTTTCTGGAACCGCCTCGACGTTGTCGAGGAGACCGGTTCGACGAACGCGGATCTCCTTGCGCGAGCGGCAGATCCGGATGCCGACCGTCACGTTCTGATCGCCGAGTATCAGGCGAGTGCCCGCGGCCGTCATTCGCGCACTTGGGTGAGTCCGCCGCAAGCGCAGATCTCGATGTCGGTTCTGCTGTCGATGCCTGGAATGAATCTCACGGACATGGGTTGGCTCCCGCTACTGTCGGGAATCGCGGTCGTCGACGCGCTGCGGAACGTGGCCGAAGTGCCCGCAGAACTCAAGTGGCCGAACGACGTTCTCATCGGTGACAAGAAGGTCGCCGGAATTCTGGCCGAGGTGGCAAGGACAGCGCCCGATCCCGCGGTGGTGGTGGGCATCGGGTTGAACGTGAGCCTGGGTGTCGAGGAGCTGCCCGTCCTGACCGCTACATCACTCCTCATCGAAGAAGCATCGACTGTCGACCGCGACACCCTCGTTCGAGCAATTGCCCGTGAGTTGGCGACGCAATTCCGTGCTTGGGAATCGTCGAAATGGGATACATCTGTGTTGGCTGCCGAATACCGGCAGCGCTGCGGGACGCTGGGCAAACGAGTCCGCGCGGTTTTGCCGGGCGACAAGGAGGTGTTCGGTATCGCGACCGACGTCGACACTTCCGGACGCGTCGTCATCGAAATCGAGGGAACAGATGGGGAGACCTTTGCGGTCGCAGCAGGTGATATCACGCACCTTCGCGCCGCCCCGGTCACCGAATCGTGAACGTTGCCGGATTTTCTGGCACCAAAGTGCTAATTTTTGGCCCGGACCGGTTTTCGAACCAACCGTCCGTCCTTCATTTCACTCAACTGCGGGATTTACCGAGCTGCCTAGGGGCGTCATGACCACACCGATCGTTGTTCCGACCGAAGCCGAGACGGCCGAGAGCGCTCGCCGCGTACTCACCGGCGTGACGGTGCTGCTCGGTGTCCTCACATTGGGCCTGGGTATCGCGGTACTCGCGTGGCCGGATGCCACCCTGTTCGTGGTCGCGGTTGTCATTGCGATCCAGCTGTTCGGATTCGGAATCGTTCAGATCATCCGTTCGTTCGCGGACGTGACAGCTTCGGGTGGAACTCGCACGCTCGTCGCGATCTCCGGCGCGTTGGCAGTGCTCCTCGGATTCTTGGTTCTCCGTAGCCCTTTGCAGACGGTGGTTCTGATCGCGTTGGTGATCGGTGCCTGGTGGGTATTCCGTGGCGTTCTCGATCTGGTCGACGCGGCGTCCGGGCACACCGTCGATCGCGGTCTGTCGATCGTGCTCGGAGTCATCAGCATCGTCGCGGGTGCAATCGTCCTTCTGCAGCCCGAACTCTCGCTCGACGTCTTCCGCATCGTGGTCGGCGTGTGGATGGTGCTGTACGGCATCATCATCGTCGTGACCCCGTTGGTGCTGCGAAAGATCGCTCAGCCCTGAGCGTTGCCCTGAACGTGGGTGTGCCTGAAAGTGGGTGTGCCTGAAAGTCGGTGCGGGATGGCAGACTTCCCGTCATGGGATATCCCGAAGACGCCCTCGCTCAGGACGAGGAACTGATACTGCATCGCCATCCTCATTGGAAGATGTTGGTGCTTCCGGCGCTGACGTTCGTGCTTGCGACGGCCGTCGCCGGGTTCTTGTTGGGCCTCGCACAGACGAGATTGGACGGCACGGCTCGCACCGTGTCGTCCATCGCCATCGGAATCATCTGGCTCGGTGTCGTGGCCTGGCGATCGGTTGCGCCGTTCACGGTCTGGAAGTTCACGCATTTCATCGTCACCGATCGGCGAGTGCTCATCCGCCACGGAGTGCTCACGCATACCGGTATCGACATCCCCATGGGGCGGATCAGCAATGTTCAGTTCCGCCACGGCTTGATCGATCGAATGCTCAAGACCGGAACTCTGGTCATCGCCTCTGCCAGTGACGATCCGCTCGAGTTCGACGACATTCCTGACGTCGAGCACGTTCACGCCCTGCTGTATCACCAGGTTTTCGATTCCATGCAGCAGCCACCATCGCAGCCACCGCAGCGGCCGGCGGGTGAAAACGACGACCCGAACGATCGAAATGGCTGGTAATCAACGTGCAAAGGCGTGTTGTCCGTAGTCTGTTCGTGTGACTGCCGTATTGCTAGCCGAAGACGACGAGGCCATTGCCGCACCCCTCTCCCGCGCACTGGGGCGTGAAGGGTATTCGGTGACGGTCGAACCGACCGGACCCGCTGCGTTGCAGCAGGCGCTCGAAGGTGATTTCGATCTGTTGATTCTCGATCTCGGCCTTCCGGGTATGGACGGCCTCGAGGTCTGTCGACAGATTCGTGCGCATCGCACCTCGCTCGCCGTGCTGATGTTGACCGCCAGGACCGACGAAGTCGACTTCGTGGTCGGGTTGGACGCCGGCGCCGACGACTACGTCAGCAAGCCGTTTCGCCTCGCCGAGTTGATGGCACGTGTGCGAGCACTCCTGCGTCGCCACGGTGGCCGCGAGGACACGATCGTCGAGGTCGGTGGCATCAGGCTCGAGCCCGCGGCACGACGCGTACTCGTCAACGGCTCCGAAATCGCCTTGGCCAACAAGGAATACGAACTTCTGCGGGTCCTCCTCGAACATGCCGGGGAAGTAGTATCGCGCGATACGATCCTTCGTGAGGTGTGGGGCGACGTCGAGCTTCGTGGATCGAAGACGCTCGACATGCACATGTCGTGGCTGCGCCGCAAGATCGGTGACGAGGGCCCTGCCGTGGAACGCAGAATTGCCACCGTCCGCGGTGTCGGTTTCCGAATCAACACCGACTAACTTCTCGAGAATCAGGAACTGCCGGCATGCGGCGTCGCATATTGCAGTCGATTCTCGCTGTCGTGATCATGACGGCGTTGCTGCTGGGAGTTCCGCTGATCTACACGGCGTGGCTCTGGGTGGAGGACGTGACGCGAAGTGATCTCCGGGTGCGCCTCGACCGGATGGCCGCTGAGGTCATCGCGCAAGAGGGGACGAACGGGCTCGTCGAAGGTGCGTTGAACACCGATTCGCTCAAGGTTCTCACCCCGAACGACGGGCGCCTCGTCGTCGTGTATCCGACCGTCGTCGACGGCGCTGCACGCGTCGACGTCGGTGAGGCGACGGTCAAGAACGCACTCGTCGAATCGCTCGCGATGGGAACGTCCGGCTCGTTGCGTCTCGAGGTGCCGTCGGAGAACTTGCGCACCCAGCAGAAGCAAGCGGTGATGGCCGTCGGTGTGCTCGTGCTTCTGTCCATCACGGCAGGCACCGTGGTCGCTGTGGTCACTGCACGTCGGCTTGCCGATCCGCTGCAGGATGTGGCCGACCGGGCGGCGCGCCTCGCCGAAGGTGACTTCCGGCCGGATCCTCGTCGGCACGACATCCCCGAACTCGACCGCGTGTCCGACGTCCTCGATGCGGCAACTGTGGAGATTTCGGTGCGGCTGCAACGAGAGCGCGCGCTGGTTGCGGACGTCTCGCATCAACTGCGCAGTCGACTGACTGCAGTGCGGCTGCGCCTGGACGAGTTGTCCGTTCACGAAGATCCTGACGTCGTGAACGAGGCCGAGGAAGCCATGGCGCAAGTGGACAGGCTC
Source organism: Rhodococcus sp. IEGM 1406 (assembly GCF_030056745.1). NCBI lineage: Bacteria > Bacillati > Actinomycetota > Actinomycetes > Mycobacteriales > Nocardiaceae > Rhodococcus > Rhodococcus sp. IEGM 1406. The sequence continues at coordinate 1,069,240 of NZ_JASHKO010000002.1, read as the reverse complement.
ACCGACGGAATCGACGACCTGATTCGCTCGTCGCGCACCAGTGGGTCATCGGCGAGTCTGGTGTCGGTAGTCGGCGAGCTGGAACAGGTGACCCGCGACTGGCAGGCTCAATTCGACGGAGAGGGACGCAGGCTCCGCCTACGCGGCGATCGCGCGGTGATGGCCGCGACCACAGGTTCGCGTCTGCGTGAAGCTGTTTCCGTTCTGGTCGACAATTCGTTCGAACACGGTGAAGGCACGTGCACGGTGTCTGTGCGATTGATCGACGGTACCGGTCGCAGTTCGTCTCGCCGTGACTCGATGGTGTGCGTCGAGGTCACCGACGAAGGCTCCGGCGTGGAGAACGATCTTGCACCGCACATCTTCGACAGAGGATTTTCGGGGGCCGGGTCCACCGGCGTCGGGTTGGCACTCGCACGTGCACTGATCGAAGCCGACGGGGGCCGACTGGAACTGCAGAGGCGTAAGCCTGCCTTGTTCGCGGTCTTCCTGCCGGTGGCCAACACTGCGCCGACCGCGGACGTCGTTCCGCACCGCGAACCGCGCTGACCGAAAGGCTCGCGCAGACGGAAAACTCAGGAGTGCCCGAGCTCCTCTTCGGCATCAGGAATGACCGGGTCAGGCGCCGTGGTTTCGGATAACGCTGTGGTTTCGGACAATCCTGTGGTGTCGGACAGTTCGAGCGGTTCCGGATTCTCGTCGGGAAACACGAACTTGCGGAAGGCCCAGAATCGGAACGCCATCTGCAGCAGGTTGCCGATGACGTATGCACTGATGAAGTCGGCAATGTTCTCCGTCGCCAAGCTGACTTCGGGTACGCGCAGGTTGAAGACGTAACTGGAGATGTAGAGCGGGATGAAGCTGATGACGACGCCGATGGCGCTGATGATGAAGAACAGAGCAGCTTCGTGCGCTGGCTCACGGCCACCACGGTTCTTGAACGACCACTCGCGGTTGAGAATGTACGACGCGATCACCGCGACGACGCCGGCGATGATCTTGGCCGTGATCGGCTTGGATTCGAGGATCGACAGCTTGAGTGTGTAGAAGATGCCCGAGTCGATCAGGAAGGTAGTTCCGCCGACGATCGCGAATTTGATCAGCTCGCTGTGACGCAGAGCGATGTCACGAAACGGTTGGGGTATGCGGGCAATGACCCCGTCGACAAATGGCACAACAGATGAGTTTACGAAACGAAACCGCGTTACCACCAATTTGCCGCGGATTCATCAGCAGAATCACAGATTGGGAACGCTGAATGAACGGGCGAACACGGCACATGACAACATAGAGAGCCGTGACCGGCAACAACGATCCCGCGCAGATCCCCGCCCGCCCGACCACCCCTCGACCGGCAAAAGCATCCATGCCCGTCGTCACCATGATCGGTGGCGGACAGTTGGCCAGGATGACTCACCAGGCGGCGGTGGCCCTGGGCCAGACGCTCCGAGTGCTCTCCGGGACTGCGGACGAGCCGGCAGCTCAGGTCAGCCCCGATGTCGTGCTCGGTAGCCACACCGACCTCGACGCTCTTCGCCGCGCAGCGGTCGGTTCCAACGCGTTGACGTTCGACCACGAGCACGTGCCGACCGAACATCTCGAGGTTCTTGTTGCCGAAGGCGTGAACGTTCAGCCTCCGCCGCAGGCTCTGATCTTCGCTCAGGACAAACTGCTGATGCGTCGCAAACTTGCCGAACTGGGCGCACCTGTACCCGCGTACGCCGAAGTGACGTGGGCGGAAGACGTCGTGCGTTTCGGTGCCGAACACGGTTGGCCGCTTGTCATCAAGGCAACACGCGGAGGCTACGACGGCCGAGGTGTCTGGATCACCGATGATCAGGACGAAGCAGAAGCCATTGTCACCGAGCAGTTGGACAAGGGTGTTCCGCTGATCGTCGAGGAAATGGTCTCGATGCGTCGGGAACTGTCTGCCATGGTTGCGCGGTCGCCGTTCGGACAGGGCGCTACGTGGCCGGTCGTAGAGACCGTTCAGCGCAACGGCCAGTGCGCCGTCGTGATCGCACCTGCCCCCGCCCTTTCGAGTGCCGTTGCCGAGGAAGCCGAACAATTGGCGCTACGCATCGCTTCCGAGTTGGGTGTCGTCGGCTCGATGGCCGTCGAACTCTTCGAGACGACTGACGGCACTCTCGTGGTCAACGAGCTGGCAATGCGCCCGCACAACTCCGGTCACTGGACGATGGACGGCGCACGCACCTCTCAGTTCGAACAGCATCTGCGTGCCGTTCTCGACTACCCGCTCGGCGACACCTCGCCGATCGCGCCGGTCACGGTGATGGCAAACGTTCTGGGTGCACCGGAAGCGCCCGAGATGACGATGGACGAGCGTGTCCATCACCTCTTCGCGCGGATGCCCGATGCGAAGATCCACCTGTACGGCAAGGGCGAGCGCAAGGATCGCAAGATCGGCCACGTCAACATCGTCGGCGGCGCCGGATCCATCGACGATCCGAATTACGTTGCCGCAGTTCGGGAACGCGCCGAGCGCGCAGCACATTGGCTTTCGTATGCAGTTTGGACCGACGGATGGGATGTACACGGTGAGTGAGAGCGCGCAGGTCGGCCTGATCATGGGCAGCGATTCGGATTGGCCGACCATGGAAGCTGCAGCCGAAGCTCTGGCCGAGTTCGGTATCCGCTTCGAGGTCGGTGTCGTCTCGGCGCACCGCACGCCTCAGCGGATGCTCGACTACGCCAAGGAAGCCGCCGGCCGCGGAATCAAGGTCATCATCGCCGGTGCCGGTGGCGCCGCGCATCTCCCGGGCATGGTTGCCTCGGCTACGCCGTTGCCGGTCATCGGTGTTCCGGTGCCGCTCAAGTACCTCGACGGTATGGATTCACTCCTCTCGATCGTGCAGATGCCGGCCGGCGTCCCGGTGGCGACGGTCTCGATCGGCGGCGCTCGCAACGCCGGTCTGTTGGCTGCTCGGATCCTCGGCGCTTCGGATCCCGCACTGCAGCAGCGGATGGTGGCTTTCCAGGAGAGCCTCGAGGCGATGGTGCTCGACAAGGACAAGGCGCTTCGCGAGAAGCTGCTGGGCTGATCTTCTCGTGTGTGCACGGCGTGGGCTGCCGCTGATCCGAGCGAGTCGGGGCAGCGCGCAGTCCGCATTCGTCACCCGCGTCGCCCTGTTCTACGCCGGGATTCTCGGCGCGGACATCCGCTTCGACGACGAGTCCGGGATCTTTGTCGCTTCCGGGCTGCGCGGCGGGTTCGCCAGAGGCGGAACAACTCTCGGCGGTGTGTACCTCACCCGGCGAAACACGACTCGATCCGTCCTTCGCCACGAGGCAGTTCACGCGGACCAATGGGCCAGGTACGGAATCGTATTCGGGCTGCTGTACCTGCGTGAGGAGTTGCGTCATCGCGGTCCGCGGAACCGATTCGAAATCGAGGCCGGTCTCGAAGACGGCGGTTACCGCACCTGAGTGAAAGCTCGTCAGTAAAAGCTACTCTTGGCGGCATGGCTCGTTTTCCGACTAGTGAACGCTTCGTCCGCTGGAGCGCGGAACATGCTCGCGGTGTGGACATCTGCATTGCGACGGTTGCCGCACTGTTCAGCGTTGTCGTTGCGGTCGAGGCGAGTCCGCTGGCGGTGTTCGTCTCGCTGGGTATGACCGTTCCGTTGGCATGGCGACGCTCGCGCCCCGAACTCTCCGGCATGGTGATCGCAGGGTTCGCAGTTCTACACGTGATCTTCATCGGCAACACACTGCTCGCATCGGCCGTTGTCGTGCCCATTTCCCTGTACGCGCTGGCCGCCTATGGCGCTCGGTGGAGTTCGCTCACCGGCCTGGTGCTCGCGTTGCTCGGCTCGATTGCCGGAACTGTTCGATACTTCGGCTACGACGGAATCCCGGTGTCTTCGCAGGTCATGCAGTCCGTGGCCGTCATGATCTTCATGCTCGCGGTCTGGGCGTTCGGTGATTTGCGTCGAGTTCGCACCAAACAATTGGAAGGTCTGACCGAGCGCGCACGGTTGCTCGAACTCGAGCGTGCGCAGGAAGCGGAAATCGCGACGATCAGCGAACGCTCGAGGATTGCGCGCGAGATGCACGACATCGTCGCGCATTCGTTGACCGTTGTCATCGCTCAGGCCGACGGCGGACGCTACAGCGCGGCCAAGGATCCTCAGGCTGCAATCCAGGCGCTCGAAACCATTGCCTCCACCGGTCGCCAAGCGTTGACCGACATGCGATCGCTTCTGTCCGTCCTGCGTGAGGACACGCCCCGGGATTTCTCGGTGATCCCGGGCGCCGGTGATATCGACAGTCTCTTCCACGAGTTACGCAGCAGCGGACTCGACATCGCCGTCAGTGTGACCGGTGAACCACGCGAACTCTCTGCGGGTGCGGGGTTGACGGCGTATCGCATCGTCCAGGAATCGCTGACGAACGTTCTCAAACATGCGGGGCCAGGAGCACAGGCGAGCGTCGAGATGACGTGGGCTGAAACCGAACTCGTTCTCGGCATCACCGACGACGGACGAGGCGGCAGCGCCGCGCTGGTCGAATCGTCACCAGGCGGGCAGGGCCTGATCGGAATGGCCGAGCGAGCCAAGCTGCACGGAGGCAAAGTAACCGCCGGGCCGAAATCAGGCGGCGGATACAGTGTCCGGGCCGTCCTGCCGTATGAACGAACGTCTGGGTAGGTCTTGAAACGTCTGAAGGTCTTAAGGTGAGTGGCATGGACGAACACGTGGCTCCGATCGCAGTGGCACTGATCGACGATCAGCAGCTGGTCCGCGCAGGTTTTCGAATGGTCATCGACTCGCAGCCGGATTTGTCCGTGGTGGTCGAGGCTTCGGACGGTCAGCAGGCATTGACCGAGTTGGCGGCCCGTCATGTCGACGTCGTCCTGATGGATGTCCAGATGCCGAAGATGGACGGCATCGAGGCCACCCGTCGGCTCCTGGCCGACCCCGATGCGCCGAAGGTCGTGGTGCTCACCACCTTCGACAACGACGAGTACGTGATGTCGGCAATCAGGGCGGGCGCCAGCGGTTTCCTGCTCAAGGACGTGCCACCGGAACAGTTGCTCGACGCCATCCGCACCGTGCATCGCGGGGACGCGGTGATCGAAGCTCGGGCCACTCGGCGACTGCTTCAGCACGTCGGACCTCTCCTGGAAGGTTCGGCGCCCGAATCGCAGTTGCCCGAAGAGTTGACACCGCGCGAGGTCGAGGTGCTCGAGGCCATGGCGTACGGGCTGTCGAATTCGGAGATCGCCGCAAAATTCCACGTCTCCGAAACGACAGTGAAAACCCATGTCGGACGGGTTCTTTCGAAGACCCATTCACGTGATCGTGTGCAGGCCGTCGTCTTTGCCTTCCAGATCGGACTTGTCCGGCGCGCAGATCTCCTCGGCACCGAGGGCTGACGCGCAGCCCTGTTCAGTCCTACCCCGGGATGACACCGGGCTCTCCAAGATCGCCCCGCGCTCCGACGCGGAGACCACTTGCGCTGCAATAACGTCGATTCCGTCATAGCGAGAAGCTTTACGGAGGGCAAAAAATGCATGCGCACACCACGACGGAACCAGCCGCAGTGCCGGCGATCACTGCCCGCGGTGTCACCAAGGTGTACGGCACGGGTGAGACCACGGTTCACGCGCTCGGCGGAGTCGACGTGGACTTCGGTCGCGAGCGGTTCACCGCGATCATGGGCCCGTCCGGCTCCGGAAAGTCGACGCTCATGCACTGCCTGGCCGGACTCGACACGGTCTCGGGTGGGCAGGTTTTCCTGGGCGACACCGAAGTCACGAAACTCGGCGACACGGAGCTCACCGAACTGCGACGCGAGCGGATCGGATTCGTCTTCCAAGCGTTCAACCTGCTACCGGTGCTCACTGCTCGGGAGAACATGCTGCTGCCGATGAAGCTGGCAGGTAGTGAACCCTCGCCCGAGTGGATGGACGAGGTGATCGGCAAGCTGGGCCTGTCGCAGCGCCTCGACCACCTGCCGCACGAATTGTCCGGCGGTCAGCAGCAACGCGTAGCCGTCGCCCGCGCACTACTGCCGCAGCCCGACGTGATCTTTGCCGACGAGCCTACCGGCAACCTGGATTCCCGTTCCGGGACAGAGGTTCTGGGACTCTTGCGCACCAGTGTCCGGGAGACCGGTCAGACGGTCGTGATGGTGACACACGATCCGGTGGCGGCGTCGTACGCGGATCGAGTCGTGTTGATCGCGGACGGGCGTATAGCCGGAGAGATCGACCATCCCACCGTCGACTCGGTGATCGGTGCCATGCGAGCTCTCGGTGCCGACGACCTGGCCGATGTTCCTGCAGTTTCGGGTGCACTGCGATGAGAGGTCTGGCTTTTGCGCAGGCGCGGGCACATGCCGGGCGCTATGTGGCGTCGATACTCGCGGTGGTGATCGCCGTCGGATACATCGTCGCGACTTTGACCTTGAGCTCGACGGTCGACGCGAGTGTGAGCAAATCACTTGCGACGCAATACGAAACCACAGATGTCGTCGCGTCCGGTCCAGGCGTGACAGAAGCACTGCTGAGCGCGGTGCCGGGCGTCTCGGCGGTGGCCGACGACGTGTCGACCTATGTTCGTGTCGACTCCGAGGCAAAGGGCGCGTCCTACGGGGATGCGCTCTCGATTGCCGACAATCCCGAATTGCGTTGGGAGAAGGTGTCGGAGGGATCGATTCCGGCTGGTCTGGGGCAGGTGTTGGTGAGCGCGGACTCCGGGATACCGATCGGTGCCCGAATCACAGTCACGGCACGGGATTCGACGGTCGGTGCCGCCGCACCCACCGCGGAGGTAGTCGGACTGGTCGACCTCTCCGGTTCGGCGCAACGACTGGGCGGGATCAAGATATTCACCACCGCCGAGCAGGTGAGCGCGTGGGCCGGTGACAGTGCCGAACGTGAGTTCCGTGTCGCCGGTGACGGTTCACGCTCTCAGCAAGAACTCGTGGATTCGATCTCGAGCGCGTTGCCCGCGGACTCCACCGTGCTGACCGGCGAAGAAGCCACAGACAACGCCGCAGCCGAATACATGGGCGGCACCAAGATCCTCAGCACGGTGTTGCTCGCCTTCGGCGCCATCGCCGTTGTTGTTGCCGCGCTGGTGATCGCCAATACATTTGCCGTGCTGCTCGCGGCGCGCACTCAGGAACTTGCGTTGCTGCGATGCGTCGGCGCCACGGCCAAACAGGTTCGCCGGAGCATTCGCAGTGAAGCCGCGGCGGTCGGCGTGATCGCCTCGGTGATCGGCGTCGGACTCGGTGTCGGACTTGCCTGGGCAATCGGTCGCGTAGCAACGGCCGCAGATGTGCCGGTTCCTCTTTCGTCACTGAGCGTCACCCCGGTGACCGTGCTCGTCGGTCTTGCCGTCGGCATCGTGATGACGATGCTCGCTGCATCTGCGCCCGGGAGGGCGGCAACGAGGCTCTCCCCGCTGGCAGCACTGCAGCCGATGGAGTCCAAGCCCGAGAGCGTTCAGGTATCGGTGGTGCGCCGGGTTCTCGGCGTCGTGATCCTGCTCGCGGGCATCGCGATGACCGTCCTGGGAGTGACGAATCAGCAGGTGCCGGCCGCAACCGCCGGTGGACTGTTCTCGTTCCTGGGGATCGCGGCACTGTCCGGTCGAATCGTGCCTGCACTGATCAATGCGGCCGGCGGAGTGTTGGCGAGACTGATCGGTCCGGTGGGAAGCCTGGCAGCAGGCAACGCCGGTCGGAACCCACGCCGCACCTCGGCGACGGCCACCGCATTGTTGATCGGTGTTGCCTTGACGAGCACGCTCGTCGTGGGAATCGCGACGGTCAAGGAAGCCGCACCCGCGGCGATGGACAGTCAATTCCCCGTCGACGTCATGGTGAGCAGTTCAGGTTCGGCACCGCTTCCCGCAGGGTTGGGCACAGACATCGCCGCGGTCAACGGTGTCGGCGCGGTGAGCGGTCTGGACAAGGCCGAACTGACGATCGACGGGCGCGGTTCGTTGGCCGGATTCGGCGTCGACGCTGCGCGGGTGAAAGATGTTCTGCGTACCGAGATCTCGGTACCCGCGGCCGGTCAGTTGGTGCTCTCGCCCGCTGACCTGACCGAATACAAGCTCTCGGCGGGCGATACGGCGACGGTGCGTGGGGATCGCGGCGTCGTGAACGTCAGCGTGGTCGAGGGCGTGAAAGGTCAACCAGCACTACTGGATCGAGGCGATCTCGGTGCAGCGGCCACCGCGCCGACCACCGATTCGTACTGGGTAAGGCTGGGGACGGATACTGACGAACAGGCTTTGGCCGCCACCGACCGCATCACGGAACTGGCACGCCAGGAAGCGCCGGGCAGCGATGTTCAGGGCATGACCGAGATGCGTTCAGCTCTCGATTCGATCCTCGACACCATGCTCATGGTGGTTGCCGGATTGCTGTCGGTAGCGGTGTTGATCGCTTTGATCGGCGTCGGAAACACCATGGCACTGTCCGTTCTCGAACGGCGCCGCGAATCCGGACTGCTTCGCGCACTCGGACTGACCAAGAAGGGAATTCGAGCCATGTTGATCTGGGAAGCGCTGCTCGTGGCAGGAGTCGCATCGGTGATCGGAGTGCTGTTCGGGATGGTGTTCGGTGTAGCCGGTACCGCATCGGTTTTCGGGATCGAGGACGTCGCCCTCAGCGCAGTGCCGTGGGTGCAGTTGGTAGCCATCGTGTTGATCGGCGGAATCTGCGGTGTGATCGCGTCACTGCTCCCCGCTAGGCGGGCGGGGCTGGTGTCACCGGTGACAGCTCTCGCGAGCTAGCGTTCAGAACTGTTTCGTGACCTTCTCGGTGCCCACTCGGCGCGCGGTAGCTTCCGCGTCCGGGTGGGCCACCTGCACGAGTGAGGCACCCGCGGCGAGAACTGCCAGAAGCCCGTCGATCAATTCGTCTGCCGTGTCCCACGTGCGACTGGAGAGGACACGATCCGTCGACACCAATTCGACGTTCTTCGCCGATGCCCGTGCCGCGTCGATCGTGTCCGCTACGGACCGGCCTTCGAGCGCCGAACCGGCTCCGGCGCTACGGAACTGGTCGCCGTGCACACGGATGGAGGTTGCGTAGTCGGCGACGCCGAGCGGAAGATCGCTCAAACCTTTGCCGAACGCGTCGAGTGAGAGTGCGGCTACTTCCGGTACGTCCGCAACATCGTCCAGACGGTCGGCAGTGACAAAAGCCAGTTCGGCGTCGGCGTCGGGGGAGAGGACGACCTCACCGCCTGCCCACCACACACCCAGCAAGACGGCGACGCTCTGCCAGTGCGCGGGAAGCAGCACGGCAACTTTGCCGCCGGGCTCGAGGGCGAACTCGTCCCGAACCATGTTCGCTGTCTTTGCCGCCCAGTTGGCCAGAGTGCTCGCAGACAATTCGATGCGCTCGCCGGTGGCGTCGTCGTAGTAGGTCACGCGAGGGCCGGCCGGGTCGGCAGCCAGGATCGGTCCGAGGAGGGCGTCGGTCAGGTTGTCTACAGGCGAAGGCACGTAATCAGCTTACGCAGCCGTCCAGTTCACACCGCTTTCAGTTCACACAGTTTTCAGTTGACACAGTTTTCAGTTGACACAGCGCGGGCCGTTGGAGGCTGCGTCGATCGGCGGACCGGGAGGGGCAGGGGTGGGACTGGTCTCGGTGGTGCTCGCCGATTCAGTCGTGCTTGTCGCGCCTTCGGACGGGGATACCGCGTCCGCGGACTGCGGTCCGCTGTAGTCCTCGGCAATGACAACCCGAACCTTGCCCGAGGACAATGACGAATCCGCCTTGACCGTCAGACCGCCGAGTGCCTCGGCCACCGCGAGTGCAGCGTCGTCGTCCGCGGACTTTGCGAACACCGTCGATTCGGAGACGTCGGAGCCGGTGTTGTTGCCGACCTGTCCCTGCTTGTACCCGAGGGCACTCAATGCCTCGGAAACCCCGCTGGCCAACCCCGCGATGTCGCTGGCGTTAGCGACGTCGACCGTGATCGAGGACGCATTCACGGTGGTCGGTGCCTCGGAGGTCTCCTCCGAGTCCTCGCTGTCGGCGCCGACCAATCCGGCGATGTACTTCTTGACGGCCTTGGGATCGACCTTGACGATGGACTCGCCGTAATCGGTCATGCCGTTGATGTCGAGAACGGGAATGGTCTCGAATTGCACCTTTCCGCCGGCCAGATTCTGCAACTGCTTGGCGAATTCGATGATGTCCCAGTCGTCGTCGATGACGACGGAGCGCTGAACGGCCGAGGTCAGCTGGCTGAGTTTGCCGGGGTCACTGAGAGTTTTTGCGCTGAGTACCTTACTGACGAGGGACGCCATGAACACCTGCTGGCGAACGATCCGGTCCAGGTCGCCGCGAGGAAGGTCGTGTCGTTGTCGCACGAAGCTCAGCGCGTCGGCGCCGTCGAGTGTCTGTTTCCCGGCTGCGAAGTTGGCTCCGGACATCGGTTCGTCGACTGGCGCGTTGAGACAGACGTCGACTCCGCCCACTGCGTTGGTCAGCAGGACGAATCCGAGTAGACCGACTTCGGCGTAGTGATCGACGGTGATGCCGGTCAGATTTCCTACCGCTCCGATGAGCGCGGTCCGGCCGGCTTCCGTCGACTTCTTGTCTGCGTCGCTGTCGGACGACCCGTTGTTGACCAACTTCAGTCGCTCGGTTTCCTTGGTGGCACCGAACGCGGCGTTGATCTTCGACATACCGATACCGGGGACGTTGACGTACGCGTCTCGGGGAATCGAGATCGCGGTTGCCGAACTTCCGTCGTTGGGGACGCGGATCAAGATGATGGTGTCGGTGTTGGACGCAACTTCCTCACCAGCGCGCAACGAGTCGAGCTCGCTTTGTGAAAGCGGGTTGCCGTGTGCGTCGGTGCGACTGTCGGTTCCCACCATCAGAATGTCGATGGCTCCGTCCTTGCCCCCACCGAGGCCGAGTCCGCTTGCAGTGGCAAGGCTGTTTCTCAACGAGTCCACACCTCGCCATGCGAACCCGGTGACCAGCAGTACGAGCACGGAGAGCACCGCGACCGCTATGCGAGCCGGGCTCGTCTTGGTCCGAATCGGCGCAGGTCGTGGACGCGCGCGGCGCTGCGGTTGCTGGTGGGACACCCCTTCAGGTTACTGGTCCGATGCTCGGCCGCGGGTACCTCGACGCGGCGTGCCAGACTCAACCATGTGACGAATATCCTGCTCACCGGCGCCCGAGGGCAGCTCGGAACACGTATCGATGCTCTCGCAACGTCGGCGGGTCACACTGTGACGGCCGTCGGTTCCCGCGAGCTCGACATCACAGACAGCCGCGCGGTCGACGACTTCGTCTCGCCCGATTCGGTGCTGATCAACTGCGCTGCGTACACGGCGGTCGACGCCGCCGAGACCGACCAGGAGGCAGCGAGGGCGGTCAACGAGATCGGACCGCTGAATCTCGCGCGAGCGTGTGCGCGGGCCGGTTCGCGGTTGATCCACGTTTCGACGGACTACGTCTTTCCGGGTGACGCGAGCACTCCATACGACGTCGATGCACCGACCGGTCCCGCGACGGTCTACGGCCGAACCAAGCTGGACGGCGAGATCGCAGTACGAGAGTCGGGCGCCGACGTGGCCGTTGTCCGTACCGCGTGGGTGTATTCGGGTGTCGGTACGGATTTTGTCGCCACGATGCGCAGGCTCGAAGCCGAACGAGAATTCGTGAACGTCGTGGACGACCAGATCGGGTCACCCACGTACAGCGTCGATCTGGCCGGCGGCATCGTCGAACTCGCGCTGCGGGACTTCACGGGTGCGTCGACGTTCCACCTGACCAACGGCGGGCAAGCCAGTTGGTACGAGTTGGCGCGAGCGGTGTTCGAGGAGATCGGAGCAGACCCGGCGCGGGTGCGCCCGTGCAGCAGCGCGGACTTCGTGCGCCCTGCGCCCCGCCCGGCATATTCGGTTTTGTCCGAGCGCGCGTGGGTTACCGCGGGAATGACGCCGCTGCGTCCGTGGCGAGAGGCTCTGCACGCCGCTCTGGCGTGAGCATTGTTCGGGGCAGTGCCCGTGGGCGGCTAGGCTGACCGGCGTGAGTCCCAAGCTGGCCGTGGTAACGGTGACGTACTCCCCAGGCGAGCATCTCGAGAATTTCTTGAGCACGCTCGCCGCGGCGACGACAGAAAAACCCCAGGTCATCATGGCCGACAACGGGTCGACCGATGGTGCGCCGGAGGCGGCGGATGCCAAGTACGAGCATGTTCGTCTGCTTCGTACAGGGGGAAACATCGGCTACGGCGGAGCGATAAATCGGGCTGTGGCGGAGATCGATTCGTCGATCGAATTTGTCGTGATTTCCAATCCTGACGTCCAATGGGCACCCGGTTCACTCGACGAATTGGTCGCTGCGGCAAATCGGTGGCCAAGGGCCGGTGCACTGGGGCCGAAGGTCCTCGAACCGGACGGCAGCGTCTATCCGTCGGCACGAACGGTGCCCGACATCACCTCGGGCGTCGGGCACGCGTTGCTCGGCACCGTGTGGCCGAAGAACCCGTGGACTGCCCGTTACCGTCAGGAGAACGAGGCCGTCACCGAGCGCTCCGTCGGTTGGCTTTCCGGGTCGTGCCTGTTGGTCCGACGTGATGCCTTCGACGCCATCTCCGGGTTCGACTCGCGATACTTCATGTACATGGAGGACGTCGATTTCGGTGATCGCCTCGGAAAAGCCGGGTGGCTCAATGTCTTTGTTCCCTCCGCTGTCGTGACCCATGCCAAAGGCCATGCGGCAGGCCGGCATCCGGAACTGATGCTGCCCGCTCATCATCGCAGCGCATACCAGTTCCAGGCTGATCGTCATCCGCACTGGTGGCAGGCTCCGCTGCGACTTGCCTTGCGCGGTGGCCTGGCCGTGCGGTCCAAGATCGCCGTAGCTTCTGCTGTTCGCGAGCGCGCTCGCACCGACGACTCGACCGACAACCCATCAGTTTCGAACCACGGGGGAAAATGATGTCCGATCCGAATCCGACCGACGCCGTAATCCTGGTAGGCGGCAAGGGCACTCGGCTGCGTCCGTTGACGCTGTCGGCGCCCAAGCCGATGCTTCCGACCGCCGGCCTTCCGTTCCTGACGCATCTGCTTGCCAGGATCGAGGCTGCCGGTATCAAGCACGTGGTGCTCGGAACATCTTTCAAGGCAGAGGTATTCGAGGACTACTTCGGCGACGGCTCCAAGATGGGGCTCGAGATCGACTACGTCTTCGAGACCGAGCCGCTGGGCACCGGTGGCGGAATCCGCAACGTACTCCCGAAGTTGCGCGGCGACAACGTCATGGTGTTCAACGGTGACGTGCTCGGTGGCACCGACCTGAACGCCATTCTCGAGACCCACGAGAAGACGGACGCCGACGTGACCCTTCACCTGGTTCGTGTGGGAGACCCGCGTGCATTCGGTTGTGTTCCGACCGACGAGGACGGACGAGTCTCGGCATTCCTGGAGAAGACCCAGGATCCGCCGACGGATCAGATCAACGCCGGCTGCTACGTCTTCAAGCGCGAGATCATCGAGCAGATCCCGGAGGGACGACCGGTATCGGTCGAGCGCGAGGTGTTCCCGAATCTCCTGGCCGAGGGCAAGCGGGTGTTCGGCCACGTCGACTCGTCGTACTGGCGTGACATGGGAACCCCCGAGGACTTCGTTCGTGGTTCCGCCGACCTGGTGCGGGGCATCGCGCCTTCGCCCGCTCTCGAAGGTCCGCGCGGCGAGTCGCTCGTTCACCCCGGGGCGGGAATTGCACCTGGCGCCGTCCTGATCGGCGGCACGGTTGTCGGCCGTGGCGCAGAAGTCGGCGCAGGTGCGCGCCTTGACGGTGCGATTCTCTTCGACGGCGCCGTTGTGGAAGCCGGTGCGGTAGTCGAACGATCGATCCTCGGATTCGGCGTCCGTATCGGACCACGAGCACTGGTCCGCGACGCCGTCATCGGAGACGGCGCGGACATCGGTGCGCGGTGCGAATTGTTGCGCGGCGCACGTGTGTGGCCGGGAGTGACGCTGCCGGACGGTGGCGTGCGCTTCAGCACAGATGTGTGATCGTTAGCTGACCTACTGGAATACTGGCGGGTATGACTTCTCTTCCGAGCCGTTACGTTGCCCTCGGTGACTCGTTCACCGAGGGCGTCGGCGACGCCGACGAACGATTCCCCAACGGTCTGCGCGGGTGGGCAGACCGAGTGGCCGAGCAGCTGGCGGTGAACAACCCCGAGTTCCGCTACGCCAACCTGGCGATTCGTGGTCGCCTACTCGGACCGATCATCGACGAGCAGGTGGAACCCGCTCTGGCGTTGAAGCCCGATCTGGTGACCATCTACGCCGGCGGAAACGACATGATGCGTCCGAAGCTCGACATCGACGCGATGGTCGCCCGCTACGATTCGGCAATCGGCCAGCTCACTGCTTCCGGTGCGCAGGTTCTCATGTTCACCGCATACGACACCGGATGGTCCGCCTTCTTCGGCAAGCTCCGCGGACGCCTGGCGATTTACAACGAGCTTGTTCGCGAGGTAGCGGACCGCCACGGCGCGACCCTCGTCGACTTCTGGCGATTCTCCGAATATCAGGACCTACGGATGTGGGACTGGGATCGCCTCCACATGTCGCCCGCCGGGCACGAGAACATGGCGACGCGGGTGCTCGACGTACTGGGCGTCGAACACGGATTGATCGCGCCCGACCTCGGACCTGCGCCGGTTCTCACGAAAGCGGAAACTCGTCGCGAGGATCGTCAATGGGCGCGAGAGTTCTTGGTGCCGTGGGTAGCTCGGCGCGTGAAGGGAACATCTTCGGGCGACGGCGTGAGCGCCAAGCAACCCGAGCTGTCTCCGATTCAGTCCTGATTCTTGCGCTGATGGGCGAGCGCTACCAGGTGGTCGATGGTCTCGCGTTCGGCAGTCGGCGGTAGCGCGTCCACCGGCCACCACCGGAGGTCGGTGGACTCCGCGCTGCGGACGATATGTGAATTGTCCGGCGCCACAACAAGAAACCGTAGATCGAGATGTCTGGTCGGGACCCCGAGCGAGCACGTGATCGGATGTGTGTGGGCGGAGAGTAGGTCCGCGTCTATCCGAACGTCGTGAATTCCGGACTCCTCACGAGCCTCCCGCAATGCCGCATCGACTACCGTCTCGTCGTCGGGCTCGCAGTGACCTCCGAGCTGAATCCACCTGCCCACCTTGGGATGCAGGGTCAGTAAGACGTGGCAGCCACTCTCGTCGAGAACCAGAGACGACGCGGTGATGTGTCCCGGGGCATGGCGACGAAGGCAGCCGTCCGGAGCCGAATCGAGGAACGCGAGCATCGTGTGCCGCAGTGACTCGTCCGCCTCGGAGGACGTCGACCAGCCCTCCAGGACGCCCTTGGCGGAGGCGTGCAGCGATTCGGCTGACATGACCCTACAGCTCCACCAACGCGTCCCCGGGGGCGGAGACCGTGCGCGGAGTCAGTGGTTCGAGGGGGTACCCGATTGCGACTGCGCCGAGTGGCTGCCAATCGGCCGGGAGATCGAGTTGTTCGCGTACGAGGTCGGCGGCGAAGATCGTCGATCCGATCCAGCAGCTTCCCACGCCGCGTGTGGCCAGCGAGACCAGCAGTCCCTGCACTGCCGCGCCGGCAGCGACGGTGAACATCGTGGACTCCGCCGCGGTACGTCGGGCATCCGGATAACTGTGTGCGCCGTCGGGCACGCAGAAGGGAATGACGACCTCGGGGGCATCGAACAGGATGTTTCCGCGGGCAACCCGCGCGTCGACGGATTCGTCGCTACGACCGTCCGCACGCAGATCGGCGGCCCACTTCTCACGCATCTGCTCGAGGAGCGACGTGCGGACCGACGCGGTCCGCAGCCACACGAATCGAACAGGCCTCGTGTGGTGGGGTGCTGGAGCGGTGAGTGCCTCGGCGATCGAGCTGCGAATGATCTCCGCGTCGACGGGATCACCTGCGAACTGCCGAACCGACCGACGCAACAGCAGCGCCTGGCCGCGGCCCATCGCCGTAGCCTCCTCGGTTCCCAGCCAGAACAGATCGTCCGGGCCGCGACGGATCAGATCCTGGCCACTCGAACCGTCGTCCTCGAATCGGAGTCCTCGCACGACGGCGACGGGAACGCCGCCGAGCTTGCCCTTGACCAGATCGCCCGCAGCGGCGATCTCGTCCGCGATCGCGATCTCGGTGACGATCAGATCGTTGCCCTGGCTGTCCTGTGCCCCGAGGTAGCCGTGCAGGACCGGAATGCCGGAGGAACCGATCGCGGCATCGGTCTGCCCGTTGCGCCACGCACGACCCATCGTGTCGGTCACGACGACGGCGACGGACTTGCCCGTGCTCTCGAGGATTCGGGCACGCAGCCCCGCTGCGCTCGCATCGGGATCCACGGGGAGCAGGGCGAGTTCGGCACCGTCGACGTTGGAGCCGTCGATGCCCGATGCGGCCTGCACGATGCCGAGTTTGTTCTCGGTGATCAGAGTGCGGCCCTTGCGGGCCACGACGCGGACGGCTTCCTGATCCACCAGGAGGCGTCGTGCTGCGTCGCGCTCTTCCGGATCGGTCGGCGAGGAAACGATGCGACCCTCGACTTTTGAGAACACCTTGCTCGTGACGACAACGACGTCGCCGTTCTCGAGCCACGGTGTCGCGTCGACGACAGCGGCGGCCAAGTCGTCTCCGGGCCGGAACTCGGGAAGGCCGAGCACGGGAATGACTTCGATTGCGGCGCCGGGGGAGTGATCGCCGGGAGAGTGATTTCTGTCGCGGCTTGCTTCGGTTCCGGGCTCGGTCACAGTTCGACTCCGGCGATCTCGAAAGCCGTTCGAACCATTTTTGCGGTCTCTTCGGGGGACGTCATCAAAAGTGGGATGCTTCGCACGTCCACCCCGTCGATGTCGGCCGTGTCACCTTCGTCGACGAGCCAGCCGTCGAGAATGCCGTTGATCGAGCGAGCTCCGTAGTGGCGACCGATCGCCTCGGAAGTCGTCTCGACCCCGATCACTTCGAGGCACTCGTCAGCCATGCCGCGCAACGGTTTTCCACCGATGACGGGGGAGAGGCCGACAACCTTGGCCGCGGTGGTCCGCAGGGCTCCGCGAATGCCGGGCACCGCGAGGATCGCGCCGACGCTCACGACGGGATTGGACGGTGCGATCAGCACGATGTCGGCACCGTCGATCGCCTCGACCACCCCCGGCGCGGGCTTGGCCTGCTCGGCGCCGACGTGAGCGAAGCTGTGAGTTTCCACCTGTGCTCGATGGCGTACCCACCACTCCTGGAAATGAATCGCCTTCTGTTCACTGTCTTCCGGATCGGTGATCACAACGTGTGTTTCGCTGCGGTCGTCGCTCACGGGAAGCAGTGCGACACCCGGATTCCAGCGATTGCACAATGCTTCGGTGATCGCGGACAACGGATATCCCGTGCGGAGCATCTGGCTGCGAATCAAATGCGTTGCGATATCGCGATCTCCGAGGCCGAACCAGTCCGGCTTCGCTCCGTATGCCGCGAGTTCTTCTTTCGCATTCCAGGTTTCGCCGGCGTGCCCCCACCCGCGTTCGGTGTCGATACCGCCGCCGAGTGTGTACATACAAGTGTCCAGATCGGGGCAGATCCGCAGACCGTGCATCCAGACGTCGTCTCCGACGTTGACGACGGCCGTGATGCGATGTGGGCCTTCGTATTTCTCGAGGGATTCACCACCGGCGATTCCGAGCGCATTTTGCACACCTTGAAGGAAACGGGCCCCGCCGACGCCGCCAACCAATACAGTCACGTTCACGACAACAGAGCCTAGGCGGTCGGCGCGTCGTCGTGTCTGGCGGGCAGAAGGTCCCGTCAATTGGGGGCCGGAATACTAATGGATTCATCTCGTTTAGCTTGACCGCGACACGCTGGACGTGTGTAATCTCAAATGTGTCATTCCAACCGCTACTTGTGAGTTCACTTGCAGCGGGGCCGGTTTCGAACACAGTTTCGAACGGTCGACGGGGTGGGGTTGAAGATGGAGTGAAAATTCTGCGCTATTACAGGTGAGGAGGCGGAACGATGCCCAATGAAAATGTCGAGATCAGTTCTCTCGCAATGACAGTAAGCGACGAACCGCAGACCGATTCCCGAGCAGGCGCAGCAGAAGGTGCCTGCAGCAGTGAGTTCGACGGTATGAGTACTCGGCCAGTGCTGAGTCTCGTCACCGGCTTCGAAGAATTGTTCGACACCATCGAGGATCAGTGGCAGGAGCGTGCTCTCTGCGCGCAGACCGATCCCGAAGCGTTCTTCCCTGAAAAGGGTGGATCGACGAGGGAAGCAAAACGGATCTGCCTCGGTTGTGAAGTTCGTGACGAGTGCCTCGAGTACGCGCTCGCGAACGACGAACGGTTCGGAATCTGGGGAGGGTTGTCCGAGCGCGAGCGTCGGCGACTCAAGCGGGGGATCATCTGATCTGCTGCTGAATCGGTTCTGTCAGCGTCGGGGCTGACGGGCGGTCTTCGAAAGTCTGACCTGCAACGGGGAATTGCAGGTCAAGCAACGACTGTTTTGTTCTTCGTGTGGATTTACTTCTTCGTGTGACATCAGTTTTTTCGTCTGACGGTGCGTCAGTCCTCGTCGGGCAGTATCAGTGCTCGTCCGGCAGTATCAGTCCTCGTCGGGCAGTGTGGGGTCGATGACCTGTGGGTCGACGCCCAGATACGTGCCGACTTGATGGACCAACACGTCGTGCACCAGATCCGTGAGTTCTTCCGGATCCTTCGCGCGCTGCTCCAACGGGCGGCGAAACAGCACAATTCTTGCGCGAGTCGTATTTCCGTGACGGTCGATTCCGGCGGGTATCAGTCGTGACAGTGGAACCGGGCCGTCTGCGATGACCTCCGGCGGCCATGTGACGGACTCCGGATCGTGCGCGTGAATCTTCGGAACTTCGTCCACCGCGATGTCGAGTTTCGTCAACCGGTCGTGCCACGCGAGATCGACGGGCGAGAAGGCGTCGAGCACCAGGAGATCGAACTTCTCGGCCCGGGTACGCCTGGCGGGCACCTCCGGGGGAAGTAGTGGTCCGCGCAGGCCACGGCCGTGTCGCTCGATGGAACGAGTGGTGACCGAGCGTCGGCGGCGAGCTTGTGGCATGGCGCCCAGATTACGACAGAAGAAACTGCTCGGTGTGTCCGAGTAGGTTCCGGACGTGGGGAGGGCTAGGCTCCGTACCTGTGAGATCTCTGCGTCGCTGCTGCCGCCCCGGGTGCAAGAACCCCGCCGTCGCGACGCTTACGTATGTCTACTCGGACTCCACTGCGGTTGTCGGGCCGCTGGCAACCGTCGCCGAGCCCCATTCATGGGATTTGTGTGACACTCACGGCTCTCGAATCACCGCCCCCAAGGGCTGGGAACTCGTCCGCCACGAAGGCGGATTCGCGTCGAGCACTCCCGACGAAGACGATCTGACCGCTTTGGCCGAAGCTGTACGTGAAGCCGGTCTCGGAGATCGCAACAAGTCCAACGTCGACGCAGATGAGGACATACGTCCCGCGGCTCCGAGTACTGCCCGTACAGGGCGTCGTGGACACCTCCGCGTACTGCCCGACCCATCCAACTGACGCGAGATTCGTCGCCGCAGACGCTAGGCTCGACCGAGTACTTCCACACCCGAGTACTGCGAATCTCCGGACGCCATGCGCCCGGACGTTCCCGTCTGTGAGGGTGCATGCACAAGGAGAGTTTTCAGTGGGGCGAACAGCCGAGTCGGTTGCTGCAATCATCAAGGCGTACGACGTGCGCGGCGTGGTCGGTGAGCAGATCGACGAAGATTTTGTCCGCGACGTGGGAGCGTCGTTCGCCCGTCTGGTCCGTGACGAGGCCGGCGCAGCCACGACGGTTGTGATCGGCTACGACATGCGTGCATCGTCGCCCACACTGTCTTCTGCTTTCGGTGACGGCGTGCTCGCTCAAGGACTCGACGTCGTCTACATCGGATTGGCGTCGACCGACGAGCTCTACTTTGCATCCGGTTTGCTGAACTGCCCGGGCGCGATGTTCACGGCGAGCCACAATCCGGCCAAGTACAACGGCATCAAGATGTGCCGGGCCGGCGCCAAGCCCGTCGGTCAGGACACCGGCCTGGCAGTCATCTCCGCCGAGGTCGTCTCGGGTGTTCCCGCGTACGACGGACCGGCAGGTACCGCCAGCACGAAGGACGTCCTCGAGGAATACGCGAGCTACCTCCGCGGATTGGTCGACCTGGCTGCGTTGCGCCCGATGAAGGTCGCAGTCGATGCAGGAAACGGCATGGGCGGCCATACCGCGCCGGCCGTATTCGGGCCGATGCCTCTCGAAGTCCTCCCGCTCTACTTCGAGCTCGACGGCACGTTCCCCAACCACGAAGCCAATCCGCTCGATCCGGCCAACCTCGTCGACCTGCAGGCCTACGTGCGTGAGACCGGAGCAGACATCGGCCTGGCTTTCGACGGTGACGCGGACCGTTGCTTCGTCGTCGACGAGAAGGGCGACCCCGTCTCTCCGTCCGCGGTGACGGCACTTGTCGCCAAGCGCGAACTCGCGAAGGAACCGGGCGCGTCGATCATCCACAATCTGATCACGTCGCGGGCAGTGCCCGAACTGGTCGAAGAACTCGGCGGCGTCGCGATCCGTACCCGAGTCGGCCACTCGTTCATCAAGCAGGAGATGGCCGAGACCGGTGCCGTCTTCGGCGGCGAGCACTCAGCTCACTACTACTTCCGCGATTTCTGGGGCGCCGACTCCGGCATGCTCGCGGCGTTGCACGTACTCGCCGCACTGGGCGAGCAGGACCGTCCGCTCTCCGAGTTGATGGCGGAGTACACCCGCTACGCGGCCTCGGGTGAGATCAACTCCACGGTGGCTGACGCGGCCGATCGCACTGCCGCTGTGCTGGCAGCATTCGCGGACCGCACCGAGTCGGTGGATCGCCTCGACGGTGTCACAGTCAGTCTCGAGGGAAATGCCTGGTTCAACTTGCGCGCGTCCAACACCGAGCCTTTGCTGCGACTCAACGTCGAAGCACCCACGTCCGCCGATGTCGACGCATTGGTGAACGAAATTCTGGCGATCGTCCGGGCTTGAATCCGAGTCTGATCGGTTTGTCGGTGAGCCGAAGCCCTGGGATAGTTGGGGGACTATCTCGGGAACGACTGCCACGGGAACGAGGGCTTTGCCACCACGGACCGCGTAGAGCTGGAATGCTGGATGGTGCGGGAACTGCTAACGGAGAAGGGGGTGCGGTGAGATGACAGCGCCGATGCCGCTTCTCGACCTCGACGACAGCGAGGGTTTGTCGGCTGCCGATTCGGAAGGGTTACTGCGGTCTGTGGCCATGGGGGGCGCACAGATTCGGGCCACCGCATCGGCTGTCGGCGAGGGTGTGATCTCTCGGCTGGCCGGCCTGCGCCCGCGCAGCGTCGTGCTGATTGCCGGTGCCGGTGGCGCTCGGCACGGAGCCAGGATCGCGCTTGCTCTCGTCGGAGATTCGATCGGTTGTCCGCTCCTCGTACTCGACCGGACGCCGTCGTGGGCCGGACCGTTGGACGTGATCGTCGTTGCCGGTGACGATGCCGGTGATCCGCGCCTGGTCGAATCCGTCGACAGTGCAGTTCGCCGTGGCGCCGAAGTTGTTGTCGCCGTTCCGGACGAGGGGCCCATGCGGGCTGTGGCGGCCGGGCGCACCATGTCGTTGCCGCCGCGGCTCTACGCCTCGCCGAGGCACACGATGACGCGATTCCTCGCCGTCTTCCTCGCGGTTGCCGCCGAAATCGAGGGCAAGGGATCGATCGAGGACCGTTCGGCGGTGCTCGGTCGAATCGCCGACGCCGTTGATGCGGAGGCGCTGCGGGACGGGCCGGCCAACGAGGTATTCCACAACCCGGCCAAGTCGTTGGCCACCAGAATGAGCGGCCGGCGGGTCGTTCTGTGTGGGAGTGGTTCCGTGACAACAGCACTCGCAGAGTTCTCGAGCGTTTCGCTGATGAGTTCGGGCCTGAATGCCGCTGCCGCCGAGATGTCGGAGGTGATTCGTTCGGCGCGGGCGCTGTTCGCGCCGGACGCAGCTTCGCGTGATTCAGTGTTCCACGACCCGTTCTTTCACGATCCGCAACTCGACGGCGCATTGCCGACCCCGCCGGCGCGGGCGTTCGTCTTCGCGACCGAATCCACGCGCGGGGAGGCGAGACGCCGGATGGACGCACTGGCCGACGCCGATCTGGTGGTGGCGGCAGACGAAGACCAGACCAACGTGGTGATATCGGAGATGGAGCAGGTATTCGTGTTGGCGTCTCGAGTAGACATGGCCGCGGCGTACGTGCAGTTGACGGGCGGTGCGGAGTAAGTGCGTGAACTCGAAGGTGCACTTCGTTCTTACGCGTGGGGCTCGCGAACGGCAATTGCCGAACTACGCGGTCTGGCGACCCCGTCGAATCATCCCGAAGCGGAGTTGTGGTTGGGCGCGCACCCGGGCGACCCGGCGCGCGTGATCACCGAATCCGGAAGCGAGTCGTTGCTCGAGGTCCTGCACCGCGAACCCGAGCGTGAACTCGGCCGTGAGAACCTCGATGCATTCGGTGAGCGACTCCCATTCCTGCTCAAGTTGCTTGCGGCGGAAGAGCCGCTGTCGCTTCAGGCGCATCCCAGCGCCGTTCAAGCCGACGAGGGTTTTCGTCGTGAGAACGCACTCGGCGTTCCCATGGAATCGCCGATTCGCAACTACAAGGACGGCAGCCACAAGCCCGAACTTGTTGTCGCGCTGAGCAGATTCGAAGCGCTTGCCGGATTCCGTGAGCCGACGCGGACTGTCAAACTGCTGCGCGCTCTGGCCGTCGACGAGTTGGAGCCGTACATCGGTCTGCTCGAAGGCCAACCCGATTCCGACGGACTCCGGGCGTTGTTCACGACATGGATCACGCTGCCGTCCACGGTGCTCGGGACGTTGCTCCCTGCCGTGCTTGCGGGGTGCATCACCTACGTCGCGCACCACGACGCCGAATTCGTGACCGAGATCCGCACCGCGCTGGAATTGAGCGAGGCGTACCCCGGCGACGCCGGCGTTCTGGCGGCACTACTGCTCAACCGCGTCACACTCGAGCCCGGCCAAGGACTGTTTCTCGCTGCGGGAAATCTCCACGCGTATCTCCATGGACTCGCGGTCGAGATCATGGCCAACTCCGACAACGTGCTGCGCGGCGGGCTGACGCCCAAACACGTCGACGTGCCCGAACTGTTGAGGGTTCTGGACTTCGTCGGGGCCGATATCGAAGTGCTCGATCCGGCCCCGTCGCCAGGATCAGGTCAGTCAGGATCAGGTCAGTCAGGGTCAGGCAGATACGAGTACGTCACGCCTGCGCCCGAATTTCGTTTGACGCGTCTGGAGTTCGACTCGAATGCCACCGACCTCGTTGTCGAAGCCGGCGGCCCGCGGATCCTGATCTGCACCGACGGCGCGGTCACTGCGACGTGCGGTGCCGACACTCTCGACCTCGATCGGGGCCGAGCCGCGTGGATTGCTGCCGACGAGCCCGTAGTACACCTGACCACACGAACCCCGACTGCGCAGGTTTTCAGTGCAGTGGTCGGTCGATAGGAATCTCGGTCGATAGCGAGGAGACATTGTGTCGGCTCATGGTGGCAAGAAGGCGATTCTGGCGGCCCTCGGAGCCAATGCCGGAATTGCCGTAGCCAAGTTCGCCGGATTCTTGATCACTGGATCGTCGTCGATGCTCGCCGAATCGGTGCACTCGGTGGCCGACACGTCCAATCAGGGTTTGCTGCTCTTGGGGCAGAAGAAGGCAGAACGTGAGGCAGATCAACTGCACCCGTTCGGTTACGGGCGCAACCGATACTTCTATTCGTTCGTCGTTGCACTGGTGCTCTTCACCCTCGGTTCGCTGTTCGCGATCTACGAAGGTATTCACAAGATTCAGCATCCGGAAGAACTCAATTCGGCTTTCGTGGCAATCGCGATCCTGTTCATCGCGATCTGCCTGGAGGGCTACAGCTTCCGGACCGCAGCGAAGGAATCACGACCGCTCAAGGGAAATGCGTCGTGGTGGAACTTCATCCGAACCTCTCGTAGCCCGGAACTCCCGGTTGTGCTGCTCGAGGACACCGGCGCATTGATCGGTCTCGTCCTTGCACTCGGCGGCGTCGGCCTCACGATGGTGACCGGAAATCCGGTCTTCGACGGCATCGGAACTCTGTGCATCGGTGTCCTGCTCGGCATCATCGCGGTCATTCTGATCATCGAAATGCAGTCGCTGCTGATCGGTGAGGGCGCAACGGCGGTGGAGACCGAACTGATCCTCAACGCACTGGTCGACGGAACTCGTATCGAACGCGTCATTCATTGCAAGACGCAGTACCTCGGTCCCGAGGAGATCCTTGTTGCTGCCAAGGTTGCGGTGCCGGTCGGATCGACGATCTCGGATGTGGCGACGGCGATCGACGAGGCCGAGTCTCGCGTGCGCGCTGCAGTGCCTGCGGCGCGGGTAATCTACCTCGAGCCGGACCTGGATCGTCTCAGCGCAGGAGATCGCCCTGAAACAGATCTACAGGCTCCCGACAAACCCTGAACAAAGCCACGCCTGCGGGCTTAGGCTGATGCCATCTCTCTACTTGCCCATGGTGGGACCTGCTGGTCCCCAGCAAGGAGGCGGCAATGGCTGTCAAGGACGAGCAGGCCGGATCTGGACGGTCGAAGCTGTTTCGAACCAAATCGATCGAGCAGTCCATCAAGGACACCGACGAGCCGGAAACCAAACTCCGGAAAGAGCTGAACTCCTGGGATCTCACGGTGTTCGGTGTCGCAGTGGTCATCGGTGCGGGCATCTTCACACTCACGGCTCGGACGGCGGGAAACGTCGCCGGGCCGTCGGTTTCCCTGGCTTTTGTCATCGCGGCAATCGCCTGCGGACTGGCAGCGCTGTGTTACGCCGAGTTCGCGTCGACGGTCCCGGTCGCCGGTAGCGCGTACACGTTCTCGTACGCGACGTTCGGTGAATTCGTCGCCTGGATCATCGGCTGGGATCTCATCCTCGAATTCGCTTTGGCGTCTTCGGTGGTGGCAAAAGGCTGGTCGCTGTACCTCGGCGAAGTGATGGGTTCACGCAGCCCGATCGTCGAGTTGGGGCCGATCTCGTTCGACTGGGGTGCGGTGCTGGTGATCGCCGTCATCACGATCCTGCTCGCGACCGGCACAAAACTCTCTTCGCGGGTGTCACTGGTGATCACGGCGATCAAGGTCGCGGTGGTGTTGCTGGTGATCATCGTCGGTCTGTTCTACATCGACACCGACAACTACTCGCCGTACATTCCGCCGTCGGAGCCGGGCTCGACGGGAGAGGGCATCCACCAGTCGTTGTTCTCGTACGTGACCGGGGCCGGTGGCAGCACATTCGGGTGGTACGGATTGCTCGCGGCAGCCAGTCTGGTGTTCTTCGCGTTCATCGGCTTCGACGTCGTCGCCACGACTGCGGAGGAGGCGAAGGAGCCGCAGAAGGCGTTGCCACGCGGCATCCTGGGCTCGCTCTTGATCGTCACGGTTCTGTACGTGGCAGTGACACTCGTGTTGACCGGGATGGTGAAGTACACCGAACTCGAGGGCGATACTTCCAACCTGGCAACGGCATTCGCCTTCCACGACATCACGTGGGCGAAAAACGTCATCTCGTTCGGCGCGTTGGCCGGTCTCACGACCGTGGTGATGGTGCTGATGCTCGGGCAGACCAGGGTGCTCTTCGCGATGGCACGCGACGGTCTGATGCCGCGACGCCTGGCGCCGACCGGCAAGCACGGAACTCCCGTGCGGATCACGATCTTGGTCGGCGTTGTGGTCGCGGTGCTCGCCGGAGTGTTCCCGATCGGCACCCTCGAGGAAATGGTCAATATCGGCACGTTGTTCGCGTTTGTTCTCGTGTCGTTGGGGGTTCTCGTGCTTCGTCGGACGCGGCCGGACCTACCCCGCGGGTTCAGGGTGCCACTGGTCCCGCTGATCCCGATCCTGGCTGTCCTCGCGTGTCTCTGGTTGATGTTCAACCTGTCGGTGGAGACCTGGATGAGGTTCGTGGTCTGGATGGCCCTCGGTGTTGTCATCTACTTCGCCTACAGCAGGCAGCATTCGTTGATCGGGAAGCGTGAACGCGGCGAAATCGAGTAAATGTACAAAGATTATGATTTGTCTATCACTTGTACAAATAGCGTAGTACTGTCTATCTCAGGGTGAACTGACTCACAGTTGTCGAGTCGGTTCGAATCGAGGAGGTAGACCGTGTCGACGCACGTGAACTCGCAGTCCGGGCAGACACTCCCGCCCGAGCAATGGCGTGACAAGAAGAGATATCTTTGGCTGCTCGGCCTGGTGCCGCCGACGGCGGTCTTCATTGCCGTCGGATTGGTCGCGTTGTTCAACAGTCTCGGGTGGAACGCGGTCTCGCCGGTGTGGTGGTGGATCGGGCCGTTGCTCGTCTACATCCTGCTCCCGATCCTCGACATCTTCTTCGGTCCGGACGGCGAGAATCCGCCGGACGAGGTGATGGAGCGCCTCGAGAACGACAAGTATTACCGGTACTGCACCTACATCTACATACCGTTCCAATTGGCCAGCCTGGTCCTGGCCTGCTATCTCTGGTCGGCGACCGACCTGTCCTGGCTCGGAATCGACGGGGGACTGGGGCTGATCTCCAAGATCGGTCTGGCGATCAGTATCGGTTGCGTCGCAGGAATCGGGATCAACACCGCACACGAACTAGGTCACAAGAAGGACGATCTCGAGCGCTGGTTGTCGAAGATCACTCTGGCGCAGTCGTTTTACGGCCACTTCTACATCGAGCACAATCGTGGACACCACGTGCGGGTCGCCACGCCCGAGGACCCGGCGTCGTCTCGCTTCGGCGAGAGCTTCTGGACCTTCCTGCCGCGCAGTGTGTGGGGATCTCTGCGCTCGTCGTGGTCCCTGGAAAAAGCCAGGCTCGATCGACTGGGTAAGAAGCCGTGGACAATTCGCAACGACGTCCTGCATTCGTGGTTGATGTCCGTCGTACTCTTCGGTGTCCTCGTCGCCGTCTTCGGGCTCTCGGTGCTGCCGTTCCTGGTGCTGCAGGCCGTCTTCGGATTCTGCCTGCTCGAAACCGTCAACTACCTCGAACATTACGGACTGAAGCGTCGCCGTCTGGACAGTGGGCGGTACGAGCGCGCCGCACCGGAGCACAGTTGGAACAGCGATCACATCTGCACCAACATCTTCCTGTATCACCTCCAGCGTCACAGTGACCATCATGCGAACCCGACACGTCGTTATCAGACGCTTCGAAGCATGGACGGTGCACCCAACCTGCCCAGTGGGTACGCGAGCATGATCATGCTCGCCTACGTTCCGCCGCTGTGGCGAAAAGTAATGGATCCCAAGGTCCTTGCCCATTACGGCGGCGACATCACCCGCGTCAACGTTCAGCCGTCCAAGCGTGATCGCATCCTTGCTCGGTACGGAGCAGCGTGATGAGCAGCTACCGATGCCCGGTGTGTGAATACGTCTACGACGAGTCGAAGGGTGCACCACGAGAAGGGTTTCCGGCAGGAACGCCGTGGGATGCCGTGCCGGACGACTGGTGCTGCCCTGACTGCGGCGTCCGGGAGAAGCTCGACTTCGAACCGATGCCGGCGACGGAGGGGAGTGAATCATGAACGACTACAAGCTGTATCAGTGCGCGCAATGCGGATTCGAGTACGACGAGGCAGTCGGCTGGCCGGAGGACGGTATCGAACCGGGCACTCGCTGGGGCGACATTCCCGAAGACTGGAGTTGCCCGGACTGCGGCGCGGCGAAGAGCGACTTCTTCATGGTGGAGGTCGAGCGGCGGTGAGTTGCGTCGGCGTCGAACGGACCTGAGCGCGGCGGTAGTGTCGTCACCATGACTTCGACGCCAACTCGTCTGCCGCAGAAAGAAGCGTCGCGCCTGCTGCTGCGTACGTCGGTGCTCGATTCGATGCGTGAGTTGTTGACCGAGCGTGACTGGTCCGAGGTGACGCTGACAGTTCTGGCCAAGCATGCCGGTGTGAGTCGTCAGACGCTCTACAACGAGTTCGGTTCGAGGCAAGGGCTTGCCGAGGCATACGCGCTTCGCCTTGCCGACGGATTCGTCGATGCGGTGGACGAGGCCATGGTGGCGAACGACGGACGTGCAGTCGAGGCATTGACGGCGGGCTTCGGATCGTTTTTCGCCTCCAGCGCAACCGACCCGTTGGTGATCTCTCTGCTCACCGGTGAGGCCAAGCCGGACCTTCTTCGCCTGATCACCACTGACAGCGCGGTCATCATCGAACGCGCCTCGTCGCGGCTTGCGGAGAGCTTCCAGCGAGGGTGGATTCAGGCGTCACCCACCGATGCCGGGATTCTGGCCAGGGCGATTGCGCGTCTCGGGCTCAGCTACATTTCGATGCCGCCGGAGTCCGAGGTTTCGGTGGCGGAGGATCTGGGCACATTGCTCGGGCCATTCATCGACGTGGCGCGAGAGGGGCGCGCAGTAGAGGGGCGGGCGGGAGAGGGCGTCTAACCGATAGCCTGGTACACCGATAGGCTTGTGCATAGTTTGCACGTCAACCAGGAGAGGCAGATGACGACCTCAGTTTCAACAACGCCCGTGGCCGAGAGCCGTAACGGCATCGACTTCAAAGTTGCAGATCTTTCGCTCGCGGAGTTCGGTCGCAAGGAAATCCGTCTGGCAGAGCACGAGATGCCCGGCCTCATGGCGCTTCGTCGCGAATACGCAGAGGTGTTGCCGCTCAAGGGCGCTCGCGTTTCCGGCTCGCTGCACATGACCATTCAGACCGCGGTTCTGATCGAGACGCTGACGGCGCTCGGCGCCGAGGTCCGCTGGGCTTCGTGCAACATCTTCTCCACGCAGGATCATGCTGCCGCCGCCATCGTCGTCGGTCCGCACGGCACCCCGGAAGAGCCCAAGGGCGTTCCGGTTTTCGCCTGGAAGGGTGAAACCCTCGAAGAGTACTGGTGGGCAGCGGAGCAGATGCTGACCTGGCCGGGCGAGCCCGCCAACATGATTCTCGACGATGGCGGCGACGCCACCATGCTGGTGCTCAAGGGCGCACAGTTCGAGAAGGCCGGCGTCGTGCCGCCGACGGACGACGACCAGGATTCCGACGAGTACAAGGTCTTCCTTGCGCTTCTGCGTCAGTCGCTCGCCGCTGACAAGGGCAAGTGGACTGCGATCGCCGAGTCCGTCCAGGGCGTCACCGAGGAGACCACCACGGGCGTTCTGCGTCTGTACCAGGTTGCCGCTGCCGGCGAACTCACGTTCCCCGCGATCAACGTCAACGACTCGGTCACCAAGAGCAAGTTCGACAACAAGTACGGCACACGCCACTCGCTGCTCGACGGCATCAACCGCGGCACCGACGTTCTGATCGGCGGCAAGGCTGCGCTGGTCTGTGGTTACGGAGACGTCGGCAAGGGTTGTGCCGAGGCACTTCGTGGCCAGGGCGCTCGCGTCGCGGTCACCGAAGTCGACCCCATCAACGCCCTTCAGGCGCTCATGGACGGCTTCGAGGTCAAGACAGTCGAGCAGGCCATCGGCTGGGCCGACATCGTGATCACGTCCACCGGTAACAAGGACATCATCACGTTCGAGCACATGAAGGCCATGAAGCACCAGGCCATCCTGGGCAACATCGGTCACTTCGACAACGAGATCGACATGGCAGGCCTCGAGAAGTCCGGCGACGTCACGCGGATCAACATCAAGCCGCAGGTCGACGAGTTCACCTTCGCCGACGGCCACTCGATCATCGTGCTGTCCGAAGGCCGCCTGCTCAACCTCGGCAACGCGACGGGCCACCCGTCGTTCGTGATGAGCAACAGCTTCTCCAACCAGGTCATCGCACAGATCGAACTGTGGACGAAGCCGGACGAGTACGACAACGAGGTCTACCGCCTCCCGAAGCACCTCGACGAGAAGGTCGCCAAGATCCACGTCGAGGCACTCGGTGGCACGCTGACCAAGCTCACCAAGGATCAGGCCGAGTACATCGGCGTCGACGTCGAAGGCCCGTACAAGCCGGAGCACTACCGCTACTGACCCGGCGATTCGTCGCTGAGAATGTAGTGCCCGCCGTCCCCCGGTCTGCGCAAGCAGGCCGGGGGATAGGCTTGTCCGCCGTGGGAACACTGGTGGCATTGGAAGGCCTCGACGGAGCTGGAAAGCGAACGTTGATCGGCAAAGTGGAGACCGAACTCCGCCGCGGCGGCACGTCGATCGCGACTCTGGATTTTCCGCGGTACGGAAAGTCGATCCACGCGGATCTTGCTGCCGAGGCGCTCAAAGGATCACACGGAGACCTGGCCGAATCCGTGAACGCGATGGCAGTCCTGTTCGCCTTGGACCGCGCCGGTGCTGCGGATCGGATCTCGGAACTGTTGTCCGCCAACGACATTGTTCTCCTCGACCGCTACGTTGCCTCCAACGCTGCCTACAACGCGGCGCGCGTGCATCAGGGCGTGGACGGCGAGATGGTCGCCTGGATCCGTGAATTGGAGTTGGGTCGACTCGCTCTCCCCGCTCCCGATCTGCAGCTGTACCTCGACGTGCCGGTAGCTCTGGCCGAGCAGCGCGCCCGCGCCCGTGAGGCCCAGGACGCGTCGCGTCAGCTCGACGCCTACGAGCGCGACGGCGGTCTGCAGGCCAGAACCGGTGAGCTCTACAAGCAGTTGGCAGCGACGAACTGGGCCTCACCCTGGTGGATCGTGGGGCCGGAGACGGACCCGGCCGATCTGGCACGCAGGCTCGCGGATTTCGCGTGATCGGTCACCCTGGCAGCCGGGATTCGAACTTTCCGGCACAGTAGAGGGAAAGACGCGGCACGCCGCACGGCCTCGTAACGGTCTGATTCATCGCTCCGAGATGCAACGATAGGGATATGAAACCAAGGATTCTGGTTGTCGACGACGACACGGCACTCGCCGAGATGCTCACGATCGTGCTGCGTGGTGAGGGTTTTGATCCCTACGTGGTAGGCGACGGAACCCTGGCGCTCGCGGCAGTGCGTGAGACGCGCCCCGATCTCGTCCTGCTCGATCTCATGCTTCCCGGAATGAACGGGATCGACGTATGCCGGGTTCTGCGTGCGGATTCCGGTGTGCCCATCGTGATGTTGACGGCCAAGACCGACACCGTCGACGTCGTGCTCGGCCTCGAATCCGGTGCGGACGACTACATCATGAAGCCGTTCAAGCCGAAGGAATTGGTGGCGCGAGTTCGCGCTCGCCTGCGCCGCACCGAAGAGGAACCGGCCGAGCTGCTGAGCATCGCCGACATCGTGATCGACGTTCCGGCGCACAAGGTCAGCCGCGGCAGCGAGCAGATCTCGCTCACACCACTCGAATTCGACCTGCTGGTCGCATTGGCGCGCAAGCCGCGCCAGGTGTTCACCCGTGAAGTCCTTCTCGAGCAGGTGTGGGGATACCGCCACGCCGCCGACACCCGTCTGGTGAACGTGCACGTTCAGCGTTTGCGCGCCAAGGTCGAAACTGATCCCGAGAATCCCGAAGTGGTTCTGACGGTCAGGGGGGTCGGCTACAAGGCCGGACCGCCGTGAGCGGAGTTTCCAGGTGGCGTCGTCGTCTCAATCGACGGCTGACGCCATTTCTGCGGTGGTGTCACTCGATGAGCAACACCCTCGCGCACACGTGGCGACGCTCGCTCCAGTTGCGAGTGGTCGTCTCGACTTTGACGTTGTCCTTGATCGTCATCGTCATTCTCGGTGTCGTGCTGACCAGCCAGATCACCGATCGACTGTTGGAAACGAAGATCACCGCGGCAACCGAGGAAATGGACCGTGCCCGCGGCATCGTCGAAGACCAACTCGCGGGCGTCGACGATTCGACGGCGCTCAACGTTCAATTGGAAAGCGCTGCATCCGGACTGACGAGCCGTCGAAACCAGACCTCCGGCCAGGCCTCCGGGTCGGCCGGCACCTTCGACCCGGTGCTCATCGTGCCCGGGGACGGGCCGCGCCAGCCGACGAGTTCGGGACCGGTCGATCAAATCCCCGACAACCTGCGCGAGTTCGTCAAACGCGGCCAGATCAGCTACCAATTCGCGACGGTGTCCAACCCGAACGGTTACTCCGGTCCCGCGCTGATCATCGGTAGCCCCACCGCGTCGTCGATATCGGGACTCGAGCTGTACCTGATCTTCCCGCTCGCAAGCGAAGACCGGAGTCTGTCGCTTGTTCGAAGCACCCTGCTGATCGGTGGAGCCGTGTTGCTGGTGCTCCTCGCTGCGATTTCGCTGTTGGTTGCCAGGCAGGTCGTGCTTCCCATCCGATCAGCCTCACGAATCGCGGTGCGTTTCGCAGACGGCCGACTCAAGGAACGAATGCCGGTCCGCGGCGAGGACGACATGGCGCGCTTGGCCATGTCCTTCAACGAGATGGCCGAGAGTCTGTCCAAACAGATCACCCAGTTGGAGGAGTTCGGCAGTC
The DNA here is from genome assembly GCF_030056745.1 of Rhodococcus sp. IEGM 1406. Lineage (NCBI taxonomy): Bacteria > Bacillati > Actinomycetota > Actinomycetes > Mycobacteriales > Nocardiaceae > Rhodococcus > Rhodococcus sp. IEGM 1406. Next base: position 1,036,745 of record NZ_JASHKO010000002.1, on the reverse strand, counting down.
TCCAGAAACGCTTCACCTCCGATGTCAGCCATGAACTCCGCACACCTCTGACCACGGTCCGCATGGCCGCCGACCTGATCTACGACGGCAGCGAGAACCTCGACCCGATGCTGCGTCGGTCGTCGGAACTGCTTGTCGCCGAGCTGGACAGGTTCGAGGGGCTTCTGGCGGACCTCCTCGAAATCTCCCGCCACGACGCCGGTGTCGCGGAACTCGCATCCGAACAACTCGACGTGCGTATGTGTGCGCGAGCGGCCGTTTCCACAGTTCGCCATCTCGCCCGCGAATCCGGCACCGAACTGATCGTGGACATGCCCGACGAGCCCGTCATGGCAGATGTCGATCCGCGCCGCGTCGAACGCATCCTGCGAAATCTCCTGGCCAATGCCATCGACCACGGTGAGGGGAAGCCGATTCTGCTTCGCCTTCGCGCCGACGACAATGCCCTCGCCTTCATCGTCCGCGACAGTGGCGTCGGGTTGCGTCCGGGCGAGGAGAAGTTGGTCTTCAACCGGTTCTGGCGATCGGACCCGTCCCGCGTGCGCCGCAGTGGCGGCACCGGACTCGGCCTCGCGATCAGCGTCGAGGACGCGAATCTGCACGACGGCAAGCTCGAGGCCTGGGGCGAACCGGGAGTCGGCGCCTGCTTCCGGCTGACGCTCTCGCGCACCCGTGGCAAGAAAGTCGTGTCGAGCCCACTGCCTCTCAAACCGACGACCACAAAGTTCGTCCGCACGCCGAGCGAAGCCGACATCGTCGCCGATACCGTCGGCGAGGTCACGTCGTCCCTGCCGACTCCGCGCGAATCGGACTCGCGGAACGAGTCCAACGGTGGGGATCGATCATGATCGAAACCCGCCGCCGTCTGGCACTTCTCGCAACAACGCTCAGCGTGCTGTTGCTGACCGGCGCGTGCGCGAGTCTGCCGGAATCCTCCTCGCCGCAGGCAATCGGAACTCTGGCAACAGCCGTGCCCGGAACCTCCGTCGAATCACCGGCATCGGGGCGAGAGCCGGACTTGCTGGTACGTGACTTCGTCAAAGCGAGTACCGATCCGTCCAACCGGCATGCTGCAGCCCGTCAGTACCTCACCAAAGACGCCTCGGCGCGCTGGGACGACGCGGCCAGTGCCGTCATCGTCGACAAGATCGACACCCTGTCGGCGTCGCGAACCAGTTCCGAAGCGGTGTACACGATTCGTGTGAACAAGGTCGGTCGCCTCGACCCCGGCGGGCTGTACGTCCCCGAAGAGGGCAGCTTCGAAGCGAAGATGACGCTGACGTTGACCGATGGCGAATGGCGTATCAGCGATCTGCCACCCGGTGTGATCATGGAGCGCCCGCAGTTCCTCGGCGCATATCAGCGGAAGTCGTTGTTCTTCCTCGACCCGACCAGCCAGACAGTCGTCCCCGACCTTCGCTGGATCTCCGGCGGACAGGACCAGGTGGCAGCTCAGCTGATCGGCCTGATGATCGACGGACCGAAGGCAGCGCTGGCGCCGGCTGTACGAAACGAACTCGGCAATGGCGTGTCGGTGATCGGTCCGATCACCAAGGCCGACGGCAAGCCGGGACAGGTTGGAGTCGGTCTCGGCGGTGTGCGCATCAACTTCCGTCTGGACAACCCGATGGATGCTGCGACGCGCGGTTTGTTTGCAGCGCAAGTCATCTGGACGCTCGCCAATGCCGATGTCGCGGGGCCGTACGTTCTGGAGATCGACGGCGAACCGCTGGACGCGGCTCATGCGGAAGGCTGGACCACCGCCGACGTCGCGTCCACCAACCCGCTGGCCACCACGAGTGCGACCGTCGGACTGCACGCACTGCGCAACGGTTCACTGGTGAGCGTCAGCGAGCAGGAGGCGACTCCGGTGCCCGGTTTCGCGGGCAATGCGGGCAACCTCACGGCGGCTGCTCTCTCGCGGGACGGCAAGTTGGTCGCAGCCGTCGCAGACACCGCTCGGCCGGATCCAGCCACCCGGTTCGACTTGTCGCTCGGTACATACGGCGATGGTTCCGCTCCGGTGCTCGAAGGCAGCGCCATCACCCGACCTTCGTGGGAGCTGGACAACAATGCTGTCTGGGCGGCGGTGAACGGCAATACCGTCGTTCGGGTCGTCCGCGAACCAGGAACCGGTCGGGTGTCGGTCACCAACGTCGATGTCGGGGCGTTGACGTCGGTCGGCTCCACGATCTCGGAATTGCGTCTCTCTCGCGACGGCGTGCGAGCCGCGATGATCATCGACGGCAAGGTCTACCTGGCCGTGGTCGTGCGCACACCCAGCGGGGTCTACGCCCTGACGAGTCCGCGTGCGGTGGCGTCCGGCTTGGGCAGTACCGCGCTCTCACTCGACTGGAGCAACAGCGACACCATCGTGATCGCGCGCAGTGGAGCCGACATACCGGTCGTCCAGGTCGCCATAGACGGTTCACGAATGGACGCGCTGCCGAGTGGAAACCTGACCGCTCCCGTCACCTCCGTGGATGCGTCGCCGACCACCGAGTACGTCGCCGACGCGCGTGCGGTGTTCCAACTGAACAACAACGACCCCGCCGGGGATCGACGCTGGCGTGAAGTGACTGTGCTGACCGGACAGAAGGCGATTCCGGTTCTACCTGGCTGACGTCTCGGTGTTCTGGTGCATGTCGGTGCTCTGGTGCATGTCGGTGCTCTGATTCATGATTCGGCCATGGGGGACAAGAAATTCGGTGCCGGATTGCTCGATCTGCTGTTGCCACGCGAGTGTGGTGGGTGTGGCCGCACGGGGACACTGTGGTGCGGTGAGTGCGCGGAACTGCTGCGTGACCATCCGGTTCAACTGAGTCCGCGCGTAGACCCGGGTGTGCCGGTCTGGGCACTCGGCCGCTACGACGGCCCCAGGCGGCGCAGTGTGATCGAGATGAAGGAACGGGGTCGTCGGGACCTCGCGATGCCTCTGGGGATCGCTGTGGCCGGCGCATTGGCCACTCTGGACCGGTGGGGCGAGGTCGGCGTCGTGAGTCGTAATCCGATCGTGCTGGTGCCGGCTCCCACACGCGCCCGAGCGGCGCGTTCTCGCGGGGGTGATCCGGTTCGCCGGATAGCCGAGAGTGTGCGCGAAAAGCGGGAAGTTGGTTCTGTCGAGGGGCGTCCGGTACGTGTCTGTCCGATTCTCCGGATGACGCGAGGCGTACGTGACTCGGTCGGACTGTCCGCGGCCGACCGGGTGACCAATGTGAACGGTCATGTGTCTCTCGACACCACTGCAGTCTCTTCGATTGTCGGGGACGGCGACATCGTCCTGCTCGACGACGTCCTGACCACGGGAGCGACTGCGGCAGAGTCGGTTCGGGCTCTCACGCTCAGTGGGATTCGGACAACTCTCGTGCTTGTTCTTGCAGGGGCTTAGATGAATTTCGTTGGAACAGTGGCACTCGCGCGCGTTACGTACTAGCGTCGGCGGCACACCCGAAAATACTGGTAGGAGGTGGTACTTCGATACTGGTGCCGGGCGGATCCCCTCTCGGTACTTGCAGAATTTGCCGCCGCCCACCGTGGGGCGGGGCCGTAATTGGGAGGTACGAGTGACGACCCCTTCGCAAGCCTCGTTTTTCATCGAGGACGCCACCATCGAGCGTTCCGAGAATGCCGCAGCTCCGAGATCCGACGTCGTAGTCAAGGGACGAAATGTCGAGATCCCCGATCACTTCCGAATCTACGTTTCGGAAAAGCTGGCGCGACTCGAACACTTCGACCCCTCCATATTCCACTTCGACGTGGAACTTCAACATGAACGCAACCGACGACAGGCCAAGAGTTGCCAGCGCGTCGAGATCACCGCTCGAGGTAAAGGCCCGGTGGCCCGAGCCGAAGCGTCCGCAGACAGCTTCTACGCCGCCTTCGAATCGGTGATCGACAAGCTCGAAAGCCGCCTCCGTCGAACCAAGGACCGCAAGAAGGTCCATTACGGCGACAAGCGACCGGTGTCCGTCGCGGAGGCAACCGCCTCCCTCGTCGACGCAGACTCACTCGGAGTCACACCGGACATTTCGCTGAACGGCCAAGAGCCGGACGAGTACGACGGCCCGGGACGCGTGGTCCGCACGAAGGATCACCCGGCCGAGCCGATGACCATCGACGACGCTCTGTACGAGATGGAACTGGTCGGACACGACTTCTTTCTCTTCCATGACAAGGAGTCGGACAAGCCGTCCGTCGTCTACCGTCGTCACGCTTTCGACTACGGATTGATCCGCCTGACATGACCCAATCGGTGGTGGGTTTGCTCGCTCGCCGCCGGTAGCGCCTACCATGGAATCCGGCCGGAGTTTTCGGACCCCGGCCGGATTTTCAGTGTGTGACCCCTGTCGCCGAAGATTGAGGACGAAGAAGACTGTGCCGTCGCTGTCGCTATCGAAGCTGCTCCGTGTTGGTGAAGGTCGCATGGTCAAGCGGCTCAAGCACATCGCCGAGCATGTGGAATCTCTGTCGCCCGATGTCGAAGGCCTGACAGACGAGCAACTCAAAGCCAAGACCACCGAGTTCCGTGAGCGCTATGCCGCCGGGGAAACTCTCGACGAGTTGCTGCCCGAGGCATTCTCCGTGGCCCGTGAGACGTCGTGGCGCGTGATCAACCAGAAGCACTTCCACGTGCAGATCATGGGTGGCGCGGCCCTGCACTTCGGCAACGTCGCCGAGATGAAGACCGGTGAGGGCAAGACTCTGACGTCGGTTCTTCCGGCTTATCTCAACGCGATCGCCGGTGACGGCGTCCATGTGGTCACGACCAACGACTACCTCGCCAAGCGTGACTCCGAGTGGATGGGTCGCGTTCACCGCGCCCTCGGCCTCGAGACCAGTGTGATCCTGTCGGGCATGACGCCGGCCGAGCGCCGCGTCGCCTACGCAGCCGACATCACGTACGGCACCAACAACGAGTTCGGCTTCGACTACCTGCGCGACAACATGACGCATTCGCTGGACGACCTGGTCCAGCGTGGCCACGCGTTTGCCATCGTGGACGAGGTCGACTCGATCCTCATCGACGAAGCCCGAACCCCGCTCATCATCTCGGGCCCGGCCGACGGCTCCAGCAAGTGGTACAGCGAGTTCGCTCGCATCGCGCCGCTGCTGAAGAAGGACGTCCACTACGAGGTCGACATCCGCAAGCGCACCATCGGTGTGCACGAGGCGGGCGTCGAACTGGTCGAGGACCAGCTCGGTATCGACAACCTGTACGAAGCCGCGAATTCTCCGTTGGTGAGCTACTTGAACAACGCGATCAAGGCCAAGGAGCTCTACACCAAGGACAAGGACTACATCGTCCGCGACGGTGAGGTCATCATCGTCGACGAGTTCACCGGCCGCGTGCTGGTCGGCCGCCGCTACAACGAGGGCATGCACCAGGCGATCGAGGCCAAGGAGAAGGTGGAGATCAAGGCGGAGAATCAGACTCTCGCCACCATCACCCTGCAGAACTACTTCCGTCTGTACGACAAGTTGTCCGGCATGACGGGTACCGCCGAGACGGAAGCTGCCGAGCTTCACCAGACTTACACCCTCGGTGTGATCCCGATCCCGACCAACCGTCCGATGGTCCGAGTCGACAACGGCGACCTCATCTACAAGACAGAGGAAGCCAAGTTCGACGCGGTGGTCGACGACGTCGTCGAGCGCCACGAGAACGGCCAGCCCGTCCTGATCGGTACCACCAGCGTCGAGCGCTCGGAGTACCTGTCCAAGCAGTTCACCAAGCGCGGCGTTGCACACAACGTCCTCAATGCGAAGTTCCACGAGAAGGAAGCGACCATCATCGCCGAGGCCGGTCGCTCCGGTGCGGTCACCGTCGCGACCAACATGGCCGGCCGTGGTACCGACGTCGTTCTCGGTGGTAACCCGGACATCATCGCGGACATCGCGCTGCGCAAGAAGGGCCTCGATCCGGTCACGACGCCGGACGAGTACGAAGCAGCCTGGGACGCAGTCCTGGACGAGGTCAAGGCTGAGGTCAAGGCAGACGCGGAGAAGGTCCGCGACGCCGGCGGCCTGTACGTTCTGGGCACCGAGCGTCACGAATCGCGTCGTATCGACAACCAGTTGCGCGGTCGTTCCGGACGTCAGGGTGATCCCGGCGAATCGCGGTTCTACCTTTCGCTCGGTGACGAGCTCATGCGTCGCTTCAACGGTTCGGCCCTCGAGTCGATCATGACGCGCCTCAACCTTCCCGACGACGTCCCGATCGAAGCCAAGATGGTCTCGAAGGCCATCAAGAGCGCTCAGACTCAGGTCGAGCAGCAGAACTTCGAAATTCGCAAGAATGTCCTCAAGTACGACGAGGTCATGAACCAGCAGCGAACGGTCATCTACAAGGAGCGCCGCCAGATCCTCGAGGGTGAGGACATGGAGGGCCAGGTCGAGCAGATGATCACTGACGTGGTCACCGCCTACGTCGACGGTGCGACCGCCGAGGGATACGTCGAGGACTGGGATCTCGAGCAGCTGTGGACCGCGCTCAAGACGCTCTACCCGGTCGGCATCGATCACAAGACGTTGGCAGGGGAGGACGGCGCAGGCATCAACAGTGACCTGAGCCGTGACGACCTGCGAACCGCTTTGCTCGAAGACGCCCACGCGGCGTACAAGAAGCGCGAAGCCGAGATCGATGCGATCGCCGGCGAAAACGGTATGCGTGAACTCGAGCGTCGTGTCTTCCTCTCGGTCCTGGACCGCAAGTGGCGAGAGCATCTCTACGAGATGGATTACCTCAAGGAGGGAATCGGTCTGCGTGCGATGGCCCAGCGCGATCCGCTGGTCGAGTACCAGCGCGAGGGTTACGACATGTTCATCGGCATGCTCGACGGATTGAAGGAAGAGTCCGTCGGATTCCTCTTCAACCTGCAGGTCGAGGCAGCTCCGGCGCAGCCCGCGAGCGGAATCTCCGTCACGGCCGGCTCGGCCGCTGCGGCGTCCGCCACGGCGCCCAAGCCGCTCCCGACGCAGGAAGCCGCAGCCAGGACAACCGGAACTGCTGCCCCGACGGCGTTGCGCGCCAAGGGACTTGACGACGAAGGTCCGTCGCGATTGACGTACACCGGCCCGGACGAGGACGGCAAGGCGAAGGCAACGCGTGACTCGGCCGCCGACTCCGGTGACGGGGCCGCCTCGCGCCGCGAACGTCGTGAAGCAGCACGGACGCAGTCGAAGAGCAATCGAGCTCCGAAGTCCAAGCGCAAGCGCTGAGGTTCAGTACAGCTGAGCTACCAGCGCAGTTAGTACTCAGCAGGCTGGACGGTCACACCACGTGTAGTGCGGTGACCGTCCAGCCTGTTCCGTCTGTATGGTCGATCCGACCCGCGACGGCAAATGTCTGCGTGCCTCGTGTGTACGTCGCACAGACTTCGGCGGTACTCTTCGACACTGCTTGAACGTGGGTGCGGTGAACGGCCGCGCCGCCCAGCTTCCGGGCAGAAAATTCCGAAGTATAAAGTCGCGCAACAACTTCCAGGACGGACGGCGTCAATACGCCCTTGAGTTGCCGCGGATTTCGTCGCCGGTCGACGGTTTCGAGAACCAGGCGAAGCGATCGGTTCCAGAAGATGTCGGCACCCGCCAACTGCGGTTCCAGCACGTGAGTGAAACCGGCACTGGGCGACGTCCCGTTGTGTGGCGACTTTCGTGGGCGACGCAGCATTCGGTCTGTTCGGCACTGCGCTCGGTCGGGTCGGCACTGCGGCCGCGTAAGCGCGACGGTATGCGCGTGAGGCTCGAATTGTGGTGCCGGCTCGAGAATGATTGTGCAGTCCTGCTCCATGACATCCCCCCGGATGATCGTGCGTCCGAGATGGTCGTCTCGGACTTCGCTCCCCCGAGCGATGGTGAGAAGCATGACACGAAACGCTCGAGATGTCGCCGTGATCACCATCGCGACTTAGGGTGATGGCGTGCGGGGACTTCTGTTGGATGTCGGTGGCGTGCTGTTCGGTCCGGGATCGGATCTCGACGGCTTGAGCGCGGTCGTGCGCGCGGTGAAGGCCCGCGGAATCGTGACGGGAATCGTCAGCAACGATCCCGGCGGTGCCAATGCTCAGTGGTTGCGGGATCTCGGAGACGGGGTCTTGGTCGACGACGTGATCTTGTCCGGTGATGTCGAGATGGCGAAGCCCGACGCCGAGATCTATCTGTTGGCGGCGAGTCGTTTGGGCGTCGAGCCGGAGGACTTCGTTTTCGTGGATGATCTCGAAATCAACGTCCGGGCGGCGGTGGCAGTCGGGATGGTCGGGGTCCACCACGTCGGCTCGGAATCGACCATCGAGGAGTTGTCGATTCTGTTCGATCTCGGCGACGGAGGGGACACGAAGCCATGGTGAACAGACTGACGACTCAGGATGCTGCTTTCTACTTCCTCGAAGCCGGGACGACGCCGATGCATGTCGGCTCGTTGGGGATCTTCCGGCAACTGCGAAACGGGATCGATCACGAGGAATTGCTTCGTCTGGTCGAAGAGCGGCTCGGATCGGTTCCGCGTTACCGCCAGCGAGTGCGTGAGGTGGCGTTCGGCCTGGCCCGCCCCGTCTGGGTGGACGACTCGGATTTCGACATCACCTATCACGTACGCCGATCGGCTCTGCCCAAACCAGGTTCCGACGAACAGCTGATGGATCTGATCGCGCGGCTGACGTCGAGACCCCTCGACAGCACGAGGCCGTTGTGGGAGATGTACCTGGTCGAGGGGCTGAGCAGAAACAGATTTGCCATCTTCACGAAGTCTCATTCGTCGTTGGTGGACGGCGAGGCGGCTCCAGAGATCAGTCAGGTGATCTTCGATCCGGAGAAGAATCGAGCTCCAGGCCCCGAAGAATTGTGGATGCCCGCCAGGCCACCGAGCGATACCAGCTTGTTGGTCAGTGCAATGGCAGATCTCGTGACGAGCCCGGGGGAGGGGATCGCGCGGGCGCGTGCAGCGTTCAACGACGTGACCACATCCGTCACCGAGGCTGTGAGTGCACTCGGGAAACTCGCGGAAGTGGTTCGAACGGCGACCCAGGTGGCCCCGTCGAGCCCGCTCAACGCCACCATCTCGCGCAATCGACGCCTTGCGGTGGCCAAGACGTCTCTCGAGGACTATCGACGTATTCGCGCGCGGTACGGGTGCGAGATCAATGACGTGATTCTCACCGTCATCGCAGGTGCGATGCGGAACTGGCTGCTCTCGCGTGGTGAGCCGGTGACCGAGGCGACCATCGTGCGGGCGATGGTGCCCATGTCGGTGTACACGGACGGCCCCGAGAGTCCCGACGTCGACGATCCGCAGGCGCCGGGGCATGTTTCGTCGTTCCTCATCGACCTGCCTGTCGGTGAACCCAACGCGGTTGTTCGGCTCTCTCACGTGGCGCATGCGACGGAGGCATTCGCGCGTCAGGGTCGGCGGGTCACCGCGCAGACGATGGTGCGAATGTCCGGGTTTGCGCCGGCGACGCTGCATGCGATGAGCTCCCGTGCGGCCAGTAGTCTGTCGCAGCGAATGTTCAACTTGATGATCACCAATGCGCCAGGGCCACAGTTCCCGCTCTACCTCGGTGGGGCTCGGATGCTGGAGATGTATCCGGTGTCGCCACTGCTCAAGAATCAGACACTCAGCATCGCCCTGACGTCGTACGACGGAAATGTCTACTACGGTTTGAATGCCGACCGTGACGCGATGTCGGACGTCGACGTCGTTCGTTCGCTGATCTTCGAGTCACTCGAGGAATTGACGGATGCGAGTCGGTGACGAACGAGCATGAAGGTGGTCTCATGAGGGTGTACGTACCGGCGACGGTCGAGATTTTGCAGAAGTTGGTCGCAGATCAGGAGTTCGACCCGATGAGCCGGACGGCTTTTGCGGTCACCCCGACTCTGCGTGAGTCGTACGCGGCGGGCGATGACGACGAGTTGGCCGAGGTCGCCATGGGGGAGGCTGCGCGTGCGTCGCTGCGGCTGATCGCCGGAACCGAGGGTGATGTCACCTTCCGGCGTGCTGTCGTTGCCGCCGACGTCGACGATGCCGATGTGAAGTTGCGGCCCGATCTCGACGATTCTGTAGTTCGATTGGCGGGTCCTGTGACGATGGCTCAGGTTGCATCTGTGCATGTCGACCTCGAACAGGCAGAATCGGACATCGAGCGCGCTGCTGGCATAGTCGACGCGGCGGATCTCGGTGACGCCGATGCCGAGTTCACGCTCGGCGACGCGGAGGACCACGAGTTGGCGTGGTACGCCGCGCAAGAGTTGCCGTTCTTGCTCGACCTGCTGTGAATGTGCTTACCGTGAAGTAACCTACGGTACCGTAACCTGATAACCTACGGTACCGTAGGCAGTGGGTTCGGAAGGTGAGAGGTGGAGGTCTGATGGGTCTGAAGGACTGGATCGAGGCACCGGCAGCGTCGGTAGTTCCGGCAGCGCGGTCGAAGCTCAATCTGCTTCGTGGTGCGGCGGCTCGGCTGACCACACCATTGCTTCCCGACGACTACCTGCACCTCGCAAATCCGTTGTGGTCCGCCCGCGAGCTGCGTGGTCAGATCGTCGAAGTCCGGCCTGAGACCACGGATTCGGCGACCATCGTCATCAAGCCGGGGTGGGGATTCGACTTCAATTACCAGCCGGGGCAGTACATCGGCATCGGTCTGCATATCGACGGACGCTGGCATTGGCGGTCGTACTCACTTACTTCGCCTCCCAACTGGGAGAACAAGCGCATTTCCATCGCGGTCAAGGCCATGCCAGAGGGCTTTCTCTCGAGCCACCTCGTCAGCGGGGCCGTGCCGTCGGGAACCATCGTTCGACTGGCCACGCCTTCGGGTAACTTCGCGTTGCCGGATCCGCCGCCGGAGAAGATCCTGTTCATCACCGCCGGCAGTGGCATCACTCCGGTCATGGGCATGCTGCGGACGATGAACCGGCGCGGTCAATTGCCCGACGTCATGCACATCCACTCGGCTCCGACGGAATCCGACGTGATGTTCGCCGACGAACTCACGGCACTGCACGCCGAGCACGAGGACTTCGTGAGTCACGTTCAGCTCACGCGCCGCGACGGAAAATTCAAACTCAGTTCCCTCGACACGGTCTGCCCCGACTGGCGTGAGCGCCACACCTGGGCGTGCGGACCCCTTCCGTTGCTCGACGAGCTCGAAGACGTCTGGAAGGCGGAAGGCATCGAGGATCGACTCCACATGGAGCGATTCGCGGTTTCGCGCATCGACGCCTCGGCGGACGGCGGCACGGTCACGTTCGAGAAGTCGGGTAAGACGATCACCGTCGACGGCGCGACGACGCTTCTGGAAGCCGGCGAGCAGTCCGGCGCCTTGATGCCCTTCGGTTGCCGCATGGGCATCTGCCAGACGTGTGTCGTGCCTCTCGTCGCCGGCCACGCAATCGACCTACGCTCGGGAAAACAGCACGCGGAGGGCGAGCGCATTCAGACGTGCATCTCCGCTGCCGCCGGCGACTGTACGCTGGACGCATAGCTTCTAGGCACACGGAGGACCACGGTGGCCATCACCGATATCAAAGAGTTTTCGCACCTCACCGAGGCCGATGTCGAAGCTCTCGGACGTGAACTCGATCAGATTCGACTCGACATCGAAGACTCTCGTGGAATCCGGGACGCCCGCTACATTCGTCGCGTCATTCGCGTCCAGCGGGCGTTGGAACTCGGTGGGCGTATCGCGCTGTTCGGCAGTCGGTACCGACCGGCATGGCTGGTCGGTACGACCCTGCTGAGCCTGTCGAAGATCATCGAGAACATGGAGCTCGGGCATAACGTCATGCACGGGCAATGGGACTGGATGAACGATCCCGAGATTCACTCCGTTTCGTGGGAGTGGGATCAGACCGGTCCTTCCGAGCACTGGAAGCGTGCCCACAACTACCAGCACCACACGTACACCAACGTCGTCGGGATGGACGAGGACCTCGGTTTCGGGATCCTGCGTATGACGCGTGACGAGCCGTGGAAGCCGATCAACCTCTTCCAGCCGATCGCCAACGTGATCTTGGCGGCCACGTTCGAGTGGGGCATCGCGCTGCACGACCTCACGGCGGCAGCCGAGTTGGAGGGCGCGGAAAAGGGGCAACTGAACTCGCAGGCGAACAAAGACTTCGCGCGCAAGATCTTTCGTCAGGTGGGCAAGGACTTCATCTTGTTCCCCGCGCTGACGGGGCCGGCGTGGAAGTCGACCATGACGGCCAATGCCACCGCGAATCTCGTGCGCAACCTGTGGGCGTACGTCGTCATCTTCTGTGGTCACTTCCCGGACGGCGCCGAGAAGTTCACCGTTGCCGAATTCGAGCAGGAGACTCGTCACGAGTGGTACCTGCGCCAAATGCTCGGTAGCGCGAACTTCAATTCGGGCAAGCTCATGGGACTCATGAGTGGCAACTTGAGCTACCAGATCGAGCACCACGTCTTCCCTGATCTGCCGAGCAACCGCTACCCCGAAATTGCCGTGAAGATGCGTGCATTGTGCGAGAAGTTCGATCTCCCGTACACCACCGGTTCCCTCTTCAAGCAGTATCTCCTGGCGCTGCGCACGATCCACAAGCTGGCCTTGCCGGACAAGTGGCTGACTGCGACCTCGGACAATGCTCCGGAAACGTCCTCGGAACTACGGTTCCGCGACTCAGGGTTCCGGGACGCAGCCATGGCGATGGTCGAGGACCTGCGTACCGATCCGGTCACCGGCAAGCGCCTCGGATTGTTGACCGCACTCAAGTCGCAGGCGCGTTCTCGCATGCCGAAGCGCCGGAAGTGATATAGGTTACATCGGGAAAAACCTAACCTACGGTGCCGTAAGTTACGCTACAGTAGGTGCAGTTGATCTGAACGATTCGAAGTCATGATCGTTCTGCACTTACTACTTTGCGCCTAACTCACTGCTAGGAGGCTTTCCATGGCGATTGCAGATGTCAAGGAATATGCACATCTCACGGACGCCGACATCGAGGCGCTCGGCCGCGAACTCGACGCGATTCGTCGCGACATCGAGGAGTCGCGCGGCGAAAAGGACGCGCGCTACGTGCGCAACGTCATTCGCCTGCAGCGTTCACTCGAAATCGGCGGCCGCGCAGTGCTTTTCGCCAGCCGTCGCCGTCCGGCGTGGCTCGCCGGAGTTGGCCTGCTGACGCTCTCGAAGATCATCGAGAACATGGAACTCGGGCACAACGTGATGCACGGGCAGTGGGACTGGATGAACGACCCGGAGATCCACTCCACCTCGTGGGAGTGGGACGTCACCGGCCCGTCTGCGCACTGGAAGCAGACCCACAACTACCTGCATCACAAGTACACCAACGTCCTCGGAATGGACGACGACGTCGGATACGGACTCCTGCGCGTCACCCGCGATCAGCGATGGAAGCCCTTCAACGCCGGCAATCTGGTCTACAACACGCTGCTCGCGCTGTTCTTCGAGTACGGCATCGCCGCACAGCACCTCGAGCTCGGCAAGGTGGCCAAGGGCCGCGCCGACAAGGAAGAGACCCAGCGCAAGCTCCGCGAGGTCGGCGAGAAGATCGGCAAGCAGGTCCTGCGCGACTACGTCATCTACCCGGCCATCACCGGCCCGGCGTGGAAGAGCACGTTGTCGGCCAACTTCACCGCCAACACCCTGCGGAACGTGTGGACCAACGCGGTCATCTTCTGCGGTCACTTCCCGGACGGTGCCGAGAAGTTCACCAAGGAAGACATCGACAAGGAAACGCAGGCTCAGTGGTACCTGCGTCAGATGCTCGGTAGCGCCAACATCGAGGGCAGCGCGCTCATGGACTTCATGACGGGCAACCTGAGCTACCAGATCGAGCATCACCTGTTCCCCGATCTGCCCAGCAACCGCTACAAGGACATCGCGGTCACGGTGCGTCAGCTCGCGGACAAGTACGACCTGCCGTACACGACGGGCCCACTTGCCGTGCAGTACGCCAAGTCCTGGCGCACCATCGCCAAGCTGTCGCTGCCCAACAAGTACCTCAAGGACACCGTCGACAATGCGCCCGAGACGGCGTCGGAGCGGATGTTCGACGGCGAACTGACGTCGACTGTCGATCCCGTGACCGGCCGTCGTAACGGTCTCAAGAGCGCCATCGCACGTAAGCGCAAGAGTGGAAAGCTGCGCAGCCTCCTCGGCCTGCGCTGATTTCCCGCCTGCGCTGACCAGACGCAACAAGCGGCCCGGCACCATTCGACATGGTGCCGGGCCGCTTTGCTGTTCTCGCGCTGGGGCGTCGTGCAGGGGTGTCGCTCAGTACTGATCGTTGGACTTGATCGCTTCCAGCAGTTGTCGCACAGCGACGACGCGTCGAGCGGATTTGCCCTCCAGCAGGTCGAGCTTGCATTCGGGGTCTGCCGGCGGCCCGAGGTGCGTGCATCCGCGCGGGCAATCCTCGATCGCCGCAGCGAGATCCGAGAATGCAGCCACCACGTTCTCGGGCGAGATGTGCGCCAGACCGAACGAACGGATGCCCGGGGTGTCGATCACCCAGCCGCCACCGGCGAGGGGGAGTGCCACCGATTGCGTCGATGTGTGCCGGCCCTTGCCGACGCCGGATACGATGCCGACCGCTCGATTGGCATCGGGGACAAGGCGATTGACCAATGTCGATTTTCCGACGCCGGAATGTCCGATCAGGGCGGTCAACTTGTGCTCGAGGATCTGCGTCAGTTCGTCCAGGGGATCGTCGCGACCGGCGACGACCACTTGGATGTCGAGGTCGGCGAAAGTGCTCGCGAATTCCTCGGGTGGTTCGAGGTCGCTCTTGGTCAGGCAGACGATTGGTGTCAGGCCACCCACGTAGGCGGCGACCAGTGCGCGCTCGACAAAACCGGTGCGCGGTGGGGGATCGGCGAGTGCTACGACGATGAGCAACTGCTCCGCGTTCGCGACGACGATGCGTTCGAAGGGATCAGTGTCGTCGGCCGTCCGTCGCAGAACCGTAGAACGCTCGGAGACCCGGACAATGCGGGCCAGGGTATCGGTTTTGCCGGACAGATCGCCGACGATGTCCACCTGATCGCCGACGACGATGGGGGTTCGGCCAAGTTCGCGGGCTCGCATCGTGACGATCAGCCGGTCGGGATCGCCGCCGAGGACGCAACCCCAACGGCCACGATCCTTCGACACCACCATCCCTGATTCGGCCGAGAGATGTTCGGGCCGAGTCTTCGTACGGGGGCGGGATCCGCGGCCGGGACGTACCCGGACGTCGGACTCGTCGTACTGCCGCGGACTCAGAAGCTTGCCTTCGGTGTCGCCGGCGAACTCTCGAGCATGTCGATCCACATGTTCTCGAAGCCGGGCAGTGTCTTGGCTGTGGTTCCGACATCGTCGACGTCGACGCCGTCGACGACCAGGCCGATGATGGCGCCGGCTGTTGCCATGCGGTGGTCGGCATACGAGAGCCATTGTCCGCCATGGAGTTCCGCGGGAACGATCGTCAGGCCGTCGTCGGTTTCGGTGACCGAGCCGCCGAGCTTGTTGATCTCGTCGGCGAGGGCGGCCAGACGGTCGGTCTCGTGCCCGCGCAGGTGTGCAATACCTCGTAGATGCGAGGTGCCCTCGGCGAGAGCGGCCAGGGCCGCGACGGTGGGGGTCAGCTCTCCCACGTCGTGGAGGTCGATGTCGATGCCGCGCAGTTTCTCCGGGCCGCGAACGGTCAGCACGCCGTCGGCAAGAGTGACGTCGGCGCCCATCGAGGCGAGGATCCCGCGGATCGCGTCGCCGGGCTGCGTCGTCGACGACGGCCACATCGGGACGCTGACGGTTCCGCCGGTAACAGCGGCTGCGGCCAGGAACGGTGTGGCGTTGGAGAGATCGGGTTCGATCGCCCAGTCCACGGCGCGCACCGGCCCCGGTGCCACCCGCCACGTGTCTGCGTCTCCGCCCGTGGCCGGTGTCGTCACGGAAACTCCGGATTGGCGGAGCATCTCGACGGTCATGTCGATGTGTGGCATGGACGGGACGGGCTTGCCGTCGTGGTGAACGGTGACACCCTCTTCGAAGGCAGCAGCCGAGAGCAGGAGACCGGAGACGAACTGCGACGAGCCGGATGCGTCGATGGTGACCGTTCCTCCGCGTAGGGATCCGGTTCCGGTGACGGTGAACGGGAGTGCGTCACCCTCGATCCGAGCGCCGAGACCGCGCAGTGCCTCCAAGATGGTGCCGAGGGGGCGTGTGCGTGCTTGCTCGTCGCCGTCGAAGCGGACGATGCCGTCGGCCATCGCGGCGAGTGGCGGCAGGAAGCGCATCACGGTGCCGGCCAGGCCGCAGTCGACCTCGCCGCCGCGCAGGGGCCCAGGGGTGATGCGAAGCGTGGTCGGATCGCCGGCTTCCTCGACTCCGATGCCGAGGTCACGCAGAGCTGCGATCATCAGGTCGGCGTCACGGCTGCGAAGTGCACCGGTGATCGTGGACGGGCCATCCGCAAGTGCGGCAAGAATCAGAGCTCGATTGGTGATGGACTTGGATCCGGGCAGCGTCACCACTGCATCGACGGGTGCTTGGGCCCTCGGGGCGCTCCACAGACTCAGACTCACATGGTCCATCTTCTCTCATCGGTGGGGGAATGGTCGAAACCGTGCCACCCTGGGTGTCATGTGCGGAAGGTATGCGACCACAGCGGACCCGGCCACCCTGGCGGTGGAACTCGATGCGCTCGACGAGACGGACCACTCGGCGCCCGTCGAAGCCGACTACAACGTGGCCCCCACGACCGAGGTGTTGACCGTCGTCGAACGCCGCGATCGGGAGAACCCCGACAGCGATCCGACCAAGAGGATTCGGCGGATGCGGTGGGGATTGGTGCCGTCGTGGACCAAGGAGCTGGGCAAAGGCCCTGTCCTGTTCAACGCCCGCGCCGACTCGCTGGCGGAGAAGCCGGCGTTTCGGACCGCCTTCAAGTTCAAGCGTTGCCTGGTCCCCATGGACGGGTGGTACGAGTGGCAGACCGAGGCCACCGGCGGGAAAAAGGCAGCGAAGATTCCTTACTACATGCACCCCGACGACGGATCACGGCTGTTCATGGCGGGCGTGTGGTCTGCCTGGCGGGACCCGAGGGTCGAGAACGCGGGCCCCGTCCTGAGCTGCTCGATCGTCACAGTCGACTCTCTCGGTCACCTCGAGCAGGTTCACGACCGCATGCCCCTCGCCCTGCCTCGTGACCGCTGGGAGGCATGGCTCGATCCCGACAACACCGTCGATTCGGCTCTGCTCGAACCGGTACCGGACCTCTTCGAGCGGATCGACGTCGATCGAGTCCGGCCGCTGGTCAACAGTGTCAAGAACAACGGGCACGAGTTGATCGAGCCGGACGTCGACCGTGCCGGCGAGCAGATCAGCCTGCTCTAGTGGTCAGCCGAGAGCCCAGGTAACGGTCACCTCGAACGAGACCTGCTGGGTTCCCGGGGCGAGAACCATGTCGGACATCGAGGCGTCGGGAGCGCGCATGGTCTGACCGCCGCTCGTGTCGTGTGCCTCGGTGATGGTCACGACGTTCTCGAGCGACGTACCGGACAGATCCGCGTACTGCTCGGCACGGTTCTTGGCGTCTTCGAAGGCCCGGGTGCGAGCGTCGGCCAGAAGCTGAGAGTCGTCGTCGATGGCGAAGGCGACGTTGCCGAGCCGTGCCGCGTTTCCGCCCGCCGCGATGCCGGCGTCCAGGACAGAAGAGGCCTTGTCGAGATCGCGTACGACGATTCGTACCGAGTTGGTTGCCCGGTAGCCGGTCACGTTGCCGCCGACAAACGGTCCGCCGCTGGCGTCGTACTGCGGCTGGACGGACAGATCGCTTGTCTGCACGTCCTCGGGGGCCACACCGGCGGCGACTATCGCGTCGATCATCTGACGGGCCTTGTCATTCGACTCCGAGACCGCTCCCGATACATCCGGGGCAACCACCTCGATGCCGATGTCGGCATTGAGGATGTCCGGAGCCCCGCGGACCTGCCCTGATCCGACTACCGTGACTTCCTTGGCGGCATTGTCCGAACTCCCGCAGGCCGTCAGAGAGACGGTGAGAGCTGCCGCTGCAGCGGTCAGTGCAAGAGTTTTCAGGTGTGGTCGCATGGTGAGACCGTAGCGACCGGATACTCAGCCCGCCGTGATTTGCGCCGTGACCGCGCCACTCAGCTGCACGAGGTGCGTCGGAGCCAGCTCGATCTCGAGCCCGCGTCGACCGGCGCTGCAGAGAATGCGGTCCCAGTCGAGCGCCGACGCATCGATCACGGTCGGCAGTTTCTTGCGTTGGCCGAGCGGTGAGATACCGCCGAAGACGTAGCCGCTCGAGCGCTCGGCTTCGGCGCGATCGGCCATGACGGCTTTGCTCGCACCGAGGGCAGCGGCTGCGGCTTTGAGCGAGAGCTTGTTCGGGACCGGCAGGACCGCGACGGCGAGCTTGCCGGTGTCGAGTTTGACGACCAAGGTCTTGAAGATCTGTGCGGCCTCGACTCCTGCCAACTCGGCCAGTGCAGTGACCGCCTCGTCGCCGAACGATTCGGCGCGAGGATCGTGGTCGTAGCTGTGAACGCGGTGCGGTGTCTTCGACTTGTCGAGAAGTACGGTCGCAGGGGTCGCTGTTCCGGCCATGAGGAACACCCTATGTGGATCGCCGACAGGTACATCCGACCAGGCCGGGAACAGAGTCGCAGACTCCCGTGTTGGTACCAGTTGATGAAACTTGTCCCGAGAAGCGAAGGAGCGACCGTGCTGGCTGTGTGTGAGCCACCACCGGCCCGTGGGTCGGATCTTCAGTTGGCGGTAACCTTGATCCCTACGGCTAGTGAAGGGATCAGAGTGCTGGAACACGACCGGCCCAAGGACGAACCGTCAGGGGTAACTGAACCTATCGACGGCGCTGTGTCCGAAACGCCCGAAACTGCGGATGAGTTGATTGCCCGGTTCGAGCGCGACGCGCTCCCGCTGCTCGACCAGTTGTACGGCGCTGCCCTGCGCATGACGCGGAATCCGGCTGATGCCGAGGATCTCGTGCAGGAGACGTACGTCAAGGCGTACACCGCTTTCCGTTCGTTCCGTGCCGGTACCAACCTGAAAGCCTGGCTGTACCGGATTCTCACGAACACCTACATCAACTCGTACCGAAAGAAGCAGCGCCAACCCGCGCAGTATCCGACGGACGAGATCACCGACTGGCAGTTGGCCGCCACCGCCGAGCACACCTCGACGGGGCTGCGATCGGCCGAGGTGGAGGCGCTCGACGCGTTGCCTGACGACGACATCAAGGCGGCGCTGCAGTCGCTTCCCGAGGAATTCCGTATGGCCGTGTACTACGCCGATGTCGAAGGATTCCCGTACAAGGAGATCGCGGAGATCATGGGCACACCCATCGGAACGGTGATGTCGCGACTGCACCGTGGTCGCAAGCAATTGCGTGGTCTCTTGGCCGATGTCGCAAAAGACCGGGGATTCAATCGGGACGGCGCGGTCGACACAGCCACAGTCGCAGCCACCGAGACGGAAGGTGTCACACGATGAGTGAGCAGGACGAATTCGAAAGGCTCGACTGCTCGGCAGTCATCGCCGACGTCTGGTTGATGCTCGACGGAGAATGCGACGATTCAAGTCGTGCTCGCCTGCAGCGTCATATCGACGATTGTGGATCGTGCCTCGAGGCCTACGGGATCGAGGAGAAGGTCAAGAGCCTGATCAACCGTAAGTGCGGTGGAGACCACGCGCCGGAAAGCCTGCGTCAGCGGCTCACCGTCGAGTTGCGTCGGACCATCGTCATAACGACTACCGAAACCGACAGCTAGCCCGTCAGCGAAGATCTGAGCGGCAGCAGTCGGAAGGCAGTAACGCCGAGGGGCGGGGAAGCAATGCTTCCCCGCCCCTCGGACGTTTTGTTGCGCTACATGTCAGGCGTTTGGACGCTTGCCATGGTTAGCGGCGTTGCCCTTACGGCTGCGCTTCTTACGACCACGCTTACCCATGATTGGTCTCCCTTCTGTTTCTTTCGCGTCATTGTTTCACGCCGATGCCGGTGTGGTTCCATTGGCAGGTCGATCGAGTGATCCGTCGACGTATTTTCGTGGTCAGAGTGCAGTTCCGACAGAAGTGAGGTTCACGATGGCAGAAGACGTGCGCGCCGAGATGGTTTCGACGGTCTACCAGGTCGTCGTGAGCGAGGGAGACGTCGTTGCGGACGGCGACACCCTGGTCATCCTCGAATCCATGAAGATGGAGATTCCCGTCCTGGCCGAAGTTCCGGGAACGGTGACGACGGTGGGCGTCAAGGTCGGCGACGTGATTCAGCAAGGCGATCTGATCGCCGTGATCTCCTAAGCCGGACGATGTCCACTCTCAGTGACCTCCTCGCCGAACACACCGATCTTCCCGGTGCGGCGGTCGACCATCTCCAGCGCGTCGTGGGGGAGTGGCAACTGCTCGCCGACCTCTCCTTTGCCGACGTTCTCCTGTGGGTGGGCACCGAATCGGAGAAGAACCGATCCGAGGGGACGGTCATCTGCGTCGCGCATTGCCGGCCGACAACGGCATCGACGGCTTTTCCGGAGGACGCAGTCGGAACGGTCGTTTCCGAGTCCGAGCACCCGCAGGTTCTTCGCGCTCTCGTCGAGGGCCGCGTCGTGCGCGGGGAAGACGAGACGTGGCGTGAAGGAATGCCGCCGCGTCGGGAAGCCGTTCCGGTGCGTCTGGACGGGCGAGTCATCGCGGTTCTGAGCCGCGACACCAACCTGTCGCACCAGCGAGCGCAGAGTCCGCTCGAGCTCGCGTATCTCGATTGCGCCGAAGACCTGTGTCAGATGATCAGCGACGGAACCTTCCCGATCCGAGAATCGCGCTCCGACACGAACTCGAGCCCACGTGCGGGCGACGGCTTCATCCGTCTCGATACCGAAGGCACCGTCGTCTATGCCAGCCCGAACGCGCTCTCGGCCTATCACCGGATGGGTCTGAGTTCGGATCTGGTGGGCCAAGACCTCGCGGCGTTGACCCGTTCGTTGGTCACCGACCCGTTCGAGTCTCAGGAAGCTGCGGGATACATCCGAGATACGTTGGCGGACAAGCCCGGTCGCCGTATGGAGATCGAGGCGCGCGGGGCGACCGTTCTGCTGCGAGCCCTGGTTCTCAAGCCGGGCGGCCGGCATGTCGGTGCGGCGGTCGTCGTCCGCGACGTCACCGAGGTCAAGCGTCGTGATCGCGCTCTCCTGAGCAAGGACGCAACCATCCGCGAGATTCACCATCGAGTGAAGAACAACCTGCAAACCGTCGCGGCGCTTCTGCGTCTACAGGCCAGGCGAACCGGCAACGACGAAGCGCGACAGGCGTTGACAGAGTCGGTGAGGCGCGTGACGTCCATCGCCCTCGTTCACGACACCTTGTCGATGTCGGTGGACGAAGAGGTGGATCTCGACGAGGTGATCGACCGGTTGGTTCCCATGCTCTCCGATGTCGCGGGAGTGGGTGTGCCGGTGGCGATTCGGCGTGAGGGCAGTTTCGGAGTGTTCTCCGCCGAGCGCGCCACCCCGCTGGTCATGGTGCTGACGGAGTTGGTGCAGAACGCGATCGAGCACGCTTTCGATCCGGGAGTGACCGGCACGGTCACACTCAGCGCCGAGCGTTCTGCGCGCTGGTTGGACGTGATCATCCACGACAACGGGCGCGGCCTGCCGGAGAACTTCGACCTCGAGAAGTCCGATCGGCTCGGACTCCAGATCGTGCGGACTTTGTTGGGCGCCGAACTCGGTGGCTCGCTCGGACTGCACCCGGGAAGCGGTGGCGGCACCGACGCGGTTCTGCGTGTGCCGCTCGGTAGACGCACTGCGCGTTACTGATTCGAGCAGCGTTAGCGATTCGAGCAGACAAAAAGCCCGACACCATGTGGTGTCGGGCTGTCGTCTTCGACTGTGCGGAGGGGCTGTTCTCCGCCGCGAGTCGAACGTCTCGGTTCTACCTAGACGGAAGTGCGTGCACGGGTACGTGCGTTACGACGCTTGAGTGCGCGGCGCTCGTCTTCGCTCATTCCGCCCCAGACGCCTGCATCCTGACCGGACTCGAGAGCCCAGGACAGGCACTCGGCGGTGACGGGGCAGCGGTTGCAGACAACCTTGGCATCAGCGATCTGAGCGAGGGCCGGTCCACTGTTTCCCACCGGGAAGAACAGTTCGGGATCCTCGTCGCGACAGATTGCGTTGTGGCGCCAGTCCATCTTTTTTCGCTCCTTAATTGGGTGTGTATTCACACCATTTGGTACCAATGAGTTTGTGTGTGCGTCATCAATGTTTCCGCACTGTTACTTGTGAATGCTTTCACGAACTCGCGGTATGTCAATAGGTTTGAACGGGTTCGTGGGCCAACTCACTAATTTGTGACACACCTGACGGCCACCTGGGCGTCACCGGCATTTTACCCGATTTCGACTATTCGGCACCAGAGTTTTTGCAGGTCAAACGTGTTGCCTGACTCACGTCGGAATCGGTGCGAACACTTCCAGTGCATCCGGGACCGAGGTGAATTCGACTTTTTCGCGAAGTCCGATGTAGTCGCCGTCCATCTGCAGTCCGATCGGTCGCGACGATTCGATGGTGATTGTCGGGACGTCGTCGGTGCGTAGAAGGACCTTCGATTTCGGTTCTGCGCCGCGTGCGAGGAGCTGTCGCACAACCCGCAGAGACGGTAGGACTTTGGTGCTCGTCATAGCGAAGATGCCGAGTCCACTGTCGAAGGTCGTTCCCGGATTGGTGTGTACGGGACGCTCTTCCAGATATGTCCACGGGCTCGAGTTCGACACGAACGCGTAGTGGACTCCGGAGACGGGATCCTGATCGGGGAGGTGGACTGTCAGGGCGGGCTCGGCTCGCTTGGCACGGAAGAACGCCGCGATTGCGGTTCGGACGTACCGGGCGGGTGTGGCGGCGTCACCGTTCTTACGGCTGGCGTCGACGGCTTCGCATACATCGGCGTCGAGGCCCATTCCGGCGTTGAACGTGAACCAACGGTTGTCGCAGTGTGCGAGCCCGATTCGGCGTCTCGTTCGTTCCGAGAGTAGATCGACGAGTTGGTTTGTGGCGTCGATCGGGTCGGCGGCAATACCGAGTGAGCGCGCGAAAACGTTTGCCGAGCCTCCCGGGACGACAGCGATCGTCGGGATCGGACCGACCGGAACCGATTTCATCGACGCGGGATGCGGTGACCCGAGCAGTCCGTTGACCACTTCGTTGACCGTTCCGTCGCCGCCGTGGACGATCACCGAGCCGAAGCCGTCTTCGTGGGCTTCGCGCGCCAGTTCGGCAGCGTGTCCCCGATGTGTGGTGTGCGCCACAGTAAGTCGCACCCGACTCTCGAGGGCGTGTGCCAACAGGTCACGACCGGCAGCGGTGGTGGAGGTGGCATTGGGGTTGACGATCAGCAGTGCGCGCACGGGGCATGAGCCTATCCGGTGTCGTGTTCTAGGCTGGCCTCGTGCCGAATACCGCCAGTCCGAACGCCCTGCCCAAGACAGTCACATGGGCAGGTGCCCTCGTGACGCTGCAAGGGCTGGTTGCCGCCGGGTTCGCGATCGTCGCAGTGATTCGCGGCGCGACCGGCCACGATCAGAGCGTCACCAACGGATACGGATTTGCCGCCTGGGTCGCGATCCTCGGCGGCGCGGTGTTGGCAGCCGGTATCGCTTTGCTGACGGGCCGCCGGTGGGGCCGGGCAATCGCCGTCGTCGCGCAGTTGCTGCTCCTACCGGTCGCCTGGTCGCTCCTGACCGATTCGCATCAGGTGCCGCTCGGCATCGTTCTGGGTGTCGTCGTTCTCGGCGCTCTGGGCTGCCTGTTCTCGGCTCCGACGTCTCGATGGATGGCAGCGGAGTACGGAGCGTACGCAGACGAGGTGTCGCCGGAAGAGGGACGCCCGGACGAGACCGAAGAGCCGCGGGACAAGTAGGACGGAACGCCTACCCTGCTTCAGTCCTACTCAGCTTCGGCGGCAAGAGCTCCGAGGTGGGTGCCGGTCAGGCGATACGTGGTCCACTCCGTCTTCGCGTCGGCACCGAGTGACTCGTAGAACTTGATCGAGGGCGTGTTCCAGTTGAGCACCGACCAGGACAGCCGGGTGTAGTCGTTGTCGGTGCACTCCTTGGCGAGCGCGGCCAGAAGAGCCTTTCCGTGGCCTGATCCGCGCTGGCTGGGCTTTACGTACAGGTCTTCGAGGTAGATGCCGTGGGCGCCGTCCCACGTGGAGAAATTGCGGAACCACAGCGCCATGCCGACGACGTCGTCAGCCGAATTCACAGCGACGTGCGCGAAGGCCGTCGCGGCCGGCCCGAACAATGCCTCGCCGATCTGTTCCGCCTTCACGGTGCACTCGTCGAGGGCCTTCTGGTAGTCCGCCAACTCGTAGATCATGTCGGTGATCGGCTGGACGTCTGCGGGCGTGGCGCGTCGGATCATGGGGAGAATCTTAAGCCTCAAGCCTCCACGAGCGGCGGCACGTTGTGATGGACGAGGTGGCTGGCGCCGTGCTCGTAACCGAGAACCGTGTAAGCGCCCGGGAACAACGCGAAACGCTTTCCTTCGGTGACCGGGAGCTCGAGCCAGCGGGCGATGAGCGCGCGGGAGAAGTGGCCGTGCCCGATCAGGATCACGTCCCGCTCGGGTAGCTGCGAACGCACCATCGACAGCACCATGTCGGTGCGGGCATGGATCTGATCGGTCTGCTCGCCGCCGGGGCACGGGTGTGTCCAGACGGTCCAATCGGGCACCGTTGCGCGGATCTCGGGCGTCGTGAGGCCTTCGTAGTCGCCGTAGTCCCATTCGGAAAGTGCATCCCAGGTTCGCTCTTCCGGCAGGCCGGCGAGATCACCCGTCAACTGTGCGCGCAGCCGCGGACTCGTCAGAATCATGGGGTTCCGGAGGTCGAGGGTTCGCAAGCGATTTCCGGTCGCGGTTGCCTGCATCTCGCCGAGCGGAGTCAGCGGAACCTCGGTCCGGCCCGTGTGTTTCCCGGTGCGTGCCCACTCGGTTTCACCGTGGCGCATGAGTACGACGCGAGCACCGAGGGGGATCGAAGAGGGGGCGGACTGGGAGGTCATGTCGACCATCATTGCAGGCTGCCTCGCGTGTGTAGCTCGCCTCCTGGCGCGAAGTGCGCAAGGATCTACGTGTGACGACGGTTCTCGCAGTGGCGAATCAAAAGGGCGGCGTGGCTAAAACCACTACCGTCGCTTCTCTCGGTGCGGCTTTGTCCGCGCTCGGACAACGAGTTCTGGTGGTGGATCTCGACCCGCAGGGCTGCCTGACGTTCTCGCTCGGACACAACCCGGATCGCCTCGAGCGTTCGGTCAACGAGGTCCTGGCGGGTGATCTCGACGCGGTCGACGCCGTGCTGAAAACGGACGACGGTATGGATCTCCTGCCGGCCACCATCGATCTCGCGGGCGCCGAAGCGCTGCTCCTGATGCGACCCGGTCGAGAGTTCGCGCTCAAGCGGGCGCTGTCTCCGCTCCTGGGTTCTTACGACGTCATCATCATCGACTGCCCACCGTCGTTGGGTGTGCTCACACTCAACGGATTGACTGCGGCGCAGTCGGTTCTGGTTCCACTGCAATGCGAAACCCTCGCACACCGCGGCGTCGGACAGCTGCTGCGTACGGTTCGTGAAGTCCAAGCCATCACCAACCCGGATCTTGTTCTGCTCGGCGCACTTCCGACTCTGTACGACGCTCGAACCACGCACAGTCGCGACGTACTCGCTGACGTCAGTGACCGCTACTCCCTCGCCGTTCTGGCGCCGCCGATTCCACGGACCGTCAAGTTCGCCGAGGCCTCTGCTTCCGGCGCGACGGTCCTTGCCGGGCGAAAGAACAAGGGCGCGGATGCCTATCGAGAACTCGCCGACAATCTCGTAAAGCATTGGGCTGGAAATGAAGTCGTGACTTTCGCGCCGGAACTGGCGCTCTGAGGAAGGCGAGAGCTTCTAGCGCAGCGCGAACAAGGTATCGCCGCGCTGTTCCAGAATCGTCTCGCCCGCACTGGCGAGCACGATCGGCGTCGTCGTCTCACCGCGGTCGACTGCGATCATGCGCTGCACCGCTCCGTCCGACGGGCTGACGGCTGCAATGCCGCCCGGAACGGGGATGAGCATCTGACCGGCGACCATGCTTCCGGGCCCGGACGTTCCGTTGACTATCCACGTCGGAGCCAGATCGCTCAGGCGGAGGTTGACGGTCTGCGAGCCGGTCCACCAGGTGATCGAAGCTTTGTCGGCGTGGGTGCGGGCCCCTTCGGTCACCGCTCCCTCGATCGGATAGTCGACGATCGGATTGCCGGTTCCGTCGAAAATGGTGATGCGAGAAGCGGTTCCGTTGGCGGCAGGGAGGTAGACGGCCGTCTTCTCGCCGGCCACGGCAAGCAGGCGGGCGCCTTCGGAGTCGAGGAGAATCGAGGATCCGTACTCTTCGGGTTCCTGGGCGTCCTTCGGTGCGGGGTTCATCACCGTCAACCTGTTGGAGGCTTCACCCGGGCAACGCTCGAGTACCGAGACTCGGTTGGCGCTCGACGCAGCGTCGAGCAGCGTGCATCCGGTGCGGGGTTGCTTGTTCGGATTGACCTTCGCGTCGACCCTGCCGTACTCGAGAGTTCGGACGAGGTCCGAGCGCCACAGTTCCATTCGCTCACTGCCGCGTGAGATCAGATAGGTGCCGTCCGCCGACAAGGTGACCGCGGAATCGGCGTCGCTGTTGCGCTGGTCCTTTCGGGCGCCGGTGTCGGCGACCAGTGACGTGACCTGAGAGCAACCGCGATTGTCCTGATAGACGCTGACGACGCGATCCCACGAACCGATCGCACCGCACAGGGGAATGTTGCGCGCGTATCGCCACACTTCTTCGCCTGTTGCCGGGTCGCGGCCGATCACGTCGGAACCGTCGGCGGTGACGACGGCATTTCCGACGGTGATGGGTGCCGTCGAGTCGGCACTGGGAGATTCCCACGTCTGCTTCAGGATGTCGGGTAACAACACCGACGTCGACAGAGGTGGGAGTGGAGATTCGGCGGTGACCGAGGTGGTTCCGCGCGCATCACTGCGCAACCACACCACGGTCACCGCCACGATTACGGCCAGCGCGATTGCCAGCGCACCGATCACATCTGAGCGAGTACGCCTTTCGGGAGCCAGCACATCGGCAGCTTACTCTGCGGCGCCTGCCGTCGCGGAAGCCGCGGGGCGACGACGCCGACGGCGACGCGGCTTGGCCGCTCCGTCTTCGTCCGAGTTCTCGGTAGCGGTTGCAGCCGGTGCCGAAGGGGGAGCTGTGGTGGCGCCGGCGGTGGTGGACGTCGCGGCGTCGGTCGAAGCACCGGCGCGGGTACGGCGGCGAGTCCGGTTGCGACGAGGCGCGGCCTTCTCTTCGTTGCCGTCGGCGTCGGCCGTCTTCGGCGCGTCTGCTTTGTCCGTTGCCGCCTTGTCGGTTGCAGCCTTCTCAGGGGCGGCCTTGGCCCTGCGAACAGTGCCCTTGGCGTCAGCCGGAATCGACAGCTCTTCGTAGAGGTGCGGCGAGCTCGAGTACGTCTCGACCGGATCGGGGATTCCGAGGCTCAGTGCCTTGTCGATGAGCTGCCAGCGAGGAATGTCGTCCCAGTCGACCAGCGTGACGGCGATACCGGTGCGTCCGGCGCGGCCGGTGCGACCGATGCGGTGGACGTAGGTCTTCTCGTCCTCGGGGCACTGGTAGTTGATGACGTGGGTGACATCGTCGATGTCGATGCCGCGTGCGGCGACGTCGGTGGCGACCAGCACGTCGACCTTGCCGTTGCGGAAGCCCTTCAGGGCCTTCTCGCGGGCAATCTGTCCGAGGTCACCGTGGACGGCACCGACGGAGAAACCGCGCTCGGCGAGATCGTCGGCGACTTTCTGGGCTGTGCGCTTGGTACGGGTGAAGATCATCGTCGCGCCGCGGCCTTCGGCCTGCAGAACACGGGCGACCATCTCGGCCTTGTCGAGAGCGTGCGCACGGTAGATGTGCTGGCTCGTGCGGTCGTGCACTGCGGAGGATTCGGCTTCCTCGGCGCGAATGTGCGTCGGCTGCGTCAGGAAGGTGCGAGCCAGGGTGATGATCGGGCCTGGCATCGTGGCGGAGAAGAGCATCGTCTGACGCTTGTCGGGGACCATGCCCATGAGGCGTTCGATGTCGGGGAGGAATCCGAGGTCGAGCATTTCGTCGGCCTCGTCGAGGACGAGAACGCCCACTTTGCCCAGGATCAGGTGCGACTGGTTGGCCAGGTCGAGCAGGCGACCCGGGGTGCCGACGACAACGTCGACGCCCTTCTGCAGTGCCGAGATCTGCGCCTCGTACGGCCGACCGCCGTAGATGGGCAGAACCTGGAGACCTCGGTCGCCGACTCGGAGGTACTTGCTGGCGTTCTCGAGGTCGCGAGCGACCTGGATGCACAGTTCGCGGGTGGGAACGATGATCAGAGCGCGAGGCGTGCCGTCGAGGACAGCCGTGCCGTTCTCGGCGGTGACGATGCGATGCAGGAGCGGGACGCCGAAACCGAAGGTCTTGCCCATTCCGGTGCGGGCCTGACCGATGAGGTCGTCACCAGCGAGAGCCAACGGAAGGGTGAGTTCCTGGATGGCGAAGGTGCGCTCGATGCCGATCTCGTTCAGTGCGCGGACGATTTCGTCGCGGACACCGAGTTCGGCGAAGCTCGGGGGTACATGGGTGTCGTCGAGCTGGACGGAAACGGTGTTCTCGGTTGCTTCGTCTTCGTGGTCGACAGTGATCTTGCTCAGGGGACTAGCCTTTCCTCGTGGCGGTACGCACGCACAAGGTAAGGGGCCAGGCCGTAAATCGGCCGATGTCGATGCCCTCTTTTTCTTCGGTCATGCCTACGCCTCAGCACTGAATTCCACTCGGACGAATTCGAACCGTCCGGAGATCTCGGCGAAGCGGGCAACAACCGTCGATGCAGGTGCGCGCACATTATCGGTGGGGTCCGCGTGAGCACAGTCGTGTCGGCTGACCTAAAGCAGCCGTCCCGGCTAATCACAAGAGCCGGGGGAACTGGCGAACTCCCAAGACCATTGTAGCTGCACGTTGTCCGCCCCTCGCGATGACATGTCGAAGATCACCGAATCGGACATGCGGTCCTTGGCGGTCGCGTCGGCCGTCGAAGCACTACAGTTCGTAGTCATGGGCGCACACGATCTTGATGCTTCGACGGACGCTGGAACCGGAGGCCGAGTCGCTTCCGATCACCCCGGCGTGATCGATTTGTTTGCCGTTCTTGCCTACGGCGAGATTTCGGCGTTCTACCGGTTGGCGGAGGACGCACAAATGGCACCGGACCTGCGAGGCAAGGTGGCGTTCGCCAGCATGGCCGCCGCCGAGATGGACCACTTCGAGACTCTGGAAACGGCGCTGACGGAACGTGGCCACGAGATCTTTGCCGTCATGGACCCGTTCGTTCGTGCTCTCGACAACTATCACGCGTCGACGACACCGTCGACGTGGCTGGAATCGCTCGTGAAGGCGTACGTCGGCGACGGAATCGCTGCCGATTTCTACCGCGAGATCGGGCACTCCCTCCCGGCGGATGTCGCCGAGATCGTCGAGGACGTGCTGTCCCAGACGGGCCACTCGGAGTTCGTGGTGCTCGAGGTGAAGGCAGCAGTGGAGGCCAGCACCCGCGCCAAGGACCGGCTGATGTTGTGGGGACGCCGTCTTCTGGGTGAAGCAATCACGCAGGCGCAGTTCGTGCTGGCGCAGCGTGAGGACCTCACGGATCTGGTGATCTCGGCCTCGGGTGACCTCAACGGAGTTGTCGCGTTGTTCGACGGTATGCAGGCAAAGCACGCCGAGCGGATGGCGATTCTCGGACTCGTCTAGGTGCCTGTTCGCTCTGGGCACAGCGTGCAGAGGAGCGTGGGCGGTCGCTGCTGCATTAGCCTTGCGTCGACAACGGATGTAATTCACGAACAGTTCGGAGGTTGACCGTGGAGGTCAAGATCGGTGTAATCGACAGCCCGCGTGAGCTCATCGTCAACAGCGAACAGACCCCTGACGAGGTCGAGACACTGGTCGCGGCTGTCCTCGGTGGCCGCGAGCCGGTTCTGGCTCTCGTCGACGACAAGGGCCGCAAGTTCCTGGTGCAGGCTTCTCGTGTGGCGTACGTGGAGATCGGTCCGTCCGATATCCGCAAGGTCGGATTCGCGCCTACCGTCTGACGCGTAGCTGTAACAGCAGAATGGGCGGGCAGTCGTGAGACTGCCCGCCCATTCTCGTTCGGGTTCCGGTTACTTGGTTTCGGCCTGCAGCGGCACGTGTGAGAGACCGCCCCACGCCAGTGTCACGGTGATTTCCACGGCCTCTTCCTTGGGGATCGGCCGCGCGGCTTCGAGCCAGTACCGCGCCGTGAACTGGCTGGCACCGACCAGACCGACGGCAAGAATGCGCGCGCGATACGGATCGAGTCCGGAATCCTGACTGACCAGGTCGAACACGGCGTCGACGCAGGCTTCGGTGGCTTGTTCGACGCGTGTCTGGACCTGAGGTTCGCCCATGATGTCGGACTCGAACACCAGGCGGAAGCCCTGCGAGTCGTTGTCGACGAAGTCGAAGAACGCCTGGACTGCGGCGCGGACACGCTGTTTGTTGTCCGTCGTCGATCGCAGGGCCTGGCGTACACCCGAGATGAGGCTGTCGACATAACTCTGCAGGACTGCGACATACAGTTCGAGCTTGCCTGGAAAGTGTTGGTACAGGACTGGCTTGCTGACACCGGCACACTCGGCGATCTCGTCCATGCCGGCCGAGTGGTACCCGTTCGCGACGAATACCTCACTTGCAGCTGCGAGGAGCTGGAGGCGGCGCGCATCGCGGGGGAGTCGGGTGCTGCGACGTGTTCCGGCAGGCTTGCCAGCCGTTGTACCGCGATCGGAGTCTGTCCGATCCGCGAGTTCTGTCATGTCGCTTCCAATCTGAGCAAAAGTAAATTCGGTCGGCGCGCGGATCCGCGAGTCGCGTGTGCGTACCCGCCAGTATCCTCCGTCACACCGGTCGTAGCCGAATGAACGATACCGTGTGTCGCCCGGGCGAGTCGCGCGTGCCTCGGTGAGCGAGACCAGCGGTCTTTCTCGTTACAGGACGGGTTGCCATGACACGCCAGGACCAGCATGTTTCGGTCAGCCCGGGCGAGCGACTTGCCGTGTGTGAGATTCTGGACGACGTGACTGACCCAGGGGGACCGCGCATGCGTGGACGAACTACGCAGAACCCTGAACGTGAGGAACGTCGAATGCGTAGCGGAACTGGAGCGCCCCGCGACGAACGTCGGCCAGAGGTGCCGGATGATCGTGCCTACGGCGAACGCGACTATCGCGGCATTTCCTCCCATCAGCCCTTGCGTGCCCAGTGGGATCCGACCAAACGAGAAGTGGGCCGAACCCCGCGTAATCCGCGGCCGGACCGGGCAGCGCGAAAGCAGAGCAAGCTCGGGCGCTTCGTCTCGACCTACGGTTGGCGGGCCTACGCGATTCCGGTTCTCGTGGTGCTCACCATCCTTGTGATCGTCGACGCAGTACGTCCGGACGCCACGGACACCGCGAGCAAGACGTCGGCCACTGCCGACCTCGCACACAGCACCGACGGAACCGACGTCATCGGTGCGCCGCCGGCCGGAGACGGAACCTTTGCGTCGTCGATACCGTCCGGCGCTCTCCCCGACGGTGGTCCGTTCACCGTCGCGGGCGGCGGAACGTGGCACGTCGTA
Source organism: Rhodococcus sp. IEGM 1406 (assembly GCF_030056745.1). NCBI lineage: Bacteria > Bacillati > Actinomycetota > Actinomycetes > Mycobacteriales > Nocardiaceae > Rhodococcus > Rhodococcus sp. IEGM 1406. Next base: position 1,005,004 of record NZ_JASHKO010000002.1, on the reverse strand, counting down.
CCGGGTACGACGGGCAAGGTCGGACAGGGAACCGAACGCGAGTTCACGTACACGGTCGAGATCGAGGACGGCGTCGACACGACCGGTTTCGGCGGTGACGAATCGTACGGACGCATGGTCGATCAGACGCTGGCAAATCCGAAGAGTTGGACCAATGACCCCAAGGTCGCGTTCCGGCGCGTCGACGCGGGCGAGCCGGACTTCCGGATCTCCTTGACCTCGCAGATGACTATCCGTGAAGGCTGCGGATACGAGATCGAACTCGAAGGATCCTGCTACAACCCGAGCATGGACCGAGTCCTGCTCAACGAACCGCGCTGGGTGCGAGGCGCCATTTCGTTCCAGGGTGACATTGGTTCGTATCGGCAGTATCAGATCAATCACGAGGTCGGCCATGCCATCGGATACGCCGCCCATCAGCCGTGCGAGACCGAAGGTGGACTCGCACCGATCATGATGCAGCAGACCTTCGGAACCGCGAACAACGACATCGCTAGGCTTGATCCCGAGGGCGTCGTTCCGATGAACGGACTCACGTGCCGCTTCAATCCGTGGCCGTACCCTCGAGCGTGACCGGATCGAGAATCCCTGATCTCGTCTTGAACTAGGAGTGTTTCGCGGTGTCTGCAACACCCGTCGTATTGCCACCACTGGTGGAGCCGGCAGCCGAGTTGAGCCGGGAGGAAGTTGCCAGATACAGCCGGCACCTGATCATCCCGAACGTGGGCATGACCGGCCAGAAGCGGCTCAAGAATGCGCGAGTCCTGTTCATCGGCGCCGGTGGATTGGGTTCGCCTGCACTGCTCTATCTCGCGGCCGCAGGAGTGGGCACCATCGGGATCGTCGAGTTCGACGAGGTCGACATGTCGAACCTGCAGCGTCAGGTGATTCACGGACGCTCCGACGTCGGACGCCCTAAGTCGGTCAGCGCGAAGGAGTCGATTCTCGAGATAAACGAGCACGTCGACGTCCGGTTGCACGAATTCCGCCTGGACAACTCCAACGCCGTCGAACTGTTCTCGGAGTACGACCTGATCCTGGACGGTACGGACAACTTCGCGACGCGGTACCTCGTCAACGATGCCGCCGTCATCGCCGGAAAGCCGTACGTGTGGGGCTCGATCTACCGCTTCGAAGGGCAGGTCTCGGTCTTCTGGGAAGACGCCCCGGACGGCGCGGGACTGAATTATCGCGATCTTTACCCGGAGGCGCCGCCGCCCGGCATGGTCCCCTCGTGCGCCGAGGGCGGTGTTCTCGGAGTCCTGCCTGCGACCGTCGGTTCGATCATGGCGACCGAGGCGGTCAAGCTCATCACGGGGATCGGCGAACCGCTTCTCGGGCGCCTGATGATCTACGACGCTCTTGCGATGACGTTCCGGACGATCCGCCTTCAGCGTGATCCGACCCGCGTGCCGGTCACCGCCTTGATCGACTACGACGCGTTCTGCGGCGTCGTGTCCGAAGAGGCGAGCGCTGCTGCTGTCGGTTCTACGATCACGGCGCCGGAGCTGGAGGCCATGATCGGCGAGGGACGATCGATCGAGCTGGTAGACGTACGAGAACCGGTTGAATGGGACATCATGCATCTGCCGGGGGCGGTGCTGATCCCGAAGGACCGCATCCTTTCCGGTGAAGCTCTGGCGACGTTGCCGCAGAACAAGCAGATAGTTCTGTACTGCAAAACCGGCATTCGTTCGGCCGAGGCACTGGCCTTTCTCAAGAACGCCGGTTTCTCCGACGCAGTTCATGTTCAAGGCGGCGCGATCGCCTGGGCGAACCAGGTGGATGCGAGTCTGCCGGTCTACTAGGCGCGCCTCGCGGGAGGCGGCGCCGCGCACCGGTAGCGTTGGGGTGTGAGCACAGGCCAACCTCCCCAGCACGTGTGCTCCACCTTCGGCCTCCGTGAAGTCGATCCCATCCCACTCGGTGCGGATTGGGACGGCGGGTGGCTGTGTGGAGACGTCGTCCTTTCAGCAGTCGCGGATCATGCCCGCGCAGCGTGGTCGGCGAAGGTGCGAGAGAACCTCGAAGTCGACGGCGTTCGGCTGGCTCGACCGGTGCGTTCGACTGACGGTCGTTACGTCGTCTCGGGCTGGCGCGCCGACACATTCATCGTCGGATCGCCGGAACCACGTCACGACGAAGTGGTCTCGATGTCCTGCCGACTGCATGCGGCGACGGCCTCGCTCGAGCGCCCGCGCTTCCTTGCACAACCGCCGGTGCCGCCGTGGGCCGAGGTCGACGTATTCGTCGCCGCTGATCGCGCGGCATGGGAAACGGTTCCGCTGAGGATCGCGAAGGGCGTCGAGCAACTCGAGACGCCCACTCCTGACGGTCGCAAAAGTCTGGAACTGATTGCCGGGCTCGCTACTTTGCGGAAGCCGGTGCAGAGCCCGGACCAGCTCGTGCACGGCGATCTGTTCGGGACGGTGCTGTTCTCGGGCAGTATGGCCCCCGGAATCACCGACATCACGCCGTATTGGCGACCGGCTGCGTGGGCCGCTGCCGTCGCTGTGGTCGACGCGATCTCGTGGGGCGGTGCCGACGAGGCACTGGTCGGCCGGTGGGAAGACCTTCCCGAGTGGCCGCAGATGCTTCTACGTGCGGTGATGTTCCGCTTGGCAGTTCATGTTCTGCATCCCCGCTCGACGGCGGACGCGTTCCCGGGGTTGGCCCGTACTTCCGACATCGTGCGCTTGCTGCTCTAGATCGGGGCGCCGGTACCGAAGTCCGAGACCAGGCCCTCGAACAGCTCGCGTGCGGCGTTCGAGGCGGCCACGGTGTTCCCGTCGACGACAGCGTTGACGAGGTTCGCGTGCTGCGAGTGGAATCCTTCGCCGGTTGCATCGATGTGCTGTTGGATCGTGGTCTCGATGACCGGGAGCAGGGAGTCGTAGAACTCCAGGTAGACCTCGTTGTGGCTGGCCGCGACGATTGCTCGGTGCAGGGCGACGTCAGCGGTGGTGGCAGCGTCGATGTCCTGACCCTCCCATGACGCGGTGCGAAGCTCGAGTAGTCGCGTCAGTTCGGCGATGTCGTCTTCGGTTCGCCGTGCGGCGGCGAGGGTGGCCGCGGTGATGTCGAGTGCGCGCCGAAGTTCGAGTACGTCCCGTTGGTGGGCACCGGCAAAGTAGTTGCCGAGAGTGCCACCGAGGTCGGAGACAGCAACGACGTAGGTACCCGATCCCTGACGACGTTCCAGCATTCCGGCGTGAACAAGCGCCTGGACCGCCTCGCGCACGGTATTGCGACCGGTCCCGGTCAGCTCCGACAGTTCCGGTTCGGTGGGGATTTTGGAACCGATCGGCCAGGTCCCGCTCCGGATCTCGTTGCGGAGTTGTTCGGTGACCTGCGAGATGAGACTTGCGCGTCGAACGGGTTGCACGTGGTTGTTTCCTCGGGTCCGGGTAAGTGGTGTGAATGTGACGTTAGATTACCGCGCTTGTGCGAGTTCGTCCGGTCATCCTATGATTTGCCGGTGACTGCTCAACTGGAGAGAACCGAAACCCGCTCGTTGATACAAGGCCGTGTGCTCGTCTTCGCAGCGATTGCGATGTCTGCGCTCGTACTTCGACTTGCGGTGACCTCGTTCTCGCCCTTGGCGGCCGAGATTCGCGACGAGATCGGCTTCTCCGCCTCGATCGTCGGTGTCTTCGGCATGGTTCCGACCGCAATGTTCGCCATCTTCGGTCTCATCACTCCCGCCATCGCGAAACGTATCGGGCTCGAGCGAACGGCCCTCGTCGCGATGCTCATGGCCGGCGTCGGAATGCTGTTGCGCGCCATGATGTCTCAGACATGGTCGTTGCTGGCCCTCTCGGCTTTGGCACTGGCAGGCATGGGAATCGGCAATGTCGTGATCCCGCCGTTGGTCAAGCGGTACTTCTCGGATCGCCTCGCCACCATGAGTTCGGTCTACATCGTGGCCGTGCAGATCGGCACCATCGTTCCGGCGTTTGTCGCAGTCCCGGTCGCCGACGCCTTCGGGTGGCGGTTCTCGATCGGCTGGTGGTCCGCCTTCGGCTTCGCCGCAGCAGTGCCGTGGTTGATCACCCTCGCTCGCTCGCGCAAAGCTCGCGCGAACGAAGCCGGGTCCGTCGAGAATGCATCGGATTCGGTTGCGGCAGTGGCAGAACAGCCACGCGGTCAGGTCTGGCGTTCTCCCGTGGCCTGGGGGATGGCCGGCATGTTCGGCATGACCTCACTGATCACGTATTCGATGTTCACGTGGATTCCCTCGATCCTTCGTGACGCCGGAGCCAGTGATGCGTTCGGCGGAACGATGGTCGGAATGTTCTCGGTGATCGGGCTCGTCGCGGCGTTCGGTGCGCCGACCCTGTGCGCCCGCATGGCCAATCCCTTCCCTGTCGTGATCGCGTGTGCCATCTGCTACCTGGTCGGCATGGGCGGGCTGTACTTTGCCCCGATGGCGGCGCCGATCGTGTGGGTTGTCGTCCTGGGCCTCGGTCCGAGCACGTTCCCGATGTCGCTCACGCTGATCAACCTGCGTACTCGTTCGCACATCGGTTCCTCGGCACTGTCCGGCTTCACCCAGGGCATCGGCTACTCCGTTGCCTGCCTCGGTCCGCTCCTGTTCGGCGTTTTCCACGACGTGTCCGGTGGATACGCTGCGCCGTTCGGCCTGCTCGTCGTCGCGGTGATCGTGGTGCTCCTGGGCGCCTACCAGGCATGCAAGCCTCGGATGCTCGAGGATTCCTGGCACGCACCTGCGAAAAACTAGCTCACACCCGGTCTTGTTACCGGGTGAGGATCAATTGACTTCGCGGTCATCGCACGCAGCACCGGCGCAATAACCGTTTTCTACCTTTGGGTCTCCAACATATTCAGGAGGCCCTGGTGAGTCATTACATCGAGCATTGGGATGCAGAGGACGTCGACGCCTGGGAATCCGGCGGCAAGGACATCGCGAAGCGGAACCTGATCTGGTCAGTGGTAGCCGAACACGTCGGCTTCTCGATCTGGTCGATCTGGTCCGTGATGGTGTTGTTCATGCCGACGGATATCTACGGCATCGACGCGGCCGGAAAGTTCTTCCTCGTCGCAGTGCCCACACTTGTCGGGTCGGTCCTCCGCATTCCATACACGGTTGCCACCGCACGGTTCGGCGGTCGTAACTGGACCGTCATGAGTGCGCTGTTCCTCTTCGTACCAACACTTCTCACGCTCTACCTGATGATGAACCCGGGTGCGTCGTACACCACGTTCATGTTGGTAGCGGCCACTGCAGGTATCGGCGGCGGCAACTTCGCGTCGTCGATGACCAACATCAATGCCTTCTACCCGCAACGCCTCAAGGGGTGGGCGCTCGGTCTCAATGCCGGCGGCGGCAACATCGGTGTACCGATGATCCAGCTGATCGGTCTGCTGGTGATCGCCACCGTCGGTAACCGTGCTCCGTGGATCGTGTGCGCTGTCTATCTCGTGTTCATTGCCGCCGCTGCCGTCGGTGCCGCGCTGTTCATGGACAACCTGGGCAACCAGAAGTCGGACCTGCGCTCGATGGCCAAGGCACTCAAGTTCTCCGAGTCGTGGGTGATCAGCTTCCTGTACATCGGTACGTTCGGTTCCTTCATCGGATTCAGCTTCGCCTTCGGTCAGGTTCTGCAGATCAACTTCCTCGCCGGCGGTGCCACTCCGGCCGCGGCCGCGCTGCATGCAGCACAGATCGCCTTCATCGGTCCTCTCCTCGGTTCGATCGCTCGCCCCCTCGGCGGCAAACTGGCCGACCGGATCGGCGGCGGCAAGATCACCATGTGGACGTTTGTCGCCATGGCATTCGCAGCATCGATTCTCGTGACGGCCGGAACGATGGACGACAACACCGCGGGCGTCGCCAGCGCCGGAATCATGGTGACCTTCGTTCTCGGATTCATCGCCCTGTTCCTGCTCTCCGGCATCGGAAACGGATCCGTTTACAAGATGATCCCGGCGATCTTCGAGGCGAAGGCTCAGAGCTTCGACCACATGGATCGAAGCGAGAAGGCAACGTGGTCGCGCAGTATCTCCGGTGCTCTCATCGGATTTGCCGGTGCGGTAGGCGGTTTGGGCGGCGTCGGCATCAACCTGGTGCTGCGCGCGTCGTACAGCAGCCCCGCGAAGTCGGCGACCATGGCCTTCTGGGTGTTCCTGGCCTTCTACATCGCCTGCATCGCAGTCACCTGGTTCGTCTTCCTGCGCAAGCCGTCGACGCTGACCACAGACGTCGACGAGGCGAAAGTCGCAGTCATGGCGTGAGCGGTCCGCGGAATCTCAGAACTATCTCGTACCTCAGGAAGTAGGCGTCATGAGCAAGTCGGTTGTTGTCATCGGACACGGAATGGTCGGACACCGATTCGTCGAGGCACTGCGTTCGCGCGACGAAGCGAACAACTGGTCGGTGACCGTACTCTGCGACGAGCGGTACGCAGCGTACGACCGAGTCGGGCTGTCCTCGTACGTCGGAGCGTGGGACCCCAAGGAATTGGCACTGGCCGGTAACGATTACGTCGGCGACAGCCTGGTCGATCTCCGAGTGGGGGAAGGCGCGCTCTCGATCGACAAAGATGCACGCACGGTCACGACGACAACCGGCGAGACGATCTCCTACGACGCTCTGGTGATGGCGACCGGTTCGTATCCGTTCGTGCCTCCCGTACCGGGGCACGACGGCGACGGATGTTTTGTCTACCGCACCCTCGACGACCTCGACGGTATCCGGGCCGCCGCCGAGAAGGCGGGTCCTGGCGCTGTCGGCATCGTGGTGGGCGGCGGTCTTCTCGGACTCGAGGCCGCAAATGCTCTCTCGCTCATGGGAATGACGGCACACGTCGTCGAACACAATGCGCGATTGATGCCGATGCAGGTCGACGAGGGCGGCGGCGCACTACTCGCTCGCCTCGTCACCGAACTCGGTCTCACCGTTCACACCGGAGTCGGGACGGCGGGAATCTCGCAGGCCGACAACGGAATTGTGGTCGAACTATCCGACGGCTCCACCATCGACGCGTCGCTGCTCGTCTTCTCCGCCGGAGTTCGTCCGCGTGATCAGCTGGCCCGCGACGCCGGCATCGCAGTGGGGGAGCGCGGCGGCATCCTGACCGACCTCGGCTGCGTGACTTCGGACGAGAACATCTATGCCGTCGGAGAATGTGCTGCGGTGGAAGGCCGTTGCTACGGTCTGGTTGCTCCCGGCTACACGACGGCCGAGATCGTGGCCGATCGTCTGCTCGGCGGCGCCGCGGATTTCCCGGGCGCCGACATGTCCACCAAGCTCAAGCTCATGGGCGTCGACGTCGCCAGTTTCGGTGACGCGATGGCGACCTCACCGGGAGCTCTCGAAGTTGTCCTCAGCGACGCGTCCAAGGGGACGTACGCGAAGCTCGTGGTCTCCGATGACGCGAAGATCCTGCTCGGCGGCATTCTTGTCGGTGACGCGTCGGCCTACGCGTCACTGCGCCCGCTGGTCGGTCGCGAACTACCCGGTGACCCGGCGACATTGATCTCGCCTGCGGGGGAGAAGCCGGGTGCAGGCTCGCTGCCCGACGATGCCGAGGTGTGCTCGTGCAACGCGGTGACCAAGGGAGCCATCTGCGGCGCAATCGCGGCCGGCGCATGCGACATTGCTTCGGTGAAGGCGTGCACCAGCGCCGGAACCACCTGTGGCGGTTGCCTTCCCACTGTGAAGCAGCTGCTGGCCGATTCCGGCGTCGTGATGTCGAAGGCACTGTGCGAGCATTTTGCGCAATCGCGGGCCGAGTTGTTCCAGATCGTGCAGTCGACGCAGACCAGAACCTTCTCGGCGCTGATCGCCAAGTACGGCAAGGGCGCCGGTTGCGACATCTGCAAGCCCGTAGTCGCTTCGATTCTGGCATCGACGGACTCCGATCACATCCTGCACCGCCAGCAGGCGTCGTTGCAGGACACCAACGATCACTTCCTCGCGAACATCCAGAAGAACGGTACGTACTCCGTGGTACCTCGTATGCCTGGCGGCGAGGTCACGGGTGAGCAGCTCATCGTCATCGGTGAGGTGGCGCGTGACTTCGGCTTGTACACGAAGGTGACCGGCGGTCAGCGCATCGACTTGTTCGGGGCTCGTGTCGAACAGTTGCCCGCGATCTGGAAGCGTCTCGTCGACGCCGGGATGGAATCGGGTCAGGCGTACGGCAAGTCCCTGCGGACGGTCAAGAGCTGCGTCGGTTCGAGCTGGTGCCGCTACGGCGTTCAGGACTCGGTAGGAATGGCCGTCGACCTCGAGAACCGCTACCGCGGCCTGCGTTCGCCGCACAAGATCAAGTTCGGCGTCTCGGGATGTGCTCGTGAATGCGCCGAAGCGCGTGGCAAGGACGTCGGCGTCATCGCGACGGAGAACGGTTGGAATCTGTATGTGGGCGGCAACGGCGGACAGTCGCCCAAACACGCTCAACTGCTTGCCGGAGGCCTCGACGACGCAACCTTGGTCAAGTACATCGACCGCTACCTCATGTTCTACATCCGCACCGCCGATCGCCTCCAGCGCACGGCGCCGTGGGTCGAATCACTCGAAGGCGGACTCGATCACCTCAAGGCCGTTATTTGTGAAGACAGCCTGGGAATCGGCGAAGAACTCGAGGCTCTGATGGCCAAGCACGTCGAGGGCTACCAGGACGAATGGGCTGGTGTGCTGGGTGATCCGGAGAAGCTGTCGAGGTTCGTCTCGTTCGTCAACGCACCGGAAGAAGCCGACCCGACGGTTGTGTTCGACGAGACCGGAGTGCGCAAGGTTCCAGTCCTGATGGGTATGCCGAGCATCCCTACGCGCCGGTAATAGTCGCGTAACCCGTGGGAAACACGGGGTCCGTAGAAACGTAGACAAGAACCCGCGCGACGTTGTCGCCGGATCGACAGGAGGACTTCGATGAGTGTCATCGATGCGCAGATCGCCAAGCTGGATTCGGATCGACTCGAATGGACGTCGGCCTGCCCGCTGAGCCATCTGATCCCTGGACGCGGGGTCGCCGTGCTTCTTCGCGGCGGCGAGCAGGTGGCGCTGTTCCTGCTAGAGGACGGCACACTCCGGGCTGTCAGCAACTTCGATCCGTACGGCCGCGCCGCGGTGATGTCACGCGGACTCGTCGGCGACCGGGACGGTGAACCGATCGTGGTCTCGCCGCTGCTCAAGCAGGCGTTCTCGCTGGTCGACGGCCGAGCGCTGGACGACTCCGCGGTCGCGCTGCCGGTATACGGAGTTCGCGTGTGGGCCGGCGTCGTTCAGGTACACAGCCTTCAGATGCAAGGCGTTCGCTCGACTGTCGCCGATGCAGTCTCGTGAGTGACGACATGCCGCTGGCTGGATTCACGGTAGGTATCACCGCTTCACGCCGCGCCGAGGAATTCGCGACGTTGCTGACTCGTCGGGGAGCGGACGTCGTTCACGCTCCGGCGATTCGGATCATCCCTCTCGCCGACGACCGCGAGCTCGAAAGGGTGACACAGCAGATCATCTCGGATCCTCCCGAGGTGGTTGTCGCCACCACCGGGATCGGATTCCGGGGTTGGCTGGAAGCAGCCGACGGGTGGGGTGAGGCGGAAAATCTCGGATCCGCGTTGGGCTCGGCTCGTCTGCTCGCGCGCGGACCCAAGGCCAAAGGGGCAATCCGCGCGGCCGACCTTCGTGAAGAATGGTCTCCGGCATCCGAGTCTTCCGCCGAAGTGCTCGAACATCTTCTTGCAGAAGGTGTCTCGGGAAAACGAATCGCCGTTCAACTGCACGGCGCCACTACCGAATGGGAGCCGATTCCCGATTTCTGTCAGGTGCTGCGCGACGCGGGCGCCGAGGTCATCGCGGTCCCTGTCTATCGATGGGAACCGCCGGAGGATCCGACGCTGCTCGACCGGATGATCGACGCCATCGCTTCAGCTGGAATCGACGCCGTCAGCTTCACCAGTGCACCGGCCGTTGCGTCGATGTTGATGCGCGCCGACAAGACCGGGGATCTCGGCGACATTCTCGACGCGATGCGGGGTCCGGTGGCGGCAATGTGCGTCGGCCCGGTCACCTCGGCGCCGCTCGAAGCCTTGAATGTACCGACCACAGCCCCGGCGCGGGCACGTCTCGGGGCGCTCGCGCGACACATCGTCGACGAACTCCCGCAGCGAGCCAACAAGATTCAAGCCGGTGAACACGAAATCAGCATCCGCGGCGGTTGCGTCGTCGTGGACGGTGAAGTGAAGCAATTGCCGCCGGCTGCGATGTCGTTGATCCGCACTCTCGGTGCCAGCCCCGGCCGAGTCGTCTCCCGCGATGAACTTCTGGCATCTCTTCCCGGAGGCGGCGGCGACACCCATGCCGTCGAGACCGCCGTCGCCCGATTGCGCGCGTGCCTCGGTGCGCCCAAAGCCGTTCAGACCGTGGTCAAGCGGGGCTATCGACTTGCCCTCGACCCCGGCGGCTACGTACAGAATCCAGGTGACTATGCAACGCGATGACGATGTACTCGTACTGGTAGCTCACGGCACGCGTAGCCCACGTGGCGTGGAAATGGTTGCCGCCCTTGCCGAAGCCGTCGGCACGCGTGTCGGACGCACGCGCGTTGCCTTTGTCGACGTGCTTGGTCCGTCACCTTCTGAAGTCCTCCGGGACACTCCGGGGCGAGCGATTCTCGTACCGGCCTTCCTGGCGTCCGGCTACCACGTTCACACCGATGTTCGACGCGAAGTGGCGATCAGTGAGCACTCGGCTGTGACTGTGACGCCCGCACTCGGACCCGATCCGGCGCTTGCGCGCGTGCTGCTCCGACGCTTGACCGAAGCGGGGTGGAGTCCAGGCGACGCGATAGTGCTTGCTGCCGCTGGGTCCTCCGATGCGCGGGCGCTGCGAGACGTCGAGCGTGCCGCGCTGATGCTCGCCGAAGCGGCGGGGATCCGGGTGGACATCGGATACATCGCGACCGGGCAACCGAAGGTAGCCGATGTTGTTGCAGCAGCACGCGTTCGCGGCGCGAAGCGAGTGTTCGTTGCCTCGTACCTCCTCGCACACGGACTGTTTCACGAAGGATTGCACGCTGCAGGAGCCGATGGTGTGACCGAACCGCTCGGCGTCGATCCGGGAGTGGTGGACCTTGTCGTGAATCGGTATGAGAGTGCGCGAAGGGAACTAGTATCGCTGCATGACGTCTCACTCCGTAACGCCGACGTATGCCGACCTGGTCGCCGCAGTTCGTGAATCCGACGTCAAGGCACAGGCTCTCATCGGCGGACTGACCGAAGAGCAGGCGCGGGAGCCCTCCGGGCTCCCCGGGTGGAGTCGGGGACACGTCGTGACGCACATGTCGCGCAACGCCGACGCGCTGGGCAGATTTGTTGCCGGAGTGCAGGGCGGCGAATCGGGGGAGATGTATCCCGGGGGACCGGACGCGCGCAATGCTGCAATCGAGGAAGGTGCAGATCGCCCGGCTGAGTTGTTGGCTCTCGACTACCGCTTCTCGGGAACGAGACTGGTCGACGCGTTGTGCGAGATCCAGGCAGATCGACTGGACACGCCGGTGCCGTGGCGCAAACCTGTGACGGCATTCGATCTGCCGATTCTGCGCTGGAACGAGATCGAGATTCACCTGATGGACCTCGACATCGGCTACACCTGCCACGACTGGCCTGCCGAGTTCGTGGAATTCACTCTCGCCCGTCAGTTGGGCGCACTGGAGACAGCGGTCCCGGGTGTACGTGTTCCTTCGCTGTCGGATGCGGAAACCTTGGCCTGGTTGGTCGGGAGGCCGACGAGAGCGGGACTGCCGACCCTCCCTGCCTGGCCTTTCTGAGACACGGCCTTTCTGAGACACGGCCTTTCTGAGAGTTAGAACAGGGTGGGGGCGCTGACGTCGTTGCGTGCTTGGGCCAACCGCGCACTCCACCGTTTCACCAACCACATCTCGACGATCTCGGGTTGGGTGCCGGCGGCATAGGCCCAACTGTCGAGCAGTTCGCAGTACCGGCGGTAGCGACGCGTCGTGAAGCCCGTGACGGAAGGATCCTCGAGCCAGCCCTCGTGGATGAGTGTCGAGACGCCGTACTGATCGATCATCTGAGCGCGTCGGCCTTCGTCCTGTACGCCCACCGCCCACATGAAAGCGGCCATGAGTGATACCCCCACGCCGGGGGTGAGTGGCCACCCGGACCAGGTGTCGCGTCGCACGACCGGCATCGACTTGTTTTTCGAACAGTGATCGAGAATGGCTGTGATCTGGGTCAGCGGATCCTCGTCTTCGCGGTGATGCGGATTGAAGACGTTGGGGAACCGCCGCGTGAACCGTCTGCTTTCGTGCGAGCCCTGCCAGGCCGCGCAGAGAAAGAGCAGTCCGAGGCCGTCGTGCTGGGCGACAACGAGGTCGCTCGACGGGCGAAGGTCGTTGCGTTGAACGATGGCTCGGCCTTCGGTGATCACTTTGCCGTCGAGGTCACGCCCGCGCAGGCTGATGGTGTGGCCGGCGTCCTTCAGGTGCGCGTTCCACCAATCCAGGTCGACGGTCGCTTCGTCGTCGAGGACGTGCAGTGGAAAGGTGCGGGAGCGGCACCACTCGACCAATGCGTCCGGCGGTTCGAATCCTTCGTCGACACGATTCATGGCGCGATGATCCCACGAGTCGCCGACAGGAATTCGTCCGACGCGCAGGTCACCGAGATGGAACCGGACACTCGCGGTACGCTCCGCTCATGAAATTGGCGTCCTCGCAGGTGCGGCCGGCGCTGTGGACGGTAGCCATCGCCTTGACGGCCACGGGTCTGAGCGGATGCATCGGTGCCGTCGATCGGATGGATTTCGACAACCAGATGCGCGAACGTGGCGGTGGGATGACGTCGGAGTTGGTGCGAGGCGGGTTCGACAGCCTCGCACATAGATACGGCGTCGACGCGATATCGGTGACCAGCATCGACATCAGCCCGATCGAGACGCTCGGCGTCACCGTTCGTGACCCCGGGAAGCCGTCACAGCTCGACAGATTCGCTTTCGACGGCGTCATTCTCGGCGAGCCCATCCCCGTGCAAGTCAGTGTCACCGATGATCTCGATGCGCGATCGTTCACGCTGGATCAAGTGCCGGCATTGGCGAATATCGAGAAGTTGGTCGACGACGCGCTGGCGAGCAGCGGAGTCGACGACGGCGAAGTCTCCGGGATCTCGGTCAGTCGCACCGAGTCGATACACGCCTCCGTGATGGTGGAATCCCCACGCTCGCGAGTACTTGTGGTCTTCGAGCCTGACGGAACTCCCTTTCTGGTGCAGCCGCTGTGAGCCGCCGAATCGCTCCGTTACTGATCTCGGTAGCGGTGATCGTGGTCGTGGGAATCTTTGCCGCACTGCTGTCTTCGGTGATCTGGCCCGGCCAGGTCGCGCACTTGGCGCCGATCTTCTGTGAAGAACCGACATCGAGCGCGATGGTCGTCTCGGATTCCTTTACCGACGGCGACGGTACGTCCACCAATTTCACGCTGTACTGCGTCGGACCGCGCGGTCAGACCGTTGATGCCGGCTGGCTGCTGCCGTTCTTGGTGCTGTGGGGCGTGTATTCGCTGGTGCTCGCGATCGTGGTCGGCGTGATCGTGCTGGCGGACGTCGGCCGGCGCGGGCGCCGAAACCGCTGACCCCGTCAGCGTGGGAGGACGACCAATTCGGCGACGGCGCCGTCGTCGGAGTGTGCCGGTACGAGTGCAAACGCCGAGCGTTCGATCAGCCCCGCAAGGTGCGCGGTACGTACAGACGGATCGGCGCGCCAGCGACCGTCTTCGGATTGTGTCACCGGCAACAGGCGTACCGCATCGGAACTCACCGCAGCGGCGTTCTCGATGATGCCGAGTAGTGGCGGCGGCGTGTCGCTTCCGGTCAAGGCGGCCACGACGGTGGGCAGCATCGTCAACAGGGTGGTCACGGCGGCATACGGATTGCCGGGGAGGCCGAGAACCACCAGACCACTGGGCAGGACGGCCGTTATCTGAGATCCGCCGGGGCGCGAGGCGACTCGCCCGACAATCGTGCGAGCGCCGAGTCGATCGAGCGCACTGCGCATTTCGTCGGCAGCGCCGCCTCCCGTCGCACCGATGACGACGAGTAGATCGGCTTCCTGGTCGACTCCGTCTGCGAGCACCCGCTCGAAACTGTCCGCAGTGTCTCGCAGGTGCGAATTCGCCACGCACCGTACGCCGTTGCTTTCCAGTAGGTAGGGGAGAATCCCGCCGACGGAGTCGCGAGTCTGACCTTCACGCAGTGGACCGGTCCGCCGGATCTCGTCGCCGGTGACTATCAGGCGTGCCCGTACCGGACCACGGACGAGGGCGTCGAACACTTCACCGCTGGCAGCTGCGGAGATCACCGCCGGAGTCACCGCGGTACCTGTCGGGGCGATCGTGAATCCGGTGGTCCAATCTTCCCCTCGTGGTCGAGCGTCGTTGCGATGCGGCGCATCCGGCAGTCTCCGTACCATCCGAGATGGCTCGTCGACGGACAGATACTCGTCACGAATTACCGAGGTGGCGCCGAGGGGCAGGTGTGCTCCCGTGGCAATGCGAATCGCTTCACCTTCGCCGAGTTCGAGTTGCCCGTCGGCGCCCGCGATGCGGATCTCGGTGCGGATTCGCCAGGGGCCCTCGCCGGAGACCGCGTACCCGTCCATCGCCGAAACGTCTGACCTGGGAAGATCACCCAGGGCGACCAGAGGCTGCGCGAGCGTTGCTCCGAGGCTGTCGGCGAGATCGGCACGGTGCGGCGGCAATGCTGTCAGCGAGTTCCTGACGGCGGCGCGGGCTTGATCGACCGTCAGCCGCGGATGGCTTCGCGCGCGATCGATGTCTTCCGGTGTGTCGCAGTCGGTCGTACCAGCGACACTCAGCGTCGAGAACGGCTCGGTGACAATCGCTTTCATAGGTTGGTTCTCCAGCCCCGAACTCTCCCGCAATGTGGACAGGCGTTGCCGGAGTTCGCGAAATGTCCATGCGGAGAACAGGAATTGGGTTCGGTTGTTCTCGTCCACGGCACACGTCACCGGATTGTCCGTCGACGTGGCAGCGATCAAGGCGTCGACTGATTCGGCCTCGATGTGCGGCAGGTCGGACGCCAGCACCACCACCACGGCGTTATCGGGTAACCGGGTCGCAGACAACCCGGCCCAGATCGCCTCGACAGGGCCGGCTCCGGCCGGAGATTCCTGAGTTTGGGTGATTCCAGGATCAAGTTCAGGTCGATGCGGGCCGACCACGACGACGGCGTCGAGATGCGACGTTGCTGAAAGCGCGATGTCGAGGAGCCTGCGACCGTGTACGAGAAGGCCAGGTTTGTCGAGACCACCCATTCTGGTCCCGCGACCACCCGCCAGAATGACGGCGGCGGTCGGCGGCGTGGTGGTCATGCCTCCATGCTGCCCCATCGCCGGGGTGAGGACGACCGGTGACACGGGATCAGAAGTGAAACCGTGCCTTCTTCAGGTCGATCCGACCCTCCTTGATCGGTACCCCTTCGAGTTCGAGCTTGGCGATCTGACGATGAGCCAGGTGCGCCGACGGTTTGCCGGAGGCGCCGAGAACCCGATGCCACGGCAGGTCGGCAGAGTCCGTCCGCATGATCCAACCGACCGTGCGAGCACTGGAAAGTCCTGCAGCATCAGCGATATCGCCGTACGTCGCCACGAAACCGGCCGGAATCGACGCGATGAGTCGCCGTACCTCTTCGATCTGCTCTTCGGTGGTGGCTGCCATGTCGGTTCCTTCAGAGCACGCTGCGAACGAGGGCGGCGACTTCGTCGGCCCGCACGTGCGGGACCATGTGGTCACAGTCGAATTCGACGCTGGTCAGATTTTCACCGAGGTGCTCGGTGAGCGCTGCCCGGAACTCGTCGGTGACGTACGGAGGCTGGACTTTCATTGCTTGAACCAGCACGGTCGGCATGGAAGGCGGTGGCAGCACGATCGGGCGAGCGAGTTCGCCCCACCCGGTCACGATCGCGGGCGTGGACAGGCGCCAGTTGACGCGCCCGTTGCCCAGTTCAATCAGGTGCTCGGCCATCTCGACGTCGAGGTCCTGGGTGGGAACCTCACCCCACGAGCCGTGAATCTTCTCGGAGTACGCCTCGGCCGCATCGGTGTAATCCGGTGAGCCGATTGTGAGTTCGGCCACTTCCTGCATGAAAGTCGGATCCAAGCTGATCGCTGGATCGAGCAGAACGAGCCCACGAACGCGTTCCGGCGCGGTGGCCGCGAGGTGAAGCGCCAGCATTCCGCCGAACGAATGCGCGACGATCACCACCGGTCCGTTTGCATGTTCGTCCAGTGTCTCGAGCAGGCTCTCCACGTGGGATTCGATGTTCCACGGGGGAGCCCAGGTCGAGCGTCCGTGACCGCGCAGATCGGGCGAGATCCAGCGCGCTTGGGGCAGTTGGTTCTCGGCCATCGACTGCCAACGGCGGCCGTGACCGGTCAGACCGTGCAGCGAAAGGATCTCCGGCGCCCCGACGGGTCCGTAGAGATACGTATGGAGTGCAGACACGAGGTCAATCATGCCGGATGCAGGCGATGTGTGAGTTGTCGGTGCGCTCTGGTGGAATGCCTGGGTGAGTGAGACGGCAACACGCAGCAAGGTCACCATTCCGCGGGCGCGGTTGGTGCACCGAACTGCACCGTCTCCGATACCCCGAACGTGGGATGAAGGGACGACGCGGCTCTTCGCGCCGCCGTCCGAGGATCCGTTCCAGCTCGCGTTCGGCCCTGTTTCTTTCGGTTCGGCAGCGGCTTGGAATCCCTGGCAGGTACTCGGCAGTCCCGGAACCGGCAAGACGTCCCTTCTCGTGGATCTGGCAGTGCAGAAGATCTCGGGTGGCGAAGATCCTGAATCGGTCCTGGTGCTCACCCAGTCACGCCGAGCCGCGACGCAGGTCCGCGAGCAGATCACCGCTGGGTTGCTCGGGTACCAACAGGAACGCGGACCGCAGGCAACCCGTGAGCCGCTGGTACGCACCGTTCACTCTTACGCCTTTGCCGTTCTCCGGCTTCAAGCCGCAGCACACGGCAACGCGCCGCCACGCCTGATCACCGGCGCCGAGCAGGACTCGGTGCTCCGCGAGATGTTGCGCGGAGACATCGAAGACGGTGCGCTCCGGTGGCCGGAGCGCCTGCGACCCGCATTGGGTTTGAACGGCTTTGCCGTCGAACTTCGAGATCTGATGCTGCGAGCCAACGAGCGCGGGCTCGGCCCCGAAGATCTGGTCAAGCTCGGCAAGAAGCGTGGCCGTCCGGAGTGGGTGGCGGCCGGGCGGTTCGCCGAGGCCTACGAGCAAGGCGTGCTGCTGCGCGGCAGTGTCGGTGTCGAGGCTCCGGAGGCGACGGCGCCGGCACTCGACGCGGCCGAGTTGATCGGTGCGGCCTTGACCGCGTTCGCCACCGATCCCGAATTGCTTCGCTCCGAGCGCGCTCGGATCCGGCACCTCCTTGTCGACGACGCACAACATCTGGATCCGCAGGCGGCGCAACTGGTTCGGTTGATCGGAACCGGAACTGCGGGCACGGTCATCGCCGGTGATCCCGATCAGTCCGTCTTCGGATTCCGCGGTGCGGATTCGGCGTTCCTGCTCGGACTGGCCGAGCGCGGAGACGAGCGCCAGATCGTTCTGCCCGTCACGTATCGCAACAACGCCGACGTCGCGTCGATCGCGGCCAAGATCGCTGCGCGGCTGCCTGGCAACTTGGCTCATCGCATCGCGGTTCCATCCGATCTCACCGATGAGAATCCGGGACGGGCGTCGGTGCGGGTTCTCGGTACGACGGCCAAAGAGGCGGCAGTCGTCGCAGATACCTTGCGCCGGGCGCATCTGCTGGACGGGATTGCGTGGTCCGACATGGCCGTCATCGTGCGGTCGGTCCCGCGCACTCTCGCCCCTCTCCGGCGAGCCCTGCTCGCGGCGGGGGTGCCCGTCACGACCGCTGCCACCGAATTGCCGCTCGCGCGGCAACACGGAGTGTCCGGCCTGCTGCTGGTCCTTCGGGCGCTCGGCGGCGATCAGTTCACCGGCGACGACGCGCTTGCCCTGATGGCCGGTCCCATCGGCGGCGCCGAACCGGTCACCCTGCGCCGGTTGCGTCGTGGCCTGCGCCGGGTCGAGTTGGCATCGGGAAGTGATCGGGACTCTTCGGAGTTGTTGCGGCTCATTCTGATCGACGAGGATCGTGCGCAGTCCAAGCGCCTGATGGGCAAGCTGACAGACGTCGAAGCTGCGGCCCTCAATCGCGTGCTGTCGGTCCTTCGCAAGGCCCGGGTGCCTCTCGAGCGTGGTCTCGGGGTCGAAGAAGTTCTGTGGGCGGCCTGGCAGGCGACGGGGCTGGAACGGCGGTGGGCGGCCGCGTCGGCGCGCGGCGGACCGATCGGCTCACAAGCCGATCGAGACCTCGACGCCGTAGTCGCACTCTTCGACGCGGCTGCCAACTACGTCGACCGGCTGCCGCGTTCGCAACTCTCCGGTTTTGTCGACTACTTGACCAGCCAGGAGATACCGACCGACTCGCGGAGCCGATCGGTCATCGCTCCCGACGCCGTCACCGTGGTCAGCGCTCACGCCGCGGCGGGGCGCGAATGGGCGGTTGTGGCGGTGGCGGGTGTGCAGGAGGGGCTCTGGCCGAGTTTGCGGGCACGCGGCTCGCTACTGCGTACCGAAGCTCTTATCGACCTGGTCAACGGAGTCTCCGACGGCAGTGACTCGGCTGCCGAACGACTCTCGCGAACCGCGCCGCTTCTGGCCGAAGAACGCAGGTTGTTCCTGGTCGCCTGTAGCCGTGCTCGTCGCCGTCTGCTGATCACCGCAGTCGAATCGGCTTCGGGGGACACCGACTTGGTGCCTTCGCGGTTCGTGGACGAATTGATCCGTGGTGACGCGTACTCGGACGACCCGTCCTCCGATCTCGACGTCGTTGCACCCGAGACCGGGGATACCCGGGTTCTGTCGCTGCCTGCACTGGTCGCACAGCTTCGCAGCGTGGTGTGTGATCCCGACATCGCGCATTTCGACCCCGAGAAGCATTCTCGGGCTGCTCGCCAGTTGGCCCGTCTGGCTGCGGCCGGAGTACGAGGCGCGCATCCGGATCAGTGGTACGGCACAGCCGAGCCGAGTACCGCTGCTCCCATGTGGCAACCCGAGGACGGACCGGTTTCACTGTCCCCGTCCACCATCGAGCTTCTCGAAACATGTCCTCTCCGATGGGTGTTCGAGCGCCACGGTGGCAGCGACGGAGACAACACTCATGCGATCGCCGGTACGCTGGTCCATACCTTGGTGCAGGCACTGGCCGGCCGGATTCCACCGGATCAGGTCGAGAAGGCACTCGAAAATGCCTGGGAATCCATCGATCTGGGATCGCAGTGGTACTCGCGCCGTGAACTCAATCGAACTCGGGAGATGCTGGCGACGTTCACGGCCTGGATGAACGCAACTCGCGGTGAGCTGACCGAAGTCGGCGTCGAGGTGGCGGTCGAGGGGGTCCTCGAACCGCGCGAAGAAGGAGCGCCTGCGGTCAAGCTACGTGGCCGGATCGACCGGCTCGAGCGCGACACCGAAGGTCGTCCAGTGGTTGTCGACGTCAAGACTGCGCGAAACCCCGTCAGCAACGAGGCCGCGCAATCTCATGCGCAGTTGGCGGCGTACCAGGTCGCAGCGGCCGAAGGTGCGATTGCCGGCGAACCGGCCACACAACCCGGCGGTGCACGCCTGGTATTCGTGGCCAAGTCCAACAAGAAGGACGGTGCGGCGCAGCGAGTTCAGCCGCCGCTGACGGCCGAAGCCGTCGAGATGTGGCGAGACGTCATTCACAACGCTGCGGCAGCGACCCAAGGACCGCAGTACCTGGCCAGGGTCAACGATGGATGTAGACATTGCCCGGTGCGTTCGAGTTGCCCGGCACACGACGAGGGACGACAGGTGAGTAACTAAGTGGCTGCCGCGACGCAGAAGGCACGCCGACCGAAGATCGACCCTGTCGACCTGGCGGTCGCGCTCGGTCAGCACCCTCCGACGCCCGAGCAGGCAGCAGTGATCGCCGCACCGCTCGGTCCGACATTGGTGGTCGCCGGCGCCGGTGCCGGAAAGACCGAGACGATGGCTGCTCGCGTCGTGTGGCTGGTGGCCAACGGCTTCGTCGACCCCGAGGCGGTTCTCGGCCTGACCTTCACGCGCAAAGCGGCGCAACAGCTCACGTCGCGAATCCGCAAGCGGTTGGCGCGGCTGGCGGGTTCGGACGTTCTGCGGGCACTCGACCCGACCGGCGGAGTGCGTTCCCGGATTCTGGCCGGCGAACCCGAAGTCAGTACCTACCATGCTTACGCGGGACGGTTGCTCTCCGAACACGGACTGCTGTTGCCCATCGAACCCTCGGCGACGTTATTGTCCGAGACCGAACTGTGGCAGGTTGCGCACCGCGTCGTGAGCGGCTGGGACAGTGATCTGGACACCGACAAGAATCCGGGTTCGATCACCGAAACCGTTCTGGCCCTTGCCGGTCAGTTGGCGGAGCACCTGGTCGATCCCGAGCAGTTGCTCGAGGCACACACCGAGCTGGACAAGCTGATTCACACTCTGCCCGCCGGCCCGAAACAGCGGGGTGGACCGAGCAAGGAGCTGTTGAATTACCTTGATGTGCAACATAAGCGCATCGAACTGTTGCCTCTCGTCGCCCGGCTGGGTGAGACGCTGCGGCGTGAAGGCGCATTGGATTTCGGCAGCCAGATGTCGCTGTCTGCCCGGGTCGCCGCCGAGCATCCCGAGGTCGGGCAGACCGAGCGTGAGCGCTTTCGGGTGGTTCTTCTCGACGAGTACCAGGACACCGGTCACGCTCAGCGAGTGTTGTTGTCCTCGTTGTTCGGTGGGGGAGCCGACGGCCGTTTGGCGCTGACGGCCGTCGGCGACCCGATGCAGTCGATCTACGGTTGGCGCGGCGCGTCGGCGGCCAACCTGCCCCGGTTTGCAACCGATTTCCCGCTTGCCAACGGAAAACCGGCTCCGACGCTCGAACTGCTCACGAGTTGGCGTAACCCGCCGGAGGCTCTCGAGCTGGCAAACCTGTCGTCGGCACCGTTGCGTCGACGCGGCGTGGCCGTCAGTACCCTGCGTGCGCGGCCCGGAGCCGTCGCCGGAGACGTTCGACTGGCGTTGCTGGGAGACGTCGAACAGGAACGTCAGTGGGTGGCGGAGAAGATCGCCGGAGAATACGAGGCGGCACGTGCCGAAGACCGCCCGACGCCCACGGCAGCGGTGTTGATCCGCCGGAACGCCGATGCCGCTCCGCTGGCCGAGGCCTTGCGGTCCAAAGGTCTGCCGGTCGAAGTTGTCGGGCTCGGTGGGCTCCTGCACACACCCGAGGTTGCTGACGTGATCGCCATGCTCCGGGTGGTCGCCGATCCACTTGCAGGAAGCGCAGCTGTTCGGCTGCTCACCGGCGCGCGATGGCAGATCGGCGCGAAGGATCTCGCCGCACTCTCTCAACGCTCCCGCGAACTTGCCATCTCCGCGGGATACGGAACGGCGGGTGCGGTCACCGACGCCGAGGCGCTTACCTCGGCGGTCCACGATGCTCTGCCCGGGGAGAACGCCGAGCAAGCAGGATTGGTCGACTCGATCTCCGATCCAGGCCCGGCAGAACGCTATTCGGCTCTCGGGTACACACGCATCAACGCGATAGCGGCAGAGTTGGCGTCGTTGCGCGAACGTATCGGCCAGCCGCTCACCGAATTGGTGGCGGAGGTCGAGCGGGTGCTCGGGATCGGAATCGAGGCGGGCGCACGGACCCGAGTCGGCGTCGTCGGGACCGCGGGCCGCGAGCACCTCGACGCATTCGCCGACGTTGTCGCCAACTACGCGACGCGTCCAACTGCCAATCTGACCGGGATGCTGGCTTTCTTCGCGGCAGCCGAACAGATCGAAAAGGGCCTCACGCCAGGCGAAGTGGAGGTGGCGCCGGATCGGGTCCAGATCCTGACCGTGCACTCGGCGAAGGGGCTCGAATGGGAAGTAGTGGCGATCCCGCATGTCAGCGACGGGGTGTTCCCCTCGTCCACCGCGTCCGGATCGTGGCTCGGGGCGCTCGCCGAACTGCCACCGTCGTTGCGTGGTGACCGGGCGGTCGACGCGGATTCGGCCGACGGAGTTCCGGTGCTCGACCTCGAGGAGCTCTACAACCGCAAGGACCTCGAGAACGCGATAACGGCGCACAAGAAGGCCTTGTCCAACCGTCGCCTGGACGAGGACCGGCGGTTGTTCTACGTCGCGCTGACCAGAACCGAACGGGCGCTGTTCATCTCGGCGCATCACTGGGCGGAATCCGGTGCGGAACCGAAGGGGCCTTCGGAGTTCCTGGACGAGCTGCATCAGATGGTCACGGCCGACAACGATGCCGATGAGGAAGACTCACGCGGTGCGATCGGCGTCGTGGAGGAATGGGCGCCGGCCCCGGAACCCGATACCGAGAACCCGTTGGCCGCCACTCCCCGTACGGCGCAGTGGCCGCCGGATCCGCTGGGTGCGCGGCGCGGCGCCGTCGAGGCCGGAGCCGCGAGCGTCCTGTCCGCACTCGCTTCGCTGCCGCAAGACAGCGAAGAGGCGGAAGAACCGGAGGACGATCCGGAGAACTGGGCCTCGGACGTCGACGTTCTCCTGGCCGAGCGCGAGGCCCGCGCAAACGCGCGGGCCGAAGTGATTCTCCCGGCGCAGCTTTCGGTGACTCAGCTCGTCGACCTCAAGGCAGATCCGGACGAACTGGCGGCTCGCCTACGTCGTCCGCTGCCGTATCCGCCCAACCCGTTGGCTCGTCGCGGAACCGCTTTTCACGCCTGGATCGAGCGAAGGTTCGGTGCGACTCGGCTGTTGGATCTCGACGAGCTACCCGGCGCCGCGGATACCGGCGCGGGTCCCGAGACCGACCTGGTGAAACTTCAGGATGCGTTCTTGCGGTCCCCGTGGGCCAATCGCAGCCCGATCGAAGTGGAAGTTCCTTTCGAAACATCCATTGCCGGAACGGTTTTGCGAGGTCGGATCGACGCTGTGTTCGCCGATCCCGACGGCGGATGGACGGTGATCGACTGGAAGACCGGTGCCGAACCGTCGGCCGCCAACGAGGACGCTGTTGTGATGCAGTTGGCCGCGTATCGGGTGGCCTGGGCCGAATTGATGTCAGCCAGAGCTCGTTCGGCGGGGCGCAACGAACAGTTTCCGGCCGACAAGGTGCGGGCGGCGTTTCACTACGTTCGATCGGGTCGCACCATCGCACCCGAGAACCTGCCGGACGGTGAGGCTCTCGCTCGCCTCATCCGAACGGCAGGCGCGCAAGATTAGCTTGCGTTTCGGCGAGCCTTGAGTGCTTCGGTCACCAGCGGAACCTGCAGGGGGAGACGTGCGATCGAACCGATCTTCTGCGGGGTGGACGTCTTCGGGCTTCGGCACCAGTCGATCGCCATCTGGATGTTGGCGGGGAACACGGCAACAAAGAGCGCGGCGGCAAGGCCCGCGCCGAGCTTGCGGGTCTTCGGCACGGCCAAGGCAGCGCCGATCGCCAGTTCCGCGACGCCGGACACCTGGGTGTAGGTGCGGGCCTGTCCGGGAAGCTGGCGGGGAACGGTGCTGTCGAAGAACGAGGGCGCTACAAAATGCATGGTGCCGGCGCCGAGAAGGAGGGCCGACAAACGAAGAGCGGCTGCTTGGCTGGGAGTGGACGTCGAACCGGTGAAAGGCATTTGCCCAGCCTGCCTCACGGTGGACCTTCTTGCCACTACCGGCGCCACGACCCGCACGCTATTCGGCGCCCGAGTTCCGAAGTCGATCTTCGAGGGTTACGCTGCCTGCCGATGTCCGTGTAGGTATTTCGTAAGTTCGAGTGAGAGAGTCGATGTATGGCCGGTAAGCTCCGGGCGCGTTTGACCAGGTCGGAAGCATTGACCGATCAGCCTGACTTCGCCCTTGTCGGGGTGCTGCGCATTCCCCAGCTACAGACAAGTCCGGCGCGGGCCATCTACAAGCGAGTTCTCATCGCGTTGGGTGCCCTCGGTGCCGCCGTGTTGATCGTGTACATCGATCGCGCCGGATACCGAGACGCACAGGACAACGAGCTTTCGCTGCTCGACTGCATCTACTATGCGACGGTTTCGCTCTCGACCACCGGCTACGGCGATATCACTCCGTTCACTCCGTCGGCGCGCCTGGTCAACGTCCTGTTGATCACGCCACTTCGAATCTTCTTCTTGATCGTGTTGGTCGGAACCACACTTTCAGCTCTGACCGAGAGTTCGCGTCAGGCGTTCAAAATTCAGCGTTGGAGGCAGCACGTGCGTAATCACACCGTCGTCGTCGGATACGGGACCAAGGGGCGGACGGCAATCGAAGCAATGCTCGGTGACGGTGTACCGGCGTCGGAGATCGTGGTCGTCGATACCGATCAGACAGTCCTCGACTCCGCGGCGAGCAAGGGCCTGGTGACGGTGTTCGGTTCGGCGACGAAATCGGACGTACTTCGATTGGCAGGTGCGCAGAATGCGTCGTCGATCATCGTGGCCACGAATCGTGACGACACCGCAGTGCTCGTGACGCTCACAGCCCGCGAAATCGCGCCGAAAGCCAAGATCGCCGCAGCCATCCGTGAAGCCGACAACGCGCATCTTCTGCGTCAGTCCGGCGCAGACTCGGTGGTCGTGTCCTCGGAGACGGCAGGTCGACTCCTCGGCATCGCGACCACAACGCCGACTGTCGTGGAGATGATCGAAGACCTTCTGACCCCGGAAGCCGGATTCGCGATCGCCGAGCGCGCAGTCGAACGTGACGAGGTCGGCGGCTCTCCGCGTCATCTCTCCGACATCGTGCTCGGGGTAGTTCGCGACGGCCGTCTGGTTCGCGTCGGTTCGCCCGAGGTGGACGCCGTCGAGGAGAACGATCGCCTGCTCTACATTCGCCGCGTCACGAACTGAGTGCTGCCGAGCTTCGTGCGCGCAGTAATGTCGTGAGCGTGAACGACTTCCAGCTGACCGAAACACCGCTGCTCTCACGCTCGAGCGTCGGCCGCGCCGAGGAATTGCGGTCGGATGCCGCCGCACTGACCACGGGTTGGGCGGACGCGCTGCTCCTCCGTGTGAATTCACGGGGTCAGGTCAAGGTCTCACCGGAAGGTCAGTTGGTCTTCGCCGAGGCAACCGAACTGGGTCCGGAACCGGTGCGCGGTGCAGTGTTCCTGGGAATTCGGGAGAATCGCCACGTCTGGGCGGTGCGGGTGTCGCTGCTGGCGGGCACGTTGTCCGAATTGCGCATGCTCGGCGGAACACTCGACGACGCGGACGCCGGTTTGTTGACCGGTGCCGTCGCGATTCTCAACTGGCACGACAGTGCCGGATTCAGCGCTATCGACGGCGCACCGAGTGAACCCACCATGTCCGGCTGGTCACGCATTTCCACGTCCACCGGCCACGAGGAGTTTCCCCGAACGGATCCGGCGGTCATCTGCCTGGTGCACGACGGCGGCGATCGAGTTCTACTCGCTCGTCAGCCGACCTGGCCGCAGCGACGTTTCTCGATTCTCGCGGGATTCGTCGAGGCCGGGGAGTCACTCGAAACGTGCGTTGTCCGCGAGATCAAGGAAGAAGTCGGCATCGACGTGCACAGCGTTCGATACCTCGGGAGCCAGCCTTGGCCGTTCCCGCGCTCGGTGATGTTGGGCTTCGCCGCAATCGGCGACCCCGCCGCTCCGCTTCTGTTCGCGGACGGCGAGATCGCCGAGGGCACCTGGTTCACGAAGGACGAGGTGCGTGCCGCTCTCGAACTCGGCGACTGGGGTTCGGAAGCGGACGCGCCACTGCTGCTACCCGGGTCGATCTCCATCGCTCGCGGAATGCTCGAGAGCTGGGTCAAATAAGAGCTGGGTCAGACAGCAGCCTGAAAGGCTCTACAGTCCCAGGGCCTGCTTGACCTGGTTGAGCGACGGGTTGGTCGCGACGCTGCCGTCGCCGTACTTCACGGTCGGAACGACGTGATTTCCACCGTTGACGCTGCCGACGAAATCGGCTGCTGCCGGATCGTTCTCGATGTCGATCTCGGTGTACTCGATCCCCGACGCGTTGAGCTGCGTCTTGAGGCGGCGGCAGTAGCCACACCACGTGGTCGAGTAGATGGTCAGGGCAGGCGCATTTTCGGTAGAAGTCACGGCCGATATAACACCACGACCGAGAGCGTTGTTCCGTATCGGCCCGTGTTCTCTTGCCCACATACCGTCGGGCGCGGCGAATGGAGTGTCGGAACGTCCTGCCATGATGGTCCCCATGCCTGCGGACACCGGACTGGATCCAGAACAATCGGCCGCCGTGCTCGCGCCACGCGGCCCGGTATGTGTCCTCGCGGGCGCTGGAACAGGCAAAACCCGCACCATTACCCGCCGGATCGCGCATCTGGTTGCCGACGGTCATGTCTCCGCCGGCCAGGTGCTTGCCGTGACATTCACAGCGCGAGCGGCCGGCGAAATGCGTGGACGGCTTCGTGAGCTGGGGGTTGGTGGAAGTGGGCCGCAGGTACAGGCTCGCACCTTCCACGCCGCCGCTCTTCGTCAACTCAAGTACTTCTGGCCGCAGGTGATCGGTGACACGCCGTGGCGTCTGCTCGATCGGAAGTTCGCGGTTGTCAGCAGTGCCGCCGCTCGTGTCGGGTTGTCCACCAGTACGGAAAGCGTGCGCGACCTCGCCAGCGAAATCGAGTGGTCCAAGGCCTCACTGATCGCGCCCGAGGACTACCCACGCGCGATAGCCAAGATTCGTCGCGAGGCGCCGGTCGATGCCACCAAGGTTGCGCAGGTCTACGCGGCATACGAAGAGCTGAAGGCACGTGGCCAGGACGGCATGCTCCTCGATTTCGACGATCTCCTACTTCACACCGCGGCTGCGCTCGAAGAGCATTCGACGGTTGCCGACGAGTTCCGCGAGCGGTACCGCTGCTTCGTGGTCGACGAGTATCAGGACGTCACCCCGCTGCAACAGCGTGTGCTCGACGCCTGGCTCGGCGACCGCGACGACCTGACAGTGGTGGGCGATGCGAATCAGACCATCTATTCCTTCACCGGCGCCACCCCGAACTATCTGTTGGACTTCTCGCGGAAATTCCCCGAAGCGACCGTCGTCCGGCTCGAACGGGACTACCGCTCCACCCCTGAGGTCGTGTCGCTGGCGAACCGCGTGATCGGTGCAGCGCGCGGACGGATCGCCGGGACGCGTCTTCAGTTGATCGGGCAACGCGCTCCGGGGCCTGAGCCGGAGTTCATGGAGTTCGACGACGAGCCTGCCGAAGCGCTCGGCGTTGCGCGGGCGATCAAACGGCTGATCGCGGCAGGCACTCCAGCGGCCGAGATCGCTGTTCTGTATCGGATCAATGCTCAGTCGGAGGCGCACGAGCAGGCACTCACCAAGCTCGGCATTCCGTTCCAGGTGCGTGGTGGAGAGGGCTTCTTCACCCGCACCGAGGTCCGTCAGGCAGTGGCGGCGCTGCGTCAGGCCGCCGGACGAGACGACCTTCCCGAAGGCGCAGACAACGGCGAAGCGCTGGTTTCACTGGTTCGCGCTGTACTCGCGCCACTCGGTCTGACCAACGAAGAACCTTCGGGCACGCAAGCCCGCGAGCGCTGGGCGTCGCTCTCGGCTCTCGTGGCGCTGACCGAAGAACAACTCGTCCACGAACCCGAACTGTCGCTCACCGGGCTGCTACAGGAGCTCACAGCCCGAGCCGAGGCGCGGCACCCACCGACCGTGCAGGGCGTGACGTTGGCTTCGCTTCACGCGGCCAAGGGGCTCGAATGGGATGCGGTGTTCCTGGTCGGCCTCAACGACGGCACCCTGCCGATCCAACATGTTCTCGGCGACGCCAATTCGGGCGCCGACGACGTCGCGGTGGAGGAGGAGCGTCGGCTTCTGTACGTGGGTGTTACCCGCGCCCGCGAGCATCTGCAGCTGTCTTGGGCATTGGCTCGCAATGAGGGGGGACGCAAGTCCCGTCGCCGGTCGAGGTTCCTCAACGGGCTCATCCCCGAGGACTCACCGGCTTCGCGCGTTGCCGCGCCGTCGTCGGGGAACAAGAAGCGTCCGCGCTGCCGCGTCTGCGGCAAACCGTTGATCGGGACGTCGGCGACAATGCTCGGGCGCTGCGAAAAATGCCCGTCCAATGTCGACCTGGAATTGCTCGAGCACCTCAAGGCCTGGCGTCTGGACAAGTCCCGAGAACTCAAAGTTCCGGCCTATGTCGTCTTCAGTGACAACACACTGATGGCTATTGCCGAACAACGACCACAAGACAATCGTGGGCTGGTTTCGATCCCTGGAATCGGGCCGAAGAAACTCGACAACTTCGGGGAAGACGTACTAGCTGTCATTCGCGGCGAACTGCGTGCGGCAACACTCGATATCTGAAATGCATCCGAATCGACAACGGTGAGTTACATAACCGCAGGTCAAAAATAGGTTGTGCAGATTCGACGGATTCTCTACTCTGGTTTTCAGTGTTACGGGGCAACCTGTGCGCAGAAACTATCCGGACCGACACGAAATGGAGGTGGCAAATAAATGACGAACTTGATCTCGTATGAAGCGTGCGCAAGCGCAAAGTTCGCTGTTGCCGCCCCCATGCTGCCGCGTGCAGCGGGATGGGCGCAGCATGCGTTCCGCCTGCGCCCTCAAGCAGCAGCAAAGAAAGCAGCTGTCGAGTCCGTGTTCTTAAGCCATCGAGGTATTTCTCGGTAGGACACATCCGTTCACTTACGGCCACGGACCCGCAGCCCCTGCGGACCGTGGCCTTTGTGTTGGATACCCCTCTTCATCCGGTTTCCGACTCGGCTCAGGTTCGCACCCATCGAACCCATATCGTGCGACACAGTTTCGCATCCGAGCACTAGGAGACCGAGTTGTCTGCCCAGACAATCCGCGTGGAATCCGAAAACTCCACCACTGCAGTAACTTCCACCGACGTCACTTCGGCTGCAGTCACGTTCATCGAGGTCGCGTCCACCCGCCGCGACCTGCCGTGCCGGGCATCCAACCCCGATCTCTGGTTCGCCGAAGCTCCGGCCGAACTCGAGCAGGCGAAGGCACTGTGCGCGCAGTGCCCCATCCGTTCCCGTTGTCTCAGTGCGGCTCTCGACCGCGCCGAGCCGTGGGGGGTGTGGGGAGGCGAGATCCTCGATCAGGGGGCCGTCATAGCGCGCAAGAGACCGAGGGGGCGCCCACGCAAGCAACTCGTGTGCGCGTGAGGGCTCTAGTCGGCGGAGCCGGTGTCATCAAGAACTGGCTCCGCGAACCCTGGCAACCAACGAGTCAGGATTTCCATGTACGGGGCATATGCGTCCAACTGGGCGCATATGCCGACCGAACCGAGAAGAACTCGGAAGATCATCAAATACTCGGCCGGAAGGTTGAGTGCACGGGCCGTTCGGAACTGCGCACTGTTGAAGTCAGTGGCGGTTCCGGCGGCCTTTTGCAGCCACGACCGAGTGAAGTGAAATGACTCGGTCTGGATCGGGTCGGTGAAGGGTCGCAGGTAATCCGCGATCTCCTTGTCGGTCACCGTGCGTCCGGGAATCACGAAACCGTTGGCGCGCAACAACTCCGTCAATTCGTCGAATTGTTCCTCGACAGCCAAGCGCACCATCGTGCCGAGAACCCGTGGCAGTCCGTTCGGGAACGGCGCAGCCGCACCGAAGTCGATGACGCCGAGTCGGCCGTCCTCGAGAAGCATGAAATTGCCGGGGTGCGGGTCGCAGTGGAGCAAGCCGACACGGGCCGGAGACGCGAAGTGGAATTCGGCGAGTAGTGCACCGGCAGCATTGCGCTGCTCCGGCGTTCCACTTTCGATGATTCTGGTCAACGGGGTTGCCGTCATCCATTCGGTCACGACCACTTTCGGCGCGCTCGCCACGACGTGCGGGATCACGAATTGGGGATCGCCGTCGAATTCTTTTGCAAAAGCTCGCTGATTGTTCGCCTCGATCCGATAGTCGAGTTCTTCCTCGGTGCGCGCGGTGAACTCCTCGATCACGGGGCGCACATCGACACCGGGCATGACCGAACCGAAGAGACCGGCAAATCTGCCCAAGGTCTTGAGGTCGGCGCGTAGAGCTTCGTCGGCGCCGGGGTACTGAACTTTCACGGCCACGTCGCCGCCGTCCGCCCAGACCGCACGGTGAACCTGCCCAATGCTTGCCGATGCGGTCGGTTCGTCGTCGAACGACTGGAAACGGTCGCGCCATTTGGTTCCGAGTTGCTGATCGAGCATCTTGTGTACTTGCTTGGTCGGCAGCGGCGGGGCGGCGGCTTGGAGCTTGTTCAGCGACTCGCGGTACGGCTCCGCGAATTCCTCCGGAATCGCCGCCTCCATGACGCTGAGCGCTTGGCCCAGCTTCATCGCGCCGCCCTTGAGTTCGCCCAGCACCGCGAACAGTTGCTCGGCGGCCTTCGCGCTCAACTGCGCGTCGATCTCGCCTTTGTCGCCGCCGGCGAGCTTGCGTCCGAAGCCCATGGCGGCGCGACCGGCCATCCCCAGGGGGATGCTCGCGAGTTTGGCAGTACGGGCAGAACTCTTGCGTGGGATCTCGGACACCACACCATCATGTCTGACTGGGGCGTCCTTTGCCCGAAACAGGTGCCAGGTATTGGCAACTGCAAGATATTTGCCGAGGCCAGCGCCTGGTTGTGATCCGATACGGACGGAGCGCGATCTCGAGCGTCGACGACAGACTCGCCGCATACGTCGCCGCTGTCTCGGATAATGCGGAGTCGATCTCGGCCAGGGCCAGCGCGACACTTGCATGGATCATCGCCGATTCCGCGTGGCCGGCGCTGCCGAGTAGCTGCGCGGACAGATGAAGCCAATGAGGGTCGAGTTCGGATCGGATGATGTCGGCGCATCGCAGGCAACTCGACTGGCCCGGCACGACAAGAGGACCGATCACACCGTTGCCGTCGCGGATGCGGACGGAAAGGTGGGGGAGTCCGCAGCGAACGAGATCGCTGACCAGGCGAGGATCAGTGACAACGTCGTCGGCCAGGACCACCAGTTGTTCGTTCCACGTGCGCACGACGTCGGTGTTGCGATACCCGCGCGAGCGACGCGTGCTTACCCCGCCGGTGACCAGGGCGCGCTCGACGGCGTCCGAGAGTGGACCGACACCGTGGATCCTGACGGACACGGTCCTCCTGGCGGCAGTGTGGACGAATCCGGAATCGGTGAGTTGCTCGAGCAACTTCTCCGTCACCGAAGTCGAAATCCCGCGCGTCGATGCTTCCCACAGGATGGTCGCGCGGGATCTGGAGCCGTCCATTTTGCGGAGGATCGACTTCACCGCGCGCGGATCGACCCCGACAGGCAGCGTCAGCAGGACGGCACGTCCGGGTGTCCATCCCAGCTGCAGTCGACCGTCCGGGCGCGACAGAACAGCGATCCGCGGGTCCCATCGGGGTCCCGCGGATCGCTGTGAAGTGCTGTTCTGTGTGGTGTCGTCTTGCGTGTCACCGGTCATCGTTCGATGCTGGCACGGAGGGCCGCTGGCGAGTCCGCGTCAGTGATGGTTATCCACAGGACGTCAGAATGGCTGAACTGCGAAAATGTGTCGAGAAGGAATTACTTCTCTTCGTCGTCCTCGCGGGTCTTGTCCATCGCTGCCTCGGCCGCACGCTCTTTTGCCTCGACGGCTTCGAGCTGGGCGATCGGGTCGTCGAAATTGCCGGCTTCGCCGCCGCCGAGGACCCGGGCCACAAATCCGTCCGGTGCGTCGAGATCGCTCGAATCGGGCATGAGGTCGGGATGTGACCAGACGCCGTCACGAACGTCCATACCGGCTTCCGCGGTGAGCTTCTGCCACAACCCGGCCGCTTCACGGACCTTGCGAGGACGAAGTTCCAGTCCGACCAGCGTCGCAAAGGTCTGTTCGGCGGGGCCGCCGGTGGCACGGCGACGCCGCAATGTCTCGCTCATCGCGGCAACACCAGGCAGTCGCTCGCCGAGTGCGGCGGTGACGACCGTCTCCACCCAACCCTCGACCAGCGCAAGCAGAGTCTCGAGCCGTTCGAGAGCGGCTTTCTGCTCCGGGGTGTTCTGCGGCTCGAACGTGCCCTGCTGCATCAGTGCTTCGAGCTTGCTCGGATCGGTGAGAGCGGACGGGTCGAGGTCCTTGGCAAATTCTTCCATCGCCGAAAAGTCCATCGTGATCCCGCGGGCGTATTCCTCGACTGTGGCGAGAACACGCTGTCGCAGCCACGGAACGTGACTGTAAAGGCGCTGATGAGCTGCTTCCCGCGCGGCGAGGAACACCAGAACTTCCTGATGCGGCTGTTCGAGACCCTCGCTGAACGCCTGAACCGCAGCGGGGAGAAGGGCCGCGGTGCCCTCTGGTCCGAGGGGCAAGCCGATGTCGGTGGAGGAGAGCACCTCGGTGGACAGTTGGCCGAGTGCCTGGCCCAATTGCGAGCCGAACGCGAGTCCACCCATCTGGCCGAGCATGCCCAGCATCGGGCC
Organism: Rhodococcus sp. IEGM 1406; assembly: GCF_030056745.1. NCBI lineage: Bacteria > Bacillati > Actinomycetota > Actinomycetes > Mycobacteriales > Nocardiaceae > Rhodococcus > Rhodococcus sp. IEGM 1406. The sequence goes on along the minus strand of NZ_JASHKO010000002.1, from coordinate 972,492 downwards.
CGCCATCTGCTGTGCTTCGGCGGGAAGTCCCTGGACCCACATGCCCGCCACCTTCTCGGCCACCGGATCACAGAGTCGCTTCCACGTGTCGATCGTGTTGTCGAGCCAGTCGTTCGGAGTCCAGGCGAGAGTGCGGCTCGCTCCGGCAGGAAGCGTCGTTGCGGCGTCCAGCCACATCTCGGCCAGATGTGCGGCGTCGGCGATCGCCTTGACATTGCCCTCGGTGATCGGTGTAACCGATCCGATCTGTTGGCGTGCCAGCTTCTTGGCGATGTCGTAGTTCACCGGACCGGAAGTACCGCCCTGGCCCATCGACGAGCCCATCCCGCTCAGCATCTGACCGAACTGGGTGAGCATCTGGCCGAGCTGAGCCGGATCGAATCCCTCACCGCCCGCGCCGAACCCGAACGGCGTGTCACCACCCCCGAACGGATTGCCACCCGCCGCGTTCTTGTCGCGATCGGGATCGTCGTCGGAGTTGGAGAAGCCGAACGGCATATTGCTCATACCTCAACGGTACAAGGCTCGAGCGGTCGGAGTCGCCCTCCGAGTCACGCTGACGGCGAACACGCACGGCGCTCAGGCGGTGCGATCGGTGCTCCGGGGCCTTCGCGCTTTACTCTGGATCAGGTGAATCGACGGATAGTGACGCTCTTGGCCGCACTCGCACCCATCGTCGTGTTGGGAGTCGTCGGAACAATGGTCACTGTTCCTTATGTCGCACTCGGTCCTGGCCCCACCTTCAACACCCTCGGCGACGTCGACGGTAAGCCCGTCGTCGACATCCAGGGGACCGAGGTCGATCCCACCGACGGCAACCTCAACATGACAACGGTGTCGGTTCGCGACGGCCTCAACATTTTCGAAGCGTTCGGACTGTGGGCGAGTGGCAGCAACGGACTCGTCCCACGCTCGGAGATCTATCCGCCCGAGAAGTCGAAGGAAGAGATTCAGCAGGCCAACACCGCCGACTTCCAGCAGTCCGAGGACAGTGCCGAGTTGGCTGCACTCCACTTTCTCGGTAAGCCGGTGGCACTCACTGTTTCGAAGGTGACCCCGGACGGCCCTGCCGCGGGTGCCCTGCAAGAGGGCGATGTCCTGGTCAAGATCGGCGACACTCCGGTAACCACCATCACCGGCGTTCAGGACACGGTCGGTGCGATCGCGCCAGGCACCGCGATCGACGTCACCGTCCTTCGCGAGGGTGTGGAGACCGTTGTACCGGTCACCGTTGGGGCGCGGCCCAACAAGCCCGAATCGGGTTACCTCGGCGTCACGCCCAACGAGGTCCCGGACGTTCCCTTCACCGTGCAGTTCAACCTTGCCGACATCGGCGGTCCTTCTGCCGGACTGATGTTCACACTGGCGTTGGTGGACAAGCTGACTCCAGGGGAGCTCAACGGCGGAAAGTTCGTGGCCGGAACGGGCACCATCGACTCCGACGGCGAGGTCGGTCCGATCGGCGGTATCAGGTACAAGTTGATCGCCGCCTCCGAAGCCGGTGCTGAGACCTTCCTCGTGCCGGCCCAGAACTGTGACGAGGCGAAACAGAATGCGCCGGACGGGCTTCGACTCGTCAAGGTCGACAACCTGCCCGGCGCAGTGGACTCACTCGAAAGCCTCAACACGGGCGGCGACGCACCCCGCTGCTGAAACCTGCCTTGCCGAAGACAGGCTCGGTCAGTCTTCTTCTTTCAGTCTTCTTCTTTCAGTCTTCTTCGACCTCGTCGAGCGTCGCGTACAACGCGTGAACCAGGTGAGGTGCAAGACCGTCGTAGGTAAGCAGTTCCAGGTCACCGTACGGATCCGCATCTTCGTCGGGACGCATCTGCAGAAGCGACAGCGAAGGACCGTCACGGAGCACGCCGACGAACAGTCGAGCCTCGCGTCGATCTGGATGCGCGTTGGCCGTCAGTCGCGCGACCTCGTCGGCAGCATGCTGATCGGTCAATACCGGCGCCGTGGCGTGATCGAGATCCGATTCCGCCTCAGGCGGCAGGACGACAATCTCCTGAACCAGGATGCAACCCTGCACCGACTCGGGCCAATGCGTCGTTGCCAGGAACTCGTCGAGTGCCCGTGAACCGCCGATGATGTCCTCGGGAAGCGATTCCTGTTCGATCGGTGTGTATTCGGCGCCCTCGGCGAGTTGGTCGAGCAGTCCGGGTTCGGCCGCGGCGAGCATTTCGGTAGGCACCAACGCGTACAGCTTCGGCGGTTGATCCCAGCCTTCGGCGTCGATGTGGTCGACAACTTCATGAACGCACCGGGCGAGGGCACTCGGTGATCTGCTCATATTCTCTTCACTCACACGTTCATCCTCCCACCTTCTGTCCGGCTCCCTGCTCTCCGTGTTGTCAACCCGTGACCGTTGTTACGTAGAGTGGTCGGAAACGGCCAAGTCCACTCGGGCGTGGCCGCAGTGATCGATGCAATCGGTTGCGACGCCACGGCGTCGCCAAATCTTGGAGCGTGGCACGTGGGCATGCGGCCCCCCGCAGGTTTACCCTCTCTGTCCAGACGCAGTCGAATCTTGTTGGTGGTGGCTGTCGTAGTGGCGGCCTTGCTGCTCGTGGGGCCGCGACTGATCGGCATGTACACGGACTGGTTGTGGTTCGGAGAAGTCGGCTACCGCGGTGTCTTCACCAAGGTTCTGCTGACGCGATTCGTGCTCTTCCTCGTGGTCGGAATTGTCGTCGGAGCCATCGTGTGGCTCGCGATGCTTCTCGCGTACCGCGCACGTCCGGTGTTCGTTCCGGTCTCCGGACCCAACGATCCGATCGCGCGCTACCGCACGACCGTCATGTCGCGACTTCGTCTGTTCGGCGTGATCATTCCGGTCGCGATCGGCATTCTCTCCGGTCTCATCGCGCAGGCCAACTGGGTCACCATCCAGTTGTTCCTCAACGGTCAGCCGTTCGGCATCACCGATCCTCAGTTCAACTTGGACGTCGGCTTCTACACGTTCGATCTGCCGTTCTACCGCTTCGTTCTGAACTGGTTGTTCGTCTCGATTCTGCTTGCCTTCGTGGCAAACCTGGTCACCCACTACGTTTTCGGTGGGATCAAGTTGGCCGGGCGCGCTGGGACATTCACGACTGCCGCACGTGTTCAACTGGCTGTCATCGCCGGCACCTTCGTGCTCCTCAAGGCGGTGGCGTACTGGTTCGATCGGTACTCGTTGATGTCGAGTAGTCGTAAGGAACCGACGTTCACCGGTCCGGGCTTCACCGACATCAATGCGGTTCTGCCGGCGAAGCTGATTCTGTTGTCCATTGCGGTCATCTGCGCCTTGGCGTTCTTCGCCTCGATCTTCACGCGGGATCTTCGGATACCGGCCATGGCAGTCGCTCTACTGGTTCTTTCGTCGGTGCTCGTCGGTGCGGTCTACCCGATGATCGTCGAGCAGTTCTCCGTCAAGCCCAATGCGGCGCAGAAGGAGAGCACGTACATCGAACGAAACATCGAAGCGACCCGTCAGGCGTACGGGATCACGGAAGAAAACGTCGACTACGTCGACTATCCGGGAGTTGGCACCAAGCAGCCCCAGGACGTTCCGGCCGACCGGACCACGATCGCGAACACCCGACTGTTGGATCCGACGATCCTCTCGCCGACGTTCACCGCTCAGCGTCAGCTCAAGAACTTCTACGGGTTCCCGCAGACGCTCAACGTCGACCGCTACGAACAGGACGGCCAGCTGCGCGACTTCGTTGTCGCAGCGCGTGAGCTGTCGCCGAACAATCTTTCCGGCAACCAGACGGACTGGATCAACAAGCACACGGTCTACACGCATGGCAACGGCTTCGTCGCGGCCCAGGCAAACGAAGTCACGGCCGTGCAGGGCGACAGTCAGAACAACACCGGTGGTTACCCGATCTACTCGGTCAGCGACCTGACGACCACGCCCGAGAACGAGAACCTCAAGGTAGACAATCCTCGGTCGTACTACGGCGAGGTGATCAGCCAGTCGGACGCCGATTACTCGATCGTCGGTTCCGTCGACGGCGAGGGACCTCGTGAGTACGACACCGACACCTCGAAGTACACCTACACCGGTTCGGGTGGTGTCTCGATCGGCAACTGGTTCAACCGTCTTGCCTTCGCGGCGAAGTACACCGAGCGCAACATCTTGTTCTCGAGTGCAATCGGCTCGAACTCCAAGATCATCTTCAAGCGTGATCCGAAGGAAAGGGTCGAGGAGGTCGCGCCTTGGCTGACGACCGACGGCGCTGCCTACCCCGCAGTGGTCGACGGCAAGATGCAGTGGATCATCGACGGCTACACCACCGCCCAGGACTACCCGTACGCGCAGCGCAGTTCGCTCGACGGGTTGGTCGAGGACAGTATCGACCAGACGACCGGGCGCCTCATTCCGCGTCAGGAGTTCTCCTACATCCGTAACTCCGTGAAGGCCACGGTCGACGCGTACGACGGCACGGTCACGCTCTACCAGGTCGACGAGCAGGATCCGGTTCTGAAGGCGTGGATGGGAGTCTTCCCGAACACGGTGAAGCCGAAGAGCGAAATCTCGGACGACCTGCAGGCGCACTTCCGCTACCCGGAAGACATGTTCAAGGTTCAGCGAGAGATGCTGGCGAAGTACCACGTCGACGATCCGAGTGAGTTCTTCACCAACAACGCGTTCTGGTCGGTTCCGAGTGATCCGACGATCGACACGTCGGCCAACCAGCCGCCGTACTACGTGCTGGTGGGCGACAAGGACACCGCGAAGGCGGATTTCCGTCTGACCAGTCCGATGGTCGGGTTCAGTCGTGAGTTGCTGTCGGCCTACATCTCGGTGGCGAACGACAAGGAGAACTACGGCAAGTTCACAGTGCTGCAGCTGCCGACCGATACGCAGACTCAGGGTCCACAGCAGGCTCAGTCTGCGATGACGTCGGATTCGCGTGTTGCTTCGGAAGTGTCACTGCTCAAGCAGTCGAACAAGATTCAGTACGGAAACCTGCTGACTCTGCCGATTGCCGAGGGCGGAATCCTCTACGTCGAACCTTTGTACTCGCAGCGAAACTCGCAGAACGCGTTCCCTCAGTTGGCGCGTGTGCTGGTGAGCTTCAGCGACACCAACGGCATTCGGATCGGTTATGCACCGACCGTCTCCGAGGCGATCAGTCAGATTTGGCCGGGCGCAGGTTCGGCAGCGACTGTCACCCAGCCGGCACCCGATCCGGATACCGGAGCGCAACCGGAAACGCCGACTACTCCGACGGCACCGGCCCCGCCGGCTTCCTCGGATGACGTCACGAAGGCGCTGGCCGAGGTCAATTCGGCAATGGCGGCATTGAAGTCGGCGCAACAGAGCGGTGACTTCACCAGCTACGGTGCTGCGCTCGACCGCCTGCAGAAGGCTGTTGACGCGTACCAGGCGCTGCCGAGGTAAGCGGCGTCAGTTCATGAATAGCAGAAGGCCCACCATCCGATCGGATGGTGGGCCTTCTTGTGTGCTCAGTGAAGCTGTATGAGCTGAATCAGCGCATTGCTGCAACGATCGGTGCGTTGGCGTCGGAGAGCTGCTGGAACTGTGCGGCGAATCCGTACTGGCCGGCGAGGTCACGAGCGGTGTCGTAAGCCTGCTGTGCGGCGGGCTTGAGCTCGGCCGGGATTTCGACGGCGGGAGCAACTGCGGGTGCCTCGGCGACGGGAGCCGGTGCTGCGGCGGGAGCCTCTTCGACTGCCGGCTCGCTTGCGACGGTCAGACGCTGGCCGCAGACGGGCCATGCGCCGGGGCCCTGGCTCTGCAGGGTGTTCTCGGCGACGCGGATCTGCTCTTCCTTGGAAGCGTTGGCGGGCGAGCCGGTGCCACCGTTGGCGGTCCAGGTGCTCTGCGAGAACTGCAGGCCGCCGTAGTAGCCGTTTCCGGTGTTGATGTTCCAGTCGCCACCGCTCTCGCACTGTGCGACGCCGTCCCAGTTGTGGGTGGCTGCGGAAGCGGTGCCGGTGCTCATGGTGAGGGGCACTGCGACAAGTGCGCCGGCTACTGCCAATGTGCCGAATGCACGCTTGCTGATGCTGGTGTACGTCATGTCGGGGTAAATCCTCTCCGCGCTTGCTGACATCGGCGGGCCTGCGGGTCGGCGATGATGCTGACTTTCCCGGGCGCTTGTCTCTCCGTGTCTCTGCCCCTCGAAGGTTTCGGGGGTTCCGATCCCGCGGGGCAGAGTGGAGCAGCGGCGGGTCGGCGTTCGCCCGGTTGATTCGGGCCGGGACCGACCGTACGGGAGCGCTGAACGAGGGTCGATTCGCGATTTTCCGGACCACCTGGTCTTCTCCCATCCAGGATTTTCGGCGTTTGTGCTGGTAGAGCCTTTCCGATGCCGTTTCGAGGTACGTTCGTTACATGCTTGTTATGTGTTGATGCTCACGGGCATTTTGTGAACCCAGTCACCCGATTCTTCGACTTTCAGGCGTGTATTTCGCTCCAGCGCAGGCGATTTGCGTTCCGTTCATCTGCTCGTGTAACTTTGTCAATGCATCGCGGGGTGGAGCAGCTCGGTAGCTCGCTGGGCTCATAACCCAGAGGTCGCAGGTTCAAATCCTGTCCCCGCTACTAGAAAAGGACCGCCGCACTGGATTCCAGTGCGGCGGTCCTTTTTTGTGCGCAGCCGTCGTAGGGTGGCGGCGTGCGACTCTCGAAGATTCTTTTGGCGATGGCGGTGACTACTTCGCTGGTGGCCACCGCTCTGGCGTTCTCGGCAGGAAGCGCTGCCGCCGGTGGGCGGATCACCGATGCGAAGCGCGTGGTCTTCATCGTTCCAGGGCAGCAGCTCTACAACTCGGGAGAAACGCACCAGGCGACCTACCGCGCCCTCGACGAGGCACTGAGCGCTGCGGGCTACGAGACACACTTCGTCGACGCACCCGGCAAGATGATTGCGGCCGACGCCGAGCTGATTGCCGATTCGATTCGCTCCTACGCTGCCGGCGCTGACTCCGTCGGGGTGATCGCGCACAGTGCGGGTGGACTGAGCTCCCGGTACTACGCGAAGTTCCTCGGTGGCTCCGAAGTAGTGGATTCATTCGTTGCCATCGGTGCTCCTCAGTACGGTAGCCCCGGTGGCTGCGTACAAGGCCCTGCCGACGGTTACGACACCTGCATGTTCTCCGAAGTTCTCACCAAGCTCAATGCCGGTGAGGACACTCCTGGATCTGCCTACTATTCGGTGGTGCAGAGCTCAGGCGAGTGGGCGGACGGTCGGTTGGACGGGGGCCAGTGCCGGGTGTACGTCGATGGCGTTCCCGGGGCCGGAACCGGAGCAGACCATCTCACCGAGCTCGAGCATCCAGAGGTCATCTCGGGAGCGATCAGCGCTTTGGGGCGCGACTGTGTCGGTACGTTCGTGGACGAGAACGACGGCGACATCACCTGGCCTGACACGTTGTTCCCGTCATTTCGGTAAAGCTTCAGGTCCGGGTTGTTCGGACGAGTAGCCCGGCTACGTGTGCGCTCGCGGCAGTTCTGGCCCCCAAGGCGTCACCCGATTCGATGGCCGCGACTATACGAGCGTGCTCGGTGACGGCGATCCGCCGATTGAGCTCGAGGCTCCACATGTCCGAACGGTAGAGATGTGACTGTCCGTCGAGACGATGTAGGGCTTCACTGAGCGGGTGATTGCATGCAGTCTCACGAATCAAGGTGTGGAACTCGAGGTCCAGCGTCGAATCGCGACGCTGATCCGGCGGGCTCTCGAGAAGTTCGCGTTGCACCTGCACCATCTTGTTCAGCTGTGACACGGTTTCATGCGTGGCATTGGCCGTCGCGTTGAACGCCGCGAGACCGTCGAGTACCTCACGCACCTCGAAGACCGCGCGCAGAGACTCTGCGTCCAGCGAATCGACTTTTGCACCCGCATTTCGGGTGTGGACCGCGATGCCCTCGTAGATCAACTGCTGCACGGCCTCGCGGACCGGCGTTCGACTGACATTGAGCTTGCTCGCCAGCGCGGGAACACTCAGTGGTGTCCCCGGCGCCAGCTCTCCCGAAAAGATCAGTTCTCGAAGCGTCTCGTGCACGGACTCGGTGAGCAAAGCTCGTTCGGTGGTGGTCATCTTGTCCTCACTTCGATCCTGCACGATATCGACGGTACCCGGGAGCGCTATCCGGCGGCGCGCACCCGGTCAGCGCTGCGACTGTCGACCTCGGGCGCCGTCGCGCCTTTCAGTCCGGCCACTTTGGCCGCGATGTTCTCGGCGATCGTGATCGGCGGGTATCCCACCTCGCCCGGTTCGAGAGTCCCTGGCAGTGCTTCGATGACGGCGTCGTAGTTTCCGTCGAAAAAGAATGCGGCAGAGCGACGTCGGATGATCTGACCATCGACGATAGGTGGGTCGACTCGGTGCACTGTCGAGCGCCATCGGTCGTTCGTCCAGCGTGCCATTGCGTCGCCGAGGTTGATCAAGAGTGCGCCGTCGGCAGGTTGGACGTCGTGCCATACGCCATCGGCACTCAGAACTTGAAGGCCCGGAACTTGATCTGCCCACAGGATGGTCAAGATTCCGAAGTCGGTGTGAGCGCCCATTCCCGTCATGTCGCCGGAGATGCGGATCTCGCCCTCGGGCAGTGCGTAGTTGTTCATCTTCATCGCGTCGATCGAATGGTCGAGCATCGAATCGAAGTACTCGGGCTGCAATCCGAGGGCGTCGGTAAAGGCGCACATCAGGATTCGTGCCAAGCCCTGGGCATGACGGAAATACTCTTCGATCGCCGGTCGGAATCCGGGCGCGGCCTCAGGCCAAGTGTTGGCGGCGTAGCTGGACTCGGGTAGGTCGACGCCCGGATAGTCGCTCACCTCTGTGCCCACAACTATTGCTTCGTAGAAATCGTTCATCTGGTTCGCAGCGGCGACGCCCAGGCTCATGCTGAGTGATTCCGACTTCGGTGGTGAGTAGCCACGGTTCTCGGACGATGGACGGCGATAGTTCTTCTTCACCGTCAGTGGGAGAGCAAAGAACTCGTAGAGAGCGTCGGCCAGTCCGTCGGTCGCCGATCGTGGAATGCTGTGTCCGACAATCTGTATGAATCCGACGTCCCGGCACGCGCGATCGAGTTGAGCTGCCACTTCCGCACAGGCAGTGCTGTTGGTGGCGTTTGCAGCTGCCTCGCCGCGGAGGTACGGGCTGATATCGATCGTAGGGATTTCGAAGGCGGGAATTTCGTGGGTCATTTAAAGTCCTTGCGGCCGGACGTGTGCCACTTACCGACGAGCACACGTGAGAGGAATCCAAAGGCAGAGAAGACGAGGACGCCGAACACCGACGCGATCACGATCGCGGCGATCAGATCCTCGGACTGAAGGCGGCTTCGGTAGACGTCGAGCAGGGTCCCGATCCCGGGTTGTCCTTTGGCGAAGAACATGTCGCCGATGATGGCACCGACGACAACAAGGCCGGAGGCGGTGCGGATGCCGGTGAGAATGGCCGGCATTGCCGCTCGCAGTTCGAGTTTCACCAGTCGATCCCAACGCGAGGCGCGGCCGAGGGTGAAGAGTTCGTGCAGTCCGCGATCGACCGATTGCAACCCGAAGTGTGTGTTGGTGATGATCGGGAAGGCCGCGATGAGAACGCAAACCAGGGTGCGCGCGGTCATGCCGTAGCCGAACCAGAGCCCGATGAGGGGGACGATGGCGAGGATGGGAATGACCTGCAGCACAACGGCATATGGATAGACGATCCGCTCGATCCACTTGGCCTGGCTCATCAGCACGCCGGTTCCGACGCCGACTGCCACCGCGACGACGAAGCCGACCAGCGCAACCTGTGCCGTCACTGCGAGGGCTTCGAGCATGGGAGAGAGGTGTTTCCAGTCGAGTAGCGACTTCGTCAGTACTTGACTCGGCGGCGGAAGGAGAAATCGACGTTCCGGGGAGAGAACGAGGTAGCTGACGATCGACCACGCTGCGACCGCGCCGGCAAGTGAGAGCAGCGGATAGAGCAGGAAGGTGCCGAGCGCTCTCATTCGAGAGGGCCGTCCGGACTGTGCATGTGCTTGCGCCGTGGTCGCAGAATCAGTACGAACGGCGGTATTGCGTACGGTGGTGCCCTGTTGTACTGCAAGGACTTCGGTCATCGTGAGCTCCCATGGAGGCTGGCCGAGATCTCGGCGACGTGTTCGGTGTATCGGGCGTCGTAGCGCAGTTCCGGGCTACGCGGGTACGGGAAATCGATGTCCACGACCGAATGTATTCGTCCAGGCCTGGCGGTCATGACGACCACCTTGTTTGCGAGGTACACGGCCTCGGATACCGAGTGCGTGATGAACATCGAGGTGAACCCTTTGTCGGTGTAGAGCCTTTGGAGCTCTACCTGCATCTCCAGTCGTGTCATCTCGTCGAGCGCACCAAAAGGTTCGTCGAGCAGCATCACAGCAGGTGCGAGGGTGAGCGCACGCGCCAACGAGACACGCATCTTCATTCCGCCTGACAGTGCATTGGGCAGTTGTTTCGCAAAGTCCGCAAGGCCGACTGCGCGGATTGCCTCGTCGGCGCGCAACTTTCGCGCTGCTTTGTCGCCGCCACCGAGTTCGGCCGATAATTCGACGTTGGCCTGCACGGTTCGCCAGGGGAGGAGAGTCGGCTCCTGGAAGATGAAGCCAACTGATTCGGTGTCGAGGGCAACCGCACCACTGGTCGGTCGCTCGAGGCCGGCCGCCATGCGCAACAAAGTCGACTTGCCACAGCCGGAGGGTCCGACCACGGCGACGAAGTCTCCTCGCTCCACGTCCAGATCGATGCCGTCCAGCGCGACAGTGCCGGTATCGAACTTCTTGACGACATCGGAAAAGACCATCTGCATCGGCGCGGTGAGCTTGCGAGCGTCGGCATCCTGCATCGTGTTCGCGAGTTCCATCTGAGCCTCCGGTCGGTAATGCATGCAAAAGTTCTTCAATATGTAGGAACTATCTTGAATTGCATGTATGTCGCCTAGATTTCTGAATGTAAATGTGAGGTGACATTGCAGGTGAAGCGAGAATACTGGCGCGCGTTACCTGATGGAAACAACGAGGCGATTGCATGTAATCCACGTGCTGCAGAGTGTGCTCATCGGATCACCCTTCTTGGTTCGCCCACATCCCAATTGTTTTCACGAAGGAGACGCTGTGTATTCAAATCGCAAGGTGCATTCCAATCGCAGAAGTGTGGGAGCGGCGGGCGCGGCACTGGCCATGTGTGCAGCCATCGGATTGACTGCGTGCAGCTCCAGTGAGGCTGAGACGGCGAAAGCGGAATCTCTCGAACCAGCTGCCGAGGCGCAGAACCTTGCGGGTCTCTGTCCGGAAAACGTTGTGGTTCAACTCCAATGGCAGCCACAGTCGGATATGGGAGCGCTCTTCGAGATGCTCGGTCCCGGCTATTCGGTCGACACCGACGACAAGTCCGTCAGTGGGACTCTTGTCGCCGGAGGGAAGGACACCGGAGTCGACCTGACCTTGCGGGCCGGGGGACCGGCAATCGGGTTCCAATCCGTCAGCTCCCAGATGTACGTCGACGATTCCATCACTCTCGGCTTGGTGCACGGGGATCAGGTGATCGCGGCAGCGGCAAGTCAGCCCGTTGTGGCCGTCACGCCATTGCTCAAATACAGCCCGGCAATCCTCATGTGGGACAAAGAGTCTCATCCGGACTGGACGAGTGTTGCCGATATCGGCAAGTCCGACGCGAGTGTCGTCGTTTCCAAGGAGCAACTCTTTCCGCAGTGGCTCGTGGCGAAAGGACTACTGAAGCAGTCTCAGCTCGACACGAGCTACGACGGAGCTCCCTCGCGATTTGTCGGTGACCCGACCATCGCTCAGCAAGGATTCGCGAATTCGGAACCGTACACGTACGAGAAGGAGACGCCGGCGTGGGACAAGCCGGTTTCCTATGACCTGCTGAAAGATTCGGGTTTCGACATCTACGCGTCCAATGTTTCCGTTCGTGCCGACAAGGTCGAGACACTCTCGCCGTGTTTGAGCAAGCTGGTTCCGATCATTCAGCAGGCCACCGCGGACTACATCACTGCGCCGGATACGGCGAATGCTGCCATTGTCGACGTCGTCTCGCAGGACGTGTCGTTCTCTCCCTACACCGAGGGTGAAGCAGCGTTCAGTGCCCAGCTCCTGAAAGAGAAAGGCCTGATCGCGAACGAGGCAGACGGATCCGTCGGCACGTTCGACATGACGCGAGTCGCTCACACCGTCGAAGAACTGAAGCCCATTCTGAACGCCGGGGGTGCGGCGATACCGCAGTCATTGACTGCAGAAGAGATCTACACCGACAAATTCACCGATCGGTCCATCGGAATCCGCTGAAGGAGCTCACAGCAAATGACGTACGACATGACAGAACTCAACCGCGAGACCCGCATGGGTGGCCTGGGCACGGAGACCACCGACCGCGAGGTCCGAAGAATCGATCTCTCGGATTTCGAGAACCGGCGCAGCGAGATCGCCGAGGAGTTGTGGTCGGCAGCGACCGACATCGGATTCTTCCAAATCGTCAATCACGGAATCGATCTGGACCAGGTCCGCGAGGCTTTCGCGGCGGCCGAGCGATTCTTTGCACTGCCCAATGAGGTCAAAGCGCAGTATCCGCTCAAGAAGGGTTTCAACTCCGGCTGGGAGAGCATGACGCAGGTGCGTCCGTCCATCGGAACGCCTGATCAGAAAGAGTCCTACCAGGTGACCCGCCCGCATATGGGTGATCTGTGGCCCACTGCAGACGAATTGGGTGGATTCCGCGAAACGATCCTGGACTTCGAAGCCAAGTGCTGGGGCATTGCGATGGACCTGTTGTCGTGCTTCGCCGAGAAGCTGGGATTCGAACGAGACTTCTTCACCAGGGCACATGACCCGTCGGTGGCCACCTACCAGAGCACACTGCGACTACTCCACTACTTCCCCCTTGCCGCCGACGCAGATGTCGAAGGGATGTGGCGTGCCGGAGCGCACACCGATTTCGATTGCCTGACATTGCTTTTCCAGCGTGACGGTCAGGGCGGGTTGCAACTGTGCCCGGGCAAGGAGATGGACACCCAGGAATGGACGTCGGTGGTGCCGGCCGAGGAAGCGATCACCTGCAACATCGGCGACATGCTGATGAGATGGAGTGATGATGTCCTGCCGTCGAACTTCCACCGGGTCAAGAGTCCCGGAGTCACCGACTATCGGGGAGCCCGCTACAGCCTCGCGTTCTTCGCTCAGGCGAACCGCGACGTGACCATCGAGGGGCCGGCGGGCAAGTACCCGCCGATCACTGCCGAGGACTACATCGACCAGCGAGTACGCGCGAACTTCGCGCGTTGATCCGTATCCGTTCCGTCACACACTTTCAGGAGAACTGGCGATGACTACCGCGCCCAAGAACATGACCGACGCGATCATCCGGGACGTGACGTTGTACAGCGGCGGGCAATGGCTGGCCGGCCGCGACGTCGTCGTCTCGAATGGGGTGGTCGAATCGATCGAGAAGTCGACCGGCACCGCCACACCTGGAAGTGTGGACGGATCGGGGGCGTATCTGATCCCTGGGTTCGTCAACACCCATACGCACCTTCAGCAGTCACTGATGCGGGGGATCGCCGAAGGGACACCGCTTCTCGAATGGCTACTCGCGGTCGCAGAAGAGTCGGTTCAGATCACTCCCGAGCGCGCATACACGGCCACTGTCGCAGCCTCGCTGGAGGCATTGCGCAGCGGTACGACGACCCTGGTCGAACACATGTGGCCGCACCCGTCCAGCGAGGTTCACGACGCTGTGATCCGGGCGTTGCACGACACCGGGATTCGTGCGGTGCTGGGACGCGGAACCGCAGACCGGGCGGACAAGACGAGGAAGTGGGGCTTCGATCCGCGGCTCATGCAACCACTCGGAGATGTTCTCGCACATACGGATCAGATGATGCGCGACGTCGCCGGTTCCCGCATTGACGTGGCAGTCGCGGTACCGAACCCACGTTCGCTGACCCCGGACGGGATGTCGGAAGTGCGTGAGTTCGCGCAGGCTCGCGACCTGACGGTCTCGATTCACCTGCTCGAGACGCAGACCGACAACACGATGTGTACCGAACACGCGGGCATGAACGCGGTCGACTACCTCGATTCCCATGGGTTCTTGTGGGACCGGGTGCTGGCGGTCCACTGCGTCGAACTCGACGACCGTGGTCAGAAGGTGCTGGCGGAGCGCGGCGTCGGAGTGTCGTACAACCCCGTCAGCAACATGCGCCTCGGTAGCGGAATCGCGCCCGTCCCGAGTTTCCTCGACGCGGGGATCGCGGTGGGGTTGGGTGTGGACGGCGCAGCCAGCAACGACACTCAGGACATGCTCGAGACTCTGCGCACCGGCGCCTACGTGCAGCGAGCCGCGCGCGGCCGCGCCGACCTGTTCGGCTTCGAAGCCATGATCGACATCGCATCCGGCGGTGCGAACGCAGCACTCGGTCTGCCGGCCAGGTCTGGCGGGATCTCCGTGGGCGATCCCGCCGACCTCACCATGATTCGGTTCGAACGCGACTTCGGTTGCCTCCCGGTGCGAGATCCGGGCGCGTCCATTCTCACGACGGGCAGTCGTCAGATCGTGGACACGGTGTTGGTTGCGGGCGAGGTCGTGCTCCGCGACGGGCACTCCACTCGCGTCGACGAGGCGGAATTGATCCGGACGCTCAGCGCTTTGTGACTGTGCTCAGTCTTCGCTGATCTCCATCTCGATCAGGACGCGGCGCAACAGCTTTCCGGTGGCGTTGCGGGGAAGTTCGTCGATGAAGACGATCTCGCGGGGAACCTTGTAGCGCGCGAGATTCGACCGGACGTGATCCTTCAGCTCGTCGGAGTTCTGGTCGGCGCCGTGGGCGACGACGACAAACGCTCGCAGGCGGTGCCCGAAGTCGGCGTCCTCGACTCCGATGACTGCCGCTTCCAAGACGTCCTCTCGATCGGCGAGCAGGTTCTCGACTTCGAGCGGGTAGACGTTCTCGCCACCGGAGACGATCATGTCGTCGTCGCGGCCGTCGACGAAGAGGAGGCCGTTGGCGTCGAAGTGTCCGACGTCGCCGGTCGAGAGAAGTCCGTCGATACGTTCCTTGTCACGCCCGTCGGTGTATCCCTCGAAGCTCAGCCCGCTGGCGACGAAGATTCTGCCGATCGTGTGTGGGGTGGTGATCTTCTTGTTGTTCTCGTCGAACAGTTCGACGTGACAGGTCACCGGCGCGCGGCCCGCGGTTCCCGGCGCAATGGTCAGATCCTCGGGAGTCGCGACTGTCGCCACCGCGACCTCGGTGGATCCGTACAGGTTGTAGAGGACGTAGCCGAACGAGGCCGTGACTCGCTTGCACAGATCGGGTGAGAGTGACGAACCTGCCGAGAAGATGATCTTCAGGTTCGACGTGTCGTACTTGGACAGCACGTCGGGACCGAGGTCGATGATCCGAGTGAGCATCGTCGGGACCACGACCAGACTGTCGCACTTGTATTGTGCGACAAGTTTGATCGTGTTCTCCGGGTCGAACTTTCGATGCATGACGACGGTCTGGCCGAGCGCCAACGCGAGAGCGAACTGCGAGACGCCGGTTCCGTGGAAGGCGGGGGCCGCCATCATCATGGTCTGTCCGCGGCGCAACGGCACGCGGTCGAGGAACTGTGCCGACGCGAGAGGGGAGGTGTGGCCACGCGGCGCGCCTTTGGGAGTTCCCGTTGTGCCGCTGGTGAGGAGGACGAAGCCACCGTTCTTCTCGGGTGCCGGCACCGACGACGTGGTGCGTCCGGCGATGGCCTCGTCGAGAGTAGTTGCCGTGGAACCGTCCGCGGCCGTGCCCTCTGGCCAGGAACGATAGACGACGACGTCTTCCGGCAAGGCATCGGCGATGTCCGCGAACTCGTCGTCGTAGACAAAGGCGACCACCTTCTCACGCGCGGCGACGTCCACGAGTTGGGGCCGTGCGAAGCCCGTGTTCATGAGAACGAGCTTTGTTCCGTTCTTCGCTGCCGCCAGCATGGTCAGGACCAAGCCTCGATGGTTACGGCACATCGCACCCATGACCGAGTCGGACGTGATGCCGTCGGCCTGCCACGCCCGGACCAACGCGTTGCTCTGACGCTCTAGCTCGGCATAGGTGATGGGTCCGCGCTCGTCGATGATCGCCACCGCGTCGTAGCCGTTCTCGGCGTGTGCATGGACCGGACCGGCAAAGGGTCCGTACTTGTCCACGGCTGCAATGGATTTGAGCCCGCGATCGAGGCGAGGGAACGGGACGAGTCCGGCTCGGAACATGACCCCCGCCGCGCCGATGGTGTCAGTGACCTTGGTGACCAATCCGGGCATACGTGAACCTCTTCCGAGCGTCGTTGTAGGACTGATTACACACTAATGGGCAATCAGGTTTCGGTGGTGAAGTTTCACGATGGCGACCGAGCAGTCCGCCCCGCCACCTCGAAAGGTGGCGGGGCGGAGTGTTTCGGGATCGGGTCTGTGCGACCGTCACTTCAGTTCGACCGTCACTTCAGTTCGGCGGAAGACTTTCCGAGCAGGCGGCGTGCGACGATCAGCTGCTGGATCTGCTGGGTGCCCTCGAAGATGTCGAGAATCTTCGAGTCGCGGCCCCACTTCTCGAGCAACGGGCGCTGCGAGTAGCCGTAAGTGCCGGCCAACTCGACTGCCTTGAGCGTCACGTCGGTGCCGGTGCGGCCGGCCTTCGCCTTGGACATGGACGCTTCGAGCGAGTTCGGCTTCTTGTTGTCCGCCATCCACGCCGCGCGCAGAGACAGCAGGTACGCGGCCTCCCAGTCGGCTTCCAAACGGATGAACTCGGCTGCAGCTGCATGCTGGTTGTAGACCGGTGTGTCGTAGGAGATCTCGACACCGGCTTCGGTCAGGATGCCGCGCAGTTCTTCGAGAGCTGCGCGTCCGACGCCGACGGCCATGGCTGCAACGAGGGGCCGGGTGTTGTCGAACGTCTGCATGACGCCGGCAAAGCCCTGCTCGACGTTGACCTCAGGGCTGCCGAGGATGTTGTCCGCGGGAATGCGGCAATCCTGGAGCAGGAGTACTGCGGTGTCGGAGGCCTTGATGCCCAGCTTGTGCTCGAGGCGAGCAACGCTCAGGCCCGGTGCGTCACGCGGAACGACGAACGACTTGATGGCCGCTCGGCCCTTCGACTTGTCGACCGACGCCCACACGACGATGTGCGTCGAACGCTCACCGGCGGTGACGAAGATCTTCTCGCCGTTGAGAACCCACTCGTCGCCGTCGAGAACGGCGGTGGTGGTCACTGCGGCGGAGTCGGAACCGAAGCTCGGTTCGGTGATGGCCATCGAGGCCCACACCTTGCCGAAACGTTCGAGCTGTTCGTCGGTGGACACTGCGGCGATCGCGGCGTTGCCGAGCCCCTGGTAGGGGATCGAGAGCATGAGTCCGACGTCGCCCCAAGATGTTTCGAGCGAGTTGAGGAGCGCAGACATGTTGCCGCCGTTGGCGTTGCCACCCTTGGCGCTCGCGTCGGATCGTCCGCCGCTGGCACCGCCGATGTCTCCACCGGAATCGGAGAGGCCTTCGACCATGGCGGCCATGGTGTCGAGCTCGACGGGATACTCGTGCTCAGCGAGATCGTACTTACGTGAAATGGGTCGGAAGATCTGCGCCGCGACCTGATGTGCCTGGTTCGCTGATGCTTTGAGCTTCTTGGGAAGTTCGAGGTTGATCATCGTGGTTCTCCTGGAAGTTCAGCGGCGTCAGATGAGGACGATGCCCTCGGCAACGCCGATGGCACGGAGGTCGCGGTACCAGCGCTCGACCGGGTGTTCCTTGGTGAACCCGTGTCCACCGAGGAGTTGCACACCGTCGAGGCCGATCTGCATGCCCTTCTCGGAAGCCAGCTTCCGGGCCAGAGCGGATTCGCGAGCGAAGGACAAGCCCTGCTCGGCGCGTGAAGCGCCGCGAAGCGTGACCAGACGCAGTCCGTCGAGTTCGATGCCGATGTTGGCGACCATGAAGGCAACCGCCTGGCGGTGGCTGATCGGCTCGCCGAACGCTTCGCGCTCGTTGACGTACGGAATCACGTAGTCGAGAACTGCCTGGCTGGTGCCGACGGCCATGGACGCCCAACCGAGGCGAGCCAGGCGAATCGCGTCGGCGTATTCGGCCTTGCGCTGCTCGGCGTCACCGTCGCCGAGCAGCGCGGACTCCGACACAGCGACGTCGGTGAGGATCAGGCGACCCAGGCCGGCGGCGCGCAGACCCATGCTGGGATCTGCTTCGACGACGAGTCCCTTGGTGTCGGATTCGACGATGAAGAAGGACGGCTTGCCGTCGAGTTCCGCGGCGATGACGAATAGTTCGGACGTAGCCGCGGCGGGCACCAAGCTCTTGACGCCGTTGAGCTTGTAGCCGCTGGGGGAGCGCACTGCCTTGGTCTGCAGGGCAAACGGATCGAACAGTGCGCGTGGTTCGTTGACCACCACTGCTGCGCCGGGGACCTGCTCGCCGGTGAAGGCCGGAAGGTAGGTCTTCTGCTGCGCGTCGGTGCCCCACTGCGTCAGTGCAACTGCAACACCGCTCGGTGCGAGGATCGGAAGTGCAAGTCCCATGTCTCCGTGCGCAAGTGCCTCGGCAACAAGAGAATTGGTGACTGCGCCGCGATCGGCGGCTGCTCCGTCGAGTTCTTCGGGAACGTTGATCAGCGTGATACCGAGCTCGGCCGCGCGCTTGGAGAGATCGGCGGGGGCCTGAGCTGCGCCGTCGGCGTCGTAGGCCGCGGGACGCAGGATCTCGGCCGCGAACTCACGCACCGTCTCGACGATCATCCTCTGGTCGTCGTCCGGGGTGAGATCGAAGTAGTCGGCGTTCTTGCTCGGGTTGTCGGGCAGGCGCTTGGGTGCGCCGTTGCCCGAGACCTTCTGGAATCCTCGAGTGGCGGCACCCAGGGTTTTGAAGCCCGTCTTGGTGCCCTCGTAGGTCACGCGATCGATGGTCTGACGCAGATTGAATTTCTCGGCCAGTTCCGAACCGGTGATCTTGGTAAGCACACGCATGGCTGCGCCCATGGCGTCGCGTTTGATCGGGTTCAGGCCGACGGCGGACGTGTCGCGGGGCGCACCCTTGGCGCCGCCGCGCTGCGCGCCCGATTCGCTGCGCTGAGCGCTCTTGTCGGGGGCAACACTGTCTTGCTTGGTCATGATCACCAGCTGTTTCTCGGTGTTGGGGCGTTGGACGATTTTTATCTTACTCATCAGTAAGGTCTGTTGTCGAGAAACCGCGAAATGATGCGCGTCATAGGCTCGAGGGGTGAGCCGGACAGAGGTGCCAGATCGGATACAGCGATATATGCGCTACGCGCCGTTGGTGGTGGTCCCGTGCCTGTTGATCGCCAGCACGTATCCGGGGGAGTATCGAGTTCCCGTCACCTACTGGATGCTGTCGATGCTGTCGGCGCTCGCCTTCGTCGCCGGCCGTCGATGGCCGGTCTTCGCGTCCCTGGCCATCTCGGCGCTCGCCGTTCCGATGTTCGTCGCCGACGCCTGGGGGCTGTCCGAACTTGTTCCGTATCTCGGGGCTGTCGCCGTCGTCGACGTCACGATGCGGGCCGAGCGCAGAGAAATGGTTGCCGTATCGGCAGCAGGATGGTGCGGTTCGGTGCTCGCGGGGATCTGGTTCGAATCTCACGAAGCATTCTTCTCGGTCACCACGGCTGTGAAAGTGCTTGCGTACGTGGGGTTGCCACTGCTGCTCGGACTGTATCTGCGCTCGCAGCGTGAATTGGCCGCGAACAATCTTGCGCAGACCCGCGCTGCGGAGCGCAGTGCGCTCGCCCGCGAACTGCACGACCTGGTTGCACACCACATGGCATCGATCGTCCTGAGAATCGGCGTGGCTCAACATGTCTTGGCGCCCCAGGACGAGGCCGTGCGTGAGGTCCTCGCGGATGTGCGTGCGACGGCGTCGGATGCGTTGGCCGATATCCGTCGGCTTCTGGTCGCACTTCGTGATCCTTCGCTCGGTGAGGTCGCTCTGGTCGAGCCGGATGCCGTAGACGCGGAAATCGGTGCGGCGATAGATCGTGTGCGTGCGGCAGGTTTCGAGGTGCAGTCGGTTTTCGATACCCAGGAGAATGTCGAGTCAGGCGCAGCCGATCTCGACGCGATCGGGAGGCTGACGTTGTTGCGGGTGATTCAGGAATCACTGACCAACGTCATGAAGCATGGCGACAAGAAGGGGCTGGTATCGGTCTCGGTCGGTCGCGATGACAACCGGGTGCATGTCAGGGTTGTCAACGACGTCGAGGGATCGCCCCGGAATGCAGGTCATGGCCTGGTGGGAATGCGGGAGCGCGCGGAGTTGGTCGGCGGCGAGATGACCGCCGGCACGAACAGTGACGGGAAATGGGAAGTGCACGTGAGTATTCCACTGGTTGTCTCGGGCGGTGTCTCGTGATCAGCGTGCTGATCGTCGACGACCAGCGACTGGTGCGCGCCGGTTTGCGGATGCTGTGCGCTGCAGCCGAGGACATGACCGTGGCCGGTGAGGCGTCGAACGGCGTCGAGGCGGTAGCACTCGCTGCCGAATTGGATCCCGACGTGATTCTGATGGACTTGAGAATGCCCGGGCTGGACGGGATCGGTGCCACGCAGCAGATCGTCAAGGCCGGTCGTCGAGCACGCATTCTCGTGCTGACCACCTTCGACGACGACGATCATCTGTATCCCGCACTCGCCGCGGGGGCTTCGGGGTTCTTCGTCAAGGATACCGAACCCGCCGAGCTGCTCGGCGCCATTCGGCGGGGCGCCGAGGGCGAGATGGTGTTCACTCCGGAACTTCTCCGCCGCGTTGTGGATCGAGCGGTGATCGGTGGTATCGCAGACACTGCGGTGACAGAGAGGGTTCCGCTGACCGATCGCGAATCGCAGGTCCTCGCACTGGTGGCAGAAGGGAAGAGCAATCAGGAGATCGCAGACTCACTGCATCTGGGTGTGACCACGGTGAAGACGCACGTGGCGAACCTGATGTCGAAGACCGGTTGCGACAATCGGGTTCGCCTCGCTGTGTACCACTTGCAGAACTTTCAGTGA
The DNA here is from genome assembly GCF_030056745.1 of Rhodococcus sp. IEGM 1406. NCBI lineage: Bacteria > Bacillati > Actinomycetota > Actinomycetes > Mycobacteriales > Nocardiaceae > Rhodococcus > Rhodococcus sp. IEGM 1406. The sequence continues at coordinate 951,446 of NZ_JASHKO010000002.1, read as the reverse complement.
CCGGAGTGCGAACCAGGCATCGGCATGTCCATCGGCATGTCCATCTGCATCGGAGCCGCCTTCTGTCCCGGTTCGAGGACGAGGAATTGGCCCATCATCCCTTGGTCCTCGTGCATCAGCAGGTGGCAGTGGAACATGTACGGGAACGTGGGATCGGTGTACTCGGACCACTGCAGTGCGACGCGAACCCTGCTGCCCGGCGGTGTGTAGACGGTGTCCTTGAGTCCGCGCAAGTGCGGCGGGGGAGTGCGACCGTCGACGTCGAGGATCTGGAACTGTACGTCGTGGACATGGAAATTGTGTGGCCAGTTGTCCTTGTTGGTGATCGTCCACACCTCGGTCGCGCCGACCTCCGCCTCGAAGTCGATGCGGTTCATGTCCATTCGTTGCCCGTTGATCATGTACCACTGCAGATCGAAGGTTCGGGAAACGCTTGCCTTCGACGGATCGAGACGCGGCAGTGCGGCCAACTGCGCCGGGAGAGTCGACCGTGACGCGCGGCTGGCAACCCCCCGCAGCTCGATGATGTCGAAGCGGTCGTTCATGCCGAAGTTCTCGGCGTCGGAGGAACTCACGCCACCGCCGTCCTCGATCGGGAACGACACCAGTGTGGTCGTCGCACCGGGGTCGACGCGAACCACGATCTCGGCTCGTTCGCCGGGGCTGAGCTGAATCCGCTTGATCGCAATCGGTGATTCGAGCAGCCCGCCGTCGGTGGCAATCAGATCGAACGTGCGGTCGTCGGGGAACCCCAGGTTGTAGAGACGGCCGGAAGAGCCGTTCAGGATGCGCAACCGGACGACCCCGGTGGTGACGTCGAGGTAGGCGTCGGAGATGCCGTTGGTGACGATCGTGTCGCCGAGCAGGCCGATGTCGGTCGGATCTGATTCGTCGAAGCTGCCGTCGGCGAGGAATCGACGATCCTGGATTATCAGCGGAACATCGTCGACACCATAGGTTTTGGGGATGTCCAACGCCCGGGTGTCGGCATCGTCGATCAGGAACAGTCCGGCAAGACCGCGCTGCACGTGCCGTTCGGTGGATCCGTGCGGGTGTGGGTGATACCAGAGCGTCGACGCCGGCTGACCGATCGTCCACGCCGGTTCCCAGCGTCCGCCGGCTTCGATGGTCTGGTGCGGGCCACCGTCGTATCTGGCGGGCAGATGCATGCCGTGCCAATGGACGGTCGTGGGCTCTGCCAGTGTGTTGTCGATCGTGAATGCGACAGATTCTCCGCGTTCGGCGCGGACGGTGGGCCCCAGAATGGATCCGTTGAAACCCCAAGTGTCGGTGAGTTTTCCCGCGACGATCTCGGTGGTCCCGGCACCGGCACGAAGTGTGAAGTGGCGAACACCTGCGTCGTCGACGGTGGATTCGGCAAGCGGCGGAATCGGTAGCGGACGCGAAGTTCCGGCCTCCGCCAACGTGGCGCTCTTCGCTGCCGGGTCGGCGCCGCAGCCCACCGCGAGCCCGAGGGGCGCTGCGGCCAGACCGAACAGAATCGTGCGCCTGGAAATCCGGTTCATCGTTCTCCTGGAAGTAGTGCGTGATCAACTACTTCCAGTCAACGGGCCGAGATGTCGTGCTGAATCCTGCCGACGGGCCTGTCGGAACTCCTCCCTCGGACCCTTGCGGCGGGTGGGATGTTCTGGTATCCGGGTGGTTACCGCAGGCGGGCTAGAACGTCTTCGTGCAGCAGTCCGTTGGTGGCGACCGCGCTGCCGCCGTGCGGACCTGCGCCGCCGACCAGATCGGTGAACGCGCCGCCGGCCTCACGGACCAATACGTCGAGCGCTGCCAGATCCCACAGGGAAACCTCGGGTTCGGCAGCAATGTCGACGGCGCCTTCGGCCACTAGGCAGTAGGAGAAGAAGTCCCCGTAACCGCGCACGCGCCATACGTGGTCGGTGAGTTCGACGAACTGATCGCGAATTCCGCGGTCCTTCCACCCCGAGAGGCTCGAGAAGCTCAGGCTCGCTGACTCGCTGCGATCGACGGCGGATACCTGGATCGCCCGCGCATCACTGTCCCCGAAGGACGTATGTGCGCCCAAACCTGTTGCAGCCCACCATCGCCGATTCAGGGCGGGTGCGCTCACGACGCCGATAACGGGGACGCCGTCCTCGAGCAAGCTGATCAGCGTGGCCCACACCGGTACGTTGCGGACGAAGTTCTTGGTCCCGTCGATGGGGTCGACCACCCACTGCCTGCCCTCGAAGACTGCGTCGCCGCCGAATTCTTCGCCCAGTACGGAATCCTCCGGTCGGTGCTCACCGAGTGTCGCGCGCACTGCACGCTCGACAGCGAGGTCGGCGTCCGAGACAGGGGTGAGGTCCGGCTTGTCGTCGACTCGAAGATCGAGCGCACCGAAGCGGGCGCGAGTGATCGCGTCAGCCTCGTCGGCGATACGGAGGGCTAGTGCGAGGTCGGATGCGCGATCGGTCACGGGTACACAACCTACCGGCTCAAACGGGGAGGACTTCGTTCAGCTTTCCGGTGGCGACGTCGAAGACGAATCCGCGTAGGGAGGTCGTCGCGGTGACGAACGGACTGTTCTCGATGCGCTTCAACGACTGACGGACGTCCTCGTCGATGTCGGGGAACGATTCGGCAGCCCAGTTTGGTTTGACGCCGATCTCGTCCTGGATGGATCGCTTGAAGTCGTCGTCGGTGAACGTCAGCATTCCGCAGTCGGTGTGGTGGATGAGGATGATCTCGGTAGTTCCCAGCAGACGCTGGCTGATGGCGAGGGATCGGATCTCGTCGTCGGTGACGACTCCACCCGCATTGCGGATGACGTGCGATTCACCTTCCTGGATCCCCAGCACCCGATAGACGTCGATGCGGGCGTCCATGCAGGCGAGAACGGCAACGTGCTTGCTGGGTGGGAGGGGGAGCGGACCGGTGAACTGCTCGGCGTAGGCGGCGTTGTTCTGCAGGTATTCGTCGGTGACAGTCATCACTCCAGTAGGTTCCCTCGGACCCTGGTTGGCAAGGCTTCCAGTCGCGGTGATCCCAATAGGTGACGCACGGGGGAGCGGACAGGGTGACGCACAGCAGAGCCCAGGTCGGCACCCGGTAGCCTTGAGAACCGTGCATCCCGACGTAATTGCAGACCTGAACGCCCTCGACACCACCCTTCGCACCTGCGAATCGGTTGTGGACGTCGAGGAGCTGCGCCGACGCATCGACGAGCTCGAGCACCAGGCGGCCGACCCCGGTCTGTGGAACGACCAGGAACACGCCCAGCAGGTCACCAGCCAGCTCTCCCACGCCCAGGCGGAGCTTCGCCGCATCGTTGCACTGCGCGAGCGGCTCGACGAGATGCCGATCCTCTACGAACTGGCAGAAGACGAAGGCCCCGACGCGGTGGCCGATGCCGACGCCGAGCGAGCGAGCCTGCGTGACGACATCGCGGCGATGGAAGTCAAGACCATGCTGTCGGGCGAGTACGACGAGCGCGACGCACTCATCAACATCCGCTCCGGCGCCGGCGGTATCGACGCCGCAGACTGGGCCGAGATGCTCATGCGTATGTACATCCGCTGGGCGGAGAAGCACGACTACGGCGTCGAGGTCTACGACACGTCGTACGCCGAAGAAGCCGGACTCAAGAGCGCGACGTTCGCGATCAAGGGCCCGTACACCTACGGAACGCTGTCCGTCGAGATGGGCACCCACCGGCTCGTCCGAATCAGCCCGTTCGACAACCAGGGGCGTCGCCAGACGTCGTTCGCCGAGGTCGAGGTCCTGCCGGTCGTCGAGACGACCGACCACATCGAGATCAACGAGAACGACATCCGCGTCGACGTCTACCGCTCGTCCGGTCCGGGTGGCCAGTCCGTGAACACCACTGACTCCGCCGTTCGACTCACACACATCCCGACGGGAATCGTCGTCACCTGTCAGAACGAGAAGTCGCAGCTCCAGAACAAGGTGTCGGCGATGCGCGTCCTGCAGGCCAAGCTGCTCGCGGTCAAGCGTCAGGAAGAGCGCGCCGAGATGGATGCGCTCAAGGGCGACAGCGGCAGCTCGTGGGGCAACCAGATGCGTTCCTACGTTCTGCATCCGTACCAGATGGTCAAGGACCTGCGTACCGAGTACGAGGTCAACAACCCGTCGGCAGTGCTCGACGGCGACATCGACGGGTTCCTCGAGGCCGGCATTCGCTGGCGCATGAGCGAGAACCAGTCCGCATAGCGTTCGGATACCGAAAGGCACGATGACTTTACTTCGACCTGGGCAGAACCTGCTCGATTGGCTTCAAACCACCGGTTTGTCCGTCCTCATGACCGTGCTCGGCGCGATGATTCTCGCCCGGTTGGTCAGTTGGGGCGGCAACAAGGTCACCGACCAGATCGACTCCAACTATCAGTTGGGCGATGCGCTGGTTCGCTCCGAGGCGACCAAGCATCGCCACTCGGTCGCGCAGGTCATCACCTGGGTGGTCATCACGTTCATCTACGTGATCGCGACGCTGAAGGTTCTCGACCAACTGAATTTGCCGATCGGCAGTCTCGTGGCGCCGGCAACTGTTCTCGGTGCGGCGCTCGGTTTCGGTGCACAGCGCGTCGTGCAGGACATTCTTGCCGGTTTCTTCATCATCACCGAACGCCAGTACGGCTTCGGTGACACCGTCCGGCTTGCGATCACCGGCTCCTCCGACGACGCCGAAGGTGTCATCGAGGACGTGACCCTGCGCGTGACGCGGATGAGAAACTCCGACGGCGAGGTCATCACCGTTCCCAACGGCCAGATCGTGAAAGCGACCAACCTGTCCAAGGACTGGGCACGCGCCGTCATCGACGTTCCGGTTCCGGCGACTGCCGACCTCACCCGGGTCAACGAGGTACTTCGTCAGGTCGGAGTCGACGCGATGGCTGACCGTGGACTCAAGAAACTGCTGCTCGACGAGCCCACTGTCATGGGCGTCGAAAGCCTCGAGGTCGATCAGGTCAACGTGCGGATGGTTGCGCGCACGCTGCCTGGCAAACAATTCCAGGTCGGGCGAGCACTTCGTGTCCGCGTCGCCGCAGCACTGCGACGTCAGGGGATCACGGTGTCACCGGATCTGCACACCGCACGGACCGAGGAGGCGAGCGAATGACCGATCAGGAACCGCGCCGCGGACTCGACCGCCTGATTCACCTGGACTGGCTTCCGTCACGGATCTTCGGTGGCCGGATGCGCACCTCGACGTTCATTCTCGTGGTCGCCTGGATCCTCACGTATCTGCTGCACACGTACCTCAATCCGGAAGAAACGGCAGCAACTCCGCCGCCCAGCGTCGACACGTCAGTCACCGAGCCGTACATCGCTCCATCGGTCAAACCGTCGACGACGACCCCCGTGCCGTCCTCGACCGAGCAGACGACCACCTCCGAGGCTCCGTCCTCGGAATCGAGTACGGGCAGCTCCGGTTCTCCGACGCCGACTTCTGGTCCAGCGCCTGCTCCGGGAAACGCCGAACAGTCTGCGACCACAGTGCCGACGACTCCTGCGACGACGACCGTCCCGCAACCTGGTGCGGCAATGCAGGCACCGACGTCGGTGCCACAGTCACCTGCGACCACCGGTACCGGATAAGGACGAGGGTGCTCGCGCGTGGCGCCAAGGTCACCGTTAGATAACGGCTAGACTGGCTAGTTGTGATCAGCATGAAGAATGTGTCGAAGTCCTACAAGGCCTCCACCAGGCCGGCGCTCGACAAAGTCAGCGTGGAGGTGGAGAAGGGGGAGTTCGTCTTCCTCATCGGCCCCTCCGGCTCTGGCAAGTCGACGTTCATGCGGTTGCTGCTCAAGATGGAGTCGCCCACGTCCGGTGACATCGAGGTGGCGGATTTCCACGTCAACAAGTTGGCGGCCCGCCGCGTGCCGAAGCTTCGCCAGAGCATGGGCTGTGTTTTCCAGGACTTCCGCCTGCTTCAGCAGAAGACGGTGTCCGAGAACGTCGCCTTTGCGTTGGAAGTCATCGGCAAACCCCGCAACGTCATCGCGCGCACTGTGCCCGAGGTTCTCGACATGGTCGGTCTGGCCGGCAAAGCCGATCGACTGCCCACCGAACTCTCCGGCGGTGAGCAGCAGCGCGTCGCCATCGCCCGCGCATTCGTGAACCGCCCGCTCGTGCTGCTCGCCGACGAGCCCACCGGCAACCTGGACCCCGAAACGAGCCAGGACATCATGCTGCTGCTCGAGCGGATCAACCGCACAGGCACCACCGTCGTGATGGCGACCCACGATCACCACATCGTCGACTCCATGCGTCGACGCGTCATCGAACTCGATCTCGGCAAGGTGACCAGAGACGAAGCGCGGGGTGTGTACGGCGTCGGCAGGTAGCGCCGACTACGACCACACGTCCCGTACGCCCACCGGTTGTCGTGAAACAACCGGCCTCTCGAAAAGGAATCGGATTCCCCGATGCGCGCCAGCTTTATTTTCAGCGAAGTACTGACCGGCCTACGCCGCAACATCACGATGACCATCGCCATGATCTTGACGACGGCGATCTCCCTCGGTCTCTTTGGCGGTGGTCTGCTGGTCGTGCAGATGGCAGGCAAGACCCAGCAGATCTTCCTCGAACGCGTCGAGGTGCAGATCTTCCTGACCGACGACATCTCTTCGGCTGATCCCGGTTGCGAGCAGGAGATCTGCAGTTCGTTGCGCAAGGAACTCGAGCAGACTCCGTCCGTCGTCGCGGTTCAGTACCTCAACCGCGAAGACGCCGTGAAGGACGCCACCGAGCGCGTGTTCAAGGACCAGCCCGAGCTGGCAGCGCTGGTGAGCCCGGACAGCTTCCCGGCGTCGTTCAAGGTCAAGCTCAGTGACCCGGAGCGGTTCGGCGTCATCAACGACACCTTCGGTTCGAGGCCCGGCGTCGAGAGTGTGCTCAATCAGCGCGAGTTGGTGGACCGACTGTTCAGTGTGCTCGGTGGAGTGCGCAACGCAGCGTTCGCGATCGCGATCGTCCAGGCGATCGCGGCCATCCTGCTGATCGCCAACATGGTCCAGATCGCCGCGTTCACGCGTCGTACCGAGGTCAACATCATGCGGTTGGTCGGCGCGACGCGGTGGTACACCCAGCTTCCGTTCCTCCTCGAAGCCGTCGTGGCGGCCTTGATCGGTGCGGTGCTCGCCATTGCCGGACTGTTCACGGCGAAGAACGTCTTCATCGACGGGGTCCTGTCCGATGTCTACGAAGCCAATATCGTGGCGCGGATCTCCAACAGTGACGTGCTGTTCGTCTCGCCGATCCTCGTACTTGCCGGCGTCGGAATGGCCGCGGTGACGGCGTACGTGACACTGCGTCTGTACGTCCGCGAATAATCGGTTTGCACGAGCTTCTATGCTGGAACAGCAAGAACCATTCGACAGCAAGACAGCGGACTGAGAGGCCCGGACAGTGAAGGAAAAGGGCCGCAAGGTCATTGCGACCAATCGCAAAGCACGCCACAACTACACGATCATCGACACCTACGAGGCCGGTATCGCGCTCGTCGGGACCGAGGTCAAGAGTCTGCGTGAAGGCAAGGCGTCGCTCGTTGATGCATTCGCCACCGTGGACAACGGCGAAGTGTGGTTGCGCTCGTTGCACATTCCGGAGTACACGCAAGGCACGTGGAACAACCACTCACCGCGTCGCACCCGAAAGCTCCTGCTGCACAAGCGTGAGATCGAGCACCTCGTCGGCAAGACCCGCGAGGGAAACCAGACACTGGTTCCGCTGTCGATGTACTTCAACGACGGCAAGGTCAAGGTCGAACTCGCGCTGGCAAAGGGTAAGCAGGACTACGACAAGCGCCAGGACATGGCCAAGCGGACCGCCGAGCGCGAGGTGACTCGCGAGCTCGGTCGTCGTATCAAGGGCATGCGCTGACCTCCATCCTGCTTGCCCTCGTGGCGGCAGTTGCCTACGGAGTCAGCGACTTCGTCGGGGGAGTTGCATCACGACGAGTTGCCGCACTGCGTGTGGTGATCGTCTCGTATCCGCTCTCGCTCGTCATCGTTCTGATCGCAGCACCTTTCGTTTCCGGGACGCTGACGCTGAACGGTTTGATCTGGGGCGCGATCGCGGGCGTCACGAGTGGTCTGGCGGTGTGGTGGTTCTATCTCGCGCTGGCAACTGGCCCCATGTCGGTGGTCTCGCCGCTGACAGCTGTTCTGGTGGCGGGTATTCCGGTCCTCGTCGGATTCGCATTCGGTGAGCGGCCGGGGTTGATCGCGTACCTGGGTATTGCCGTCGCGCTGGTCGCCGTCGTCCTGGTCAGCCGCGAGTCGCCTGACGACACCGCGGGTGAGGTCGCCGGCGGAATCACTCTCCGCTTCACCAGGCAAGTGGCGCTTCTGACCGTCGGAAGCGGCGGCGCATTTGCTCTCTCGTTCATCGCACTTCACCAGATCGGCGAGGGCAGCGGACTGTGGGCGTTGGCCGTATCTCGCGGCGCCGCGACCGTCGTGGTGTGGTTGGTCGCGCTGGCGGCCGGTCACTTCGTTCTCCCACGAGGCGAGCCACTCAAACTCGCGGTGTACGTCAGCGTCCTCGACGTCGTCGCGAACGGGACGATGATCTACGCCTTCCAAGGCGGAATGCTCTCACTGGTCAGCGTGATCGGTTCGCTGTATCCGGCTGCGACGGTTCTGCTCGCCATGGTGATGTTGGGCGAGCGGGTAAGCCGCGTGCAACAAGCGGGAATGCTGTTGGCGCTGGCGGCAGTCGGCATGATTGCCGTCGCGGGCGCCTAGATTCTTTCGAGTTCCAGCGTTTTCAGTCCTAGTGTTTCAGCCGCGTCTGTCGGCCGGCGCTGCGCGTAGGTGAACACGCTCGCCCTGTTTCCCGAAGAGACTGATCGCCTCCGCAGGTCGGCCGTCGGCAGCGCTGATGCGGTGCGGAATGTGGGTGTCGAACTCGGCGGCCTCACCTGCCCCCATGATGAAATCCCGGTCGCCGAGTTGGAGTCGGATGCGCCCGGACAGAACGTAGACCCACTCGTAGCCCTCGTGGGATCCCGGTTCGCGATCGTCGTCGGTGGGGGAGATGATCATCTTGTAGGCCTGGAGGTTGCCGGGCTGACTGGTCAGCGGAATGACCGTCATGCATCCGACCGTTCGCGGTTCTTCTCGAACGCGGGGGTCCTTGATCTTGCTGTTCACCAGGTCGTCCAACGGGACGCCGTGTGCCTTGGCGATCGGCAGCAGCAACTCCAAGTTGGCTCGGCGAGTACCGGATTCGAGTCTCGAGAGTGTGCTGACGCTGATGTCGGTGGTCTCTGACAGGTCGGCCAGGGTCATGTCGGACTGCTGGCGCAACGCACGTAGGCGAGGGCCGATGCCGGCTAGAACGGCTTCGAACGATGTTTCGGTCATGGATCTATTTTGCCAAAGTGGCAACAGTGTTTGTCAAGAACGCGATCTCTTGTCATTCTGGATTCATGACGCAGAACTCATTCGACGTAGCAGTAATCGGAGCCGGCGCGGCGGGGCTGAACGCCGCACTCATCCTTGGTCAGGCACGCAGGTCCGTGATCGTCTTCGACAACGGATCACCACGGAACGCGGCCGCCGATCACATGAACGGATTCCTCTCCCGCGACGGCATGAACCCCGCCGAATTGTTGACCATCGGCCGAGGTGAGGTCCGCAAATTCGGCGGCGAGTTCCATGACGGCACCGTTGTTTCCGTGACACGGGACGGCGAGAAGTTCTCGGTAGAACTGGCTGACGGCAGCAAGATTCAGGTGCGCAAGGTCCTCGTTGCAACGGGTCTGACGGACCGCCTGCCGGACGAACTCGAAGTCTTCGGCGAGCGTTGGGGCCGCGACGTGTTGCATTGCCCGTACTGCCACGGGTACAGCGTGCGCGATCAGCCGCTTGGCGTGATGGCCAAGAGCGCGGAATTTGCGATGCACCAGGCCCTCATGGTTCGCCAGTGGTCCGACGACGTAGTTCTCTTCCTCCATCGAATCACCGAACTGAGTGCCGAAGATCGGGAAAAGCTTGCAGCTCGCGATATTTCGATCGTCGAGGGTGAGGTCGCTGGTCCCGTCGTCGAGGATGATCGGTTGGTGGGCGTGCGGTTGGCCGACGGCACTGTGGTCGCGCGTTCGGCGGTCTTTGTCGGTGGCGCTCTCACGATGGACCCCAACGATGCGATCTTGCGCGCATTCGGCGCGCAGCGCGCTGAGACGATGATGGGCGATTTCGTCACAGTCGACATGATGGGGGCGACGAGCGTGCCCGGCGTGTTCGCTGCGGGCAACGTCGTCGACCCGGGTGCCCAGGTCATCATGGCCGCAGCCGCCGGGGCGAAGGCTGGAGCGGGGATCAACATGATGTTGACCAACGACGACCTCGAGGTTGCACTCGCGCTTCGCAGTTGAATTGTGCGTAGCGTGGGGTGATGGACGCAGTGAGAGTGTTGATCACGGGTGCGACCGGATACATCGGCGGACGTCTTGCCCCTCGTCTGGTCGAAGAGGGCCATCGCGTTCGAGTGGTGGTGCGCAGCCCGGAGAAACTACGCGATGTTCCCTGGCATGATTCCGTGGAGATCAAGCGTGGGGATCTGACCGACAGTGCCTCCCTCTCAGGTGTTTTCGACGATATCGACGTGGTCTACTACCTCGTTCACGCCATGGGCGGTGGAGGGTCGTTCTCGGATATCGACAAGCGAAGCGCGGAGAACGTCGCCGCCGCTGCCCGCGATGCGGGGGTGCGCCGGATCGTCTACCTGGGCGGGCTTCATCCGTCCGACCGAGAGTTGTCGACTCACTTGCAGTCTCGGCTCGAAGTCGGTCGGATCCTCCTCGACTCCGAGGTTCCGACCGTTGTATTTCAAGCTGGGGTGGTGATCGGATCGGGTTCGGCGTCCTTCGAAATGGTGCGCCACTTGACCAATCGACTTCCGGTGATGACCACACCCAAGTGGGTGCACAACAACATTCAGCCGATCGCGGTGCGTGACGTACTCCACTATTTGATCGCAGCCGCGGCGACAACACCGGAGGTCAACCGCGCCTTCGACATCGGTGGGCCAGATGTCATGCAGTACGGCGAGATGATGAACACCTACGCCGACGTCGCAGGATTGGTACGCCGACGCATCCTCGTCTTGCCCGTCCTCACCCCGCGTCTGGCAGGTCACTGGGTGGGATTGGTCACGCCGATCCCGCGGGGCTTGGCGATGCCACTGATCGAATCACTGCAGAACGACGCGGTGATGCACAACCACGACATCGACGACTTCATCCCGCCTCCGGCCGGTGGCCTCACACCGTACCGGGAAGCTGTGCGTTTGGCGCTTCGCAAGATCGAGACCGGTGAGGTGGAGACGGCGTGGTCCGGTGCGACGATCGCGGGAGCGCCGTCCGATCCTCTTCCGTCCGACCCGGACTGGGCAGGGGAGGCAGTTTACGTAGACCACCGCGAACGTGACTGTGCTGCGGATCCGAAAACCCTCTGGTCGGTCGTCGAGTCGATCGGCGGCGAGAATGGTTGGTATTCATTCCCTTTGGCGTGGGCCATCCGGGGGTGGATGGACCGCGCGGTCGGCGGGGTCGGACTGCGCCGGGGTAGGCGGGATCCACGTCGGCTCAACACCGGTGAAGCCCTGGACTTCTGGCGGGTCGAAGAAATCGATCGAGGCAAGTTGCTCCGATTGCGCGCCGAGATGAAGGTCCCGGGCGGAGCATGGTTGGAGTTGCGAGTGTCGGAAGGTCCGGCGGGTGCGGATGGACGGCCGGTGGGTTCGCATCTCGATCAGCGTGCGGTCTTCTTCCCGCGCGGGCTCGCCGGCCGGGCGTACTGGTACTCGATCCTGCCTTTCCACGGAGTTGTCTTCCAGGGGATGATCACCAACATCACCGGTGCTGCAGAGCGTGAGACCGCAGCTATCAGGGAATCAGCTGCGGCGAAGGACACGGAAAGTGCCGCCGATTAATTGGTATGACTTCCGAACTTCGGCGCGTTATAGTGAATAGCCCCACGAAAGACGCGGGGCACACACGGGGCTGAACGGTTTCGACTGCGTGTGTTGAGTTAGGGGAAGCGTGTCGGTGCAGGCAAGAGACCACCGTAAGCGTCGCTGCAAACCTATAAGCGCCGATTCCAATCAGCGCGACTACGCTCTCGCTGCCTAAGTAGCGAAGCGTGTCTGTCAGCCCGGGGTTGCCCTCGACCCGGTTCCTGGCATCAGCTAGAGGGCTTTACTGTTCGGCTCGGTCACGGAGTCGAATGGGACATCAAACAGTGACTGGGATCGTCATCCTGGCTTGTTCGCGAGACTGGGAGATCCAAGTAGAGACTTAGCGAACTGCACACGGAGAAGCCCTAGCGATTCAACGTAGGACCCGGGTTCAATTCCCGGCAGCTCCACAACAGGTCGGGCCGGAGAGCACACGCTCTCCGGCCCGACCTTTTTGCTGTCTTGCTGCGGCACTCTGCTGAGCGCCCGCGACCTTTTACGATCAGGAGCCGAAGAATCCCAGGTCGACCGAGCCGACGAAGCCGGGAGCTTCCTTGGCCAGCGGCTTACCGTCCAGATCGGCAGGCAATGCAACGCCCAGGCTTTGGAGGATGGTCGGTGTGATGTCGGCGATCGTGTACGCGTCGGTGGTCTTGCCGGCCGCGTATCCCGCACCGCGTGCAATGACGAATGTCGTTGCTTCCGCCGGCGTCTGGCCACCGTGCCCTCCAGCAGGCTTGTGGCCGTGATCCGCAGTGACCAGAACCGTCCACTTCTCACCGGTCTTCGCGGCGCGTTGATCAACGGCATCGACAATCTTGCCCACTTGAGCGTCGACCGAGGCAATGGACTCTTCGTACGCAGCGCCGTTGGTGCCGCCGCTGTGCCCCGCGCCGTCCACCTGATCGAGTTGGGTGAAGATCAGGTCAGGTCCCTTGTCGGTGATGTCGCGGGCGACGGCGTCAGCGGTCGCAGCATCGGTGGCCGCTCCGGAACCTGCATCGGCAGTGGTGACGACAACGTCGGCTTTCGGCGTGCCGCTGGATGCGATGTTGTCGATGCCGCCCCAGGTGGAGATCGACTCGGTGAGCAGAGAGGGCTGTGCTGTTTCCAACCGTGTGAACACGCTCGGGTAGAGGTCGAAGCGGGCGCCTGCGTACGTGTTGTCCTTGACACCGTGCTTGGTGTCCCAGACTCCGGTCAGGATGGTCGACCACGACGGTCCGGAGATGGTGGTGTGGCCGAGGATGGAAGATTCTCCGCTGGTTCCTTCGGCGATCAGCTTCTGGAGACGGGGAGCGTCGGCGGTCTTGATGTGGCTGAGCATGGTGCCGTCAAGGCCGATGACAACTGTCTTCTCGGCGGCCGACGGATTGAGGTCGGACGATCCGGGAATTGCTGCAGCAGTTGCAGTTCCGGCAGCAACAGCGCCGGCGAGGAGGAGTGTGATAGCGGCTGAGGTGCGTGCGATTTTCTTGGTCACGCTAAAGATATTGCGATAGGACTAGACCAATTGCACTACCTGAATGCGAGGGTTGTCTGATTGTTCACGACGGATTCAGATTGGACTAGACCAATGTTTGCTCACGCGGCCCAGCCGTCAAGGATGACGCTGACCGCGTGATCGAGGTGGAGGGGCTCTCCGCTCCACGCCGGTACGATCGCGTCGTCGGGTACGTCTCCGCGCAATAGGTCATCGGCGAACCCCTCTGTTGGCGGTGCTGGGTCGATGACGTCTCCATTGGCGTAGTGGAACTCGAACTTCTGCTCGCCGAGTGCAGAGATCGTGAACTTGCCGTCGTGCAGCGCGCGGTGGCAGGTACCGCAAAGCATGATCAAATTGTCCAAGTCCGTATTGCCGCCGCGTCCCCAGAATTTCACGTGATGTGCGTGCAGGAAGCGGGTCCGTCCGCATCCTGGTGTGCGGCAGCATCCGTCGCGGTAGTTCAATGCCAACATTTGTTTAGCGCTGACGACGCGAGTCCGCCGACCTAGATTCAGAACGCATCCTTCCTTGGTCGTTCCCAGGCGAAGCTTGGCGTTGCAGAGCACTTCGTCAGCGGCATTTTGAGGCAATGCGGGTCCGCTCGGCACTCGGACGGTGTTCGCTTCGTGGAAGAACACAACTTCGTTCGCGGCGGCCTTGGGCGTGCGGTCCGTGACTGCGGCGGTGGCGAGCTCTGCCATAGCGACGAGACCTGGCCCGATATTTCCGACCGGGTTCTTTGCGGCCTTCTCGTCGACGGGGCGGATGGCGGCGATTCGGGTGCGTTCACGTTCCGCCACAGTTAACGCTGCGAGGATTCGGGCGCCGTCCTGCGCAGGCAGGCGTCCTTTGATGACAAGTTCGCCCGTATCCGGGTCCCAATGCCAGCGGACCTGAAGATGTTCGCCCGCTTTGGTTTTGCCGGATTCGTTGTCGGTTGCTTTACGCAGACCTGCGGCGAGACGATCGATCTGGGCTGCGGGCGCCTCACATCCGAACCGAACCATCTGCTTTTCGTTGGAAGGCGTGGTGACCCGGGTGAGGGCGCGAACCTTCGAGTAGGACAGGCGGCCTTGCTCGAAGGCCTTCCGCATCCCGGCAAAGGTCGGAGCGCTTTGGCGACGCGAACGTATTCACGGCCGGTGTGCAGGCTCATTCCGCACTTCCACGACAACCAGTGGGCGCACGAGTGAAGTCCCGGACCGGTCCATCCGCGGTCTTCGTCGAATTTCGACAGGAGGGTAAGGAATCGAGCCGTGGCCGCGGCGATCTGGCCGGCGAGGGCGCAGATTTCCGAGCTGAGCTGATCCACGTCGTCTCGGGCGGAACCCTGCGTTTCTTCATCGATCAGTGGTGCGTTCTCGGTTAATGCTGCGTTCATGGTTGCCCCCCGGCTCGCGTCCGACATCATTTCGAATGTACGTTCGATGGTAGATGTGGGTGCCGACACCTTCACGGATACGGGGTGAAAGCGTCCCCGCGGGGACGTCTAACTGCTGCCGATCGAGTACTCGGCGTAGGTGCCGACATCCTTGAAGCCGAGGTTTCGATAGAGCTGTGCGCCGTCGCTGGACGCCTGAAGTACTACTGTTCGGGCACCTCGCTCGCGGGCGATGTCGAGTGCGGCGAGGGTGACCGCCGAGCCGAATCCGCGTCGGCGAGCCGTTTCGAGTGTGACGACGCCATACAGTCCGGCGACGCCGGCGGCAAAGTGGACCTCGGCTCCGGCGACAGGCTGGGAGTTCGCGTACCCCACGACAAACGAACTCCGCGAACGCTCATCGAGGGCGGCATCAGCGGTGTCTTCGAAGAATCCAATTACTGCGGCTGAGGGCGGCGACCAGTTGGCGGCCATCACGGCGGCATAGTCGGCGAGCTGGGTACGAGTAGTCACCCGATGAACGGAGAGTTCTGGGACAGGCGTCGGATGAGGGACGACGTCAAGGTCCGCCGTCATCGCTCGTTCTTCCTCGGAGCGCACGCAGCCGAGGGCGGACAGTCGAGCCCCGAGGTCAGAGGGATTATCGCGGGGTCCGGTCCACCAGGAGAACGGACGTCCGGTTGCCCGAATCGAGGCGAGGATGTCGATCAGTCGCCGATCTTCGGGCCCGTCGGCAGGTACGGCGAAGCGAGCACCAGCGATGATGTTGAAAGTGTCGTCGGCGAGGCCGCTGTCTGCGACGACAACGTCCGCAGTGACCGTGACCGATGCAGTCGGCAAGTGTTCATGCAGGTGGCAGGCATGGGAAACCAAGTTGGCGTCCATGGCGTCGAGGACGTCACCGACGAGTGCTTCACGATTCACAAAAGAAATTCTACGAACCCCATCCAAATGGTTTTCGGCTCCGAATGCCATACATGACGCCCAACCGACGGCAACAGCAGGACGGTGACCAGCACCTGGTGGTGCTCGTGCTGCCTGGAGGAAAGGTCTCGAGCCATCGCCCGGCTCGCGCCTGGCATCTGTCCAACCTTCGGATGCGCCCGTTCACCGCTCAGCTTCGCCGCTCCGGTGTGAGAGCGGTGCAGGCTCGCTATCGGGTGCGTGGTTGGAACGGTGCCGAGCGCAGTCCGGTCGCCGACGCTCGAGCCGCACTCGACGCGATAACGAAACGTAATGCACAAGCTCGGGTGATTTTGCTGGGCCACTCGATGGGCGGACGGGTCGCCGCCGAACTGTGTGGCGATCCGGCGGTGGTCGGTGTGGTTGCGCTGGCGCCGTGGTGGCCCGATGGAACGTCGGTGAATCTGCGTTCGGACACACCACTGGTTGTGCTCCACGGCACGGCCGACTCGTGGACCGACCCGGCAGCGTCTCGTCGGAAAGTTGACGAACTGCAGAAGTCGGGTAAGAGCGCTGAATGGATCGGCATCGGCGGCGCAGGCCACTTCATGCTCCGTCGGGCGGCGACCTGGCATCGCCTCGTCGCGGATGCAATCGCACGAATGAGTCGCGGGGTAGCCGCAACAAAGATGGGAGAACGACGATGAGTTCCGACAAGCGCAAGGTGGCCGTCGTCGGTAGTGGTGTCGCAGGTCTGACAGCGGCGTGGGTGCTCAGTAAGGACAGTGACGTCACCCTCTACGAAGCGGATTCACGGCTCGGCGGGCACGCGGACACCCATTCGGTCACCGACCCGGAAGGGCGAAGCCTCGCCATCGACACGGGGTTCATCGTTCACAACGATCGCACCTATCCGACATTGTTGCGATTGTTCGCAGAACTCGATGTGCCTACGCAGGAATCCGACATGAGTATGTCGGTCAGGTGTGGGGGTTGCGGTCTCGAGTACTCGGGAGGCCAAGGGTTGCGCGGCGTTCTCCCGACGCCGGGGCTCCTTGTCAACGGCAGCTTTCTGTCGATGTTGATGGAGGTCAAGCGCTTCCATCGCCGTGCCCGCGCCCTGCTCGACAACACGGATCCGTCGGCACCCGACCAGACACTGGGAGTGTTTCTGCGCAGCGGCCGGTTCTCCGACTACTTCACCGCTCACTTCATGACTCCGCTCGTGTCGGCAGTCTGGTCGTGTGACCCCGGCTCGGCGCTGAAATATCCCGCGCGGTACCTGTTCTCGTTCCTCGATCACCACGGAATGCTGAGCGTCACTGGATCGCCGACCTGGCGAACAGTCACCGGTGGATCGGGCGAATACGTTCGTCTCGTCGCCAAAAGTATCGGGGATATCCGCCTGAACACGCCAGTTCGCGCCGTCCACCGGTTCGACGATCGCGTCGACATTCGTGACGGCGACGACCAGATCCAGACCTTCGACGCAGTTGTGGTCGCAACGCATCCGCAGCAAGCACTGAAGATTTTGGCGGATCCGACGCCTGCCGAATCCCAGGTCCTCGGCGCAATGCCGTACTCCGTCAACCACACCCAACTTCACACGGACGAAAATGTGCTGCCCGGCAACACCAATGCGCGCGCGTCGTGGAACTACTACATCCCTGAATGCAACGCGAAGCCAGATCACGTTCTGGTCAGCTACGACATGACGAGGTTGCAGCGGCTGCCGGAGACCGGTCGGCGCTACCTGGTGACGTTGGGGGGAGACGAAATGGTGTCCCCGGACTCGGTGATCGATCAGATGACCTACGAGCATCCGCAGTACACACCCACCTCCGTCGCCGCTCAAGCGCGGCTTCCCGAGTTGGACTCGGACGTGCTCGCGTTTGCCGGTGCGTACCACGGATGGGGTTTCCACGAGGACGGTGCACTGTCTGGCCTGCGCGCCGCCGAACGCGTCGGAGGTCGGTGGCCGTGACTGCACCCATCACGCCGTCCATCGTTCATACGAGCATCCGACACGTACGAACGGAGCCGTTGCACAACGAGTTCGAGTACCGAAGCTACAGCTGGCTCGTCGACGTCGACGATCTGCCCGAGCTCCCGAAGGCACTGCGATCCTTGGCGAAGTTCGACGCCGGAGATCACCTCGGCGACCCCACCCGATCGATTCGTGCCAACGTCGAGTCTTTTCTGGCAACTAACGGATTGGAGTTCGCCGGCGGCCGCATCCTC
This sequence comes from Rhodococcus sp. IEGM 1406, assembly GCF_030056745.1. Lineage (NCBI taxonomy): Bacteria > Bacillati > Actinomycetota > Actinomycetes > Mycobacteriales > Nocardiaceae > Rhodococcus > Rhodococcus sp. IEGM 1406. Next base: position 933,477 of record NZ_JASHKO010000002.1, on the reverse strand, counting down.
ATGCTTGCGAACGCACGTGTTCTCGGGCATGTGTTCAACCCACTGAGTGTGTTCTGGTGTCTGAACGACGACGGCAGTCAGCGGTGCGTCGTTGCCGAGGTTCACAACACCTACGGCGAGCGGCATTGCTACCTGCTCGAAACCGACGAACGCGGCGGGGCTCGCACGTCCAAAGAGTTCTACGTGTCTCCATTCAACGATCTGGACGGCGAGTACCGGATGCGACTTCCGCTACCCGACACCGCGCTCGCGCTCTCGATAGTTCTGGCCCGTGACGGCAAGGCGCCATTCGTAGCCACGGTGTCCGGTCGTTGTGTGCCGGCGACGACGCGCGAGATCGTCCGCAGTGCGCTCTCCATCCCGCTGGCTCCGCTGCGAGTCGCCGCGCAGATCAGATTTCAAGGAATCCGGCTGTGGGCCAGGCGCTTACCTATCGTTCCCCGACCGCAACATCACCCGCAGGAGGCAGTGCAATGACCACGACCACTCTCGGCACCGAACCTTCCGCTCACACGATCGAATCCGAGCGGTGGCCGGGCGTTGCCACGGTGCCCAGCGGTTTCAAAGTGAGGGTTGCGTCGCCGGTTGCCCGCGCTCTGTTCCACAAGGCGGTCGCGCGCTTGCCGCTGCGCGTTCAGATGCCCAACGGTGAGTTCTCCGGTGGAGGTAGTCCGGATTCGCCGTTGATGGTCATCCACCGTCCAGACGACTTCGCTGCTCGTGTGGGCGACAGTGGGTTGATCGGATTCGGCGAGTCGTACATGGCGGGCGATTGGGAAGCCTCCGACCTCACCGCGGTCCTGGAAGTCTTCGCCTCCCGGGTGGCGACGCTGATTCCCGACTTCCTGCAGCGGCTACGAGGCCTCTACATTCCGAAGCAGCCTCGCAGTGAGCGGAATTCGACGCAGAACACGCGCTCGAACATCTCCCGGCACTACGACCTCTCGAACGAGATGTTCGAACTGTTCCTCGACGACACCATGACGTATTCCAGTGCTCTCTTCGAGGATCTGTCGGTGGGAGCTACCCCGTCGTGGGACGCGTTCGCAGCGGCTCAGCATCGGAAGATCGATCGCCTGCTGGACGGTGCGGGTGTCGGTCCCGGTTCGCGAGTGCTCGAAATCGGCACAGGCTGGGGAGAATTGGCGATCCGAGCAGCCGAGCGCGGAGCAACGGTGCGCTCAGTGACACTGTCGGTCGAACAGCAGGAATTGGCGGCGAAGCGGATAAGCGCTGCGGGACTGGCAGATCGCGTTCAGGTCGACCTTCTCGACTATCGGCAAGTACAGGGGGAGTACGACGCCGTCGTGTCGGTCGAGATGATCGAGGCTGTCGGCCACCAGTACTGGGGAAGCTACTTCCAGACGATCGACGCCCTGCTGGCGCCGGGTGGGCGCGCGGCGATCCAAGCCATCACGATGCCGCACGATCGGATGCTCGCGACCCGCAACACCTACACCTGGGTGCACAAGTACATCTTCCCCGGCGGATTTCTCCCGTCGGTGCGGGCGATAGAGGACGTCACCGAACGCATGACAACCCTTCGGGTGCGTGAGCGGATGTCGATGGGCGATCACTACGCGCAGACGTTGCGGCTGTGGGACGAGCGTTTCAGTGCTCGCGCCGACGAAGCGTCCGCGCTCGGGTTCGACGCAGTGTTCGCGCGGATGTGGCATTTCTATCTCTGCTACTCCGAGGCGGGGTTTCGCTCGGGGTATCTCGACGTCCAGCAAATTGTTCTCGATCGGAGGAACCAGCGATGACCGCCACGATGGATCGGACGGCACAAGATGCCGGCGTTGCGGGCCGTCTCTCGGACATCCTCAGTCCACTTGTCGGCGGCGAACTTCCGGTGAGATTGACTGCTTGGGACGGCAGCACAGCAGGTCCGGAAGATGCTCCGAAAGTGACGCTCTACAGCCCGAATGTGCTGCGACGCTTGCTCTGGAATCCCGGCGAGTTGGGAGCGGCGCAGGCATATGTTCTCGGTGAACTCGACGTCGAAGGCGATCTCGGTGATGCGCTCACACACGTGTGGAAGGTCTCTGCCGAGCGGGGGCTCGGGTCGATCACCCCGACCCCGTCTCTCGTCCTGGCCGCGGTCAAGGCTGCGCGATCCTTCGGTGCTCTCGGGAGACCTTTGGCTCCACCGTCGTCGCAGGCTCAGGTGAAGGGCCGCTTGCACAGTCTCGCGCGCGACCGCGAGGCGATCGGGCACCACTACGATTTGTCGAACGATTTCTACCAACTGATCCTCGATGAGAACATGGCGTACTCCTCGGGCTATTGGACTTCCGACGCGCCGGAATACACGCTCGAAGACTCACAGACAGACAAGCTGGATCTGGTGTGCCGCAAGGTCGGCCTCGATCGAGCGCGAGGCCTACGGTTCCTCGATGTCGGCTGTGGTTGGGGCTCGCTGAGCCTGCATGCAGCGCGTGAGTACGGCGCTCGGGTTGTCGGCATCACGATCTCGGCGGAGCAGAAGGCTTTTGTCGACGCGAAGATCCGCGCACTCGGTTTGAAAGACTGGGTCGAGATCCGGCTCCAAGATTATCGTGAGATTCCAGACGGTCCCTTCGATGCGGTCGCGTCGATCGAGATGGGTGAGCACGTCGGTGAGGACAACTATCCGACATACGTGAAAGCGCTCCACGACAACGTTATTGCCGGTGGCCGTGTGCTGATTCAGCAGATGTCACGCACCGGTGCGCACCCCGGGGGAGGTCCGTTCATCGAGTCGTTCATCGCGCCGGACATGTACATGCGGCCGGTCGGTCGCACTGTTGCGATGATCGAGGAAGGTGGACTCGAAGTCCGGGACGTGCACGCCCTGCGTGAGCACTACGTGCGGACCGTCGACGCGTGGATCGAGACCTTCGAATCGAACTGGGATCGCGTCGTGGATCTCGTGGGTGTCGAAGTCGCTCGGGTGTGGCGTCTCTACCTCGTCGGCGGAGGAATGGCATTTCGGGACGGCAGGATGGGCGTCGATCAGATTCTGTCGGTCCGGCCGCACGGTGATGGTCGATCGGATATGGAATCGGTCCGGCCGCGGTGGGTGTCGCGGCGATGAACGGATTCGACTGGGGCGCATTCGGAGTGGTCACGCTCACGAGCCTGTTGGCGATCGCCGTCGGAATGGCAGTGACAGCCACCATCGGTGTACGGATCGGGCGGCACAATGTTGTCGACGTGTCGTGGGGCGCCGGCTTCGTTCTGATCGCGCTCGTGTCCGCGATAGTGGGAACCGGCGACCTCTGGCGCCGGTTGCTGATGCTTGCGCTGGTGGCGATCTGGGGTCTGCGGTTGGCGACGCACATGGCGATCAGATCCCGGGGCAAGGGTGAAGACCCGCGGTACGAAGAAATGCTCGGACGAGCGACGGGTAATCGAACGCTGTATGCGATCCGCAAGATTTATCTCACGCAGGGGATTTCGTTGTGGTTCGTCTCCCTGCCTATCCAGGTCGCCGCAGTATCGAACGGCAGCTTCGGGTTTCTTGTTGTGCTCGGTATCGCGCTGTGGATTGTCGGCGTCACGTTCGAGACGGTCGGCGACCGGCAGATGGAGGAATTCAAATCCGATCCGGGTAGCCGTGGCCACATCATGGATCAAGGTTTGTGGGCGTGGACGCGGCATCCCAACTATTTCGGCGACGCATGCGTCTGGTGGGGGATCTTCCTCGTCTCGGCGTCCGTGTGGCCGGGAGTGTTGACTGTCCTCTCGCCGATCGCCATGACGTACTTCCTGGTCTTCGCCACCGGTGCGCGGTTGCTCGAGCGACATATGGAACAGCGTCCGGGTTATCGCGAGTATCAGCAGCGGACAAGTTACTTCATTCCGCGCCCGCCGAAAGCCCGATCCGGGACGTAGGCTCTTTCGGGTGAGGCGAGAGCATGGGTGATCTGAAGCTGCCGGGTGCGGTGGGAGCGGTTGCCGTCGGCGGAGCATTGGGTGCACTGAGTCGATACGGGCTGGGGGAGCTCTTTCCCCACATCTGGACGACACTGGTCATCAACGTCGTCGGCTCGTTCGTTCTCGGTGTTCTCGCGGCCCTCCTCGTCCACAACAAGGTTGGGTACCTCTTTCTCGGCACCGGGTTCTGTGGCGGCTTCACCACTTTCTCGTCCTTCGCGGTTCACGCCGTGACGGAGAGTCCGTGGCGATCGATTCTCTATGTACTCGGGACGCTGATTCCCGCGATCCTCGCCGCTGCACTGGGCAAAGGGCTCGGTGAACGCTGGATCCGCGCGCGGGACGGAGCGTCGGCATGACAGTTCTCCTGGTGGCACTCGGCGGCGGCGCTGGTGCGAGCGGCCGGTACCTGTTGGCGCGGTATGTACCCGCGTACAAGGGATTCCCGGCTGCGACGTTCGCCGCCAACGTGATCGGCTGCTTCCTCCTTGGATTGTTCACCGGGGCAGCTCTTTCCACCGAGATGGCCGCACTTCTGGCGACCGGATTCTGCGGTGGCTTGTCCACCTACTCGACCTTTGCGAACGAGAATGTCGGGATGGTCGAGAGGCGCCAGACGGCCCTCTCGCTGATCTACATCGTCGTCAGTTTGATCGTCGGACTGTCCGCTGCGTGGTTGGGAATCCAGATCACGGATTGACCGATCCGGCGTCGAGCGTGCACGCCACGCGGCCAGGGTAGACAATTGTCCACAGTCGCGTCGACACAGTGGTCGACCACCGGGCCGAGGGGGATTCGTGGCGCACGAACGAGCAGGACAAGTGGCTCTGCCAGAGGATCTGATCGACGTTCCTCATCTGGTCACCGCGTATTACACGCGCACCCCGGATCCCGAGAACCCGATGCAGCAGGTACTTTTCGGCACTTCAGGACATCGCGGTTCCAGTCTCGACGCGGCGTTCAACGAAGCTCACATCCTGGCGACAACCCAGGCGATCGTCGAGTACCGCGCTTCGCAGGGCATCGACGGACCACTGTTCATCGGCCGCGATACACATGCGCTCTCGGAGCCTGCCTGGCTGTCGGCCTTGGAGGTCCTGGTCGCCAACGACGTCGTCGTCCTCGTCGATTCACGCGATGCCTACACGCCCACCCCGGCGGTCAGCCACGCGATCTTGCGGTACAACTCGACGGGACCGGAGGCAAAGGCCGACGGCATCGTCGTGACGCCTTCACACAATCCGCCGCGTGACGGCGGCCTCAAATACAACCCGCCACACGGCGGACCCGCGGATACGGATGCGACGTCGGTTATCGCCGATCGAGCGAACGAGCTACTGCGCAAGGGACTTTCCGGGGTACGGCGTGTCACGGCGGCGCAGGCGCTGGACCGCGTCGAACGCTACGACTTCCTCCGGTACTACGTCGAAGACCTCCCCTCTGTCCTCAACCTCGATGCAATCCGCGATGCCGGAATCAGGATCGGTGCAGATCCCCTCGGCGGGGCAAGCGTCGACTACTGGGGCGCGATTGCCGAAACTCATCGACTCGACCTCGAAGTGGTGAATCCGCTCGTCGATCCGACCTGGCGATTCATGACGCTCGACACTGACGGCAAGATCCGCATGGACTGCTCGTCGCCCGACGCGATGGCGTCGCTGATCGGAATTCGGGATCGCTACGACATCGCGACCGGAAACGATGCAGACTCCGACCGCCATGGCATCGTCACACCCGACGGCGGTTTGATGAACCCGAATCACTATCTCGCCGTTGCCATCGAGTATCTCTTCGCGAACCGGCCAGGGTGGCGCGCAGACACCAAGGTGGGCAAGACACTCGTGAGTTCCTCGATGATCGACCGCGTGGTCAGCAGTGTGGGCCGCGAATTGCTCGAGGTTCCAGTCGGTTTCAAGTGGTTCGTTCCCGGTCTGCTCGACGGGTCGGTGGGATTCGGCGGCGAGGAAAGCGCCGGTGCATCCTTCCTCCGCCACGACGGTTCGGTCTGGACGACGGACAAGGACGGCATCATCCTTGCGTTGCTCGCGTCGGAAATCACCGCGGTGACGGGAAAGTCTCCGTCGGCGCATTACGACGCGTTGGCCGAGAAGTTCGGGAGCCCGGCGTACGCACGGATCGATGCACCCGCGACACGCGCACAGAAGGCAGTCTTGGCAAAACTGTCTCCCGATCAGGTGAGTGCGACCGAACTGGCGGGTGAACCGATCACGGCGACACTGACCGCGGCGCCCGGAAACGGCGCGGCGATCGGTGGTCTCAAGGTGACGACAGAGAACGCGTGGTTTGCAGCGAGGCCGTCCGGCACGGAGGACGTGTACAAGATTTATGCCGAGTCGATGAAGGGCGCCGATCATCTGGCTCAGGTTCAGGCAGCGGCCAAGGACTTGGTGTCCGGCGTCTTGAAGGCGAACTAGCTCGCGGACCGCTCGTGTCGCCCGGCTAGAATTCCGGGCGACATGAAAACTCGTGCAGCCAAGCTGCCACAGGAAATTTGGGTACTGGTCGCCGCCAGCTTCGTCATAGCCCTCGGGTTCGGGTTGGTCGCTCCGGCTCTACCGCAGTTCGCGCGCAGCTTCGACGTATCGGTCACCGCCGCCACGATCGTGATCTCGTCTTTCGCATTCATGCGATTGGTGTTCGCGCCGATGAGCGGCACTTTGGTACAGAAACTCGGTGAGCGTCCGGTCTACATCGTCGGCCTTTTGATCGTCGCGGTCTCGACCGGTGCGTGCGCTTTCGCGGGGGAGTACTGGCAACTTCTGCTGTTCCGGTCGTTGGGCGGCATCGGGTCGACCATGTTCACGGTGTCGGCTCTCGGGCTGATCATTCGCATGTCACCGCCGGACAGTCGCGGCCGCGTCTCGGGGCTGTACGCGACAAGCTTTCTCATGGGATCGATCGGCGGCCCGCTGGTCGGCGGTGCGCTGTTGCAGTTCGGTCTGCGGATGCCGTTCATCATCTACGCAGTTGCGCTGGTGATCGCCGCGCTCGTTGTCTTCGTGAGCCTGCGTGGATCTCACCTGGCGTCACCGGACAAGGCTGTCGATGTGAAGTCGATGACTCTCACAGAAGGGCTCCAGTCGCCGGTGTACCGGGCAGCGCTCGGATCGAACCTCGCCTTCGGCGGGGTGATCTTCGGAGTTCGCGTTGCCATGGTCCCTCTGTTCGTCGTGGAGTTCCTCGACCGAGACCCGTCGATAGCGGCCTACGCTCTCACGATCTTTGCCGTCGGCAACGCGTTGGTGTTGATCGTGTCCGGACGGCTCTCGGACCGCTTCGGACGCAAGCCCTTTGTCGTGAGCGGTCTGCTCATCTGCGGTCTGGGAACCATCGCAATGGGATTCACCGACAACCTTGTGGTGTTCTTCGCCATCGCCGCAGTGACTGGTGTCGGCTCCGGGCTCATGAGTCCGGCCCAGCAGGCCGCGGTTGCCGATGTTGTCGGATCGACGGCCCGAGGCGGACCCGTTCTGGCGGTATTCCAGATGATGTCCGACATCGGTGGGGTAGTGGCGCCGATTTGTGCCGGACTGATCGCCCAGCATGTGTCGTACTCGGCGGCCTTCGCGGTGATGGGAGCCGTAGTAGTCGTGTCGGCGACGGGTTGGTTGTTCGTTCCGTCGCGAACGAAGCCCGTCGAATCCGTCGTCGAAGATCTGACTGATGTGACGGTGCTAACGGATACTCCTGCGCGGACAAACCTGGACTGACCGGGCATTCTGTACTCTCGATCGGGTGGCAATTCGCATCGTGAGTCTTGTGGCCCGATTGGGTTTGGCGGCCGTTTGGCTGATTTCCGGGGGACTCAAGTTCTTTGATCCCGTGCAGACGAAGATCGCGGTGCGCGCCTATCAACTGTTGCCCGAGTCGCTGGTAGGTCCGGTGGCGACGGCTCTTCCCCTGGTCGAAATAGTGCTGGGCCTGCTGATCCTCGTCGGGCTGGCGGTGCGCGTATCCGCTGCGGTCTCGGTGGTCATCCTCACGGTTCTCATTGCGGTGATCATTTCGGTGTGGGCCAGGGGATTGTCCATCGACTGCGGATGTTTCGGCGGCGGAGGTGCAGCCGACGTCGGCGCTTGGGACTATCTGAAGGAGATTCTCCGGGACCTGGGCTTCTTGGCACTTGCCGTCTGGCTGCTCGTGTTCCCGCGTTCGCCGCTCGCATTGGGGCCCGGATCACGCGCGGCGTTCTCAGTGGATACTCAGTCTTCAGTGGCAAGGTAAGCAATCGGTAAATCGTTTCGACGCACGAAGGACTGCATCAGCGTGAGCACCAAGAGCAGCAAGAACAAATACTCGCCGGAACCGGTCTCGAGCCGCTCCACCTACATCATCGGTGGCCTCGCGGTGCTCGTGATCGCGGCCCTCGTCATCGGCGGTGTCTTGTGGACGAACAGCAAGAACAAGCCCCAGAACGACGGCTACGGCTCCGTGCAGAGTTCCGAAGTTGCCGTCACGGTGCAGGACAACGGAGTGGTGCTGCTCGGCAAGCCCTCCGCCGCGACGACCATTGATCTCTTCGAGGATCCGCTGTGCCCGGCCTGCGCTGCTCTCGAGCACCTCAGTGGCCAGGCTCTCGCGGCCGCCGTCGACAACGGTGACGTCGCCGTGCGGTACCACATGCTGAACTTCCTCAACCGGGCGTCGGGCAGTGGTGACTACTCCACACGGGCCGGCGCCGCTCTGCTCTGCGTCGCTCAGGGTGGTGACGCGATCGCGTACTCCGCATTCCACAACAAGCTTTTCGCGACCGACACGCAGCCTGCCGAGGGCGGCAGCAGCGACCACACCAACGACGACCTCGCCCAGATCGCTCGTGATGCGGGCGCATCCGAGGACGTGGCAACCTGCATCTCTTCCGGCACCAACGTCGAAGCCGCCGCGGCTAATGCCGCAGCCGCCAGCCAGGCGCTCAAGGATGTCGGGTCGAACGGGACGCCCACGGTAGTGGCGAACGGCAAGATCGTTGACACGGGCAGCAGCGACTGGGTTTCCAAGCTCTCCTCCTGAGCTGAAGCGGCCGCTCGGACGAGGAGCGGCCGCTTCGCTCTGACCAGGCGATTTGTTGCCCAGGAGTCAAGTGGTGTAACTTTCTTCCAGCAAGCGGAAAGCAGAAAAGCCGCTGCGAGTTCGACTGTTAGAGTTAATTGAATACGGGGCTATGGCGCAGCTGGTAGCGCACCACACTGGCAGTGTGGGGGTCAGGGGTTCGAGTCCCCTTAGCTCCACCCGAACAAATGCTCTGCACCAATCGGTGCAGAGCATTTGTTGTTTCGTGCGCAATACTGTCCGCGGTGAGGCTTGATCATCCCGTGCATTCTCGGCATGGGGACCGTCGGCGGAACGGAGAACCATGAGTGCACACGTGGTGATAATCGGGGCAGGATATGCGGGCGTCATGGCAGCGAAGCGACTGCTGCGAACTCGGTCGGACATCACGGTGAGCGTCGTGAATCCGCGCCCACACTTCGTGCAAAGAATCAGGCTCCATCAGATGATCGCGGCTGGCTACGACGCTACGGTCTCGTTCGACAGGGCGCTACCGCGTGCGGCACACCGAGTCTTCGGAGAGGTGACGACGATCGAGGCGGCGCTCGGCAGGCTCACCCTCGACGACGGCAGCGCGCTCGACTACGACTACTTGGTCTACGCAGTCGGAAGTAGGCAGTTGCCCAGCACGATCGCCGGGGCGGACGAGCACGGATTCGGCGTCGCCGAATTCGAGGACGCGGTCCGCCTCTCGTCCAGGCTGGCGACTCTCGACGAGAAGGCTGCGGTCTGCGTTGTCGGCGGCGGTCTCACCGGGATCGAGACTGCCGCAGAATTGGCTGAGCAGCGAAGCAGCCGAATCACTTTGGTGACCGGAGGAATCTTGGCCCCGGATCTGTCAGAGCGTGCTCGATCGGCAATTCTCAGAACATTGACCGACCTTGGGGTTGATATTGTCACCGAATCCCGGGTGACTCGGATCGACGGTTCGTCCTGCGAGCTAGCGGGAGGTGTACGGGTGGAGACCGATTGCACGATTCTCGCGACCGAATTCGGGGTCCCCGATCTGGCGCGCCGAAGTAGCCTTCCCGTCGACGAACTCGGTCGTCTGAAGGTCGACGATGGACTGGAATGCTCGTCCCACCCCAACATCTTTGGTGCGGGTGATGCGGTCGCAGTCGGTGATCTCTCACTGAGGATGAGTTGTCAGGCCGCGATCCCCTTGGGAGTCCATGCGGCCGAAACGATCCTGCATCGACTCGAAGGTTCCGCGCCGCGCCCGGTGACTCCGAAGTTCGCAGGTCGGTGCATCAGTCTCGGGAGGCGGCGAGGTGTGTTCCAGCGGACCACTCGTGTCGACGAGTCAACGGGAGTGGTCATTGCGGGCAGGGCGGGTGCATTCGTCAAGGAAAGGGTCTGTTCGTCGACGACCGAATGGGCTGTCACTCCGCGCCGCTCTCTCTTCTACAGCTGGACGTGAGCATCGTTGGTCATGTTCGGTCACAGATTCGGTCGAAGGCCGATGCAGTTTGCCGAACATACGGTGGACGAATCAGGTCTTCGTGACCGGCGTCGATGTCGTCGAATTCGAGTGAGCCCGTGGCAATGAGCGACCAGACTTCGGAACCCCGATTGTTGTAGGCGCCACGGATTACTGTGACTGGGGCAGCACAGGGACGAATGCGATGTCTCGCTATCGCCTGGTTTGCGATGTAGAGGAAAATGATCCACTGCATCGCAGGTGGGTACTGCATGATCCCGGCGAACAGCGAGCGCACCCACAGTGCCGCGACTGCGGGCTTGGTCGGCTGCCACCGGACGTTCGACTGGGGTTGAGGCGCCAACTCGATGACGGACGCATCCAGAGGGACGCCCGCGCGGGCCGCCAACCGCTGGACGACAGTACTCGGAATCCTGCTGTCGAGAACGATGACCCGCTGGATGTCATCGCCGGCCTGTACGAGCTGAGCGGCTATCTCCAAAGCTACGTATCCACCGTAGGAGTATCCGGCGAGCAGGTACGGGCCCGTCGGCTGAATCTTCTTGATCTCGACTATCAGTCGCCGTGCCGCACCTTTCACCGAGCGGTCGGGTAGGCCACGAGATTCGAATCCGCGGGCCTGCGCCGCGAAAACCGGGCGATCTGTGGTGAGAGAATTCGACAAGTTCGACAATGCAGTCGGTGGTGCTCCGGCACCGTTCACGATGAAGAGGGGAGTGCCACTACCGTCGGATTTGAGTGGCACAACCGTCGGCTGCGGCGCGCTTTGCTTGACGACCGCACTTCGATCGATAACTCCTGCAAGGTCTTTGATTGTGCTGGCGGAGACGAATTGTGCGCTGGAGATTCGAACCCGGAACTTCTCCTGAATTCTGCTGAGAACTTCGATGGAAGCGAGTGAGTCGCCGCCGAGTTCGAAGAAGTCGTCCTCGCGGTCGACGGAGTCGGTGCAGAGAATCGACTTCCAGATACCAGCCAACATCAGCTCGGTGGGGCCGGCAAGAGTTGGCAGATCGCTCCTCACCGCGACAGTCGGCAGCCTCGGGCGATCGACCTTTCCGCGTTCGTTGCGGGGCAACTCGGCCAGGAGGACAAAATGTCGGGGAAGCATCCAGGTCGGTAGAAATTTGGCCAATTCGCGGCGCATCTCGGCGCCCGACCGTGCCATCACGGCTTTGGTCAGGACCACGTAGGCGACAATCTCCGGTCGATCGTTCTCGAGGACGACAGCCACGAAAACATCGGCGACGCCGGGAATTCGACGAATATGCGCCTCGACTTCCATCGGCTCTACCAAATAGCCCCGAATCTTGACGGCGTCGTCGACGCGTCCCCGCAGTTGTAGTTCGCCGCGTTCGTCGATACGGCCCCGGTCACCGGTCCGGTAGATGCTCACTCCGTCGCCGAGGCGCGTGAATCGTGCCGCAGTGCGATCCGGGTCACCGTGGTATCCATCGGCAAGATCGCTCGAGACAATCTGTATCTCGCCGATCTCTCCGTCGGGGAGAGGCACGCCGTTCACATCGACGATCTGTACGTCCTTGCCGTCGCGAGCACGTCCGGCCGGTACCACTCCGACGGGTAGTTCGGAATGTGGTGGGAACGCGTTGTACGCGACGACACCGGTCTCGGTGGTGGCCAGCCAGTTGACGTACGTGGCGCGAGCGAAGCCGTGACTGCGATGGCGCGCGTAGTCCTCGCCGTGAACTGCTTCCCCGTACGTCACGACGACCCGCAGCGATCCGAGCGAATTATCCGGTGCTTCATCGGATTCGAGGCTTGACCACGCCCGCAGGAATGACGGCGCGCAGTGCGCGGTCGTGATCGAATTCTCGATCAGCCAGTCGTCGATTCCCGAAACTCCGTCGACGCGTGGATCCCAGCAGAAGACCGTGACGCCGTTCATCAGTCCCATGATCAGGGCCGTGATTCCGGCTCCGAAACTGACGGGCAACAGGTTTCCGATGTGATCGTCGGGGCGCAGGTCGATTGCTGCGGCAAGTTCGTCGGCTTTGTTCAGGCACATGGAGTGGCTCAACACGACTCCCTTGGGCGCTCCACTGGTCCCTGATGTGAACGCGATCATGGCAGGGTCGGAACTCGATGGTTCCAGCGCGTTGTCGAAACGGAAGCCGGTTGCGGCCGATTCGTCGAGGATCGACTGCAGCGCGACGGCGCCCGAGGCGCTCATGATGTGCGCTCGCCGGGCCTCGGGGAGTTGTGGGTCGATCATGACCAAAGGTCGACCGGAAATCAGAGTAGCGAGGATGGCGGGCACCGACTCGGCGGTTGGTTCGAGATCAACCGCAACCGGGCGAGCCCCGTGTGACCCACGTAGGCGAAGTTCGCGGACCAATGCATCGGTCCGGAGTTCGAGTTCGGCGAAAGTGATCCGGTCGCGCGGAGTCACGACGGCAACGGTGTCGTGCTGCATCGAGGTGACTCGGCGCCACCTCGACTCGATCGTCTCGTCGATGACTGCATAGCGAGTGCGCTCGAGACCTAAGTCGACAACCTTCATCACAGTAGCTCCGTCCGACTTTCAGCTATCTTTGAGCAAAGACTACATAAGGTTTGTGAAGTAGGTCCATAACAAACCGAAAGTAGTTTTACATACGTCCCCATCCTCCAGTCCGTCAGCTCCGAATACCTTGAGGAACCAATGCCGATCGAGCGTTGTACAGACGAGGAGCAATGACATGAAGTGGTCGGGGCGAAGTGCGATTGCGATTGCGGGAGTGTGCGCCGCAGCGACGCTGTTTTCGGGAACCGCGCAGGCGAGCCCACTCTGGGAACCTCTGCAGCCGGTGGCGAACCTGGACGCCGCGCGCTACGTAGGGGAATGGAACCAGGTGGCGGCGATTCCTCAGCCCTTCAACCTCGCGTGCGCGAAGGACACCCGGGCGAGTTACGGGATCGTCGATTCGTCGAACGTGAGCGTGAAGAACACGTGTACGACGTGGACCGGCCAAGCCAACGAGATCGTCGGGAATGCCCGAGTTACCGATCCAGCAACGGGTGCCCAGTTGCATGTGAGCTTCCCCGGGGTGCCCTCGCAGGAGAGTTTGGACGGTCCGCCCAACTACATCGTCACGTATATCGCCGACGATTATTCGTGGGCACTGGTGGGCGATCCACTCAGGCTTTCCGGGTTCGTGCTCTCACGGTCCCCGATTGTCGACGCGGCCGGCTGGAGTGAGATCCGTCGGGTCGCCGAATCCCGTGGATACAACGCGTGCACGATCTTGACGTCACCGACCACCGAGGGCACGTCGGACATCCGTCCGCTCTGCACGGTGTGAGTCTGCTGTCAGCGTGAACCTTCCGGAGCCACACTCCACTACGATCACTGATCGGTACGTGTGGTTTCGGAAGGTTGCGTGGTGGCGAAGAAGCAGATTCCCGTAATAGTCGTCGCAGGCTTTCTCGGTTCGGGAAAGACGACGCTGCTCAACCATCTTCTGCGCAACAACGACGGTGTACGCATCGGCGTGATCGTCAACGACTTCGGCTCCGTCAACATCGACTCGATGATGGTCGCCGGTCAGGTCGATTCGATGGTCTCTCTCAGTAACGGCTGTTTGTGCTGCGCTGTCGACGTCTCGGACATGGACGAGATGCTGAACAAGTTGGCGCACCGGCAATCCGGGATCGACGTCATCGTCATCGAGGCGAGCGGGCTTGCTGAGCCGCGGAACATGATTCGACTCGTCCTCGGAAGTGAGAACCCGTCTGTCGTCTACGGCGGCCTGGTGGTCCTGGTCGACGGAGCCAATTTCTCCACCGTTCGCCGCGAACATCCCGAGCTCGATCAACATGTCCGCCTGGCAGACCTGGTGGTAGTCAACAAGATCGACAGCGTTCCGGTCTCCGAGCGCGAGAGATTCACGGCCGGAATTCGCGAGTTGAATCCGCGAGCGCCGATAGTGGAGACGGCGCATTCACGGATAGACCCTGCTCTGCTGTTCGATTCCGGTGAGGTGACCCCTCCCGCTCCGGGCGATCAACTGAGCCTCGACGAGCTCTTGCGCGAGGGGCACGACGACGATCACGAGGACGGCTCGTGTCACCACGATCACCTGCACCACCGCTACGAATCGGTTGATTTCACGTCGGAGATGCCACTCGATGCCAGGGCTCTGACGCATTTCCTCGAGAATCAACCGCCGGGGGTGTACCGCATCAAAGGATTCGTGAACTTCGAGATTCCGGGTTACACAGGAAAATTCGAGATCCAATCGGTGGGTGATCATGTTCGGATCACGCCGCTGCGGTGGAAGTCGGGCGAACCTCGAACCACGCAACTGGTTGTGATCGGTACCGGGATGGATTCGGGAGCGGTCGGCAGCGCGCTCCGCGCCTGCGTGCGCGAGGAAACGGTCGAACCGCACCCCGACGCCATGCTGGGATTGCACCGCTATACCGTCGGGGCGTGAGTGAATCAGATGTATCCGTGTACGAAGCGATTCGGCGACGGCGAGACGTTCGCGCCGAGTTCTCGGGAGAGGTCATCCCCGACGAAACTCTGATGCGCATTCTCGACGCCGCCCATCGCGCGCCGAGCGTGGGAAACACGCAACCGTGGGATTTTGTCGTCGTTCGTAATCCGGAGACGCTCAATACCTTCGCGGCACATGTCGCCGATGCCCGGCTGAAGTTCGCACAGTCTTTGCCCGAGGATCGCCGATCGACGTTCGACCCTATCAAGATCGAGGGAATCGCCGAGAGCGGTACCGGCATCGTCGTCACTTACGACCCGTCACGCGGTGGCCCGAACATCCTCGGCCGTCATACCGTCGACGACACCGGACTGTTCTCGGCGGTACTCGCAATTCAGAATTTGTGGCTCGCCGCGGTAGCCGAGGAGATCGGCATCGGCTGGGTTTCGTTCTACGACGAGAAGTACCTCACCGAACTCATGGGCATTCCGTCACCCGTACGCCCCATTGCGTGGCTGTGCGTCGGGAAGGTGACTGAGTTTCAACAGGTTCCGGATCTCGAGCGCTTCGGATGGCGACAGCGCCGGCCATTGGCCGACGCTGTCCACTACGAATCTTATTGAGTTGTACCGGGTGGCCTAGCGCGCGGGACGGCCCCCGGTGGAGCCTGCGGTGCGAGCGCCGCCGCCGGTGCGGGGACGGCGAGCGCCGCCGCCTGCATGTTCCTGACGGGCAACTCCGCCGGTGCGAGCACCGCGTGACTGACCGCCCTGTCCGGAGCGCGCCTGACCCGAACGTGCTGCGCCGCCGCGTCCACCCTGGCCGGCGGGACGCTGTCCGCGTCCACCGTTCGGCTGGGCCGGAGCCTTCGGAGCCGGCGTGACGTGCGGTGCGATGTCGCCGACCAACTTGACGACGTGCTCGGAGTTGGCAGTCGAACGAACCGGGGTCACCTTGATGGCTGCCTTACGCATGAGGATCGCGAGATCCTTACGCTGCTCGGGCAGAACCACGGTGACCACGTCGCCGGCGCTGCCTGCGCGAGCGGTGCGACCACTGCGGTGCAGGTACGCCTTGTGCTCGGCCGGCGGATCGACGTGGACGACCAACTCGACGTCGTCGACGTGGACGCCGCGCGCTGCGACGTCGGTGGCGACGAGGACGCGCGCTTCACCGGCGGAGAATGCCGCCAGGTTACGGTCGCGAGCAGCCTGAGAGAGGTTGCCGTGCAGGTCCACTGACGGGATGCCCGACTCGGTGAGCTGGCGAGCCAACTTGCGTGCCTGGTGCTTGGTGCGCATGAACAGGATGCGACGACCGGTACCGGAAGCGAGCTTCTCGACCAGAGCCTTCTTGGCTTCGACGCCGTCGACGTCGAACACGTGGTGCGTCATCGCGGCGACGGGGGAGTTGGCCTCGTCGACCGAATGCATGACCTCGTTCTTGAGGAAACGCTTGACGAGCTTGTCGACGCCGTTGTCCAGCGTTGCCGAGAACAGAAGGCGCTGCCCGTCCTGCGGGGTGGACGAGAGGATGCGGGTGACGACGGGCAGGAAGCCGAGGTCGGCCATGTGGTCGGCCTCGTCGAGCACGGTGATCTCGACGGCGTCGAGGCTGACGAATTTCTGCTTCATGAGGTCTTCGAGGCGACCGGGGCAGGCGACGACGATGTCGACTCCGGCCTTGAGAGCCTGAACCTGGCGGTGCTGCGAGACGCCACCGAAGATGGTGGTCACGCGCAAGTCGTATGCGGCGGCCAACGGTTCGAGGGTTGCGGTGATCTGGGTGGCGAGCTCACGCGTCGGTGCGAGCACCAGGCCGAGCGGTCGACCCGGACGACGCTTGCCTCCGGACAGTTCGCCGGCGAGGCGGGAGACCATGGGGATGGAGAACGCGAGGGTCTTGCCGCTTCCGGTCTTTCCGCGGCCCAGTACGTCGCGCCCCGAAAGAGTGTCGGGGAGGGTGTCGATCTGGATCGGGAACGGAGAAGTGATTCCGCCGTCTTCGAGAGCTTTCACCAGCGGTGCGCGCACACCGAGGGCTGCGAAGGTGGTAGCGGGCGTAGAGATGTCAGACAAGTGTGTTCAGAGCCTTTCGGGCACGTGTTCGTGCCCGGATGCCGACACGGGAATTAACCGGTCGAACAATCAAGCACAGTGGTGGCGGCGCTGCCGGTCGGCAGGCTTCTTCGCCGTAAGAAGAGCGGGTGCATTGAGCACTCAGCAAGAAAATTTGCGTTCTACGACGCTGGATGCCCGATTTCAGGCACCTAGTGATCGCAACTCTACCTTCTCGGAGCGTTCGACCTACAACCCGACCCATTCGGAGACGCCGTTCGCGAAGTGTTGCCGCTTCCAGATCGGTACCTCGTGCTTGATGCGCTCCACCAGTTCGGCGCACGCGGCGAACGCCTCCGCTCGATGCGGGGCGGCGACGGCGGCGACCAGTGCGAGGTCACCGATCTCGAGGTGGCCGACGCGATGGATCGCGGCAACCGGCAGGCCGGTCGAGGCTGCAACCTCTTGGCAGCACGTCTCGAGAAAGCGTTCCGCGTCCGGGTGTGCCTGGTACTCCAACGCTGAAACTGCTTGACCTCCATCGTGATTGCGCACCGTTCCCGTGAACACCACAACAGCGCCGTTCTTCGGACCGGCAACGGCGGCGTCGACGGTGTCTGCGTGAATCGGTTGCTCGGAGATCCGAGCCAGTAGCTCACTCATCGTGTGCTCCTCCGCCTGCGACCTGCGCGAGCAGGTGATCGATGATGGGTTCGAGGACGGCGAGACCGTCCTTCACTCCACCGGGAGAACCCGGAAGATTGACGATGACCGTCGTACCTGTGAGACCTGCCACACCACGGCTCAGTGACGCGTGCGGGGTCTTCTCGAGGCCCTTGGTTCGGATCGCTTCTGCGACCCCGGGCAACTCACGGGTCAAGACTGCCCGGGTAGCTTCCGGGGTTGCATCCGTGGGGGAAGCACCGGTGCCGCCGGTGCTGATGACAAGCGACGGGGAGCCCTCCTTGGCGTCAGCGATGCCCGCCGCGATGTCTGCGTCGGCGTACACAAGCGGTCCACGCACCTCGAAGTCCCGCTCGCGTAGCCAGGCTGCGATCGTCGGTCCGGTGGTGTCGGGTCTGGTTCCGTTGGCACCGCCGGTGGAAGCGACGAGGACGGTTGCGGACCGTGGCGAGGCGAAGGCGTGCGCCGGAGATGTCTGTGAGTTCTGAGTGTCGCGGGTCCAATGTCCGTGTTTACCACCGTCTTTGGTGAGCAGGCGAACACCGTTCATGGTGGCTCCGGGATCGACCGCTTT
Organism: Rhodococcus sp. IEGM 1406; assembly: GCF_030056745.1. Classification (NCBI taxonomy): domain Bacteria; kingdom Bacillati; phylum Actinomycetota; class Actinomycetes; order Mycobacteriales; family Nocardiaceae; genus Rhodococcus; species Rhodococcus sp. IEGM 1406. Next base: position 915,294 of record NZ_JASHKO010000002.1, on the reverse strand, counting down.
GACCATGTCGTGCAAGGTCAGGCCGGCTACCGCGACGGCGGTGAGTGCTTCCATCTCGACGCCGGTCTGTCCGCGAGTCTTTGCCGTCGCTTCGACGGTGATCGAGGTTTCGGTGAACCCGAATTCCACCTTGACCGACGAAAGCGCGAGCTGATGACACAACGGGATCAGCTCTGACGTCTTTTTTGCACCGGCGATTCCGGCAATGCGCGCGGTGGTGAGGACATCGGCCTTGGGCATGCCGTCGGCGCGGACGAGGCGAACTACCTCGGCGGTCGTGACGAGTTCACCGGCAGCGACGGCGATGCGCGTCGTCTCGGCCTTGGCGCTGACGTCGACCATGCGCGCTCGGCCTTCGCTGTCGACGTGTGTCAATTCGGTCATGAGTGTCCTTTGAATCAGATCGAGTGAATCAAAACGAGGAAGTCGAGAGCGGGAGGACATCGACGAGATCGCCCGCTCCGAGTTCGGTCACGGCAGCGGGGACGTCGATCAGGACGTCGGCCCACGCCATTGCTGCAACGAGGTGCGAGCCGGGTCCGGCCACGAGTTCGATACCGTCCGCAGTTCTACGCGCGCGCAGGAACTGGCGCTTGCCATCCACCGAACGCAGCGGTGCAGTAAGTGGCAGCCGTTCGCGCGGGATCTCGGGCAGACCCGCGGCCCGGCGCAGTTCGCCGCGGGCGAAGACCTCGAACGAGACCATCGTGCTGACCGGGTTGCCCGGGAAACTCAGGACCGGCACTTCGTTCACCACTGCAGTGCCTTGCGGACCACCAGGTTGCATTGCGACGTGGCCGAAGTGTGCACCCAGAGGGGTGAGAGTTTCCTTGACCACCTCGAAATCGCCCATGGACACCCCACCGGAGGTGAAAACCAGATCGGCGACCGAGGTTGCGTACGAGAGTAATTCGCGGAACTCGGCCGGGTCGTCGCTGCTTCGGGCGACGGATACGACATCGGCGCCGTTGGCTTCGGCCAATGTTGCCAAAGCTGGTCCGTTGGAATCGTAGATCTCGCCGGGTTCGAGAGTTGTTCCGGCACTTTTCAGTTCGGCGCCCGTCGTAATTATCGCGACTCGTGGCTTCGTGTACGTGTCGAGCGAGGCCAGGCCCACAGCGCTCAGCGCGGCGATATGGCGAGGTTCCAAGTGTGTTCCGGCCGTGACCAGTAGCATTCCGGCAGTGATGTCGCTGCCACGTTCGCGAACGAATTCGCCTACAGACCTGCCCCGTTCGATGGTGACCACGTGTTCGGTGACGCCCGTGGTGTCCTCGACGGGAACGACGGCGTCGGCACCCTCGGGGAGCGGCGCACCGGTCATGATGCGAAATGCCGATCCTGGAAGGTGTTTCGGTGGTTTTCCGCTTCCAGCGGCGATCACGCCTCGAACCGTCAGTGTGGTCGGAACCGAGGCAACGGATGCGGCGTCGACCGCATATCCGTCCATCTGTGAGTTGCGGAAGAGGGGCAGGTCCACCGGCGATGCGATATCCGAGCAAGTTATGCGCCCCAACGCTTCTGCCGTCGGAACCGCCGACGGAGAGAGGGTGTGCAGGCCGGTGAGCAATCCGGAGATGTGCGCAGCGTGTTCCTCGACCGAACGCGCGCTCATGACAGTAACCTCGACAACCTCGACATGTTTTGATCCTAGGCGGTGTGGTCCGTCCGACACACGGAGTACGGCTTTCGGTCATACTGGAGCAATACGGAAGTTGGTGAAGTGATGACAGTGGTCTCGATGGGAATTCCCACCGTGCGGTTTGACGCTGCCTCCCTCGCCGGTCGTCCCGAGACGGATCTCCTGGTCGACAGGTTCGGGCGTGTTGCCAGAGATCTGCGAGTCTCGATCACCGAGAAGTGTTCACTTCGTTGCACGTATTGCATGCCGGAGGAAGGCTTGCCGGCCATCGCTGCGGAAGACCTTCTGAGTGCCGACGAGATCGTTCGAGTAGTCGGAATCGGTGTCGAACGAGTCGGTATTCGCGAGGTGAGATTCACCGGCGGCGAGCCGCTGATGCGTAGTGACCTCGAAAAGATCATCGCGGGATGCGCCGCGCGTGTGCCAGGAATTCCACTTGCCATGACCACCAACGCCGTTGGGCTCGAACATCGTGCCGCAAAGCTGGCTGCAGCTGGTTTGACCCGCGTGAATGTTTCCCTGGATTCGGTTGATCGCGCGCACTTCGCGGAATTGACGCGTCGAGACAGGTTGCCTTCGGTTCTCGCGGGAATCCGAGCGGCCGCGGTGGCTGGCCTTGCGCCGCTCAAGGTAAATGCCGTTCTCATGCGCGAAACGCTCCACGGCGCGGCGGACCTTTTACAGTGGTGCCTCGACGCCGGAGTCGAATTGCGGTTCATCGAACAAATGCCTCTCGATGCAGACCATGCTTGGGCGCGCGAGAACATGGTGACTGCGGCTGAATTGCTGTCGGTATTGAGTGAGCGTTTCGAATTGGCCGCAATCGGTCGCGAAGACCCGTCGGCTCCTGCTGAAGAATGGCGTGTCAACGGGACTGAAATGACGGTGGGGATCATCGCTTCGGTGACGCGCTCGTTCTGCAGTGATTGCGATCGGACACGAATGACTGCAGAGGGGACAATTCGGTCATGTTTGTTCAGTGACCGTGAAGTTGATCTGCGTGCCGCGCTCAGGGCCGGAGCCAGTGACGACGAACTTGCGGATTTGTGGCGCGGTGCGATGTGGAACAAGTGGGCAGGGCACGGCATCGACGCCGCGGACTTCGTTCCGCCGGAAAGAAGTATGGGAGCGATTGGTGGCTGATCCGCATTCGATCTCGGTTCGTTACTTTGCTGCTGCAGCGGATGTGTCCGGTTGCCGTAGCGAGGTAGTCGCCATTTCGCCCGACAACACACTTGCCGAGTTGGTGGCGGTCTTGGTCGGGCGATACGGACCGGAGATGGAGCGAGTGCTGTCGGTCTCGGCTTTCCTCGTCGGTGACGAGTTGACCCGCGACGTCTCTCGAGCCTCCGGTAGCGCTGTCGATATTCTTCCGCCTTTCGCTGGAGGCTAGTCCGAGAATTGCCGGCGTAGCTATTTGTGGGCTGCCGTCGTATTGTCCTTTTTCGGTTTCCCGGTCCAAATATTTATATCTTGATCACTCCAGCTCAAGTGGCATCTATCTCCGTTTTCTCCATTGTTGGTCAATTGTCCAGCATTGGTCGTTTTGTTTAGTTTCTCCTACTTTTGGGGGAGTAAATGCACTTCTAATTGCCCAGGTGAATTGTCATCTGTTTGGATGACAAAAGAAATACCTTCGCTGTTGGTAATTGTCGACATGTGTTAATTTTGGCGCAATTCCACTCGGGATATGTGAAAGGTATTTCAATGTCGATTAATTCCACGCGCCGTGTCGGAGTCGTCGTAGCGCTCCTCGGGGCAGCTGCACTCACCGCTCCGGCAATTGCTACTGCGCTTCCGTCCATCGGTTCTCTCGGCTCTTCTGCGCCGGAAGCCTCGTGCTCGACCCTGTCCACCGAAGCGACGCCGAACGGGTGGGGCATCCCGTTCACCGACGAGAAGGATCAGACCGCGTCGTACTCGGCCGACAACGTTCTCGACAAGGACGGTTCACTGAAGCTGGCCGTCGACGGTACCGGCGATCGTTCGGTTTCCTACCATTCGGCCGGCGGTATCAAGCTGTCCGACGCAGTCAGCAAGGCGATCGGTTTCGCCGAGCGCGCCGCCACGCCGACTGCGGCGTTCCAGCTCCGCCTCACCGGAACCACCGGCGGAAAGTTCGAGAACGGATTCACCACCTTGGTGTGGGTCCCGGGACCGGACGCGACGCCGACGGCTGACGGCGGCGTTCACGCGGATCTCCAGAAGGGCGTGTGGTGGAGCACTCAGAACATCGACGGCGCCAAGGACCGCGTGTCAGTGCCTTTGGCTGACATCGTCGCCGCGAACCCGAAAGCGGTAGTCGACCACTACGGCGTCAGTGTCGGGACCGGTTCCGCTGCCACCTCGACGCTGGTCGATGCGGTGCAGTTCAACGGATGCACCACCAACTTCGCGAAGAAGGATCCGGCTTCGGGAACGGGTTCGCTGGGCGACGTCTTCGGCAGCCTGTTCGGTAGCTAGTCGCTGGTAAGAGTTACTTCCACCAGTCATCCAGGGGTGTGACCGGCACCGTGCGCTTGTGACGAGTGTTGGCGAACATCTTCTCGAGCTTTTCGGCTACCTCGGAGGAAACGTCCTTTCCTTCGAGGTAGTCGTCTATCTGTGAGTACGTGACGCCGAGGGCAACTTCGTCGGGCAGCGCGGGTCGGTCGTCCTCGAGGTCGGCGGTCGGCACCTTGCGCCACGTGCTCTCCGGTGCGCCCAATTCCTGCAGCAATGCAGCGCCCTGACGTTTGCTCAAGCCGGTGAGCGGCGTGATGTCGACGCCGCCGTCACCGAACTTCGTGAAGAAGCCGGTAATCGCTTCTGCGGCGTGGTCGGTACCGATCACCAAGTAGCCGAGCTGACCGGCAATCGCATACTGAATGACCATTCGTTCGCGCGCCTTGATGTTGCCGCGGACGAAGTCGCGCAGTTCGCCGTTCCCCAACGCCTCGGAGGCCTCACGGGCTGTGGCGTCGGCGCCAGGCTTGACGTTGACCGTGAGAGAGCGGTCCGGCTTGATGAAGCCGAGTGCGATCTGAGCATCGGATTCGTCGGCCTGCGCGCCATAGGGGAGTCGAACGGCGACGAACTCGGCCTCGTGGCCTTCTTCACGAAGTTCAGTGACCGCGCGTTGGGCGAGGGATCCGGCGAGCGTGCTGTCCTGACCGCCGCTGATTCCCAGAACGAACCCTTTGGCGGGGGTCGAGCGCACGTAGTCCTTCAGGAACTGGACTCGCGCGCGAACCTCCGCTGCGGCGTCGATTGTCGGCTTTGTGCCGAGTTCTTCGATGATGCTTTCACGCAGTGTGGCCATGAATGGACTCTAGCGATGTGAGCAGGCGCGTGCAGTGCCACCGTATCCGGGGCGGTACGGTCGCGCACATGAGTGCGAACAACGTTCTGGTGGTCAGTGCGACGAAGTCGGAAGCGGCATACGTGCCGCAAGGATACGAACTGCTGATCACGGGGATTGGAAAGGTCAGTGCTGCAACAGCAGTCGCCTCTGCTCTCGCGCGGTACGAGCGGGAGAATCTGCCGCTGGTCGTCAACATCGGGACCGCCGGTGCGCTGCACGCGCACCACGGTGGCCTCTATGTTCCCGGGGTTGTCATCAATCACGACATCAGCAGCACCGCGATCCGAGCGCTGGGGCACGACGTCGCGGACCGTTTGGTGCTCGCCGGCGGTGACGACTCGGTGTTGGCGACCGGCGACGCATTCATCGCCGACACTGCGACCCGGGACGCTCTCGCTCAGCGAGCCGATCTGGTCGACATGGAGGGGTTTGCCATCGCATTCGCCGCGCAGGCTGCGGGTGCTAGCTGCCGACTCGTCAAACATGTCAGCGATCACGCGGACGACTCGGCCTTGGACTGGCCCGCGATGATCGATGCCAGCGCCCGCGAATTGGGGCGCTGGCTGCTCGACAACGTCTGATCGAGCCTGCAGCGTCTGGTCAAGCCTGCGCAGTCAGTATCAATCCGGTGTTGTCGGGCTTGCGCAGGGTCAGTGTGTCGGCGTCGACGGTGTAGCTCACTTCACCGTCGAGTACTGCCAGGATCTGACGCTCGATGTCCATGTTCTCCTCGGGGCAGGCCATTCGCGTGGTTGCCATCGGCGTGAACGTGACTGCGGTGTCGGATACCTGGGCGCTTCCGGTCATGCGATTGCATCCGGTGGTTCCGCTGACAGAACCGTCTGCGGCAATAGTGAGTTCGGGAGCTGACGTCTCCAGAGCCAGGCTCGTACTGATCGCATCGGGACTGATGAGCGACGTGACGGTCCACGTCGTGCCCTGGAGCGCTCGATCCGGCGTGACGATCTTCTTGTCCTGCAGAGTCACTGTGGCGTCGTCCGATGTCAGGGTGAGGGTGTCGCCGTCGAGGCTCCACGTCGGCGCGGAGGTCAGCAATGTTGTTGTCCAGGTGTCGGATTCGGCGATGCCGGGAGGGCAGCCCATCATGGTCGATGCCATGGTGCCGGTGGTCAGCTTGCCGTCGGTGAACTCGATCGAGCCGTTTGCCGTGTTGCATCCGGCGCTCGCGGACACTCGACCCGCTTGGCTGAAATCGAGAGTCAGCGGGCCGCCGCCGGGAATTTGTGTTCCGTCGACGGAGGTCGAGATGAAGACGCGGCCGGAGGGGTCCGTCTTGTCCTCGGGGGAGTCGGACGAAGCGGAGCAACCGCTTACCGCGGCGATGGTCAGGAGGCCGATGACGGCAGCTGCGATGCGCATGGGCTCACATTAAGTGGTGGGACGGATCTGGGGAGTCAACATCGAGTAACGCGCCGGGCAAGGTCTTCCCAGCCGGCGGCCAGGCGCTCGGTGGTCATCCCGAGATCGCGCACCTGATGAAGGACAAGCGACGCTTCGAGCGGTGCCAACAGTGCCGAAGCGAGCAGATCGAGGTCGCCCTCGACGCCGGCTCCTCGAAGAAGTCCGATGACGTGAGCGATGCCGAGTGCTCGTGCCGGACCGCCGAAGCGGTATTCAGGAGCGTTTTCCGCCGCTCGGAGGACTTCGCCCTGTACTTCCACCATGGCGATCCGGGCTCGTCCGAACGCGATGAGGCGCTCGATCGGCGGCGCGCCAGGACCCAACGGTGGGGGGCCGAACATGAATGCCTGCTGCAGTTCTCGCTCGGTGTGATCGAGCAGTGCCTGCATCAGTCCCGATCGATTGCCGAAGCGCCGAAAAACTGTGCCCTTGCCCACACCGGCTCGGCACGCGACGGCATCCATCGTGACCGCGTCGACACCTCGCTCGGCGACGAGGAGGGCTGCGGCGTCGAGCAGAAGTACGCGGTTACGTGCTGCGTCACCGCGCTCGACGGGTACGGCGCCGATCTGGGGGAGGGGGATTGCGCTCACGGGATCAGGTTACAGGGCCGGGGAATGTAAGTGGACCGCGGTCCGTTTAGTTGATATAACTTTCAACCGGAGCCACCAACCGCACCACTCTCGAAGGAATCTCGTTATGTCACAGACCAATGTTCTCGTTCTCGTCGGCAGCCTGCGCGCCGGATCCGTCAATCGCCAGCTTGCCGAGACGGCTGTGTCCGCCGCACCCGAGGGTGCAACGCTGACGGTCTTCGAAGGCCTCGCCGACGTCCCCTTCTACAACGAAGACATCGACGTCGAGGGTGCTTCCATTCCCGCTGTCGACGCACTGCGCGCCGCTGCGAGCGACGCTGACGCGTTCCTGCTCGTCACCCCCGAATACAACGGCACCATCCCCGCAGTTCTGAAGAACGCCATCGACTGGATCTCGCGTCCGTACGGTGTCGGTGCCGTCAAGGACAAGGCTGTCGCAGTCATCAGCGCGTCGCCCAGTGGCAACGGCGCCAAGTGGGCACACGAAGACACCACCAAGGCAGTCCGCATCGCCGGCGGCAAGGTCGTCGAGGACACCGCACTGAGCATCGGTGGAACCGGCGCACTGTTCGGTGAGCTGCACCCGCGTGAGAACGCAGAGGTGCTCGCGCAGGTCTCCAAGGTCGTCTCCGACCTCGTCGACGCCAGCAAGCAGCTCGTCAACGCGTAATCCGTTTCACGAGCGAGGGCCATGCCGGAAGGTATGGCCCTCACTCGTATGCGAGTCGCGCCCATATGTGCGCTAGAGCCCTTCGCGTTCCATCGCGTCGTCGACGGCGTCGCGAACCGACTCGAAATCCTTGCCGGCCATCATCGCTTCGCCCATCGCGGCGTCGATACGGTCGGCGACGACGGCGTACCGACGCTCCCAGTTCTCCTTGTCCTCCCGCCAGTAACCCATCACGTGCATGCGGGGTGCCGGGATTTCCGATGTTCGACGCAGATGGGCGCGGATGCGTCTGGCGGTCGCGGCCTCGACTGCGCACCAGATGTAGCCCTCGCCGGGAGGCAGGGGAATGGCGGCCAATTCGGCGAGCAGTGAGTTTGCTTCGTCGGTCCATCGGTAGTGAGCGTCGGCGCGCGTCGTGAACGTCTGCTGTTCGCTCGGCGCGGGCACCTGTGCAATGACGTGGATCGGTAGACCGTCGGGTGCTTCTTCCAAGATCCGCCCGATCGCTGGCAGTGCGGCGTGATCGGCGACGAGTAGCAGCCAGTCGCACTCTGTCGGCGGCTTGAACCACCCGCTCGCAGTCGAAAGATGTACGGTCTCGCCCGGTTGCGCATTCTCGGCCCAGAGCGCAGCTCCGCCGTGGCCGTGGAGAACGAAGTCGATCTCCAGTTCGTTCTTCGAGGGCTGCCAGTGCCGGACCGTGTAACTACGGGCGTGAGGGGGATCGAGGGGGAATCTGACGAGCACCCGTTCGTCGGGGCTCCCGCTCGTCTCGAAGTCGCTCAGGCCCGCACCGCCGAAGGTGATTCTGCGCATCTTAGGCGTCACCTGCTGCGTTCTCGTCACGGTTGCCTGGTGGCGCGGAGCTTCGTCCTTCGGAGGTGTTTCCACGACGCTCATGGTAGGTCCGAGTAGTGGTTTTCAGATGCTGTCGGGCCTGCGGCCAAAATGTGACGGGCGACACGCCGACGCGCCGGAAGATGTGTGCGCTGAACTGGGGCTACCTGGGAATTTCAACGATGTGACTCACAACATCTCGCGTTATGTGTTTCTGTCGGCCACTAGGTGTAGTGTCTTGAGCACTGAGAGACCACAACGCGGAACGCCTCGAGCGAGACTCCGGCAATCGGTCGAATCGGTGCTGAACATCACTACATCGGCCTTTGTTGGCTAAGCGAAAGAGGGACTCTCATGAGCATCACCGTCTACACCAAGCCCGCTTGCGTTCAGTGCAATGCCACCTACCGCGCCCTCGACAAGGCCGGTCTCGAATACAACATCATCGACATCACCGAGGATGCCGAAGCCCGCGACTACGTCATGGCTCTCGGGTACCTCCAGGCGCCCATCGTGGTTGCCGGTGAAGATCACTGGTCGGGTTTCCGTCCCGATCGCATCAAGACCCTGACCGTCGCTGCTTGAAGCGCCGCAGTGTCGGCGGTGGACACCTCCGCCGACACATCTGAGTAGTTCCGGGCACCGTACAAGAAAATGGTGACAACCGATGACTTCGCTGGTCTATTTTTCCAGCGTGTCGGAGAACACCCACCGATTCGTTCAACGTCTCGGCCTGCCTGCGACACGTATACCTATCCATGACCGTGACGGCTCATTTCGTGTAGACGAGCCCTATGTGCTGATTCTGCCCACCTATGGTGGCGGGGTCACCGTGACAGGGCGCGACACCAGTTATGTGCCGAAGCCGGTCATTCGTTTTTTGAACAATCCACACAACAGGTCGTTGATCAGAGCAGTGATCGCGGCGGGAAACACCAATTTCGGTGAGTCCTTTTGCTATGCAGGAAACATCATTTCCCAGAAATGCCACGTTCCTTTTCTGTACCGGTTCGAACTCATGGGCACTGCCGAGGATGTCGACCGAGTACGAGAAGGCTTGGGGGAGTTCTGGAATCATCTCGAAACAGAGAAGGAGCACGGGCAGTGGCGCCAACCATCACTGACACGATCGCGGCAGGAAGCGTAGAGCGTGATGCACGCGGCGGCGATTCCACCAACGGTCTCGACTACCACGCACTCAATGCCATGCTCAACCTGTACGGCGCCAACGGTGAGATCCAGTTCGAGATGGATGTCGCTGCAGCCCGTCAGTACTTCTTGCAGCACGTCAATCAGAACACCGTGTTCTTCCACAACCTCGACGAGAAGCTGGACTACCTCGTCGAGGAAAACTATTACGAGCCCGAGGTTCTCGATCAGTACTCACGTACTTTCGTGAAGTTCCTGATCGATCACGCGTACGCCAAGAAGTTCCGCTTCCCGACGTTCCTGGGTGCATTCAAGTACTACACCTCCTACACGCTCAAGACCTTCGACGGTAAGCGCTACCTCGAGCGTTTCGAAGATCGTGTCTGCATGGTTGCGCTCACCCTGGCCGCAGGCAACGAAGACCTGGCCGTCGAACTCGTCGACGAGATCATCGCCGGACGCTTCCAGCCCGCCACCCCGACGTTCCTGAACTCGGGCAAGAAGCAGCGCGGTGAGCCCGTGTCCTGCTTCCTGCTTCGTATCGAAGACAACATGGAGTCCATCGGCCGCTCCATCAACTCGGCACTGCAGCTGTCCAAGCGCGGTGGCGGAGTTGCCTTGCTGCTCACCAATGTTCGTGAGCACGGCGCCCCGATCAAGAAGATCGAGAACCAGAGTTCGGGTGTCATCCCGATCATGAAGCTTCTCGAGGACTCGTTCTCCTACGCCAACCAGTTGGGTGCGCGTCAGGGCGCCGGCGCCGTGTACCTGCATGCGCACCACCCCGACATCTACCGCTTCCTCGACACCAAGCGTGAGAACGCCGACGAGAAGATCCGCATCAAGACGCTCTCTCTCGGCGTCGTGATCCCGGACATCACTTTCGAACTGGCGAAGAAGAACGAGGACATGTACCTGTTCTCGCCGTACGACGTCGAGCGCATCTACGGAGTTCCGTTCTCCGACATCAACGTCTCCGAGAAGTACTACGAGATGGTCGACGACAAGCGAATTCGCAAGTCCAAGATCAAGGCTCGCGAGTTCTTCCAGACCGTCGCCGAATTGCAGTTCGAATCGGGCTACCCCTACATCATGTTCGAGGACACGGTGAACCGGGCAAACCCGATCGAAGGCAAGATCACTCACTCGAACCTGTGCTCGGAGATCCTGCAGGTTTCGACGCCTTCGCTGTTCAACGACGACCTGTCCTACTCGAAGGTCGGCAAGGACATCTCCTGCAACCTGGGTTCGCTGAACATCGCGAAGACCATGGACTCGCCCGACTTCGCGAAGACCATCGAAGTGTCGATCCGCGGATTGACGGCAGTGTCCGACCAGACACACATCTACTCGGTGCCGTCGATCGAGCAGGGCAACAACGACTCTCACGCCATCGGCCTCGGTCAGATGAACCTGCACGGATACCTCGCTCGTGAGCGGATCTTCTACGGCAGCGAAGAAGGCATCGACTTCACGAACATCTACTTCTACACCGTGCTGTTCCACGCACTGCGTGCGTCGAACAAGATCGCCATCGAGCGCGGCTCGTACTTCAAGGGTTTCCCGGAGTCGAAGTACGCCTCGGGTGAATTCTTCGACAAGTACACCGACAAGGTCTGGGAGCCTGCAACCGACAAGGTTCGCGGACTCTTCGCCGATGCGAAGCTGCACATCCCCACCCAGGACGACTGGCGTGAGCTGAAGGCTTCGGTTCAGAAGCACGGTATCTACAACCAGAACCTTCAGGCCGTCCCGCCGACCGGCTCGATCTCGTACATCAACTACTCCACCAGCTCCATCCACCCGGTGGCGTCGAAGATCGAGATCCGCAAGGAAGGCAAGATCGGTCGCGTCTACTACCCGGCGCCCTACCTGACCAACGACAACCTGGAGTACTACCAGGATGCCTACGAAATCGGGTACGAGAAGATCGTCGACACCTATGCTGCCGCAACGCAACACGTCGACCAGGGCCTGTCGCTGACGCTGTTCTTCAAGGACACCGCCACCACACGCGACATCAACAAGGCGCAGATCTACGCGTGGCGTAAGGGCATCAAGACGCTGTACTACATCCGTCTGCGTCAGATGGCACTCGAAGGCACCGAGGTCGAGGGCTGCGTTTCCTGCATGCTGTAAAGGGCTCCGCCCCGTGCGCCTTTTCGGTAGTGGTTACTACCGAAAAGGCGCACAGGGGTATCAGGCCGGCGGACGGCCTGGACCGTGCATCTTGCCGGCATTCTTCGGCATTCGACCGTGCTCGGTGAGTGCGCGCCGAAGAAGAAACTCGATCTGGGCGTTGGTACTTCGGAGATCGTCGGCGGCCCAGCGGGCAAGCGCGTCGTGCACCGCTGGGTCCAACCGAAGCAGGATCTTCTTACGCTCCGATCTCGGAGCTGGATCCGTGGCCATGTGGCCTTTCCTTTACTGGTAGAGCGAACCGGTGTTCAGCACCGGTTGTGCGTCGCGGTCGCCGCACAGCACGACCAGAAGGTTACTGATCATCGTGGCCTTGCGTTCCTCGTCGAGTTCGACGACGTGCTTTTCCTCGAGTTGCTTGAGTGCCATGTCGACCATGGACACCGCACCTTCGACGATTTGCTTGCGGGCGGCGATCACTGCACCCGCCTGCTGGCGCCGAAGCATTGCGCTGGCGATCTCGGGTGCATACGAGAGCCTGTTGATGCGTGTCTCGATAACTTCGACACCCGCCGCACGCACGCGGGCGTGAACCTCCTCCGACAAGGTGGTGGTGATGATATCGGCGTTCTCGCGCAACGAGACTCGGCCTTCGGCGTCGTACGGGTAGCTGCCGGCGATATGGCGGACGGCCGCCTCGGTCTGCACCGAGACGAACTCCTCGTAGTCGTCCACCTGGAATGAAGCGAGCGCTGTGTCGGCAACTTGCCAGACGACCACCGCCGAGATCTCGATGGGATTTCCGTCGGCGTCGTTCACTTTCGCCTGACCGGTCTCGTGGTTTCGGATGCGCGTCGAGATCGATCGACGGACCGTCAGCGGATTTGTCCATCGCAGGCCCGGCGTGCGCAGGGTGCCGCTGTACGAGCTTCCCAGGAGTTGAAGGACTCGGGCTTGATTCGGTTGCACCAAGGTCAGGCCCATCAGCAGGGGGAGTGACGCGATGAACAGCACCACACCGACCGGAATCAGGGCGAAGAGTCCCAGAACTCCGCCAACGACGGACAGCGCGATTCCGGCCAGGAAGAGAAGTACGCCGCCGAGGAGCATCCAGCTGCCGGACAGGTCCCAGCCTGGGCGTTCGGCGATCGTTGTGGTGGCGACTCCGGTCGGTTTCTCGGCCACGGTGGGTGTGCTGGTCATGCGGGACTCGCTTTCCATCGGTAAGTGATATTTAATTGATATCACATTTTTTGTACTCGTGGAGGGGCGCGTGCGACACATGTTGTTGTGTTGGCATCGCGGACCCGACACAACGGGTAGTGTTCAGGCAAGCCAACATTCGGCAGTATCTCTCTCGCTAGGTAGGAATTATGGTCAAGCTGGTCAGTCGCGTTTCCGCCATCAACTGGAATCGCGTCCAGGACGAGAAGGACGCCGAGGTATGGGATCGCCTCGTCAGCAACTTCTGGCTGCCCGAAAAGGTGCCGGTCTCCAACGACATCCCGTCCTGGGGAACGCTGACCGCGCAGGAGCAGCAGCTCACCATGCGCGTCTTCACGGGCCTGACGCTGCTCGACACCATCCAGGGAACGGTCGGCGCCGTCAGCCTCATCCCGGACGCGATCACTCCCCACGAAGAAGCGGTGTACACCAACATCGCCTTCATGGAATCGGTGCACGCGAAGAGTTACAGCTCGATCTTCTCGACGCTGTGCTCCACCCCGGACATCGACGACGCGTTCCGCTGGTCGGAGGAGAACCCCAACCTGCAGCGCAAGGCGCAGATCGTTCTCGACTACTACAACGGCGAGTCGCCGCTCAAGCGCAAGGTCGCATCGACGCTCCTCGAGAGCTTCCTCTTCTACTCCGGCTTCTACCTGCCGATGTACTGGTCCTCGCGAGCCAAGCTCACCAACACCGCAGACCTCATCCGCCTCATCATCCGCGACGAGGCCGTGCACGGGTACTACATCGGCTACAAGTACCAGAAGGGCCTCGAACAGCTCACCGAGGCCGAGCGTGAAGAGCTCAAGAACTACACGTTCGAGCTGCTCTTCGAGCTCTACGAGAACGAGGTCGACTACACGCAGGACCTCTACGACGGCGTCGGCCTGACCGAGGATGTCAAGAAGTTCCTGCGCTACAACGCCAACAAGGCGCTCAACAATCTCGGCTACGAAGGCCTCTTCCCGAAGGACGAGACGGACGTCAATCCGGCTATCCTGTCGGCACTTTCACCGAATGCGGACGAGAATCACGACTTCTTCTCCGGCTCGGGAAGCTCCTACGTCATCGGCAAGGCAGTCAACACCGAAGACGACGACTGGGATTTCTAGAGCGACCCGCTCGGGATTTCTAGAGCGACCCTGCACCCAACGAAGCCCGACTCCTGCACACGCGGGAATCGGGCTTCGATCGTCGATGGGGGAGTGGGTCAGCGCAGAAACCACGCTTCCGGCTTGTCCAGCAATGCTTTTGCGAGGCGCAGACGCGAGGTTTCCGTCATGTCCGACGGCAATTCGCTCGGCGCGAACCACGCGACCTCGAGGTTTTCGTCGTCCGCCACGTGTGCATCTCCGCCGGTCCACCTGGCCAGGAAGCAGACGTCGAGGTACTGAGTCACGTCACCATTGGGGTACGTAATGGGTTCTGTGACATCGACACTCGTGATCCGAATCAATTCGGCGTCGACGCCGGTTTCTTCCTTCGCCTCCCGCACCGCCGCCGCCGACGGTTCCTCTCCGGGCTCGAGAACGCCGGACACGACGGCCCACTGACCGTTGTCGGCGCGGCGGGTGAGCAGGACCCGGCCGTCGTCGTCGCGGATCACGACGCTCACGCCGGACAGCCAGAGCGGCGCATGACCGACCTTCTCGCGCAAAGCGACAATGAATTCCGGGATCGGCATGATCAGAACCCGACCGTCACAGTTGCGGTGAGCCGCCTCGAATGCGGGAGTAGTGGTTCGTTCCGGTCAGCTCGCATATCCGTTCAAGGTTCCCTTCAAGTCCGCCAATACGGCACGGGCGGCAGTCATCCCGTTTCCGTTCCAGATTTCGTCTTCAGCGACGAACACACGCCGGTCGGTGGCGGCGGCGAGGTCCTGCCACTGGTCGCTCTTCATGATCTCGGTGCCGTAGGTACGACCGTTCGGCCCGTCGAAGAGTACGTAGATCAAGTCACCTTCGGCGGCGCTGAGATCGTCGGCCGGAATCGGTGCTGTGGTCGCATCGGTCAATCGCTGCGCCGGTGGGCGCCGGACGCCGACGTCGCTGAGAATTTGTCCGGCGAAGGATGCGGGACCCTCGATCTGCAGGTCCTTCGAACCGAACCGAACCACTGATGCCTGCGTCTGTGATGCATTCAATGCGTCGCCGAGCTGCACGACGTCCTGCTGGTAGCGGTCCAGCTCCGTCGCAGCCGCGGACGAACGGCCAAGTGCCTGGCCGGCGAGGGCGAACTGCGCTTTCCAGTACACGGGATCCGAGCCGGCGAACACGGTGGGGGCAATGGCGTCGAGTTGCCCGTACAAACCGTCGGACGCCGGACTGGACCCGAGGATCACGTCCGGCGCGGCGGCCTTCACGGCGTTGACGTCGGGTGCGCTCACGGGGCCGACGCTCGGAATCTCCGAGATGCCGAAACCGAGGTACGACGGTTGAGGCGAGTCGACACCCGTCGCGGCGCCCACTACCCGCTCCCACAGACCGAGGGCGCACACGGCGTCCATCGAGACGCTGTCGAGGACCACGATCCGTTGGGGATCGGAAGGAACCTCGGTTTCACCCGCAGTGTGTACGACTCGACGCTTCACCCCGGGGCCCGCTCCCGGGTCGGCTTGCGTCGGCGTCGGGCACGCGGTGGCGGTGTCGCGTTCGATACCCATCACGCCGGCACCGGCGATCGACGTAGTGGTCCGGACGATGGTGCTCGAGGGATCGTCCGACGAGTCGGACGAGCAACCACCGAGGACGAGCATCGTGGCAGCGATCCCCAGGATCGAGACACGACGAATGGACGTGCGGGCGGTCGTGCGTGAGAGAACAGACGTGCGTGAGAGAACAGACAAGTCGACGGCTTCCTGTGTGAGCGGGCGCCGTTCAGGTTAGCTGTTCGACTCAGCTGTTCTGCTTGTCCACCTCGAACGTGTCCGAGAGGTCGTCGAGGATCATGTGGGCGCCCTGGATGCTGACCGGCGACATCCAACGTGAATCGTCCACGTCGACCTTGCGTCCTCGAAGGGTCTGCCACAGCGGGCTCTCGAGGAACGGCTTCGCAGCTTCGGCGCTCTTGCCCTCGGCGTCCTGCCAGGTGCTGATGAAGATGACGTCCGCGTCGGCTTCGTTGATCAGCTCGGGGCTGATCTTCATCATGATGTTTCCGGTATCGGCGGGGTCAGGTCCCTGGTTGTCCGGGCGCTTCAATCCGGCGTCCTGAAGGACGATGCCGCTGAACGAGGTGGTGCGGTAGAGGCGTGCCGTCGGTTCACCGGCGAATCGGACTACCGAGATGACCGGGTTGTTCGCCTTCTCGTTGATTTCCTTGCCGACGGTGGCTGCGCGGGTTTCGTACTCGGTGATCTTCGCCTCGGCCAGTGACTCCTTGCCCAGCGCTTGACCGACCAGGCGGATGTTGTCCTTCCACGTCGGGCCGGTCGTCTGAGTGAAGACGGTGGGTGCGATCGCGGACAGTTGTTCGTAGTTCTTCCCGTCGCGGACCTCGGCGGAGATGATGAGGTCCGGCTGCAGTGCGGCGATCTTCTCGAGGCTTGCACTGCTGACCGTGCCGACCGAGACGGCGTCCGCGGCGAATTCCTCCCGCGAGGATCCGAGGTAGTCGGGCAGACCGGGCTCGCGGTAGTCGACGTAGCCGACGAGCGGGGATTCGAGGAGAAGGACGGCGTCGGTGAAGCTGTTGTCGAGCGCGACGATCCGCTGGGGTGCTGCCGGGATTTCGGTGCTTCCACGGAAGTGTTCGATCGTGCGGGGGAATGCGCCCGACTCGGTCGAGGTGGTGGTTGCAGCGGGCTCGTCGTTACTCGAGCAGGCTGGAACGACCAAGGCGATCGAGGCTGCGACGGCTACCAGCGCGGCGCGGCGGGGAAAGAATTTCACTGAATACTCCTGAGGTGAGTTAGGTGAGGGTGACCTTATCAGTGGAGGAGATGGCCGAAAACGGACACCGGCCGAATTCTTCGACGGGTACGACACGCCGATTCGGATGTGGGTTCGGACTCCCGAGGGAACATAAACCGCAGGTCGTTCGTTTGGTGCCCCCAAAAACGGATGCTCGAGTACGACGCAGAGTAGGACCGGGTCGCGGTGCCTCGGAGTCACGGTCTACGATTCGATGAGCGCAAGCCAGAAGCCGTTGTCCGCAGCCCGGGCGACGGACCCTGCGGGCGCAACCAAGGGCTCTTTAACGGAGTCTGCGGAGCGACCAAAGGCACATTCAGGAGGATCAGTGACTGCCGTAGCGCCCCAGCCAGTCCCCACGATAGCGCCGGCCAGGCCTTACCCGCCGCGGCAGGGACCCAAGGGCTCATTCATTTTCAAGATGATCACGACCACCGATCCCAAGGTGCTCGGAATCATGTACTTGGCGACTTCCATCGCCTTCTTCCTCATCGGTGGCCTCATGGCACTGATGATGCGTGCCGAACTTGCTGTACCCGGCATGCAGTTCCTTTCCAACGAACAGTTCAACCAGCTGTTCACCATGCACGGCACGATCATGCTGCTGCTGTACGCGACCCCGATCGTCTTCGGCTTCGCGAACTACATTCTTCCGCTCCAGATCGGTGCACCCGACGTCGCGTTCCCGCGTCTGAACGCGTTCAGCTACTGGCTGTACCTGTTCGGCGCGATCATCACGACGGCCGGATTCGTCACGCCCGGTGGCGCAGCAGACTTCGGTTGGACGGCATACACGCCGCTGACCAGCGCGCTGCACAGCCCCGGCGTCGGCGCCGACCTGTGGGTCTTGGGTCTGGCTGTCGCCGGCCTCGGCACCATCCTCGGTGGCGTCAACATGGTCACCACCGTGATTTGCCTGCGCGCACCCGGTATGACCATGTTCCGCATGCCGATCTTCACCTGGAACATCTTCATCACCAGCATCCTGATCCTGCTGGCGTTCCCGCTGCTGACCGCTGCATTCATGGGCCTGTTCGTCGACCGCCATCTCGGTGGACACATCTTCGACCCGGCAACGGGCGGTGTGCTCCTGTGGCAGCACCTGTTCTGGTTCTTCGGTCACCCCGAGGTGTACATCATCGCGTTGCCGTTCTTCGGCATCGTCTCGGAGATCTTCCCGGTCTTCAGCCGTAAGCCGATCTTCGGCTACAGCGGCCTGGTGTACGCAACGTTGGCCATCGCCGCTCTGTCGATCGCTGTGTGGGCTCACCACATGTACGCAACAGGCGCTGTTCTCCTGCCGTACTTCTCGTTCATGACATTCCTGATCGCTGTGCCGACAGGTGTGAAGATCTTCAACTGGATCGGAACGATGTGGAAGGGGCAATTGACCTTCGAATCACCGATGCTGTTCTCGATCGGCTTCCTGATCACTTTCCTCTTCGGTGGTCTGTCGGGCGTCATCCTCGCGAGCCCGCCGCTCGACTTCCACGTCACGGACAGCTACTTCGTCGTCGCCCACTTCCACTACGTGGTCTTCGGTACGGTCGTGTTCGCCACGTACGCCGGTATCTACTTCTGGTTCCCGAAGATGACCGGCCGCATGATGGACGAGCGCCTCGGCAAGTGGCACTTCTGGACCACATTCGTCGGCTTCCACGGCACGTTCCTCGTCCAGCACTGGCTCGGTGCCGAAGGTATGCCGCGTCGTTACGCCGACTACCTGCCCTCGGACGGATTCACGGTGCTGAACTCGGTGTCCACGATCTTCGCGTTCGTACTCGGTGCCTCGACGCTCCCGTTCATCTGGAACGTCTTCAAGAGTTACCGCTACGGCGAAGTGGTCACCGTCGACGATCCGTGGGGCTACGGAAACTCGCTCGAGTGGGCGACAACCTGCCCGCCGCCGCGTCACAACTTCACCGAGTTGCCGCGCATCCGCAGCGAGCGTCCGGCCTTCGAGCTGCACTACCCGCACATGGTGGAGCGAATGCGCGCAGAAGCGCACGTCGGCCCCGGTCACGGTGGGAAGAACGCCAGCACCGTGCTCGAAGATGCTCGTCACGAGCCGCTCACAGTCGGGGACGAAGGCGACCCCGGCACCGACAGCCGCTCCTGAGCGAAGTAACACACTGAAGTAATCAGCGAAGGCCCCGCCCGAGTAACGGGTGGGGCCTTTCGCTTGGCACAATAGTGACGATCAAGACGCGAACGAAGAAACGATCGGAGTTTTCGGTGGGTGCCTCTGACACCACTGTTCTGGTGACTGTGACCGGGCCGGACCGCCCTGGCGTCACCTCGGTACTGTTCGCGGCGCTGTCGCGGCACGATGTGCGTCTACTCGACGTGGAGCAGGTGGTGATTCGAGGTCGACTGACACTCGGCGTCATGGTGGCCTGCCCGAACGATCCCGAAGCCCTTCAGGAAGAGCTCGAACAGGCGATGGCGACGGTCGGAATGAACGTCGACATCGAAATCGGTGCCGATCCAGGTCGACCTGCAGTGTCCACTCACGCGGTCGTTGTTCTCGGCAGCCCCGTCAATGCCCGCGCAATGCGTTCGGTGGCACGCGAACTCGCGAAGCAGGGCGCCAACATCGACTCCATCCGTGGTGTCGCCGACTATCCGGTCACCGGCCTCGAACTCAGCGTCAGCGCAGCCGATACTGTCGACGGCGACGCGAAGCTGCGTACCGGACTCGCCGAGGTCGCCGCGCTCGAAAACGTCGACATCGCAGTCGAGCGCGCAGGACTGGCTCGCCGGGCCAAGCGACTGATCGTGTTCGACGTGGACTCGACGCTCGTACAGGGCGAGGTCATCGAGATGCTCGCCGCGAAGGCCGGCGTCGAGGACGAGGTCCGCGCCGTGACCGAAGCTGCGATGCGCGGCGAGATCGACTTCACCGAATCACTGCACCAGCGTGTGGCGACACTCGCCGGTCTCGATGCCTCCGTCATCGACGAGGTGGCAGAGAGCATCGAACTGACGCCGGGTGCGCGCACCACGATCCGTACCCTGCGCCGCCTCGGATTCCACTGCGGCGTGGTGTCCGGCGGTTTCCGCCAGGTCATCGAAGGCCTCGCACACGAACTCGAACTGGACTTCGTGCACGCCAACACCCTCGAGATCGTCGACGGCAAGCTGACCGGACGTGTGATCGGTGAAATCGTCGACCGCGCCGCGAAGGCCGTCGCGTTGCGCAAGTTCGCCGATCAGGTCGGTGTGCCGATGGAACAGACTGTCGCCGTCGGTGACGGTGCCAACGACATCGATATGCTCAACGCCGCGGGACTGGGTGTGGCGTTCAACGCCAAGCCCGCGTTGCGGGAGGTCGCGGACGCGGCTTTGTCGCATCCCTTCCTCGATGCTGTGCTGTTCATTCTCGGTGTGACCCGCGACGAGGTCGAGGCTGCGGACGCCGTCGACGGTGGCGTACGACGCGTTCCGATTCCATGAGTTCCGATCCAGCAGTCAGTTCCGATCCAGCAGTGAAGTCCGGCCCCGATTCTCGCTGGCGCGAGCGCCACGCGGTGTTGGCCGCTGGGTACGGTGGGCGAGACGATCCCGCGGATCCGGCACTGGTGTTGGCGATGCCGATCATTCTCCACATCCCGAAGGCAGACCCGCCGAAGCGCACTGCACTGCTCGAGGCTGCCGCAACGGCGGCAGTGGCGCTGTGCCTGGACGAACGCGTCGGGTTCACCGAAGACGGGGAGCCCGGCCCGTGGCACGAGGACTATTCGGCGTGGGTGGGTGCCCGGATCCGGAAAGTGTCTCGCCGAGCGCGTGGAGCCCAGTGGCTCGCCGCGCAAGAGGTACCGGGAATCACCGTCGACGTGGATGGCGCCCAGGCGCGGGCTCTAGTTCCCGGGCCGGTCGGAGAACTGGACCCGCGAATCAAGAAGTTGCAGATCGGTGGCACCGACCTGGAGCACGACGAGCCTGGCCAGCCAGAGCCCGGTCTTCCGGTGCTGTGGATCGACTCGGCGCTCGAGATGACGGTAGGCAAGGCGTCGGCACAGGTAGGGCATGCCTCGATGTTGTTGGCAGCGGCCATGTCCGAGAAACAGTGCTGGGTATGGGCGCAGAACGACTTTCGCTGCTCGGTACGCGACGCAAGTCCGAAACAGTGGGCCGAGGCAGTAGACCGATTGAAGCGGTCGGAGGCTGTCGCGGTTCGTGATGCGGGCTTCACGGAAGTGGCACCAGGCTCCATGACAGTCATCGCGGTTCCGTAGAGACCTAACCGACCAGTCCAGTATCGACAACTTGGCTATGGATGAACAGTCCAGTGGCCTTCAAGATGGTCGAGTGTTGATACGGAGATTCGCCTCGCTGTTCGTTGGTCTGTGGTTGTACGGCTTCTCGATGGCCATGATGATCACAGCCGGCCTCGGACTGGACCCCTGGGATGTGTTCCATCAGGGCGTGGCCGAGCATGTTTCGCTCAGTTTCGGCGTGATCACTGCGATTACCGGTGCGGTGGTACTGCTGCTCTGGATTCCGATCCGTCAGCGGCCAGGGTTCGGCACGGTCGCCAATGTCGTGGTAATTGCAATCTCGGTGGATACTTCACTGGCCTTCTTGCCGGTCTTTGATTCCATGCCAGTTCGCGCCGCGATCATGGTCGCGGGAATCCTCCTCAACGGACTGGCCAGCGTTCTCTACATCGGCGCAGGCATGGGGCCCGGTCCCCGCGACGGGTTGATGACAGGACTGGTGGCGCGCACCGGCTTGTCGGTCAGGCTCGTGCGAACCAGCATCGAAATCGCGGTCCTCGCTACCGGATGGCTCCTCGGTGGAACGGTTGGCGTCGGAACAGTGTTGTACGCCTTCGGGATCGGGCCGACCATTCAATTACTGATCAAGGTGCTGCCGGATTCCATGACAGCAGCGGTTACCGGCGGACGTGTCACGGAACGTAAGGCCAAGACCGTGGGTCCGGTCAATGAGATCTCCGTGCCGACGGGAACTTCGGCCGTGGAGGCGGGTTCGCCGGTCGGTGACGCCGAATCGAACGATGCAGTCAATGTGCCGTCGAACCATTCCGGGGTGCCGACGGTGACCTGAACCGGTCCACCGGAATGCAGGATCAGGAGCCAACTGTCGTCACCGAGTGGGCGCCCGGTTCGAGTGTGAGACCGAACGTCGGCTCCGTCGATCCAGGCCTGCAGCGTTCGGTGACTCTCGTCGTACCATGCGGTGTCGTCGAACTCGACGCCGGCAGCGTCGAACCAGACGAGGTCCGGGTGCTCCAGTCTTCTTCTGCCTTCGAAGAATTCGGGCTGACGCAACGCCGGTGCCGCTCGGCGTAATCCGAACGCTCGGGAGACGAACTGCACCAACGACTGATCGGCCGCCGTCCAGTCCAGGGCCCACGAATCGGCTGGGGAGGCAAGTGTGGGAACACAATACGCGTTGTTGTTTCCGCCGAGACTGTGGCCGAACTCGTCTCCGGCGGTGAGCATCGGTGTGCCTGTCGACAGCACGAGCGTGGCCAGTAGCGCCCGTACATGACGTGCCCTGGCGTCCTGAATCTCGGGATCGGTGCTCGGGCCTTCGATTCCGTGGTTGAACGAATCGTTGTGATCGGCGCCGTCACGATTGTCTTCACCGTTGGCTTCGTTGTGCTTGTGGTTGTACGCGACCAGATCGGCGGCGGTGAACCCGTCGTGCGCTGTGACGAAGTTGATCGACGCCCATGGGCGACGGCCGCTGCCGGCAAAGATGTCCTCGGAACCGGCGAGGCGCGACGCGACCTTCCGGACGCTGGAGCCGCCGTTCCAGAAATGGCGAATAGTGCTGCGGTACTTGTCGTTCCATTCCGACCATTGGAGTCCGAAGTTTCCGACCTGGTAACCGTCGGCAGTGGCATCCCACGGTTCGGCGATGAGCTTGCACCGGGTCAGTACCGGATCGGAGGAGATGGCCGACAAGATGGACGCCCGCTGGTCGAAGCCGCCGCCGCGCGGCCTACCCAACGCGCTCGCGAGATCGAATCGGAAGCCGTCGACACCCATTTCGGTGGCCCAATAGCGGAGGCTGTCGGTGATCATGCGGACGGCGATGGGGGAGCAGGCGTCGACCGTGTTGCCGCACCCGGTCAGGTCGATGTCGCGGCCGTCGCCGTCGAGAAGGTAGTAGCCGGGGCCGTCCAAACCTCGCCAGCTGACGCTGATTCCGTCGACACTCTGCTCGCAGGTGTGGTTGTAGGCGACGTCGAGGATGACCTCGATGCCTGCCGCGTGTAGTGCGTCGACCATGATCCGGAACTCGGTGACTTCGCCGCCCGGAGTTGCCGCGTATCCGGGATGCGGGGCGAAGTACGACGCCGTCGAGTATCCCCAGTGGTTGCGCATCCCTCGCTCGAGGACGCTCTGTTCGGTCAGAAACGCCTGTACGGGAAGCAGTTCCACGGCGGTGACGCCGAGTGAGACGAGGTGATCGATCACGGCCGGTGCCGTCAGGCCGAGGTACGTTCCGCGGTGGGCGGCGGGTACTCCTGGATGACTGGCGGTGTACGCGCCCACATGCAGTTCGTAGATCACGCTTTCCTCCCACGGCGTCTCGAGGCGGGCTCCGGCGGGCACGAGGCCGGGAGTCACCACGGACAGCGGCACGTGGCCGAGCGAGTCGAGGGTAGACGGGTCGCCGAAAGGATCGTCGGCGTACGACAGGAGGGTACGGTGGTCACCGAGTTCCCCCTCGATGCGGCACGCCCACGGATCGATGAGCAGCTTGTGTGGGTTCAGTCTCAGTCCGGCGCGCGGATTCCACGGGCCGCTTGCCCGAATTCCGTATCGCTGCCCCGCACCGATCCCGGCGATGATCCCGTGCCAGATTCCGTACGTGTGTTGCCGGAGTTCGACGCGATCTTCGTTTCCGTCCTGGTCGATCAGGCAGATCTGGACGCTCGACGCAGCTGGTGCGTGGACCGCGAACTGGGTTCCGGAGTCCACGATGTTGGCGCCGAGTGGGAACGGAGACCCGGGCGTCGGGGTGCGAGTTTCGATGAGAGGCGACACGCAAGATGATCCTGCCGTGAACGGCCGGAGAATGTGCGGGAAGATGTTCGGGTGCCGCTACCTGATCCAGATCTGCTCATCGATTTCGACAACGTACTCATCCGTCGGGGAGGGTCCACTCTGGTGGGGCCCGTCACCTGGAAAGTGGAGCTGGACGAGCGATGGGTGGTGCTCGGACCCAACGGTGCCGGCAAGACCTCGCTGCTGCGCATCGCGGCCGGTGAGACTTTCCCGACCAGTGGTTCTGCCCACCTCCTTGGCGAAGTTCTCGGCAAGGTCGACGTCAACGAGTTGCGCCCGCGAATCGGTTTGTCCTCGTCGTCGTTGGCGAACCGCGTGCCCGGCGACGAGAAGGTCAGCGACCTCGTCGTGTCGGCGGGCTACGCCGTTCTCGGTCGGTGGCGCGAGGAGTACGAATCCATGGACACCTCGCGCGCTGTGGAGATGCTCGAAAGCCTCGGCGCCGAGCACCTGGCGGATCGCACGTACGGGACGCTTTCCGAAGGCGAGCGCAAGCGCGTCCTCATCGCGCGAGCCTTGATGACCGATCCCGAACTTCTTCTCCTGGACGAGCCCGCCGCCGGGCTCGATCTCGGTGGACGTGAGGAACTTGTGGCCAGACTCGCCGAACTGGCTGCCGATCCGGACGCCCCGGCAACCGTTCTGATCACCCATCACGTCGAGGAGATCCCGCCGGGATTCACTCACGCACTCCTTCTCAAGGAAGGTGAGGTCGTCTCTCAGGGCCTTCTGGACGACGTCATCACCGCCGAAAATCTGAGCGCGGCATTCAGCCAGTCCATCAGCCTCGACAAGGCGGACGGCAGATACTTCGCACGACGTGCGAGGCCGTCCGGGGCTCATCGCGCGTGAGCTTCAGTGGGACCTGAAATGCGGCCCAGATCACAGATCGCGTAGGTTCGCGAAGCATGGCTAACGAGAATGCAAACGCTGTCCCCGAGCCCAAGGATGCGTCGACCGTCATCTTGGTGCGCGATGCCGAATCCGGGATCGAGATCTTCCTGCTTCAACGAGTACAGGGGATGGCGTTTGCCGGGGGCATGACGGTCTTCCCCGGCGGAGGCGTCGACAAGTCCGATGCGACGGCAGAGGTCGAGTGGGCCGGACCGTCGGTCGAGTGGTGGGCCGAGCGGTTCAGCACGGATGTGGCTCGGGCGAAGGCTCTCGTCTTGGCTGCGGTGCGGGAAACGTTCGAGGAGTGCGGCGTTCTGCTCGCCGGACCGACCGCGGACACCGTCGTCGCGGACACGGCCGGCTACGCACAGGACCGCGTTGCTCTCGAAAAGCACGAACTGTCGTTCAGCGATTTCCTGAAGAAGGAGAACCTGGTCCTGCGAACGGATCTGCTGCGGCCGTGGGCGAACTGGATCACGCCGGTGGGCGAGACCCGCCGCTACGACACGCGCTTTTTCGTCGCAGCGTCACCGACCGGACAGATCGCGGACGGGGTCACCTCCGAGGCCGCCGAGGTGCGTTGGCAGAGCCCGCGGGACGCGCTGGCGCATTGGCGGGAGGGTGGCAGCATCCTGTTGCCGCCGACGTGGAGTCAGCTCACCGAATTGGCCAAGTTCAGTTCGGTGGCGGAGATACTCGCAGCCGAGCCGGAGATTCCCGTCATCCTGCCTACGTTGATCACCGACGAGGAGACTCTGCGCGTCGAGTTCCCGAATCAGGACGGTTACTACGTCGCCGGGCCGCATCCGTGGTCGGTCAAGGCGGCAAAGTAACCTCTCGATCATGGCTGAATTTGTGACTCTCGAGGTTTCCGAAGGCATCGGCACCATCCGTCTGGCGCGCCCGCCCATGAACGCTCTGAACCGTCAGGTCCAGGACGAGTTGGCTGCTGCCGCACACGCTGCGACCGTCGACAAGGCAGTCAAGGCCGTCATCGTCTACGGCGGCGAGAAAGTCTTCGCAGCCGGTGCCGACGTCAAGGAAATGGCCGAGATGGATTACGGCCAGATCCGTGACGCCATCGGTGGCATGCAGGCCGGACTCGGCGCCGTGGCGTCGATCCCGAAGCCGACCGTTGCCGCGATCACCGGATACGCACTCGGTGGCGGACTCGAAGTTGCACTCTCGGCCGATCGCCGGATCGTCGGAGACAACGCCAAGCTCGGAGTTCCGGAGATTCTGCTCGGAATCATTCCCGGTGGCGGCGGAACGCAGCGCCTGGCTCGTCTGATCGGACCGGCCAAGGCCAAGGATCTGGTCTTCACCGGCCGTTTCGTCGGGGCTGACGAGGCGTTGGCCATCGGTTTGGTCGACGAGGTCGTCGCTCCCGACGACGTGTACACCGCCGCTCGCACGTGGGCCTCGCAGTTCGTCGGGGGAGCGTCACGTGCGTTGGCTGCTGCCAAGGCAGCCATCGACGAGGGTCTGAACACCGACCTGGAATCCGGGCTCAAGATCGAGCAGCATCTGTTCGCCGGATTGTTCGCGACCAAGGATCAGGCGATCGGCATGGAGTCGTTCATCGCCAACGGTCCGGGCAAGGCCGAGTTCACGGGCGAGTAGGCTCCCCTAAACTAGAACTTGTTCATCTCTTACCAGCGAGTAGGATAGCCGCCATGACAGCCAGCCCGAATGACGACGCAACCGTCACGCCGCCCGCCGCTACCGACACCTCGGTAGTCGACCCCGCGCCGCGGCCGCACGCCACGGCCGAAGAGGTCGAGGCCGCTCGTAAGGACACCAAGCTCGCCCAGGTGCTCTACCACGACTGGGAAGCCGAAACCTACGACGACAAGTGGTCCATCTCGTACGACGAGCGCTGCATCGACTACGCACGTGGTCGTTTCGACGCCGTCGCGGGCGATCAGCCGCTCCCGTACGAGCGCGCCCTCGAACTGGGTTGCGGCACCGGATTCTTCCTCCTGAACCTGATGCAGGGTGGAGTCGCCAAGACCGGTTCGGTCACCGACCTCTCGCCCGGCATGGTCAAGGTCGCACTGCGCAATGCAGAAAGCCTCGGCCTTCCGGTCGACGGCCGTGTTGCCGATGCCGAGACCATTCCGTACGAGGACAACACCTTCGACCTGGTAGTCGGCCACGCCGTGCTGCACCACATTCCCGACGTCGAGAAGTCGCTGCGCGAGGTCCTTCGTGTCCTCAAGCCCGGCGGCCGTTTCGTCTTCGCCGGTGAGCCCACGACTGTCGGTAACTTCTACGCCCGCTGGCTCGGCCGCGCGACGTGGGAAGCAACCACACGCGTGACCAAGCTGCCGTTCCTGGCAGATTGGCGTCGCCCGCAGGAAGAGCTCGACGAGTCCTCTCGCGCAGCAGCGCTCGAAGCAGTCGTCGACATCCACACGTTCGACCCCACCGACCTCGAGAACATGGCGAAGTCCGCGGGAGCCGATCAGGTCCACGCTGCCACCGAGGAATTCGCCGCGGCGCTTCTCGGATGGCCGGTCCGTACCTTCGAAGCAGCTGTTCCGCCGGAGAAGCTCGGTTGGGGCTGGGGACGTTTCGCTTTCGGTGGTTGGAAGACGCTCAGCTGGGTCGACGAGAAGGTGCTCCGCCACGTCGTTCCTCGCGGATTCTTCTACAACGTCATGATCACCGGCGTGAAGCCCGGCAACTGAATTGGGTTATGACTTCACCCTCGGCGACGTCGACTATCTCGGAAGTGATTCCGGCGTAGCTGCCTTGGCCGAGGTGGATCAGCTCGAACTGTCCACGCGTACGCGTCTGGCCGACATCGGCCGGGCGCGTACGCGTTTCGGTGATCACATGCCTGCGCTCGTGGACACCGTCCTGCTTCGACGCAAGGCCGCTTCGAAACTGCCCGGCAGTGATCAGTGGTTGTTCACGGACGACGCGATGCAGCAGGCCACTCCCGGTGTTGTGGCGGCGCACCGCGCGCAGCGTCTGATCGGGCGCGACGTCCACGACGTGACGTGCTCAATCGGCGCCGAACTGCATGCCTTGACCGGAGTTGCGCATCGCGTGATCGGCAGCGACATCGATTCCGTTCGCCTGGCGATGGCACAGCGCAATGTGCCGAGCGCAGCGTTGTTGCGGGCCGACGCGCTCCGCCCGACGACACGCGACACCGTCGTACTGGCGGACCCCGCCCGGCGATCGGGCGGTCGCCGCACTCACGATCCGGCAGCGTTGATGCCGCCGCTACCGGACCTCATCGAGGCGTACTCCGGCCGTGATCTCGCGGTGAAGTGTGCTCCCGGACTCGATTTCGACAATCTGGGCTGGGACGGGGAAGTCGAGGTCGTCTCGCTCGACGGCGGCGTCAAGGAAGCCTGCCTGTGGTCGACGGGACTGGCCGAGTCCGGCGTCACGCGTCGAGCTTCGGTGCTTCGCTCCGACGGGAGCGTGTGGGCGATCACCGACGCCGAGGACGACGTGATTCCGGAGCAAGCTCCGGGGGAGTGGATCATCGACCCGGACGGAGCGGTAGTGCGAGCAGGCCTCGTGCGCCACTACGCGGCCAGACACGGCCTCTGGCAGCTCGATCCACGCATCGCTTATCTGACCGGTGACAGCGTCCCTGAGGGAGTTCGCGGATTCCGGATCCTCGAGCAGATCAAGTACTCGGAGAAACTGCTCAAACAGACACTGTCCAAGCGGGACTGCGGTGTGGCCGAAATTTTGGTGCGAGGAGTCGACGTGGACCCGGCAGTCCTGCGTCCACGGCTCAAGCTCAAGGGCTCGCTTGCACTGAGTGTCGTGATCGTGCGGATCGGACGATCGGCGTCGGCCTTCATCTGTGAGGCTTCCCGCTAGCTCACTTGAAGACGAACAGCTCACCGATTGCGCTGGGCGTCAACACTTCGCCCTTGGGGCCGATCGAGGTGCCGACGGTGAAGCCGACTGCTCCCGGCAACGTGTCCTGATCCACCGTCTCACCGGTTTCGGTGTCGAAGGTGATCAGGCTCAGTCCGTTCTCACCCTCACGGACGACGGTGTATCCGGTGTTGCCGGCGGTCTGCGCCGGAACACCCAGTTGCAGAAGGTCTTTACGTTCCCAGGCCAGTTCGGCGTGATCTCCCTCGTCGCGCACGGCAAGGAGGTGGCCCTTGTCGCCGCCGGCGGGAATGATCAAACCGTCGTCGGACGTCGAGGCACTACCGGCCGAGTTGAAGCCGATGTCGTAACTCCACCTGGTGTCACCGGTTTCGGCGTTCACTGCCCAGAGAGATCCGTTGTTGTCGGTGGCGTAGACGGTCTTGCCGTCCTTCGACAGGTCCGGGCTCGACGCCGTTCCACCGGGAAGCGCGTCGGTGGACCACTCGCGGGTGATGGACGGATTGTCGCCGCCCGTGTACTTCATGGCGACCAGATCGGCTGCCCGAGAACTGGGTCCGTAGAAGGTGAAGTAGAACTTGCCGGTGCCCAGGTCCACTGCCGGGGTATTGGCCACCGGGCAGCCGGACGTGCCGAGGAAGCACTCGTTCAAACCCTTGTTGTCGGGAATGAGTTCTGCATTTGCGCCCTGGTCGATCGACGGCGGCGGGATCAGGTCGAACGACGGAACCACTTTGGCACCGGTCTGCGGGTCGAGCACGTTGATCTGACCCAATTGGGTGATGAACAACAGGTTTCCGTCGCCGGTGAACTGCGACGAGAGAGGAGTGCCCACAACGAGCGTGCGCCAACGCAATTGACCCGTCTCGGTGAAGGACATCATCGCGCCGCTCTCGCCGACGTAGACATTGGTGGCCGTGTCGACGATGGGCGTCGAGGCGACGACTCCGTCGTTGAGTCGAGCGCACCACTTCTTCCGACCCGTATCCATCTGGAACGAGAAGAGATTGCAGCCGTTCTCGGTGCGGGCGGTGACGAAGCTCTGGCCGTTCGCGGCCACCGAGGCGTACGCGGCGACCGGACCGCCGAGAGGGCGTGACCATGCGAACTCGACATCGCGTGATCCGGTGACCGGGCTCGTGTCGCTGTTGCGGGCGTCGGCATGCATGGCCGGCCAACCCGCCGACGCGTACCGGTCCACCCGTCCGTCGTCGCTGCCGCAACCGGCGATCAGGGCCGCAGCGATCGCCGTCGACACCATCACGGACGACCGTAGGACCCGCCGCATCACAATCTCCCTGCCTTCACTTGATCAAGAGCCCTCGGTAACTGCACAAGCCCGGACCAGAGACTATCCCGACCGGGGCAACGTGACGGGGCACACCCCGAGGGTCGGTGAGTCGGCCCCACGTAGGCTGAACACTCATGACGAGCATGTGGGGCGCACCGTTGCGCACTCGATGGCGGGGATCACGCCGAGGCGACAGCGATCAGGCCAAGTTCTTGACGGTCGATTCCCTCAAATGGGTTCTGGCGAACAAGGCGTACACACCCTGGTATCTGGTGCGGTACTACCGTCTCGCCAAGTTCAAGATGGCCAACCCGCACGTGATCCTGCGCGGCATGGTGTTCCTCGGCAAGAACGTCGAAATCCATTCGACCCCCGACCTGTCCCGCCTCGAGATCGGGCGCTGGGTACACATCGGCGACGGCAACGCGATCCGTTGCCACGAAGGTTCGCTGCGCATCGGCGACAAGGTCGTCTTCGGCAAGGACAATGTCGTCAACACCTACCTCGACATCGAAATCGGTGCGTCGACGCTCGTAGCCGACTGGTGCTACATCTGCGACTTCGACCACCGCATGGACGACATCAACACACCGATCAAGGACCAGGGCATCGTCAAGGGCCCCGTCCGTATCGGCCCGGACACCTGGGTGGCAGCGAAGGTCACCGTGCTGCGAAATACCCGCGTCGGACGCGGTTGTGTCCTCGGTGCGCACGCCGTCGTCAAGGGAGACATCCCGGATTTCAGCATCGCGGTCGGCTCGCCCGCGAAGGCGGTCAAGAACCGCAAGTCCGATTGGGAAGCCGGCGCTGCCGATCGTGCAAAGTACATCGCGGCACTCGAGGACATCGCACGCAAGAAGGCTGCTGCGGACGCTGCCGACGCGTCGTCGACGTCGTAGCTCACTTTTTGGCAGAACCAGCGATTACTTTCGGCGCCGCCACCGGTCTGTATCGGTATCGGCGCCGAAAGTCTGCGCCGGTGAAAGGAGTGCCGACATGAGCGAACAGACACCCGAATGGGTCGTGGCGCAGCGCCGCGAACTGGTGGGATTTCTCGAAGGCCTGAGCGCGGAGCAGTGGAACGCGCCGACCCTGTGCGACGGGTGGCGGGTCCGCGAAGTGATCGCGCACATCACCATGCCCTACCGATACTCGGCGCCGCGATTCGTCGTGGAAATGGTCAAGTCACGCGGAAACTTCAACAAGATGTCGAATCGGCGAGCGCTCGCCGACGCGTCGGAAGTCGGTGAGCAACAACTGCTTGCCTCGCTTCGCGACAACGTCGCACACCCGTGGAAGCCGCCGGGCGGTGGCTTCGAGGGCGCACTCTCACACGACGTGATTCACGGTCAGGACATTCGCGTGGCACTCGGCGACGACTACGTGGTGCCCGAAGACCGGCTCACTCGTGTGCTCAGCGGACTCTCGCCCAAAACCGTGAAGTATTTCGGAACTGACCTCGACGGCGCTCGGTTGCGCGCCGACGACCGAGACTGGACGTACGGTGCCGGCGCCGAGGTTCACGGAGCGGCGCAGGACTTGTTGCTGGTGTTGTGTGGCCGGATGTTGCCACCAGGCCATCTGCTCGGGGATGCGAGTTCTCGCTTCACCGCGCCCCTCCCGACCCGCTGAGGTCAGCGCTTCAGCGACCAGGGAGCGGCCGCTCGGGAATCTGCGGCCGCGCCAACGGCTGCCGCACCCGACGCTTCGCGCCCGCGTAGACGTGAGCAGTCTCCTCGGCGACCTGATGCCAGTCGAAGTCCGACGTCAGGCGTGCCCGGGCGGCCACTGCCCGTTCCTGCGCCCCGGCGGGATCGTCGAGAACCTCGCGGACCGCCGAGGTGAGCCCGGCGATGTCACCCGGTTGGAACGACATCCCGGTCACCCCGTCGACTACCGCTTCGCCCAGTCCGCCTGCTGTGGACGTGATCAGCGGAGTGCCGGCTGCCGCCGCTTCGAGGGCGATGATCCCGAACGGCTCGTAGCGCGACGGCAGGACGATGGCGTCCGCTCCGTGCAGCCAGCTGAGCAGTTCCGCGTGATCGAGGTTGCCGAGAAAGTCCACTGCCCGCGCGACGCGATGTGTGCGCGCCTGTTGGTAGAGCCAGGTGAACTGGGTGCCTTCGCCCGCGATCGCGAGGGTCGTGCCGGGGTGGCTACGACGGATTCGGGGGAGTGCCGCGATAGCGTCCTGCACACCCTTCTCGTATTCCAGGCGGCCGACGAAGAGGAGCTTCGGCGGCCCTGACCGCGGTCCACGTTCGCGAAAGCTCCACGTGGTCACGTCGATTCCGTTGCGGATGACAGTGATCGGCGGCAGCGTCGGACCGTAGAGTTCGGTCACTTCTTCCTGCATGGACGCCGAACAGGTTATGAGAGAGTCGGATTCGTTTGCCAGCCACCACTCGACCGAGTGGACCTGGCGGTTGATGCGTCCGGAGATCCAACCGCTGTGGCGACCCGCCTCGGTGGCGTGAAGCGTGGAAACCAGTGGGACATCATAGAATTCGGCCAAGGCGATCGCCGGATGTGCGACCAGCCAGTCGTGTGCGTGCACGACGTCCGGTTGCCAGCCCTCGCCCACTCCTGGCTTGTGCAGCGCCATCCCGGCACGGACCATCGCGTGACCCATCGCGAGGGTCCACGCGAGCATGTCCTCGCCGAAGACGAAGTGTGCCGGGTCCTCGGCCACTGCGACGACCAGTACGCCTTCGGAGATGTGCGTGACCGTCGGGTGCGTCGACGCATCGGTGCCGGAGGGGCGGCGCGAGAGAACCACGACTTCGTGGCCTGCAGCCGCAAGCTCGGTGGCGAGATGGTGGACGTGTCGGCCGAGGCCGCCGACAACGACCGGTGGGTACTCCCACGAGACGATGAGAATCTTCACGACGCGCTCCCGTTCACCAGTTCTGTGTCAGGCAGACGGCGAGCATCCAGCCCCGGGAACAATCCGTCGGCGCGATTCCAGCCTTCGGCCAGCCGCTCGGCCACGGCATCGCGGCCGGAAACGAGCGCTTCGGAGATTTCCCTGGTCGCGTGGGCGTGCTTGTGTGCGCGTTCACGGGCGTACCCCGCGGCCGAATCCTTGCTCACCATGAATGCCCAATCGCTCGAAACTGTCATCAGTGTCTCGCGAAGGACCTGATCGTTGACCCGGTTTCGCAGTTCCGGTCGGCCGGGTGCGTTGTCGCGGCCGCGAGACTTGTCCACGGTGGTGAGGGCGGTATCGACCACCTCGGAGTTCAGTTGCACGAGGTCGGACACCTGATCGCCGGCCCATACGCGCCAGTCCTTGCCCGATCCCCAGGACGAATCCTCGAGCTGAACGGGTTCGCCCACGTATCCCGATTCCTTGGCGTCGGCGAGGGTGCCGACGCGAATTCCGGCTTCCGGAAGCGCGCGCAGGAGCTTCTCGAGCCACTGCGGGCCTTCGTGCCACCAGTGCCCGAACAGTTCGGTGTCGAATGCTGCGACCACGAGGGCGTCGCGGCCGATGCGGGTGGATTCACTGCGCAGACGCGCCCGAACGGTTTCGACGAAGTCGGCGACATGCTTGTCGACGGCGGCGGCGGCGAGTTCGGGGTCGTACGGCAACTTGTCGGCGGAGTCGACGGTCCGGCCGGTGACCCGCGAGGGCTTGAGACCCGTCTCGTGGTCGTAGGTGTGGAAGTCGCGGTAAGCAGCGTGACCCGGATATCCGGATTTCGGGGACCAGACGCGGTAGCTGACCTGAAGGTCGCGGCCGAAGGCAACCACGTCGGATTCTCGAACCGGGCGACCGAGGGACGTGTCGCCGCGCAAGGCGGGGCCGTCGACCATGAAGTGGGTGACGCCCGCTTCGGCGTACCCGCGCTCCATGCCCGGGGTGTACCCGCACTCAGGTCCCCAGATCCCGGTCGGAGTGTGGTTCCACCGGGCATGCGCGTCGGCGAGACCTTCGCGGAGGGAGAACGCACGCAAGCGAGGGTCGAGCAGCGGTTGGAACGGGTGGGCCAGCGGCCCGCCGAGAAGCTCGAAGGCCTCGCGGTCGATGAGGTCGCGGAACACGGGTGAGGCGCCGTGCTGCCAATGAGTCTCGAAATCTTCGAGAGCCGCTGCGGACGCTCGGTGTTCGCGCGCTCCGAGTTCGCGGTGCGCTGCGTCCGGCATGCCGGCGGCCTCGTGTGCACGGATCTGCCAGTTGCCGAGCCAGTGATGCATACCGGCGAGGCAGTGGGGATCGTCCAACTGGGCCGCGAGCACCGGCGTGATTCCCAGCGTCAGCAGGTGCGATCGGCCCTCGTCGGCCAGGCGTCGTAGCGCGGCGGCGAGCGGAATGTACGACGCAGCCCAGGACTGGTAGATCCATTCCTCGCCGACGGGCCATCTGCCGTGGTTGGCGAGCCACGGCAGATGGGAGTGCAGAACCAGGGCGAACATCCCCGGTTCGGTGACGGGTGTTGCGTTACTCACTCGCCGGATTCCTTCACGGCAGTTTCTTTCACGGCGATAGCGACGAGGTCGAGGCTGTCGTCGATGTCGGGTTCGCTGATGCTGAAGTCGTCGACGGTGATGCCCTCGACGTCGCGGGTGAGATCTTCGGGCCAGGGCTCACCGGCCAACGCGCGGTCGATCTGCGCGTTGATGAACGATCCGCCGTGCTTGGCGTCGAGTTCCTTCAGGCGTGAACCGTGGTGGACGCCGGTCATCAACTGAACGCGGAATCCGGCGTCTTCGAGCAATTCGGTCATTTCGGCGGCGTTGAGCTCACGAGTGTGGAAAGGGTTGAGCGGCGTGTCGCGGCCGGGGGAGAACGTGATCCGGTTGGGGGTACTGATCAGAAGTTCACCGCCGGGAGCGAGAACTCGGAAGCACTCGCGCAGGAACTGACCCTGATCCCACAGGTGCTCGATAACCTGGAAATTGACGACGACGTCAACCGAGTTGTCGGCCAGTGGAAGCTCGGCGAGGTTGCCGTGAAGCATCTCGACGCGGGGGTAGCGCGCACGAACGTGTTCGACCGCGGAGACATCGTAGTCGAGGCCGGTAACCTTCGTTGCGACGTCCGCAATCATGTTGGCGCCGTAGCCTTCTCCGGATCCGGCCTCGAGGACTCGGCGGTCCGTGCAGCGCTCCAGAAGTGCGCGGTACACCACTTCGTGGCGTCGGAACCAGTAGTTCTCCTCGGGGATTCCTGGCACGGTTCGTTCGCCCGTCAAGGGCAGGGGTGCGTCCTCGTGGTTGCTGACACTCGTTTCACTCACCCGTGCGAGATTAGTGCCATCCGAGTAGAACGTGTTCGCCGTGGTCCAGATCACTGCTGTCAATTCCTGTTCGTGCCGTTATGGTGGACGAGGTTCCACGTTAAGTTACCCACCGGTAACTTAACGTGGGGTAATCTAACGCACAGCCGACGTGAACCGAGAAATTCGCCCGTGGGGAGACCTGTCGGACTCTCTTTTCGGACGCTCGGACTGCGCGAGCACCACAGACGATTTATCAGGTGAATTACACACAGGAGGTCGACGAAGACCCATGACGAATATCGTTGTTTTGATCAAGCAGGTCCCCGACACATGGTCCGAGCGCAAGCTGACCGACGGCGACTACACGCTTGACCGTGAAGCCGCTGACGCAGTCCTCGACGAGATCAACGAGCGCTCCGTCGAAGAAGCACTCCTCATCAAGGAAGCTCAGGGCGGTGAGGTAACGGTGCTGTCCGCAGGTCCCGACCGCGCCACCGACGCTATCCGCAAGGCTCTGTCGATGGGCGCCGACAAGGCCGTCCACATCAACGACCCGGCACTGCACGGCTCCGACGCGATCCAGACCGCATGGACGCTCGCTGCTGCTCTCGGACAGATCACCTTCGAGAACGACGAGCCTGCCGACCTGATCATCGCCGGCAACGAGGCCACCGACGGCCGCGTCGGCGCTGTTCCGGCCATTATCGCCGAGTACCTGGGCATCCCGCAGCTCACGCAGCTGCGCAAGGTCGTCGTCGCCGACGGCAAGATCACCGGTGAGCGCGAGACCGACGAGGGCGTCTTCGGCCTCGAGGCTTCGCTGCCCGCGATCGTCTCGGTCACCGAGAAGATCAACGAGCCGCGCTTCCCGTCCTTCAAGGGCATCATGGCCGCGAAGAAGAAGGAAGTTCTCGTTTACACGCTGGCCGACCTCGGAGTCGACCCGGAGACCGTCGGAGTTGCCAACGCCGGCACCACCGTGACGTCCTCCACCCCGAAGCCCCCCCGTACCGCTGGTGAGCGCATCGCCGACGAGGGAGACGGTGGCACCAAGATTGCCGCTTACCTCGTCAGCAACAAGGTCATCTGATCGCGCCCTTCTAGACATCCAGCAGAAGAACTCAGGGAGAGTTAAGTCATGGCAGAAGTACTTGTGCTCGTAGAGCACGCAGAGGGTGCGCTGAAGAAGGTCAGCACCGAACTCATCACCGCTGCACGCGCACTCGGTGAGCCGTCGGCAGTTGTCGCCGGCCCCGCGGGCACCGCAGCAAAGCTCGCCGAAGCTCTGGCAGCAGCCGGAGCCGAGAAGATCTACGTCGCCGAGTCCGACGACATCGACGGCTACCTCGTCACCCCCAAGGTCGACGTTCTCGCCGCTCTGGTCGAGTCCACCAGCCCGGCAGCAGTCATCACCGCAGCCGGCACCGAGGGCAAAGAGGTTGCCGGTCGTCTGGCCGCACGTCTGGGCTCCGGACTGCTGACCGACGTCATCGAGATCAAGGCTGACGGCACCGGCGTCCACTCCATCTTCGGTGGCGCGTTCACCGTCGAAGCCAAGGCCAACGGCGACGTTCCCGTCTACTCGGTTCGTCCGGGTGCAGTCGAGGCTGCTCCGCAGGCCGGCGCAGGCGAGCAGATCACCGTCGAGGTTCCGGCTCAGGACGAGAGTGCCGTCAAGGTCACCTCGCGTGAGCCCATTGTCGGCGGCGACCGCCCCGAGCTCACCGAGGCGTCGGTTGTCGTCTCCGGTGGACGTGGCGTCGGCAGCGCGGACAAGTTCTCCGTCGTCGAAGAGCTGGCCGATTCCCTCGGTGCTGCAGTCGGTGCTTCGCGTGCCGCTGTGGACTCGGGTTACTACCCCGGACAGTTCCAGGTCGGTCAGACCGGTAAGACGGTCTCCCCGCAGCTGTACATCGCGCTCGGCATTTCCGGTGCCATCCAGCACCGCGCCGGCATGCAGACGTCCAAGACCATCGTCGCGGTCAACAAGGACGAAGAGGCACCCATCTTCGAGATCGCCGACTTCGGCATCGTGGGCGACCTGTTCAACGTCGCACCGCAGCTCACCGAAGCTGTGAAGTCCCACAAGGGCTAAAAAGCACAAACTGCTGTGCGCCTTTATCAACCCCCCGCGGTTGATAAAGGCGCACAGTGCTTTATTCACCCGGCCTGCATCGGCATGTCACTTCGCCGATACCGAGACGCCGTTCGCGCTCGATAAACCTTGCGCATGACAATTACGTCAGTCCTTCGCTCCGCGAGTGACAATCTCGGCCGTGAGGTCGCCCAGCCGAGATATTCCCTGATCGTCTCCTCCGACCGCGAGCATCGTGTCGCAGCGCAGCGCCTTCGATACCGAGTGTTCGCCTCCGAGCCAGGCTTCTCCCTCCCGGCCTCGGCCGGGGTCTTCGAACTCGACGCCGACGGCTTCGACGAATTCTGTGATCATCTACTCGTTCGTGACAACATCACCGAGGAGTACGTCGGCTGCTACCGAATGCTGCCGCCGGATTCCGCTGCGGCGGCGGGTGGGTATTACACCGCAACCGAATTCGACATCTCCGCGCTCGATCCGGTGTCGAACAGGATCGTCGAAATGGGTCGCGCGTGCGTCGATCCCGCGCACCGCACCGGATCCGTCCTGAGCCTGATGTGGTCGGGCATCCTGCATTATCTCGAACTGACCGGATACGAGTGGGTGATGGGCTGCGTCTCCGTGCCCATCTTGCCGAGCCCCGATTCAATTGCCGGCGCCGATGTCCGCGGCGTCCGTGACTTCGTGATGAACAAACACGCCAGTCCGGGGTCGCGGCGGGTGACGCCACGAAACCCGGTGGTCCTCGGCGGTCTGACGCTCGACGAGATTGCCGCACCGGAACGCGTGACGATGCCGCCGTTGCTCCGTGGCTACTTGCGGATGGGCGCGATGATCTGCGGGGAACCTGCTCACGATCCCGAGTTCGGTGTGGCCGATTTTGTTGCGCTGCAAGGCCTTCACTCCGCCAACAAGCGCTATCTGGAACGGCTGCGATCGGCGGCCGCCGCACACGAATCGGGGATCGGCTGATGACCGCGACGGTGCCGTACTGGGTGCCGACGAGCCCCTGCGGCGACGGGTGCCTACCTACGGACGCACCCGGTGTGTCGAGTATCACCGTGATGGCCCGCGGGGTCATGGTCGGCGCCGCACTGGTGACTGCGCCGGTGCTCTCGGCCGGCTGGCTGCTCCCGCGCACCTGGCGTACGGAGATGCAACGCGGATACTCGCGCGCGTTGCTGCGTTGTCTGGGAATGAAGCTCACGGTCGACGATCAGCGGTTGGGGCGCGCCGAACCGGCGGGCGTGATGGTTGTCGCCGGTCACGTGTCGTGGACCGACGTCCTCGTCGCGAGTGCCGTTGCCCCGGCCAACTTCGTCGCCCGTGCCGACCTGCTCGACTGGGCAGTGCTCGGTGGTCTCGCGCGCCGGATGCGCGTAGTGCCCATCGATCGCGCCCGACTGCGTGAACTTCCCGGAACCGTCGACGTCGTTCGCGAACGACTTCAGCGTGGTGTCCGCGTAATGGTGTTTCCCGAGGGAACGACCTGGTGCGGGCGGGCGTACGGAGGTTTTCGCCCGGCGATGTTCCAAGCTGCCGTCGACGCCGAATGCCCGGTTCAGCCGATGGCGATCCGCTACGAGAACGCCGACGGTTCCCTGTGCACCGGACCGTGCTTTGTCGGCACCGAAACTATCGGTCAGTCCATCCGTCGGATCCTGCGTCAGAAGAACGTCGAGGTGAAGGTCAGGCTGGCTCCGCTCGAGGAGGCAGGGGAGTGTCGAGTCGACCTCGCGCAGCGATGCGAGAGAGCCGTACGTGGCGTCGAAACCATCGATCTGGCAGCTCACGACATCTTCGACCCCACACCGCCCCTCGTGACACAAGCCGTGGGACAAATCGAGCCCTCCCCGGCGATGACCGCCTAGCCTCCGAGCGAGGCTGGGCGAGTTCTCGTGCTGGGCTATCCTTGTCAAGCCATGACTCTGCCTGCACCCAGTGCCCACGCCGGATTTCCGGTGTACCTCGATCATGCCGCCACGACTCCGATGTCGGCAGCCGCTATCGAGGCGATGACCGATACCTTCAAAACCGTGGGCAACGCGTCCTCGCTGCACGGTTCCGGCCGTGCGGCCCGGCGCCGCGTCGAGGAGTCGCGCGAATCGATCGCTGCCAGCCTGGGTGCGCGGCCGTCGGAGGTCATCTTCACCTCCGGCGGAACCGAGAGCGACAATCTCGCGGTCAAGGGCATCTACTGGGCTCGCCGTGACGCTGATCCGCGACGCACTCGCATCCTGGCGAGCTCCGTCGAGCATCATGCGGTGCTCGACGCCGTTGAGTGGCTCGAGCAGCACGAGGGCGCGCGCGTGACGTGGTTGCCGGTCGACGAGAACGGTGTCGTTGACCCGCAGACCTTGCGCGACGAGCTTTCCGTCCACGCCGACGAGGTAGCACTCGTGACGGTGATGTGGGCCAACAACGAGGTCGGCTCCATCATGCCGATCGTGGAGTTGGCGGAGATTTCGGCTGAGTTCGAGATTCCGATGCACAGCGAC
This sequence comes from Rhodococcus sp. IEGM 1406, assembly GCF_030056745.1. Taxonomy (NCBI): domain Bacteria; kingdom Bacillati; phylum Actinomycetota; class Actinomycetes; order Mycobacteriales; family Nocardiaceae; genus Rhodococcus; species Rhodococcus sp. IEGM 1406. The sequence goes on along the minus strand of NZ_JASHKO010000002.1, from coordinate 875,436 downwards.
GCGGTTCAGGCCGTTGCGCAATTGCCGGTCGATTTCGCGGCGAGCAAGTTGTCCGCGCTGAGCATCGCGGCGCACAAGTTCGGTGGTCCGCACGGCGTCGGCGCACTGCTGCTCGGACGCCAGGTTCCGTGTGTGCCGCTCCTTCACGGCGGCGGACACGAACGTGATCTGCGTTCGGGCACTCCGGATACTGCGGGCGTTGTCGGGATGGCTGCGGCGCTGCGCGCAAACGTCGAGAACTTCGATTCCAGCACAAGGGAATTGGCGCAGTTGCGTGACCGTTTGATCGACGGAGTCCTGGAGATTCTTCCCGAGTCGGTGCTCAACGGCCCGACCGGATCCGATCGGCTTCCCGGTAACGCGCACTTCACCTTCCCCGGCTGCGAGGGCGATTCGTTGCTGATGCTGCTCGACGCCGCCGGTATCGAATGTTCCACCGGTTCGGCGTGCACCGCCGGTGTGGCCAGAGCCAGCCATGTCTTGATCGCGATGGGCGTCGAATCGCCCGTCGCGCGTGGCTCACTGAGATTTTCGCTCGGACATACGTCGAGTGTCACCGATGTGGACGCGCTGATCGCTGCGCTTCCACAAGTAGTAGAGCGCGCTCGGGCCGCCGGTCTTGCCGGTGCCGGTTCGCGTGGAGGGGATCGCTGATGCGAGTACTCGCAGCCATGAGCGGAGGTGTCGACTCCGCTGTCGCCGCCGCCCGCGCTGTTGCCGCCGGACATGACGTCGTCGGCGTTCATCTTGCGCTGTCCACGGCGCCGGGTGCATTGCGGACGGGTTCGCGTGGATGCTGTTCGAAGGAAGATGCCGGCGACGCCAGGCGCGCTGCCGACGTCCTCGGAATACCCTTCTACGTCTGGGATTTCGCCGATCGCTTCAAGGAAGACGTGATCGACGACTTCGTGGCGTCGTACGCAGCGGGTGAGACCCCCAATCCGTGTCTGCGGTGCAACGAGAAGATCAAGTTCACAGCACTGGCCGACCGTGCGGTCGCTCTCGGCTTCGATGCCGTGGCGACCGGTCATTACGCGCGCCTCGAAGACGGCGTCCTGCGCCGGGCGGTCGACGCGGACAAGGACCAGTCGTATGTCCTCGGTGTGCTGACGGCTGATCAGCTTTCGCGAGCGATGTTCCCGATCGGTGACACGCCGAAAGAACAGATCCGTGAGGAAGCCGCCGAGCGCGGTCTGGCTGTGGCGAACAAGCCTGACAGCCATGACATCTGCTTCATCCCGACCGGCGATACCCGAGCATTCCTGGGTGCGCGCATCGGCGTTCGTCCGGGAAGCGTCGTCGATGCCGATTCGGGTGAGGTCCTCGCTGCACACGACGGCGTACACGGCTTCACGATCGGACAGCGAAAGGGGCTCGGCGTCGAAGGTCCCGCAGGTGACGGCCGTCCGCGGTACGTGACCGCGATCGAGCCCGAAACCGGAACGGTGCGAGTCGGTTCGGCCAAGAATCTCGACGTCTGGGCCATCTCGGCCCAGCGCGCGATCTGGACCTCGGGCCAGGCGCCGGAAGGCCCCGTCGAGTGCATGGTGCAGGTTCGTGCGCACGGCGGACTTGCGCAGGCCGTCGCCGAGGCCGTCGACGACGGTACTTCGGGCGGCGGCATCTCCATTTCGTTGCGCGAACCACTGACCGGCGTCGCGAAGGGCCAGGCCGTCGTGCTGTATCGCCCCGACAGCGAACTGGGCGACCAGGTTCTCGGCAGTGGCACCATCTCCGGCACCGAATCCGAGCCGAACACACTGTGACACAGCAGGTTTCCATCGGTGGCCTCGTCACCGGAATCGGATCCTGGCCGGGCACGGACGCCCGCGAAAGCGCCGCAACCATCCTTGGCGAACTAGGCGGTTTCCCACACCTGGTGGAGTTGCCGAGCCGCGGTCTCGGCGCTGACATGGTCGGCCGAGCAGGCGCCATTCTGGTCGACATCAACCTCGATGCCTCAACCCGCGCCTATCGCGTCGTGCCTCGGCGGGGCAACGTCGCGAAGCGAGCCGAGGACTTCCTGAATCAGGATCTCGACGCACTCGAGGAAGCCTGGGAATCGGCCCGTCTGGTCGGCGGAGACCACGTGATCAAGCTCCAAGCTGCCGGCCCGCTGACACTCGGCGCCGAGATCGAGGTTGCAAACGGTTCGCGAGTTCTCGTCGACCGTGGGGCACTCCGGGACATCGCCGAATCACTTGGTGAGGGGCTCGCGCGCCACGCCGCCGAGGTCACTCGTCGTACCGGTGCCCGAGTGGTGATCCAATTGGACGAGCCGCAGATCGCGGCAGTGCTGGCCGGTTCACTACCCGGGCGCACCAAGATGGAGAGCGTTCCGGCTCTGCCGGAACCCGAGGCGCTCGCCGTTCTCGACTCGACGATCAGCGGTTGCGGACTGCCCACAATCGTCCACAGTTGCGGCGCCGACATGCCGTGGGATCTGCTGAGGCGAAGCCAGGCGTTCGGCGTGAGCTTCGACATGTCGCTCATCGGCTCACGTGATCTGGACGGCATCGGCCAGTTGTTCGACGCCGGCAAGGAATTGGCGCTCGGTCTGGTTCCTTCCGCCCCGCCGGAAAAGCCGGTGACGTGGAAAGAGTGCGCCATGCCGGCCGTCACCCTGATCGATCGTCTCGGCTTCTCGCGTGAACTCCTGCAGAACCAGGTCGCGGTAACCCCAAGCTGTGGTCTGGCGGGTGCGAGCCTCGAGTGGAGTCGAGCAGCCCTTCGGTTGTGCACAGACGTCGGCAAGGCATTGGTGGACGATCCGTCGGCGTTCTGATGTGTTGCGTTCTGACGTGGAGTCGTGTGGTGTGTCGGTGTGAACCGATAATCTTCTAGCTGTGACTGAAACCGCGGATGCAATGCAGCCAGCGCCCAACGAGGCGCGCGAGCAGTGGACGGAGCTGGCCGAAGAGGTACGCCAGCATCAGTTCCGCTACTACGTTCGTGACGCGCCCGTCATTTCGGACGGTGCATTCGACACATTGCTCGGGCAGCTCAATGCTCTCGAAGAGCGGTACCCGGATCTGCGAACTCCCGACTCTCCGACGCAACTCGTCGGCGGCGGATTCGCGACGGACTTCACGTCCGTCGATCACCTCGAGCGGATGCTCAGCCTCGACAATGTCTTCGACGAGTCCGAACTCCGCGGATGGATCGCCAAGGTAGAGCAGGAAACCGGGCCGGAACTGCACTATCTCTGCGAAGTGAAAATCGACGGTGTCGCGCTCAATCTCGTCTACGAGAACGGCAAACTCGTGCGTGCGGCAACCCGCGGCGACGGTCGTACGGGCGAGTTGGTCACTCTCAATGCCCTGACGATCAACGACATCCCGGAGCGGCTCACCGCTACGGACGAATACCCGATTCCAAGCTTGCTCGAGGTGCGAGGAGAGGTGTTCTTCCGCCTCGAGGACTTCGCGGCACTCAATGCCTCCCTGGTGGAGGAGGGTAAGGCGCCGTTCGCCAATCCGCGCAACTCTGCGGCGGGCTCCCTGCGTCAGAAGAATCCTGCCGTCACCGCGCGTCGTCGCCTCGGCATGATCTGCCACGGGTTCGGGCGCATGGAAGGGTTCGAGCCGGCTTCGCAGTACGACGCCTACGTGGCCCTCGCCGCCTGGGGGCTGCCGGTGTCCACGCACACCTCGCGGGTGGTCGGCGCCGACGCCGTGGTCGAGAAGATGAAGTACTGGGGAGAACATCGCCACGACGTCGAGCACGAGATCGACGGGTTGGTGGTCAAGGTCGACGAGATGTCGTTGCATCGACGTCTGGGCACCACGTCTCGCGCACCGCGGTGGGCGATCGCGTACAAGTACCCGCCGGAAGAGGTCACGACCAAGCTCCTCGACATCCGGGTCAGTGTCGGCCGCACGGGTCGCGTGACGCCGTTCGCGTACATGGAACCCGTCACGGTGGCGGGTTCCACTGTGTCCTTGGCCACCCTCCACAACGGCTCGGAGGTCAAGCGCAAGGGTGTGCTGATCGGCGACACCGTGGTGTTGCGCAAGGCCGGAGATGTGATTCCCGAGGTTCTCGGTCCCGTGGCAGACGTTCGTGACGGTACCGAGCGCGAGTTCGTCATGCCGACGCATTGCCCCGAGTGCGGCACGTTGTTGGCACCCGCGAAAGAGGGCGACGTCGACGTGCGATGCCCTAATCAGCAGTACTGCCCGGCGCAGTTGCGCGAGCGCGTGTTCCACGTCTCGGGGCGCGGAGCATTCGACATCGAGGTGCTCGGTTACGAGGCCGCGACCGGACTGCTGGAGGCAAAGGTCATCGGTGACGAGGGCGATCTCTTTTCACTCGACGCCGAGAAACTGATCGAGGTTCCGATCTTCCGCACCAATGCGGGAGCCCTGTCTGCCAACGGAAAACGCTTGCTGGCCAACCTGGATTCGGCCAAGGACAAGCCGTTGTGGAGAGTGCTTGTGGCACTGTCGATTCGGCACGTCGGCCCCACTGCTGCGAGGGCGTTGGCCGGCGAATTCGGTTCGCTGCAACGTATTCGGGAAGCGTCGGTCGACGAGTTGGCTGCAGTCGACGGTGTCGGATCCACAATCGCCGCCGCTGTCGTGGAGTGGTTCTCCGTCGACTGGCATCAGCAGATCGTCGACAAGTGGGCTTCGGCCGGGGTGCGCATGGAGGACGAGCGAGACGACTCGATTCCGCGCAATCTCGAGGGTCTCTCGATCGTCGTCACCGGTTCGCTCGAGACGTACTCGCGAGATCAGGCGAAGGAAGCGATTCTGGTGCGCGGCGGTAAGGCGGCTGGGTCGGTCTCGAAGAAGACTGCGTTTGTCGTCGTCGGTGAAGCGCCCGGTTCCAAGCATGACAAGGCAGTCGAATTGGGTGTGCCGGTGCTCGACGAAGACGGCTTCCGGCGGTTGCTCGAAGATGGCCCGGATGCGGTCGCTCCCACCGATTTGGACGAATCAGAGTGACTTTGTCCGATTTCTGAGATTGGTGTGCTGGGTGCGATAGTGACGCCATGATCGAGATTCGTGAAGTTCTACCGGCTGAGTTCGAGACCGTCGGGGAACTGACTGTGCAGTCGTACGTGGGTGGCGGATTTGTCGCCGGCGGATCGCCGTACGCGGAGCGCCTGCGAGACACCGCAACTCGGGTGGAGCAGGGGCGGGTGCTGGTTGCCGTTCTCGGCGAAGAGGTCGTGGGTTCTTTGACGATCGCCGAACCCGGCACGCCCTTCGCGGATGTTGCGCAGAAGGGCGAACTCGAGTTCCGCATGCTCGCGGTCTCGCCGCAGGCTCGGGGATCGGGCGCCGGAACCGCATTGGTTCGCGCAGTGATCGCCGAAGCCTACGACCGAGGCGATCACTCGGTGGTCATCTCGACGCAGCCCGAGATGGTCGATGCTCGTCGTATCTACGACCGCAACGGGTTCGTCCCCGATCCGGAGCGTGCGTGGGAGCCGATTCGCGGTATGGAGTTGACGGTCATGGTTCGCGGTCTGGCCTGATTACCCGGCCTGGTCAACCCAGCACTGTCGCGACGATTCCGGCGAGATAGCCGAGGCGGGCTATCTCCGAAGGGCGAAATTCGGGTCCTCCGGGACGACCGAGCATGAGGACGCGATTGCCGGAGCCGAGCGGTGCGGCAGCGAGGCTGGTGTTCATCTCACGCCAGACGTCCGGAACCCAGTCGGCCTCGCCGTCGAGGGCGGTTGGCTTGTCCAGTGGCATCCACGGAATGTCGGTGGCATGGGTTTCCGGCGCACCGGCGCTACCGACGACGCGGTACGCACCGTGCTTGCCGATGTCCGCGACGACGCACCAGCCGACTCGCAGTACACGCGGCGCGCCGTCGACGAGGACCTGTAGTCGATCGTTTCGGGCTGTCGCAACGGAATCGATGAGTTCGAGCTCACGATGGGTGTCGAGAATCCCGGCGTAGGGGCGGATCGAATCGACCAGCACGTCGGGCAGATGCTCGGCAGCGGTGATCAAGGTGTCGGGCAGTGCTCCGGGTTCGACGTCGACCACGAGGTCGTCGATGGCAAAACCGTCGCCTCGCTCCACGACGTCGAGGGAGAGGATGTCTGCGCCCACGGATCCGAGAGCTACGGCGAGCGCGCCGAGGCTGCCGGGTCGGTCGGGCAGTTGGACGCGAAGCAGGTACGACACGTGCGTGCCTTTCGCTGATCGGTTCTCGCCCGGATCACGTCGACCCGGGCCACACCCATCTTTGCACTTGCTCAGCACGCGTTGGTGGGCGCCGCGGCGGGGTCACACCGGGTGCACATGCTTGTCACACGAGCGAAACACGAGGTGGATTCGACGTGGCGGTGGACACAGTAGGCGTGCGTACCGGTCGACACAGCAGGCGTGCTTACAGGTCTGTCGCGGCGAGCAACTAGGCTGGACCGGCAATGTTCACGTCCTCTTCCGAAAGGGGCCCCGCGGTGCCTGCCATCTCCCGTGACGAGGTCGCGCACCTCGCGCGGCTGTCCAGACTCGCCCTGTCCGATGCCGAACTCGACGAGTTCGCCGGTCAGTTGGATTCGATTCTCAACCACGTCAAGGTGGTCACCGAGGTTGCGGCCGACGACGTCCCGCCCATGGCGAACCCCAATGCCGTCACCAACGTGACGCGCCCCGACGTGATCGTGCCCGGGTTGACCCCCGAGCAGGCATTGTCCGGAGCACCCGCAGTCGAACAGGATCGCTTTGCGGTTCCGCAGATCCTTGGAGAGGGCGAATGACCGATCTGACCACGCTGGACGCCGCTGAGCTGGCCGGCAAGATCCACTCGCGTGAGGTGTCCTCGGTAGAGGTCACGCAGGCGCATCTCGACCGCATCGCTGCCGTCGACACCGAGTACCACGCCTTCCTGCACGTTGCCGGTGAACAGGCTCTCGAAGCCGCCGCAGCAGTGGACAACTCGCTCGCAGGCGGAAACGAACCCGCTTCGGCACTCGCCGGAGTTCCGATTGCGTTGAAGGACATCTTCACCACGACGGACATGCCGACCACCTGTGCGTCGAAGATTCTCGAAGGCTGGGTTGCGCCGTACGACGCGACCCTGACGAGCAAGCTTCGCGCTGCGGGCATCCCGATCCTCGGCAAGACGAACCTCGACGAATTTGCGATGGGCTCCTCCACGGAGAACTCCGCATTCGGTCCGACGCGTAACCCGTGGGATGTCACCCGCATCCCCGGCGGATCCGGTGGCGGTAGCGCTGCAGCGCTCGCGTCGCGTCAGGCCCCGTTGGCCATCGGCACCGACACCGGCGGGTCGATCCGTCAGCCCGCTGCGGTCACCGCGACGGTCGGAACCAAGCCGACGTACGGAACTGTCTCGCGCTTCGGGCTCGTCGCGTGCGCCTCCTCGCTCGATCAGGGTGGCCCCTGTGGTCGCACCGTGCTCGACACCGCTCTGCTGCACGAGGTCATCGCCGGGCACGATCCGCGTGACTCCACGTCCATCGACGCCCCCGTGCGTCCGGTGGTCGCTGCGGCACGTGAAGGTGCAGTCGGCGACCTGCGCGGCGTCAAAGTCGGTGTGGTCAAGGAACTTCACTCCGACAGCTACCAGCCCGGCGTCATCGCTTCCTTCGACGCTGCTGTCGAGCAACTCAAGGCTTTGGGCGCCGAAGTTGTCGAGGTTTCGTGCCCGAGCTTCGAGCATGCGCTCGCGTCGTACTACCTGGTGCTGCCCAGTGAGGTCTCGTCCAACCTGGCCCGCTTCGACGCCATGCGCTACGGACTGCGTGTCGACGAAGGCAACATGAGTGCCGACCAGGTCATGGCGGCAACCCGCGCCGCCGGTTTCGGCCCGGAGGTCAAGCGCCGCATCATGATCGGTACTTACGCACTGTCCTCGGGCTACTACGACGCCTACTACGGTTCGGCGCTCAAGGTTCGTACCCTCATCGCACGCGATTTCGACAAGGCCTACGAGAAGGTAGACGTACTGGTCTCGCCGACCAGCCCGTTCACGCCGTGGAAGTTGGGGGAGAAGGTCGGCGATCCGTTGGCCATGTACCTCTCCGACCTGTGCACGCTGCCGACCAACCTGGCCGGACACTGCGCCATGTCGGTGCCATCGGGTCTGTCCGCGGACGACAACCTGCCGGTGGGCCTGCAGATCATGGCGCCCGCCATGGCTGACGAGCGCCTCTACCGTGTCGGTGCCGCCTACGAAGCTGCTCGCGGCCCGATTGCAACTGCAGTCTGACCTGTTTGCTGTGCGCCTTTATTAACCCCCCGCGGTTAATAAAGGCGCACAGCAGTTTCAGGAGCAAGTCCCCAAAGCCGTTCCCTGATCGGTTCCGTAGCGGTGGCCGTGACCGGCGGGGACACCGAGCGAACCGAGCATGTCGACGGTGGTCTGCAAGAACGTGACGCCTGGGATCCACTGCGGGATCGGGCCGTCCTGCACGGCACGGCTCAGATCCGGCTTCTGCGTCGCGAGGGCGGGGGACCACCACACCACCGGGTCAGACGTGTTCGCGAGGACGGTTGCGCCGTCCGTCCGTGTCGCGCCGGCCGGGGGACCGGCCCACAACACGTCGCACGGGACGGTGGCACTGCTCTCGGTCAGTGCGGCGCTGCCGCCGACGGCGCCGAGGCTCTGTCCGTAGAGGAACAGGTCCGGACGCTCTTCGGCCGGCATCGCGGCAATGTGGCTACCGACAGCTGTGAACAGGGCGGTGGCTGATTCTTCGGCGTCGTCGCGGCTGAACAGGAATGTCGCCCAACTGGGTGCGTCGGAGTATTGCTGCCCGACTATCGCGACGTCTCCGCCGAACCGTTGCTCGATACCGTCGACTGCGTGGGTGTCAATCCAGCCCGAGCCGGTCGGAACGGCCACCACGACGCTGTTGCGGGCGAAGCCGCCGACGCGATCGAGCTCACTCACGGCGAGAGCGGCACGCGATGCGGCATCGGGTGCGGAATCCACACCGGCGTAGACGCGCACCGAGTCTTTGCCTGCAGCAACGAACTTGCGTCCCTCCGCGCCCATCGCGGTCCACGAGATGAGCGATTCGGAGCTGCCTGTCGCGGAGGCCGAAAGCGGCTGTGTGAGAGCGGTGTCGATGTACGCGTTGGACTTGTCGAACGAATTGGCGAGACCGTTCCAGACGGCGGGACCGACGACCAACTGCACTCCGAGGACTCCCATGACCAGTGCGCCCACGCTCCGCGCGAAACCCATCCACCGCAGCGCCTTCGAAAGTCCGACCCCGAGGCCCCAGAGTGCAAGGGCGGTCAGCGAGGCAATGCACCCCGCCTCCACCCAGTGGATCAGCCCGGCAGGCGGTGCACCCATCGCTGCTCGCAGCGAGTTCTGCCAACCGGCGGCGGCGAACATCGCAACTGAGGTGGCGGCCGTCGACAACCCGAACGCGGTGATGCGCCAATGACGTTCGTCGAATCGGGCCTTGACCCGGTCGGGGACGAGCCGACGGGCTACCGCGGAGAACGCCCACATCGCCAGTAGCCCGACCGCGACGAGCAGACCGCTGAACACCCCTTGGAGTGCGGCTGATCTCGGCAGCAGTCCAGGGGCAAGTGAGAGGGCGGACATCGCTGCCACGGCGACGCTCGTGGACACCCGGGGGAGTGCGAGCGCCCCGACTCGGGCGAGGACGGGGGTCCGTGACGCATTCAGAACGCTCATGCTGCAATCGCTTTCGGGGAGAAGGAGAACTCGTTCGACGGATCGAGGCGCCGCGATCGCATCAGGGTGAAGCCGAGGGCGGAAACTGCCAGAACTCCGGCCGTGCCGTAACCGAACCCCGATTCCGCGACCGGTGTCAGATAGCTTTGGCGCCAAGAGTTTCCGTTCACCGCTGTGACGGCGACATCGGCCATCGCGAAGCAATACCCACGTGAGAGAAAGGACGTGCGGTCTTCACAGGCCGCATGCATTCGCTCGTCGAGCTGACCGTCGAGGACCTGGCGGGCCCACGGCCCCAGTTCCGTTCCGTGCGAATGCGCGTAGCGGAGTAGGTCGTACCCGAGATCGTGTGCTTTGCAGGCCGAGTCGAATTCGTCGGGAAGCGGAATCGGTGACGAGCAGTCGCCGTGGGGGTTGGCGAGGTATCCGTCGACGACGGTAGGCGTGTAGCCGGCAAATGCGGCGAAATCCGACGGGATGGTGGTCGCAGCATCAGAGGCATCCGCGGTAGTCACAGTGGCGATCGCCCTGGATGCGTTCGAATTCTCGGTGCGCGGCGGCTCGGCTCCGCTCGCTCCGGCAGTGACGGTGATCGCTGCCGTTGCCGCCAGCGCCAGGGCAGCCCAGGTGCCGGCGCTTCGAGAGAGGTCTTTCACTCGTGTGATCCGCATGCCGTTCACGCTATGAACGGACAATCCTGGCGGTCATCGCTCTGGAGAGGGGTTCTCCGACGTGCGATCGGGTGAGAATTCCCTCCCCTGTGATACCTCGGAGGTAGGGGGATCTCACTCTGCAGTATGAGGACTTTCGGGGTTCGCCTTCATAGGCTTGACGGGTGATCAAGGTCCGAAGGAAGAACAGAGGCGCACCGGATGTGCCCGCGCCGACATACACCACTGCCGGGTCGGTGCTGTCCGGCCTCGACGGGGCGGTCGTACATTCGGAGAAGGTGCGCCGGGCAACCAGTTTCGTGGCCCGCGGTCAGTTCTGGAACATCGTCATCGTAGTGATCACTCTGATCCTCTATTCGATTGCCTGGCCGACACTGCAACTGACGCATCATGTTTCGCCGCCGATCATGCCCTTCGTCGCCGCGTTGGCCGCCTTTCCGTTTGTCCTGATCCGGATCAACGCTCCGTTGGGATGGGCGGTGTCGGCGGTGTCGGCACTGATCATCCCGTTGGTGTTCGACAACACGACTGGTTACGACTACCCGTGGCAGGTCGTCCACATCATCGTGCTGATGTCGTTGCTCGCCGCGGTGAGTCTGCGGGCGCCCATTCAGGTTGTCGGCGTCGCCTGGATCGCCACGGTGCTGCTTTTCCTCGGCAACGCTCCGGGAAGCGACGGAGCCGGTTGGGCTGTCGGATTGAGCGCGCTGGTGGTCTTCTGCCTGCTGATCCGCTGGTTGGTTCTCTCTCGTCGTCAATTGGCCAAGCAGGAAGAAGTCAGTGAACTCGAGCGCACTCGGCGAACGATCCTTGAGGAGAAGGCGCGGATCGCCCGCGACTTGCACGACATCGTGGCCCACCACATGTCGATGGTGGTCGTGCAAGCGCAGAGTGCGCCGTACCGACTCGATGCGGTCACTCCCGAGATCCGGACCGAATTCGAATCGATAAGTGAGACAGGGCGAGCAGCGCTCAACGAGATTCGTGGACTCCTCGGAGTGCTGCGCAGCGACGGTGACTCCGTGGTGACGGCCCCGCAACCGGGCGTCGATCAATTAGACGACCTGCTGCTCGGCAGCACCCGTGCCGGACTTCCGGTGTCGTGGCGAGTCGACGGAGATCGAGCGTCGGTCTCGGAATCCACGGGCCTTGCGCTCTACCGGATCATTCAGGAGTCGATTACCAATGCGGCCAGGCATTCACCAGGCGGACCCATCGAGGTCGCCGTGGCGTTCGGCCCGCAATCGGTGAGCGCGCTCGTGAACAACGGGCCTTCGCCACTGGGTGGCAATCAGCACTCGGCGTCGGAAACCACTGGTGGCAACGGAATACGCGGAATGCGTGAGCGGGCTTCGGCGGTGGGCGGCATGCTGTTGGCAAACCGGCGCGAGGACGGAGGGTTCGAGGTCCGGGCCGAGTTGCCGTCGATGCCCGCCTAGGCTGTCCGAGTGCCCATCACAGTATTCATCGCAGACGACCAGGCGATGGTTCGACAAGGGTTCGGAGCCCTACTCTCCGCCCAGCCCGACATCAGCGTGATCGGCGATGCGCCGGACGGCAAGATCGCCGTCGCCGAGGTCGCGCGATTGCGTCCGGACGTGGTGTTGATGGATGTTCGTATGCCCGAGATGAACGGACTCGACGCTGCCCGCCAGATTCTGTCCGCCGGATGGGAACCGCCGGTGCGAGTCCTCATGCTCACCACTTTCGACATCGACGATTACGTCTACGAGGCCCTGAGCGTCGGAGCGAGCGGGTTCATGCTCAAGGACGCACCGGCTGAGGAACTGATTCGGGCGGTGCGCGTCGTCGCCGAAGGGCAGGCCTTGCTGGCGCCGACGGTGACGCGTCGCCTGATTGCCGATGTGACCAGCCGGCGGGCCGCACCGCGCGCACGGCCCGCAGCGCTCGATGCGCTGACCCCACGTGAGCGCGAGGTCCTCGAACTGATCGCCCGCGGATTGTCCAACGTCGAGATCGCCGAGCGGCTGTTCGTCGCCGAGCAGACCGTCAAGACCCATGTCGGGAAGGTGCTGTCCAAGCTCGATCTGCGCGATCGCGCCCAGGCAGTCGTGTTGGCGTACGAAAGCGGGCTCGTTACGCCGGGTTAGGGGTCCCGTGCGGCGCGGCGTTGCGGCTCGGCAACGCCGCTATCCTGCGGCAATACGGTGACTGGGGGAAGATGGACACCAAGATCCACAATCCGGTCACGAGAGGTGCTGCACTATGCGAATCGGAATCCTCACGGGCGGCGGCGACTGCCCGGGCTTGAACGCGGTCATCCGCGCCGTCGTACGTACGTCGGCCGGTCGTTACGGCAGTACCGTGGTCGGATTCCGGGACGGCTGGCGAGGATTGCTCGAGGACCGCAAGGTCCCGCTCGACTCCGATGACCGCATCAACCGCATCCTCACCCGCGGCGGCACGATCCTCGGCACCGCTCGCGTGAACCCCGACAAACTCCGTGCGGGCCTCGATCAGATCAAGCAGACCCTCGACGACAACGGGATCGACGTCCTGATCCCGATCGGCGGCGAAGGCACACTCACCGCGGCCAGTTGGCTTTCCGAGAGCGGCGTACCCGTGATCGGTGTGCCCAAGACGATCGACAACGACATCGATTGCACTGACGTGACTTTCGGTTTCGACACCGCCTTGGCTGTCGCCACCGACGCCATCGACAGACTCCACACCACGGCTGAATCGCATCAGCGCGTCATGCTCGTCGAGGTGATGGGCCGGCACGCGGGCTGGATCGCGCTGCAAGCCGGACTGGCGTCGGGGGCACACCTGACTCTGGTTCCGGAACAGCCGTTCGACGTCGACGAGGTGTGCGCGATGGTCAAGAAGCGCTTCCAGCGCGGCGACTCCCACTTCATCTGCGTCGTCGCTGAAGGCGCGATGCCCGACCCCGCGTCGATGACCCTGCGCGAAGGTGGCATAGACGAGTTCGGCCACAAGATCTTCACCGGCGTCGCGCAGCAGCTCGGAAACGAGATCGAGCGCCGCATCGGCAAGGAAGTTCGCACCACCGTCCTCGGACACATTCAGCGCGGCGGCACCCCGACGCCGCACGACCGCATCCTCGCCACTCGCTTCGGCGTTCATGCCACCGACGCAGCTCACCGCGGAGATTTCGGTCAGATGGTCGCGTTGCACGGAACGTCCATCGACCTTGTTCCGCTCGCCGAGGCGACCCGCAAACTCAAGACGGTGCCCAAGGAGCGCTACGAGGAGGCAGCCGCATTCTTCGGCTGAGCCGCAGACGCATAAACTGATCACCATGACTGCTGTCGATGCGCCCGACATCCTCGATTACGACGAAGTACTGACCAAGTACGAGCCTGTGATGGGTATGGAGGTGCACGTAGAACTCGGCACCGCGACCAAGATGTTCTGCCCGTGCCCCACCGAGTTCGGTGCCGAACCCAATACCCAGGTGTGCCCGGTCTGTCTGGGCATGCCCGGTTCGTTGCCAGTGGTGAACGCAGCCGCTGTCGAGTCCGCGATCCGGATCGGCCTTGCGCTCAACTGCTCCATCACGCCTTGGGGCCGATTCGCACGCAAGAACTACTTCTACCCGGATCAGCCGAAGAACTACCAGATTTCCCAGTACGACGAGCCGATCGCAACCGAGGGATACCTCGACGTGATCCTCGACGACGGGACGACGTGGCGTGTCGACATCGAGCGCGCACACATGGAGGAGGACACCGGTAAGTCCCTCCACGTCGGTGGCGCTACCGGCCGTATCCACGGTGCGAGCCACTCACTGCTCGACTACAACCGTGCGGGTGTGCCGCTGGTGGAGATCGTCACCAAGACCATCCACGGTGCCGGTGAGCGCGCACCCGAGGTTGCCCGCGCCTACGTGACGGCGCTTCGTGATCTGCTCAAATCACTCGACGTCTCGGACGTGCGGATGGATCAGGGATCGATGCGCTGCGACGCCAACATCTCGCTGATGCCGATCGGCGCCAAGGAACTCGGAACGCGTACCGAGACCAAGAACGTCAACTCCCTCAAGAGCGTCGAGGTCGCAGTTCGCTACGAAATGCGCCGTCAGGCAGCAGTTCTCGACGCCGGCGGCGAGGTCATCCAGGAGACCCGCCACTTCCAGGAAGCCGACGGCACCACGGCCGCCGGACGCCGCAAGGAAACGGCCGAGGACTACCGCTACTTCCCGGAACCGGATCTCGAGCCTGTTGCTCCGAGCGCCGAGTGGGTCGAAGAACTGCGCGGCACCTTGCCGGAGCTTCCCTGGATTCGCCGCGCGCGGATCCAGAAGGACTGGGGAATCTCCGACGAGGTCATGCGTGACCTCGTCAACGCCGGCGCCATCGATCTGGTGATCGCGACCACCGAGGCCGGTGCTTCGCCCGAGGCAGCGCGCTCCTGGTGGCTGTCCTACCTGTCGCAGCAGGCCAACACCCGCGGCGTCGAACTCGGCGCTCTGCCGATCACCCCGGCGCAGGTTGCGCAGGTCGTAGCTCTCATCGACAGCGGCAAGCTCAACAACAAGGTCGCTCGCCAGGTCGTCGATCACGTCCTCGACGGCGAGGGTGACCCGGAGCAGGTTGTCGCGGCCCACCCGGAGCTGGTCGTCGAACGTGACGAAACCAAGCTCAAGGCAGCCGTCGACGAAGCACTCGCAGCCAACCCCGACATCGCGGACAAGATCCGCAGCGGCAAGGTCCAGGCCGCCGGAAAGATCGTCGGCGACGTCATGAAGGCCACCCGAGGACAGGCAGACGCTGCTCGTGTGAAGGAACTTGTCATCGAGGCGTGCAGCTAGCGCACACTGAATTTCTGACACTGATGCCCGGCCGAATCTAATTCGGCCGGGCATCAGTATTTACCGCTGTCGTTCTACCGCTGTCGGTCTACAGACCAGGGACCACAACCGCACGGCCGCTGAGCGTTCCGGCAGCCAGTCGTCGATACGCTTCGGCACCGTTGTCGAGACTGAAGGTCTCCACCGCGATGTCGAAGATGCCGGCGTGGGCGAGGTCGATCAATTCGATCAACTCGTTGCGGGCACCCCAATACGGAACTGTCACCGAAGCCTCGTAAGGACTTTGGAAGAACCCGACTTTGGCGTGGGCCTGGCCGTCCCCGATCCCGACGATCGTGACGTCTGATCCGACACCGGCGACAGCCATCGCGGTGTCGATGGTGGGCTGGTAGCCGACGAAGTCGAGAACCAGTGCGGCGCCTTGACTTCCAGTGATCTTGCGGACGTTCTCGGCCGCGTCCTTGTCCGACAGAACCACCTCGTGAGCGCCTACCTTGGTTGCCAGTTCGAGCTTGTCCGCGCTCACGTCCAAAGCGACGACCGTTGCCGCCGAGAGGTGACGGAGGAGCTGAATGGCGACGTGGCCGAGCCCGCCGGTACCAATGACAACCGCGTACGAGCCTCCGCGAAGTTTCGGCAGAGAACGCTTGATCGCGTGATACGGCGTCAGACCGGCGTCGGTCAGCGGCACCGTCTTGACCGGGTCGAGGTCACCGATCGGGACAAGGTGGCGAGGAGAATCGACGATCATGAACTCGGCCAACGCGCCGGGTGCACCGAGACCGGGAGGATTGATTCCGAGTTCTTGGGCGCGAGAGCAATAGTTCTCGAGTCCTTGTGAGCAGTGCCAACAGTTGCCGCAACCCCAAGGCCCGTAGACGACGACATTGGTTCCGATGTCGAGACCTTCGACCCCCTCGCCGACGGCGGCGACCTTGCCTGCGCCTTCGTGGCCGAGCGTGAGCGGAAGGCCGTAGGCGTACTGCTCTTCGGGCAGGTTCATGATGAAGTCGTCCGAGTGGCAGACGCCGGCAGCGGTGACTTCCAGGAGCACTTCACCTGGACCGGGCTCGGGTTTGGGAATCTCCGTGAGTTCGGGTTCCGCGCCGATTCTCGTGTACTGGATTGCCTTCATACCGACTCCTTTGTCGTGATTGGCCAACCGCTCCTGGCAAGTGCGGGGTGTTTAGCCCCGCTAACAAAAGAGTACGCATCTGTGCATGTTCGGTCACGGGATCCGTGACCGAACAGACATGGCGCTTCGGCGATCGCGGCTCAGTCGATCCCGCCGCTGCCACTCGGCATCGGGATCTTGACCACCTTGTCGTCGTTCGGCCCCGGCTCGCCCGCGGTCTTGTTGATCGTGCTCGCCCACATCAAACCGTCGGATCCGAGCGCCAAACCGCCCAGTTGGCCGTACGTGTCTTTCGCCACTGCCGACGGTGCGGTCGTGACTGCTCCTGTTCCCGGATCGGCGGCCAGCGCCGAGATCGCTTTGCCGGCCCCCAGCGCGACAGCTACCACTCCCTGCGCTGCGATGCACCCGCCGACTCCGGGTCGGTCGGGCCACGTCCACGCGGGGGATGTCACCGTGCCGTCGGCGCCGACGCGTTGGAGGCGATCTTCGAGAGTGGTTCGGTCGGTGACCCACGTCGCGATGCCTGGATCGACACATACGCCGCCGCCGTTTCCGATTCCGGACAGAACAACTTCCGGGCGAGGCGGCGCAGCGTTGGGCGTCAGCGATCGGACTCGCAACAGCTTCCCCGCCAACGAGCCAGGATCCTGAGCAACCGCAGGGTTGCCGGTATCGCCGGTCAGAACCATGAGCTGATCGGGTGCCGCGAATTCCAGTGATCCACCGTTGCCACTCGCGCCGCGTGGGATTCCACCGAGGACCTCCTTGGCGGTGTCACCGGGAGCAATGCGGACCACCCGGTTGTCGGTTCCGGTGGTGACGTAGGCATAGATCAGGTTGTCTTCGACAAATGTGGGGGAGAGGGCGATGTCGAGCAGTCCGCCGTCGCCGCTGCCGTCGACGTCGATTTTGGCAACCTCGACCGGTGTCGTGTTGGGGGCTACCTGCATGATTCGGCCGGTTCGCCGTTCGGCCACCAGTCCGGAGTTTCCGTCCGGGAGTGTGACGAGGCCGCCGGTGGTGTCGAGACAGGTTGCGATCACGGCGGTGTCGGCGTCCTGACACGGACCGAGGGGGCCGGTCCGCGGCGCCGGCGGCGTGGTCGACGGCGGTGGGTTCTCCGGCTGCACTTCGGCGCTTGCCTGGTTGGTCGGTTCGGGTGTGAACGGCGAGGCAGTCGATTCGTCGAAGTCCGCGCAACCTGCGAGCAACGATGTCCCGAGCACCAGAGCCAGTGCGCCCAGCGCTGCATGCCTACCCGTAGTCATGCCCAAGACGTTACGTAACCCACGGCAGATGCCGCCACGCCGGACCAAGGTTCCCCGTCGAGTTCGTGAATCGGTCATAGGCTCACCTACGTGACTGACGAGCGAAAAGATCCCAGCGAGTTGTCGGATGCGGACAAGCCGACGGGCAACGTGTCCAGTCCGTATGACTCGCCCACCGAACAATTTCCGACGGTGAGCGCCAAGAATCCGTTGCCGCGGACCGACGACGATCTCGATTTCGGTTCCACGAACGCCAACTCGCTGACCGAACAGATACCGACATACCGAGCGCCGGGCGCGGATCAGCCGACAATGGCTCTCGAGCGAGAAACGGCGTACGACGCTCCGATCACCGCCGTCCCCACCGCCGAAGCCGTGGCAGGGACCACCGAGACTCCGCGGGGCCGAGGCACTCTCGACCTCGGTTTGCTTGCACTGCGTTTGGCCGTCGGCGGAACAGCACTGGTGCACGGTCTGCAGAAGTTGACCGGTATCTGGAACGGGCCGGGTCTGGGCGGTTTCGAGACGATGCTGGCGGATGCCGGGTTCCAGCAGGCGAAGTGGATGGCGATCCTCGGCGCCGTCGGTGAGGTCGCAGGTGGCGCCCTCCTGATCCTGGGGTTGCTGACTCCCGTTGCGGCAGCATCGGTTCTGGCCGTGATGATCAATGCGTGGGCGCTGCGTCAGGCGAGCGCACCTGGACTGGAGTACTTCGCCCCGGCCGGTACCGAGTACGAGATGCTGCTCGGAATCTGTGCGGGCGTCATCATTTTGACGGGTCCTGGCCGTATTTCGCTCGACGGTCGTCGTGGCTGGGCAACCCGCCCGTTCGTCGGATCGCTAGTGGTCTTGATCCTCGGCATCGCTGCGGGCGTCTGCACTTGGATCTTCCTGAACGGTGCCAATCCGCTCATCTGAAACTCGCGCCGTCGAACAAACGAACCGCCGCTCTCCGAATCGGAGAGCGGCGGTTCGTCTGTGAAGGATCAGTCCTTGACGAGTACCGGGTCGGCGTTCGCGGACGGGATGGCTGTTCCGTCCTTGAGCTTGCGACCGAGGACCGACTTGCGGTGACCGTAGGCGAAGTACACGACAACACCGATGGCCATCCAGACGAGGAACCGGATCCAGGTCTCGACCGAGAGGTTGAGCATCAGCCAACCGCAGGCGAGCACGGCGACGATCGGCACGAAGGGCACCAGTGGGACGCGGAATCCGCGCGGCAGGTCGGGGCGGGTGCGGCGTAGGACGATGACACCGACACAAACCAGGACGAATGCGAACAGCGTTCCGATGTTGACCATCTCTTCGAGCGTGCCCATCGGGAAGAAGGCTGCCAGGACGGCGACGATGCCACCGACGATCAACGTGATGCGCATCGGGATGCCCTTGGCGTTGGTCTTGGCCAGGCTGCGCGGCATGAGGCCGTCACGGGACATTGCGAAGAGGACGCGGGTCTGGCCGAGCATCATGACCATGACAACTGTCGTGAGGCCGGCCAGGCCACCGAAGTTGATGGCGGTTTGTGCCCAACCGATTCCGTTGGCCTCGAATGCGGTTGCGAGGGTGGCGCTGGAATCGCCGACCAGAGGACTGCCGTCCTTGAGTTCGGTGTACTTGACCATGCCGGTCAGGACGAGTGTGACGGCAACGTAGAGAACGGTGACGATGGCGAGCGAGCCGAAGATTCCGCGTGGCAACGACTTCTGCGGGTTCTTGGTTTCCTCGGCCGTGGTGGCGACGACATCGAAGCCGATGAAGGCAAAGAACACGAGGCTGGCTGCGGCGAGCAATCCGTAGGCGCCGTAGCTACTTCCGCCTGCACCGGTCAGCCAGGAGAACAAGGTCTGATGGATTCCGCTTGCAGAGCTCTCGGATCCTTCGGACGGCGGGATGAAGGGAGAGTAGTTCTCCTTCTTGATGTAGAACGCGCCCACGACGATGACGAGCAGGACTACTGCGATCTTGATCGCGGTAATGATCGCGGAGACTCGCGAGGAAACCTTGGTGCCGATCGCGAGAATCAGGGTGATCGCGCCGATGATGAGCAGTGCGCCCCAGTCGAAGCTGATCGACCCGATGTGGGCGGTGGTGCTGCCGCTCGCCCCGATGACGTTGCCGAGGTACAGCGACCAACCCTTGCCGACGACGGCGGAGGCGAGAGCAAACTCGAGGATGAGGTCCCAGCCGATGATCCAGGCTGCGAACTCACCGAACGTCGCGTAGGAGAACGTGTATGCGCTGCCTGCGACTGGAACGGTGGAGGCGAACTCCGCGTAACACAGCGCGGCAAGGCCACAGGCGATCGCAGCGAGAACGAATGCCAGTGAAATCGAGGGTCCTGCGACATTGCCTGCGGTTCGAGCAGTCAGCGTGAAGATGCCTGCGCCGATGACGACGGCGACTCCGAATACCGTGAGATCCTTCGCGGTCAGTTCCTTCTTGAGCTTTGTCTCAGGCTCGTCGGTGTCCGCGATCGATTGCTCGACGGATTTGGTGCGCCATATGCCGACTCCGGGCATGTATTGCTCCTTGGTTGTTTCCCGTCGACCTTGTGGGTGGCGGGCGGTGGCTGACTGTCGTCGTTGTGATGTGCGTCTCAGCGACCTGATGAGGGAACCACTGGTGAGCGCCGTGTGCAAGTCAGCTCGCTCGAACTGACCGAAATGATCACCTGACTGAAAGTCATCCCCCCTTATGTATCTGAATTGATCAGCTGGTGTCTGGAACCCTACGTCCAAGTGAATTCGCTCACGAGCCGGACGCGCGATTCAGTCTGAAATGTCTGATAGCTCATATCGTTCCGTTCGTGCTCCGCGTGTCGGCCGACTATTCGGTACCTGTCGGTCGGTCTTGTGGTCGATGAGTCTCACCGTTGCGGTACGTCCGTACCAGAATTATGTATATGTGTATCCGCGCAAGACGGCTGACAGGCCACTGAACCCGCTACGACGCAGTGGCGTTCGGTGGTGGTAGTCCGACGTCTCTCGACGCTTCCGAACTCGACCGGATGTGCGATGTCGCGGAATTCCGTATGGGCGCTGACCTTTCATCCGTTCTCGTGTGAAAGAAGTCCCTGGACGCTGCGCCGGCTCAGGTCGCCATGCGCATGTCCTACGTGTCGGCGTGGTTGTCGAAGGTGCTGCCGACGATGCGTACCAAACCGACGGGATGATCGGATTGGGTTGTGGTGCATGCTCGTACAACACCGGATGAAGATTTTCCGGAGGAACTGGCGTGGATCTGATCCCGATTCATCTCGCACGCTGACAGAAAAGATCCCCGGCCGAAAGCGGCCGGGGATCTTTTGTCCGTTCGTGGCAGAACTTACGGAACGTAGCGAACCGCGCCCTTGTCGGCGGACGTTGCCAGAGCGGCGTAGGCGCGCAGGGCTGTCGTCACGGTGCGCTGACGATCGACCGGCTGCCACGGGCGCTCGGAGGCCTCCATCTTCGCGCGTCGCTCGGCGAGGACGTCGTCGTCGACCAGGATCTCGAGCGTGCGCGAGGCGACGTCGATGCGGACCTGATCGCCGTTCTGGACGAGTCCGATGACTCCGCCTGCGGCAGCCTCGGGGGAGATGTGACCGATGGACAGTCCGGAGGTTCCGCCCGAGAAACGACCGTCGGTGATCAGTGCGCATTCCTTGCCGAGGCCTGCGCCCTTGAGGAAGGCAGTGGGGTGCAGCATTTCCTGCATACCGGGGCCACCCTTGGGGCCTTCGTAACGCACGACGAGAACGTCGCCGGCTTTGATCTTCTTCTGCAAGATGACCGAGACGGCTTCTTCCTGAGATTCGACGACCAGCGCCGGGCCCTGGAAGGAGAACAGTTCCTCGTCGATGCCGGCAGTCTTGAGGATTGCGCCGTCGAGTGCGATGTTGCCGCGCAGGACAACCAAGCCGCCTTCGACGGTGTAGGCGTTCTCGACGTCGCGGATGCAGCCGCCGGCCGCATCGGTGTCGAGAGCAGACCAACGGTTGTCCGTGGAGAACGGTTCGATGGTGCGCACGCCGCCGGGAGCCGCGTGGAAAAGCTCGATTGCCTCGTCGGTTGCCTTGCCGGAGCGGATGTCCCAGTCGTCGAGCCACTGGTCGAAGCTCTTGGTGTGCACGGTGGACACGTCGGTTTCGAGGAGTCCGCCGCGGCGAAGCTCACCGAGCAGCGCGGGGATTCCGCCGGCGCGGTGGACGTCCTCCATGTGGTAGTCCGAGTTGGGGGAGACCTTGGACAGGCACGGCACCTTGCGGCTGATCGCGTCGATGGTGTCGAGGTCGAAGTCGACCTCGCCTTCCTGAGCCGCAGCCAGCGTGTGCAGGACGGTGTTGGTGGAGCCGCCCATGGCGACGTCGAGAGCCATTGCGTTGCGGAACGCTGCCGGGGTCGCGATGTTGCGCGGCAGCACCGACTCGTCGCCGTCGCGGTAGTACTTGAGGGCAGCCTCGACCACGGTGGTGCCCGCACGAGAGAAGAGTGCGTGACGAGCCTTGTGAGTTGCCAGCGTGGAGCCGTTGCCCGGCAATGCGAGGCCGAGGGCTTCGGTCAGGCAGTTCATGGAGTTGGCGGTGAACATGCCCGAGCACGAGCCGCATGTCGGGCACGCGCTGCGCTCGACCTCGTCGAGGCCTTCGTCGGACACGGCATCGTTGGCAGAGGCCGAGATCGCCGTGATGAGATCGGTGGGGGCTTGGGCCACGCCGCCGACGACCACTGCCTTGCCTGCTTCCATCGGACCGCCGGAGACGAACACGGTCGGGATGTTCAGACGCATCGCGGCGTTGAGCATGCCGGGAGTGATCTTGTCGCAGTTGGAGATACACACCAGTGCGTCGGCCGTGTGGGCGTTTGCCATGTACTCGACCGAATCGGCGATGATCTCGCGGCTCGGGAGCGAGTAGAGCATGCCGCCGTGGCCCATTGCGATGCCGTCGTCGACTGCGATGGTGTGGAACTCGCGAGCGACGCCGCCGGCCGCACTGATGGCCTCGGCAACGATCTCGCCCACGTTCTTGAGATGCACGTGGCCGGGTACGAACTGGGTGTACGAGTTCGCTACGGCGACGATCGGCTTTCCGAAGTCGGAATCCGTCATTCCTGTGGCGCGCCACAGGGATCGGGCTCCGGCAGCATTACGTCCGATGGTGGTGGTGCGTGACCTCAACGGGGGCATGGGCGTGTTCCTTATGTGATCGTTGCTGGTCCACTCAAATAGAAGCGAGGGCCTTCCAACGCTACTCGCGTGTTACGGGCGCTTCTCTTCGGGCTGGTCCTGTGAGTTCTCGGCGACCTCGGATTCTGCTTCTGCTTCTGCAGCTGCTTCTTCCTCTTCGGCTTCCTTGGCGGCGAAGGCTTCTGCAGCCGATGCATAGGGATCAGTGATGCGGCCGCCGCTGGCGATCGCGATCTCGGGAAGCCTGACGAAGCTGACCGCGGGCAGGGTCACCTCGGTTCCGTCGGTGAGTTCCGCGCGCGCCCAGCTGCGCTTCGGGAATCGGAAACCCTTGACGTCGTCCCAGGCGAGGGTGCGCTTGGAGAACGTCGAGCGGACCTCGAGGCCGTCAGGGCTGACGGTGGTGCGCAGTCGCGCGACGAGATAGACGGCGATGATCGGAAGGATCAGCAACCAGCTGAAGGCGACGGGCCACCCGAAGATCGGGAAGCTGACCGCGAACAGGAGGAACGCGCACGCCATGTAAGCGAGCTGCGAAATGCGGATGACGTGCCGAAGTGGTTTCGGCGTGTGGGATGATTGAGCCGGTGGCACGGGCTGCTGCGAAGTTGACACCTCTACATCTTCGCATTGCAGCCGATGTATCTCAGATTCTGGGACGGTCGACTCACCAAGTTTGCCGTTCGCGACTAGCGCCTCTACTGTCGAGTGCGTGAAACAGAATGAGTTGCTCGTAATCGGCCGGCGCGTCGTCGCCTGAGTCGATTTTTCAACTCACCAGATAACGACGCGCCACCCTCGCTCAGCAGATGCTGACGGGGGTTTTTTGTTGCCCGGAGCCAGAATCAGAGGATTTCCCAGTGAGCGCACCAACAGCACGGCCTCAACCCACGCCGCGCAAGTCAGGGACACCGAGCCCGACAACCGCGGCTGCCGCAACCCAGACGGCCAACCGTCGCCAGCTCCCGCCTGAGCGGGTAACCGGTGCCCAGTCTGTGGTTCGAGCCCTCGAAGAGCTCGAGGTCGACACGGTATTCGGCATTCCCGGCGGTGCCGTGCTCCCGGTTTACGACCCACTCTTCGATTCGGTCAAGGTCCGCCACGTGCTTGTGCGCCACGAGCAGGGTGCAGGCCACGCTGCCACCGGTTACGCCCAGGCGACCGGCAAGGTCGGCGTCTGCATGGCTACCTCGGGTCCCGGTGCGACCAACCTGGTCACGCCACTGGCCGACGCGCAGATGGACTCCGTTCCGATCGTCGCGATCACCGGACAGGTGGCGCGCTCGCTGATCGGTACCGACGGCTTCCAGGAAGCCGACATCTCAGGCATCACGATGCCGGTCACCAAGCACAACTTCCTGATCACCGACGCGATCGACATCCCGCGCATCATGGCCGAAGCCTTCTACCTCGCGGCCAGCGGTCGCCCCGGCGCCGTCCTGGTCGATATCCCCAAGGACATCCTGCAGTCGCAGACCACGTTCTCGTGGCCGCCGGAGATGCGTCTGCCGGGCTACCGCCCGGTCACCAAGCCGCACGGCAAGCAGGTTCGTGAAGCTGCACGTCTGATCGCCGACGCGAAGTCGCCGGTTCTGTACGTCGGTGGCGGCGTCATCAAGTCGGACTCCTCGCCGGAGCTGCTCGAACTGGCAGAGCTGACCGGTATCCCCGTCGTCACCACGCTGATGGCCCGCGGCGCGTTCCCGGACAGCCACGACCTCAACTGCGGTATGCCGGGAATGCACGGCACCGTTGCCGCAGTCGCCGCTCTGCAGCGCAGCGATCTCCTGATCACCCTCGGCGCGCGTTTCGACGACCGCGTCACCGGCCAGCTGAATTCCTTCGCGCCCGACGCCAAGGTCATCCACGCCGACATCGATCCGGCCGAGATCGGCAAGAACCGCTACGCCGACGTCCCGATCGTGGGCGACTGCAAAGAGGTCATCACCGAACTCATCGAGGCTATCCGTGCCGACATGGCCACGGGCACCACGTTCGAACTCTCGGAATGGTGGGCGTACCTGAACGACATCCGTCGTACCTACCCGCTGAGCTACGACCGTCCCACCGACGGTCAGCTGAGCCCGGAGTACGTCATCCAGACCGTCGGCAAGCTCGCCGGACCGGATGCCATCTACTGCGCCGGCGTCGGCCAGCACCAGATGTGGGCCGCGCAGTTCGTCGGTTACGAGAAGCCGCGCACGTGGCTCAACTCGGGCGGGCTCGGCACCATGGGGTACGCGGTTCCCGCAGCCATGGGTGCCAAGATGGGCATGCCCGACACCGAGGTGTGGGCGATCGACGGCGACGGCTGCTTCCAGATGACCAATCAGGAACTCGCAACCTGCGCACTCGAAGGTATCCCGATCAAGGTTGCCCTCATCAACAACGGCAACCTCGGCATGGTGCGTCAGTGGCAGACACTCTTCTACGAAGAGCGCTACTCCAACACCAACCTCGGAACGCACGGCGCCATCCGCATCCCGGACTTCGTCAAGCTCGCAGAAGCATTGGGCTGCCACGGAATTCGTGTCGAGCGCGAAGAAGATGTCGAAGCTGCGATCCGTGAGGCGCAGTCCATCAACGACAAGCCTGTCGTGATCGACTTCATCGTCACCGCCGACGCACAGGTGTGGCCGATGGTCGCTGCCGGAACGAGCAACGACGAAATCATGGCGGCCCGGGGCATCCGGCCGCTGTTCGACGACGACGAGGCAGTTGCCGAGCCCGCCGTCATCCACGAAGCCATGTCACGCGAGCAAGCCGGACCCGCCGCGGGCACAGGGGAGGATCAGAAGTGAGCACCAGTCACACCCTCAGTGTTCTCGTCGAGGACAAGCCAGGCGTGCTGGCCCGCGTCTCCGCACTTTTCTCCCGCCGCGGATTCAACATCGAATCCCTTGCGGTGGGCGGAACCGAGATCCCCGAGATCTCACGTATGACCATCGTCGTCACGGTCGACGAGTTCCCTCTCGAGCAGGTGACGAAGCAGCTCAACAAGCTGATCAACGTCATCAAGATCGTCGAGCAGGACGGTGAAGCATCCGTCGCTCGCGAGCTCGTGCTCATCAAGGTGCGCGCAGATGCAAGCGTGCGCACGCAGGTCATCGAAACGGTGAACCTGTTCCGCGCCAAGGTGATCGACGTCTCCCCGGAGTCCGTCACCATCGAGGCGACCGGTACTCGGTCCAAGCTGGATGCACTGCTGCGGATGCTTGATCCGTACGGTATCCGGGAGATCGTTCAGTCCGGGGTCGTGGCAGTCGGTCGAGGGCCGAAGTCGATCACGGCCACCCGCTAGTACTTTTAGACACGTAAAAATCCAAGGAGAGGTTGAGAACTGTGGCAGTCGAGATGTTCTACGACGACGATGCCGATCTGTCGATCATTCAGGGCCGCAAGGTTGCTGTGATCGGCTACGGAAGCCAGGGCCACGCCCATTCGCTGAGCCTGCGTGACTCGGGCGTCGATGTGCGCATCGGCCTCAAGGAGGGCTCCAAGTCCCGCGAAAAGGCGCAGGAGCAGGGCCTGACAGTCGGTACGCCGGCCGAGGTTTCCGAATGGGCCGACGTCATCATGGTGCTCGCACCTGACACCGCTCAGGCCAGCATTTTCACCAATGACATCGAGCCGAACCTCAAGGACGGCGACGCGCTGTTCTTCGGTCACGGCCTGAACATTCACTTCGACCTGATCAAGGCTCCGGAGTTCGTCACCGTCGGCATGGTTGCCCCCAAGGGACCGGGCCACCTGGTGCGTCGTCAGTTCGTCGACGGCAAGGGCGTTCCCGCGCTCATCGCCATCGACCAGGATCCCAAGGGTGAAGGCCAGGCTCTCGCTCTGTCCTACGCCAAGGGCATCGGCGGAACCCGCGCAGGCGTCATCAAGACCACGTTCAAGGAAGAGACCGAGACGGACCTCTTCGGCGAGCAGGCTGTGCTCTGCGGCGGCACCGAGGAACTGGTCAAGACCGGTTTCGAGGTCATGGTCGAGGCCGGCTACGCACCCGAGATGGCGTACTTCGAGGTTCTGCACGAGCTCAAGCTCATCGTCGACCTCATGTACGAGGGTGGCATCGCCCGCATGAACTACTCGGTGTCCGACACCGCTGAGTTCGGTGGATACCTCTCCGGCCCGCGCGTCATCGACGCCGACACCAAGGAGCGCATGAAGGCGATCCTGGCCGACATCCAGTCCGGCGAGTTCACCCGTCGTCTGGTTGCCAACGTCGAGAACGGCAACACCGAGCTCGAAGGCCTGCGCAAGGCCAACGCCGAGCACCCCATCGAGGTCACCGGCAAGAAGCTGCGCGACCTGATGAGCTGGGTCGATCGTCCGATCACCGAAACCGCGTAATTCGTAGTTTCACGCTCCACGTCTCCACTGGCCTGATGTCGCGCCGGTTCAATTACGTTGAACCAGCGCGGCATTGGGCCGGAGTCGTTTTCCGGGCCGGCTGAGTCCGGATTCATATTCCATCGAGAATTCGCCCGCGAAAGTGTCCACTATGTGGTATCGCCTACCGCGTTGTGGATTCGAAGTGAGCGCGCACTAAACTATCGGTGGTTAAACCACCTTCACACCCACCTAATCAGGGAGTTTGCACGTGAGCCAGCCTGGCCGTCCCGTTGTTCTGATCGCCGACAAGCTCGCGCCGTCCACAGTCGAGGCGCTCGGTGACGGTGTGGAGGTGCGTTGGGTCGACGGACCCGACCGCCCGGCGCTGCTCGCCGCGGTACCCGAGGCCGACGCGATTCTCGTCCGTTCCGCCACCACCGTCGACGCCGAGGTTCTGGCCGCAGGCACCAAGCTGAAGATCATCGGCCGCGCCGGTGTCGGCCTGGACAACGTCGAGATCCCCGCAGCCACCGAGCGCGGCGTGATGGTCGTCAATGCACCGACCTCCAACATCCACTCGGCAGCCGAGCACGCAGTTGCTCTGCTCATGTCGACCGCTCGCCAGATTCCCGCAGCAGACAAGACACTGCGTGAGAACACCTGGAAGCGAAGCAAGTTCAACGGCGTCGAGATCCTCGGCAAGACCGTCGGCGTTGTCGGTCTCGGCCGCATCGGGCAGCTGTTCGCGCAGCGTCTCGCCGCGTTCGAAACCACTATCATCGCGTACGACCCCTACTTGCCCGCAGCTCGCGCCGCGCAGCTCGGCATCGAACTGGTCACCATCGACGAGCTCGTCGAGCGCGCCGACTTCATCTCCGTGCACCTGCCCAAGACCAAGGAAACGGCCGGCCTGATCAACGCCGAGCGTCTCGCCAAGGCCAAGGACGGCGTCATCATCGTCAACGCCGCCCGCGGTGGTCTGATCGACGAAGACGCGCTCTACGACGCACTGGTCTCCGGCAAGGTCCGCGGCGCCGGTCTCGACGTGTTCAGCACCGAGCCGTGCACCGATTCCAAGCTCTTCGAGCTCGACAACGTCGTCGTCACCCCGCACCTCGGAGCATCGACGTCCGAGGCTCAGGACCGCGCAGGCATCGACGTGGCGAAGAGTGTTCTCCTCGCTCTGGCGGGCGAATTCGTTCCCGAGGCTGTCAACGTCTCCGGCGGCCCCGTCGGAGAAGAAGTTGCTCCGTGGCTCGAGCTGGTCCGCAAGCTCGGTCTCCTCGCTGCGACGTTGTCGCCGGAAGCTGTGCAGACCGTGCAGGTTGTCGCCACCGGCGAGCTGTCTGCCGAAACCGTCGACATCCTCGGCCTGGCCGCACTGCGCGGCGTGTTCTCCGCCAGCAGCGACGAGGCCGTCACGTTCGTCAACGCTCCGGCACTGGCCGAGCAGCGCGGCGTGACCGTATCGGTCGAGAAGCACTCCGAGGCTCTTGCTCACCGCAGCGCGGTCGAGGTTCGCGCAGTTGCCGCGGACGGCACGGTCACGTCGGTCACGGGCGCACTCACCGGTCTGCAGCAGGTCGAGAAGATCGTCAACATCAACGGACGCAGCTTCGACCTGCGCGCCGAGGGTCACAACATCGTCGTTCACTACAGCGATCGCCCGGGCGTTCTCGGTGTCCTCGGCACCGTTCTCGGTAACGCGGGCGTGGACATCCTCGCCGCAGCACTGAGCCAGGATGCCGAAGGCGAAGGCGCAACGGTCATCTTGCGCGTCGATCGCGTCGTCGGAGACGCCGAGGTCGAGGCTATCGTCTCGCAGCTCGACGCTCGCGTCGCCCAGGTCGACCTTTCCTGATTGTTTTTGCTGTGCGCCTTTATTAACCGCCCGCGGTTGATAAAGGCGCACAGTTCTACTGAGATGAGGACTCCATGAAGCTTGCGGTCATTCCGGGCGACGGAATCGGTGTCGAGGTCACAGCCGAAGCACTCAAGGTGCTCGGCAAGTTGGTTCCGGATCTGGAAACCACCGAATACGATCTCGGTGCCCGTCGCTACAACGCCACCGGCGAGTTGCTCCCGGCGGACGAGCTGGACCAGATCCGTCAGCACGACGCAATCCTGTTGGGCGCCATCGGTGATCCGCGGATCGTCGCACCCGGCATCCTCGAGCGTGGTCTGCTGCTGAACATGCGTTTCCAGCTCGATCATCACGTGAATCTTCGCCCCGCACAGCTGTACCCGGGTGCGCTGTCGCCGTTGGCGGCCCAGCCGGAGATCGACTTCGTCGTGGTTCGTGAAGGCACCGAGGGCCCGTACACCGGTAACGGTGGCGCCATTCGCGTCGGCACCGATCACGAGATCGCGACCGAGGTGTCGATCAACACCTGGTTCGGCGCCGAGCGTGTTGTTCGTTATGCATTCGCGTTGGCGCAGACACGTTCCAAGCACCTCACCTTGATTCACAAGACCAACGTGCTCTCCAACGCGGGAGCAATCTGGACGCGTGCGATCGAGACCGTCGGGGCCGAGTACCCGGACGTCGAGACCGCGTACTGTCACATCGACGCTGCCACCATCTACATGGTGACCGACCCGTCGCGGTTCGACGTCATAGTGACGGACAACCTCTTCGGTGACATCATCACCGACCTGGCCGGTGCGGTGACCGGTGGAATCGGTTTGGCCGCAAGCGGAAACATCGATGCGTCCGGTACCAACCCGTCGATGTTCGAGCCCGTGCACGGCAGTGCTCCGGACATCGCCGGCAAGGGAATCGCAGATCCCACCGCCGCGATCCTCTCGGCCGCACTGCTTCTTCGCCATCTCGGACGCGAGGACGACGCCGCTCGCGTCGAGGCTGTGGTCGCTGCCGACCTGGCAACGCGCGGCGAAGGCCCCATCTCCACGACCGAGATCGGCGACCGGATCACCGCAGCGCTGTAAGGATTTCTTTCACGAGACTGACGCGCGTAAGCCTTACGGCTTGCGCGCGTCAGTCGTTTCCGACACCCCGATAGACTGGCCAGTATGCGTCTTGGTCGAATTGCCAGTCCCGATGGTGTTGCGTTCGTCAGTATCGAAGGTGAAGAGGATGCCCTCGTCGCCAAGGAAATTGCGGAGCACCCGTTCGGGAACCCCACCTTTACCGGCCGTAGTTGGCCGCTTGCCGATGTTCGTCTGCTGGCTCCGATTCTCGCCAGCAAGGTGATCTGTATCGGCAAGAATTATGCAGATCACATCGCGGAGATGGGCGGCGAGGCGCCGGCTGATCCGGTGATCTTCCTCAAGCCCAATACGTCCATCGTCGGCCCGGGCGCCCCGATCGTCTTGCCTCCGACGTCCAACGAGGTGCATTTCGAGGGTGAACTCGCGGTGGTCATCGGTCAGCCTTGCAAAGACGTACCCGCGGCGAAGGCGTTGAGCGTGGTCCTGGGCTACACGATCGCCAACGACGTATCGGCGCGAGATCATCAGCGTCACGACGGGCAATGGACACGCGCAAAGGGCCACGACACCTTCTGCCCGCTCGGTCCGTGGATCGAAACCAGCCTCGATGCGTCCGACGTCGACATCAAGACCGAGGTGAACGGTCAGGTCAAGCAGGACAGCAGCACCGCCTTCCTACTTCACGACATTCCGAAGATCATCGAGTGGATCTCGGCGGTGATGACCCTCCTGCCCGGCGACGTCATCCTCACCGGCACCCCCGCCGGAGTCGGCCCGATCGTCGACGGCGATTCCGTGTCGGTCACGGTCTCGGGGATCGGCACGCTCACGAACCCGGTGGCCGCCAAGAATTGATCTGACCCGGTTCGTTCCGTCATGTGACTACGGAGGCCCCATCCCCACCGGATGGGGCCTCCGTCGTGGTGTGAGTCGAGAGGTGTCTCCCAAAGAAAAGTTGCAAGATGGTAACTAACGTCAGGTGGCCGATTGGGATTACCTTCCGGTTCGAGGTAATCAGGCCCTGGGACTGACCTGCGGGTTTCATGAGCCAGGCGAAGCTTCGCCCATGATACTCCTGGCGTTATGTCTGATTTAGCCAGGTTGAGAGAGTTCGCCTCACGGTTTGCTGCCGCGGCTCACAACAGACCAAATTCCCTGAAATGTAACGCTGAGCAGTAGGGTGACCGATAACTGGATAGAAGCCGATGGGGCAATCGAGTAGATTGCGCAGAAACGTGGTGATACATGACGACCTTCGCGGAAGGCTCCCGGACAGCGGCAGGGCAAGCGCAGAACGGTCAGCGGCCGGTGTGGCGAGACAAGAAGCGCTACCTGTGGCCACTGGGTTTGCTGGTGCCCCTCAGTCCGTTCGCTGCGTGGTTCCTGGTCGACAAATTCAGTCTCGGGCTCTTCTGGGCCATCGGGGCCTGGCTCATCGTGATCGTCATTCCCCTGATCGATCTACTGGCGGGCGAGGACGGTAACAGCCCACCGGACGAAGCGATCCCTGAATTGCAAGAGGATCGTTTCTACCGCTGGTGCACGTATCTGTTCCTGCCCCTCCAATACGTCGGTCTCGTGTTCGTCGCCTGGTGCTGGGTGAACGCGCCGATGGCGGCGGGGGAGAAGTTCGCGCTCGCGATGACTGCCGGCGTGGTTGCCGGTGTTGGGATCAACGCGGCACATGAATTGGGGCACAAGAGCGAAAAGCTCGAGAAGTGGCTCGCGAAAGTAGCGCTGGCACAGTCCTTTTACGGCCATTTCTACGTCGAGCACAACCATGGTCACCACGTCCGTGTCGCGACGCCGGAGGATCCGGCCAGTTCGCGATACAAGGAAAACTTCTGGTTCTTCTTGCCGCGCAGTGTCATCGGCGGCCTGCGCTCGGGATGGCGGATCGAAAGCGCTCGCCTGCAGCGTCAAGGCAGACGGACGTGGAGCTATCGGAACAACATCCTGAACGCGTGGGCGATGAGTATTGTCCTGTTCGGCAGCCTGATCGCGGTGTTCGGGTGGGAAATCGCACCGTGGCTGGCCGTTCAGGCGATTGCCGGATTCACGTTCCTCGAGACCGCCAACTATCTCGAGCACTACGGCTTGCTACGTGCGAAGCGGCCTGACGGCTCGTACGTTCGCTGCTCGCCCGAGGACAGCTGGAACAGCGACCACGTCGTCAGCAATCTGTTCCTCTATCAACTTCAGCGTCACAGTGACCATCACGCGAATCCGCGTCTGCGGTACCAGAGCCTGCGCAGTGCGGCCGAAGCGCCGCAACTTCCAGCGGGTTACGCGGTCATGATCGTGTGCGCGTGGGTGCCGCCGCTGTGGCGAAAGGTCATGGACAAGCGACTACTCGCCTACTACGACGGTGACATGACACGTATCAACGTCTTGCCGGGTAAGTGATCGGCGGGATGGAGGAAGCGCTGCGGGACTAACCTGTAGTACGACCATCCATCATCGCCGAGCCAAGTGAGCCATGACCAACAGCGAAGTACGCGTCCGTTTCTGTCCGTCACCCACCGGAACCCCGCACGTAGGTTTGGTGCGCACCGCCTTGTTCAACTGGGCATTCGCACGACACCACGGCGGCACGTTCGTGTTCCGTATCGAAGACACCGATGCGCAGCGCGACAGTGAAGAGTCCTACCAGGCCATCCTCGACGCCCTCCGCTGGTTGGGGCTCAATTGGGACGAGGGCCCGGAGGTCGGTGGGCCGCACGCACCGTATCGCCAGTCCGAGCGTCGCGACTTGCATCTCGACGTCGTTGCCAAGTTGCTGGCCGCGGGCGAGGCCTACGAGTCCTACTCGACCAACGAAGAAGTGGAAGCGCGACACAAGGCGGCCGGACGCGACCCGAAGCTCGGATACGACAACTTCGATCGCGACCTCAGCGACGAGCAGCGCGCTGCCTACGTCGCCGAGGGTCGCAAGCCGGTCGTCCGCCTCCGGATGCCCGCCCACGACCTGACGTGGAACGACCTGGTTCGCGGCGAGACCACGTTCAAGGCAGGCACCGTTCCGGACTTCGCGTTGACTCGCGGGAACGGTATTCCGCTGTACACGCTGGTCAACCCCGTCGACGACGCGTTGATGAAGATCACTCACGTACTGCGCGGTGAGGACCTGCTGTCCTCGACCCCGCGTCAGCTCGCGTTGTACGAGGCTTTGATCCGCATCGGTGTCGCCGATTTCACACCGTCGTTCGGGCACCTGCCTTTCGTGATGGGTCAGGGCAACAAGAAGCTTTCCAAGCGCGATCCCGAGTCCAACCTCTTCATTCACCGCGATCGGGGCTTCATTCCCGAGGGACTGCTGAACTACTTGGCGCTGCTCGGGTGGAGCATTGCCGACGATCACGATGTCTTCTCACTCGACGAGATGGTTGCGGCCTTCGACGTTTCGAAGGTCAACTCCAACCCTGCCCGCTTCGACCAGAAAAAGGCCGACGCGATCAATGCCGAGCACATTCGCTTGCTCCAGCCGGCCGACTTCGCGGCCCGCCTGAAGTCGTTCCTGGTGGAGCACGGCCACATCAGCGCCGACGTCGATGAAGCCACGTTCACTGTTGCGGCGGACCTCGTGCAGACGCGCATCGTCGTCCTGTCCGACGCGTGGGATCTGCTGAAGTTCCTGTTCGTCGACGAGGCGTCGTTTGCTCTCGATCCGGCCGCGGCGGCAAAGAACCTGAAGGAAGACGCTGGTCCGGTTCTGGACGCGTCTCTTGCGGCGCTCGAGGCCACCTCGGAGTGGACTGCGGCCAGTATCGAGGAAGCACTCAAGAAGGCCCTCATCGAGGATCTGGAGCTCAAACCGCGTAAGGCCTTCGCTCCGGTTCGGGTCGCGATCACCGGCTCTCACATCAGCCCTCCGCTGTACGAGTCGATGGAATTGCTCGGTCGTGAGGTCTCGATTGCTCGGTTGCGCGCCGGTAGGGCAGCGGTAACCGCCTAGATCGGACTGTCTTCCGGCCGAAAATGAAGCAAAAACCTCCCGTGACCATACGATTTGGTATTTGGGGCAGGGGTACTGGTAATCTTCTTTTCGGCCGGAGACGAGCCGCCGAGCACAACAGCGAAGCGGATCGGGCAAGGCTGGTGAGCAAGACCTTGGGGTATGGTGTAATTGGCAACACAGCGGTTTCTGGTACCGCCATTCTAGGTTCGAGTCCTGGTACCCCAGCGGAAATCCGGTCGATTTTGTGGCCGGACTCAGACAAGCTAAGCTTGCTGAGCATCCAAGAGCAAGACTGAATACCACGTTTAAAAGCGTGTCCTGGCCCCGTCGTCTAGCGGCCTAGGACGCCGCCCTCTCAAGGCGGTAGCGCGGGTTCGAATCCCGTCGGGGCTACAAAGGAAAGACCCTCCGATCATTGATCGGAGGGTCTTTTCGTATGTATGGGAAATGTTTCCGGCGATGCGAAAAACGATCACCCCCAGTCGATTTCGACTGGGGGTGATCGTCATCTCACTCTGTTGTCCGTGATCGGCTATCCGCTCTTACGGCGGAACTCTCGCTTGTGATCGGCCGGGCCATGCGTGTTGTGGACCTTGGACTGTCCGTCGCGATGGTCGGTCGATTTGGCGTTCTGATGATTCTTCCGTTCGAGGGCTTCACGGAACTTTCGTTTGGTTTCCTCCGATTGGGATTCGGGTTCCGACGGGGTGTTGCTGTCGAGATCGCTCATATGCTCACTCCTTGTTGTTGGGCCTGTTGGTGAAACTACGCCGGCCCGAATTCGAAAGCTCGTGAATTTCGCTTCACGAATCTCGGGGTCTACGGCGATGGTGCAGTAGAACCGGAAAGAGGCATCGCAGGCATCCCGAGCTTGCGGTGATCCCACGAACGAGTTCGATCGGGAACGAACCGTACCGCGACGCGCTTGTGGAGCATCGCTTCGACGGCCGGGCGGAGATCCTCCGTGTACGGGCCCGTGTATCGCTCCCAGACACTGATGCCCACGGCAAAGAGAGCTTCCGGATCCTCGACGATCACTCCGGTGCCCTCCATCGAGACTCCTCGCAGCGTGTCGTACGTCAGACCGTCTTCGATCAGGACGGACATACGGGTGTCCCGGCGAAGATTGACCGCCTTCTGCGACTTGGCTTTGGTTTCGAACCAGATTTCGCCGTCGACTATCGCGAACCACATCGCGATCAGGTGAGGCATTCCGTCGGCGCTCAACGTCGCCATCGTTGCCGTACGGCTCTTTTCGACGAAGCTCGAAATTTCGGCCTCGGTCATCGTGATCTGACTACGCTGCTTTCCTGCCATGGTCGCGTCGTACTCCTACGTGCTCGAGGATCTGAAGGCCTTACTGTGTCACGAATTACAGACGCTTGTGGAGCGCTTCGGCAGCTGCGAGAAGGTCCGCCGCCCAGCGGGCTCCCGGTCGTCTACCCATCCGATCGATGGGGCCGGAGACCGAAATCGCGGCAATGACAGCGCCTGCCGAGTCTCGGACAGGAGCCGCGACGCTGGCGACACCCGGCTCACGTTCGGCTGCACTCTGTGCCCAGCCGCGCCGGCGAACCTCGAGGAGCACTCGTTCGCCGAACGACGCATCGGCGAGAACGGTCCGTTGGGTTTGTGGATCTGCCCATGCGAGAAGGACCTTGGCGCCGGAACCGGCATTCATCGGCAGCCTGGCCCCGACGAGAACTGTGTCGCGAAGGCCCGTGGGCGGTTCCATCGACGCAACGCAGATGCGTTGGGTGCCTTCCCGGCGGTACAGCTGGACGCTTTCGCCGGTGATTTCGCGAAGGCGGGGGAGGATGAGTCCGGCCGCCGCAATGAGTGGATCATTAGCGGTGGCAGCGAGTTCGGCGAGTCCGGGTCCTGGGCACCACTGACCGTCCGAGTCGCGTGTGAGGAGTCGATGGACTTCGAGACCGACGGCGAGTCTATGGGCGGTCGCGCGCGGCAAACCGGTTCGTGCACAGAGTTCGGTGAGGCTGCACGGTTCCTCAGCTACTGCATGAAGAACGCCCATTGCTTTGTCCAGGACGCCGATGCCGCTATGCTGTCTCATAGGTCGATACCAGTTTCTCGCATAGTGGGATGATAGCGCATTTCCTGGTGGACTAGCGCATTTGCTGAAGGGCTAGTGCATTTCCTAGGGGCAGCCTGCATCTGCTGCGAGGGCTGGGGACCTACTTCACGCGCGGCGGGCCAGCCCGTAGTCCGCCGACGCGAGGCTACGTACAGAGGTGGAAGACATGGCACAGAAAGCACGCACTCTCGCCGAGAAGGTGTGGGACGACCACGTTGTCGTGAAAGGGGAGGGGCAGGATCCCGACCTCATCTACATCGATCTCCACCTCGTTCACGAAGTGACGAGCCCGCAGGCATTCGACGGACTTCGCTTGGCGGGACGCCCGTTGCGCCGTCCCGACCTGACGATCGCCACCGAGGACCACAACGTTCCGACGATAGACATCGACAAGCCGATCGCCGATCCCGTGTCCAAGACTCAGGTCGACACCTTGCGCCGAAATTGCGAGGAGTTCGGAGTTCGCTTGCACCGCATGGGCGATCTCGATCAGGGCATCGTGCATGTGGTCGGACCGCAGCTCGGCCTGACTCAGCCGGGAACCACCGTGGTGTGCGGCGACAGTCATACGTCGACGCACGGCGCATTCGGTGCGCTCGCAATGGGAATCGGCACCAGCGAGGTCGAGCACGTGATGGCGACGCAGACATTGTCGTTGCGCCCCTTCAAGACCATGGCGATCACGGTCGACGGCGAGCTGCCTCCTGGCGTCACGAGCAAGGACTTGATCCTGGCAGTCATCGCCAAGATCGGCACCGGCGGCGGCCAGGGCTACGTCCTGGAGTACCGCGGCGAGGCCATTCGCAAACTGTCGATGGAAGCTCGTATGACCATCTGCAACATGTCGATCGAGGCCGGAGCCCGTGCGGGCATGATCGCACCGGACGAGATCACTTACGAGTTCATCAAGGGCCGTCCGCATGCACCGTCGGGCGCAGAGTGGGACGAAGCCGTCGCCGCGTGGGAGTTGCTCAAGACCGACGAGGGCGCCGAATTCGACAACGAGGTCCACATCGACGCAAGCGCATTGACGCCTTTTGTCACGTGGGGAACCAATCCGGGACAGGGTGCACCGCTCGGTGACCGTGTTCCCGATCCGGAACTGATCGTCGACGAGAGCGAGCGTCAGGCTGCCGAGAAGGCGCTCACCTACATGGGTCTCGACGCCGGCATGGCGCTACGGGATGTTGCTGTCGACACCGTCTTCGTCGGTTCGTGCACCAACGGACGCATCGAAGATCTGCGCGCGGTGGCCGAGGTGCTCGAGGGTCGCCATGTGGCAGAGGGCGTTCGGATGCTCATCGTTCCCGGCTCGATGCGGGTGCGTGCTCAAGCCGAAAGTGAAGGTCTCGGTGAAATCTTCACGGCGGCAGGGGCCGAATGGCGCCAGGCCGGTTGCTCGATGTGCTTGGGAATGAACCCTGACCAGCTTGCTCCCGGCGAGCGTTCGGCATCGACGTCCAACCGGAATTTCGAAGGCCGACAGGGTAAAGGCGGTCGGACCCATCTGGTTTCCCCGCTCGTCGCGGCTGCCACTGCGGTCCGCGGAACGCTCTCGGCACCGGCCGATCTGGTCTGACCCACTTACCATCTCGAGGAGAATTTCGATGGAATCCTTTACCACGCACAAGGGTATCGGCGTCCCGCTGCGACGCTCGAATGTCGATACCGATCAGATCATCCCTGCCGTGTACCTGAAACGGGTGACGCGCACGGGATTCGAGGACGGGCTGTTTGCAGGCTGGCGCACCGACCCCAACTTCATTCTCAATCTGGCTCCGTACGACAAGGGAAGTGTCCTCGTAGCCGGTCCCGATTTCGGCACGGGCTCTTCGCGTGAGCATGCCGTGTGGGCTCTCTCCGACTTCGGATTTCGGGTCGTCATCGCTTCCCGGTTCGCCGACATCTTCCGCGGGAACGCCGGAAAAGCCGGTCTCGTGGCGGCACAGGTCGAGCAGAGCGACGTCGAATTGCTCTGGAAGTTGCTCGAAGAGCAACCCGGACTGGAATTGACAGTAGATCTCGAGAATCGGACCGTGAGCGCCGGAACTACGGTGGTGCCGTTCAATATTGACGACTACACACGGTGGCGTCTGCTGGAGGGTCTCGACGACATCGGACTGACATTGCGGCAGGTAGAAGCGATTTCCGAGTTCGAAAAGTCAAGGCCTTCATGGAAACCGACTACCCTTCCAGCCCGAATTTCGCAGGGCTGAACCGAAATCCGCAACTCCGCGCGGGAAGAGAAATAGGTCACCATTTCGCAGTCACGTTGAATGAGAATTGGCGTGGCACATAGACTCTTGCCGTTATCAGGTTTACCGTGGTTCTCAGTCGGTCCGACGGTGGACCACAATTAGCGGAGGAATTTCAATGAACAAGGCAGAGCTCATCGATGTTCTGACTGAAAAGCTGGGTTCGGACAGGCGCACAGCGACCGACGCAGTGGAGCACGTCGTGGACACCATCGTCCGCGCCGTCCACCGTGGCGAGAGCGTGACCATCACCGGCTTCGGAGTCTTCGAGCAGCGTCGTCGTGCAGCACGTGTTGCACGCAACCCGCGTACGGGCGAGACCGTCAAGGTCAAGCCGACGTCGGTTCCGGCTTTCCGTCCGGGTGCGCAGTTCAAGGCTGTTATCGCTGGTGGACAGAAGCTTCCGGCCACCGGCCCGGCAGTCAAGCGTGGCGTAGCAGCACCGGCCACCAAGGCTGCAGCCAAGAAGGCTGCTGCCAAGAAGACCGCAGCCAAGAAGGCTCCGGCAAAGAAGGCTCCGGCCAAGACCGCAGCCAAGAAGACGGTTGCCGCGAAGGCTCCGGCCAAGAAGGCTCCGGCCAAGACCGCAGCCAAGAAGACGGTTGCCACCAAGGCTCCCGCCAAGAAGGCTCCGGCCAAGACCGCAGCCAAGGCTCCGGCCAAGAAGGCTCCGGCCAAGAAGGCTCCGGCCAAGACCGCAGCCAAGAAGGCTCCGGCCAAGAAGGCTCCGGCCAAGCGCGGAAAGTAGTCGCGTTCGGGTGAAAAACCCGATGCCGTAAGACAAAGAGGTGGGGCCCCCCCAAGTCTGACCGGGGGCCCCCAGATTTGGGGGGGTGGAGGCGT
>NZ_JASHKO010000002.1:196635-836296 GCF_030056745.1 Rhodococcus sp. IEGM 1406 | reverse complement strand
GAAAGTAGGCGCGTGGGGGTTAAAAACCCTATGCCGTAAGACAACGAGGTGCCGCCGCGGATCTGATCCGCGGCTGCACCTCTTTTTGCTGTCTGGGAGAAGTGTGAATTCTCCTGTGTTTCAGTGCTTTGCAAAACTACCGAATCGAGCTGGGGCCGGTTGGTCCAAATCCCTCAGGAGTTGGCGACTTTGGGGAGCGGGCTGTCGAGGTGATCGGCGGCGACGAGACGGCCGTCGAGGAACGAGAGCACCCAAGTGCTCGCCTTACGGTTGCGTGCAGAGGGCAGTGTTACACCGGCCGTATCAGCCCACCAGCGCATCAAATCGGGGATGACGCCTCCTTGGCTGCAGATCACTGGAGTGCCCTCCAGTGCGGCTATCTGCAGCGCACGTGCCCGAGCGGCGTCGGGATCGGCCTCGTAACCTTCTTCGGTCAGAAGAGGTTCCGTCGAAATCTCGACACCCAATGCCTCCGCCAACGGCATTACGGTGTCGATGCAGCGCGTACGGTCAGCCGCGAAAACCGTATCGGCTCCGAAGATTTTCAGCTGTTCGACCAAGGCGGCGGATTGTTCTTTGCCCTTGGCGTCGAGTGGACGCAAATTGTCGTCGCCCTTGTACCGCTTACGGCTTCCAGCCTTTGCGTGGCGGACGAGTAATACCGTTTTCGTGTCAGGCCGAATGGAAACGAAGCGGCGAAGAATCATTCGATCCATCGGGTAGGAAAGATGATCGGCGACCTCGGCGACCGGAAGCCAATAGAGAACATCTACTTCGTTATTCGGCCCGAAATCTCCGTCGACTGCTTCGGCCGACCAGTATTCGACTCGTTTGAGTTTGCGATGTCCCGGGATCGGGTACGTCACGCCACCGAGGTGCCTTCCGAAACGTCCGGTGATCGAGGTCTCTTCGCGGACCTCGCGAACTGCTGCGGTCAAGAAGGTCTCGCCTGGATCGAGCTTTCCTTTGGGGAATGACCAGTCGTCGTACTTCGGTCGATGTACGACGGCGATCTCGATGGCGGAAGGATCCTGGGGAGCCTTCCGCCACAGAACCGCGCCTGCGGCAAAGATGTTGGCTTTGACCGGCTTGTCGCTCATGGTGTGATCCGAGCCCGTCAAGACCCGCTGGCGGTGCGGCTGCGCATCAACGACTGTTGATGCTCACGTACGTCCTCACCGCGTTCGGGTGCAGCGACCCAACTGCCGTCCGGATGCAGTACCCAGCAGCGAGTTCGCGGATCGAGCGCGGAATCGAAGATGTCACCCAGTTGCTTCGACAGTTTCGGATCCTTGACCTGCACCATGACCTCGACGCGGCGATCGAGGTTGCGGTGCATCATGTCTGCGCTGCCGATCCAGAATTCGTCGGCCGAGCGGAAATGGAACATTCGCGAGTGTTCGAGGAACCGCCCGAGAATGGAACGTACTTCGATGTTTTCGCTGAGGCCCGGAACACCCGGCTTGAGCGCGCAGATTCCGCGGACCACGATCTCGACGGGGATACCGGCCTTGGACGCGCGGTACAACGCGTCGATGACCTGCTCGTCGACCAATGCGTTGGCTTTCAAGCGGATACCGGCATCGCGGCCTGCAAGCTTGTGAGCGATCTCGTTGTCGATCCGCTCGATGATCCCGCGGCGAACCCCGTACGGCGCAACGAGAAGGTTGCGGTAGCTCGTCTTTCGGGAGTATCCGGTCAGCGAGTTGAAGAGGTCGGTGAGGTCAGCACCGATCTCCGGTGCTGCGGTGAGCAATCCGACGTCCTCGTACATGCGCGCGGTCTTCGGGTTGTAGTTGCCGGTGCCGATGTGGCAGTAGCGACGAATTGTCGAACCTTCGCGCCTGACGACGAGGCAGGTCTTGCAGTGAGTCTTGAGACCGACGAGACCGTAGACGACGTGAACGCCGGCCTGCTCGAGTTTGCGTGCCCACTTGATGTTGGCTTGCTCATCGAAGCGCGCCTTGATCTCGACGAGGGCAACAACTTGCTTGCCGGCCTCGGCGGCGTCGATCAGTGCGTTGACGATGGGGGAGTCGCCCGAAGTTCGGTACAGGGTCTGCTTGATCGCGAGCACCTGCGGGTCGGCCGCGGCCTGTTCGATGAAGCGTTGAACGCTGGTGGAAAACGAGTCGTAAGGGTGGTGGACGAGCACGTCGCCCTCGCGCAGGGTCGAGAACACACTCTTCGGCGTCTCACGCTCGCCGAACGCCGGATGCGTCGCCGGGACGAACGGAGCGTCCTTGAGCGCCGGGCGATCGACGGCGTAAACCTGCCAGAGGCAGGACAAGTCGAGGAGCCCGGAAACCTCGATCACGTCAGCCGGATCGACGTCGAGTTCACGCAGAAGCAGTTCGAGCATGTGCTCGGTCATGTCGTCGGCAACTTCGAGGCGAACGGGCGAACCGAAACGACGACGCGCCAATTCACGTTCGAGTGCCTGCAGCAGATCCTCGTCCCGATCCTCTTCGACCTCGAAATCGGCGTTGCGTGTGATTCGGAAGGCGTGATGTTCGACGATTTCCATTCCGGGGAACAGCACGTCCAGATGAGCCGAAATCAGTTCTTCCATCGGGAGGAACGAATCGATGGTGGACGAAGACGTCGTGCTCTTGACTCGCACGAACCGGCCGACGTTGTCGGGGACCTTGACTCGAGCGAAGTGTTCGCCGCGGGTGACGGAGTCCTTCACTGTCACGGCGAGGTTGAGGCTCAGTCCGCTGATGTAGGGGAACGGGTGGGCGTGATCGACTGCCAACGGCGTCAGTACCGGGAAGACCTGCTCGTGGAAATGCGCCGATAGCCGGCCGTGATCGTCGGCGCTGAGGTCGGCCCATCTAACAATTGAAATGCCTTCTGCCGCCAGGGCAGGGCGGACCGAGTCGAGAAACACGTGTGCGTGCTTGTCGGCGAGTTCCTGGGTGCGACGCGCAATGAGCGCCAATTGTTCGCGTGGGGAGAGGCCGTCGGCGGACCTGACCGACAGTCCCGTCTCGTCGCGGCGCTTGAGTCCGGCGACCCGGACCATGAAAAATTCGTCGAGATTGGAAGCGAAGATGGCGAGGAACTTTGCGCGTTCGAGCAACGGCAGTGACTCGTCGGCAGCCAATGCGAGAACACGGGCATTGAAATCGAGCCAGCTGAGTTCGCGGTTTAGGTAACGATCCTCGGGAAGTCCGACGAGCAATTCGGGTAGCTCTGCCTTGGTAGCTGCTGGGGGAGCGCCCGGGATGTTGGTGGCGACCGCGACGGCCTGAGATCGCGGCGAGGTGGCCGCGCCGTTCTCGTGTCGGCCGGAGCTGTGGTCTCCGTCCGACTGGTCTTCGGAAATACGGTTTTCGAGTGCTTCGCCATTGCTCACTCGTCGATCATCCCCCACAATCGCGCGGTCCGACAATCGATGAAAGAAAATTCATCGACTGTTCGACGGCGTGGCCTTGAGTCTGGTCAACGAAGCCAATGTCGCGGGGCCTACTCCCATTGCGCGCACGGTGTCGAGATCGGCGTGGGTATCGACGTCGGTGCGCAGTCCCGGCCATTGGCCGTTGAGTGGACGAGCACCTGAATTAGCATGTCCCCGTGCGGATTCCGGACCGAATCGGGGGTCGAGCGCACTCTCGCCACACGCAAACAATGCGGAAGTGCCGGTGCCGTGGTGATCGACGACGACTGAACGTCCACCGCTTCGGGCGGCGGCCACGGCCTCCGTCAGTTCGCTCGGTTGCATCGCGGGCAAGTCGGCTTGCAGCACAACGAGGTCGACCACTCCGCGTTTGGCTCGGATATCGGCGGCCGCTGCACTCAACGCTGCGTTGAGGGTTTCCTCCGCGCGCGGTGAGGCGCCGTTGGTCAGCGAGATGTCGGGAGCTGGATCGGCGTAGACCGTCACGCCGACGGAATACGCAAGAGCGGCAACGGTCGGGTCTGGGGTGACCACCGTGACGGTGTCGATGGCAGAGACGGCGGCAACGGTCGCGAGGGTGTCGTGAAGCATGGCCAACACGAGGTCTGCACGCGCGTCCGCGTCGAGTTCGCCCGCGAGCCGGGACTTGGCCGATCTCAAGGACTTGACGGCCACTATCGCATGCATGGGGCGTTCGATCTCCGTGCGCGCATGCGGTGTCTCCACGACGTGTGGGTACGGGGGTTCCGCGCTGTCCATCCCTCGATCTTGCCAGTCATCACGCTCGGTGTCCGCGGCTGCCCACCGCAGTGCACCACAGGCGATACTCTGTGCAGACGATTTTTCTGGCGGCGACCCGCTTCGCCGGGTAGACGGGGTGAGCGTGTGAGTAAGGCAGCTGTATTGGGCGCAGGTTCGTGGGGAACGGCGTTGGCCAAGGTGATGGCCGAGGCCGGAACCGACGTGACGATGTGGGCCAGGCGTGAAGAGGTCGCGAAGCGCATCGACACCACGCACGAGAACAGCGACTATCTGCCAGGCATTGCTTTGCCTTCGTCGATTCGCGCGACCCACCACCACGAGGAGGCGATGGCAGGCGCTGACTTCATCGTGCTGGCGGTTCCCTCGCAGTCGCTACGGGGAAACCTGGAGCAGTGGAAAGGCTCGATCGGACCCGATGCGACTCTGCTGAGTCTGGCCAAGGGAATCGAGACCGGGACGCTCATGCGCATGAGCCAGGTCATCGTGTCGGTGACCGGCGTGGAACCGGGGCGCGTCGCGGTGCTCTCGGGCCCGAATCTTGCACACGAGATCGCCAGCGGGCAGCCAGCGGCCACGGTGATCGCCTGCTCGGATTCCTCGCGTGCCCTCGCTCTCCAGGATGCTTGCGCTACCGGCTATTTCAGGCCGTACACCAACTCCGACGTCATCGGTTGCGAGATCGGTGGCGCGTGCAAGAACGTGATCGCGCTGGCCTGCGGCATGGCCGCCGGTAGTGGATTCGGCGACAACACGGTTGCCAGCATCATCACCCGTGGTCTCGCCGAGACGATTCGGCTCGGTGTCGCGCTCGGCGCCAAGGCGTCGACGCTTGCAGGCTTGGCGGGCGTCGGTGACCTGGTCGCGACCTGCACGTCCGAGTTGTCGCGAAACCGGACGTTCGGAGAGAGACTCGGACGGGGCGGGTCGATGGAGTCGGCACAGAAGGCAACCAACGGTCAGGTCGCCGAGGGCGTGAAGTCGTGTACGTCGGTACGCGCACTCGCTGCAGGCTACGACGTGGAGATGCCGTTGACCGACGCCGTCCATCGGGTGTGCCACGAAGGCATGGCCGTCAGTGATGCGATCGGTCAGTTGCTCGGACGCCGGACGAAGCCGGAATGAGTGAAATTAATGTGAGTGATTTCGAGGGTTACGGGGATTCGACGCGCAGTGTGAGCGCCGTTGCGCGCGAACACGCTGCGGGCCAGCCCATGCAGCTGGGTCCGATATTTGCTGCGCCGTACCAACTTTCGGTGGACGAAGGCTCCGAGTCCGATACCTATG
Organism: Rhodococcus sp. IEGM 1406; assembly: GCF_030056745.1. Taxonomy (NCBI): domain Bacteria; kingdom Bacillati; phylum Actinomycetota; class Actinomycetes; order Mycobacteriales; family Nocardiaceae; genus Rhodococcus; species Rhodococcus sp. IEGM 1406. The sequence goes on along the minus strand of NZ_JASHKO010000002.1, from coordinate 830,847 downwards.
CTCGAGCGTCGAACCCGGGTTGGCGCGGACTCGAATCGGCGCTCGCGGCGCTCGAAGGAGCGGACCACGCACTCGTCATGGGGTCGGGGATGTCTGCGATCACCGCGACCTTGCGCAGCGTGCTCGTCGCCGGGGATACCGTCGTCGTGCCCTCGGACGGGTACTACCAGGTGCGGTTGTACGCGAACGAACGTCTGGCTCCGTTGGGAATCACCGTTCGCGAAGTCTCGACCCTGCAGATGGGCGACGCGAGCTTCGCGGATCTGCTCGACGCGTCACCGGGTCGCGTGGTCGTCGTCGCCGAGACGCCGTCCAACCCGGTGCTGGACGTGGTCGACCTTCGCGTGCTCGCCGACGTGTGTCACCGATCGGGCGCGCTGCTGATCGTCGACAACACGACTGCGACACCGCTGGGGCAGCGCCCGCTCGAATTGGGTGCCGACGTCGTGGTGGCCAGCGGTACCAAGGCACTCAGCGGGCACAGTGACCTCCTGATGGGTTACGTCGCTACTTCCGATGCGGCGGTGAGTCAGCGGATCGAGCGTGAGCGACTTCTTTCGGGAACGGTGCTCGGCCCCTTCGAGACGTGGCTTGCGCACCGGAGTCTCGGCACGGCAGGCCTGCGATTCGGGCGTCAGTGCGACAACGCGCTGGCCCTGGCCGAGATGTTGGCTGGACACAAAGCGGTCCGGTCCGTTCGTTATCCCGGCCTTCGCGGTGACCCGTCCTACACAACGGCATCCGGTCAGATGAAACGATTCGGCGGATTGGTGAGCGTCGAGTTGGATTCGGCTCAAGCATTCCACTCGTTCGTCGAAGCGAGCGCGCTCGTCACGGCCGCCACCAGCTTCGGTGGGATCCACACGACGGCGGATCGTCGTGCGCGCTGGGGCGATCCGGTCAGTGCGGGTTTTGTCCGAATCGCTTGTGGCATCGAGGACACCGCCGATCTCCTGGCCGACATCGAGCGCGCGCTCGACGCGTGAGCGGACCACGTCGATGATTTCCGGCCCGGCCCGATCGCGTGCCGAAGTCGATTCGGCGGTACGGTTTGACGCGTGAACAGCAGCCGTACCCGCGTGGCCGTGATCTTCGGTGGCCGGAGCAATGAGCATTCAGTGTCCTGTGTTTCCGCCGGAAGCGTCCTGAGCAACCTCGACCCGGATCGGTACGACGTCGTACCGATCGGCATCACAGTCGACGGTTCCTGGGTCCTCGGGTCGAGCGACCCCAGCTCCCTCGCGATCAGCGGGCGCGCGTTGCCGTCGGTCGACAAAGACGGAACGTCGGTGGTCCTCAGCGCGGACCCCACCCGCGAGGGCGAGGTCATCTCCTTCGACGGCTCCGACGCCGGTGCTGTGCTCGCGTCGGTCGACGTCGTTTTCCCCGTTCTGCATGGGGCTTACGGCGAAGACGGCACCATTCAGGGATTGCTCGAACTTGCCGGGGTTCCGTATGTCGGACCCGGAGTCCTGGCCAGCGCCGCCGGCATGGACAAAGAGTTCACGAAGAAGCTTCTTGCCGCTGAAGGACTTCCCGTCGGAGTGCAGGTCGTGCTTCGACCGGGAATCGCAACGCTGACCGAAGAGCAGAAGGCGGAGTTGGGCCTTCCCGTGTTCGTGAAGCCCGCTCGTGGTGGTTCGTCCATCGGCATCACCCGGGTGAGCAATTGGGACGGTCTGGACGGGGCGATCGCTCATGCGCGCCTGCACGATCCCAAGGTGATCGTCGAAGGCGCGATCATCGGCCGTGAGGTGGAATGCGGCGTCCTCGAATTCCCGAACGGTGACGTCAAGGCCAGCGTGGTCGCCGAGATCCGGATGCCGGATGCCGACACCGATTCGGACGCGTTTTACGACTTCGACACCAAGTACCTCGACGACGTCTGCGAATTCGACATCCCCGCAAAACTCGACGAGTCGGTGAGCGACCAGATCAGGGAGCTTGCAGTCCGCGCGTTCAAGGCACTCGATTGCCAGGGACTCTCGCGGGTCGATTTCTTCGTCACGGCTGACGGCCCGGTGATCAACGAGATCAACACGATGCCCGGGTTCACTTCCATCTCGATGTATCCAAAGATGTGGAACGCCACCGGAATCGATTACCGCACTTTGATTTCGACACTGGTCGACACCGCCATCGCTCGCGGTACCGGACTTCGCTGATCAGGGAACCGCGACCGGCGCCGGGTCGAGGGGCTTCTGTTCGAGAGTCGCCGTGATGGTGTCGGAGATCTCCTGAATCGGCGTCGGGCCGGTCCCGTCGGGGATCGTGATACCGATGTACTCACCGCGGTCTACGGCAAACCAAGTGCTCGCAGCCAGACCGACGTCGGTTCCCGAGACCTGGAACCATTGGACACCGTTCACAACCTGTAGTGCTGCAGCCTGGTCGAACTCGGTCGGACGGTCGAGCCCGCAGCGCAACACGATCGGCTCACCTTCGCTGCGCTGCCAAGCTGCCGCTCCAGCCGGAGCAGGGTCAACCAACTCGGCTTTCGTGAAGTCGTCGATCTTGTCGGGGAGCGCACCGAGGAGGGAAACGCAGGCCTCCGACTCCGCCGCCGGTGCCGGTACGGGTCCCAGCGCTACCGGCGAGAGTTCAGGGTTGTTTCCCGCGACGACGGCCGCGATCACCACTCCGACGATCAGGGCTACCGGGAGCGCGATGGCGGTGGCGATCAGCGCCGGACTGCGGCGCTCGGACGGATCGTTATCGCTATCGGGGTCGATGTCGGCGTTGTCTGCGGTGGAGGTGTTTTCTGCCATGCTCAGTTCTTCGCTCGGGTCCTGGTCCAGTCGATCAGCGGTCTCGTCACTTCGCAGGGCACGTCGGTGAATCGGTAGGATTGCCGACACACGCGTGAGCTTGCAGAAGCATTCACGACCACAGCTAGAAGGTACCGCAGGCCGCTTACGAGCGAATTGCGTCGGCATTGGAGACACTCATCGCATCATCGGAGTTCGGGTCAGAGCACACTGTCGAGCAGGTGGGGGAGTTCGACGTGATCGCGCGATCTCTGGTCGGCCGAATCCAACCGGTCACCACCGAACTGGGGCCGGGCGACGATGCCGCGATCGTGACGTCCGGAGACGGCCGTGTGGTTGTCTCGTCCGACATGCTGGTCGAAGGTCGGCATTTCCGAATGGATTGGTCTTCGCCACGCGACATCGGCCGAAAGGCAGTGGCACAGAACGCTGCGGACGTCGTCTCGATGGGAGCGCGGCCGACGGCATTCACCGTGTCTCTGGGATGCCCGCCTTCGACTCCGGTCGACGTGATCGACGCAATCTCCGCGGGAATCTGGGACGCGGCAACTGATCTGGGGGCCGGTGTGGTCGGCGGTGACCTGGTCCAGTCACCGGTAGTCGTGGTGTCGGTGACCGTGCTCGGCGATCTCGGTGGCCGTCCGGCAGTTCTGCGTTCGGGAGCAAAGATCGGTGACAAGATCGCGGTCGCCGGGTTGTTCGGTTGCTCGGCAGCAGGGTTGGCACTACTGCTCGACGAAGCCGAAAGCTTTCCAGACTTGCTTGCCGCTCATCGTGTTCCGAATCCGCCGTATCAATCGGCATGGGACGCCGCAGAATCAGCACATTCCATGACGGACGTATCCGACGGATTGATCGCGGACCTTCGACATCTCGCAGAGGCCTCGCACGTGCGGTTCGACATCGTCTCGGCCGCGGTTCCCACCTCACCCGATGTCGCATCGGCGGCCGAGGCGCTCGACGTCGATCCGCTGGACTGGATCCTCTCCGGTGGTGAAGATCACGGATTTGCAGCAACTTTCGGGCCTGAGGTCGAGATTCCGTCGGGTTGGACTGTGATCGGTGAGGTTGCGGCCGGTTCCGGCGTGAGCGTCGACGGTTCGCTTCGCGAGAGCGGTGGGGGATGGCACAGCTTTTCGCCCACCGGCACCACCGCGGTATAGGTTGCTTTCATGGCTGTATATGCACTTGGAGACAGAGTTCCGGACATTCATCCGGACGCATACGTTCACCCGGACGCAGTGGTGATCGGCGCCGTGACTCTCGCGGCGGGCACCTCGATCTGGCCGCAGGCGGTATTGCGTGGTGACTACGGAACCATTTCGGTGGGAACCGGATCCAACATCCAGGACGGAACTGTCATCCATTGCACCGCCATCGATGCGACTGTCATCGGTTCCGGTTGCGTGGTGGGCCACAACGCGCACATCGAGGGGTCGACCATCGAGGACCACTGCCTGATCGCATCGGGCTCCGTGGTTCTCAACGGAACGGTGATCGGGACGGGGTCGATCGTCGCCGCGGGTGCGGTGGTGGCCAACAAGATGCAGGTTCCCCCGCGCAGCATGGCACTCGGTGTGCCCGCCAAGGTCCGTGCGGGATACGAAGTTCCGCTCGGTCACCTCGACGGAAACGTCAAGATGTACGCAGCCAATGCGGCGTACTACCGCGACGCGTTGCGCAGGCTCGACTGATGGCGCCGCTTGCAGAGATCGTCGATCCAGGGTGGGCGCGGGCACTCGAACCGGTCTCGGAGCAGATCTCCGCGATGGGTAAGTTCTTGCGCGAAGAGATCGCTGCGGGACGGGAGTATCTGCCTGCAGGAGAGAACGTCTTGCGCGCATTCACGAACCCGTTCGACGACGTTCGAGTGCTCATCGTCGGTCAAGATCCCTATCCGACGCCCGGTCATGCTGTCGGGTTGAGCTTTTCGGTTGCCCCGGACGTGCGGCCGGTTCCACGAAGTCTCGGTAATATCTACAAGGAGTATCACCAGGATCTCGGGCTGCCGATACCGCCGAACGGCGATCTGACGCCGTGGTCGAAACAAGGTGTGCTGCTTCTCAATCGCGTACTCACCGTGCAGCCGGGTCAAGCCGCTTCTCATCGTAAGAAGGGCTGGGAGCCGGTGACCGAGCAGGCTATCCGCGCTTTGGTGGCGCGGTCGTCACCGATGGTGGCGATCTTGTGGGGTCGTGACGCGGCCACTCTCGCGCCGATGCTGGGCGACACACCGATCATCGAATCAGCGCACCCGTCACCGCTTTCGGCTTCGCGCGGCTTCTTCGGTTCGCGCCCGTTCAGTCGTGCGAACGAACTCTTGACCGGACTCGGGGCCGACCCGGTCGACTGGAATCTGGGCTGATCGAACTGCGCCTGCACTCACCTGGCATGCCGAACGTCGTGACACGACATTCGGCATGCCAGCTGACTAGGCCTGCTTTGCGGAAGTGAAATCGGGGCGACGCTTGTCGACGAATGCGTCGACACCCTCGCGCCCGATCGGGCTGTTCGCCGCGAGGGCGATGGACGCAGCCTCGGCGTCGAGTTGCTCGGCGAGCGAGTTCGTCCGCGACGAACGCAGCAGTGCTTTGATTCCCGAGTACGACGTACTCGGTCCGTTGGCCAAAGCGCGGGCGAGGCGAGCTGCCTCTTCCTGGACCTCGTCGTCGCCGACGAGTCGGGTGAGGATCCCCAGCCGGACGGCTTCGTCGCCACCGATCACCGAATCGTTGAGAAGAATCTCGCGAGCGCGTGCCACGCCGACGATGCGTGGGAGTGTCCACGACATTCCGCCGTCCGGGGTGAAACCGATGGAGGGGTACGCGGGGCGGAGCTTGGTGCCGGTGCCGCCGATTGCGACGTCGGCGAGGCAGACCAGGCTCATTCCGGCGCCGGCAGCCCATCCGTGGACCCCGGCCACCACTGGAGCGGTCGCGGCGTCGAGCGCGCGAACGAACACGTGGAAGACACGGGCAACCTCGGCGACGTACTCGCCGCGGTCAGGGGCTGCGGCGAACGCACGGACGTTGCCGCCGGCACAGAAGTTTGCGCCTTCGCCGACCAGAAGGATGCTCCCGATGTCGTTTCCGACTGTCTCGAGCGCCTGCGCGCCCTGAACCAGTCCTTCGTCGTCGAGGGAGGTGCCGTTGGCGGCGGTGGAAATGGTGATGCGGAGTACGCCCTCGTCGAGGGTCACTTTGCTCAGGTCATCGATGGAAGTCACTCAACGCACATTACGGGTGTCGGACAGCCATACGAAACACGGGGACACATAGATACAGCCACATAGAAACAGCTCTGCCCCCGTCACCGAAGTGACGGGGGCAGAGCCTGCAATAGTTTGTGCTCGGGCAATCAGCCCCGAGCGACCTTGCCTGCCTTCAGGCAGGAGGTGCACACGTTGACCTTACGGGTGTTACCCGGGGCAACCTCGGTACGAACAGACTGAATGTTCGGGTTCCAGCGACGATTGGTACGCCGGTGCGAGTGCGAGACCGACTTACCGAAGCCGGGCCCCTTGGCGCATACGTCGCAGACGGCAGCCATAGTCGCGAACTCCTTGTTAGAAATGAATATTGAAGTGGTTACCCTACACGGTAGGGCAGCCAGAATTACAATCCGAATATACTCGACTTCGAACCGATCCTTGACCGCTCACTGTGCAGCCGAACGTGAAAACAGTCAATCAGCAACAAACAAAGTGCAGCATTATTTCGTGTAGCCCGTTCGAGGCAACCGTGTAAGAGTAACCGCTTCCGGCCCGAATGGCCAAACCGCCCGGTAATGACGGTTGCGCAGAAGCGTCGGACTACCCTCGACTGCACCGATCACCGATCTCTTTTTCATCGTCAGTCTTTCCATCGTCGAGGGGAACCGTCAGTGGGGGAAGTGCAACGCGTCGCCGAAGAAGCGGAATCCGTCGCGGACGGACATCTGCTGCGGCGCTGGGCCCGTCGGGCGGTCGACAGCCTCCAGAAACGTCGCGGTGAGATCAACAGCCTCAACGTCTTTCCCATCCCTGATTCGGATACCGGCACCAACCTGTTGTTCACGATGCGGGCCGCGCTCGATTCCGCCGAGACGATCGAGGACGACGTCCGCAGTGCCGGCCGCGTCGCCAACGCGCTGGCTCGGGGCGCGGTGTCCGGTGCACGGGGTAATTCCGGAGTGATCCTCTCCCAGGTGATCCGGGGTATCGCGGAGAGCGTTCAAGGCGAGCACATCGACGGCCGTAGCTTTGCGAACTCACTGACCACGGCGACGGGGCTGGCTTCTCGGGCTGTCTCCGATCTGGTGGAAGGCACCATCGTCACGGTTCTGCGCGCGTCGGGTGAGGCAGCGCAGGAGTGCGTCGACACCAAGACGCCGAGCGGCGAGGATCTTGCTTCCGTGGTTGCCGCCGCTGCCGATGCGGCTGCGATCGCGCTGAACAAGACCCCGGAGCAACTGGACGTTCTGGCGTCGGCCGGGGTGGTCGATGCCGGGGGATTCGGTCTGGTTCTGATCCTCGACGCTTTTGTCGAGGTGGTGACCGGGAAGTCGCAGGTTCGCGAGGATCTGGGGACGCCGGACCCGAGGTCGAGCGCAGTTGTCGACGTCAGCGCATTCGATCACGATTGGGCTCACAAGAGCCCGATCGAATGTGGTGATCACTCGGAACAGGATTTCGAGGTCATGTACCTCGTCGACGACTCGGACGACGATCGCATGACGGCGCTGCGCACGCGGCTGTCCGTCCTCGGAGATTCGACGGTCATCGTCAGCGACGGCTTCGGTGGCTGGTCGGTGCACGTGCATTGCTGCGATGCCGGTGCAGCCGTCGAAGCCGGCCTCGAAGCCGGGAAGGTCCACGGTATTCGCATCAGCAGTTTTCTCGTCGACGAACGCGACCAGTTGGTGGCACGGGCGGAGAGGCGATTCCCGGGTGCCGGTGCCCGCGGCGTTCTGGCCGTCGTCGCCGGTGAGAGTGCGGCGGCGTTGTTCGAGAGTGAGGGTGCGACGGTTCTTCGGTGCGACGACGCGCCGGTGACACGTGCGCAACTGCTCGGCCGCATTCGTCAGATGGAGCGAAGTGAAGTTCTGGTGCTGCCGAACGGAGCCTTGACGGCTCAGGAACTGGTCGCAGTCAGTGCCGCTGCACGCGATCCGCTTCACCAGGTTCTGCTGCTGTCGACATCGTCGATGGTTCAGGGCTTGGCCGCACTTGCCGTTCACGACGCTCAACGCAACGTCGCCGACGACGGCTTCACGATGTCCGAGGCGGCGGCTGCGACGCGCTGGGGATCATTGCGAATTGCGGTCGAGCGTTCGCTGACGTACGTCGGGACGTGTGATCCGGGTGACGCGATCGGTCTGATGGGGCACGAGGTGGTGCTCATCGGTCCCGACGTCGCGGAGTCGAGTGCGCGACTGGTCGACCTCGCGCTCGGATCCGGTGGCGAACTCGTGACCCTACTCATGGGCGCCGACGCGCCGGACGCCCTGGCCGGGCAGCTCGAGGCGCACGTCATCGCGCACCATCCGGGCGTCGACGTGCTCGTCTATCAGGGTGATCAGCCGGGTGACCTGTTCCAGTTGGGTGTGGAGTGATCGAACCGGGTCTGTCGGTGACTACTGATATACGAACACATGTGCTTACCGCGACACTGTGCTGGAGGAACTGATGGCGACGCTCGCCGACCCACTCGATCGGCTGCTGGGAAAGAAGACCGCGGACGCGCTCGACGAGGCATTCGAGATTCGGACGGTCGAGGACCTGCTGCGTCACTACCCACACCGGTACGCGTCGGCAGGCAAGGAACTTGCCGAGAAGGAGCCGCCCGAAGGTGAGCACATCACCATCATCGCGCGGGTGGCGTCGGCGGCGGTCGTGAAGATGAAGAACCGTCCGGGGCAGATGTTGCGAGTATCGCTCGCGACTGATTCGCAGACCGTCGACGTCACGTTCTTCAACCCGCAGAAGGTGCGGCACGTCATCAAGCCCGGCGTGCGCGCGATGTTCTCCGGGACGGTGAAGTACTTCCGCGGCAAGTGGTCTCTCACCCACCCGAGCTACCTGATCCTCCCGGAACCTCGTGTCGGCGAGGAGGATTCGGTAGTTCCGCTTGCATCCATCAAGGGGGCCGGTGACCTTGCCGGTCTGGCTCGCGCAAACCAGGATCCCGGCGCCGAACTCGATCTGTCCGTCTTCGACCGCGCATTGATCCCGCTGTACCCGGCGACCCGCGAGGTCGAGAGCTGGACCATCATGCGGTGCGTGCGGCAAGTGCTCGATCAACTCGATCCGATCGAGGAGCCGTTGCCCGCCGAGACTCGGGCCGAGCACGGATTCATCGGTTTGGACGAGGCACTGCGCACCGTTCACCTCCCGGATACCAAGGAGGACATCGAACGATCTCAGGATCGTCTGCGTTTCGACGAGGCGCTGTCTCTGCAGTTGGTCCTCGCGATGCGTCGTCACGACAATTCCGAGCGTGTGGCGCCGGCCTGCGCTCCGGTTGCCGGCGGGATCGCGGACCAGTTCGAGGAGATGCTCCCGTTCACTCTGACGGAGGGACAGCAAGCAGTCGCGGAGGAGATCTCCAGCGATCTCGCTCGCCCACACCCGATGAGCAGGCTTCTTCAGGGCGAGGTCGGGTCAGGCAAGACCATCGTGGCTCTGCGCGCGATGTTGCAGGTCGTCGACGCCGGTTATCAGTGCGCGTTGCTCGCACCGACCGAGGTCCTGGCAAATCAGCACGCGCGATCACTGCGCAAGATGATGGGCCCGCTGGCCGCAGGCGGTGAACTCGGTTCGGCCGAACATTCCACCCGTATCGCCCTTCTGACCGGCTCGCTGCCGGTCGCTGCGAAGCGCGCAGCGCTGCTCGAAGCCGTGACCGGCGACGCCGGGATCGTCATCGGTACCCATGCGCTCATCCAGGACAACGTGGAGTTCTTCAACCTCGGCATGGTTGTCGTCGACGAGCAGCACCGCTTCGGCGTCGAGCAACGTGATCAGTTGCGATCACGTGCCCGTGAAGGTCTGAGTCCGCATCTGCTGGTGATGACGGCAACGCCGATTCCGCGAACCATCGCCATGACGGTGCTCGGCGACCTCGAGGTCTCGACTCTGCGGGAACTACCGCGCGGGCGAACCCCGATCAAGAGCAGCGTCGTGCCCGCGAAGCAGAAGCCGCAGTGGGTGGATCGCGCATGGGAACGAATCCGTGAGGACGTTGCCGCTGGTCGTCAGGCGTATGTCGTGTGCTCACGCATCGGCGACGGTGAGCAGGGTGCCGGTGAGGACCAGTTCACCGAGGAGAAGCAGCCCGAGACCAAGTCGGCAGTCGACGTCTTCGAAGAGCTGTCGAGTGGCCCGCTGGCTGATCTGCGAGTCGGGTTGCTGCACGGTCGACTGCCTTCCGACGAAAAAGACGTCGTGATGAGCGCGTTCAACGTCGGTGACATCGACGTCCTCGTCTGTACGACTGTCGTCGAAGTCGGTGTGGACGTTCCGAATGCGACGGTGATGGTGATCGTCGACGCCGAGCGGTTCGGCGTCAGTCAGCTCCATCAGCTGCGCGGACGAGTCGGTCGAGGCAAGCACCAGGGGCTGTGCATCCTCGTCACCGGAAGCAATCCCGGCGGACCGGCGTACGAGCGGCTCTCGGCGGTGGCAGCGACCAACGACGGGTTCGAACTGGCGCAACTCGACCTCGCGACCAGACGTGAAGGAGACATTCTCGGTGCGGCGCAGTCGGGCACAACCTCGAATCTGCGGCTGCTTTCCCTCATGGCTCACGGAGACATCCTCGAGTCCGCCAGGGAGTTCGCTCAGGGAATTGTCGACTCCGATCCGTCGCTCGAGGATCATCCCGCCCTCGCTTCCATGGTGACCGCTGCCCTGGACTCCGACCGGATCGAGTACCTCGAGAAGTCGTGACAGGTATGACGACAAGCTGAAATCGAATAGCACGAGGACCGCCGGGTTGGTTTCTCGATTCAGTCCGAAATATGAGACTCCGCATGTAGACGCAAGATGAAATCGGGGTAGTTTTCTCGAATGTTCTCCAAAGTGCTCGTCGCGAACCGCGGCGAAATTGCGATCCGTGCCTTCCGCGCCGCCTACGAACTAGGTGCCGGAACCGTCGCGGTGTTCCCGTACGAGGATCGGAACTCGATCCACCGGCTCAAGGCAGACGAGAGCTACCAGATCGGGGAGAAGGGTCACCCCGTTCGGGCGTATCTCTCAGTCGAGGAAATCGTCGCCGCCGCCAAGAGTGCCGGAGCCGACGCCATCTACCCCGGTTACGGCTTCCTTTCCGAGAACCCGGATCTGTCGGCGGCGTGCGCCGAGGCAGGCATCAAGTTCGTCGGCCCGTCCGCCGAGATCCTCGAGTTGACCGGAAACAAGGCTCGGGCCATCGCAGCGGCAAAGGCCGCCGGTCTCCCCGTGCTCGCGTCGTCGGAGCCGTCAGCGGACATCGACGAGTTGCTCGCGGCCGCCGAGGACATGACCTTCCCGATCTTCGTCAAGGCCGTTGCCGGCGGCGGTGGACGCGGAATGCGCCGCGTTGCGGAGCGCTCACAGCTCAAGGAATCGATCGAAGCCGCAGCGCGCGAAGCGGAATCGGCCTTCGGCGATTCGACGGTCTTCCTCGAGCAGGCCGTCATCGACCCCCGGCACATCGAAGTGCAGATCCTCGCCGACGAGCAGGGCAACGTCATCCACCTCTTCGAGCGTGACTGCTCGCTGCAGCGTCGCCACCAGAAGGTGATCGAGCTTGCTCCGGCGCCCAATCTCTCGGAAGAGTTGCGCGCCAAGATCTGTGCCGACGCCGTCGCCTTCGCGAAGGAGATCGGGTACACGTGCGCGGGTACCGTCGAGTTCCTCCTCGACAAGCGCGGCAATCACGTCTTCATCGAGATGAACCCGCGAATTCAGGTGGAGCACACCGTCACCGAAGAAGTGACGGACGTGGACCTGGTCCAGTCGCAGCTCAAGATCGCGTCCGGTTCGACGCTTGCAGAGCTTGGTCTGTCACAGGACACGATCAAGCTTCGCGGCGCGGCGCTGCAGTGCCGCATCACCACGGAGGATCCGGCCAACGGATTCCGCCCGGACACGGGCCGCATCACCGCGTACCGCACCCCGGGCGGAGCCGGTATCCGCCTGGACGGCGGCGCCACGCTCGGAGCCGAGGTCGGCGCGTACTTCGACTCGATGCTGGTCAAGCTCACCTGCCGTGGTCGTGACCTCGAAGCCGCTGTCGCGAGGGCTCGCCGCGCGGTCACCGAGTTCCGCATTCGTGGCGTCTCGACCAACATTCCGTTCTTGCAGGCGGTTCTCGACGACCCGGACTTCCGTGCTGGACGCGTGACGACCTCCTTCATCGAGGAACGTCCTCAGCTGCTGACTCTGCGTTCTTCGGCAGACCGCGGCACGAAGATCCTGACCTACCTCGCGGATGTCACTGTCAACAAGCCTCACGGTGAGCGGCCCTCGGCGGTGTACCCGCAGGACAAGCTGCCCAAGATCGATCTTTCGACGCCTCCTCCTGCCGGTAGCCGTCAGCGCCTGCTCGAACTCGGACCCGAAGGTTTTGCGAAGGCACTGCGTGAGCAGAAGGCCGTCGGCGTCACCGACACCACCTTCCGTGACGCGCACCAGTCGTTGTTGGCCACGCGAGTTCGGACCAGCGGACTGCTCGGAGTAGCCGGGCACGTTGCGCGGTTGACGCCGGAACTGCTCTCGATCGAAGCCTGGGGCGGCGCGACCTATGATGTGGGACTTCGCTTCCTGCACGAGGATCCGTGGTACCGGCTCGCTGCACTCCGTGAAGCGATCCCGAACATCTGCCTTCAGATGCTTCTTCGCGGCCGAAACACGGTGGGCTACACGCCGTATCCCGAAAAGGTCACGCGCGCATTTGTTCAGGAAGCCACCGACACCGGTATCGACATCTTCCGAATCTTCGACGCGCTCAACAACGTCGACCAGATGCGGCCTGCGATCGACGCGGTGCGTGAGACCGGAACGGCCCTCGCGGAGGTGGCGCTGAGCTACACCGGTGATCTGTCGGATCCGAACGAAACTCTGTACACGCTCGACTACTACCTGAAGTTGGCCGAAGAGATCGTCGATGCCGGCGCTCACGTGCTCGCGATCAAGGACATGGCAGGCCTGCTGCGCGCGCCGGCAGCTACCAAGCTGGTGACGGCGCTACGCAGCAACTTCGATCTGCCGGTTCACGTTCACACGCACGACACTCCCGGTGGACAGCTGGCCACGTACTTCGCAGCGTGGCAGGCGGGCGCCGACGCAGTCGACGGTGCTTCCGCGGCACTGGCCGGAACCACCAGCCAGCCTGCGCTCTCGGCCATCGTCGCCGCTGCCGCGCACTCCGAGTTCGACACCGGACTGAACCTGCAGAACGTGTGCGACCTCGAGCCGTACTGGGAGGCGCTGCGAAAGGTGTACGCGCCGTTCGAATCCGGATTGCCGGCGCCGACGGGTCGCGTGTACACGCACGAGATTCCGGGAGGCCAGCTCTCCAACCTCCGGACGCAGGCCGTTGCTCTCGGTCTCGGCGACCGGTTCGAAGAGGTCGAAGCCAAGTACGCCGACGCGGACCGCATGCTCGGGCATCTTGTGAAGGTGACGCCGTCGTCGAAGGTCGTCGGCGACCTCGCGCTCCATCTTGTCGGTGCCGGTGTGCCTTCGGAGGAGTTCGCCGCAGATCCGGCGAAGTTCGACATTCCCGACTCCGTGGTGGGCTTCCTGCGCGGTGAACTCGGTACGCCTCCCGGTGGTTGGCCGGAACCGTTCCGCAGCAAGGCACTCGAAGGACGTGGCCAGGCCAAGCCGGAAGCGACGTTGTCCGCTGAGGACGAGGTGCTGCTAGAGGGCTCGTCGAAGGACCGTCAGGCGACGCTGAACCGTCTGCTGTTCCCCGGCCCGACAAAGGAATTCCTCGAACACCGCGAGAAGTACGGTGACACGTCGCGGCTTTCGGCAAACCAGTTCTTCTACGGTTTGCGGCGCGGCGACGAGCACCGGGTCGAGTTGGCTCCCGGCGTGGAGCTGATCATCGGTCTCGAGGCGATCTCCGAGCCCGACGAGCGCGGCTACCGCACTGTCATGTGCATCCTGAACGGCCAGCTGCGCCCGGTCTCGATCCGCGATCGCTCCATTGCCAGTGACGTACCGGTGGCGGAGAAGGCCGACAAGAACAACCCGGGCCACGTGGCTGCACCGTTCGCGGGCGTCGTGACGCTCGCGGTCAAGGAAGGCCAGAAGATCGAGGCCGGCGACACCGTGGCCACGATCGAAGCGATGAAGATGGAAGCGGCGATCACCTCGCCGCGCGCCGGCGTCGTCTCGCGGATCGCGATCAGCGCCGTCCAACAGGTCGAGGGCGGAGACCTGCTGGTAGTCGTCTCGACGGGGGAGAGCGCCGCAGAGTGACACGCATCATCTCGGGACTCGCGGGCGGTCGACGCCTGCGAGTCCCGCCGAGCGGCACCCGTCCGACGTCGGATCGGGTTCGTGAGGCGCTGTTCAGTGCTCTCGAAGCGCGCATCGATCTCGAAGGGTGCGCGGTTCTCGACCTCTTTGCGGGTTCGGGTGCTCTCGGCCTCGAGGCGCTCTCGCGGGGAGCCGAGCACGTTGTTCTCGTGGAATCCGATGCCAAGGCTGCTGCCGTCATCAAGGCGAACATCGGCACTGTCGCGTTGCCGGGGGCGACGGTTCGCGCCGCTCCGGTTGCGGCCGTGGTCTCGGGTCCGAGTGCGCGTGAATACGACATCGTGATCGCGGACCCACCGTATGCGGTAACCGACGAGGCCGTCGTGTCCATGCTCGCTGATCTGCAGGCCAACAAATGGGTGGGGGAGGGCACGATCGTGGTACTCGAACGATCGTCGCGCTCCCCGGAGACCGTGTGGCCTCAGGGCTACGAGCCGATCAAGGCCAAGAACTACGGTGAAGCCCGCATCGAGCTGGCCACCTGCTACGGTCTGGACTCATGACTGGCGCCGTCTGCCCCGGATCCTTCGACCCTGTGACCAACGGTCACCTCGACGTAATCGGAAGAGTTGCTGCGCAATTCGACGAGGTCGTGGTCACCGTGCTGATCAACAAGAGCAAGCGTGGCATGTTCACGATCGACGAGCGGATCGAGATGCTCGAAGACGCGACGAGCCACCTGCCCAACGTTCGCGTCACGTCGTGGCACGGATTGTTGGTCGACTACGCGAAACAAGAAGGACTCAGCGCGATCGTCAAGGGTCTGCGCGGCGCGAACGACTTTGATTACGAGCTGCAGATGGCTCAGATGAATCAGAAGCTCACGGGCGTCGACACGCTCTTCGTTGCCACGAACCCGACCTACAGCTACCTGTCGAGTTCTCTGGTGAAGGAAGTTGCGACCTTCGGCGGCGACGTCTCCGACATGCTCCCGGCCAAGGTGCATTCTCGGCTACTCGCGCGTATCGCCGAACGAGCAGCCGAAAACAGCTGATCCCCGACACACCGACCACGACGACACCCCGTTGGCCGTTCTTCCGGCAAACTTGGACAGGAACGGGCACAGGTCCGAGTGGACCGGTGACGATGTGGGCCGATTTCGGCCGGTAGAGATTGGGGTTGCTTGTGTACCGCGTATTCGAGGCACTGGACGAACTGGTCGCAATTGTCGAAGAGGCGCGCGGTGTTCCCATGACCGCAGGGTGTGTTGTGCCTCGCGGTGACGTACTCGAGCTACTCGACGACGTCCGGGACGCAATTCCGAGTGAGCTGGACGACGCTCAGGACGTCCTCGATCATCGCGACAAATTGGTCGGTGACGCGCGAGCAAACGCCGAGAAGACAGTCAGCAGCGCCAATGCCGAGGCAACCTCGACTGTCGAGAACGCACGCGACGACGCCGACCGGATTCTGTCCGATGCCAAGGCTCAGGCCGATCGCATGGTTGCCGAAGCACGCGCGCACGCCGATCAGTTGGTCGAGGACGCCGAAGCAGAAGCGGAACGGACCGTCACCGACGGCCGTCGTGAGTACGAGGCCGTCACCGGACGGGCGCGTGCCGAGGCCGATCGGATGATCGAGTCCGGCCAGGCCTCGTACGAACATTCAGTGGCGGAGGGAACGGCGGAGCAGGCTCGTCTGGTGTCGCAGACCGAGGTTGTCCAGTCAGCTCACGCGGAATCCGCGCGAGTGATCGACGCCGCTCATGCCGAGTCCGACAGGATGCGTTCGGAGTGTGACCTGTACGTGGACACCAAGTTGGCCGAGTTCGAAGAGTTCCTCACCGGAACGGTTCGATCGGTCGGGCGTGGTCGTCAACAGCTTCGAACAGGTTCGGGAGTCCCCGACTACCAGGACGACGATCGTCGTTCGGAGCGTCGTCGCTAGAGCGAACGAGACAGTCGAGGGTGGGTCGTCCGATATGGGGCGGCCCACTTTTTCGTGGACGGAATTGGGATTTGCGTTGTAGCTGCCGTATTGTGGAGTGGTTGCCCATACCAGTTTCAACAGTTAGGTGAGTTCTCTTTGTCAACGCATCGTCGTAGTTCGTCGCATCAGTCAAGTGATGCGGGATTTTTGCTGGACACGGTCAAGCTCGGTCGTCGTCCAGGGTCGATGCGTACCGTCGAGAGAACAATTCAGTCCCCGAACCGTATCGGTCTCGATCTGATCGCGATCGAAGCGGGCGCGGACATAGATCTCGATCTTCGTCTCGAAGCAGTGTCCGAAGGCGTTCTCGTCACCGGAAACGTGCACGCACCCACCAAGGGTGAATGCTCGCGGTGCCTTGAACCTTTCACCGACACCGTGGACATCTATCTCACGGAGTTGTTCGCTTACCCGGACAGCACCACCGAGGAGACGACGGAAGAGGGAGAGGTCTACGCGGTCGAAGACGACGAAATCGACCTCGAACCGGTCATCGTCGATGCAGTCGGTCTGGCGCTTCCGCTCCAGCCTCTGTGCAGTGACGATTGCCTGGGATTGTGCTCAGAATGTGGCATTCGCCTGGCGATTGCGGAATCTGGGCATGGGCATGACATACTTGATCCTCGCTGGGCTGGTCTCGCGGCCAAATTTGGCGTGGAATCAAACACCAGCGAAAATCTTGTGATCACCGAAGCCGAGGAGAAGTAGAAGTGGCTGTCCCCAAGCGCAAAATGTCGCGATCCAACACGCGGTCGCGTCGTAGCCAGTGGAAGACCACTGTGCCCACCCTCGTTACCTGCCCCAACCGTGGCTGTGGCGAGCAGACCCTTCCCCACATCGCATGCCCGTCATGCGGTACTTACAAGGGCCGCCAGGTAACCGCTGCTGTCTAGTTCTCCCCGGAGAAAGACTATGACGAGCGAAAATACAGTTTCAGCCGCCGGCGGCGAGGGCAATCACGACAAGCTCCTCGCCGCTGTCGGCGTAGATATAGAGCCCGGTCTTCTGACCCTGGCTCTCACGCACCGCTCGTACGCGTACGAGCACGGCGGTCTGCCCACGAACGAGCGCCTCGAATTTCTCGGGGATTCCGTTCTCGGCGTCACGGTGACCGAAAATCTTTATCTGTCCCACCCGGACAAATCCGAAGGTGATCTGGCGAAGATTCGTGCCAGCGTGGTCAACATGCATGCACTCGCCGAGGTTGCCAGGACTCTGGGTGAAGGTGGACTCGGAGCTCACCTGCTGCTGGGTAAGGGCGAGGAAATGACGGGCGGCCGTGACAAGCCATCCATCCTCGCCGACGGTATGGAGTCGATTCTCGGCGCCATACACCTGCAGCACGGCATCGATACTGCGAGACGTGTTGTTCTCGATCTGTTCGACGATCTACTCACTCGCGCACCGCTTCTCGGCGCGGGTCTGGATTGGAAGACGAGTCTGCAGGAACTGACCGCAGAACACGGTGCCGGAGTTCCCGTCTACGAGATCACCGCTACCGGACCCGATCACGACAAGGAATTCACGGCCACAGTTCTCATCAGTGGCAAGCCCTTGGGCGTCGGTGTCGGTCGTTCCAAGAAGGAAGCCGAGCAGAAGGCAGCAAGTTCGGCATGGAAGACGATGTCGGAGAATGCCGCTGCTAGCGCAGTCGCTGCTGACAACCCGTCTGATCTCGCCGGCTGAGTTCACTCTTGCCTGAGCTTCCCGAAGTCGAAGTCGTTCGCCGCGGCCTACAGTCTCATGCTGTAGGTGCGGCGATCGAGGCCGTCGAGGTCCTCCATCCCCGCGCGATCAGGCGCCACATTCTCGGTTCCGAGGACTTGATCGGCCAACTCACCGGGCAGACCATCGCTTCGGCAGAGCGTCGCGGCAAGTATCTGTGGCTGGTTCTCGAGCCTGCCGGTGTCGGACTGGTGGTTCATCTCGGGATGAGCGGACAGATGTTGGTCCAACCCCCGACAGTCGACTGGGAAAAGCACCTACGCATTAGGTTGGCCCTCGATTCCGGGGCTGATCTTCGATTCGTCGACCAGCGGACCTTTGGTGGCTGGTCGATTTCACCCCTCGTCGAGGTCGACGGAACGATGCTGCCCGAGTCGGTGGCGCACATCGCTCGCGATCCCATGGATGCTGCGTTCGATCTCGAATCCGTCGTGAAAGTCCTGCGGGGCAAGCACACCGAGATCAAGCGGGCGATTCTCGACCAGACAGTGGTCTCCGGAATCGGAAACATCTACGCCGACGAATCATTGTGGCGTGCAAAGATTCACGGCAACCGAATCGCCGAATCGCTCACCAGGCCCAAACTTCGAGAACTGTTGACCGCGGCGCACTCGGTGATGGGCGAGGCGCTCGATCAGGGCGGTACGTCCTTCGACGCGCTGTACGTGAACGTCAACGGGGAATCGGGCTACTTCGACCGGTCGCTGTCGGCGTACGGGCAGGAGAATCTTCCGTGCCCGCGATGCGGCGCGCCGATCAAGCGTGAGAAGTTCATGAATCGATCGTCGTTCAGTTGCCCGCGGTGTCAGCCGACCCCGAGGGCACGGCGAATCGCCTAGGTCTCCGCCCCTTCGGTTCGGCGGAGTGGCAAGATTGCGTCATGGCTGAACAGACTCCAGACAACACTGCAACCGCCCCAGCTCACACGGAGCTTTGGGTGGAACGCACAGGAACCCGCCTCTACACCGGCAAGAGTTCGCGCGGCGCAGAGGTTCTCATCGGCTCCGAATCGGTGCCAGGAGTCTTCACGCCCGGCGAACTCCTCAAAATTGCACTGGCTGCATGCACCGGGATGAGCTCAGACTTCCCGATCTCTCGCCGCCTCGGTGACAACTACGACGCGACGGTCCGAGTGTCCGGTGCCGCCGATCGTGAAAACGAGGTCTACCCGCAGCTCGACGAGGTTCTCGAACTCGACCTGAGTGAGTTGGATGCCGAAGCGCAGCAGCGCCTCATCACTCTCGTCGAGCGTTCCGTCGACAAGGTGTGCACGGTCGGGCGCACTCTCAAGGCCGGAACCAAGGTCACGCTGTCGTTCGACACGGAAGCCTGATGTCCCGCGCCGGCAGTGTTGTCGCTGCGATCGCACTGGGTTCCGTTGTGGCGGTGAGTGCTCCGGCACAGGCCTCGGTCCCGGCCGACGGCTCGGACGGTGGTTGCGGCAAATGGACGTCGAGCGTCGTGACGACTGGTGCCGGAATGCTCGAGAATCTCGAATTCGACGGCAGCGGATCGATGGTGTTGTCGCAGTCGGCTCTGATCGGGCCGGGTGCACTGCTGAAAGTGGCGCCGGACGGAACACGGACAACTTTGGTCGGTGACGTCACCGGACCTGGCGGGCTGGTCGCGCGTGACGGTTCCGTGTACTTCACCACGGGCAACTCGACTGTCTCGGGTCTGTTCGGAATCGCCGACGGCAGCCTTCGTAAGGTCGACGTCGCAGACGGATCGGTGACTACGATTGCCGACGGTCTGGTGATGCCGAACGGGCTTGTGCCACTGGACGGTAACCGTTTCCTCACAGCTCGCACCCTGACCCGGCCGGGGCTCACGGTCATCGACAGTGACGGAACCAGTTCGATCGTTCGTGAGGATCTCGGCACCGTCGACGGCCTCGCACGCTCCGGTTCGGCGATCTACGTAACGACCACTTTCGACATGGTGACCGCCGTCCACGTCCTCGACGCACACGATCTGGGCGGGCCGGTGCGAACGATCACGCTCCCCGGGTTCGGTCCGGCAAACATGGCGGACGATCTGACCGTCGGACCGGACGGCGCGTTGTACGTCGCATTCAATGCCGGCGGCAAAGTTGTTCGCGTCGATCCGGATTCAGGATCTTCGTGTGAGATCGCCTCGGGTCTGCCGTTCACATCCGCGGTGAAGTTCGGTGCCGGCCCGGGCTGGGACCCCAACTCGCTCTACACCACCGGTTTCCTCGGCGACGTCCACCGTCTCGAACGTGTGGCGGGCTGAACGTCATGACTGAGACACCGCCTGTGCGGTTGACGGCGTGGGTTCACGGATATGTTCAGGGCGTCGGGTTCCGGTGGTGGACCAGGGCCCGCGCCCTCGAACTCGGGTTGATCGGATATGCGTCGAATCAGCGTGACGGTCGAGTGCTCGTCGTGGCGGAAGGCGAACGCACGCAGCTCGAGAAATTGTTGGAGTTGCTTCGCTCGGGAACAACACCGGGCACGGTGGATCTCGTGGTCGACAGCTGGGGCCCCGCCAGGGGCGACCTGACAGGGTTCGTCGAACGCTGACCGGTTTGGCGGTAAAGTTTCCCCCCATGCACCTCAAGAGTCTGACACTCAAGGGATTCAAATCCTTTGCGTCGGCAACGACTCTTCGGTTCGAGCCGGGGATCACCTGTGTCGTCGGGCCGAACGGCTCGGGTAAATCCAACGTCGTCGATGCGTTGACCTGGGTGATGGGCGAGCAGGGCGCCAAGGCTCTGCGCGGCGGCAAGATGGAAGACGTCATCTTTGCCGGCACCTCCGGCCGCGCGCCGCTGGGCCGCGCCGAGGTGACCTTGACCATCGACAACGCCGACGGCGCGCTCCCGATCGAGTACTCCGAGGTGTCGATCACGCGCCGGATGTTCCGCGACGGCGCGGGGGAGTACGAGATCAACGGCTCGTCCTGCCGTCTGATGGACGTCCAGGAACTGCTCAGCGACTCCGGTATCGGCCGCGAAATGCATGTCATCGTCGGGCAGGGACGGCTCGCCGCGATCCTCGAATCCCGCCCCGAGGATCGACGCGCCTTCATCGAAGAAGCCGCGGGAGTCCTCAAACATCGCCGCCGCAAGGAAAAAGCGGTACGCAAGCTCGATTCCATGCAGGCCAATCTCGCTCGACTCAGTGACCTCACCGCGGAACTGCGTCGGCAACTCAAACCGCTGGGACGCCAGGCCGAGGTTGCTCGGCGAGCACAGACGGTCCAGGCTGACCTGCGTGATGCCAAGATGCGGTTGGCCGCTGACGACCTGGTGACCCGTCGAACCCAACTGAACGACCAGGCGCAGGACGAGAAAGCGGCCCGCGAACAGCACAACGAGGTGGCGTCCGCGCTCGACGAGGCCAACCTCGAACTCGGGCGCCAGGAGCAAGCTCTCGCTCGTCTGACTCCGGGATCGGAAGCGGCAGCGCAGAGTTGGTTCCAGCTCTCCGCGCTTGCCGAACGAGTCAACGCCACCGTGCGCATCGCCCGCGAGCGTGCACGACATCTCGACTCCGAACCCGTCGGCAACCGCGGCCAGGACCCGGACGAGATGGAAGCGCGCGCCGAACGTCTTGCGGCCGAGGAGGCCGAACTCCTCGAAGGCGTCGAAATCGCGCGAGCGGCGTCGGAAGCTGCTCGGGACCAGCTGGCAGCCACCGAAGATGCTGCAGCAGAAGCGGAACGGGCGCACATGGCGGAAGTTCGTGCCGTCGCCGACCGCCGTGAAGGTCTTGCTCGACTCTCCGG
The DNA here is from genome assembly GCF_030056745.1 of Rhodococcus sp. IEGM 1406. NCBI lineage: Bacteria > Bacillati > Actinomycetota > Actinomycetes > Mycobacteriales > Nocardiaceae > Rhodococcus > Rhodococcus sp. IEGM 1406. The sequence continues at coordinate 809,160 of NZ_JASHKO010000002.1, read as the reverse complement.
TCAGGTCGACACTTTGCGTACCCGCGTCGAATCCGTCGACGCGGAAGTTTCGCGACTGACCGAGGCCATCGACGAGGCTCGTCTGCGTGGGGATGCCGCACAAGCCGAGTTCGACACGGTGCAGGAAAGCATCGGGGACCTCGACGCCGGTGAAGTAGGCCTCGACACCAATCATGAACGCGCCGTCGAAGCTCTCGAGATGATCGACGCACGTGTCGAAGAACTTCGTGAGGAAGAAAAGACGAGCGGGCAACGCATAGCTTCGCTCCGTGCGCGCGTCGAGGCACTGTCGATGGGCTTGCAGCGCAAGGACGGTGGCGGCTGGCTGCTCGAACATCGGCGCGACGACGGCATCACCTCGCTGGTCGGATTGATTCACGTCGAACCCGGCTACGAAGCTGCCATCGCTGCCGCGATGGGGCCGGCGGCGGACGCCGTCGTGGCGCAGTCGCTGGACTCTGCTCGCTCCGCTGTTGCAGCGCTGGCCGATCAGGACGGTGGGCGTGCCTCGCTGATCGTGAGCGGTGAACCGGTGATCAAACGCGAGGCCGAGATCGCACCGGGCAGTCGTCCTGCCGTCGACGTCATCGACTGCCCTGACGAGTTGCGTGCGGGGTTGACCGCAATACTCGATGGCGTTGTCCTGGTCGAGACTCTCGAGGACGCGATTCGAGTTGTTGCTGATCACAAGGGAATTCGTGCAGTGACGCGTTCCGGCGATCTGCACGGTTCGGGGTGGATGATCGGTGGCTCGGATCGGCAACCCAGCACGCTGGAGGTACAGGCGGCGATCGACGCGTCAGCAGCGGAACTGGCGGCAACGGAGAGCCGATCCGAGGAACTCGATGCGGCGCTGTCCGGCGCTCTGGCCGAACAGGCCGCTCGACGCGAGACCGCGGAGCAGACTTTGGCGGCGCTCAACGAGTCGGACGCCGCCATGTCCGCCATTTACGAGCAGTTGGGCAGATTGGGGCAGGCAGCACGAGTCGCCCACGCGGAATCCGAGCGGTTGACCGCCCAGCGAGTGCGTGCCGAGGAGGGCCGCGGTGAGTCGCTGACAAAGCTGGCGGACCTGGAAGAACGTCTGCGTGTGGCCGAAACCGACGGCAGTGCACCGGGACACGGTGCGGAATCGACCGCTGCCGATCGCGAAATGGCCGCAGCAGCGCTGGCCGAAGTGCGCATAGTCGAAATGGATGCTCGCCTTGCCGTGCGCACCGCCGAAGAACGTGCGGAATCCGTACGCGGAAAGGCTGATTCGCTTCGCCGCGCCGCTGCTGCCGAACGAGAGGCACGAATTCGCGCCGAGCGGGCTCTGCGCGCCAGAGCGCACGCTGCGGAGGTTGCAGCTGCCGTCGCCGAGTCGGGGCAGCGCGTGGCGGCCGAACTCGAGGCCGTCGTCGCTGCAGCTCTTGCTCATCGCGACGAGTTGGCTCGGGCCCGCTCCGAGTGCACAGCCAAGCTGGATCAGGTCCGCGAGATCGTCCGGGCACTGACCGGACAGCTCGCTTCACTGACCGACGCCGTCCATCGCGACGAGGTTGCGAAGGCTCAGGCAGCGCTGCGCATCGAACAACTCGAGGAGTCGATCCTCGATCAGTACGGTATCGGCCTCGATGATCTGATCGCCGAGTACGGACCCGACGTCGAACTGCCGCCGACCGCTATCGAAATCGAGGAGTACGAGCAGGCCAAGGAGCGCGGCGAGCAGGTGACCGCCCCCGCTCCGCTTCCGTACGATCGTGCGACTCAGGAACGGCGCGCGAAGCGGGCGGAGAAAGACCTCGCCACCCTCGGCAAGGTCAATCCGCTGGCGCTCGAGGAATTTGCAGCTCTCGAGGAGCGGTACACCTTCCTCTCCACTCAATTGGAGGACGTCAAGACCGCCCGTAAGGACCTTCTTGCTGTGGTCGCAGACGTGGACGCACGAATCCTGCAGGTGTTCACCGAGGCCTATGCCGACGTCGAGCGGGAGTTCGTGGGCGTGTTCGAGAAATTGTTCCCCGGGGGAGAAGGACGACTGGTTCTCACCGATCCGTCGGACATGCTGACCACAGGCATCGAAGTCGAGGCGCGTCCGCCCGGTAAGAAGGTCAAGCGGTTGTCGTTGCTGTCGGGCGGCGAGAAGTCGTTGACCGCGGTGGCCATGCTGGTCGCGATCTTCCGGGCACGCCCGTCCCCGTTCTACGTGATGGACGAGGTCGAGGCGGCGTTGGACGACACCAACCTGCGGCGGCTGATCGGACTCTTCGAACAATTGCGGGAGAAGTCGCAGTTGATCGTGATCACTCACCAGAAACCGACGATGGAAATCGCCGACGCGTTGTACGGAGTCAGCATGCGCGGCGACGGCATCACCACCGTGATTTCGCAGCGACTTCGCGGTCAAGACATGGCCTCGACGTAAGCCCTGCTCACTTTCCGGGTCGGAGCCTGAAACAATGGGCCGGTGACTACCCAGGCTTGGATCATCATCGCGGCTGTAGCGGCCGTACTACTCGTCGTTCTCGTTGCCGGATTCCTGCGCTACCGCAAGGGGCAGGTCTCGCTGAAGGCGCCCGAGACGAAGCCGGAGCTCGGCACCCCCGAGAAGGACAAGTCAGGCGGCTACAAGGCCGGTGGCGGGTTCAACTTCAGTCAAGGCTCGACGGCAACGGCGCCACCTCCGGTGGTTCCGACGCCGCCGGTCGCGGAGAAGCCGCCTGTCGTCGAAGAACCTGTCGTCGAAAAACCGATCATCGAAGAACCTGTTGCGGAGAAGCCGGCCGTCGTCGAGGAGCCGGTTGTCGAAGAACCCGCTGTTGTCGAGGAACCGGTTGTCGAAGAGCCGGTAATCGAAAAGCCGGTCGTAGAAGAACCACCAGTAGCAGAACCTGTTGTCGAAGAACCTGTCGTTCCCGAACCTGCAGTCGTACCCGAGCCCGTCGTAGTTCCCGAACCCGTCGTAGTTCCCGAACCTGTCGAGCCTGCACCGCGCGTGCTGGACGAGATCGACCCGACCGAGGGTCGGCTGGACCGACTGCGCGGGCGCCTCTCCCGCTCGCAGTCAGCAGTCGGCAAGAGCTTGCTCGGCCTACTCGGTGGCGGCGATCTCGACGAGGACTCGTGGGAAGAAGTCGAGGACACCCTTCTCATCGCAGACCTCGGCTCCGCGACCACGGAAAAGGTCGTCACGAAGCTTCGTGAGCAGATGGCGGCCCGCAGCGTCCGGACCGAGGCTGCCGCCCGCGCCCTTCTGCGCGAGGTGTTGATCGCCGAACTGCGTCCGGAACTGGACCGCTCCATCCGCGCGTTGCCGCACGATGATCACCCGGCTGTTCTGCTCGTCGTCGGCGTCAACGGAACCGGCAAGACAACCACCACCGGCAAGCTGGCTCGCGTGCTCGTCGCCGACGGTCGTCGCGTCGTGCTCGGTGCCGCGGACACGTTCCGCGCCGCCGCTGCCGATCAGCTCCAGACGTGGGCCGAGCGTGTCGGCGCTGAAGTTGTTCGTGGCAAGGAGGGTGGCGATCCCGCTGCGATTGCATTCGACGCGGTCTCACGCGGCATCGCGGACGGCGTCGACGTGGTCCTCATCGACACCGCGGGCCGTCTGCACACCAAGACCGGTCTGATGGACGAGCTCGGCAAGGTCAAGCGGGTCATCGAGAAGAAGGCGTCGGTCGACGACGTTCTGCTGGTTCTCGATGCGACGGTCGGCCAGAACGGACTGGCGCAGGCTCGAGTGTTCGCGGAGGTCGTGGACATCACCGGCGTCGTACTGACCAAGCTGGACGGAACCGCCAAGGGCGGAATCGTCTTCCAGGTTCAGCATGAACTGGGTGTGCCGGTGAAGTTGGTCGGTCTCGGTGAAGGTGCCGACGACCTGGCGCCCTTCGAGCCGGGTGCGTTCGTCGACGCCCTGCTGGGCTGACGCCCCGTGCGCCTTTTTGGTAGCGCGAACTACCGAAAAGGCGCACAGGGTCGGTAGAACCCCCTGGCGAAACCTGTTTGCAACAAAGTTGGGCAATTGGTTCACGTCTGCGAAACGCGACAGCGCCATGGACGAAACACCAGCCCAGCACTCTTCTCCTTAACGACGTGCTGCCCGGCACGTGCGACTAGGAGGTAGTAAGTGAGTACCGACGATTTGTTGGCGAACTCCGGTAACGCCGCATGGATGCTGATGGCTGCATCTCTGGTCTTGCTGATGACACCCGGCCTCGCTTTCTTCTACGGCGGGATGTCTCGGTCCAAGTCCGTCCTGAACATGATGATGATGTCCTTCGGGGCCATGGCCGTCATCGGCGTCATTTACGTTCTGTGGGGATGGTCGATGTCCTACGGCACCGAGAACATCGGGGGCATTTTTGCCAACCCGTTCGAGTTCTTCGGCCTCAAGAACAGCATCACCGATGCTGACGGCAACTTCATCGCCGGCGCGTGGGGCTACCCCAACGTCATCGACATCGCGTTCCAGGTGACATTCGCGATCATCACTACCGCCCTTATCAGTGGTGCCCTGGCCGAGCGGGTCAAGTTCGGCACCTGGCTGCTGTTCTCGGGTATCTGGGTCACCGTCGTCTACTTCCCCCTCGCACACATGGTGTGGGGCGGCGGACTCCTCTCGGGCTCCGAGGACGGCATCGCGGCAAAGCTCTTCGGCACCACGGTCAACGACGACGGAGTCACCGTCGCCAACGTCGCTCCGATCGACTTCGCCGGTGGCACAGTCGTTCACATCAACGCGGGTATGGCCGGTCTGGTCCTCGCCCTCATCGTCGGCAAGCGTCTCGGCTTCGGCAAGACCGCCTTCCGTCCGCACAACCTGCCCTTCGTGATGCTCGGCGCCGCACTTCTCTGGTTCGGTTGGTTCGGCTTCAACGCCGGTTCGGCATTCGCCGCCGACGGTAACGCCGGTCTCGCCTGGGTCAACACGACCACCGCGACGTGTGCCGCAGTCCTGGCCTGGCTCGCCACCGAGCGTATTCGTGACGGTCACGCCACCAGCCTCGGCGCAGCTTCCGGTGCGGTCGCCGGTCTGGTCGCCATCACCCCTGCTGCCGGTGCGCTCAACCCCGTCGGTTCCATCTTCCTCGGCGCCGTAGCCGGCATCCTGTCCGCTCTCGCAGTCGGCCTGAAGTTCCGCTTCGGCTTCGACGACTCGCTCGACGTCGTCGGTGTTCACCTTGTCTCCGGCCTGTGGGGCACGATCGGTATCGGATTCTTCGGCACCGCAACCGGCCTCTTCTACGGCGGCGACTACAAGCAACTGGTGGTTCAGATCGTGATCGCACTCGCAGCACTCGTCTTCACCGGCGTTCTGACGACGATCATCGGCTTCGCACTCAAGCCCCTGGGCTGGCGAATCTCGGCCGAGGACGAGGCACGCGGCATCGATGAGACCGAACACGCAGAGACCGCATACGACCTCGCGTGATCAGCACGTGATTAAAGTGAATTCAGGCACTTCAGAGTTTGGAAAGGGATGAGCACATGAAGCTGATCACAGCAATCGTCAAGCCGTTCACGCTCGAGGACGTCAAGACCGGACTCGAGCAGGCCGGAGTGCTGGGTATGACAGTCAGCGAAGTTCAGGGCTACGGCCGACAGAAGGGTCACACCGAGGTGTACCGAGGCGCGGAGTACTCCGTGGACTTCGTACCCAAGGTCCGGGTCGAGGTCGTCGTCGACGACGCGGCCGTGGACAAGGTGGTCGAGGTGATCGTCGAGGCCGCTCGCACCGGCAAGATCGGTGACGGCAAGGTGTGGGTCTCGCCAGTCGAGTCGGTCATCCGGGTTCGCACCGGGGAACGCGGTGGCGATGCACTCTGACCCGAAAGGGTCCGAGAACCTCGGCCCTGGTTCCGTCGCGAAAGCGACGGGGCCAGGGCCGGTCTCGTCAGGGGGATCCGACGAAGCTGCGGACCTGGCCCGCGCACGCAAGGCCCTACTCACCGGAGGCGTCAAGAACAGGAGGCTCGACGCCCCTTCTCTGCGACATGCACTGGTCGATCTGCACGAGTTCTGGTTGACCACCAAGGGGACCGAACTGGGCATCAAACCGGATTGTGGGTTTGCCATCGTCGCCGTGGGTGGTCTTGGCCGACGCGAACTGTTGCCGTATTCCGATCTCGATCTGATTCTGCTGCACGACGACATGGACCCAGCGGTCGTGGCCCAGGTTGCGGACAGCCTGTGGTATCCGCTGTGGGACGCGCACATCAAACTCGACCACAGCGTGCGGACGCTTCCACAGGCGCTTCAGGTTGCGGCCACCGACATGACGGCGGCACTCGGAATGCTCGAAGCACGCCACATTGCCGGCGACGTGGAGCTGAGCAACCTGTTGATCAGTGGTGTCCGTCGACAGTGGCGCATGGACATCCGCAGCCGATTCGACGAATTGATCACCCAGACCCGTACGAGGTGGGAGCGCAGCGGCGAGATCGCCCATCGCGCCGAACCGGATCTCAAGAGCGGCCGTGGCGGGCTGCGTGACGTCCAACTGCTCAACGCCCTGTCCATCGCGCAATTGACCGACGGGATGCCAGGGCTGGGACCCAACTCGCCCGGCGGCGGTCTGGCACTCGCGCACAGGCGGTTGCTCGACGTGCGCACCGAACTTCACCGCGTTGCCGGTCGCGCCCGCGATCAACTGCGAGCGCAGGACGCCGACGAAATCGGTGCGGCGCTGCGGATCGGTGATCGATTCGATCTGGCCCGCCTTCTCAGTGAATCGGCGCGCACCATCAGCTATTCGGTGGACGTCGGTATCCGTACCGCCGGAAACTCCTTGCCCCGGCGTGGTTTGTCGCGGCTGCGTCGCGCGCCGGTGCGGCGACCACTGGACGAGGGTGTCGTCGAGCATGCCGGCGAAGTTGTCCTGGCGCGCGATGCGAGGCCGAAGAAGGATCCCGGTCTGGTGATGCGGGTCGCGGCAGCGGCGGCCACCAACGGCATGCCGATCTCCGCGTCGACGCTCAATCGACTGGCCGACAATGCCCCGGAACTGCGTGAGCCGTGGCCGAAAAATGCGGTCAACGATCTCTTGGTCGTGCTCGGTTCGGGATCGCGTGCCGTTCCGGTGATCGAGGCGATGGACCGGACCGGGCTCTGGGGTCGACTCCTGCCGGAGTGGGGGACCATTCGCGATCTTCCGCCGCGCGACGCCGTCCATACGTGGACGGTGGATCGCCACCTGGTCGAAACCGCCGCGTATGCAAGCGGATTCACCACTCGCGTCGCTCGGCCGGATCTGCTCATGCTCGGTGCGTTGATCCACGACATCGGGAAGGGGCGAGGGGGAGACCACAGCGTCGTCGGTGCCGAATTGGCCACCGCGATCGGAAATCGCTTGGGGCTCTGGCCTTCCGACGTCGCGACGTTGACGGCGATGGTGCGCTATCACTTGCTGCTGCCGGAAACGGCGACCCGTCGCGACCTCGACGATCCGGCAACGGTGCAGCGAGTGGTCGACGCACTCGAAGGGGACGGGACGCTTCTCGATCTCCTGCATTCGTTGGCGGAGGCGGATTCGCTGGCCACCGGGCCTGGCGTCTGGGGCGACTGGAAGTCGTCTCTGATCGGTGAGCTCGTGCGTCGTTGCCGTTTGCTGATGGCGGGGGAGGAACTCCCACAACCCGATCCACTCGCTCCCGAGCAGTTGGCCATTGCCGAGGATGGCGGGGTTCACGTCTCGCTCGTTCCGGCCGAGAATCCGCACACCTACGTCGTGACCGTCATCGCGCCCGACGCGCCCGGGTTGCTGTCTCGGGCTGCCGGAGTTCTGGCGCTGCAGTCGTTGCGGGTGCATTCCGCTTCGCTGGGGTCGCATGCGGGTTCGGCGGTCAATTCGTTTGTCGTCACACCGAGGTTCGGCACACCGCCGCAGGCGGTGCTGCTCAGGCAGGAATTGATCCGCGCTTCGGCCGGTGAACTGAATCTGCTCGAACTTCTCGACGCCAAGGACGAGGAGGCACGGGCAGAGCAGTGGGACGACCCGATCCAGACAAACAAGGATTCGGCGGTTCCGGTGCTCTATTCGCAGGCACCGCCGCGGGTCATCTGGTTCGACGCGCCCGGTGACGGTCACGCGATCCTCGAATTGCGTACCGAAGACCGCGTCGGCCTGCTTTGCCGACTGGCCGCAGCACTCGAACACAGTGGTGCCGACATCCGGTGGGCGAAGGTCGCCACGTTGGGTTCCTCGGTGGTCGACGCGTTCTGCCTCGACTTCGGTGAGGCCGATACCCGCGCGGCGCGAGAGCGCGTCGAGGAGGCGGTGCTGGCGGTGGTTCCGGTGCCACAACCGAAGAAGAAAGAGGATTGACGGACCGGTTTCGGCAGTTACGCCCGCATCGGCTGGGATCGGTGCGGGCGTAGCGGCTAGGCTGGTGCCCGAGAATATCCACGGCTAACTCGCACGACCTTCAGGAGCGCACTCGGTGTTCGAATCCCTTTCCGACAGATTGACCGGATCTCTCAAGGATCTGCGTGGCAAGGGTCGTCTGTCCGGCGCCGACATCGACGCTACGGCCCGCGAGATCCGCCTTGCCCTGCTCGAGGCCGACGTCGCGCTTCCCGTAGTGCGCAGCTTCATCGCCAAGATCAAGGAACGCGCCAAGGGCGCCGAGGTCTCGGGTGCACTGAACCCGGCTCAGCAGGTCGTCAAGATCGTCAACGAAGAGCTGGTCGAGGTTCTCGGCGGCGAAACTCGTCGACTCCAGTTCGCCAAGACTCCGCCGACGGTCATCATGTTGGCCGGTCTGCAGGGTTCCGGTAAGACCACGCTGGCCGGAAAGTTGGCCAAGTGGCTCAAGGACCAGGGGCACACGCCCCTCCTCGTTGCCTGCGACCTTCAGCGTCCCGGCGCCGTCACTCAGCTTCAGATCGTCGGTGAGCGTGCGGGCGCGGCAGTCTTCGCGCCGCACCCCGGTACCTCCATCGGCGGTGGCGAGAACGCCCTCGGCGTGTCCGCAGCCGACCCCGTCGAGGTCGCCCGGGCCGGAGTCGAGGAAGCCCGCAACAAGCATTACGACGTCGTGATCGTCGACACCGCCGGTCGCCTCGGTATCGACTCGGAGCTGATGGCTCAGGCCGCCGGTATCCGTGACGCCGTCAACCCGGACGAGACCATCTTCGTCCTCGACGCCATGATCGGTCAGGACGCGGTCAGTACCGCCGACGCGTTCCGTGAGGGAGTCGGCATCACCGGTGTCGTCCTCACCAAGCTCGACGGCGACGCCCGCGGTGGTGCCGCACTGAGCGTCCGCGAGGTCACCGGCCAGCCGATCCTCTTCGCGTCCACCGGCGAGAAGCTCGAAGACTTCGACGTCTTCCACCCCGATCGCATGGCCAGCCGGATCCTCGGTATGGGCGACGTCCTGAGCCTCATCGAGCAGGCCGAGCAGGTTTTCGACGCCGATCAGGCCGAAGCGACCGCAGCGAAGATCGGTTCCGGTCAGCTCACCCTCGAAGACTTCCTCGATCAGATGATGGCTGTCCGCAAGATGGGCCCGATCGGCAACCTCCTCGGCATGCTGCCGGGTGCCGGCGGCATGAAGGACGCGCTGGCCAACGTCGACGAGAAGCAACTCGATCGCATTCAGGCCATCATCCGCGGTATGACGCCGGCCGAGCGCGACGATCCGAAGATTATCAACGCCTCACGCCGACTGCGCATCGCGAACGGTTCGGGCGTCAAGGTTTCCGACGTCAACCAGTTGGTGGATCGCTTCTTCGAGGCCCGCAAGATGATGGCTGCCATGGCCGGCCGTATGGGCATGCCCGGCGCGCGTAAGCAGGTTCGCAGCAAGAAGGGCAAGAAGGGCAAGAAGGGCGGCAAGGGCCCGACGCAGCCCAAGATGCGCGGAGGATTCCCCGGCATGGGCGGATTCCCGGGTATGCCCGGCGGAATGCCGGCCGGTATGCCCGACCTGTCGAACATGCCCAAGGGTCTCGATCAGTTGCCGCCCGGACTGGAAGGCATCGATCTTTCCCAGCTCAAGCTGCCCAAGAAGTAGTCGGTGGCTGCGCTTCATCTGCGGGGTATCGGTCTGCCCGATGCCGAGCCGATCGAATTGTGGATCGTCGACGGGCTGATTTCCTTCGAGCCGGTGTCCGGTGCGGAGACGATCGTCGAATCGGGTTGGATCACACCGGGTCTCGTGGATGCGCATTGTCACGTCGGTATCCGCTACGGAGGTGGCGGGGGCGAAACCGTCGACGGCTTGCTGGAGCAGGCGAAGACCGAACGTGACGCGGGCGTGCTGTTGCTCCGCGACGCCGGATCACCGGTCGACACCAGGTTCATCGACGAGAGCCTCGATTTGCCGCGAATCATTCGCGCAGGTCAGCACATCGCGGCACCCAAGCGGTACATCCCGGGCTTGCCGGTCGACCTGGACGACGAATCTCAGTTGCCGGCCGAGGTAGTGCGTCAGGCACGCGCTGGTGACGGCTGGGTCAAGCTCGTCGGCGACTGGATCGATCGTTCCGTCGGCGATCTGGCTCCCTTGTGGAGCGACGAGATCCTGGTCGAGGCCATCGCTGCCGCCCACGCCGAAGGCGCAAAGGTCACCGCTCACGTTTTTGCCGAAGACGCTTTGCCCGGCCTGATCAACGCCGGTATCGACTGCATCGAGCACGGCACCGGATTGACGGACGCGACCATCGAGTCGATGGTCGCGCACGGCACGGCCCTGGTTCCGACGCTGATCAACATCGCTACTTTCCCCGAGATCGCGGACTCCGCCACGCGGTATCCGATCTACGCGGCGCACATGCGCGATTTGCACGCTCGTCGGCACCAGACAATCGGTGCCGCTTACGAGGCCGGGATTCCGATCTATGCCGGAACGGATGCCGGCGGTTCGATCAGGCACGGGCGGATCGCCGACGAGATCGCCGAACTCGAAGTTGCCGGATTGACGGCTCACCAGGCGTTGGGCGCAGCCAGCTGGGATGCGCGGAGTTGGTTGGGTGCCCAGGGCATCGAAGAGGGAGCGCCCGCCGACCTGGTGGTTTACTCCGAAGATCCGCGCGGAAACCCCGATGTGCTCGCGAAGCCGGCGCGTGTGATCCTCCGCGGCACCCCCGTGAGTGGTTAGGGAGTCCCTGCACTCTCGAAGCGCGCACAGGGTGGTTTCCGAACGAGCCCACCCATCTGGCACAATGGACCATTGTTCGTCGCAACCGGTTACGTACCGCTGCGACGGTCACAGGATAGAGGCAAAACCGGGCTCACAAATCGTGTGGGTCGCTGAATTGCACGTGACATGCGCAGCACTGTTGTGCGCGCTGAAGGAGAACTGCAGCTGTGGCTGTCAAAATCAAGCTCACCCGCCTCGGCAAGATCCGCAACGCTCAGTACCGCGTTGTCATCGCCGACTCGCGCACCCGTCGTGACGGCCGTGCGATCGAGACCATCGGCAAGTACCACCCCAAGGAAGAGCCCTCGCTGATCGACATCGATTCCGAGCGCGCTCAGTACTGGCTGTCCGTGGGCGCACAGCCCACCGAGCCCGTCGAGGCACTCCTCAAGATCACCGGTGACTGGCAGAAGTTCAAGGGCCTGCCGGGCACCGAAGGCACCCTGCGCGTCAAGGAAGCCAAGCCCACCAAGCTCGAGCTCTTCCAGGCTGCACTCGCGCAGGCCGAGAACGAGCCGGTTGCAGAAGCAATCACCCCCAAGAAGAAGAAGGCTGCAAAGGCTGACGAGGCCAAGGCAGAAGACACCGCGGCTGACGCCGAGGCTCCCGCTGCAGACGCCGAGGCTGCTGACAAGTGAGTGCCGTCGTCGCTGATGCGGTAGAGCATCTCGTGCGTGGCATCGTCGCCAATCCCGACGATGTGCGTGTCGAGCTGATCACCGGACGTCGGGGACGGACCGTCGAGGTGCACGTGCACCCCGACGATCTCGGCAAGGTCATCGGTCGGGGTGGTCGCACGGCGACCGCTCTGCGGACCTTGGTCTCCGGCATCGGTGGCCGCGGTATCCGTGTTGATGTCGTCGACACCGATCAGTAGACGGCAGTAAACAGGTGGAACTCGTAGTCGGTCGTGTCGCGAAGTCGCATGGCATCAAAGGTGAATTGGTAGTCGAGGTTCGTACAGACGAGCCCGAAGATCGTTTTGCCGTAGGTTCTGTGCTGCGTGGGCGCAAGCCGCGCGAGTCCACACTGAAGTCGTACACAGTGGAAGCCGCCCGGGATCATTCCGGGCGGCTTCTGCTGCGCCTCGAAGGCGTCAGTGACCGTGGCGACGCAGATGCGTTGCGCGGCACACTGTTTGTCATCGACAGTTCCGAACTCGAGCCTTCGGATGATCCGGACGAGTTCTACGATCACGAACTCGAAGGACTGAAGGTCGTCCTCACGGACGGTACCGAGGTCGGTTCGGTCATCGAGGTATTGCATTCCGCCGCAGGCGAATTGCTTTCGATTCGCCGTACCGGTGAGACGTCCGGTGAATTGCTGATCCCGTTTGTCGCCGCCATCGTCACCTCGGTGTCGATTGCCGACGGCGTCGTGGTGATCGAGCCTCCCGAGGGACTGCTCGACCCGGACTTCGGCGACAAGTCGAACAGCGACAATTCGAACTCAGACAACGACTGATCGTTTGTCATGCGTCTCGACGTCGTCACCATCTTTCCCGAGTATCTCGAACCGCTTCGTGCTGCCTTGCTGGGCAAGGCAATCGAACGTGGCTTGATCTCGGTCGACGTCCACGATCTTCGGTCGTGGACCCATGACGTACACAAAGCGGTCGACGATTCCCCGTACGGCGGCGGACCCGGCATGGTCATGAAACCCACCGTCTGGGGTCCGGCGCTGGACGACGTGATCGGTCGCTCCGATTCTTCCGGCCCGGATGATGCCGAGACGATCCTGGTGGTGCCGACTCCCGCCGGCGTCCCGTTCACTCAGGCGACCGCACATCGCTGGGCCACCGCCAAGCACCTTGTCTTCGCCTGCGGCCGATACGAAGGTATCGACCAACGCGTCTTCGACGACGCCGCCAAGCGGGTTCGCGTCGAAGAAGTCAGTATCGGCGATTACGTTCTGATCGGCGGTGAAGCAGCCGTGCTGGTGATGGTCGAGGCTGTTGTGCGACTGATGCCCGGCGTTCTCGGCAATCAGCTGTCACACCAAGAGGATTCGTTCTCCGACGGGCTCCTCGAAGGGCCCAGTTACACTCGCCCCGCCGTGTGGCGTGATCTCGAGGTTCCGCCTGTTCTGCTTTCCGGAGATCACGCGAAGATCAAAGCCTGGCGCCATGAGCAGTCGCTGCAGCGCACGGCCGAGCGTCGACCGGATCTACTTCCTTAGGTATTTCTCTTCAACCAGGTGATGCTTGCGCCGTCGTCGAGCGATTCGGTTGCAGTCGGTGTGAACAGTGTCGGCGCGTAGTTACCTCTGATCAGCGGTATGCCCGCGCCGGCGACAACCGGATACCTTTTGACGATCAACTCGTCGATCTCCGGTAGTAGTTCGCCGGCGAGAGTTCCGCCGCCGCACAGCCAGATATCTTGTCCTTCTTCCTCTTTGAGGGATCTGACGACCGCACGTGGATCGGTGCGAACGATGGTGACGGGGGGATCCTCGGCGTCAGGGAGGGTGCTGGAGACGACGAACTGGCGCAGGTGCGCAAAAGGGCTGGTCACGCCGAGGCTCAGCCCGGGCTCGTAAGAGCCGCGGCCCATGACGACCGTGTCGAAGGTTCTGTTGGGTGCGTCCTCGATTCCGAGAGCGGGCCGCACATGCGTTGGCACGGTCTCGGGATATCGATCGCATATCCAGGCCGTGATCTGTTCGGAAACCGGGAAGAAATCGAATTCGCCGTCTGGTCCCGCGATGTAGCCGTCGAGGGAAGCTCCCACGTAGTACACAAGCTTTCGCATCAAACGCTCCGTTCGTAGTACTATGTTCGTAGTGGTTTAACTTAGGGTCGTGTCAGGAGTGATGTCAAGTGCGAAAGAACCCGGAACGACGGCTTGCCCTGATCGACGCGGCAATCGAGGTGTTGGCCCGAGAGGGTGCTCGAGGCTTGACTTTTCGAGCCGTCGACACCCAGGCGGCCGTGCCGAACGGGACAGCGTCGAACTACTTCTCCAATCGCGACGACCTACTCACGCAGGCCGGTGGCCGGATCTACGAGCGACTGATTCCGGACGACCTCGAGGGATTGATCGATCCCGTCAACGGCACCGATCGTGAGCGACTGGTGACGCTCATGCTCGACGTGGTCGAGCGGGTCACCTCGTTTGGAACGGGTTTCCTCGCGCTCATGGAGTTGCGGCTGGAGGCGATACGTCGTCCGGACCTGCGAGCGGTCCTGACCGTCCGCATCCGAGAAGACTTCGATCTGAACGTAGCCAATCATCTGGCGTCGGGCGTGCCGGGTGATGCGATGACCGTTCGCCTGCTCTATTTGTCGTTGAACTGGCTCGTACTGGATCGACTGACATTGCCGAACCTGTTCGGGGAGGAAGATATTCGTACGATCGTCGAGGCCGCGGTGGATCGAGCGCTACCCCGCGAATCGTAGAAGGGTCAGTGCCGCTCGGCAGGTTTGCGGCGGAACGAGAAGTATCGATGACCGAAGAAACTCACCCCGGCAACGATCAACATGACAACCGCCTGGGCGGGAAGCGGCGGGGCATGCAGAATCGACACCGCGATTGTTCCGAGTATCAGATTCAGCACGAGGCCACCGGAATTGACGACGATGAACGCGCCCAGGTCGCGTGCCACATGTCCGCGGACGCGGAAAACCAACGTCCGATGCAGAACGAAAGCGATGAGCACGCTGATGGAGTACGCACCGATCACAGCCACTTGATACAGATCCTTGTTGTCGAGGATCAGTGACCAGATCACGAAGAGCCCGTATCCGATCGCCGTATTGGCCACTCCGACAATGGCAAACGCGATGGGTTGATGCTTGACCACCCGCAGCAGCGGGCCGGGGTTCTCGGGTGATGCGATGTCTTCGGTCATGAAGACTCGGTTTTCACGATGTTGATCCGGTCCTTGCGTCGTGTCCGCAGATACATCCACTCGAGCACACCGAGGCCGAGGATTCCGGCGACCATCGAAGCGCCGCCGACCTTCCATCCCGGGGGTCGCCACGTGAGGACAAGTTCAGCGTCCTTCGTCCCGGCTGGGATGTCCACGGTGACAAAGGACTTCGCGACGACGTCGATCGGGACAGGCTGACCGTCGAGGCTAACTCGATACCCGGGCCAGCCGAGCCGTGCGAACACAACCTTGCCGCCGGTCTCCGAACTGACACGAAGGGTGCTCGACATGTTCGATTCCGCCGTCGAAACAGCTTCGACGCCACGGGTATCGGCGATGCGGCCGTTTCGTGTCGAGACGGGCCCGTCGACGCGTTCGAGTACGGAGATGTAGTTCTCGTGACCGGGGTAGTCCACCCATGTCCACCCGTCGGGGGCCGGGCTCTTACGTGCGTCGGGGTAGAGGGCGTTCTGCAGTACGACGCGGTCCACGTTCATCAGGTCGACGATGGTGCGGCCGGTGGTGGGTTCGACGGTGAATGCCCGTCGGAAGGCGTCGGGGCAGACGCTCATGTCCCAGCGCATGCAGAGCAGATCACCGAAGTAGAAGTGCCCGTTGGGGGTGTAGCCGCTGGTGTAGGTCAGTTCGAGGTCTTTGGGGTAGTTGCCGAAAGCCAGGGAACCGTACGCTCCGTCGAGGGTTTTGTCCCCGGGTGCGATGAGTGCACGGTCGCCCAGTTGCAGTGTCGTGCCTTCGAAGTCGGGGAAGGCCTCTTTCATCTCCGAGCGGGATTCGGGCAGGTCCCAGCTCATCGGGGTTGGTTGCGCGGCCCGAACCTGGGCGTAGGCGATGGGGGAGACCGCGGCGATTGCCAACAGGCATGCGAGCGCGGTGCCCTTGGTACGGCCCAGCCACACCATCGCAGCGCCGAGTGCGGCAACGACCAGGGCTGAGATCACATGCCATTTCGCGAGCCCGGGAGCTGCCGAGGCGGACCTGATCAAAAGCAGGCCCACGAGGATTCCCGCTGCAACGCAGCGTCCGCGCAACTTGTCGGTCGTGGCGTAACGCCCGAGCAGGATGCACACCAGAAGCAGGAGTCCGATGGCCACCATCGGAAGCACGCGCGCGGGCCACCGCAGTGGGCCGATCGTGCTCGGCCCGGCAGTCCACATGAGGACGGCGACCGTGAAGATCCCGACGGCGGTCAATTCGCGTGCCGCGGCGCGTGCCTTGCCCCAGTCGATGAACGCCAGAGCCGGAATGAGGAACCACGCGACGTAGACCATGGGCATGGTCTGGATGTATCCCCACCACGAGGAGAATGCGGGCATCGTGCTCGGCAGGCTCGCGTTCAGCGATTCCGACCAGGGAACGGCAAGGAATGCGTCGTTCTTGACTTCGGATGCACCGCGCCAGGTGACGTCAGCGGTGAGCAGGCTCGGCAGATACGTCGCGAGACCTGCGAGGGCGGCACAGGCAGACACCGCCAGAAGCCGCAGCGACGGCAGCCAACGCCGCTGATAGACAACTTCGCCGATCGCGACTGCGACGATCATCAAGCCGGATTCGACTGCGGGGAAAACATATTGGACCGACATCGCGAGATACAAGAACACGAAGGTCGGGATCGGACCGCTCTTGCCTCTGGCGTAGCGGATTGCCGAGGCCCACGCCTGAACCATCCAGGCGGTGCCGGTGAAGGCTGTCATCCAACTGGCCGAGTCGAAGAAGAGGAGGAAACCGGTGAACGGAATCGAGACTCCGGCGACCGCAGCCCACGTGGGCTGCGAGCCGTACTCCAGGCAGATCCGATAGACGCCCAGCGCAAGGATGATCGCGAAGATCAATTTCACGATCGTCGCGTACAGCGCCAGGTTGTCGAAGGACGGTGCGATCAGGTCGATCAGAAGTTGTGGCGGATTGAGAAGGCCCGCTTCCTCGATCGCGTAGTTGCCCGCCATCCAGTTCTCGGGGACGAGTACCGGCAGGTGTCCTTCTCGCAGGCTACGGCCGAGCATGACCCACAGCGGCGCGTACTGGGACTCGGTGTCGTCGGTGTAGAAGTGACGAGCGTTCGCGAGCACCACGGCCAGGTAGCCGGCGATGACACCGACCGCCGTGACGGCGCCCCACTTGTACACGTCTGCCCGGGCGAGAGTGCGAGTTTCCACCACGAGTTCCAGACCTTAACAGGGCAGGTGGGGCGCGCGGAGACGCGAGCGCATCACGCGCCGTCGGCATCCGAAGTCCGGACATCTCTGCGTGTTAAAGTTCGCGACGGTGTGGGCCCGATCGTGCCTGTCTCTCGGCGCCAGTCGAGCCCCCTGAAGGGAGTGGAAGCGAGTGCACTCGATTTCCGTCGTAGTGCCCGTTTATCAGGGCGAAAAGACGATCACGGCGCTCGTCGAGGAGTTGGACGGCCTGTGCGCACCGAGTTCGACGCCCGGTGGAGCGCAGTTCACCGTCGACGAGATCGTGCTGGTTCACGACAACGGTCCGGACCGTTCCGACGTCGTGTTACTCGAATTGGAGCGCCGTTTCGATCAGGTGCGTGTCGTGTGGCTCAGTCGCAACTACGGCCAGGACGCGGCGACTATCGCCGGTATGGCCGTTGCACGTGGCCAGTGGATCGTGACGATGGACGAAGACGGCCAGCACGACCCGGTGCACATCGGGGCTTTCCTCGACACCGCGCTGACGGAGCGATCCGATCTCGTGTATTCCAAACCCACGAACACCCGCCCGCATGGATTCTTGCGGAACCTGACCTCGCGCGGTGCAAAGATCGTCTTGGCGACGGTATTCGCGTTCCCTGATTCGACGAGATTCGAAAGTTACCGCCTGATCCGAGGTGACATCGGCCGACAGTTGGCCGGCGTCGCCGCCAACGGCGTGTATCTGGACGTCGCGCTGACGTGGGTCGTCGGCAATACCGCCACTGCGCCGGTGACACTTCGAGCGGAAGGCCGCGAGGAATCGGGGTACAACTATCGCCGTTTGTTCTCGTTGTTCTGGAAGATGGTGTTGTGTAGCGGAACCCGCGGTCTGCGGCTGGTGAGTCTGCTCGGGGTCACCCTGGCGTCGGCCGGTGTGATCATGGCTGCGGTGATCTTCGTCCAAGCCATGACCGGTGACAACAACGACCCGGAAGGATGGGCGTCGATCATCATGGCGCTGCTGGTCTGTTCGGGTGCGATCCTGTTCTCGCTCGGTCTCATCGCCGAATACCTTGGCGTGGCACTGCACGTCCTTGTCGGAAAGCCGCTGTATCTGACAGTCGATTCCCCGCGGCCCGGAACCTCGATCGATCGGCGTAGTCGTGAGCACTGATCGCATCATCTTCTCCCGCCCCTATCGGGCATCGAATGAATTGTCGAATCTGGCAACGGTTCTGGAGTCCGATCACATTCACGGTGACGGACGTTTCACCAAGTCCGCGACTGCAGCGCTCAAGGCGATCACCGGATCCACGCATGCTCTGCTGACCACCTCGTGCACGCACGCACTCGAATTGGGTGCGCTGCTGCTCGAATTGGGCCCGGGCGACGAGGTAATAGTTCCGAGCTTCGCGTTCAGTTCGGCGGCGACCGCCGTCGCGTTGCGCGGTGCCACTGTTGTTTTCGTCGACATCGATCCGAGTACCGGCAATATCGATCCCGACTGCGTCGCAGCGGCGATCACGGAACGCACGAAAGCTGTACTGGTCATGCATTACGGCGGAGTCGCCGCCGACATGGAACCTCTCGTCGACCTCGCGGAACTCCACGGCGTCGCGTTGATCGAAGACAACGCTCACGGGCTCGGCGGAAAGTGGCGCGGGCGGGCGCTCGGCACCATCGGAACTATCGGTACGCAGAGTTTTCACGACACCAAGAACGTTCACTGCGGCGAGGGTGGCGCGCTGTTGCTCTCGGACGATCAGTTGATGACCCGCGCCGAAATCATCCGTGAGAAGGGGACCGACCGTGCGCGTTTCCTGCGCGGCCAGGTCGACAAGTATTCGTGGCAGGACATCGGGTCGAGTTATCTGCCCAGTGAACTCAATGCCGCTGTCCTCGACGCACAACTCTCGGAGTTCGACGCGATTCAGGCGGCCAGGCATCGCGTCTGGGATGCCTACAGCGTGAGTCTGGGCGAGTGGGCGTCCGAGAACGGTGTCGTTCCCATGGCGGTTCCCGATGATCGCGAGCACACCGCGCACCTGTTCTATCTCAAGATGCCTACCGAAGAGAGCCGCGACGGTTTGATTCGGCATCTTGCCGCCGACGGAATCGTGGCGCCGTTCCACTACATTCCGCTCGATACGAGTGCGGCCGGTGTGCGCTACGGACGAACACCGGAGCCGTGTGTGCGTAGCGCCGAGTTCTCCGCGTCGATCCTTCGACTGCCGCTGTGGCCCATGCTCACGTCCGAACAACAGGAACGGGTCATCGGTTCGGTCCTCGAGTACAAGCAGGCTTGAGGACGAACACGACCGCGTGGATCGAATCAGGGCCCGGAAGCTTCGGGCATCACCGAATCCGCGGTCGTGGATGCCGCCGCCCAGTCGTCGATGCTTCCGCTCGGGAAGAGAATCTGTGTGACGCCGGTGACCGTGTCACGTGCGTGCAGTGCGCTTTCGTCGTCGACGGCGTCGGTGAACGAGGTGTCGGGATAGAAGCTGTCCTCGTCCGTGTACTGGACGTCTTCTCGCGAACCGATTGCGATGATGTATCGGTTGTCGTCACCGACGATGCCGGTGGACAGATGGATCCACTTGTCCTCGACACAGCACATCCAGCCTTGCTTGACTCCGATGACCGGCTCGCCGAACAAGGCCTCGGGCAATCCGAACCTCTGGTCGTAGCCGTCGGTTCCTTCGGGAGTGGATTGCCGCAGGTACTCGACGAATTGCTCGACCCGCTCAGGTCCGAGCTGGTCGGAGTCGTCGAGGACGCCGTTGTAGAAAGTGACCAGGTCGTGCGTCGTGGTCTCGGTGTTCCACCACATTCCGTCCCACGGCGGCGTCGTCGCGGTCAGTGCGTAACGCTCGGCAACCCGGGTGATCACCTCCTGACCGCCGACCTCGTCCCACAGAAGGTTGGCTGCGGTGTCGTCGGAGGATTCGAGCATCGCCGCCATGAGGGTGCGATCGTCGTCCGTGATGGGCCGCTCGCCGCGAGCGTCCTGATGGAGTAGATCCTCGGCGATGAAAAGTTTTGCCACCGAGGCAGTTTCGATTTGCTGGTCGCCGGCAACATCGAGGTACTTGTCCGAGGACCGATCGAGGACGGCGATGGAGACGTCCGCACCACGCCCGAGCGCCGCCACCTGAGCTTGCGCCAGTCGGCCGTCGAGAGTCTCCGCGACCGGAACATTGGTGTCGGGGAAGGCGGGGGTCTGCATCGAATCATCCGGGTTCTGTCCACCGCTGCACGAAGCCGCAAAAGTAACTGCGGCCGCCATTGCGGCAATCCGGACGTACCGCGTACTCATCTGTTTCCCCCGGTAGCCCTGACACGGCACTGTTGCCGATCTTCTTGTCTCAGGATAGCGGTAGGGTCGGATCTCGTGATTCTCAAGACCGTGAACCAGCGCATTGCCGAGGAACTCGACGTCCGCGAAGGCCAGGTTGCAGCAGCAGTCGACCTTCTCGACGGCGGAGCCACGGTGCCCTTCATCGCCCGGTACCGCAAGGAAGTCACCGGCACGCTCGACGACGCCCAGTTGCGACTCCTGGACGAGCGGCTGCGGTATCTCCGCGAGCTCGACGACCGTCGTGACGCCGTGCTCACGGAGATCGACTCTCAGGGCAAACTCGACGATCAACTGCGCGGTCAGATCATGCTGGCCGAGACAAAAGCGCGGCTGGAGGACATCTACCTCCCCTTCAAGCCGAAGCGGCGCACCAAGGCGCAGATCGCCCGCGAGGCCGGCCACGAGCCCGTCGCGGACGCTCTCATCGGAGATCCCACCACCGATCCCGCGCAGTATTCGGACGAGCAACTCGACGGTGCCCGGTCGATCCTCGTGGAGCGCTTCGCCGAGGACGCCGATCTGGTCGGTGAATTGCGCGAGCTGATGTGGAGTCGCGGCCAGGTCGTCTCATCGGTCCGCAAGGGCAAGGAAACCGATGGCTCGAAGTTTGCTGACTACTTCGAGTTCTCGGAACCGTTCTCCAAATTGCCCTCGCACCGCATCCTCGCCGTCCTGCGCGGAGAGAAGGAAGAAGTGCTGTCGCTCAACATGGCGGCCGACACCGAAGAACTCGCGCCGGGGGAGCGCACAGTCTACGAAGGCCGCATCGCGTCGCGGTTCGAGATCGCCGACCGTGGTCGGGCCGCCGACGGGTGGCTTCTCGACACCGTCAAGTGGGCGTGGAAGACGAAGTTCGCCGTCACTCTCGGTATCGACACTCGAATGCGTCTGCGGCAGTCGGCCGAAAAGGACGCCGTCGACGTCTTCGCCACCAACCTCAAGGATCTACTCCTCGCGGCTCCCGCCGGCGCTCGACCCACCATGGGACTCGACCCCGGATTTCGCACCGGAACTAAGGTTGCCGTCGTCGACGGAACCGGCAAAGTTGTTGCATACGAGACGATTTACCCGCACCAGCCGCAGAACAAGTGGGACGCGGCGCTTGCGACGCTTGCCGGGCTGGTCGCCAAGCACGGCGTCGAACTGATCGCCATCGGCAACGGCACGGCCTCACGCGAGACCGACACGCTCGCTACCGAACTGATCAAGAAAACCGGCGCGCCCAACCTGACCAAGATCGTCGTCTCCGAGGCAGGCGCGTCGGTGTACTCGGCTTCGGCCTACGCGTCGCAGGAACTTCCCGACCTCGACGTCTCGATTCGCGGTGCGGTGTCCATTGCGCGTCGCCTGCAGGATCCGTTGGCGGAGTTGGTCAAGATCGATCCCAAGTCCATCGGTGTCGGTCAGTACCAGCACGACATCACTGAATCGCTGCTCTCACGTTCCCTCGACGCCGTCGTCGAGGATGCCGTCAACTCGGTCGGCGTCGACGTCAACACCGCGTCCGTGCCGCTGCTCGCTCGGGTGTCCGGAATCGCAGGTTCCCTAGCGGAGAGCATCGTCGCCCATCGGGACCAGAACGGTCCGTTCAAGTCCCGCAAGGGACTCAAGGACGTTTCCCGACTGGGACCCAAGGCTTTCGAACAGTGCGCAGGCTTCTTGCGGATCACCGACGGCGACGACCCGCTCGACGCGTCGAGCGTCCACCCGGAGGCATATCCGGTGGTTCGCAAGATCGTTGCCAGTGCCGGCGGGGACGTGCGCACCGTGATCGGAAACTCGCAGGCACTTCGATCGGTCAAGGCGTCCGACTACGTCGACGAGCGATTCGGTCTACCGACCGTCACCGACATCATCTCCGAGTTGGAGAAGCCGGGACGAGATCCACGACCCGAATTCAAGACCGCGACCTTTGCCGCAGGTATCGAGAAAGTCGCGCATCTCAAGCCAGGTATGACTCTCGAAGGTGTGGTCACCAACGTCGCAGCCTTCGGTGCCTTCGTCGACATCGGAGTTCATCAGGACGGTCTGGTTCACGTCTCGGCTATGTCACACAACTTCGTCAAGGACCCACGCGAGGTCGTCAAGTCAGGTGACGTCGTCAAGGTGAAGGTCCTCGAAGTGGACGAGGCACGCCAACGCATCGGGCTGACGCTTCGTCTCGACGACGAGGTGGGCGCACCCCGCAAGTCCGAAGGCCCACGAGGTGGGCAACCTCAGCGTCAGGGCCAGCCACAGGGTCAGCGTCAGGGGCAGCGTCAGGGGCAGGGGCAGGGTCAGCAACGAGGTAATGGCGGACGCCAGGGTGGACGCGAGTCGCGTCCGGACAACCGCGCGCCTGCTGCCGGGTCGATGGCTGAGGCTCTGCGCAAGGCGGGCTTCGGCAAGTAATTCCGTCCGCCGGGTTTTCGGAGTCCGTATCGTCTCATTCGAGTCGGTTGGCGGTATCAATCGAAAGAATGATCGGATCTGAAATTCGGTGAAGGGAGGACAGTGATGCGGGAGTGGCTCGAGCGCGAGATCATCGCCCATGGCCGATTGCCATTGCTGTTCTTCCTGCTCGGATTCCTCTCTGCCTTCCTCTTCATCCGTCTCAGCGTCCGGATGATCCGTGCGCAGGTGAAATGGTGGCCGGGCAACATCGCGCCCGGAGGTCAGCACGTGCATCACGTCGTGTTCGGTGTGATCGCCATGATGATCTCCGGTGGTGCGCTGATCGCGGTCTACGTCGATGGTTCGCAGACCACCGGTGCCGTCCTGGCGGCGATCTTCGGTATGGGTGCGGCGTTGGTGCTCGACGAGTTCGCACTGATCTTCTATCTGAAGGATGTGTACTGGTCCGAGCAAGGTCGGACCTCGGTGGATGCGGTTTTCGTCGCAATCGCGGTGACCGGTCTGGTGCTGTTGGGTTTCCGCCCGCTCGAACTTCTCGACGTCGCCGGGTTCCGTGAAGAACGGGATCCGTGGATCAAGTTGGTGTTCGTTTTTGTCGCGTTGATCAACTTCGCCTTGGCAGCCATCGTGATTCTCAAGGGGAAGATCTGGACGGGGCTCGTCGGCCTGTTCGTTTTCCCGTTGCTGGTAATCGGTGCGGTTCGCCTGAGCCGGCCGGGTGCGCCGTGGGCGCGTTGGCGGTACACGCGTAAGCCGAAACGGATGAACCGCGCGCTCGAGCGTGAGCGGAAGTGGCGGCGACCGGTCATCAGGGCCAAGATCTACGTCCAGGATCTGATTGCCGGATCACCGAGCGTCGAGCATGCGATGACCGCGGCCGAGCAGGAATTGGACCACACCATCCACGCGGCCCCGCCGCCACCGATTTCCCCGCTGGTGTCCGCGTCTGGCACAATGGACGGGTTGCCTGGACCAGGCAGCAGCACTTGATCTGGGCACGAACCAGACGAGCGCCGTTTCGAGAGACCGAAACGCGTGCCGCTCGGTTCCTCTGCTCCTGCGAAATACAAGGATGACATATGAACACCCTGGACTTCCTGGACAAAAAGTCGCTCCGCGACGACATCCCCGAGTTCCGTCCCGGCGACACGCTCAACGTGAACGTCAAGGTTATCGAAGGCTCCAAGGAGCGCGTGCAGGTCTTCAAGGGCGTCGTTATTCGTCGCCAGGGCGGCGGCGTTCGCGAGACCTTCACCGTCCGTAAGGTCTCCTTCGGCGTCGGCGTCGAGCGCACCTTCCCGGTTCACAGCCCCACGCTGGCCTCCATCGAGGTTCTGACCCGCGGTGACGTCCGTCGCGCCAAGCTGTACTACCTCCGTGAGCTTCGTGGCAAGAAGGCGAAGATCAAGGAAAAGCGCTGATCTTTCCGATGAGCCCGGCACCGCGTACGCGCGGTGTCGGGCTAATCTGGTTTCTGTGGCAGATTCTTCGAAGGAGCAGGCATTGTCGTCCGGACCCGAGAATCACGAGGGATCAAGCGGTTCCGCGGAACCGACCTCACATCGGCCGCAGAAGAAACAGCGATCGTTCCTGCGAGAACTCCCTGTTCTGATCGGCGTAGCGCTGGTACTCAGCATCGTCCTTCAGGCATTTGTCTTCAGAGTTTTTCTCATCCCATCCGAGTCGATGGAACCGACACTGCACGGCTGTGCAGGATGTACCGGTGACCGCATCGTGGTGGAGAAGATCGGATACCGCTTCGGCGATCCGGAACCCGGCGACGTCGTCGTCTTCAAGGGACCCGATTCGTGGAACACGAAATATGTGTCCAATCGGTCCGACAACGTTGTAGTTCGAGGCATTCAAGAGGTCGGTTCGTGGGTCGGCCTCGTTCCGCCGGACGAGAACGACTTGGTCAAGCGAGTGATCGCTACCGGCGGCCAGACCGTCGAATGCTGCGACGATCAGGGCCGAGTCCTGGTCGACGGCAAGCCGCTCGACGAGCCGTACATCAAGATGGATTTCCCGTTCACTCCGGGAACGCAAACGTGTGACACCGAATTGAAGTCGGGCCGCTGCTTCGGACCGATCACCGTTCCCGAGGGCCACGTGTGGGTCATGGGTGACAACCGCAGCAATTCCGCCGACTCGCGCTACCACGTCGACGACGAGTTCCAGGGAACCGTCCCGATCGACAACATCATCGGTCAAGCTCGATTCATCGTTCTTCCCCCGTCGCGAATGGGCGGCATCGATGCGCCTGATATTCAGGGCAATTGAGTTGTCGTACCGCACACATGGATTCGCGTAGTTTCGAGTAGGCAGAGACAGTGAGTAGTTGGCCCCCTCGCGTTGTCATTCGCAGATCGGCAGGTCTGCGGACGATGGAGTCTGCGTTGGCGCGAACCGGACTCGGTCCGGTCGCCGGCGTCGACGAAGCCGGGCGCGGAGCGTGCGCTGGTCCACTCGTCATTGCCGCGTGTGTCCTGGCGCCGAAACCGCAAGCGGCACTGGCACGGCTCGACGATTCGAAGAAGCTGACCGAACGTGCGCGCGAGGAGCTTTTCCCGGCGATCAAGCGCTTGGCGTTGGCGTGGAGTGTCGTTTCGGTACCCGCTGCGGAAGTCGATCAGATCGGTATCCACGTCGCCAACATCGAGGGGATGCGTCGCGCAGTCGCGGGCCTCGATCTCGAACCGGGCTACGTCCTCACCGACGGGTTCCGGGTTCCGGGTCTGACGGCTCCGTCGCTACCAGTTATCGGCGGTGACGGCGCCGCTGCATGCATCGCCGCGGCGAGCGTTCTCGCGAAGGTGACCCGAGATCGTGTGATGACCGAGATGGACGACACTCATCCCGGATACGGCTTCGCGATTCACAAGGGATACAGCACGCCACTGCACATGGACGCTCTCGACGAGCTGGGGCCGTGCCCCGAGCATCGCATGACGTACGCAAACGTGGTGGCTGCGGGAGTCCGGTTGGAACAACGCGCGGGCCGTACGGGATGATGGACGTTCAGACGAACTGGGAGGACTGGCTAAACCGATGAGTGCCGAGGATCTCGAGAAGTACGAAACCGAGATGGAGCTGTCGCTCTACCGTGAATACCGGGACATCGTCGGACAGTTCTCCTACGTCGTGGAGACCGAACGACGTTTCTACCTGGCCAACACGGTCGAGTTGCTGCCCCACAATTCAGACGGGGAGATCTACTTCGAGCTGCGGATGTCCGACGCCTGGGTGTGGGACATGTACCGCCCGGCGCGATTCGTGAAGTACGTACGCGTCGTGACGTTCAAGGACGTCAACATCGAAGAGCTGGACAAGCCGGATCTGCGCCTTCCTGACTGATCTTGACAACGAAGTGCCCCGCCGATATCGGCGGGGCACTTCGCACTTCGCATTTCGCGGAGTTGCGCGGGGTCAGTTGCCCTTGACATTCACGATCTGACGCAGCGTGTGTCGAATCTCGACCAAGTCCTTCGCGTCGTCCATCACGACGTCGATGTCCTTGTACGCACCCGGGATCTCGTCGAGGAACGCCGCGGAACGCTTGTATTCGATGCCGACCATCGCCTTGTCGAGATCTTCGATGGTGAAGGTCTTGCGTGCCTGGTTACGTCCGTACACCCGACCCGCGCCGTGGGGGCTGGACTTGAACGACGGCACGTTTCCCTTCCCGACTACGACGTAACTCGCCGTCCCCATCGAACCGGGGATGAGCCCGGGCGTGCCCTCGTCTGCCTTGATCGCACCCTTACGGCTCAGCCACACACCCCGGCCCATATGGAACTCCTTCTGGGTGAAGTTGTGGTGGCAGTTGATCCGCTCGACTTCGTCGATGATCGCGGGCTTGCCGTCACCCATGAAGTGCGCGAAGTCCTTCACCACGCGGTCCATCATCTCTTCGCGGTTGAGCAGAGCGAAGTGCTGAGCCCAGTTGAGATCGGTGATGTACGAGTCGAATTCGGGCGTCTTCTCGACCAGGTAGGCCAGATCCGGATCGGGAAGGTTGATGTACCACCGCTCGCACAAGTCCTTGGCGATCTTGATGTGATGCTGTGCGAGCTTGTTTCCGATACCGCGACTGCCCGAGTGCAGGAACAGCCAGACGCCGTCGCTCTCGTCGAGCGTCACCTCGATGAAGTGGTTGCCAGAACCCAGCGTTCCGAGCTGAAACCTCCAGTTGTTCTTGAACTTGTCGTAGAAGGCCAGGCGATCGCCCGCCATTGCCTCGAGTTCTGCGATGCGGATTTGCGCCGTGTCGCTCAGCGTCTTGTTGTAGACACCCGCCGAGAGCGGAACGGAGCGTTCGATGCTGTGGCGAAGAACGCTCAGGTCGCGGCCTTGAAGGTCGCGTGCACTGAACTGGGTTTTGACCGCGATCATTCCGCAGCCGATATCGACTCCGACGGCGGCGGGCATGATTGCGCCTTCCGTCGGAATGACCGAACCCACCGTCGCTCCCGCACCGAGGTGCGCATCCGGCATAAGTGCCAGATGTGGACGGACAAAAGGCATCTGGGACGTACGCAGCGCTTGCTCGCGAGTGCTCTCGTCGAGTATCGATGCCCAGTTCCACAGCCTCTTGGTGATCTTCTCCATCAGATTTCTCCCACATAGTTCACAGCCGAACCGATCGGTCCGGTGTGTCGTGCAGGAATGACCATGCGCTCCGTCAGTGGTTGTGTGCAACCTCTTTTCAGGTGCGCAGACCGTCTGCGAGTTCGTAGATTCGTCCGACGTACTTCTCCTGGAAGGCTTTTCGAGCAGCATCTGCTTGTTGCCGTGCGCCCATCCTGGCGTAGAGGTACTCGAGTTGAACCAAGCTCTCGCCGATGTCGACGCGTCGCTGGTCGAGAACCGTCAACTCGTCGACCAGCCGAGCTAGATCGAGTCGTGCAAGATCTAGCGCTGTCTCCGGTACCTCGTCCATGGTGATCCTCGATGTCCGTGAGTGCTTCCTGGGTTTGAGGCTAGCATCATTCGAACATATTTTCGATACCTGGAATTGTTGGTTACTTCGACAATGTGGCGGACAGTTGGTCTATGGCGTACGGAATGCTCAGGACGGTATTGCCGGACATCGCCGCGCCGACGGGTGGATCTGCGGTGTATCGCACGACTATCGCATTTCCGTTTTTCACAGCGGGTAGCCGCTGGTAGAGAGTGTTGCCGGGGAGGGCCTTCTCTCCCTCCGGATCGGCCATCACGATCAAACGATCAACGGGTTCGAGGATGTCGTATCGCTCGTTCGGCAGCCAGTCGCCGAACTGGTCGCCGACGAATGCGTCGACCGTCGGGGGGAGGGTGAATCCGAGTGACGAGAGGAAGATGCCGCGTGGGTCGTGCGACGAGAACACGTATCCCTCGGGAGTGTCGAGGTTGACGATCGTTGCGGTTTGCCCGGAAAACTCCGGGTGTGCAGCGCGAGCGGTGGCAAACGCGTTTTCGGTATCCGCGATCAGTTGCTGAGCTTGTGGTTCTTTGCCGAGGGCGCGCCCGGCGGTGAGTGTCATGTCGGTCCACGGCGTTGTGTATGCGTCGTAGTCCTTGCTCTGCGCGACAGTCGGCGCAATCGAGGTCAGCTTCTTGTAGGTCTCCGCGTCGATGTCGGCGTACAGCGCTAGGATCAGATCTGGTGCGAGGGAGGCGATTTGCTCGAAGTTGAAGTCTCCGCCGCTGTTGATGTAGGTCGGAGTTTTCCCCTTCCAGTAGTCCTTCGTCCACGGCCAGCTTTCATCCATGCCGGACCCCCACCATTCGGCCATGCCGACGGGTTCGACTCCCAAGGCGAGCAGTGGTTCGTGATCGGTGTATCCGAGTGTCACTACCCGCCGCGGTTCGGCATCGATGGTCGTCGAACCCTGTGCGTGCTCGATCGTCACGGGGAATGCGTCGTTGCTCTGGGTCGCTGATGCGGTGTCGACGCCTTGCGAGGTTCCACAGGCGGTCGAGAACCCGATGATCGCGGCCGTCGTGAATAAGGCGGCGAGGATTCGGGTGCTACGTGAGGGCACGTGCATGCTCCTTCGAAGTGGTGGGCGAAGTGATCTGAGTTCCGCGTGAAGTGCTGAACTGGTCGCGTCAGCAATAAAGTGAGGCTAACCTTTGCAGGATCGTCGGTCCATCCTTCGGAATGGACTCGGATACGCCCAGAAAGACGCAAAATGTCCACTATTGGTTACTCGACTCGTCCAAAGTCCTTGCTAGCGCTACCCGATAGTCGCGGACGGACATTCAAAGATTTTCAGGTCTACACCAACGTCGTCGACGGAGTGACTGCGTACGGAGCTCATCGACACCCCGAGCATCAGATCGCCTGGATGAGTGAAGGGACGATGCAGATCGCTGCCGGAGGCAATGTGTGGCACCTGCACAGCGAGCACTTGGTCTGGTTGCCGGGCACCGTTCTCCACGACATGACACTTCTGACGGAGGGGTGCATGATTGCGGCCTATGCGCGTCCGGATCTACGCCCTACCGGGCTGCGGTGGACTCAGCCACTTGTTCTCGAAGTCGATGCTCTGTCCGCTCAATTGCTGCGCCATCTCGCAGATCGGACCATCGACGATGCTCGGCGGTTGATGAGTCAGGAGTTGCTCTACGACATTCTTGCTGCCGCGCCCGAACGGCACGACGTCCTCGCGGTTCCTCGCAATGCTGCGGCGAGTTCGGTTTCTGCCCGCATCCTTGCCGATCCGGCAGACTCACGGACGCTGGGGGAGTGGGCGGGCGAACTCGGGGTCAGTTCCAAGACCTTGATGCGTGCCTTTGTCGCCGATACCGGGATTACCTTCGGGCAGTGGAGAACTCGAGCACGCATGTACGCATCACTCGAGATGCTCGCGCGGGGTGAGGGTGTCAATGACGTTGCCCCGCAGGTTGGTTACCGCACCAGCAGTGGGTTCATCGCCGCATTTCGGGAAACCTTCGGTACGACGCCGGCCCGGTACGGCGGAAAGCTGATGCGGTGATTTGCTGATGATTTCTTGAACTCGGTTGACGGCAAAGCTTTGTTCGGCAACGTAGAAATGGGCCGAGCTACCAGCATCTGCTGGTAGCTCGGCCGATTTACTAATCTGAACTGAGTCAGCTCATGTTGCCGAGCACATTGCCCAAGACACCGCTGATGACATTGGTCATCGACCCCTGCGGGTCGGTCAGTGAGCCGAATACCTGGCCTGATCCGGAGTTGAGTGAGCCGAAGCCCATGTCCTCGAGGCTTCCGGCGCCTGCCTCGACGGGGTTCGGCTGCCGGATGGTGACGCAGACGCCCATCGGATTGATGTTCCAGTCGCCCGCCGCCAGCACAATGTTGGTGCCGGCGCCGCTGTCGAGCTGCGTGCCTACAACTGCGTTATCGGGAACTTTGTAGGTGGTTTCCAAAGCGATGACGCCGCCGCCCGCAGTGGTCCATCCGCCGCCCTTTGCCACCACGGAGTTGTTGCCGACAACGACGGTCTTGGTGACGTCGTCCCACTTCTGGTCGCCGATAAGCCATTTGACGTTCAGGCGAGCCTTGACCAGCTGGAATCCTGCCGGGTGGAAATCGCGGATCTGATTGACGAGGGCTCCGGAACCGGAAACCTTGGTGATGTAGGTGACCGTCTGACCCGCGGCGACCTTGCCATCGCCGACAACCTCCTTGCTGACGGTGTACGGCGTCCCGAGGGAACCGGCCCAACTGTCGGTGACCGACTGGTTGAGCGCGCATGCCGGTGCTGCTTGCGCCACCGAGGCTCCAAGTCCAACAGTGACGCCGGCGGCGATGAGAACGAGGGATGTAGTGGTTGCTACTGCGTGGCGAAGTGAGCGGCGGGCCATGTAGAACTCCATTCAGCGGGGTGCGTGACGGTTTGAGCAAAACTGTAACTAGTTCTACTGGACTTTCGTCCAAATTGTGGGGATTTCAGAAAAATGTCACGGTTCGGGCCGCCGTTGGTGTGTCGCGCTGCCGAATTCCACAGGTTCTGAGTTGTCAACAGGTTGTTTTCGGGTGGCTTGGTTTTGTGGTGGTGGGTCGAGGGTGGTGGTTGGGACGCGTTTCGTATCGGCGGGCGCGCGGTCGTGTGAGTGGTGGGGGCTGCGATGGCGAGGAATATGGCGTTGGGGGCTCGGGGCGAGGATGTGGCTGTCGAGTTCCTGGTTGATGCGGGTTTGGAGATTATCGAGCGCAATTGGCGTTGTCGATACGGCGAGTTGGATGTTGTTGCGACGTCCGGTGATCGGATTGTGTTCGTGGAGGTGAAGACTCGGTCGGGTGTCGGGTACGGGAGTCCGGCGGAGGCGGTGACGTTCGCGAAGCAGCGTCGGATTCGGGTGCTGGCGATGCAGTGGCTCACTGATTCGGGTCGGTCGTGGTCGAGGGTGCGTTTCGATGTGGTGGCGGTGTTGATCGGCCGCGACGGCGTGCCTTCGGTCGAGCATTTTGTGGATGCGTTCTGATGGCGTTGGGGCGGGCGCATTCTGTTGCGGTCAGTGGCGTGGACGGGCAGATCGTGGAGATCGAGGCGGATATCGGGCGCGGGTTGCCTGCGGTGCATTTGGTGGGGCTGCCGGATACTGCGTTGCACGAGTCGCGTGATCGGATTCGGGCCGCGGTGACCAATTCTGGTGAGGAGTGGCCGGACAGCAAGGTGATTTTGGCGTTGTCGCCGGCGACGTTGCCGAAGGTGGGCAGCGTTTACGATTTGGCTCTGTCGTTGTCGGTTCTCGACGCGGCGAAGAAATTACCGCGGAAGTTGTTGCGGGAGACTGTCTTTTTGGGGGAGTTGGCACTCGACGGTCGTTTGCGGACGGTGCGTGGTGTGTTGCCTGCGGTGCTTGCGGCGAAGCGGGCGGGGTGGGGGACTGTGGTGGTTCCAGCTCGGGCGTTGGCTGAGGCGGGCCTGGTGAAGGGGATCGAAGTGCTGGGCGCTGACGATCTGTCCGCGGTGATCGGGTGGTTGCGTGGTGAGTTGGCGCTGGCTGTTCCTGATGTTTTCGAGCGCGCTGATGTGGTGACGGTGCGGGATCTGAGTGAGGTTGTCGGGCAGACGGATGCTCGGTGGGCGATCGAGGTTGCTGCGGCGGGTGCGCATCATTTGATGTTGACGGGTCCGCCGGGGATCGGGAAAACGATGTTGGCGCAGAGGCTTCCGGGGATTCTTCCGCCGTTGACGGAGGGGGAGTCGTTGGAGGTGACGGCGATTCATTCGGTGGCGGGGGTGTTGCCGGAGGATCGGCCGTTGATCGATATGCCGCCTTTCATTGCGCCGCATCACAGTTCGTCGGTCAGTTCGCTGGTGGGTGGTGGTAGTGGGATGGCTCGTCCTGGTGCGGTCAGCCGGGCTCATCGCGGCGTGCTGTTTCTCGACGAATGTGCCGAGATCGGGGTGAAGGTGCTCGAAGCGCTACGCACGCCACTCGAAGACGGGGAAGTACGAATCGCCCGGCGGGACGGAGTTGCGCGGTACCCGGCGCGGTTCCAGCTGATCCTGGCCGCCAATCCCTGCCCATGCGCGCCGCCGCGAGACGCGGATTGTGTCTGTGCACCCGCGGCGCGTCGCCGTTACCTGGGGAAATTGTCCGGCCCGCTCTTGGACCGAGTCGACATCAGGGTTCGGATGCAGGCCGTTGCAACCGGAGCGCTGATCGACGAAGTAGGGGAAAGTACCGGCGATGTCCGTGCGCGCGTGGCGGCGGCTCGAGACACTGCAGCCCAGCGGTGGAGTGAGTACGGGTGGCGGACCAATGCGGAAGTACCAGGGCCGGCGTTGAGACAGAAGTTCAGACTCTCGCGTGCGGCGCTGGCGCCGGTGGAACGGGCGCTGCGTAAAGGTGTGATCACTGCTCGTGGGGCGGACCGAGCGTTGCGGGTTGCCTGGAGTGTCGCCGATCTGGCAGGTGAGGCGATGCCCGGACCAGACCAAGTTGTCACCGCACTCGACTTCCGAGACAGGGGATTCCAATGACTGCACACGATCCGCGACTACTCGCTTGGGCATATCTGTCCCGCGTCGTGCAGGGCCCAAGCGCGTATATGTCCATGTTGATCGACGAGCTCGGGGTCGAAGAAACTGCGAGGGCGGTCCGCAACGGCGATCTGCCACCCGCGATCGAGGAGAAGACACGAGCCCGCGCTCACATCGACACAGCCCAACGAGACCTCGACCTGATGGAGGCGATGGGTGGCAGGCTCGTAACACCGAACTGCGCCGATTGGCCGGCGTGGCGAATGCTTTCCTTCGACGGACTCGATGCCTCCGGGGGTGAGACGGCGCCATTTGTGTTGTGGGTGTTGGGGTCCGGGGATTTGGTTGATCTGACCGAGAGATCGGTTGGGATTGTCGGCACGCGAGCATCTACTGCGTACGGCGAACACGTGACGGCAGAGATTGCCGGTGACCTCGCTGTCGACGGATGGACCGTGATTTCCGGGGCGGCCTTCGGTATCGACGGGGCCGCGCACCGCGCTGCATTGGGCGTAGGTGGAAACACACTGGCTGTCTTGGCCTGTGGGGTCGATCGAGCGTATCCGTCAGGGCATGCGCGACTACTCAAACAGATAGCGAGTTCGGGTGCAGTGATAAGTGAATATCCACCGGGCACAACACCTGCAAAGTTCCGGTTTCTGGCAAGGAATCGACTGGTAGCTGCGTTGTCGGACGGAGTAGTGGTGGTCGAGGCGGGTTGGCGCAGTGGTGCACGCAATACCGCCAATTGGGCCCGGAAATTGGGCCGCCCGGTAATGGCGGTGCCCGGGCCGGTTACTTCGGCATCGTCGACCGGATGTCACCGGATGATCCGCGAAGGTGAAGCGCAACTCGTTTCCAATGCCGTGGATGTAGTCGAAGCGTCAGGTCCATTTGGTGTCGGGGATTCCGCGGAGGATGCAGCCGCTACACGTGACATCGACGCATTGCGGGGCAATTCTCGATTGGTATACGAAGCATTGCCGGGAACAGGTTCACGTAGTACGCGTGAGCTGTCCGAGGAATCGGGATTGCTCATAACGCAGGTTCGTGCAACTCTTCCTCTGCTCGAACTCGAGGGGTTTGCGAGTTCTGATTCGAGTGGATGGTTTCGGACGCGGTAGCGCGTGAACTTGATTGTGCTCGTCCGGTGGGCGGGTGGCGATGCCCACTAACCGTTTCGGCGAGAACGAAACTCGAATACCCTCGCGATGCTGGTAATTGCACGTCAGGACTGCTTTTCGTGAACTCGATCGGCCTGTGTGCAGCGTTATTCTCGACCCAGCTTTGCAGACCTGGCCGTGAATTTAACGGGCCTCAGGAAAGTCTCAGGTCAATGTGCTTTGAAGTCTGATTAGTCTGGATCCCCTGAGTGCGGGTATTGATTGGTGCGTCGTTAACCCGCTGCTAATTCGGACCATTGAGTCTGTTCGGAAATGGCACAGGTTTCCGGACTTCTTTTGTTCATCAACGCTCTATCTGTGTATTGTGAAGGAGAATTGAATCGATCATTGAAAGAGGAGTGCAATGGCTGAGAAGCTGATTCGGCAACTCATCGACGACCTTGACGGCAAGCCGATTGACGATGGATTCGGTGATCGAATTGAGTTCTCTTACCAGGGAACGGATTACGTGATCGATCTGCGCGCCACCAATGCAGAGAAGTTCGACGCTGCGGTGAAGCCGTTCGTCGAGGCGGCGGCGAAGGTGAGCGGGAAGCGTGGCAAGAAGGCGCAGGCTGCATCTCCGCAGGCCACGTCGGGTTCTGGCCGCTCCAAGGAGACGCTCCAGGCCATTCGTGATTGGGCGGGTAAGAACGGTTACGAAGTTGCTCCGCGCGGGCGTATCAAAGCGGAAATCATCGACGCTTTCGACGCTGCACACTAGGTTGAATTAATATCTCCTCTGGCCCCTGGCGAACCTCGCCGGGGGCCAGAGGCGTATTTTACTATTGCTTTGCTGAATTTCTCCGATAGCGATGTGCTGCCTGATCATGCACGAGTCCTGATTCGGAAATTTGGCTGCCACCGACGAATTTACCCGGCAGAGTGGTCGGTTTATTTCGTTGAGCACCGTGGTCTGTCGCGCGCGGGTCGGATGTACCGGGGGAGGCATTTTGTCCATGCGCTGCAATTGTCGTGTACCTTAGTTAGGTAACACTAACTTTTGGAAGGATCTTTCTGTGGCCAAGCCGACAACTGCATTGACGGTTCTGCGGACCGAACAATTGACTCCCCATATGGTGCGAGTGTTTCTCGGGGGACCGGGCTTCGAGTCCTTCACTCCCAGCGAATACAGCGATTCCTATGTAAAGATCGAATTCGGTACTCCTGATCAGCCCATACTGCGCACCTACACGATTCGTTCGTACGATCTTGATGCCAAAGAGATTGCAATCGATTTTGTCGTCCACGGCGACATGGGAGTTGCAGGTCCGTGGGCCGCGTCCGTTCAGCCGGGCGCTGAGATTACCCTGCGTGGACCGGGTGGCGCGTTTTCGCCGTCACCATCCGCTGACTGGTATCTCTTCGTCGGAGACGAGACCGCAATACCTGCTATTACTGCTTCGATAGCGAGATTGACGCCGGATGCGGTCGGCTACGCCGTCGTCGAAGTCGGGGGGCCGGAAGACGAAATCGCGCTCGATGCCCCAGAAGGTATTGCCGTGACCTGGCTGCATCGCGGAGCATCGTCCGATGCGGTCGGCGAAGAATTAGCTGGCGACAACGCTCCGGTTGTCGCCGCGGTCAAGGCACTCGAATGGTTACCGGGCGAACCGCACGTGTTCATTCACGGTGAAGCACAAGCCGTCATGCACAACCTACGGCCGTACATTCGCAAGGAACGAAATGTCCCGGCGGCGGCTGCTTCTATTTCCGGCTATTGGCGTCGTGGTCGCACCGAAGAAGGCTTCCGGGTCTGGAAGTCCGAACTCGCCGCGGCCGAAAACTAACTCGCGGCGGCCTTGCCGCGAGTCAGCAACACGAGCGCAACGGCCGCAAGAACTCCGAAGGTGGGAATTGCGATTGCCATCGGCACGGCAGTGTCTTCTCCCGCAATTCCCACCAACGGCGAAACCAGCGCTGCCAAGCCGAACTGGCCCGCTCCCATCAGGGCTGAACCAGTTCCGGCCGCGTTGGTGACCTCTCCTTGGGCGAGAGCGGTTGCATTGCCCATGATGAACCCGATGCTCGAAATCGCCACGAACAGCGGGACCAAGATCAGCCATGTATTCGTGGAACTGAAAACCACGCTGGTACAGAACAATACGGCGCCGCCAATGAGGAGCAGGCACACCCCGAAACGCAGCAGCGTGCGAGCTGCGACGCGACCGAGCAGGCGAGTGGTGATCATCGCTGCCGTGACCATTCCGGTGGCGTTCACTGCGAACACGATCGAGAATTGTGACGGACTCAGCCCGAGAACATTCTGAACGACGAACGGTGACGCGGAGATGTAGGCGAACAGGGCGCCGAATCCGAAGACGAATGCGAGCGCATATCCGAGGTAGTGCCGGTTTCGGACCACGTACTGCAGATTCGAGATCAGGGCCTTCAAACCACCGCCATGGCGTCGCTCGGGTGGAAGTGTCTCGGGAACGAGCAAAACGACACCAGCCACCATCACGGCGCCCGCGACAGCCAGGACCCAGAAGATCCCGCGCCATCCGACGGGGCCGAGAAGTGCGCCGCCGATCAGTGGCGCGACCACGGGAGCGATACCGCCGATGATCATCATGATGCTGAAGAGCTTCGCTGCGTCGTCGCCACGCGCTCGGTCGGCAATACAAGCACGGGCGAGAACGATGGCAGCGCCTCCACTCAAGCCCTGGACGAGTCGTGCACCGATGAGAAACTCGATGTTCGGCGCCACCGCGCATGCCGCGCCGCTCAGTGCCGTGATGATTGTCGCGGCCAGCAGTATTCGTCGCCTGCCAAGTCCGTCGGAGATCGGACCGATGATCAGCTGGCCGATTCCGAGGCCTGCCATGAAGGTGGTCAGCGTGAGTTGAACGCTGGCCGCAGTAGTGTCGAGTGCATCCGCCATCAAAGGTAGGCCGGGCAGGTACATGTCGATGGACAGTGGAGCGATTGCGGAAATCAGTGCCAGTACACACAACATCTTCAGAGGAATTGCTCGATTCACCGATCAACCCTATCGGCGAGGCAGCTTGCGGTTTCAATCGCGGCGAGCGAGC
Organism: Rhodococcus sp. IEGM 1406; assembly: GCF_030056745.1. NCBI lineage: Bacteria > Bacillati > Actinomycetota > Actinomycetes > Mycobacteriales > Nocardiaceae > Rhodococcus > Rhodococcus sp. IEGM 1406. The sequence goes on along the minus strand of NZ_JASHKO010000002.1, from coordinate 772,087 downwards.
GTGTGTTCATGACTGACGCATTGCCGGCGAGCTTGAGCGTTCACCTCGACGCGTATGCCGAGCACCTCCGACTGAGCCGAGGCCGGTCGGAACACACGATCCGCGCCTACGTCGGTGACGCGCGGGCATTGCTGACCCATTTCTCCGCGGGTTCGGAGAATGCAGATCTCGACCGCCTCGACCTAAGTGTCATGCGTTCGTGGTTGGCCGCCCAGAATGCCGTAGGAACGGCACGTACGACGGTAGCTCGACGGGCTTCTTCGGCGCGTGGTTTCACTGCGTGGCTCGCGCAGACCGGACGTATTTCCGTCGACCCGGGCACACGTCTGGCGGCTCCACCTGCTCGTCGCACGCTGCCGACGGTGCTGCGTCAGAGCCAGGCCCTCGACGCAATGGATGCAGCGGAAAGCGGTGCGCAGCAACAAGAGCCGCTCGCCCTGCGAGACCGACTCATCGTGGAATTGTTGTACTCCACCGGAATTCGCGTCGGCGAGTTGTGTGGACTGGACGTCGAGTCGGTCGATGCTGATCGACGTTTGCTTCGTGTCCTCGGCAAGGGGAACAAGGAGCGATCGGTGCCATACGGCCTGCCCGCAGAATCGGCACTGAACGGGTGGCTCGAGCACGGACGACCCGCGCTGAGTTCGGATAGGTCCGGGCGAGCATTGCTCCTCGGAGTTCGAGGCGGCCGGCTCGATCAGCGTCAGGCGCGTTCGGTGGTCCACGAAACCATGGCTGCAATTCCAGGGGCTCCGGACATGGGTCCGCACGGGCTTCGGCACTCGGCTGCGACACATTTGCTGGAGGGTGGTGCAGACCTTCGTGTGGTCCAAGAACTCCTCGGGCATGCGAGTTTGGCGACCACTCAGCTGTACACGCACGTGTCGGTCGAACGCCTTCGATCCGTCCACGATCAGGCCCATCCACGCGCCTAGATTGTGAAGCGACGCGAGTTCTCGGCCGGTATTTGGTAGCGTCGCAGCTCAGAAGAGTGAACAATCGGCAAGTTCGATCGTCGTGTCGAGACACTCGATGACATGCGAAATCCGGGGGATTCGTGAACCGCCAAGATGTGAAGCACCTGCCGAACAGCGGCCAACCGGCCTGGCTGTCCGAAGCGCCACAACCGGCTCCCGAGCCGGCGCCGACGCCGGAGCCTGTGGCACGACTGCAAGAGGTCTGGACCACGCCACCGCCACCGTCGAGCCAACAGCAGGTGACAAACCAGGATCTGGTTGCCGAAGCTTTACTGAAACGCCCTAAACGGACGCCGCGTGGCGGATGGCGTAGAGGATTACATCGTGCGACCGGAGGTGTGGTCAATCTGGGAGATTCGACCAACGAACAGCGCAACCGTGCACTGGCCGCCCGAATCGAGCAGCCGATCCGTAACGACTACCGAGTCGCTTTGCTCTCGCTCAAAGGGGGCGTGGGCAAGACGACGGTCACGGTCGGACTCGGTGCGACATTTGCTTCGCTTCGTGGTGATTGCGTCGTGGCGGTTGACGCCAATCCCGATTTCGGAACTTTGGCGCAACGTGTTCCGCTGCAGACCAATTCGACGGTGCGCGATCTGATTGCTGCTAGACCGGACATAAAGAGCTATTCGGACGTTCGAGTGCACACATCCCAGTCGTCGAGTCGTCTCGAGGTCCTGGCGAGTGAGCAGGATCCGGCGATTTCGGAGGCATTCAGCGAGGCGGACTATCGCCAGGTCATCGACATCTTGCAGGTCTACTACAACATCATCCTCACTGATTGCGGTACCGGGATCATGCACTCGGCGATGAACGGCGTTCTCGATCTTGCCAATTCGTTGGTTCTCGTCAGTTCGCCGGCAATCGACGGAGCGCGCAGCGCAGCGGCAACGCTCGATTGGCTTCAGTTGCACGGATACGGCCATCTGGTCGAACGGACCGTCGTCGTCATCAGCGCCGCCCGACCAGGGTCGAGCGTGATCGACATGGACGCTTTGGTGGACTATTTCATGCGTCGATGCCGCGCCGTCGAGGTCATTCCTTTCGACGAGCATCTCGCGGAGGGGTCGGTGATGGACCTCGAGTTGATGCGACCGGCCACCAGACGAGCGTTCATGGAACTGGCAGCGATGGTGGCCGACGACTTCGCGGACGCTGTGGGTCGGCACGCCGTTTCCGAGTGGCACTGATTCTGCGACCGATTTCTGCGACCGATCAGCCTCCTTTCAATGGCTTGAGCCTGAGCGGTTGCGTCCGAACGAGTCCGAGTGGATCGAGATACTCGCGTCCACGGCGCAAGCCCCAGTGCAGACACGCTTCGACAGCACACCCTTCGTGCCCGGTTTCGAGGGTTCCGATCACGGACCTGGCGGCGACGCGTTCACCTGCGCGAACGACTGCTACGACGGGTTCGTAGGTCGTGCGTAGGCCGCCGGAATGATCTATCGACACCGTCGGCTTTCCGGCGACCACTCCCGCGAACACCACAATGCCGTCGCCGGCCGCGAGGACGGATTGGCCGGCACTGCCGCCGAGATCGACCCCGCGATGACCCGGCAGCCAATTCTTGGCCGGTTTGTCGAAAGCGCGTTCCACGTGCGGCCGGGGAGCGAGCGGCCAGTCGAAACGCGTGTCTGCCGACGCCGTGCCTACGGCGACACAGCAGGAGATCACGGCAACGACCACTCCTCGTCGCGCTCCGCGAAACATCGTCATTCCTTGATCTTGCGTGGAGTCGCACGCGCTTCAATACAGATCAGACGGGTAATCCACAAGATGACCGCCGATCCACAACCGCCGGTTCGGTCTGTTGCTTCCGGGGTGGTTATGGCATCGGCGGACGAGGACGTACACTTGTCGAGCGGTCTGTGCTCGCACAGTCCGACTTCGCGCGCCCGCGCACGTTTTCCGGCCTCGGCTGGTCCTGGTTCTCACGAAACAGGTCCGACGGCCGTGCGGGTGCCAGGGCAGGGATCACCCGATCGCCTGCATCAACCGGATTGAAAGTTTGAGGTACACAGCCATGGCTGTCGTAACCATGAAGCAGATGCTCGATAGTGGAACCCACTTCGGACATCAGACCCGTCGCTGGAACCCGAAGATGAAGCGATTCATCTTGACCGACCGCAACGGCATCTACATCATCGACCTCCAGCAGACGCTGACGTACATCGACAAGGCGTACGAGTTCGTCAAGGAGACCGTTGCCCACGGCGGCACCGTCCTCTTCGTCGGCACCAAGAAGCAGGCGCAGGAGTCCATCGCTTCCGAAGCGACTCGCGTCGGAATGCCCTACGTCAACCAGCGTTGGCTCGGCGGCATGCTCACCAACTTCACCACCGTTCACAAGCGTCTGCTTCGCCTCAAGGAGCTCGAGGCAATGGAGCAGACCGGTGGATTCGAAGGTCGCACCAAGAAGGAAATCCTCATGCTCACGCGTGAGATGACCAAGCTGGATCGCACCCTCGGTGGTATCCGCGACATGGCCAAGGTTCCTTCCGCGGTGTGGATCGTCGACACCAACAAGGAGCACCTGGCAGTTGCCGAGGCTCGCAAGCTGAACATCCCGGTCATCGCGATCCTGGACACCAACTGCGACCCCGACCTCGTCGACTACCCGATCCCGGGCAACGACGACGCCATCCGTTCCGCAGCACTGCTGACCAAGGTTGTCGCTTCCGCGGTTGCCGAAGGTGTGCAGGCACGTGCAGGACTGAGCGCCGACAAGGACGCGAAGCCCGAAGCCGGCGCAGGCGAGCCCCTCGCCGAGTGGGAGCAGGAACTGCTCTCGCAGGCAGCTCCGGCTGCAGAGGCTGAGGCAGCTCCGGCTGCAGAGGCTGAGGCAGCCCCCGCCGCAGAGGCACCGGCCACCGAGGCCTGATTCGTTGAAACCGGCCCTGACCAAGAGTTCTTTTGGTCAGGGCCGTTTCACCGTTAGGCCCGAGCACCACCGTCAGGCCGTGCTTCACCGCTAGGCCGTGCTTCACCGTTAGTCCTAGGTCCGAAACAGACACATGAGGAGGCTCGCTAATCATGGCGAACTACACCGCCGCTGACGTCAAGCGGCTCCGTGAGCTCACCGGCTCCGGAATGATGGCATGTAAGAACGCACTCGCAGATGCAGACGGCGATTTCGACAAGGCCGTCGAGCAGCTGCGCATCAAGGGCGCGAAGGATGTCGGAAAGCGCGCAGAGCGCACCACCGCTGAGGGTCTCGTCGTCGCCAAGGACGGCGTCATGATCGAGATCAACTGCGAGACCGACTTCGTCGCCAAGAACGACGAGTTCATCAAGCTGGCCGACGAGATCGTGACCGTCGCTGCTGCTGGCAAGCCTGCGGATCTCGACGCTCTCAAGGCGCTCGAGCTCGACGGCAAGACCATCGACACCGTCATTGCGGAGCAGTCCGCGAAGATCGGCGAGAAGCTCGAACTGAGCCGCGTCGCTTCCTTCGACGGCCCCGTTGCCGTTTACCTGCACAAGCGCAGCTCCGACTTGCCGCCCGCTGTCGGCGTTCTCATCGAGTACACCGGCGAAGGCGATGCTGCTGCTGAGGCCGCTCGCGGCGCTGCAATGCAGGTCGCAGCACTCAAGGCAAAGTACGTCACGCGTGACGAGGTTCCCGCTGAAATCGTCGCTTCCGAGCGTCACATCGCCGAGGAGACCGCCCGCGCAGAAGGCAAGCCCGAGCAGGCTCTGCCGAAGATCATCGAAGGCCGCGTCAACGGTTTCTTCAAGGACGTCGTTCTGACCGAGCAGTCTTCGGTCACGGACTCCAAGAAGACCGTCAAGGCGATCCTCGACGAGGCAGGCGTGACCATCAAGCGCTTCGTGCGTTTCGAGGTCGGCGCCTCCGCTTAATTCGGAGCCCGTACACATGGACCCCGCCTGAAGAGCATTTGCTCTACCGGCGGGGTCTACGTGTACCTGGGGCCTCCGATGAGGCAGGATAAGAGTGCTTCGGGACGAGTCCCGGGGGCTTTCCTATGTCGCGGTGTCCGATTCGGCGGCAGAAGAAGAATGAAGGACCTACAAGGTCTTGTATCGAACTGAGGAGAACAATGTCCGAACCAGCCAACGAACGTCCAGGATTCAAGCGGGTCCTGCTCAAACTCGGCGGCGAAATGTTCGGAGGCGGCAAAGTCGGTCTCGATCCCGACGTGGTCACCAAGGTGGCTGAGCAGATCGCAGAGGTCGTTCGATCGGGCGTACAGGTTGCAGTGGTCATCGGCGGCGGAAACTTCTTCCGCGGAGCGGAACTGCAGCAGCGTGGCCTCGATCGCGCGCGCTCCGACTACATGGGCATGCTCGGCACCGTCATGAACTGCCTCGCACTGCAGGATTTCCTGGAGAAGGCCGGCGTCGATTCTCGAGTGCAGACGGCAATCACCATGGGACAGGTCGCCGAGCCGTACCTTCCGCTTCGCGCACGTAGGCACCTCGAGAAGGGGCGCGTAGTCATCTTCGGTGCCGGGATGGGTATGCCCTACTTCTCCACCGACACCACTGCTGCGCAGCGCGCGCTGGAGATCGGTGCCGAGGTAGTGCTGATGGCCAAGGCCGTCGACGGCGTCTACTCGGCCGACCCGCGTATCGACCCGGACGCGACGATGTACGAACAGATCACGCACCGCGAGGTCATCGAACGTGAGCTCAAGGTCGCGGACGCGACGGCGTTCAGCCTGTGCATGGACAACTCGATGCCGATGATGGTGTTCAACCTCCTCACCGAAGGAAACATCGCTCGCGCGGTGTCCGGTGAGAAGATCGGCACCCTGATCAAGTCGTGAGTGACACCCAAAAAATGATGCAGAACAACATGGAGGAACAGCCGTGATCGATGAAGCGCTCTTCGAGGCAGAAGAGAAGATGGAAAAGGCTGTCACGGTAGCCAAGGACGATCTCGGCTCGGTTCGCACCGGACGCGCGAACCCCGGTATGTTCTCGCGCATCGTGATCGACTACTACGGTTCGATCACGCCGATCACGCAGCTCGCGAGCATCAACGTCCCCGAGGCCCGCATGGTCATCGTCAAGCCGTACGAGGCTTCGCAGCTCAACGCGATCGAGACGGCGATCCGCAACTCGGATCTCGGTGTGAACCCGTCCAACGACGGCAGCATCATCCGCATCTCGGTTCCGCAGCTCACTGAAGAGCGTCGTCGTGAACTGGTGAAGCAGGCCAAGTCCAAGGGCGAGGACTCGAAGGTCACGCTGCGCAACATCCGCCGCAAGGCGATGGACGAACTCGGCCGGATCCAGAAGGACGGTGAAGCCGGCGAGGACGAGGTCGGTCGCGCAGAGAAAGAACTCGACAAGACCACGGCGAAGTACGTGCACACGGTCGAGGAACTCGTCAAGCACAAGGAAGCAGAGTTGATGGAGGTATAGCCTCCTCATTTGCAGTGTTTGTCGTCGGGAGTAGATCAGGGAGTTTGGGTGCACGCACAAGAGGGAACCGCCGGTGGTCCCGTCACGGACGGGCCTACGGGCGGCGCTGAGGGCGCGCAACCGCCGAAGTCGAAGGCGGGCAGGAACCTACCTGCCGCCATCGGCGTCGGAGCTGGTCTCGGAGCCTTGGTCATCGGCACTTTGATCTTCCTGCCCCCGGGATGGATCGCTGTCGTCGCGATCGCGATGTTCATCGCGACGTGGGAGGTCACAACGCGGCTTCGTGAAGCCGACATCGAGGTGCCGCGAATTCCCCTTCTCGTCGGAGGGCAAGCCACGATCTGGCTCGGCTGGCCGTGGGGACCGGTCGGGGTGCTCAGCGGATTCACCGCAACCGTCCTGGTGTGCATGGTGTGGCGGTTGTTCGACCACGGGCTCAAGGCGACCCCGAAGAACTTCCTGAGAGACACCTCCATCACGGTGTTCGTTCTGGCGTGGATCCCGCTGTTGGCGTCATTCGGTGCATTGATGGTGCTCGAAGACGACGGCCCGGGTCGCGTCTTCGTCCTGATGATCGGTGTCGTGTGCTCCGACATCGGCGGTTACGCGGCCGGAGTGCTGTTCGGGAAGCACCCGATGGTGCCGGCTGTGAGCCCGAAGAAGTCCTGGGAAGGATTTGTCGGCTCCCTCATTTTCTGCGTCATCGGCAGCCTGCTTTCGGTGACGTTGATCCTCGACGCGAACTCGATGATCGGCGTCCTGCTCGGTGTCGTCCTGGTGGTAGTCGCGACGGTCGGCGACCTGATCGAATCGCAGATCAAGCGTGAACTCGGCATCAAGGACATGGGAACCCTGCTTCCCGGCCACGGCGGAATCATGGATCGCCTGGATTCACTCCTGCCGTCGGCATTTGTCACCTGGCTGATTCTGTACGCACTCGTCTGATTTCGCGTGCGTGATTTCTTCTCCGGCCGTTCCAAGCCGATCCCCAGCCCGAACATCTGGCATTGGCCGGACGTGTACGAAATCGAGAACCGCGCGCAGGACGTCGACGGTTCCATTTGGGCCGCGATGCGAGCCCAGGTCGACTGGTCTGGACGCGACGTCGTCGACGTCGGCTGTGGGGCGGCGTTCCATCTACCGGAGTTCGCTCGTACTGCCCGTCGTGTTGTCGGAGTGGAGCCGCACGCGCCGCTGGTGAAGGCCGCGCGGGAACGAACCCGCGATTCGGCGTCGATCGACGTAGTCCAGGGTTCAGCAGAGTCCACGGGTCTGGTGGATGCTTCAGTCGATCTCGTTCATGCCCGTACGGCGTACTTTTTCGGCAAAGGCTGCGGCCCGGGAATTCGTGAAGCCATGCGCATCCTGAGGCCCGGGGGAGCCCTGCTGATCGTGGATCTCGATGTGAGCGCCGGCCCGTACGGAGAGTGGATGAGGGCGGATCTGCCCAAATACGATCCCGCGGCGGTCGAAGGATTCTTCGAGGCTCAAGGTTTCTCGCTTACCCGTGTCGACGCCCGGTGGGAGTTCGAGAATCGAGACGACTTGCGGCGGGTACTCGGAATCGAGTTCACCGAGAAGACTGCCGAGCGTGCGTTCTCGCAAGTAACGGGATTGGGCTTCACGGTGCGATACCGAATCCATGTTCGGTCCAAACCACGATCACTTGAACTTGCGTGAAAGCGGGCTCGAAAGACGAACGTCAGGCGCTCCGACTTGAGCGCCTGACGTTTTCTGCACCGATTCAGTAGTAAAAAAATCAGTGATCGGTGGGGATGTGGAACAGGGTGGCGAGCTTGTGAATCTTCTTCGCCTTGGCGAGCTTGGGCAGGTCGCTGCCGTCGCGCACGCGTGAGCCGTCTTCGCCGAGATCGTCGATGACATTCTGGGCCCAGATCGCGTCGGCCACGGAGGGACTCAGTCCCGCGTTCACGGGGGCAGTCTGCGCGGTGGTCATGCAGAGTTTGCCGGCCATACCGAGTGACAAGGTGATCGCACAGTCTCGGGCGAGCAGATCCAGATCGGGGCCGAGCGTGGGACCGTCGATCGGCGGAGCGATGCGTGCCGCGCGGCTGGCGATGGTGAGCCGCGAACGCGGGTACGACATCGACGTGGGGGAGTCGTCCATCCCAGTGTCGCGCCGGAAGTCGCCGCTGCCGAATGCGAGACGGAAGATGCCGTCTGTGCGTGCGATCTCGGGCGCAGCCTCGAGTCCTACCGCGGATTCGACGAGAGCAAGAATCTTGGTGCCTTCGGGAAGTCGCTCGGCCGTGGCGTCGGCCTGCTGACCGCTTTCGGTCTTTGCGAGCATGACACCCTCGAGTCCGGGGAGGCCCGCGAGTGCGGCCAGATCCTCTTCCCAGAACGGTGTCGTGGCGTCGTTGATCCGAACCCAGGCGTGATTGTGTTCGCTCAGGAATGCGGCGACGTCGCGGCGGGCCGCCGGTTTGTTGGGTGCGGTGACGGCATCCTCGAGGTCGAGAATGACGGCGTCGGCCGCACTCGCGAGTGCGGCGTCGAAGGTGTCCGGTTTGGACGCGGGGACGAGGAGCCAGGATCTTGCCTGCTGTGGGGCAATTCGCGAGGTCACAGGTCTCTCCATGTGAGTAGTCACATCAGGGCCTTTCCGGTGATTTCCACGACATCAATGATGCCTGCTGGCCCATCGATCGACCCAATTGCGTAACTAGATTTCAGTCACATCTGCCGCTTCGCTGCGCGCCGGATCTGAATGATGCGAACCCCGCCTGCCAACGCCATGATCAATGCGCCCGCGATCGCGGAGAGCAGGATCGTGATTCCGAGCGGAAAGTCGATCTGCCAGGCGAGGATCTTGACGGAGACGCTCTCGAGGTTCTGCAGGATGAACACCAGAAGTAAGATCAGCACAATTGCGCCTATGACCAGGCCAACCCAGGTCGTCGCAGCTCTGGTTCGGTCGGTGACCGACGTTCCGGTCGGCACCGGTTCAGGCGTCGGTGTCGGTTCCGGATCGTGTTTTTCCACTGCCTTGTCCTCGCCCACCTTCGGAAGTTCCGGATCGGGACCGAAACCGTCGGCGGGGCCGTACACGGGGGAGTTCGACGGATCCTCTGGTGTGGTTGACATGACATGATCATCACGCAACCTGCGCAAAGTTGCACGGGTAATCCGGCCACAATCGGGTGGCAGTGGGGTAGCACCCCAAAACAATGGGACAATGGTGTAACTATGGCTGCCTCTCTTCCCCTCGTTTTCACTGCACCCAAGCGCGGAATGCCTCCACGGCACCTCGCCGATCTCGATTCCGCCGAGCGCAAAGAAGCGGTGAAAGAGCTCGGCCTTCCGGCTTTCCGGGCCGATCAGCTCGCGCGTCAGTACTACGCGCGGCTCGAAGCCGATCCGGAGAAGATGACCGATCTCCCCGCATCGGTGCGCGAGAAGGTGGGGGAGTCGCTGTTCCCGACCTTGTTGACCCCGATCAAGCACCTCGCGTGCGATTCGGGCGACACTCGCAAGACCCTGTGGAAGGCGCATGACGGAACGCTGCTCGAAAGCGTCCTGATGCGCTATCCCGATCGGGCGACGCTCTGTATCTCGAGTCAGGCAGGCTGCGGAATGGCCTGCCCGTTCTGTGCGACGGGTCAGGGCGGCCTCGACCGCAACCTTTCGACCGCCGAGATCGTCGATCAGGTTCGCGAGGCAGCGGCCGCAATGCGCGACGGTGATGTTGCCGGCGGACCCGGCCGCCTCTCGAACGTCGTGTTCATGGGTATGGGCGAGCCTTTGGCGAACTACAAGCGCGTGGTGGCAGCGGTACGACGCATCACTTCGCCCGCACCCGACGGGCTCGGCCTGTCTCAGCGGTCCGTGACGGTCTCGACCGTCGGCCTCGCTCCCGCTATCCGCAAGCTCGCTGACGAAGGCCTGAGCGTCACGCTGGCGGTATCGCTGCACACACCGGACGACGAACTGCGCGACACACTTGTGCCGGTCAACAATCGCTGGTCGGTGTCGGAGGTACTTCAGGCTGCCCGGTACTACGCAGACAAGACCGGTCGGCGTGTGTCCATCGAGTACGCGATGATCAAGAACGTCAACGATCAGCCGTGGCGCGCGGACATGCTGGGCAAGAAGCTGAAGAAAGCACTCGGCGGGTTGGTGCACGTCAACCTGATTCCGCTCAACCCGACTCCGGGTAGCGAGTGGGACGCGAGCCCCAAGGACGTCGAGCGTGAGTTCGTGCGTCGGGTCATCGCCCAGGGTGTCTCGTGCACTGTGCGCGATACGCGCGGTCAGGAAATCGCCGCAGCCTGTGGCCAGCTGGCAGCCGAGAACTGAAACCCTCCAGGCCTGAAAAACACATAAAGAGAAGGCCTCCACGAACTTTCGTTCGTGGAGGCCGTCTCTTTGTCAGGTGTCTAGCGCGGGCGGCGCCCGATGGCGATGTCGCGGACCAGAACGAAGATCATCAATCCGGCGGTGCCGATGAGCCACAGATCCTCGACCTTGCCGTGATGGTTTCCGATCATCATCAGAAGCAGGAATATTGCGAAGAACCATCCGAGGAAACGGAAAAACTTGAGTCCTTCACCACTCCACCCCCATGCGGCAGAGGGGACCTCGGCCTCATCGACGTGCGAGACCACGACGGGGGCGCTGGACTTGACGTCCAACTGGGTATCGGCCACGGTCGATCCTCCTGCTCATTCGGTTGCACTACTGCCCAATATGGTGACATACGACTGCCTGTCGTACGTAGTTGGGCGTCGATAAGGTTGTTCTCAGGTGTTATCAGGAACAATGGGCGAGTGCAGGAAACCACACGTACCCGCGTCCTCCTCCTCGGCAGTACCGGTTCGATCGGTACCCAAGCGCTGGAGGTCATCGCAGCCAACCCCGATCGTTTCGAAGTAGTCGGTCTCGCAGCGGGCGGCAACAACGTCGAGTTGTTGGGCGAACAGATTCGTGCAACCGGCGTCACGGACGTCGCCGTCGCCGATCCTGCAGCGGCATCGGCGCTGGAATCGGTAACCGCCCGTTCGGGACCGAGCGCCGTGACGGAACTGGTTCGGGACAGCGGTGCCGATGTTGTCCTCAATGCACTCGTCGGTTCGTTGGGACTCGAACCGACTCTGGCGGCGTTGAACTCGGGAGCGCGCCTTGCGCTGGCGAACAAGGAATCGCTTGTCGCCGGCGGAGCGCTGGTGACCAAAGCCGCCGCACCCGGTCAGATCGTGCCGGTCGACTCGGAGCATTCGGCGCTTGCCCAGTGTCTACGTGGTGGAACAGGCGACGAAGTGGCTCGGTTGGTTCTCACCGCTTCGGGTGGACCGTTCCGTGGCTGGAGCGCCGAGGATCTCGAAAGTGTGAATCCAGCTCAGGCGAAAGCGCACCCCACCTGGTCGATGGGGCCCATGAACACCCTCAATTCGGCAACTCTGGTCAACAAGGGCCTCGAGCTGATCGAGACGAACCTGCTGTTCGGGATCGACTACGACCGCATCGACGTCACCGTGCACCCGCAGTCGATCGTGCATTCCATGGTCACCTTCTTCGACGGGTCGACGCTGGCGCAGGCAAGCCCGCCGGACATGAAGCTCCCCATCGCTCTCGCTCTAGGCTGGCCGGACCGCATCGAAGGTGCTGCGTCGGCATGCGACTTCACCACCGCCTCCACCTGGGAATTCGAGCCGCTCGATTCGTCGGTGTTCCCCGCCGTCGATCTGGCGCGAAGCGCGGGCAAATCCGGCGGTTGCTTCACCGCGATCTACAACGCGGCCAACGAAGTGGCGGCTCAGGCATTCCTCGACGGTGTCATTTCCTTCCCGGCGATCGTCCGCACGGTGGCCGCTGTTCTCGACGATGCAGGTCAATGGTCCGCGGAACCGGTTACCGTGGACGACGTTCTGGCCGCAGACGGCTGGGCACGCACACGAGCGCGTCAGCTCGTGAAGCAGGAGGGCTAGAGCTTTCATGGTTTTTGCACTGGGCGTAGTGCTGTTTGCCCTCGGCATCGGCGTGTCCATCGCCCTGCACGAAGCCGGCCACATGTGGACGGCCAAGGCTTTGGGAATGAAGGTTCGCCGCTACTACATCGGCTTCGGACCGAAGATCTTCTCGTTCCGTCGAGGTGAGACCGAGTACGGCCTCAAGGCGCTGCCGCTCGGTGGATTCTGCGACATCGCCGGTATGACGGCTCTCGACGAGATGACACCCGAAGAAGAGCCGCACGCGATGTACAAGAAGGCGGCGTGGAAGCGCGTCGTCGTCATGTCCGGCGGTATCGCGATGAACTTCATTCTCGGGTTCCTCCTGATCTACGCGTTGCTCCTCGGTTGGGGCCGAACTGAACCCGCTCAGCCAGTGGTCCAAGAGGTCACATGTGTAGCCCCCGATCAGCTGGGCCAGGACGGCAACTTCGAGCTGACAGAGTGCTCGGGTGGAGGCCCCGCAGGAGATGCGGGCCTGAAATCGGGGGATCGGATCACCGCAGTCGATGGAAAGTCGACGAGTACCTTCCCCGAGGTGGCAGCTGCTATTCGAGGTGTGGATGGCCCGATCGTGTTGTCGGTTGATCGCGACGGAGAGGCGTTGTCGATCACGGTCGTCCCCGAACGAGTCCAGCGATATGTGAACTCGGCCAGTGGCGTTCCCGTGAAGCAGGAAGTATCCGCTGTCGGAATCGGTGGTCCGGGCTCGGCGCTGGTCGAGTACAACGCGCTCTCTGCTGTTCCGGCAGCCTTCGACTACACCGGACAGATCATGGTCGACTCGGTGAAGGCGTTGGCTGACATTCCGTCGAAGGTGGGGGCTCTGTGGGAGTCGATCACGGGCGGCGAGCGGGCGCTGGACACACCTATCAGCGTGGTCGGCGCCAGCGTGATCGGTGGCGAGGCCGCTGATCGAGCCGAGTGGCCGATGTTCGTCGGACTGCTCGCGTCGATCAACTTCTTCCTCGGTGTTTTCAACATCCTGCCGCTGTTGCCGCTAGACGGCGGTCACATCGCGGTGGTCTTCTACGAGAAGATCCGCGATTGGTTCCGCGCTCGCCGCGGCTTGATTCCGGGCGGTCCCGTCGACTACACGAGACTCCTTCCGATTACTTACGTATTCATCGTGATCGGTGGCGCGTTCATGTTGCTGACACTCACGGCTGACATCGTCAATCCGATCAAGATCTTCTGACCGTGTGAGCATGGCGACGGTTGCCGCGCGGTAGTGCGGCGATCGCCCGGCTAAACTTGCAGTGAAGCTATGAAAGAAGGCACAGACGTGACCATCCCTATCGGACTGGGAATGCCCTCGGCACCCGCAGCGATTCTTGCTCCTCGACGCAAGACACGGCAGCTGCAGGTCGGCACGGTAGGTGTGGGCAGCGATTTCCCCATCTCGGTGCAGTCCATGTGCACCACGAAGACGCACGACGTCAATGCAACGCTCCAGCAGATCGCGGAACTGACCGCGTCCGGTTGCGACATCGTCCGTGTCGCCTGCCCGCGTCAGGAAGACGCGGACGCGTTGTCGATCATTGCGAAGAAGAGCCAGATTCCGGTTATCGCCGACATCCACTTCCAGCCGCGCTACATCTTCGCGGCAATCGATGCGGGATGCGCTGCGGTGCGCGTCAATCCGGGCAACATCAAGGAATTCGACGGCCGTGTCAAAGAGGTAGCCAAGGCTGCCGGTGATGCAGGCATTCCGATTCGTATCGGTGTCAACGCGGGATCGCTCGATCCTCGGTTGATGGAGAAGTACGGCAAGGCGACGCCCGAAGCGTTGGTCGAGTCCGCGCTGTGGGAGGCCGGGTTGTTCGAAGAGCACGGCTTCGGTGACATCAAGATCTCCGTCAAGCACAACGATCCGGTGATCATGGTCGAGGCTTACCGCCAACTCGCCGCGAAGTGCGATTACCCGTTGCACCTCGGCGTCACGGAGGCAGGGCCGGCGTTTCAGGGCACGATCAAGTCCGCGGTCGCCTTCGGTGCGCTGCTCGCGGAGGGTATCGGCGACACCATCCGGGTTTCGCTCTCGGCTCCGCCGGCCGAGGAAATCAAGGTCGGTAACCAGATTCTGCAGTCTCTGAACCTGCGTCCCCGCAAGCTCGAGATCGTCTCTTGCCCCTCGTGTGGCCGTGCACAGGTCGATGTCTACACACTTGCCGACGAGGTCTCTGCCGGCCTCGACGGCATGGAGATCCCGCTGCGCGTGGCAGTCATGGGTTGCGTCGTGAACGGACCGGGTGAAGCACGTGAGGCTGACCTCGGTGTGGCGTCCGGCAACGGCAAGGGCCAGATCTTCGTCAAGGGCAAGGTCATCAAGACGGTGCCCGAGGCGCAGATCGTCGAGACTTTGATCGAAGAAGCGATGAAAATTGCCGAAAGCATGGAGGGTGACGCTTCGGAGGGTGCGCCGGTCGTCACCGTGAGTTGAGTGATTGCCGGATGAATCTTCCCCGTCGGTGTCAGGTTCGTGGCAATCTGAGTGCATCATGATCGGGTAGTGATATTCGTGGACGCGCAGTCGAGTCGAGGGGGTTGACGGATGCTCAAACTCCTCGGAGCCAAGCAGGTCGGAAGTCGAGATCTCGAAGACGTCCGACGGGTACTCGACGCCGATCCGGTGGCCGCCTGCATGATTGCCGCGCGCGTCGAAGAATGCGGTGTCGACCCACGAATGATTCACGGCGAGCTGTGGAGTCGAGGCGGGCCGTTGTCCTCGCTGTGCTTTGCCGGGGCAAATCTGGTTCCACTTCGAGGCGATCCGGATGACATTCGGGCATTCGCTGACCGCGCCTGTCGGATTCCGCGCATGTGCTCGTCGGTGGTCGGCCGCGCCGAATTGGCGTTGCCGCTGTGGGAGATGCTCGAGCTCGATTGGGGAACTGCGCGGGAGGTTCGCCCCGAACAGCCGTTGCTCGCGGTATCCGAGCCGCTGGCATGCCCGTCGGATCCACTGGTCCGGCAGGTTCGCTCGGACGAACTCGAGATCTATCTGCCTGCCGCGATCGCGATGTTCATCGAAGAGGTTGGCGTCGATCCGCGTGCAAACGACGGTGGGCGCGGATATCGACATCGTGTGGCAAGCCTGATCGCCGCTGGTCGAGCGTGGGCGCATATCGAGGACGGCCAGGTCGTTTTCAAGGCTGAGGTCGGCTCGATGTCTGCTCGCTGTGGCCAGATTCAGGGCGTGTGGGTCAACCCGGAATTTCGTGGGCAGGGCTTCGGCGTGACCGGTACAGCGGCTGTAGCGGAGTCGATCATGGCGACCGGTCGCATTGCGAGCCTGTACGTCAACAGCTTCAATACGATTGCGCGGTCGACCTATTCGCGGGTGGGGTTCCGGCAGGTCGCGACCTTCTCGACGGTGCTGCTCGACTGAGCGTCCAAGCTGCGTGCAATGGTCGCGCCTACGCTGGGTGGAGCATTTGTCGCCCTACTATGGGGCTCGATGAACACTCGGCATTTCTCTCGTAGTCGCTCGGCCCAACTGTTGGCCTCCTGCACCGTGATCTTTTTGGCGGTGGGGATCAGTTCGTGTACTCCGAAACCCGCCGGCCCCGAGCCCGTCGCGCAGCAGTTCCTGAGTGCGTTCGGTGACAGGGACATCGACGAGGCAGCAAAAATGACGGACCGGCCTGATTCCGCGGGTCCTGTATTGAGTGACACCTGGGATGCGCTTCAGGCGGAGTCGATGACTGCCGAGACCACGTCGGTGAAGATGAACGGTGACACTGCGACGGTCGGCTACACCTACGAGTGGCACCTGCCGAAAGACCGCGTCTGGACGTACGACGGCGAGCTGCAGATGGGACGCAAGGACGGCGACTGGTCCGTCCGTTGGAGTTCGACGGACGTTCATCCGCGCCTCGGTGACAAGCAGACGATGTCGTTGCGGGCAACCGCGGCGCCGCGAGCGCGGGTCAACGAGCATTCGGGGACCGACGTCCTGGTGCCGGGAATCGTCTACCGAGTGAAGTTCGATCGCTCCAAGAGCAACGACATCATAGGTTCCGCGAACAGTCTCGCAAGTGTTCTCGGGCGGTTCGATGCGTCGCTGACCGGTCAGTCGATCGCCGAATCCTCGACGGCCGTCAAGGGTGACTATCTCGTGACGCGGCTGCGCAGTGATGACTACGACCAAGTTTCGGCGCAGTTGGGTGCGATATCGGGAGTATCGGTATCGGACGAATCGGATCTCGTGTCGACCGACCCGGAGTTCGCGCCTGACCTTCTCGGGCAGATCAAGAAGACGATCATCGACGAGGTCGACGGCAAAGCCGGCTGGAGTGTCGTCACGGTCAACCAGAACGGCGTCGACACCGACGTGTTGACCGAGACTGCGCCACAACCGGTTCCGTCGTTCAGTATCAGTCTGGACCGCAACATCCAGATCGCCGCTCAGCGCGCGGTGAACGTGAACAAGGATCAGGCGATGATGGTGGTGATCGAACCGTCGAGTGGCGCGATCCTGGCCGTCGCGCAGAACAAGGCAGCTGACCGCGACGGGCCGGTCGCGACGATGGGTCAGTACCCGCCTGGTTCGACCTTCAAGATCATCACGGCAGGTGCGGCAATTTCGACCGGTCAGGCGACCCCCGACACGATGGTGCCATGCCCGGGCCGAATCGAGATCGGCGAGCGCAGCGTCCCCAACTACAACGAGTTCGCACTCGGCACGGTGCCGATGGCAACGGCCTTCGCGCGTTCGTGCAACACGTCCTTCGCCAAGTTGGCCAGCGAGATGCAGGCAGACACGTTGACCACTGCCGCAGCGCAGTTCGGCATCGGCCAGGACTACAACGTGGTGGGATTGCCGATCGATTCCGGTTCGGTGCCGCCTGCGTCGGACCTGGTCCAGCGGACGGAAGACGGGTTCGGTCAGGGCAAGGTCGTGGTCAGTCCGTTCGGAATGGCGATGGCAGCTGCGACGGTCGCGAACGGTTCGACTCCGGTGCCGCAACTGATTTCGGGGCGCGAAACCACCATCGACGGTGAGCGCCCGGCGATCACGCCGGCCATGGTCGACGGCCTGCGCGGCATGATGCGACTCGTGGTCACGAGCGGTACTGCAGAACGCGTCGAAGATCAGGGTGAGGTGTACGGCAAGACCGGTGAAGCCGAGGTCGACGGGGGATCGCATGCGTGGTTCGTCGGCTATCGCGGCAACCTGGCCTTCGCCACTCTGGTTGTGCGGGGCGGAAGTTCGGACAACGCCGTCGCAGTCACCCGCGACATGCTCACCGCCCTGCCGGAAGGCTACTGACCCCTCAGGGGAGCAGTCCCAACCTGCGAGCGGTAACCACGGCTTCGTGGCGTGAGCTCGCGTCCAGCTTTCCCATCGCGCTTCGCAGATAGCTCTTGACTGTTTCAGGTCGAAGGGAAAGCCTTTGGCCGGCTTCGATGTTGGTGCAGCCGAGTGCGACTTGCGAGAGAACATCCACTTCACGTGGGGTGAGCGCGACGTCGGATTCGGCGTCGGCGGTAGGCCGCAGCAGGTTGGCCAAACGCTGGGAAAGTCCGCGGAGCTTGGTCTGCAAGTCGGTGTCGGTCACGGTCTGGGCGACACTGCGTAGTTCGGCGTGGACTCCGCGGATCTCTTCCGAAGACATACCGTCGGCGGTGGTCGCGGCGGCGGCCTGAAGTAGTTGCAGGCGACGATCGACCTCGTCGCGGATGGCGAACTCCATCCCGAGACGCCGGGATGCGCTGACCATGACGTCTGCTGTGCGATCGCCGAGAGGCGCGGAATCACGGATCGCGGCGTAGAGGACAGCGCGCGATTTGCCGGACACCATGACCGGAACGGCGATGATCGAATGCAGGCCCTCGCTGAGAACAGGCCGGTCGAAGTGATGAGTGATGGACTGCGAATTGCCGTAATCGTTGACGGTGATCGGTGAACCCTGGGCGACGACGCGTCCGCCCATGCCCGAGCGCGGCGGGATGGCCAAGCCCTTGAGATTGTTGGTGCGGGTGCCGACGAATTCGCTCAGGTGCAGGGTTCCGTCCTGGACCTCGCCTCCGAACAGCACGGGAACAACGCCCTGAGCTGCAATCGTTCGGAGTTCACCTCGCATAGCGTCCCCGTCGCGGGGACGCAGAAGTGACGAAGCATGTCGATTCACGCAGGTACCCCTTTCTGGGGGTAGTGAAGTTCTCTTGTGAGCTAGATCATAGGGGGTGAACAGTACGTATGACGAGCCGCCAACTTAACCGGTCGGGCCAACCATACGACGATCGATAAGGAGCAAGTTGATGAGCACCGATCCCACCGCACGGGTGCGCGAGCTGCTGGACCAGTACGACACCCCGCATGCCAGCGCCGCAGAATTGCTCTGCGATCGGCATCCCGCGGATGGCGTTGCATTCACCGTCGTCGAGGCAGACCTTAGCTCGGTGGACCTCACATACGGTCATCTACGTGAGCAGTCCGCGCGTTTCGCGGCAGCTCTGGCGGACCTCGGAGTCGAGCCGGGTGACAACGTCGCGACCTTGATGGGCAAGTCTGCGGACCTCGTGGTCGCGCTCCTCGGAATCTGGCGCCGCGGCGCGGTCCACGTGCCCTTGTTCACGGCGTTCGCTTCGCCGGCCATCGCTTTCCGCTTGACGGCCAGTGGCGCGAAGGTGGTCGTTTCCGACGCCAATCAGCTCGACAAGCTCGCGCCGGGCGAGGACATCCCCGCCGACGCAGCGTGGCAGGTCATCGTCGCGGGCGGCGCGGCCGGTGACGAGTTGGACTTCGATGCACTTGTCGCAGCTCAGGATGCCGAAGACCCGAAGGGCGCTGCTCAGGCAGTCGGCGGCAACGCACCGATGGTGCAGTTGTTCACCAGTGGCACCACGGGGACACCCAAGGGCGTGCCGGTTCCGGTGCGCGCGCTCGCGTCGTTCCACGCCTACCAGGAGTTCGGCCTCGACGTCCGTCAGGACGACGTGTTCTGGAACGCCGCAGACCCGGGCTGGGCGTACGGGCTGTACTACGCGTTGCTCGGTCCGCTTGCCGCGGGAACGCGAAGCATTCTGCTGCACGCCGGATTCTCCGCGCCGCTGACGTGGCAGATCATCGAGAAGTTCGGTGTCACCAATTTTGCCGCTGCTCCGACCGTGTACCGCAGTCTGCGTGCCGACAAGGCGCCCGTTCCGGAAGGCATCTCGCTTCGCCGCGCGTCCTCGGCCGGTGAGCCCTTGACTCCGGATGTTGTTGCGTGGTCGAAGAACTCGTTGGGCGTCGAGGTTCGTGATCACTACGGCCAGACCGAGCACGGCATGTTCATCGTCAACGCCTGGGCCGACGGACTCCGCGAGGACGTCCGTCCAGGATCCATGGGTCGTCCGTTGCCGGGCTGGTCTGCCGCTGTGCTGGAGGACAATTCGGATGACATCGCACCGGCTCGCACTCAGGGACGCGTGGCGATCGATACTCACAACAGTCCGTTGATGTGGTTCACCGGGTACGTCGATGCGCCGGAGAAGACGAAGCAGCGATTCAGCGAAGACGGTCGCTGGTACATCACCGGTGACGCCGGAATGACGGACGAGGACGGATTCTTCTTCTTCTCCTCGCGCGACGACGACGTCATCATCATGGCGGGCTACCGCATCGGTCCCTTCGACGTCGAGAGCGTGCTGGTCATGCACGAGCACGTCATCGAGGCGGCAGTGGTGGGCATGCCCGACGAGTTGCGCGGTGAGGTCCTCGAGGCGTTCGTCGTACTTCGCGAAGGTGTCGACGGTGACGACGAACTCGAGAAGGAACTGCAAACCCTGGTGAAGAAGAAGTTTGCAGCGCACGCGTACCCACGCACGGTGCACTTTGTTCCGAACCTGCCCAAGACCCCGAGCGGCAAGGTTCAGCGGTACATCTTGCGGAAGGGATAAACCCCTTGCTGTGCGCCTTTATTAACCCCCGGCGGTTAATAAAGGCGCACAGCAAGGTCAGCGCCGACGGATTCTGCCGACCACCATGAGGGCGATCAGGGTAACTGCAAGCAGCAGTGTCGTATTTGCTGCGGCAAGAAATACCTGGCCGCGGTCGGTGAGTCCGAAGATGCTGACCGGCAAGGTCTTCCATGTCGCCGGGTAGACCATGACCGTTGCGCCGAGCTCACCCATCGACAGTGCGATGGAAAGCCCGGCGGCCGCACCCAACGCTGGGAGCAGCAGCGGTAGCGTCACCCGCGTCAGCACCCGCACTGGGCCGGCGCCGAGTGATTCGGCAGCTTGACGGTAGGCGGGATCGAGCCGTTCGAGCGCGGCCGATACGGAACTGAAGGCAAAGGCAAGCACCAAAACCGTGTGAGCGAGAATCACGATCCATTTGGTGCCGCCGAGCAGTAGTGGGCGCTCGTTGAAAGTGATGAGCAGACCCAAGCCGATCGCGACCGACGGAACCGCAATCGGTAAATGGAATACGGCATCGGTGATGCGCCGCAGCCACATCGGTGCCTCACGAGAGGCCAGCGCGGCCCACGTTCCGACGATCAATGCCAATGCACCCGCGATGAATGCAGTCTGCAAACTGACGATCAGGCTGGCGAAGTTCTCGTCGGACAGCGCCGTGGAGAAGTTCTTGCCGCCGAGATTCGACGGAAGTGGACCGGTCCACGATCCGGCCAAGGCAGCCGCGACGACGGTGGCGATGGGCGCGACAAAAACCACCGCGACGACCAGGGTGAAGAATCCGAGTACGAGGGCCCTAGAGCTTCGTGTCCACAGCAGCACGGCTGCCTCCCATCAATCTGTTGAAGGTGAATCGGTAGAGGCAGTACAGGCCGAGTGAGAGTGCGACCTGGACCGTCGCGATCACTGCCGCGCCGGGCAAGTCGAAGGTGACGATGCCGCGGGTGTAGATGAGGACCGGAAGAGTTACGACGTCTTTTGCTCCGGTGAAGAGCACGATGCCGAATTCATTCAATGTCATCAGAAGTACGAGTGATCCACCGGCCAGGAGGGCTGGCCACGCTTCCGGCATCACCACCTGCCGCAGAACTCGGACGGGTGACGCGCCGAGGCTGGCTGCAACGTCGAGCTGTTCACGCGGAATCTGGGTGAACGCGGCCAACAGTGGACGCACGACAAAGGGTGTGAAGAAGGTGATTTCGGCCGCGATGACTCCGAACGGAGTGTTCAGGAAGTTCAGCGGGCCGCTCGCGTCGCCGGTGATGCTGATGATCAAGGCGTTGACGGCGCCGGCCGTGCCGTACAGAAACGTGAACGCCAGCGTGATCAGGAATGACGGCAGGGCGAGCACCGTGTCGATCAATCGCCCCACCACCTTGGATCCGGCGAATGGAACGAAGGCAAGCACCAAGGCGAGGAAGGTTCCCAGGATCAGGCACCCCAGGGTCGACGCCACGGCGATCTGGATGGTCCGCCACAGTGCGGTTCGGAACAGTTCCGAACCGAGCACGGACGACCACGTGGACAACCCGGTGCCGCTTCCGGTGCTCAGCGATTCCGTGAGGACACGCGCAGTGGGATAGACAGCAAACACGAGGACAAGAAGCAGCGGCGGTAGCGTCCACCCGATCCGGCGCCACGGGATCGGGTCTTTGTGCTGGGGCACAGCGGTTTCAGGGCGTTCCAAGGTTGTCGTCATGGGTGGCGATCCGCCGGCACCAGGACACTGCCGTCCGTGGGCAAGACGACGCCCACTTCGGTGTCGACCGGTCGTTCGTCGTGCCCTGGAACATCCGCGTCGACGCGGACGTCGTCGAGGCCACGGACAGCCAGCGTCAGTCGCGTCGTGGAACCGCGCCAGACGCTCGAGACGATGCGCGCCGGGAATGATCCTCGTGCGCCGACGCCGGTTACGCCTACCGCGTGTGGACGAACACACAGGTAGGCGTCCATGTCGGACTCCCATTCGATGTGCCCGATCTCGGGCTGCGGGGCGTGAGCGGTGAACGGCGTGCCACCGATCGAGACCAGTGCGGAGGTGCCGATGACGCGTGTGACGCTGCAGGGCAGCAGGTTCGCACCCCCGAGGAAGGCCGCGGTGAAGCTGGACGGCGGGCGTTTCCACAAGGCCTCGGCGGTGTCGATGTCCGCGAGTCTGGCGTTGCGCATCACTGCGATTCGGTCTGCGAGCGCCAGGGCTTCACTCTGATCGTGCGTCACATAGAGCATGGCTGTGTCAGGTAGTGCGGCGCGCAGTCTCGCCAGTTCGCCGAGCATGCTCTCGCGAAGTTGCGCATCCAGGGCGGCCAGTGGTTCGTCGAGGAGGAGTACTCCAGGGCGAATTGCCAAGGCTCGGGCGATTGCGATTCGCTGCTGTTGACCGCCGGAAAGCTCACGGGGAAGGCGCTTTCCGTACGCCGACATCCCGACCATGTCGAGGGCTTCGGCTACGCGAGGGCCGATCTCCGAGCGCGGAACGCGATGGGCTCGGAGTCCGAAGGCTACGTTCTCGGAAACTCGCATGTGCGGGAAAAGAGCGTACGACTGAACGACGACGCCGATACCGCGTTGTGCGGGAGGCAGATTGGTGATGTCTCGGGTGCCGAGCTTGACGGAACCGGACGTGGGGCGGACAAATCCCGCGAGGGCCTTCAGCGCGGTCGACTTGCCGGATCCACTGGGCCCCAGCAGTGCCACGGTTTCACCCGGCGCCACTCGTAGATTGAAATCGACGAGTGCATGGGTTGCGGTCTTCCCGCGGCCGTAGGCGACGTTCACACGATCGAACGTGATGGCCGGAGCAGAATGTTCGATCGCTCCGTGAACACCGACGGTCTCGGGGAGCGTCCGCCCCAGTCTGGTTCTTGCCATGATCAGCTCCCGGTGGCTTTCTGGTAAGCGGCGATGTCGGCGTCGAGCGAGCTGAGGACGTCGTTCCAGTTCGGGGTCCACACGTTGACGCCCTGCAGAACTCCGGAAGGCGTGTTCTTGTCGGTGGATTCACCGGCAGCGCTTCGGACGTCCTCGCGGACCGATACGCCGAGTGCATCGGTGGCGACGGTCTTCTGGGATTCTTCGGAAAGCAGGAACTCCATCAACTTCTTGGCTTGTTCGCTGCTCGGTGCGCTCTTGGCGAGGCCCATCACGTAGGGCAGTGCAATGGTGGTGCGAGTGCCGTCGGCTCCAGCGGGGAAGAAGATGTCGAACTTCGATCCGTCGTCGGCGATGGAGGCGAGGTTCATCTGGACGTCACCGTTGGCGACCAGCAGCTCTCCGTTACTGACCTTGGGCTGGAGCTTTCCGGTGGAAGACGAGGGTCCGACGTTGTTGGCCTGGAGCTTTCCGAGGTAGTCGAGTGCTCCTTCCTTACCCATCAGGTGCTGGAGCAGCAAGAGCACCGCGGTGCCGTCGCCGGCCTGGCCGGGCGTGGAGTACTGCAACTTGCCCTTGAACTGGTCAGTGAGCAGATCGTCCCAAGATTGTGGGGCGGGTGATGCAGTCGGATTGGCGATGAACGAGAGGTAATTCTCGACGACGGGTACGTACTTGCCGGCGTCGTCCTTCTCGTCGGCAGGAACGGCGGAGGTGTCGATTCCGCTGGGCTCGAGCAGACCTTGGGCGTCGGCCTTCTGGATGAACGGGGGCAGCGTGATGATCACGTCTGCCTGTGGGTTGGACTGCTCCTTTTCGACGCGGGAGACGACCTCGCCGGATCCGGCTTCCACGAGGTTGACGGCGATACCGGTCTGCGCGGTGAAGGCGTCGAATCTTCCCTTGTACCAACCGGACAGGCCGTCGGCGCTGTATACGGTGACGGTCTCGGTGTCTGATCCGGCAGCAGTGCCGGTGCCACCGCAGGCAGTGGTGAACGAAAGGACGGACACGGCGAGAGCGGCCGCAGCGATGCTCGGGCGTAGACGCATGACGATTCCTTTTTCGGAGGTGAGATCAGGAGTGGGTGAGGAGTTCGGCGAACTCCGTCACGGACGGGACGATGTGGGTGGCTCCGGCGTCGCGAAGCTGTTGCTCGTCGTGTGCGCCGGTCAGAGTTCCGGCGACGATGGATGCGCCGGAACGAATGCCGCTGAGCACGTCGTTGGACGTGTCGCCGAGTACGGCGATCTGGTGGACGTCGTCGATCGAAAGTTTGAGCAGGGCAGTCAGAATCAGGTCCGGGTGCGGTCGACCGCGACCGGCCTCGGCGGGGGAGAGGGTGAGATCGGCGAGGGTTTCCCAGCCGAGCGCGACGAGGAGTTTGTCCTGGGTCGATCGGCTGAACCCGGTGGTCAAGGCAACTTTGATGCCGGCCTCGCGCAAAGTGGTGATGGCTTTCTCGGCGCCGGGGATCGGCTCGGCCAGGCCCTGGTCGATGAGGGAGTCGTACGTGGTTTCGAAGGCGGCGTTCGCGGCCTGGGCGCGGTCTTCGTCACCGAAGATCGCCCGGAACACGACGATCTTCGACTGGCCCATCGTGTCGAGGACGTACTGGCGAGCGGCGTCGGCTTCCGGGCCTTCGGCGGGCAGTCCGCCGGCTTCAGCGGCGGCAGCGAAGGCGCGAAGAACCAGTCCGTCGTCGGCGACGGTGGTGCCGGCCATGTCGAGAACGGCAAGGGTGATCGGAGACATGAGAAGTCTTTCTTGTCGGAGAGATTCAGAGACCGAGCTGGTCGGCGGTTTGTTCCGCCAGTGCCGGGCCGAGCGTCATACCGCGGCCACCGGGGCCGGCAACCACCCAGACGTTGTCGGCGGCTTGTGCGCGGTGTACAAGTTGTGAGGGGTCGATGCACTGGCTGTAGACGCCCGCCCAACGCTTGACGATTGGCGGAAGATCGCGTCCCAGAAGTGTTTCCACGACTCCGGACAGATGGCGATAGGGCGCCTCGTCGACATCGAAGTCGAAGGGTTCCTCGTATTCGTGGGTGTCGCCGATGGTCAGCCCGCCGTGCAAGCGCTGCACGCACAGGAGTTGCATGCGGTGTTCCTCGGCAGTCGGTTCCTGCGGCTGCACTGTGCGGAGATGATCGAGGGCAGATCCGGCGAAACCGGGGTAGTAGCGGAAGCTGTCACCGTCAGCGATTGCGGTGGTGAGCTTTTCGCCGAGTGGGGCTGTCTGCATCATCTGCAGGCGCACACGGCGCAACGGGAGATCGCCGGCGAGATCGCGAGCCAATCCGCCGAGTGTCGCTCCGGGGCAGACGATCACGAGATCGGCGTCGAAGCTGCGACCGTGGTCGTCGCGGATGTGTACGCCGGAGGTGGTCGTCGTGATCTCGCGGGCTTCCGTTCCGGCGTGGAAGGTGTAACGGCCGGTGGATTCGAGGTAAGAACGGATGGCGGGGAGCGCTTGCCGTGACTCGACTGCGGCGTCCAGCGTGCAGTGCAGTCCGCCGAGAAACTTGCCCCGGAGCGCGGGGTTGACGACGCGAACGGCGTCGGGATCCAGGAGCGCGAACCCTCGGTTGTCGGCGTCCGGCCGAGAGAACGCTTCCTGCGCGACCGCGACCTCCTCCTCGGTGCGCATGAGGGTGATGGAGCCGGCTGGGCGGTATCCGACGCCGGGGACACGGGCGGCAAGGTCTGCCCACAGTTCGCGCGAGCGCAGCGCAGCTTCGAGTTCGTGCGGGGCTCGCCCGGATACCCAGACGAGGCCGAAGTTCCGTACCGTGGCACCGCGGGCTTCGGGCTCACGTTCGAGATGGATGACGTCGTGTCCCCGACGGATTGCCTCGTCGGCGTGCGCCGTTCCGAGGATCCCTCCGCCCACAATCAAAATTCGCATGTAGAGATAGTGACGTTTGGTCTAGACCAATAGGGGGAATCGAGACGAACTCCAGGTTAACAATTGGTATAGACCGAATTCTTGTACGCTTGCGCCATGAATCAGCAGACGTCCACCGGGCCGGGGACCTCGAGCGTCGTGATCGAACCGGAGTTGAAGTACTACCGGGTGCGCACCGAGATCGAGACCATTCTCAGTGGGCTCGAGGAGGGCGACGCAGTCCCGTCCGAGCGGGAATTGGCGGCGCGGTTCACAGTCGCTCGCGAGACGGTCCGTCAAGCGCTTCGTGATCTGCTTGTCGAAGGACGGATCGAGCGGCGGGGGCGGGGCACTGTCGTCGCGAGTCCGAAGTTGGTTCAGCCGCTCTCGATTCGTTCGTATACCGAAGGCGCACTGAGTGCTGGGCGAGTGCCCAGTCGTAAGGTTGTGACGTTCGAACGAATGTCAGCCGACGACGGTCTCGCCACGGAGTTGGGTATCGAGGTGGGCGACAGCGTCGTTCATCTCGAGCGTGTCCTCTTCGCCGACGGCGAGAAGATCGGACTCGAATCAACCTTCCTGCCGGACAGCAGGTTCGGTGAAATGCTCGACGCTTTCGATGCCACGACGTCGCTGTACGCGGCTATCCGTTCCATCGGCGTGGTCTTTGCCTCCGCAACCGAACGGATCGAGACGGTGCTCGCTTCACCGCGGGAGGCAATGCTCGTCGAGTCCACGACCTCGATGCCGATGCTTCTGCTGCACCGGACCTCCGTCGATCCGGAGGGTGTGCCGATCGAGCGGGTTCGCTCGCTCTACCGCGGCGACCGCATTGCCTTCTTGACGACGTTGCGGGAGTGATGGCCGTGGACGACGCAGGCGACATCACACTCGCGAGTTATGAGGCCGGTGCGAATCTGTATGCAGCTAGACCGTATGTCATGGGGGAGGCGATGGTCCGGTACCTTGCCCGGATCGCCAAGCTGGTGGACGGAGGGACGATTCTGGAACTCGGCAGTGGTCCCGGCCGTGATGCCGAGTACCTCGAATCTCTCGGAGTATCGGTGGCGCGCACTGACGGCGCACTCGCCTTCGTGGAAATGATGAGGGCAGAGGGTTTTACAGCTGAGGTTCTCGAAATGCGAACTGGGCAGTTCAACGGAACGTACGATGCCGTGGTGGCAAATGCAGTCCTGCTTCATTTGCGACGCGACGAGTTCGAATTCGTCGCGAGAAAGTCGCGAGGTGTAGTCGGGGCAGAGGGAATTTTCGCGTTCACGGTCAAGAGGGGCGACGGAACCAGTTGGAGCAAAGCGAAATTGGGGTTGCCGCGCCACTTCACATTTTGGCAGGAGGACCAACTTCGTCAGGTGCTCGGCAGAAGCGGGTGGGAAACTTTGTCAATCGACGCCGTGGTCGGTCCCACTGCCGATTGGTTGCATGTCATTGCACGGGCGAACTGACAATCAGGCAACGGCTCCGGTCACGCGTGTGAGGTGAACATGTCCATGAGCCCCTGGGGTGCGTTCTCGCCGAAGCACATGTCCAGTCCATCAGCGGACTGTTGTGCCGATGCGGCGCTGCGTGGGAAGAGGCGCTCTTCGTAGACAGCTAGCCCTTCCTCCGTGCTGCTGTGCGAAGCGATCGCCTGGCCGAGTTCCGCGCCGTCGAGCATTGCCAGGTTCGCACCCTCTCCGGCAAACGGCGACATGACGTGTGCCGCGTCCCCGAGCAGAGTGACCCCGGGAGTACGGCTCCAACTGTGCCCGATGGGAAGAGCATGGATGGGGCGAGGGGTCAGCGAGCTGTCCGCTTCGACGATCAGTGACCGCAGCGACTCGTCCCAGCCCGAGAAGTGTTCCAGCAGAACCTTCTTCGCAATGTGATCGTCGGAGAAGTCGACACTCGCTGACCAGTTCTCGGGAACTCGCAGGGCGGCGTAGATGTGCAGACTGTTGTCGGTCTCACGGTGGGCAAGGAAGCCCTTGTCGGCACTGAGTGCGAACATCATTCCGCCGCCGACGGTTTCAGCGGCATCCACGTGCTGGTTGTCGGCGTCGTCGAGGTCGAACTCCACGAAAGATATTCCGGTGTACGCAGGAGTGTCGTTTGAAACCAGTGGGCGAATTTTCGACCACGCACCGTCTGCGCCGACCAGGAGATCGGTGGTGAAGTGGGTGCCATCCGCGAGGTGAACTTCGTGTCGACCATCCGGCAACGGATGAGCACTGCGGACCTTGGCTCCCCAGTGGATTGTTTCCTTCGGAATTGAGCTGAGCAGTAGGTCACGCAGCTGGCCGCGGTCGATTTCCGGGCGGTCGCCGTCTCCGGTGTCCTGCTCGCTCAGGTGCACGACGGCATTTCGATCGAGGACGCGTGTCTCTTCCCCGCCTTGATGAACGAGGCCGCGGAACTCCTCATAGAGGCCGGCGGCATGAAGCGCGATCTGACCCGAGTCTTCGTGGATGTCGAGCATCCCGCCTTGAGTTCTGGCTGTCGGTCCGGATTCGAGATCGAATACCGCCGAATCGATTCCGCGGAGATGGAGGACTCGGGCGAGGGTGAGGCCACCGAGGCCGGCGCCGATGATTGCGATGGGGTAGTGGTTCATGGTGGGTTCCTAAGAAGTGAGTGGGGTGTTCTCGATGCCCGTGATGAGCGTGCGGAATCCCCAGGAGAGACGCGCGGTGGGTTCACCGGCAAGTAGAGCTGTTGCATGGCCTGCGACGAGTGGGTGCGTTTGCGGGTTTGCGTTCTGGATTGCGTCGGTCAACGCGCTCCATCGGGCATCCGCGTCGGCGGAATTGTTCGGCGCCGAGTGTTCGGCAGCAGTGGACGTCGCGTACTGCAGTAGCAAGTCCACGCCCCACGCGGCCTGACCTGGAGGGACTTCGCCTTCGTCGAGCAATGCCAGCAGGCGCTCGAGCAGGCGCACGTAGTGAACTCCGCTGGGCCGGGAAACGAGAGCCGACTGGGCAAGGCCGGGATGATCGAACAGTACGGCCGTGTAGGACGTCAGCACCCGTTCGAGGCGCGCTTGCCAAGTGCCGGAGGAATTTTCGGCGAGGTCCACGACTCCGAGGAGTTCGTCGAGAACCGCGGCATGCAGTTCGACTGTGTTGCGCACGTACACATACATCGATGCCGGCCCGGTGTCGAGTTCGAGGGCGAGTCGACGCATCGTCAATTTCTGCAAGCCCTCCGACCGCAAGATTTCCACCGCGGTACTGACGATGCCCTCGCGTGTCAGAGCGGGTTTGGCCGGACGATTGCGACGGCTCGACGGACCTGTTGGCTGAGTGGGCATGATTTCACCGTACACGAACATGTTCGTAACGAACATGTTCGTTGGATCACGCACTGAACGTCCACCGCTGTGCGGAGCCATATCGGGAGCGGTGGGTTACATGCCTGTACCGCCGGAGAGCATTGCGATCGTCAGTAGGATGCCACCCACAATCCCCACGAGCGGGCTGTCGCTGTCGAGAAGCCAGTCGTTCAACGATCCCATGAGCGCCTCTTTCGGGTTTCGATCTGCCGACGGTCGAGCCTATCGACAGATCGAACCCGATATGTCACTTTCGTCCGAATTGTGGATCGGACCCGAGGTGATCAGCCGTAGACGTTGCCCGGGCTGATCAACTTGGTGATCGGCACCATCAAAGCACTGGTCAGATCAGTCTCGCCGTCGATGTCGGTGTTGATGAAGACGACCAG
The DNA here is from genome assembly GCF_030056745.1 of Rhodococcus sp. IEGM 1406. NCBI lineage: Bacteria > Bacillati > Actinomycetota > Actinomycetes > Mycobacteriales > Nocardiaceae > Rhodococcus > Rhodococcus sp. IEGM 1406. The sequence goes on along the minus strand of NZ_JASHKO010000002.1, from coordinate 742,364 downwards.
GGTGGTGTCCTTCTCGGGCAAGTAGACCGAGACTGTCTTGTAGCCGGGCAGGCTTCCGTTGTGACCGATCCAGCCGCCGCTGTTGAACAAACCGAGTCCGTAGCCGGAGCTGTCGTCCCCTTCGCTCAAGCTCACGGTTTGCAGGCGCTGCTTCTGAGTGGCGTCGGTCAGGAGATCGCCTTTGGCCAGCGCCGGAACCCAAATGCGCATGTCGTCCAACGACGAGATCATTGCACCCGCGGCGCCGCCCCACGACGGATTCCAGTCCGTCGCCGCGGTCACGGATTCGTCGAGCGTTTGGTTGGTGTACCCCTGAGCGTGTGGTGTCGGGAACGCGTTGGTGGTGGGAAAGCTGGTGTGCTCCATTCCGAGTGGTGTCGTGATCTTGGTGTCGATGACTTCCGACAGTGTTGAGCCGGTGACCTTCTCGATGACCATGCCGAGCAGAAGGGTGTTGGTATTCGAGTAGTCGACAGTGGTTCCTGGTCGAATTTGGAGTGGGAGGTCCTTGACGTATCCGAAGAGCTCTTCGGATGTGAATGATCGGCGAGGGTCGGAAAGAACATCCATGACAAACTGTTCGGACGTCGTGTAGTCCACGAGGCCGCTGCGCATCCCCGCCAGCTGGCGCAGGCTGATCGCATCACCTTCCATGACGCCGTCGACGTATTTGGAGATCGGGTCGTCGAGACCGATCTTTCCCTCGTCGACCAATTGCAGCAGGGCGGTCACGGTAAATGTTTTGGTGACGCTGCCGATCCGGTGGTAGAAGTCGGTTTCCATCGGCGCTTTGGTTGCCGTATCCGAGACTCCTGCAACCTTGACGTAGTTGCCGTCGGGCCCCCAAATGCCCACCATCGCACCGGGAATCCCGGTCGAATTCACCGCTGCGTCGACGATCGAATCGAGCTGGTCGGTGATGGTCGAGTCCATGATCTTGTCGGATGTGTGTGTGGATTTGTCCGTGCTGCAGCTGATTACAGCTCCAACCATGGCGCTGCACAGGCCGACAAGCAGGATGCGTCTTGCTCCGGTTTTCATGAGTCGAACTCTGCCTGTCCGAGGGCACTCACACATCGACCCCGGGTACGGCAGACGCAGTCCCCAGGTACCTCCTCAACCGGTACCGGGGGACTACGGAACCCTGGCCTGAACCCTTGACTTGGGTCAGAGTCCGCCGTCGAAGAACGCCGCCAGTGCGGGTGCCGGGTCTGCCGCGGTGCCCATATTTGCTACGCCGACAACGATCAATCCCAGCGTGAACAGTGCAGTGAGAAGACCGATCGACCCCGACACGAATCTCGTCCGTCGCTCGGATCGCGCCGTTCTCGCGAAGCGTGCCCACACGACCACAGTCACGGTCAGTGATATTGCTGCCGCGATCAGCGCGATCACCGCCATGGCCAAGTGATACCGCGCGAAGTCGCTGATCATCAGTTCGAGGACAGGGCTTTGCTGGTTTCCGGTGCCCGTCGACTGAGCGAGCTGTTGGCGGACCTGCCCGACAGTGTCGCCAAGTGCCCCATCCGCCTGGGCCACGGGCAACATCGAGATCAGCGAAGAGAAGGGTGCAACGACACCTTGGACATTTGCCATCACGAGTACCGAAGAGAACAGCGCGAGGAGCGTGACCAGGCCTCCCGCCGAGACGAATGCGAGTTTCTTTCCAACCGTCAGAGGGCCGGCGTTCACGAACGACGCCTTGACCATGCGGCCGAGTGCGAGCAGAACCGTCAGCAGGATTACCGCAATCACAGCCTTGGCCACGTGGTAGCGCAGCCAGTAGTCGACAGCGGACTCCAAGCTCGGAGAGAAGGCTTGGACACCGGAACTCCAGTATTCGACGAACGCGGCGCGGACCGTCTCGACGAGTTCCCCCTGGCCTACGTACCCATCGCCCGGCCTACTCGTCAGCATGCCCGGGGCGAGAACGAAGGCAGCGGAGAAACCGGCGACCAACGCGATCAACGCGGCGATCTTGCGACCGGAGGACTGCGTCGAGCGCGACGGCCCCGCAGTGTTGTGCAGTGGAGAGTTGTGCAGTGGGATTCCTCCAGCGTGATGAGCGATCATCTGGTCACCGTCCACAAGGTCATGTCAACGAGTGTAGAAATCGGTACACCGGACTTCATCGTTCGAGAGGATGATATTTCCGGTGATGGCGTCCGCCCGCCGTCGCCGCTGCCGTCGACATCCCCTCAGCACTCGACGACATTGACGGCGAGTCCGCCTTCACTGGTTTCCTTGTAACGCACGGACATGTCGTTTCCGGTTTGGCGCATGGTTTCGATGACGGTATCGAGGCTCACCACATGCGTCCCGTCACCCAGGTATGCGAGCTGAGCTGCGGTGACTGCAGTCGAGGCGGCTACGGCATTTCGTTCGATGCAGGGGATTTGGACCAGGCCACCAACCGGATCGCAGGTCAGCCCCAGATGGTGTTCCATGGCAATCTCAGCTGCATTCTCGATTTGTCGTGGTGATCCGCCCATGACAGCGCACAAGCCGGCTGCCGCCATCGCGCAGGCAGCTCCGACTTCACCCTGGCACCCCGCCTCCGCACCCGAGATCGAGGCATTCGCCTTGATGATCGATCCGATTGCGGCAGCGGTGAGGAGAAAGGTTCGAACGTCGTGAGCGCCGGCGCCCGTAGCGCGTATGTGGTGATAGAGCACCGCCGGCACGATGCCCGCAGCGCCGTTCGTCGGAGCCGTTACCACGCGGCCACCTGCTGCATTTTCTTCGTTGACCGCCATGGCGTAGACGGTCAGCCACTCGCGTGAGGAGGGGTCGCAGTTACGTTGTTCCAGTTGAGTGTTCGCAGACCGTGCTCGTCGGCGAACTCCGAGACGCCCGGGCAATACACCTTCGGTCTGGGTGCCGCGTTCGATGCATGCGCGCATCGCGGACCAGATCGCGTCGATGCCGGTGAATGCTCGATCCTGGCCATGCATCGCGATTTCGTCCGACAGTGCCAGCTCGGCGATGGTTCCGGAGCCGCATTCCGCCAGTAGCTCTTTCGCGGTTCGATAGCGTGAGTTGATCGAATGCGCGCTTGCTTGCGTCTCCGTTCCGGCGCGCAGTACGAATCCGCCACCGATCGACAGATATGTACTCGTACAGACGATTTCGTTACCCTTGAAGGCTGTCAGTGTCATCGAGTTGGGGTGCCCGTGACGGCGAACGAGTGGCTCGAACACCATGTCCTCGCGAGTGAACACAACATGTCCGAGTGAACCGCCGACTAGCATCACCGATCCGCCGTCCGACAGTTCGGCCCATCGCCCGTGAACGTCGGTCGGCTCGCACGTTTCAGGATCCAACCCACGAAGTCCCGCAATCACCGCGTCGGGAGTGCAGTGACCTATTCCGGTGGCGGCGAGAGAGCCGTGCAGGTTGCAGCGAATTCGGTCGACCGACGCGGTCAAGCCGGCGGTGGAGAGCTCGCCGCCGAAAGTGCGAGCGGCGCGCATCGGACCGACCGTGTGTGAACTGGAGGGTCCGATGCCGATGGAGAAGAATTCGAGAGCGGAAACATAGACGCCGGTGGTGCTCATTCGGCGCTCGTGACGGTGGTCGCTCCTGACTCGCGCTGGGCCGCAATCGTCAGGAGGTTGGAACGCGAGTCCCCGGTGGCGGCTCGGATCACTGTGCGCGCCATTGCGATTGCTCCGTGCAGAACAGCTTCGTCGCCCGCGGCGGAGCGGGCATCAGCGGCAAACTCGATAGTGTGAGGAACTCCGGTGACGCCGCGCAACGCGATCATCGGGTGGATCGAGGGGACCACCTTCGACACGTTGCCCATGTCCGTCGAGCCGCCGGTCAGGGGAGTTCGGGCGGCCGCGGTGCGGCCCAGGCTCGCGATCTCCTCGTCCCAGATCGTCGCCAGCACGCGATGTTGAACAAGCTCCTCGTAGCGCGGTTCGGCGCGTTCGGTCGACCAGGAGCAGTCGCTGGCCACAGCTGCGCCCTCGAAGCAGGAGAGCATGCGACGCTTGGCGTCCAACAGCACGTCGAGTTCTGCGGCCCGAACTTCCGCTCGCACCAACGTCGAGGCCGGAATGATGTTTGTTGCTTCGCCGCCGTGCTCGACATAGGCGTTGAGCCTGACGTCGGACGGAAGTTGTTGACGGAGAAGTCCGATGGCGACCAAGGCGATCGTGGCGGCGTCACCTGCGTTGATGCCCTTGTGTGGCGCAGCGGCCGCGTGTGCGGCTCGTCCGGTGTAGGTCACGTCGAACCGGTCGACTGCCTGCGTTCCGGTGACGGTGCAACTGACGTCTTCACCTGCAGCGCCGTGGACCATGATCGACATCGCCGCGCCCTCCCATGCGCCACGTTCGAGCAGCAAGACTTTCCCGCCGCCATGTTCTTCGGCCGGCGTACCGAGAAGGACGACGGTCAGGCCGTGTTCCTCCGCGACCTCTCCGAGCGCGATCGCTGCTCCCAGTCCGGCAGCGGCGATGACATTGTGTCCACACGCATGACCGATGTCGGGAAGGGCGTCGTACTCGGCGCAGACTACGACGCGGAAGGGGCCGGAGCCTCGCACAGCTTCGAATGCCGTCTCGAGGCCGTAGGCGGCGCGAGTAACCGTGAAGCCGGCTTCCTGTGCGGCGTCCGCCAAGAGGGCGGACGCCCGATGCTCTTCGAATGCCAGCTCTGGGTGAGCATGGATCGTGTGGCTGACATCGATGAGGCGTGATGCCCACTTCTCGATCGTGCTCGAAACCGAGTCTGTGCGGGTGAGGGTGTCAGCGATGGACATGGGTATTGCTTCCTTTCAACATCTTTGGTTCTCTGTGTCTTCGGATCGCGGTGTCTTCAGTTCTGAGCGTCTTCGGGTGCAGTTCTAGTGCCAGAGGCCCAGCGCGAACTCCGCGACGACCACGGAAAGTAGGTAAGAGGCGAGGATCGCGACGATTCCGACGGGCACGATCTTCCAGCCGATCGTCTTGAGCAAGGGAAGGTCCTTGCCGAGGCTGAGACCTGCGACAGTCAAGGTGAGGGTGCAGATCGAGAGAAAGTCGACAGTCCCGACGGTGCTCGAGACGAAATCACCGATGGGGGACCACGGTGTTGTCGCCAAGGCGCCGATGGTGATGATTGCGATCATCGCCGCGATCTTGCCGCGCGTCAGTCGGGCCACGCCGACGCCCAGGAGCAACAATCCGGTGAGGATCAGGTAACCGACGATGATCGATCGAGATACGCCACCCGCTGCGATCGAGGAGACGATGACCCCACCGACGAACAGAATCGGAACGATGGTGGTCAGCGGCACGGTGACGCTCGGCGAAACCGCTCGTGGGGCAATGTCGGCTTTCCGTTCGCTGGTCGTCTTCGAGCGCTTGGTGAGTGCGCCGTAGATTCGATCGGCAAGGGGGAGTGCGACATACATGCCGACATACACGCCGAGGAGGCCGGTGATGATGTTGGATGTTGCCGCTACGGCGAGTACCTGGTCGGCCATCTCGGGGTGCGCCGAAACGACGCTGGCGGCAGCGGCAGCCATCATCGAGCCGGATCCGACCCCAGCACCCATCGCCAATGCAAGGGGGTCGAAGATGTTGAAGGATGTAGCCAGCGACGCAATCAGGCTGATCAGCACGGCACCGAACAGAGTGCCGAAGACGTACATCGACAGGACACCACGGTACTGGTCGGAATCGGGACCGTAGCGTTCACTGACCATCGCGAAGGACCCCTCGCGGTCGATGGAGAAGGTTGCTCCGACGGTGGCCGGTCCCATCCGAAGGAGTACCGCCAGCGGGAGTGCGAGAGCGATAGTGCCGAACAAGTGCCCCAGTTCCTGCAGTAGCAGGGCAGGGCCCGCCTCGAACAACAGTTGGATGTTCGGGCCGATGGTGAAAGACAGTCTTGCGCAAAGCAAGAGAACAGCCAGCCCCATGATTGCCGAGGCTGCGGCCTGAAGATCGAGGCCGAGAGGTTTCCACTTCTGACTCGAGACGACACCGCCGGCAATCAGTCCCCACACCATGGGCAAGATCGTGATGGCGGCAGCGCCGACAGGAATCACTGCGGGGCCGATCAGTTGGGCACCTGCCGCAAGCGCGAGGAGCAGAATCGCCACGATCCACAGCCGTGGCGACCTCAAGGCGAAAACGATCTTTTGCGTCGGGGTTTGATCGCTGACCGGAGAATCGTCATGCGAGACAGGGAATGCTTCGGTCATGTCGGTGTCTTTCTCGAGGGGGCGAACGAACGCAAGAAGCAAGCGTTCTCGAGGTTCAGGATTTGGTGGACTATTGATGTGATGAAGTTAGGATCGATGCGTTTCGATCCTGTTTCGGTGCAGCATTCTTTTGAAAGTGAGGTCCTCGGTGCAGGATCAGGTGCTCAAGGACGAAGATCTTCGACTGTTGAACGCACTGCAGATCAGGCCGCGAGCCTCGTGGTCCGAGCTTTCACGCGCGATCGGTTCCGACCCGGTCACCCTGACCAGGCGTTGGGAGCGTCTGCACTCGCAAGGGATAGCGTGGATCGCTGCGTACCGTGGGGGTCCCATCGTGTCGGCGACCGCACTGCTCGAGATCGAATGCGCACCGGCACAGACCTTGAGCGTGGCCGAACAGATCGCGCACGATCCCGAAGTTCTCACAGTCGATCTCACAACCGGCAATCGGGATCTACTCGTCACGCTCACCTGCACTGACCTCGATCAATTGTCCAGGTATGTCTTGGAACGAACACGATCGCTGCCGATGGTCACTGCGATGCGAACTCAGATCGTGTCCTCGGCGAATTCCGACGCACGAAACTGGCGTCTACGTGCTCTCGATGCGGAAGAAATTGCCGCGCTCGAGTCGGCCCCGGCGGCGAAGAATCGTGGGGTACGCGCCAGCGAAGAGGAACAGTCGAAGCTGTTCGACATCCTTTCTCGCGAACCACGAATCACCGTCTCGGCCCTCGCTGCAGCCCTCGGCGTCACGCCGGCTCGCGCCGGGGCGCTCCTTTCTCACGAGCTGTCGACGGGGCGCCTGGTCGTCCGCACGGAGATTGCTCGGCCCTACTCCGGCTGGCCGGTCTACGCCTGGTATTTCTTACGTCTCGAGGGACGAAAGGAAGCCATTGCTCAGCGCCTTTCCCTCCTGCGTGAGGCGAGGCTTGTTGCTTCGACGATCGGCAGCTACGACATCGCACTGGCGGTGTGGCTGCGCTCGATCGACGACGTGCAGCGTTTGGAAGGTTATCTCGCCGAGCAGTTTCCGGGCGTATCCGTGGTGGACCGGTCGATCGTCCTGCGTACGCCGCATCATCTACATCGAACGATCGATGTGTCGGGTCGAAGCATGCCGAAGCACGGGTGATCCGCAACGCGTTTGCGCGGATCGGGTGCTCTCCGGTTACTGGGGGATCGCCACGTCGACGATCAAGCCGTAGTGATCGGAACCTTCGATCTCGATGCGCTCGAGAGACTTCGCCTGTGCACCCCGCAGAAGTACATGGTCGATGCCGACGATCGCGGGAAATTTTTTGTCCGCCGGGTAGGTGCGAACGATGCCGACTCCCAATTGGTCTGCGGCATCGGAGTAGCCGACATCGAGGAGGTCACGGAATTGCTTGTGCGTGAATGTGGTGTTGAAGTCGCCACTGACGATGACGGTTTCCTCGGCGGCAGCAGCGTCGAGCGCGTTTCGCAAAGTGCTCAGCTCGGCAGTCCACACGTCGGGCGGGGTCACGTACGCCGGTCCGGGGTGAACCGCCAGAAGGGTGAACGGAGTCGAGAAGCCCACTTCGGCAACAAGATTGGTCGGTCCGAATCCGTTCAATTCCCGAGTGTCCGTCAGCGGATAACGGCTGTAAATACCGGCGCCACCCCCGCCGGCCTCGTCCGGTACCAAGTAGTGATGCGGCAGCAGTTGCTCGAGTCCTTGATCTCTGAGAGAGCCTTCGAGTGATGTGGTCAGTTCCTGAACCGTCAGGACGTCGACTGCCTTCTCGCGCACCGTCGCAGTCAAACTGGCGGGATCTGCCTGCCCGAAGAGAAGGTTTGCTTGCATTACGCGCAGAGTCGGCCCGTCGATTTCGGAACTGTTTGCCACATACAGTGGACTGATCACCGACGCGCCCACCGCAATCAGTACCACCGAGATCGCCAGCAGGATCCAGCGGCGAAAGACCAGGCATATCAGGGACGCTGCGAGTGTGACCGCAAGCAGTATCGGGACGAAGGAGGCCACGGCGATCAACGGGTTGATCGGCTTGGTGGAGTACAACGCGATCAGCGCGACAACGCCGACGGCGATACCGCCCACGCCGGCGACCTGAGCGATACGGCGTGCCGGAACATTGTCCGTCGTGAATCCCATACCAAACGGTACCCAATGCAGCCACGGCTCCCGACTGCCTGGCGTTTGTCAGTCGTCGGTTCGGGTGCGGAATGCGTTCACGGCGGCTTCGACGGTCGGGTAGAAGTGCGTCGAATCGAATCGATCCCCGACTCCGAATCGGATGAGTCGATCCTTGATCGGACCTTTCATCTCTGCGAATGCCAACCGAATTCCTTTGCCTTCGAGGAATGTATCCAGATCGACGAGTTCGTCGACTGCCGTTGTATCGAGTCCGGTGATCGGTTCGGCGGCTATAACCACCCAGTCGACCGGATCTGGCGCCTTGGCGACGACGGAGCGAACGTACTCGTCGAAGATCTCGCCGTTCGCGAAAAACAGTGGCGCGTCAAACCTCACCAACACCAGGCCGGGGATGCGATGCCCATCTGGATGGCGTTCGATGTCGTGGAATCCGGCGGGTTCGCCCGTCTCGACGAGTTCGGTTCGATGTGGCTGCCATACCTGCGCGATGACCGCTGCGAAGGACAGTCCGATCGCTACAAGGATGCCTTGTAGCACACCGACCAGGGCGACGCCCAGAAACGCCGCGACGGCGAGGCCGAATTCCACGGTGCTCATGCGCCACATGCGGACCATGCCGCCCACGTCGATCAGTGCACACGCGGCGACGATGACGACGGCGGCCAGTGTTGCATCGGGCAGATATGCCGTGAGTCCGGGAGCGACGAGGACGAACACCAGGACCGCGAGCGCCCCGACGACGCCGGCCAATTGTGTGTGCGCCCCACTCTGTTCGGCTACCGGAGTTCGTGACCCGCTCGCCGAGATCGGGAACCCGCCGAACAGTCCGCCGGCCACGTTCGCGACACCGATCGCCTTCATTTCGGTACTGCCGTTCACGTCCTCGCCGTGGCGGGCGGCGAAGGTGCGCGAGAGAACGCCGGTGTCGGCGAAGGCAATCAATGCGATACCGGCGGCGGGCCCGATCAGATGGCCGACGTCCTGCCAGGTGACTCCACCGACGGAAGGGAGGGGGAGTCCTTCCGGCAGTGCGCCGACCATGCCGATGTCATCGGTGAGACCGGCGGCAGCGGACAAGACTATGGCCGCGACAACGGCCACCAGAACGCCGGGAACAACAGGTACCCAGAGCCGGAAGGCGACTATGACGACTAGCGAACCGACACCGATGGCGGCAGCGAGGGGGTCGACGTCGCCACCCAACAGGGCCTTTGAGATCCCGCCGATTTCACCGAGTAGACCGGACGCGTCGACGGAGAATCCGAGCAGCTTGGGAATCTGACCAACTACGACGACGAGTGCAATGGCGTTGAGGTAGCCGAGGCGGATCGGTTTCGAGAGGAGTTCGGTCACGAAGCCGAGACGAAGGAATCCGCCGATCACGAGGATGAGTCCGACAAGAATGGCGAGAACACCGGCTAGTGCAAGCGCATTCTCCGAATCGCCGACCACTGCCAGCGGTATGACCGCGGCGGCAATCAGCGGCGCCAGTGACGAATCAGGTCCGAGTACAAGGATTTTCGAGGGCCCGACTACCGCGTACGCGAGCAAAGGCACGATGGTGGCGTACAGCCCGGCGTACGCAGGCAACCCGGCGGCCTCGGCGTAGCCCATGCCTGCCGGGATGAGCAGGGCAGTCAAGACGAGTCCGGCAGTGACGTCTGTTCGCAACCACTCGCGGCGATACCCACGGGCAGTCGCGACGCCCGGTAGCCGACCTAGACTCTCCGCCCACATCATCGTTTGATTGTCCTCCCTCAGTGGAGCGAACGGGCGCGCTCGGGGGCAACCGCGGTGGTCGCAGGAAGGGGCGCAGGTGCCTGTGCGAGGCGGCGGCGTCGAATTGCCTTGTCCAACTCGACGACAACCGGGATGATCAGCGACCAACCCAGGCAGGCGAGCCACTGGGCGCCGGTCAGTGAGGTTGTCATGAGGAGGTCCTGGAGGACGCCCGCCTCGACGGCGAATACGGTCACGACCGTGGGGATCGTCAAGATCTTGATGGCACCGAGAACCGGTGGAACCACGCCGGACTCGGGATCACGCCGCATGGTCAGCCCCGCGAGAATCGAACCGAGAGAGAGCACTACGAATGCTGTGGTCATGGGAACATTCGCCTCGGAAGTACTCATTTCACCGGGTGCGAGAAGCATCGCCGCGAGTGTCACGGCAAATTGCAGGACACCGTACGCGAGCCACTGAGCGACTGCGCTTCGATGTGCGATCGGCATCTTGGGATCGCGCGGAGGCTTGTTCATCAGATCCGGTGGCGGCGGGTCGAGCATGATCACGGCGACGGGGAACAGTGTGATGAAGAAGTGCTGGAACAGCACCATCAGTGGCGTCAGTGCCACACCCTCGTTGATGTTGAAGATGCTCGCAGCGAGGAAGAGGAGAACCAAGGAGAAGAGTTTCGACATCTGGTACCGGATGTATGAGACGATTTTTCCGTAGATGTTGCGGCCCAAAGTGATCGCGGTGATGAGGGTACCGAAGTTGTCGTCGGTGAGCACCATCTTGCCCGCCTGTTTGGTCACCTCACTGCCCGAGCCCATGGCGACGCCGATGTCTGCCTTCTTCAGCGCGGCGGCGTCGTTGACCGCGTCTCCGGTCATCGCGACGACGGCGCCACCGCTCTGCATGACATCGACCAAGCGAAGTTTGTCCTGCGGAGTGACGCGGCCGAACACGTGCAGGTTCGGCAACGCGTTCGACAGTTCTTCATCGGTCATCGCTTGCAACTCGCCGCCGCCCACCGAGCCCGGGCCGAGTCCGAGTTCGGCACCGATCGCTGCGGCGGTGATGGCATGGTCGCCGGTGATCATGCGGACCTCGATGCCGGCCCGGTGGGCGGTTCGCACCGAATCGACCGCCTCCGGACGCAGCGGGTCGATGATGCCTGCCATACCGACAAACGTCAGGTACTCGACAAAGGACATGGGGTCGGCCACGACAGCGTCTGCCCGTCCGTCGAGGCGTCTGACCGCGAATGCCAGCACCCGAAGACCCTTTTCGGACATGGACTGATTTGCTGCCGTGAGTTCGTCTCGGACTTCCTCGATCGGGACCTGCCGACGGCCGGGGAGAAAGGCCGAAGAACACCGAGCGAGGACGACATCGGGTCCGCCCTTGACCAGTCCGACGAACTGACTTACGCCGTCGACTTCGAGATGGTGGTACGTGGCCATGAACTTGTACGCGGAATCGAACGGAACCGTCGCCACCCGCGGGTAGGTCCGTCTGGTGAGTGGGGCGTCGGCACCGATCTTTGCCGCGAGCACCACGAGCGCGGCCTCGGTCGGGTCGCCGACAACTTCCCCGGAATCGGAAACCGTTGCATCGCTGTCGAGACACAGTCCGTATGCGAGAAGGGTGAAGTCGGGCGGTGCCTCGCCGGCAACCTGCGTGATCCTTCCCGCTTTGGCGTAGCCTTCGCCGTCGACCGTGTACCAACGGCCGTGGACGTACAGCGATCGGACGGTCATCTGGTTCATGGTCAGCGTGCCGGTCTTGTCCGAGTTGATTGCACTGGTCGCGCCGAGTGTTTCGACGTCGGTCAGGTTCTTCACGACGGCCTTGGCGTCGGCCAGTTGACGGGCACCGTAGGCCAGCATCGCCTGGACGAATGTTGGCAGGCCGGTCGGAATCGCGGACACTCCCATTGCGATACCAAGGAGCAGAAGCGTAGTCAGGTCCTGCCCACGAAGGAGCCCGATGACGACGATGACGATCACTGCCGTCCACGCGATGATTCCGAGAAGTTTGGTGAGAGAGTCCAATTCACGTTGAAGTGGCGACTTGCCAGGGGCGACCGCCGACAACATCGACGCGATCTGGCCTATCTGCGTCTGCATCCCGGTCTCGGTGACCACCATGGTCGCCGTGCCGCGGGTGACCGAGGTGTTCTGGAAGACCAGATTGCTGCGGTCTCCGAGCGGAATATCCGCGTTGTTCAGCGTATTAGGGTCCTTCGGTATCGGCGCGCTTTCCCCGGTCAATGCGGCTTCCTGCGTCTCCAGGGTGGTGGTGGCGAGCAACCGTCCGTCGGCAGCGATGATGTCTCCTGCCTCGACTTGGACGATGTCACCCGGCACCAGTTCGGTAGCGTCGAGTTGAATCAGGTTCCCGTCACGAATGACCCGTGCTTGGGGCGTCTGCATCTTGGCGAGGGCGTCGACGCTGGCCCGTGCCTTCAACTCCTGTCGAGTTCCGAGGACGATGTTGAGCACGACGAGCACCGCCACCACGATTGCTGTCGGCACTTCACCGATGGCGATGCTGACCGCGGCCACGGCGACGAGCATCAAGTTCATCGGATCTTTCAGCTGCAACAGCGCGATCGACCACGTCGACGGCGGTGGCGTCGAGGTGATTTCGTTCGACCCGTAGCGTCGTCGCCGTTGGTCGGCCTCATCCGACTGCAGTCCGCGCTCCGGGTCCGACTGCAGTACGGACACGACTGATTCGCCACTCTGCGCATGCCACGGGGTGGGGCTCATGACCGCACATCCTTTCCTTGGCGATCGTCAATACCGGGTCGGAATCCAGTGCAGCGGTTGTTTGGGAGTCTGGTAGCCGTGAGCCTTCTGCCGTTTCGGCAGGGTGATGTCCGTGGATTGCACGGGCTCGTAGGGGATCTGACTCAGAATGTGGCTGATGATGTTGAGTCGTCCGCGTTTCTTGTCATTGTTGTTTGCGACATACCATGGCGCCCAGCCGGTGTCGGTGAAGCGAAACATCTCGTCGCGGGCACGCGAGTAGTCGTACCAATGACTGAACGACTTCAGATCGAGATTCGACAGCTTCCAGATCTTTCGAGGGTCGTCGATCCGGCTCTGCAGACGTAAGAGCTGCTGTTCTTCGCTGACCTCGAGCCAGTACTTGAGCAGAATGACTCCCGATTCGACGATCGCGCGTTCGACGGTCGGAATGAGCTGGAGAAATTGATGTGCTTGTTCTTCGGTGCAAAAGCCCATTACTCGTTCTACACCGGCACGGTTGTACCAACTTCGGTCGAAGATGACGATCTCACCGGCAGCCGGAAGATGCGGGACGTAGCGCTGGACGTACATCTGCGAATGCTCTCGCTCGGTCGGGGCGGGTAACGCAACGACCCGGAACACTCGCGGACTCACTCGCTCGGTGATGGCTTTGATGACACCGCCCTTCCCCGCGGTATCTCGACCTTCGAATACGATGCAGACCTTGGCTCCAGACGATTTGACCCACTCCTGCAAAGCCACGAGTTCGCCGTGCAACGGCTTGAGTTTGCGGCGGTACATCTTGTTCTTCATCGGCTTTTCTGCCACGGGCGGCGCGTCGTCGGTAAGGGTCGACGGGGTGTCGTCGTGAAGAATCCGAGCGTTCTTTCCCACTTCCACTCCCTGGCATCATGAGCGCAACGCGAGCGCGCGGGGAACCGTCCGCCCTTATGTGTATGCCCCATATTCGGTGAACCTATTCTCTTCGCAATCGAGACCCGAATCGTGTTGTTTTCGAACCCTTTCCGAGTCTTGACGTGCTCGGCTGGACGGACGACCATTAATGGATGACTGGCGACGAAGAGTTGCTCCACGTCGAGCGGGTGATCACTCGCCTGATTTCCCGCTATCCCGCCGTTCCTCCACCGGAGATCGAAAACAGAGTGCGAACAATTCACCAGCGTTTTGCGGGATGTCGGATCCGCGACTTCGTGCCTCTTCTGGTCGAAAAGGCGGCCAGACAAGAGATCTCGGATCGGAGAATCGTGATTCCGATAATGGATGAGCGGTCGGCGAGTCTGAACTCTCTCGAGCTGTAGCCGGAACGGGGATCGTCGGCGCATACTGAAATGACCTTGGACCAGGGAGTTCTGGCCGAATGCAGGAGCTCAGGCGCGGAACGTCAGCCTCCCGAACTCCTGATGTGTAAAACCGAGTACAGGGAGCGTTGACATGGAAGGCTTCTGGGAATTCTTCTGGTTCATCTTCGTCTGCTTTGCCTTTGTGGCGTACTTGAGCGTGTTGTTCTCGATCATCACCGACTTGTTCCGTGATCACGAGACTTCGGGCTGGGCCAAGGCGTTGTGGATGATATTCCTCTTCGTCATTCCATTCCTGTCCGCGATGATCTACGTGGTCGTCAAGAATGACGGAATGACGAGGCGGTCGATGGAGGCCGCTCAACAGCACATACACGCGCAGAGTGACTACATTCGAACCGTCGCCGGCAGGTCTCCGACTCAGCAGATCGCCGACGCCAGAGAGCTTCTCGACTCCGGCGCGATCAACGAAGAGGAATTCCAGGCAATCAAGGCAAAGGCGCTGGCGTAGTTTTCGTATCTTCTGCCCCAGGCCTGGCGTCGTCGGTTCCGGCGTCGTCAGGCCGGGCGTCCTGCGCGGCGGCGCGTGCGGGACGAACCAGCACTTCGAGAGCTACGAGTGCAACCAGCGCAATGACGACGATCCAACCCACGACCAGACCGGTGGGGTAGCGCCAGAAGAGCAGCAACAGTGCGGCGATGCCGATGATGGCGCAGCGCAGCGGAACACGAAGCTGATTGGCCCACCGCTCCACCTGATTCGGCGTACGGCCGCTTGAAGAATGCCGGACGAAGTCCAATGCCTGCCCGTAGCCTCGTCGAACGGCGATCGCCGACGACGACCCACCGACCAGGTAGGCCCCGAGCCCTATCACCACGCCGAGGACCGCGACCGCTCGCAGGCTCGTGCGCAGTGGTACCAGAACTGTGTCGATGACGGCAGTCGCGGCGTCTGGCGAGAGGATATCGGTGGGCACACTGTCGAGGTAGATTGCGCGTCCGATGAGAATTCCGATCGCGAGAACCAGCATTCCCAACGCAATCGACAGGCCGACCAGGGACAGTGCGCGGAGCCTGCGACCGGTTGGCGCAACGGCGACAGCGGCTGCCGCGCAAGCGATTCCCAACCACGGCAGCACCGCTGAGACCTTGTCGAGTGCCGAGACGGCTCGCTGAGCCTTCACCAGTTCGGGGGACTGGAAGAGAACAAATTCCTTGTCCACGGAGGGGATTTTGTCTGCGAAGGCGAAGCCGCGGTCGATCAAAGCTGCTTTGACCCTGTCGATGATCGTACTGAGCGAAATGCTGACGGTTCCGCTCTGATCGACTTCGACGGAATTGGGGCCGTAATCTCCGGTCATGACCGAGACCAGTGCGTTGTGCGCCGATCGGTTCGCTTGAATCCACAAGTCCTCGAACTGTTGTGACCGAACGAGCGAGCCCACCGTGTCATGAACAAAGCTCTTTGCCTGGCCGGCGATCACCGGTGCCAACCCCACTACGGCTTGATCCAGACGCGGCGCGTTGGCCGCAAGATTCGACACGTCGGTCAGTGCGGTGAGTGCGTCGGTGGTGAGCCCCTCGACGTCGACACGATCGAAGATCTCGTCGGTGATCTGATTCGTGATCTCGGCCTGAACGGCGGGGTTCTCGCCCAGTGGCGCGACCGTACTGACGTAGCGGTCCGTGTCGAGTATCTGACTACGGGTGAAGCGGGTGGTCACGGACAAGACGGCAAGGAGCGCGACCAACACCAGCAGTATCGCCACGGCAGTCCACCGCAGTCCGTGTCGAGGTGGCCGGGAGACTTGCTCGACGGTCGTTTCGCGGGCGCTGGGAGTCTGCTCGCGGAGCGTTGCAACCTCTTGCCGCAACCTGGATAGTTCGGCACGTTCGTCCTCCTGGAGTGGGCCGTCGTTCGTGCCGTTTGCCATCATGTTCCTCTCCGGAGGGAAACTGCTGCCGCACAGATGAAAACGCTGAATTCGATGGGTGGATCCGGAGTCGAGACCTCAGATCACGTCGGGATTCCATGTCGCGACAGCCCAGATGACGAATACGTCGAGCGCGATGATGGTGATCGACCACCACGGAGAGTGGGGTAGCCACAGGAAATTCGCGAGGATCGACAGCGAACAGAAGATTATCGCGCCTACCCGTGCCCACGTCGCGCCGGTGAAGAGCATGATTCCGACAGCGGTGACGAGCACGCCGAGTACGAGGTGAATCCATCCCCAGGAGGTGAGGTCGAATTGGTACGCGTATTCAGGGCCGACGACGGTCACATCGTCTTTGGATATCGCCGAGATGCCTTGGAGAATTTCGAGCACGCCGACGGTGACGAGAAGAACGGCTCCGCCCAGCGCGCTTCCTTTTGCCACACCTTGCTTGACCAGTGATTCCTCGGCCATGACCGCCCCTTGGTATCAAGTGCGAAATTGCCTGGCGTAACTCCGTATTGCGACTATTTACGGTGGTGAAGTATCCCGCCACGGGGCAAATCAAACATTGAGCGCTGGACATCCTCGCGATATTCGCTCGCCCACGAATCCGAGAGGATCTACCGTGACGGCATGGATGTGGAGGACGCAGGCATGACGCTGACGACTGCGCCGGTAACAATTCGGACGGATCGACTGGTGCTTCGTACCTACCGTCCCGGCGATCATCAGGACCTTCTCACCTTCTACGGGCGTAGCGACGTGTGCCGGTATTTGTTCAACGAACCCTGGAGCCCGGACGATGCGCGAGAGGCAGTGCAGACCAGAATGTCTCGCCGCGACCTGACAGCGGGCGCGGTGGCTCTTGTCGTCGAATACGAGGGCCGGGTTGTCGGAAGCGTGAGTGCCTGGCTAGTCGACGAATCAGGGGACGCTGTCGACATCGAGCGCACCGCCGAAGTCGGGTGGGCATTCTCGCCCGACTTCGGCGGCCGAGGATTCGCGACGGAAGCTGTGACCGCTCTGATCGACCTGGTCTTCGCGACACCCCGATTGCGCCGCGTGGTCGCGCAGATGGATGCGAGAAACGAATCCTCGGCGCGACTCGCGCGGCGAATCGGGTTGCGGCGAGAGGCACATTTTCGGCAGAACGCGTGGATCAAGAACGAGTGGACCGACACTGTGGTTTTTGCAACGCTGCGCAGTGAGTGGCCTACAAGTCTCTGATCAGGAGGGCCGAGCTGCTACTTCGCAACCAGTTCGGTCAACTGGGGGACCAGCTCGTCAGTTGCCCATGGAACGCTCAAAACGCTGACGTACATGGTGGCGGCTGTCAGGCGATTGTCGGTGATCCACAAGTCCTTCCCGTTGGCGATAACCGGCCACCGTGCGAACAGGGTGTTGGCCAACGTGCTGTCGACTTCCGACTGATCGCTTGCCCATCCGAGATATACGTCGGTGTTTATCGTATCGAGCTTTTCCATGCTGATGCCGAACAGGAACGAGTCGCCTGCAAAGTTCTTGGCACCGTTGACCACGTCGGGAGCGACTGTGAGTCCGAGGTTTTCGACGAACTTCACGCGCGGATCGTCCGGGCCGTAGATGGCCGTTTCGGTTTCGCCTTCGCGGATGTAAGACCCGAAGGCGAACGTGACTCCATTGAATTCAGGATGGCTGGTCTTCGACTCTTCCACCGTCTTTTCGACGGACTTGATCAAATCCGCGGTCTGGGCCGGGCGCCCCAAGGCCTTGCCGACATCGGTGGCGAGGTTTTGCCACGAACTCGGCTGGTACGGCTTGGTGTCGTAGGGGAGTGTCGGGGCGATCGAGCTCAGACGCGAATAGTCCTGCTCGGAGAAACCGGAGTACGGGGCCAGAATCAGGTCGGGTGCGGCATTGAGGATCTGCTCGAACAGAAGCTCACCGCTGTCGGAGTAGTACGGCGCCGGTGTGGGCAGCGGCTGGCCCGACTTCTCGAGTTCCGCGCGCGTCCACGGGAGGAAGCCGTCGGCGTCGCCGGCCCACGAGTCCTTCTGCATTGCAATCGGAGTGACGCCAAGGGCGATGACAGTGTCGGCCGCTGCGGAATCGAGGGTGAGGATCCTGGTCGGTTCCTTGTCGATGGTGGTGCCGCCGAATGCGTGCTCGATCGTGACGGGGTATGCGCCGTCCTCGACAGCAGATGCCGACGAACTATTTTCCTGGGCGTCCGATGACGACTGCGTGCAGGCGGTCAGAGGCAGTGCGGCCGCCACCATCAGCGCAACGACAATTCGCCTCTTCCGTTGGGGACGAATTCTCTGACGGGCAGATCTGAACACGCGAAACTCCTCGGGATAGATCGGGGAAGTGCTTGCACGACTCAGCGCGGTACGCACATGAGAGCAGGCTTACCTAAGTGAATCTAGGGCGCGTGCGTGTAGCGAAGGGGCCAGCAGATGTCGACAACAGGTCAGGCTCGAGTCAGTTGACAGCGGCGAGCGCATTGCCAGGGGTGTAGCCGACCGTCTTACGAAAAGCAGCGATGAACGAGCTCGACGTCCCGTACCCGACTCGACGGCTGACGGCGTTCACACTCATCCCGGTCCCCAGCATGCCCAGCGCTGTACTCATGCGAACCAGAGTGCGCCATTGCGCAAAACTCAGCGCAAGTTCCGCGGCAAAAATCCGGGTGACCGTGCGTCGGCTGAGGTTGAGAACGTGCGCCCACTGGTCGAGTGACCGATCGTCGGCGGGATCCGACAACACTTTGTCGACGAGTTGTCGAAGCCGGGGATCGCGGGGGATCGGTACGTCGAAGTGAGGTGCCGATGCCGGGGTGAGGAGATCGACACAGACCTGCTGTGCCCGAAGGCGTTGTTCTGCAGGCATTCCGGTATGGGCGAGGTGTATCAGCAGTACCCGGGCTGCCTCACTCAAGGTCACGATGCACGGTTCGTTCCAGGTGGGAGTCCACAACTCGGGGGTGAAGAGAGTGGCGCGGAATGCGACGTGGGGATTGGCTTGACCTTCGTGGAGGACCCCGCGAGGGATCCACAGGCCGACGCCGGGCGTGACGGTCCAGAGTTGATTGTCGATGATCATGTTGACGACGCCGCGGTCGGACCAGATGAGTTCGTGCTCGGCATGAGCGTGCTGTGGCCACTGGGTGATGTGGTCGGTCTCGACGATGTACGTCGTCAGTTGGAACGGCGCCGGGACGGCGCGCGCCATCGGAGTGTGGCGGTCGGAATCCGACAGGTGGAGGCCACCGTCGATTTCACGAAGGGCAGGGATCGGCACCGCGGACTACCTCCAAAGCAAAGTTAGGTAAACCTTACACCTTGTTTGCTGGGCTCAGTGGCCCGCACCGAGTTCGATGAGAAGCACGCCTGCCGCGATAAGGCCGATCCCCACGATCATGAGCTTGGTCAGCGGTTCGCGAAAGAGAATGCGGGATGCGATTGCTGTCAGCGCCACCCCGCAAGCAGTCCAGATGCCGTACGCAACGCCGATTGTCAGGCCCGCGTCGAGTGCGAGCGTGAGGAAAGCGAAAGCGGCGAGGTACCCCACGGTGACAACCGCGAGCCATCGTTTGTCGCTGCCGTCCTGCGACGCCATCCGTAGTGACAACGTCGCGGTGACCTCGGAAATAATTGCAGCGATCAGAAATACGAAAGTCATGCCGGGTCCGCCGGCCCGCTGTCGGCAGCAACCTGGGAACCGAGTTCAACGCAGAGGACTCCGCCGATGACCAGGGCAATGCCGACGCCCATCGTGGCTGTCAGGGGGTCGCCGAAAAGGAAAGTCGCGAACACCGCGGTCAGGACAACTCCGGTTGCGCCCCAGATTCCGTATGCAACACCGAGTCCCATGCCCTCCCGCAGGACGAACGACAACGCGGTGAATGCTGCGAGATATCCGCCGACGACCACGAAGTACCAGGCGGGGTGATCGAGGGCCGCGCGCAGAGACAGAGTCGCGGACACCTCGGTCAGGATCGCGGTGATCAACAGGAGCCATTTCTTCACGGTTCGGATTCTGTCAGGCTCCACCGATTCCGGTCGCGCACTACGGTTGAGACATGACGTGCGTGCTGCTCGGCGGAATCCGCCAAGGTGACATCCGCCACGATGTGTCCGTTGGCGATATAACCGCGACGCCGATTCTCGACTGGGGCCACGATGACGTGGCTCGCCTCTACGAGGACATTGCAGAAGGTTCGATCCAGTCGGCGCAGGAGTTCCTGGTGTCGGCGCATCGCAGCGTCGCTGCAAATATTCGGCCGGTGTACGGCCTCGACGACCGGCAACCCGTCTCGGTGACATTGAGCCGAGGACGCGGATCCTGCAGTCAGAGACTGGCTATCGTCGAAGCGTTGGCTCGCCGCCGAGGTATCGCCACGCGAGTTCGCGGTCTCGTACTTCGTGGGGAGTTCTGGTACCCGAGATTTCGGCGTCTACATGCGGTGATTCCGAAGTCTGTGCTGCTGGCGTGGCCGGAATTTCTGGTCGACGGACGCTGGCAGGACATCTCCGAGATCGTTTCACCTGCGGTGGTCTCAGCGCTCGAACCGTTCACGAACACCGGCGAGGAGACACTGTTCGACGCGATCGGACGCGCTCCGATCAGTTGGGGCAAATCAATTTCGTGCGATTGCTTGGACTTCTCCGAATTCGTCGACCGTGATCTGGGCACCTTCGAATCTCGCGACAAGCTCTTCGAGGAATTCGGACAGACGATGTCGACCCCCATCAGAATTCTCGTCGATCCGGTTTTCCGGAACTGGAGTGCATCCGGCTGACGCGCGACGCGAGGTCTAGGCTGTTCTGCATGTCTGTGCGTACCCCATTGGTCCCTGGAACCGTCTCTCCCGTCCTCGCTGTGCCCTCGAAGATCGAGCGGCCCGAGTACGCGTGGAAGCCGACCGCCAAAGAGGGCAACGAGCCCTGGGTTCAGACGCCGGAGACGATCGAGGCGATGCGCATCGCCAGCAAGATCGCTGCCGGCGCGCTGCAGGAAGCCGGCAAGGCTGTCGCTCCCGGTGTCACGACCGACGAGCTCGACCGCATCGCACACGAGTTCATGCTCGACCACGGCGCATACCCGTCGACGTTGGGCTACAAGAGCTTTCCCAAGTCGTGCTGCACGTCTCTCAACGAGGTGATCTGCCACGGAATCCCCGACTCGACCGTGATCCAGGACGGAGACATCGTCAATATCGACGTCACCGCGTACATCAACGGGGTGCACGGGGACACCAATGCGACGTTCCTCGCCGGTGACGTGTCCGAAGAGAACCGCTTGCTCGTCGAGCGCACACACGAGGCAACGATGCGGGCCATCAAAGCCGTCAAGCCCGGCCGCGCGCTCAACGTGATCGGACGCGTCATCGAGTCCTACGCCCATCGGTTCGGGTACGGCGTCGTCCGGGACTTCACCGGACACGGAATCGGCGAGACCTTCCACAACGGCCTCGTGATCCTGCACTACGACGAGCCCGCGGTCGAGACGATCATCGAACCGGGTATGGTCTTCACGATCGAACCGATGATCAACCTCGGTGGTATCGACTACGAGATCTGGGAGGACGGCTGGACCGTCGTCACCAAGGACCGTAAGTGGACGGCGCAGTTCGAGCACACCTTGGTGGTCACCGAGACCGGTGCAGAGATTCTCACCCTGCCTTGAGTTCGGCGATGCGCGGCGCTCTGCTGGTAGCCGGCACTACTTCCGACGCAGGCAAGAGCGTTCTGGTGGCCGGATTGTGTCGCATGTTGGCGCGTCGAGGCGTCCGAGTGGCGCCGTTCAAGGCGCAGAACATGTCGAACAACTCCGTGGTCACGTTGGACGGCGGAGAGATCGGCCGTGCGCAGGCACTTCAGGCGCGGGCATGCGGTCTGGAGCCGAGTGTTCGATTCAATCCCGTGCTGCTCAAGCCGGGGAGTGACCGCACTTCGCAACTGGTCGTTCGGGGCAAGGCGATGACCACAGTGGGTGCTCGCGACTACATGCAGCATCGGCAGTGGCTTCGCGCCGTCGTGGCCGAAGATCTCGAATCGCTTCGATCCGAGTTCGACGTCGTGATCTGTGAAGGCGCCGGTTCACCCGCCGAAATCAACTTGCGCGCAACGGATCTTGCCAACATGGGATTGGCTGAGGCTGCGCAGATTCCGGTCGTCGTCGTCGGTGACATCGATCGCGGCGGCGTCCTGGCCCATCTGTTCGGGACCGTTGCTGTGCTCTCGCCGAGCGACCAGGCATTGATCGCGGGATTTGTGATCAACAAATTCCGCGGTGACGTTGCACTGTTGGAACCCGGACTGGATCAACTGCGCAGCCTCACCGGTCGACCCACTCTCGGAGTGATCCCGTTTGCCGACGATCTTTGGCTCGACGCCGAGGATTCGCTTGGCGTCACCGGCAACGCCCCGGTAGGGCGCCCTGGCCCACCCGTCGGTTCGGCCTGGCTCACCGTTGCTGCGGTTCGGCTCCCGCGCATCTCCAACTCGACGGATGTCGAGGCGCTGGCATGTGAACCGGGCGTGGCAGTTTCGTGGGTGACCGATCCGTCGCGGATCCGCGACGCAGACCTCGTGGTGATCCCCGGTAGTAAGTCCACCGTGAGTGACCTCGAGTGGTTGCGGAGTACCGGCCTGGCTGACGAGATCATCGCCCGAGCGGGCCGCGGGCAGGCAGTGCTGGGAGTCTGCGGCGGATACCAGATGCTGGGTAATTCGATCGTCGACGACGTCGAATCAGGATCAGGGATCACCGCAGGACTCGGTCTGCTGGACCTCGACATCGAATTCGCTTCGGACAAAGTGCTGGCGCAGGTAACCGGTTCCGCCGACGGTATCTCGGTGTCGGGGTACGAGATTCATCACGGACGCGTCGTGCGCAACGGGGACCGCCCATTGCTGGCGGACTCGAGCGGTGTGCCGGAAGGCAGTGTGCGAGGGTCTGTTCGAGGGACACACTGGCATGGTCTCCTGGAAAGTGACGACTTTCGGCGCAGCCTGCTGCGTGAGATCGCGGTTCCCGGTTTTGTTGCTGCACCCGACACCTCGGTTGCCGCGGTGCGAGAACAGCAACTCGACCTTCTCGCTGATCTCGTCGAGCAGCACCTCGATCAGGATCTACTCGAGAAACTGATCAACGGTGGGGCGCCGATCGGGCTTCCCGTCATTGCCTCCGCACTCGAAGCCTGAGAGCGCTCCCGCGGGCGTCGACGTGGACGCGGTAGAATAGCCAGGCCTCACTCCCGCGACGGCTCCCTAGTAGGAGTGTGCGCGGTGACAGATCAATTCGACGGCTTGCTTACCGACTTCAGTGACGAGGTGCTGGTCGACTCGGCAATGCTCGGCGATCATGCGGCCTTCGACGTCATCGTTCGCCGATACGGCCCGCACTTGTATCGATTTGCCCGTCGACTCGTCACCAGTGAGAGTGACGTCGACGACATCGTCCAGGAAACCTGCGTTGCCGCCTGGCGCCAACTTCCGGGGTTTCAGCGGCGCTCGAGTATCAAGACCTGGTTGTTCGCGATCTGTTCTCGCAAGATCTCGGATGTCCATCGAAAAGTCGGCTCCTGCGCCGCCGATGTGGACGGACTTCGGGACGAAGTCGATACTCGATTGCGCGATCCGAGCGAGGAAGTATGCGGCACAGCATTTCTCGACGCTCTTGAAGCCGAACTCGATCGTCTACCGCTGCGTCAGCGCGCCGCCTGGGTCTTGCGGGAAGTCGAGGGCATGACGTATCCACAGATCGCAGTTGTCCTGGAACTGAGTCCGGACGCGGTTCGTGGCCAACACACTCGGGCGAGGCGGAATCTGGGTCTCGCGCTCGACCGATGGCGATGACGACTCGGCGGTTTGCCGGGTTCTGTCACCGAACTCACTCTCCTGACGGCCCGGGTAGCTGGAAGAATGCTTCGTCGTGGATACCGCTTTCGACCCCAGAGGCTTCGACCCGAGAACCGAGGATTCGGTGCCGTCGGTAATGCCGGACGATGCGACGGCAACGGGTGCTGACGTCGCCGTCGAGGCTGCGGAAACTCGGCTGACTGCAAGCGCGGTCCGGGAGTTGCTGGCAGCGCTCGGAGGAAGTATCGGCGACGAGGACGAACTCGTGGTTTTGCTCCAGCGCGCCGTCGAAATCGCGAACGACGCCATCGAGGGCGCCGACAGCATCGGCGTCACCATCGATCTGGCCGGGCAGACCTACACCGCCGTTCATACCGATTCGCGGACTCTGCGTGTCGACATCGAGCAATACGACGCCGGCGACGGACCATGTCTGCACGCCGCTCGAACCGGTGAAACCGTTGTCGTCGATGCCGAGACCAGCGCGGAACGCTGGCCGCGGTTCGCGGCGGCGGCGAAGGACGAAGGGATCAAGTCCTTTCTCGCGGCGCCGCTCTTCACGCCGGATCAGCGACTGGGTTCGTTCAACCTGTACGGACGCGCCTCAGCGGCATTCGACCGCGTCGACGCGGATGTCATGGAGATTCTCACGACAACGGTCTCACGCGCGATCGGCGACTTCTCTCGTTTCAAGTCCGCCAAGGCGGTGGCTGATGCCTTGCAACGTGCGCTCGAGACCCGGGCGCCGATCGAACAGGCCAAAGGCATGCTGATGGCCATCCATCGGATCGACGCCGACACCGCATTTCACATGCTGCGCAAGCAGTCTCAGACGACGAATACCCGGTTGCGCGACGTGGCAGCCGAGATCGTCGAGACGTATTCGGCGCCGCCTACCGCTGTCTAGTTCGAGGGGGACCGACGTACAGCCTCGAGCGCGACGACGACGCCCGCGGCGACAACCACGTGCATCAGCGCGAGCATGACCGTGCTGGCGGCGTCGAAGTCCGCGGCAATGGTCAAAGCGATGGTGCCGAGCGCCACGACTGCACCCACGATCTGGGCGATGCGGATGATCGGCTCCCACTTCAGTGAGATCAACATTGCGACCGACAAACCGACCAGCAGTGGCACCACCGTCAATGTGATGACCCCACCAGGCGCGACGCTCGCCGGCTTTCCCTGATCTGTCATCTCGAAGGATCCGCCCAATGCGAGGCCGATCAACCACAGGATCAGATTGACGACGAGAGCAATTACCGTGGCGCCGAGTACGGCACGTGGCTTGGTGACGTGGAGGTTGTGTGCGGTTGACGTGATTGCAGACATGGTGTTCTCCCGGCTCGATGCGATGGTCTTGTGACGTCGCTCTGGTGAATAGACCCGCCGGCGGGCAGAAACTCATCGCTGAGGTTGACTATTGCCCGTCGACGACGGGCACTGCGGTGCCGGTGACCGAGATACCGCCGTCGACTGGGATGTCGACCTCGAGCACACTGGGACGCCCGACGTGTCGGCCCTGGTGGATGGTGATCCGCCGCAGAGTGGCCGCGGGTTCGAGTTTGCGCAGGTAACCGCCGGTCGACGCCGCTGCGGACCCGGTTGCAGGATCCTCGACGATGTTTCCCACCGGAAACAGATTTCGGGCTTCGAAGGTGTTGTCGTCGAGGGGATGCAGGATTGTCACCGTGCCGGCCCACCCCTGCGCGTCCATCAGAATTCGCATTGCGGATGGATCGAAGGTGAACTCGTCGAATGTCGACTGATCACGAAGTACGACGATCGGGTGAGTGTTGCCGGCGTACGAGAGCATTGCGGGATACCGCGCGTCGAGCGCAGACGAATCGACGCCGATGAGCCCGAGCAGCGCTGTCAGCACGGCGTGATCGATCGGCGAGACCGACGGTTCGACGCTGGTGAAGGTCGCGGTCGACCTTCCGTCCTCGTCGGTCGCCGTGTCGATGGATACCGGTCCGATCGGTGTTTCGAATGTGAAGGTTCCGTCGCCGTCTCGCTCGGTGAGAGCGATGGCCGTCGCAATAGTGGCATGACCGCAGAACGGTACTTCGGCGATAGGGGAGAAGTACCGGATCCGGCTGTGGCGCGGGTTGCCTCCGAGTTCCGGTTCGATGAGGAACGCCGTCTCGGCATACCCGACTTCGGCTGCAACGGATTGTAATTCGGGGTCGTCGAGCCCGCGGGCGTCGAGCAGTCCGGCCGGCGGGATTACCGCCGGCCGGATCCGAACTGAACGCAGTCAGTCGGAGGATGTCGTGAGAAGTTGCCATGTCGACCATCTTTGTCCGCTGTCCTCCATCGGGGGAAGAGACATCGCGCGATTGCGGTCCGCAATCTTCGAACTGGCCTGCCTCCGGAACAAACCGGCCGCACGGCGTCGTTGGTGCAGATATGAGCAATGACACAGACACCGACGACGCGTTGTTCGCACTCGTGGCCCGGGGAAAACAAGGCGTGCTGGCAACCGTCAAGCGTGACGGCCGCCCACAGTTGTCCAACATCATTTACCGCTGGGACGGCGAGTCGAAGACGGCTTCCGTGTCCATCACAGCCGATCGCGCCAAGAGTAAAAATGCGATCCGCGATCCGCGGGTTTCCCTTCACGTCAGCGCGCCCGACTTCTGGAGCTACGCCGTGATCGAAGGACTTGCCGTGGTGACACCCGTCGCGGCCGATCCTCACGACGAAGTGTCTGACGCACTGGTCGAGCTGTACCGGGACATCAGCGGCCAGGAGCATCCTGATTGGGAGGAGTACCGCGAAGCAATGGTTGCGGAGCGTCGACAGATCCTCACGGTGCGCGCTGATCACGTCTACGGAATGACGAGGCTCCCCAAGCCGTCCGGCACCTGAACTGCGTTCGTTCAGGTAGGGAGATAACGTTACGAGTTAATATGTAATGGTGAAAACCGAGTCTCCCGCCCGTATCGGACGGCCACGCGACCCAGGCAAGGACGAGGCTGTGCTGCTTGCAGCTCGCACACTGCTGGCCGAAGTTGGGTATCAGCAGACGACCATTTCGGCGATTGCCAGGACTGCCGGTGTCAATACGCCGGCCATCTACCGTCGCTGGCCGTCACGGGAGGCCCTGATCGAAGAAGCAGTGCATGGACCGGGCGGACATCCGTTGCCTCGGCCGACCGGTGATTTGCGGGTGGATCTGACGACGTGGGTGCACATCTTCCTGGTCCGCGCTGCCCGACCCGCGGCGCGGGCCGGAGTTCCTGGCCTGCTTGCCGATTCGCGGACGGTGGAGGCGCGACAACGTCTATTGGCTATCGGTGCACCGGTTCGTGCAGCGTTTCAGGATCTGCTGGACGACGCGGTGAGGCGTGGTGAGATCCCGGCAGGTGCGGATGCGATGTTCTTGTTCGACCTGCTGGCCGGGACGACGACAATGCAGGGGTTGACCCGTGGGCTCGAGGGTGAGGACCGCTTTGTAGATGCCCTCGCACGATCTCTGTACGTCCTGGCTGCGCATCCGGCCGATGCCGTCGGGACGGAAGCGGTGGGGCAATGATCTCGGTTTCGGTGGACGGCGGCGTTGCCGTCGTGACCCTCGACAGGCCTGACAAACGGAATGCCTTCAACAAGCACATGGGTCGAGACTTGGGGCAGGCGTACCGAAAGCTCGACGAAGACGATTCCGTTCGCGTGATCGTGCTGACCGGTGCGCCACCAGCATTCTGCGCGGGTGCAGATCTTGGCGACGGCGCCGGCACCTTCGATTCACCTGACGGCGAGCAGTTTTCGTCATCACCGGTGGATCCGCCGGCGTTCGAGTTGCGAAAGCCGGTCATCGCAGCGGTGAACGGACATGCGATCGGAATCGGCCTCACCATCGCGATGCAGGCCGATATCAGAATCTTTGCAGCTGACGCCAAGTATGCAATTCCGCAGGTTCGCCTCGGTGTGTTGCCGGATGCGATGGCGCATTGGACGGTTCCGCGCATCGCCGGAATGGCTGTGGCCGCCGACATCCTTTTGACTGGAAGGACGTTCGACGGAGCCGAGGCAATCGCGCTCGGGTTGGGTAGCCGTTGCCTGCCCGCTGACGAAGTGCTTTCGGCGGCGTTGGTGATCGCCCGAGACATTGCGACGAACACTGCACCGATGTCGGTGGCGCTCTCGAAGCGACTGCTCTGGCAGAGCCAGAGCAGCAGCTGTCGACCAGAGACGGTGGCGGCCATCGAAACGGACCTGCATCTACGCGTCATGGGGAAGCCGGACGCGGTGGAAGGTGTTCGTGCATTAATGGAACGGCGCACGCCTGTGTGGGTTTCGCGCTTGTCCGCCGAGTGGCAGGAAATCCCGTCGGAATGATTCGGGAGCCTTGCGGAAAATCACACGCGGACGACTACGCGTCTCGCAGCAACTGTTCGAGACGATGTTTGCAGAACGCGGTGATATCCGTATGTTCGCCGAGTTGGAGATGCGTGGACAGGCGCAGGAGCGGAACAGCGAGCAGAACCGCAGCGAGTACCTCGTTGAACAAAAGGTTCTCGACCCTCCAGCCGGTCAGTTCCTCGTAGCGGGCAATGGTCTCTTCTCGGCTGGGAGTGCCTGGCAAAGGTGTGTGTCCCTCGAATTCGCTACACGCCCAATCGAGAAACAACAGCCAGGCGAGGTCGGCCTCGTGATCGCCGAGGTACGCCATCTCCCAATCGAGAACCCCGGCGATCGACTGGTCCGGGCCGTAGAGGATGTTCGACATCCGGGCATCGCCCCAGCACAGTGTCACGTGTTCGGGTTGGTAGATGTTCTCCCTCAGCCAGGCCAGTGCTTTGTCGAATATCGGCGGTAGGTCCGGCGATGCCCAACGAACGGCCCAGTCGAGGTAGTTCACCGCCTGTTCGACCGGATGGGTGCCGAACTGGGGGTAGGAGAGGAATCCGAGTTCGAGCTTGTCCGGGTCCAAGCGATGAATCTGCGCAATCGTCTCGACGCATCCCCACCACATCTTCGCTCGGCCTGCCTCATCGGCTTCGAAGTATGTCCCGGCACTGTGATACGACGGAAAGTCGCTGGGCGCCTCGGCATTACCGATGCGGTCCATGACGTAGTAGGGGCTGCCGAGTGGGTTGTCACCGCTGTCGATCCACCGAACGTGAGGGACTGCGAGGTCGGACTTCGCGAGCCTTTGTGTCACGAGGAACTGGCGGCGGAGATCGTAGTCGGGGAACAGCGAAACCTCCGGTGGACGCCGGAAAACAAAACCACTCGACTCGCCAGTGGCGCCATCGAGGTCGAACAGGTATGTCTCCGTCGAGAATCCGCGTTCGGTGCGCTTGAAGTTGACGATCTTGGCGCCTCGAGTACCCGGAATGTGCTCCCGGACAATTGGTTCAAGGGCGGGTGCGATGTCTTCTGCGGCTGTTCGGTCAGTCATTGTTCGTACCTGTCCGTGTGTTGCTCCAATCGGTGTACCCGTAGCGGGGATTCACGCCCATGAAGACCATTTCCACGAGCCCGTATCCGACTTTGTCTCCCATGCGGACCTCGCACAGCGTCTCGCTGAGCATGCTCACCTGCCGGATTTCATCGAGGTTCGTGATGTCGACGGTGAAGCTGTCGCTGAAGTCCTTGCCGCGGTACATGCCGGAGGCGTACCCCCGGTACTCGTCGTAACCGGCCAGTCCGGGCCAGAAATCGCACACTGGATTCACCTCGATCACGTCGGTGGTCCGGTCCGCTCGGTGCACGGTGAAAGTGCCGGATTCGACCACCCGCATGTCGTCACGGAATTTCAGATCGTGCTCGACGTCGATGATCGGTAGCGCGTCCTTGCCGGAACCGATCGGGAAGAGCACCTCGCCCTCGAACTGCCAGCGCGCGCCGGTACTGGTTTCGCGCTGCGCGAAATGCACTACCTCGTCGTCGAATTGGAATATCCCCATGTAATAGAGGACTCCGTCCGGAATCTCGGACGGCTGCAGGTTCGCGCCCTCGGACAGACTGCCGCCGCCACCGCCGTGTCGTACGCCCCACGAGTGATCGCGGCCGAACCACCAGTTGTCCGGATCGATGTCGATGCGGGTGCCGTCGATTTCGATCCAACCCGTGATGGTGCCGTTCTGGTAGAAGCGTCGGGCGTCTTCGCGAACGCGGCCGCGCGTGCGATGGAACGCTGCCGTCTGCTCGTACACCGGGAAGTCGCCGTGGAAGTCGAGTTGCAGGCTCAATCCGTGTTCGTTTGCGTCGACCGTGGAACGTACCTGGCGGAGTGGTTCGACGATTTCATAGGTGTACGGCCCCACACTCCACGCTGCCAGTCCTCCGGTCTGAGGGTTCAACTCGGTGGACAGGCGCACCACGCGGGCTTCCTCACCCTTGCGCGTCACCATCGCGTAGGCGTCGAGGACGTTGCGGTTCGGGTATTTGGCCAGTCCCGTCATGATGCTGATCTCGCCCGTTTTGTCGAAGCCGTACATCACGATGCGTTCGGTCCAGCGCAGGTCACTTTGGGAGACGTGGTCGAGTGTCGTCGGGAGTTGATGAATGAGTAGTTCGTCGTGCGGTGTGATCACAGTCGGTCCTTGTGTCGACGGAGTGGGGTGTTCACAATCTATTACGGAGCGCTACGCAACGTAATGGTTTTCGGCGAAACCGGTCGGGTACTGTCCGCAGTTGTGGACGAACGCAAAGATCGACGCATCGGCACCGTCGGAGTCGGGCGCCCTCGAGATCCGCAGGTGGACGACGCCATCCTCACCGCCGCCCGCGAGTTGCTGGCGGAGCAGGGTTACCAGAAGACCACGATCACAGCCATCGCGCGAAGGGCCGAACTGGGCACTGCCGCAATTTATCGGCGCTGGGCGACCAAGGAATCCATCATCGAGGATGCGGTCTTCGGAATGCAGGATGCGGCGCTACCGGTGACCACGTCGAATTTGCGTGACGACATGCAGGCCTGGACGAGATGGTTCCTCGCGAGAGTTGCCGAACCGGCAACGCGCGCAGCGATTCCCGGCCTGCTGTCGGCCTACCATCAAGAAGACGGCGCCTACGAACAACTGGTTCGGAGATCGGAAGACCCGGCCCGGCTCGCGCTCGCCGAGCGCGTGCGTGTCGAATTTCCCGAGCGGTCCGACGCGGAAATCGTGTCGACCGCCGATGTGGCCTTCGACATTCTCGTTGCAACCACCATCGTGCGGGGCCTCACGAGTGGCCTCGCCGACGGTGACGCGTTCTGCGCGCGCACTGCGGACGCACTGGTTCTGCTGGTTACGTCGACGGGAACCGAGATCAGCCGGCAATGAGGGGCTGACCGAGGCGCTTCCTCCGGTCAGGCGCTCGGCGCTTCGCCCACCCCCCACCTCGAGCGAACGGTACATCGGTCGCCTCAGATGCGCCGAAAGCCACTTTCGCTCAGGGGAGAGGCGGTGCAGAGCGAACAAATCGGACTCGCCGGCGGTGGTGAGAATGTATGAGTGGTCATACTTCTGTCGACTCCAGGGTCCTCCACAGTGTGGATCGCGTACCGTTTCCAGACATGGAATTGACTCGAGTAGCGGTGGGCAGTGGTTCGTGCACCGTTCGGATCGACGGGCCGGTCAGCAAGCATGCGGTACTCCTGCTCCCCGGCAAGGGCGACCCCGTCGACTTGTACGACGATGTGTGTGAGCGACTGCACCATTCGGATCTGCGGACCGTCGCGGTGGAATCGATCGAGAATCTCGACGAGACCTCGGCAGTGGTACTTCTGGACGAGTTGAACATCGCCTGGGTGAATCTGGTCGGTCACCGGGAGGGCGCCGATCTCGCGTGGCTGTTGGCTGCACGTCAGTTCGGCCGCTTCGCGAGTTTGATCGCCGTGGACCGTGGACATCCGTCGGCCAGCGATATTGCCGGCGTACCGCCGGTCGAGGTTCCGACCACCGTAGTCGTGGGCAGTGGAGGTCGGGCCATCGCCGACGCCAGCGGTCGTTTCGTGTACTCCGACTTCCGCGTGACGGAACTTCCGGGTGTCGACGACGTCGTCAAGTCGGCACCGGCCGAACTCGCAACCGAGATCGTGCTGCGTACCAGCCCCTGGTGAAACTCTGACCGACGAAAAGGCGGGCATTCCCTTTGCGAGGAGTGCCCGCCTTTTCGGCGTCATTGGGGCTGCGGGGCTCAGATGTCGAGGCCGAGCAGCGCGTTCTCGACCACTTCGGCCAAGGCCGGGTGGATCCAGTACTGGCCGCGCGCCATGTCCTGCGCTGACAAACCGAAGCTCATCGCCTGGATGAGCGGCTGGATCACCGTCGGAGCCTGCGTACCCATGACGTGGGCACCGAGAATGCGTCCGGTGCCGCGCTCGGCGATCACCTTGCAGATGCCCTCCTGATCCTCCATCGCCCAGCCGTACGCGACGTCTCCGTATGCCTGCACCTTGACGGTGATGTCGAGTCCGGCGTCGCGAGCCTGCTTCTCCGTCATTCCGACGTCGGCGATCTGCGGATCGGTGAACACTGCTGCCGGTACGAAGCGGTGATCGGTGCTGCGAAGCCCGGACGTGTTTTTCCACGCGTCCTGGAGCAGGTTGTGTTGAACAACGCGCGCTTCATGGTTGGCGACGTGCTTGAGCTGGTACGGCGAGGAGACGTCACCGAGTGCGAAGACGCCCTCTGCGGTGGAGCGTTGGTATTCGTCGACCACGATCGAGCCCTTGTCGTCGAGTTCGACGCCGGCCTTGTCGAGACCGAGTAGGTCACCGTTCGGCTGACGACCGACCGCGACGAGGAGAACGTCACCGGAAACGACTGTGCCGTTTGCCAGTTCGACGGCGATGTTGTCGCCATCGCCGCGTACCGACGTGAGGGGGGAGCCCAGATGGACGTCCCACTTCTGTTCGGCCAACTCGGTGAAGCGCTCGGAGATCTCGTCGTCGAGGTGCCGCAGCAGTCGCTGGCTGCGGCCAATGACCGACACGCGAGAACCCAACGCGGAGAACACGTGTGCGAACTCGGTGGCGATGAATCCGGAGCCGACGATCACGAGGTGCTCGGGAAGTTCGGGCAGTCGCATGATGTCTTCGTTGGTGTAGTACTTCACACCACTCGACGCGATCTCGTCCGGGATGATCGGACGCGAACCGGCTGCGATGACCACCTGGTCAGCGGTGATCGTCTCGCCGGTTCCGGTGTCGATCGTCTTGTCGCCGGTGAACGTGGCGTGGCCGCGGTAGACGGTGGTGTTGGGACTGTCTTCGCTGCGGTAACGCTCACCACCTGCAGAAATGGGATCGATGCGGCCGAAGACGCGCTTGACGATGTCGGACCAACGAACGCCGTCGAGCGTGGCGTCGACGCCGTACTTCTCGGCAGTGGTGACGGTGCGTGCCACCTCGGCGGCGTAGACGAACATCTTGGTCGGGATACACCCGACATTGAGGCACGTTCCGCCGAAGGTGCCCTCTTCGAGGATTGCGATCTTCTTGCCGTCGAACCGCTCGTCGGGCAGCGAGTTTCCGGATCCGCTGCCGATGATTGCAAGGTCGTAGTGCGTCACTGCGCGATCTCCTGTGTGTTGCTTGCTGTGCTTGCCGAATTTTCTGCGGCCGGGGTGAGGTGGCCGTCGAGCCACTCCAACCACAGGTCGA
The DNA here is from genome assembly GCF_030056745.1 of Rhodococcus sp. IEGM 1406. Lineage (NCBI taxonomy): Bacteria > Bacillati > Actinomycetota > Actinomycetes > Mycobacteriales > Nocardiaceae > Rhodococcus > Rhodococcus sp. IEGM 1406. The sequence goes on along the minus strand of NZ_JASHKO010000002.1, from coordinate 708,840 downwards.
GTTCGGAAAAGGCTGTGGCCAAGGGCTTCTCGGTCGAAAGGAACACGTCGTGACGGGCGCCGTCGATCGGGACGATGGTGGTGCGATCGCCGAGGCAACCGGCCCAACGTGCGATCTGCTTGACGTCGAGCACGGAATCGGCGAGGTCGACGCTCGGGTTGTACGCCTTCGCGAACTGCGACCTCTTCGAGCGCAGAATCAGCGCGGGCACTCCGATGTCGAGGCCGCGGTGAAGTTTTGCGTGACCCGCTCGGACGGCCCGCATCCAGCCGAAGGTAACGGGGCAGCCCGCCAGTGGCTTCCAGTCGAGGTTGTAATCCCAGACGCCGTTGGCCGAAACATGAAGACTGGAACCGTAAGTCGGTAATCCAGTTCCCGGGATCACCGTCTTCGCCGATACCCGTCCGAGCGCATCGATCGCCGTAGTGCCGACGTTGCGCACCACCGAGGGGCCCTGAAGATCGAACCAGGGACTGTTGAGCACCAGCCCGCAGATTCCGGCGCCGTCGCTGCCACCGGGCTTGCGCTGCAAACGGTTCAGCCACAGCGGGACGATCAGACCGCCGGTCGAGTGCGCCATGAGCAGCACCTCGCTCCCGTCGGTCTCGCTGCGGACGATGCGCAGCGCCTCGTTCAGTTCGGCGTCGTAGAGCGCAAGGTCGGAGACGTAGTGCGCCGTGTGTCCCGGCTTGAGGGATCGCCCGCACTTGCGCAAGTCGAGTGCGAAGAATGCGTAGCCCTGCTCGGCAAAATGCTCGGCCAGGTGCTTCTGGAAGAAGTAGTCGGTGAATCCGTGCACGTACAAGACGGCACGACGTGTCTTCACCGCCTCCTTCCGCGGTTGGTAGCGGACCAGTGTTGCGTCCACCTCGCCTTCGCCGTCCGGATCCGTTCCGAGCGGGATCGTCAGCTGCTGATATCCGTCACCGAGGACGTCTGGAACCCAAGTAGTCACAAATCACAATCTAATCGTCGTTTCGGGTGCGCGTTGTAGAGCACAATTGGGGGTGGTGAACCGCGCGAGTACGCACGGGTAACCTATTCGGCGTAACACAGCAGGCGGATGCGCGCACGGCTAATGACAAGGAAGTCGATTCTCCAGTGTCGAATCAGAACGCGGTAGAGACGAAGACGGATGTAGTGCTCGTGGGCGCAGGCATCATGAGCGCCACGCTGGGTGCATTGCTGCGCCAGCTGCAGCCCGATTGGTCGATCTCGACCTTCGAGCGGCTCGATGCCGTCGCAGCCGAGAGCAGCGACCCCTGGAACAACGCGGGAACCGGTCACTCCGCCCTGTGTGAGCTCAATTACACCCCGGAGAACTCCGACGGCACGGTCGACATCAAGAAGGCCGTCAACGTCAACGAGCAGTTCCAGGTGTCCCGCCAGTTCTGGGCACACGCGGTCGAGCAGGGCGTCCTGACCCAGCCCAAGGAATTCATCAACCCCATCCCACACGTGAGCTTCGTTCACGGTGAGGCCAACGCCAAGTACCTGCGTGCTCGCTACGACGCACTTGCCGGCCATACGCTCTTCCGCGGCATGGAGTACATCGACGATCCGGCCGAGTTCAGCGAGCGTTTGCCGCTCATGGCCAAGGGACGCGACTTCTCCGATCCCATCGCCCTGAACTGGAGCCAGGACGGCACCGACGTCGATTTCGGAGCGCTCACCAAGCAGCTCATCGGCTACATCGGTAAGACCGGCGGCAAGATGTACTTCGGCCACGAGGTCACCAACCTGACCCAGAACTCGGACAAGTCCTGGACCGTCAAGGTCACCAACCGTCGCACCGGTGAAAAGCGCACCGTTCGCTCGCGCTTCGTGTTCGTCGGTGCCGGTGGCGGCGCCCTGCACCTGCTGCAGAAGTCCGGCATCAAGGAAGCCAAGGGCTTCGGTGGCTTCCCTGTCAGCGGTGCTTTCCTGCGATGCACCAACCCCGAACTCATCGACCAGCACAGCGCCAAGGTCTACGGCAAGGCTGCCGTCGGCGCCCCGCCCATGTCGGTGCCGCACCTCGACACCCGTGTCATCGGCAACAAGCCGGGACTGCTGTTCGGCCCCTACGCCGGATGGTCGCCGAAGTTCCTCAAGCAGGGTCGCGTCACGGACCTGCCCGGCTCGGTCAAGCCGAACAACATCCTCTCGATGCTCGGCGTCGGCGTCAGCGAGCTCGGCCTGGTCAAGTACCTGGTCAGCGAACTCGCCAAGAACGAAGCCGGTCGCATCTGGGATCTGCGTGAATTCGCGCCCAAGGCGCAGGCTCAGGACTGGGAGCTCATCACCGCGGGCCAGCGCGTCCAGGTGATCCGCCGTGCCAAGGGCAAGGGCGGCGTCCTCGAATTCGGTACCGCTGTGGTCGCCGCTGAGGACGGCTCCATCGCCGGCCTGCTCGGCGCTTCGCCCGGTGCGTCCACGGCCGTCCCGGCGATGCTGGACGTACTAGAGCGCTGCTTCCCGACCGAGTTCCAGGGTTGGAAGGGCAAGCTTCGTGAGATGGTTCCGTCCATCGGCGTCAAACTCACTGACAACGAAGGCCTGTTCAACCAGGTCTGGGATTGGTCCTCGAAGGTTCTCGAGCTCGATTCCGCTGGTGCTTCCGAATCGGCTCCGGTCGCGGATACCGTCGCGACTGTGTGATAGTCCAACCCATGACGGCAACAGCAGCTTTGAAGCGTTCATGGGCACTCGACCTCGACAACAAGACGTTCTACGAGTTGTTGAAGCTTCGAGTGGAGGTCTTTGTCGTCGAGCAGGCCTGCCCGTATCCCGAGTTGGACGGGCGGGACCTGCTGACGGAAACACGCCACTTCTGGCTCGAGCAGGACGGCCAGGTGGTGTGCACACTCCGTCTGCTCGAAGAGCACGACGACGGAAACAAGAGCTTCCGAATCGGACGCCTCTGCACGTCGCGTCAGGCTCGCGGCCAGGGCCACACGACCCGCCTCCTGCAGGCCGCACTGGCCGAGGTCGGCGAAGCGCCGTGTCGGATCAACGCCCAGACCTACCTGGTCGAGATGTACGCCAAGCACGGATTCAAGGCTGACGGCGAAGAGTTCATCGAAGACGGCATCCCGCACACCCCGATGCGCCGTGGCGGGGGAGAGCCTTTCGTGGCTGTCAGCTAGTTTGTCGGAGATTTGACCCTGGTCGGCTCGTGGAAAAGCGAGCCGACTAGGGTTTTTTCGATACCGAATGTTCGCGGGGAAGTCCTGTTCGATCCAGGCGCGGTCCCGCCACTGTGAAAGATCTCTCCTCTACCGACTGACCGGGAGATCTCAGCCAGGTTGCCGCGACATTCGAGTGCAGCCAAATTCTCGGCGAGGAAACCGAGAGGTGGAGGGATATCGACGTGCGAAGTGAAGAAGATCGACCAGTGGCGGGCTTCCCGTTCAGTGCTGTGGTCGGCCAGGATCAATTGCGGTTGGCGCTGATTCTGTGTGCTGTGCATCCGGGGATCGGTGGAGTCCTGGTCCGCGGTGAGAAGGGAACTGCCAAGTCGACGGTCGTGCGCGCGCTGACTGCGCTGCTGCCCGCGGTCGACGACGCCGGAACGACACGACCGGCCCGCTTGGTGGAACTGCCCGTCGGCGCCACCGAGGACCGAGTGATCGGGTCCATCGACCTCGAGAAGGTTCTCCGCGACGGTGAGCGCGCTTTCCAACCTGGACTGCTCGCCGCCGCTCACCAGGGAGTTCTGTACGTCGACGAGGTGAATCTGCTTCACGACCACCTGGTCGACGTGCTTCTCGACGCCGCGGCGATGGGTCGCGTTCACATCGAGCGTGACGGAATCTCCCATTCGCACCCGGCCAAATTCGTACTCGTCGGCACGATGAATCCCGAAGAGGGAGAACTGCGTCCACAGTTGTTGGACCGTTTCGGACTGGCGGTCGATGTCGCAGCTTCCCGCGACGTCGACGTACGCATGGAAGTCGTGCGTCGCCGGCTCGACTACGAGCGCGACCCCGAGGCGTTTGTCGCTCGGTACGAATCCGCCGATGAGGAGCTCGCGGCCGAAATCCTCACGGCGCGTGAGAAACTGGACTCGGTCGAGCTGAGCAACCGCGAGCTGCGTCGTATCGCCTCACTGTGTGCGTCGTTCGACGTCGACGGTATGCGCGCGGACCTGGTGCTGGCGCGCACCGCGACCGCCCACGCTGCCTGGCGAGGCGACAGCGAGGTCACTGCGGAGGACGTGCGAGTGGCTGCGGAACTGACGCTGCCGCATCGCCGCCGCCGCGATCCGTTCGACGAGCCCGGCTTGGATCAGCAGCAGTTGGACGATGCACTCGAGCAGGCCGATCAGGACGCCCAGTCGCAGGTAGAGGACGACGCGCGCGACGGAGAGCCCGAACCTCCCGAGAATCCCGAAGACCATGGCCCTGACGAAGACCGTGGCCAGGAAGATGGTGGCCCCGAAGACGGCGGTCCTGAAGACGAGGGTCCGGACGACGACGGCCCGGAAGACCCTGACGGACCTGGTGGGGGAGTACGCGCTACCGATCGCCCCTCGGCGCCACCGGCCGGCGAATTCAAGGCCAAGCTCCTCGAGGTTCCTGGTGTCGGCGAAGGTGCACCGGGACGCCGCTCGCGGTCCATGTCGCCGCGTGGACGAGTCGTGCGGTCCACGCGGGAACGTGGCCACGGATTGCATCTGACGAGCACGGTCTTCGCCGCAGCCGAGTCTCAAGTTGCCCGTGGTCGCACTGCTGGACGGCTGCGGCTGGCACCTGCTGATCTCCGCGGCGCGATTCGTGAAGGGCGAGAAGGCAATCTGATCGTCTTCGTTGTCGACGCGTCGGGATCGATGGCAGCACGCGACCGCCTCTCCGCGGTCACCGGTGCGGTTGTCTCGTTGCTCCGCGACGCCTATCAGCGCCGCGACAAGGTCGCGGTCATCACTGTCCGTGGTCGTGAAGCAGAGCTCGTACTGCCGCCGACCTCTTCGGTGGACATCGCCGTCCGTCGCCTGCAGTCGATGCGGACCGGCGGCAAATCCCCACTCGCAGAGGGATTCCTGCGTGCTCGCGAAGTGGTTCTGCGTGAACGGCTTCGTGACCCGCAGCGCCGCGCCCTCGTCGTCACGCTCACCGACGGCCGGGCTACCGGCGGCAAGGACGCGCTGCACCGCGCCCGCGTCGCCGCGCATCTTCTTGCCGACGCGTCCGTCGCTTCCATCGTCGTCGACTGCGAGACCGGCCTCGTGCGTCTGGGGCTGGCAGCCGAGTTGGCCCGAGAACTACGTGGCGGTTACGTCCGCCTTGCCGAATTGTCAGCGCAGCAGGTCGCGGGTGTCGTCCGCGCCGCAGCCTAGATCCCAGCTCAGGAGTTCACGATGCCCAAGGGTGTTCCCGAGACAGTTCCCGACGACGGTCTGACCACGCGTCAGCGTCGTAACGCGCCGGTACTTGCCGTGCACACCGGCCCGGGAAAGGGTAAGTCCACCGCCGCTTTCGGCATGGCGCTGCGTGCCTGGAATCAAGGGTTCGACATCGGCGTGTTCCAGTTCGTGAAGAGTGCCAAGTGGAAGGTCGGCGAGGAAGCCGCGTTCCGCGCGCTCGGAAACCTGCATGACGAAACCGGCGTCGGTGGGCCGGTGCAGTGGCACAAGATGGGCGAAGGTTGGTCATGGACACGCAAGGCCGGTAGCGAGGAAGATCATGCTGCTGCCGCTGCGGAGGGTTGGCAGGAGATCGCGAGAAGGCTTGCAGGCGAAGAGCATCGATTCTACGTCCTCGACGAGTTCACGTACCCGCTCAAGTGGGGTTGGGTGGACGTGGACGAGGTAGTGCAGACACTGCGCGATCGCCCAGGCAACCAGCATGTTGTCATCACGGGGCGTGATGCCCCGCAGGCGCTGATCGACGCCGCCGACCTCGTGACCGAAATGACGAAGATCAAGCACCCGATGGATGCCGGCCGAAAGGGTCAACGGGGCATCGAATGGTAAGTCCTTCCACTCCGGCCGTGGTGATCGCCGCTCCTGCCTCGGGTAGCGGAAAGACCACGGTGGCAACGGGATTGATCGGCGCGCTGCGACGGTCCGGAAGCAGCGTTGCACCCTTCAAAGTGGGGCCGGACTACATCGACCCGGGTTATCACGGACTCGCGGCAGGGCGGCCCGGACGCAACCTCGACACTGTCCTGGTCGGCCCGGATCGCATCGGACCGCTCTACCGGCATGGAACCGCCGGCTGCGACATCGCCGTGGTCGAAGGTGTCATGGGTCTGTTCGACGGAAAGATCGACGAGGCCAACTCGCAGCCGTCGGCGGAGGGATCGACGGCGCAGGTCGCGTCGATCCTCGGTTCGCCGGTAGTCCTCGTGATCGACGCCCGTGGGCACAGTCAGAGTCTGGCCGCCGTACTCCACGGCTTCGCGACCTACGACGCAGGTGTGCGCATCGGCGGCGTCATTCTCAATCGCGTCGGGAGCGCTCGTCACGAGCAGGTGTTGCGTCATGCGTGCGACAAGGTCGGCGTCGCAGTGCTCGGAGTTGTGCCACGGTTGACGGAACTCGAAGTTCCCTCCCGGCACCTCGGTCTGATTCCGGCGGCCGAGCACGGCGCCGCCGCTGTGGCCGCAGTGGACGCGATGTCCGACTTGATTGCCTCGCACGTCGAACTGGACGCTGTTCGTGCACTGGCCGCCTCGAACGTGGGTGCAGCTGCATGGGATCCGGTTGCCGAGGTCGGCGCACACGCAGAGTCTCGCCCTGTGGTTGCCATGGCGGGCGGCCCGGCCTTCACCTTCGGCTATGCCGAGCACCGTGAACTCCTGACTGCCGCCGGCGCGGACGTGCAGGTGTTCGACCCGTTGCGTGACGAGCTTCCCGCGGGAACTGCTGCTCTTGTCCTTCCTGGCGGGTTCCCGGAAGAGCATGCGGTGGACCTCGCGGCCAATACCGTTCTGCTGCAGCAGGTTCGTGACCTGGCGGACGGCGGTGCGCCGATCCACGCCGAGTGTGCCGGTCTGCTCTACCTCGCTCGCAGCTTGGACGGTCACAGCATGGCCGGTGTTGTCGGGGTGGATGCCACATTCGGGAAACGCCTGACCCTCGGGTACCGCGAAGCAGTGGCGATCAGCGACTCCAGCCTCTTCGAAGCAGGCTTCCGCGTCACCGGTCACGAGTTCCACCGAACGTCTCTCGTCTCGGCAGACGCGGACGGTTGCGGAAGTGCGTGGGGGTGGCGGCCCTGGGACGGCGGCAGTGTCCGCGAAGGATTTGTTCGCGGCGGCGTCCACGCGTCGTATCTCCACACTCATCCGGTGGGGCAGCCCGAATCGATCGCGAAGTTCGTCGATGCCGCACGGGGATGACCTCTGTATAGGCGTTGGATTCACGACGAGCGCCACCGCGAAGGACATCGTCGCTGCGGTGAACGCGGTGCTGCAGGAGCGAGCGAGGATCGTGGTCCTCGCCACTGCGACCGGCAAGGCGGCGTCTGCAGCTCTGCTCGCTGCCGCCGATGAACTGAACGTCCCGATTGTGAGTTTCGACCCGGACGTACTTGGGCGAGTTCAGGTTCCGTCACCGTCGACTCGCGTCGAGCACGCGATCGGGACGGCAAGCGTCGCGGAAGCGGCGGCGATCCTCGCCTCCGGGGGCGGCCCGCTCCTAGTGGCCAAGACTGCCAGGGATGGAGTGACCGTGGCGGCGGCCCGTAAAGTTCCCTCCAGCTTGAACAATTCTGACGACGAAACGGAGTGCGAGTGAGCGAGTCCACCGCAGACGAGACCAACTACTTGGTCGGCCTCAACCTGACCGATCGACGCGTGGTCGTGTTCGGTGGCGGCACTGTGGCTCAGCGCCGACTCGGACTGCTGGTCGCCTCTGGTGCCCGTGTTCACGTCATCAGTCGCGCGTTCACTCCAGCCGTCGAAGGTATGGCCACGGCCGGGCAGATCACGGTCGAAGAGCGCCCGTACGCCGACGGCGACCTCGAAGGTGCGTGGTATGCCATCGCCTCGACCGACGAGCCGGAAACCAATGCGGCGATCGTCGCCGAGGCGGAGCGTCGCCACATCTTCTGCGTGCGCGCCGACAACGCGAAGCACGGTACCGCGGTAACTCCCGCCAGCGCCGAGTACGACGGTATGAGTATCGGAATTCTTGCCGGCGGCGATCACCGTCGTTCGGCAGCAGTCCGCACCGCGGTCGTCGAAGGTCTTCAGTCGGGCGTGCTCGCCGATACGGCCGAGCCGGCCGCTGCGGGCGTTGCTCTCGTCGGTGGTGGCCCCGGTGACCCCGACCTGATCACCGTGCGTGGACGCCGTTTGCTCGCACGCGCTGACGTCGTCGTGGCCGACCGATTGGCTCCGCCGGAGTTGCTCGCCGAACTGGGTCCGGACGTCGAGGTGATCGACGCCGCGAAGATCCCGTACGGCCGTGCCATGGCTCAGGAGGCCATCAACGCCGCGCTGATCGACAACGCGAAGGCAGGCAAGTTCGTGGTCCGCCTCAAGGGCGGGGACCCGTACGTCTTCGGGCGGGGATACGAAGAACTCGAAGCGTGTGCCGCTGCCGGCGTTCCGGTGACCGTAGTGCCCGGAATCACGAGCGCGATCTCGGTCCCGTCGGCCGCAGGCATCCCGGTGACCCACCGCGGCGTCACCCACGAGTTCGTCGTCGTCAGTGGTCACGTGGCTCCGGATCATCCGGATTCGCTGGTCGACTGGTCGGCACTGGCCAAGTTGCGCGGCACGATCGTGCTGCTCATGGCGGTCGAGCGCATCGATCAGTTCGCGAGGGCGCTCGTCGACGGTGGACGCCCGTCAACAACGCCGGTCACCGTGATCCAAGAGGGCACTCTGCGCACCCAGCGTGAACTTCGGGCCGATCTGGCGACCGTTGCTCAGCGCGTCAAAGACGAGGAGATCAAGCCTCCGGCGATCATCGTGATCGGGCCGGTCGCGGGCTTTTCCGTCGACGCTGGGTAACGTGAAGTCTTGTGTCTGATTCCCCAACATCTGAAACCGCTTCGGCGAATGCCCCGGTAGCGACTCGAGTCATCGGGCTCGCCATCATCGTCCTGAGTGGTTTGCAGATGATGGTGGTGCTCGACGGCACCGTCGCGAACCTCGCGCTGGCGCCATTGCAGGCAGACCTCGGGCTGAGCGACAGTGGTCGTAATTGGGTGTTGACCTCGTACGCGCTTGCGTTCGGTGGGCTCATGCTCCTCGGTGGTCGCCTCGGTGACGCGTACGGGCGCAAGAAGATGTTCATCGCGGGAGTCTCGCTGTTCACGGTGGCGTCGTTGCTCTGTGGTCTCGCCCTGAACGAGGGCATGTTGATCGCGGCGCGGGCGCTTCAAGGTGTCGGCGCAGCCGTGGCGTCGCCCACCGCCTTCGCCCTTGTTGCCACGACTTTCGCCGCGGGTCCGGCTCGTAATCAGGCCATCGCGATTTTTGCCGCCATGACGGGCGTCGGATCGATCGCCGGTCTGATCATCGGCGGCGCATTGACCGAGGTGTCATGGCGACTGATCTTCCTCATCAACGTCCCGATCGGGATCGCGCTCGTCGGCATGGCGTTCCGCGCCCTTCGCGAGACGAATCAGACGCGTCTGGCTTTGGATGTCCCCGGCGCGATCCTCGCGACCCTCGGTTGTACCGGTGTTGTTTTTGCTCTCACCGAAGGCCCGGAAATGGGATGGGGGAGTATCGCCGTCATCGGTGCATTGGCGGCCGGACTGGTCGCCCTCGCTGCCTTCCTCTTCGTCGAGCGAACTGCGGACAACCCGCTCTTGCCCTTCTCGTTGTTCGCCGATCGCAACCGTGTCGCGACGTTCCTCGCCATCTTCTTCGTCGGTGGCGCGATGTTCAGCATGACGGCCTTCGTCGCACTGTTCGTGCAAGACATCATGCAGTATTCGCCGTTGCGTGCCGGTATCGCGTTCATTCCGTTCGCGTTCGGATTGGGCGCCGCCGCGTCGGTTGCTTCCAAGCTCGCCGTGAAGGTTCAACCCCGTTGGCTGGTCCTCACCGGCGTCGTGATCATGATCGTCGGACTCCTCTACGGATCTACTCTCGATTCCGATTCCACCTACCTGGCCAACTTGTTCGTGCCCGTGATCGGGATCGGATTCGGTATCGGCCTCGCGATGGTGCCCTTGCCACTGTGCGCGATCGCCGGTGTGCCGGAGACCGAGATCGGCCCGCTGACGGCCATCGCTCAGGTTGCCCAGACGCTCGGTGGACCACTGGCGCTGTCGGTGATCGGTGCGATGGCGACGTCGAAGACGCTCTCGCTCGGCGGCACTTCGGGCAAGGCCGCGGACATGAATCCGGCGGAGTTGATCGCACTCGGAGAGGGATACACCTTCGCGCTTGTGGGCTGCGCGGTCTGCGCGGTGTTCGCCGGTATCGCGGCGCTGTGCATCAGGTTCACACCTTCTCAGGTAGCCCAGGCTCAGGCTGCGGAGAAGGCAGCTCAGGGAATCGCCTGATCAGTCCTGTTTTTCCGCTTCGCTAGCCGATACGATCGTTGCAGGACGTGCCGAGAGTCTCGACGAATCGGGGTGCCGTGATGCGGATCGCGGACATATTGCGAAACAAGGGCAACAGCATCGTCACGATCGACGCCCACACGACGGTCAACGGGTTGCTGTGCGATCTTGCCCGCCACAACATCGGAGCCATGGTGGTGGTCGACGACGACGCGGTGGTCGGCATCATCTCCGAACGCGATGTCGTTCGACGCCTGCACGAGCGTGGCCCGGACCTTCTCGGGATCCAGGTTTCCGAGGTCATGACCGCTCTGATGTACACGTGCGTTCCGGCAGACGCGGTGGACAGCATTGCCGCGATCATGACCGAGCGTCGAATCCGACATCTGCCGGTGATCGAGGACGGCAACCTCCTCGGCATCGTCAGTATCGGTGACGTGGTGAAGAGCCGCATCGACGAGCTCAAGAGCGAACGCGATCAGCTCGAGTCGTACATCGATCAGGGCTGATCGATAGGTTGTCGCACGGTGACTACTCTCGTGTGATGGCCGCATTCCAGGAATCCACAGCAGGCACGGTCACCATCGTGGCCGGCCTCGAGAGCACCTTCGCCGACGAACTCGGCGCTCTGACGGTGCCGTGGCAAGGTGCTGCCGCGCCCGACCCGCAGTTGCTCGTGCTGAACGAGCAGCTGGCTGCGTCGTTGAGATTGGACGTAGCAGCGCTGCGAAGTGTGGACGGGATCGGCGTCCTGTCCGGGTCGACGGTGCCGGTCGGGGCCACACCGGTGGCGATGGCATATGCGGGTCATCAGTTCGGTGGGTACGCGCCAATTCTCGGGGACGGTCGGGCGTTGCTACTCGGTGAACTGTTGACCGGTGACGGTCGGCGAGTGGATCTGCATCTCAAGGGCTCGGGGCGCACGCCGTTCTCTCGGGGCGGCGACGGGTATGCGGTCGTAGGGCCGATGCTGCGCGAATATCTCGTCAGTGAGGCGATGAATGCCCTCGGTGTCCCCACTACGCGCGCGCTGTCGGTGGTGGCGACGGGCCGAGACGTTCGCCGCAACGGCGCAGAACCCGGTGCCGTGCTTGCACGGATCGCGTCGAGTCACCTACGCGTTGGGACCTTCGAGTTCGCGGCCCGGCAGGGCGAGGTATTGCAGCCGCTCACCGATTACGCGATTGCCCGGCACTACCCGGAGCTGACCGAACTTCCGGCAACGGGTACACACAATCGCTACCTGAAGTTCCTCGAGGCGGTGGTTGAGGCGCAGGCATTACTGGTGGCGAGGTGGATGCTCATCGGTTTCGTGCACGGGGTCATGAACACCGACAACACGACAATTTCGGGGGAGACCATCGATTACGGTCCGTGCGCCTTCCTCGACGCGTTCGATCCGGCGGCAGTGTTCAGCTCGATCGACCACGGGGGCCGCTATGCATTCGGCAATCAGCCCGCTGTACTGAAGTGGAACCTGGCGCGCTTGGCAGAAACGCTGTTGCCACTGATCGATTCCACACCCGACGAAGCAATTTCCGCGGCGTCAGCAGTTCTCGAGACCTTCGACGAGCGCTACGAGGGTCACTACGCGGCCGGTCTCGCGGCAAAGCTCGGTCTGGCCCAGCCGTTTGTCGATCGGGCGCTCGTCGACGATCTGCTGACGTTGTTGGCGGAACACGGTGCTGATTGGACGGGCAGTTTCCGCGCTCTCGCCGACGAATTGCGCGGAAATTCGGTGCCTCTCGACAACCTCGTGCCACGGGAGCACATCGCGCCCTGGTTGCAGCGGTGGCAGGGAGCCCTGACCGAAAACGGACACGGGGCCGCGGAGACCGCGAGCGCGATGGATCGCGTCAACCCGCTGTACATTCCGCGTAATCATCGGCTCGACGCTGCCCTGCGCGCCGCGACCGACGGCGACCTCGCTCCCTTCGAGAAGCTGCTGGAGGTGGTCACGCATCCCTTCGACCGACGCGACGAGTGGGCTGACTACACCGAGGCGGCTCCGCAGTCTTTCAGCGAAACATTCCAAACCTTCTGTGGCACTTGACAGACGAAGCCATCAATCCGTCAGGATGATCAATTCACGCTCCGACGCGATTTCGACGCGCAAGCCCGCCTTCGACGCCACCCGCGCAACCCCCTTGATGTCGGTCGGTTCGGCACGCGAGACCACCAGCGCACGGGCGAGCAGACCTTTGTGGTGCTTGTTGAAGTGACTGACGACAGTGCGGGTGCCGTCCGGCTTCTCGGTGAGGACCGTTGCGATCAGTGCGTCCGGAACCGGTCCGAGGTCTTGGTAGGTGCCGGACCGTAGATCGATGACAAGGCCGTCGGCTTCGGCCGCCAAGGCCTTCGGCAACTCCGGCTTCCACAGTGAGCGGAGCGTGCCCATCCCGGGCAGCTTGGACCCGCCGGAAAGGCGGTAGGCGGGGATCAGATCTCCCGCACGGACTGCACCGAACAGAGCGGAGCCGATCGCGATCCGATCGAGAGCCTTGGCCTTCTGGGCACGGGTGAACGACTTGGCGTCGAGGGCGTCGAAGAGCACCCCGGTGTAGCGCTGCAGCGCGGGCCGCGTCGCGGACACCCACAGCTTGGCGTTGCGTTCCACTTCGTCTGCTTGCGTCGGACCGAGCCCGAGCGCTTCGCAGGACGCCTCGACGTCAGCGGCCAGATCGACCAGCGTCTGAACCAGCAATTCGCGCGTTTCGGTCAACTGTGGCATCGACAGTTCGGCCAGATCGAGGGGCGCATCCTTGCCGCCGTCGGACTTGGTTTCTGAGGGAGGCAGCAGTACAAGCACGCTGTAACCGTACCGAGGCCCGCTCGGCCGACTGCGGCGACTATCCTTACACCTCGTGATTACCCGTCTGTCCCACCTGTTCCTGCGTACCCTGCGTGACGATCCCTCGGACGCCGAAGTTGCCAGCCACAAATTGCTGGTTCGTGCCGGCTACGTGCGTCGTATCGCTCCAGGCGTCTACTCGTGGTTGCCGCTGGGATTGCGGGTGCTGCGCGAGGTTGAGCGTGTTGTCCGCGAAGAAATGAATGCCATTGGTGGGCAGGAAATTCTGCTGCCTGCTCTGCTCCCGCGCGATCCGTACGAGGCGTCGAACCGCTGGACCGAGTACGGCCCCAACCTGTTCCGCCTCAAGGACCGCAAGGGCAACGACTACATGCTCGGCCCGACCCACGAGGAGCTCTTTGCTCTGACGGTCAAGGGTGAGTACAACTCGTACAAGGACTTCCCGGTCACCCTGTACCAGGTGCAGACCAAGTACCGCGACGAAGAGCGTCCGCGTGCGGGCATTCTGCGTGGTCGCGAGTTCCTCATGAAGGATTCGTACTCCTTCGACCTCAGCGACGAAGGTCTGACGGAGTCGTACCAGGCGCACCGCGGTGCCTACGAGAAGATCTTCACGCGTCTGGGCGTCAAGTACGTCATCGTCTCGGCCACCTCCGGTGCGATGGGCGGCAGCGCGTCCGAGGAGTTCCTTGCCGAGAGCGAGATCGGCGAAGACACCTACGTACGCTGCCTCGAATCCGGCTACGCCGCCAACGTCGAGGCCGTCAAGACTGTTGTTCCCGACTCCATTCCGTTCGACGGGCTGCCCGAAGCGAAGGTGTACGACACCGCGAACACACCCACCATCGACACTCTCGTGGACTGGGCGAACGGTGCCGACCTCGGCCGCACGATCACCGCCGCCGACACTCTCAAGAACATCATGGTCAAGACCCGCCTGCCCGGCGGCGAGTGGGAACTGCTCGGTATCGGCATCCCCGGCGACCGTGAGGTCGATGAAAAGCGCCTCGAAGCTTCACTGGAGCCGGCCGAGTTCGTGATGATCACCGAGACCGACTTCAAGAACAACCCGTTCCTGGCCAAGGGTTACATTGGCCCGAAGGCGTTGCAGGCCAACGGCGTTCGCTACCTTGTCGATCCGCGCGTCGTCGACGGCACCAGCTGGATCACCGGCGCCGACGAAGACGGCAAGCACGTGGTCGGCCTCGTTGCCGGTCGCGACTTCACCCCTGACGGAACCATCGAAGCCGCCGAGGTTCGTGACGGCGACGCCTCTCCCGACGGAGCCGGCACGCTGGTCTCGGCTCGCGGTATCGAGATCGGGCACGTCTTCCAGCTCGGCCGCAAGTACACCGACGTCTTCACCGTCGACGTCCTCGCCGAGAACGGCAAGCCCGTCCGCCCGACCATGGGTTCGTACGGCGTCGGCGTCTCGCGTCTGGTGGCCGTCATTGCCGAGCAGCATCACGACGAAAAGGGCCTGCGCTGGCCTGCCGAGGTTTCACCGGCCGACGTCTACCTCGTCATCGCGAACAAGGACGAGACCGCGCGCGAAGGCGCCGAAGGCCTCGCCGCGCAACTCGACCGTGCCGGACTCGAAGTAATCCTCGACGACCGCAAGGCATCGCCGGGCGTGAAGTTCAAGGACTCCGAGCTGATCGGCGTTCCGCTGATCGTTGTCGTCGGACGCGGTTGGGCCGACGGCAAGGTCGAAATTCGCGACCGCTTCACTGGCGAGAGCCGTGAGACCGACGCCGACTCGGCGATCGAGGCGATCATCAGCGCAGTTCGCGGCTGATTCGAATAGTCGTCAGGGCCGCCGCAGCCACCTTCCGAGGTGTCTGCGGCGGCCCTTCTTTTCTGCCACAATCGTGGCTATGGAACGCGAACCGGATTGGGCAGAAGTCGACGGCTATCTCGTTTCCACGTTGGTAGGTGAAGATCCGGTTCTCGACGCGGCACTCGCCGCCAATTCCGAGGCCGGCCTCCCGCCCATCGACGTGGCGCCGAACCAGGGCAAGCTCCTCAATCTTCTGGCGCGAATGTGCCTGGCGCGCAATGTCCTCGAGATCGGAACGCTCGGCGGATACAGCACGATCTGGCTCGCTCGCGCAGTCGGTCCCTCCGGCCAAGTCATCACGCTGGAATTCGATCCCACCCATGCGGATGTCGCTCGGGCGAATATCGAGCGCGCCGGCTTGGCTGACCGTGTCGACATCCGCGTCGGGGCTGCGCTCGACAGCCTCCCGTCGATCGCGAAGGAAGAGTTGGGACCTTTCGACTTGGTCTTCATCGACGCAGACAAGGAGAACAACACCGAGTACGTGCGGTGGGCGTTGGCCCTTTCGCATCCCGGAACCGTCATCATCGTGGACAACGTGGTGCGTGGGGGACATGTGTCCAACCCGGATATCGACGACGAGCGCGTCAAAGCGAGTCGAGCGGTGTTGGAGATGATCGCGGCCGAGCCGAAACTCGACGGCACCGCCATTCAAACCGTGGGTTCGAAGGGATGGGACGGGTTTGCCGTTGCAGTAGTGAACGAGTGAGCGCAGACTCGAAGCGGTGAGGATGCTGGGGGCAGCAAAGGCGGCATGGCGATGGGTGCGCAGTGCTCCCGGTACCTACGTCTGGTTGCTGGCCCTGCTGTTCACCACACTGTTCCTGCGGCATCTGCCTGACAATGTCGAGGAGCGTTTTCTCGGCAAGCGCTCGACCAATCTGCATCACCTGGCCGAAGACCCGCTACGAGTCCTGTTCTCGAGTGCCTTCTGGCTCGAAGGTGGCGGTTGGTTGGGATACCTGGTTCTCTTCACCATCTTTCATGCAACGGCTGAGCGTTGGCTCGGGACGTGGCGGTGGCTGTGTGTTGTCGTCATCGCCCACGTCGGAGCCACGTACATCAGCGAAGGTGTTCTGTACGAAGGTATTCGGCACGGATACGTGGCGGAGTCGGCGGTCAACACTCTCGACGTGGGAGTGAGCTACGGTCTGGCCGGCATCATGGGGATTCTGGTGTACCGCATCGTCGATCCGTGGCGATACGTCTATCTCGCGGGGCTGTTGGTCTTCTACGGTGTACCTCTGATTTTCGCCACCAATTTCACCGCCATCGGCCACATGTCTGCGTTGTTGCTGGGATTGGCGTGCTATCCGATCACGCGTGCTCGGGCGGGCACGTGGAATCCGATGGACCTGTGGCATTCGCGAAGAATCGCAGGTCTTCCATGAATCGCACCGCGGAAAGTTACCCGCTGGTAGTTTAGCGTCATCGACGAAAGGTAATGACGTGTCTGGCACCGATGGATTGCTCTTCAACCCCCATACTTACGACCCCGCTCAGTTCGATCCGGAGACCCGCCGTTTGCTGCGAGCCACCATCGAATGGTTCGAGAGCCGCGGCAAGAAGCAACTGCTTCAGGACGACCTCGACGCCGTGTGGGTCTCCGACTTTCTCGAGTTCGTCGGCAAGGAGAAGTTGTTCGCGACGTTCCAGACTCCGGCGGCATTCGCCGGCGGTGACGAGAACCGTCGTTGGGACGGTGCCCGCAACGCGGCCTTGAGTGAGATCTTCGGTTTTTACGGGCTGGCGTACTGGTACGCCTGGCAGGTCACGATCCTCGGACTCGGACCGATCTGGATGAGTGACAACGACGCAGCGAAGAAGCGTGCAGCGCAGGAACTTGCCGACGGTGGCGTCATGGCGTTCGGCCTCTCCGAGCGCGACCACGGCGCCGACGTGTACTCCACCGACATGCTTCTCACTCCCACCGACGGCGGCGTCGCCTTCCGCGCGAGCGGCGAGAAGTACTACATCGGAAACGGCAACGTAGCCGGAATGGTGTCTGTGTTCGGGCGTCGTACCGACGTCGAGGGTCCCGAAGGCTACGTGTTCTTCGTCGCCGACAGTGCACATCCGAACTATCAGCTTGTGGACAATGTCCTGCGCGGGCAAATGTACGTCAGCAATTTCCGCCTCGACGACTACCCGGTGCGCGAGGAAGACATTCTGCACACCGGCGTCGCCGCATTCGAGGCCGCGCTCAACACGGTCAACGTCGGAAAGTTCAACCTGTGCACCGGCTCCATCGGGATCACCGAACATGCGTTCTTCGAAGCAATCACTCACGCGCAGAATCGAATTCTCTACGGTAATCCGGTCACCGACTTCGCCCATGTACGCGCCGCCTTCGTCGACGCGTACTCACGTCTGATCGCGATGAAACAGTTCAGCGCGCGGGCGGTCGACTACTTCCGCAGCGCCAGCCTCGAAGACCGTCGCTACCTGCTGTTCAATCCCATGACCAAGGCCAAGGTCACCTCGGAAGGTGAAAAGGTCGTCGGGTTGCTGCACGACGTGATCGCGGCAAAGGGGTACGAGAAGTCCACGTACTTCCGTGAAGCAGCGCAGATGATCGGCACGCTGCCCAAGCTCGAGGGCACCGTCCACGTCAACGTCGGCCTGATCCTCAAGTTCTTGCCGAACTACCTGTTCAACCCCGCGGAGTTCCCGGAGATCGTCACGCGCGACGACGCAGCCGACGACGAGTTCTTCTGGAATCAGGGACCGACCCGCGGCGCTGCGAAGATCCAGTTCCACGAGTGGAAGCCCGTCTACGAGAAGCACTCTTCGATCCCGAACGTCGCTCGTTTCTACGAGCAGGCGATCGCACTCACCGAATTGCTCACTGCCGCAGCGCCGGACGCGCAGCAGCAGAAGGATCTCGATTTCATGCTCAATGTCGGGCACCTGTTCTCCCTCGTCGTCTACGGTCATCTGATTCTCGAGCAGGCCGAGATCAGCGGACTCGACGCCGACGTTGTCGATCAGATCTTCGACTTCCAGATTCGCGACTTCTCGGGATACGCGATCGCACTGCACGGAAAGCCGTCGTCGACGCCGGAGCAGCAGAAGTGGGCCTTGGCCGCAGTGCGGAAGCCTGTTGTGGACAGTGAACGCTTCGACCGGGTGTGGCAGCAGGTCAAGGCGTACGACGGTGCATACGAGATGCGCGCATGACCGCGCCGGTGGTACGTGAGCAGTTGATGGCCGTCGTGGAGGGATCCCCGAAAGCCGTCGGCGCGCATGATCGCTCGACCTGGGTTGCGCTGTTTGCCGAAGAGGGCCAGATCAACGACCCTGTAGGTTCACGTCCGCATAACGGGCAGGCGGCGATCGAGAGTTTTTACGACACGTTCATCGCCCCCAATTCGATCACCTTCCACGTCGAGCGCGATATCGTGTGCGGCCGCACAGTGTGGCGCGATCTGAGCCTCGCTACCGAGATGTCGACCGGAGTCGTCCTCGACGTGCCGATGCATTTGCGCTACGACTTGGTGGGGGAGCCCGATTCCTTGCGGATCGGAACCCTCTATGCGCATTGGGAATTGGCAACGATGCTGAGCCAGCTCGCTACCGCCGGCGTTGCCGGGGTGAAGGCTGCCGCGAAGTTGACCCCGCAGCTGCTCTCGAACCAGGGGATCGGCGGAGCGCTCGGATTCTCGCGCGGCATCTTCGGAGTCGGAGACAAAGGCAAGAAGGCGGCTTCGCGGTTCCTCGATGCGGCCGCTGTCGGTCGAACGCCGCCGGTACCCGTCGAGCTTCCGGCGGGGACGCAGTTGTCCAATGCTGACGTCAACGCTCTGCTCACCGGCGTGACCAAGAGCAAGATGCTGGTTGCCGGTCGAACTGTGACGGCGAGCGTAATCGTGTGCGGGGAACCGGCCATCGCCCTGTTCGGCTTCGAGGCGAGCGGTCATCGCCTCAATCGGGTGCGCTTCTTCACCGAGAGCTGATACCGAGAGCACTCGCATGCAGGTCAGGCTCGGCGCGCCACTCCGGCGCGCCGAGCCTTCGCTTTTCGGTGAAGTGTCAGATCGCCCCGAGATCCGCAGACAGCCAGTGCTGCGGATTCATGTAGATCGCTACCTGCTCGCCCAACTGCGATCGCGCGAATTCGAGATATCCGTCGACCTTGTCCGGGGTCAGGTATCGCCGCGAGACTTCGACCAGCATCTCGTCGGTGCCCGGAACGATCTTGTCGACGGATCCGCTGACGCTGACGTAACGGATTGTCGGATCGAGCCTTTCGGCCATCAACGAGAAATGCCCGGCCGACTCGATGAGTCGAGCCTTTCGTGAATCCTTGCCCGTGAGGATCCATGGTTTGCCACCGGGTGAATACAGGTACCAGATCGGGACGGTCAACGGACCGCGTTCGGTGCCGTCCGCTACGGACAGCGCCCCGATGTGGGGTTCGGCCAGAAACTGTTCACGCTCATTTTCGGAGAGTGCCATTCCTCGAGATTACCGCGACGTTTGACATGGCGTTGTGACTCCGTACACAATCGATGTGCTCATTATGAACATGCGTTCGCAATGCGAACAGATCTCGATCTGAACTACTGGATCTGAACCGGTAGCGAACGCCCACAAGCAGTGAATGTCGAGGATCCGATGACCGCACCGCATACGCAATCGAGTTCAATCACCGGTTCGCCTGGGGCGCGTGCCGCAATGTGGGTAGCACCGTTGTGTTGGATAGCTGTGCTTCTGGACGGATTCGATCTGGTCGTACTCGGTGCGGTCATTCCTTCACTTCTCGACTACGACGCGTGGGGATTGAGTACCGGCACGATCACGATGATCTCGACCTTCGGGCTCATCGGCATGACCATCGGCGCCCTCGTCATCGGCACTCTCACTGACGTCATCGGTCGACGCCGCGCGCTGCTGTACGCCGTTGCCGCATTCTCGATTCTGACTCTGTTGTGCGCAATTGCGCCCAATCCGTTCATCTTCGGTCTGCTGCGCTTCCTCGCCGGGGTGGGACTGGGTGGCGCCCTTCCGACGGCATTGGCTCTGGTCAACGAATTCTCGAAGAAACAAGGCGGTGGATCTGCGTCGACCATGCTGATGACCGGCTATCACGTCGGCGCCGTTGCCACCGCCGCGCTGGCGCTCGTCGTGATCGAACCTTTCGGTTGGCGAGCGATGTTCGTTGTCGGCGCACTTCCTGCCGTCGTCCTGATTCCACTCATGTTGCGGTATCTGCCGGAATCCCCGTCGTACCTTCTCGCTCACGGAAAGCGTGCCGAGGCCGAGGAAATCGCTGCCCGCTACGGTGTCGAGCTCGAGGCTGCGCCTACGTCCGAAGCTGGGCGCACCGAAGCCGTCAATCCCGTTCGCGCACTGTTCTCTTCGAAGTTCCTGCGTAACAGCATCGCCATCTGGATCACCAGTTTCATGGGCTTGCTGCTCGTCTACGGATTGAACACGTGGCTTCCGACGATCATGCGCGAGGCCGGTTACAACCTCGGAGCCTCGTTGACGTTCCTTCTGATCCTCAATGCCGGAGCCGTCGTCGGACTGTTGATCGCCGGGGGCGTCGCGAACAAGATCGGCCCGCGTACCGCAGCAATCGTGTGGTTCACGGGAGCAGCGTTGTTCCTGGCGCTTCTGAGTGTGAAGGTGTCGTTCGGAATCTACGTGATGGTCTTCCTCGCCGGATGCTTCGTTTTCAGTGCACAGGTACTGGTCTACGCCTTCACGAGCGCCAATCACCCACCGCAGATTCGCGCGACAGCGCTCGGATGGTCGGCGGGTGTCGGCCGGGTCGGTGCGATCTGTGGGCCGATTCTGGGCGGAGTTCTCCTGGGTGCGGGTTACGCCGTGCCGTGGGGCTTCTACGCTTTCGCGCTCGTCGGACTGCTCGGTGCAATTTCGATCTCCTGCACACGGGTTCGCACCTGAAATACCAGTTTCGCAGGTTGGTGCTACTGCTATCGTTGAATATGAGTATGAAGAGTAGCGCTATCGTCACGTCACGGGCACCGCTACCGATGCCATCGTCTCGATCCGGTTTGTGGTGGGGCTTGCTCGGTGTTCTGGCGTTCTCGTTCACCGTTCCGCTCACGAGGGTCGCCGTCGCGGATCTCGACCCCCTGTTCGTCGGCGCGGGCCGCGCCGTCGTTGCCGGGGCCCTTGCGATTGTGATGCTGTCGGTTACTCGCGCGACGCTTCCGACGCTTCGGCAGTGGTTTCGCATCGCACTCGTGACCGTTGGCGCGGTACTGGGGTTTTCACTGTTCACCACGTTTGCGTTGCAGACATCGCCGGCGAGTCACGCGGCAGTCGTGATCGGACTACTTCCCGCTGCGACCGCGGTATTTGCCGTCGTCCGAGGAAAAGAGCGTCCCAGTAAGGGATTCTGGTGGGCAAGCGCCGCCGGCGCGGTATCGGTCGTAGGGTTCGTGGCCGTCGCAAACGGCGGACTCGGCTCGTTTCATCTCGCTGATCTTCTTCTGTTCGCCGCGGTTGTGTGTGCAGCGCTGGCATATTCGGAAGGTGCGTTGCTGGCCCGCGAGATCGGGTCGTGGCAGACGATTGCCTGGGCATTGATTCTCGGACTGCCGGTCACGATTGCGTTGACGGTGGCATCCATGGCCCAGGCTCCGGTCTCTGCCGATGTGAATTCGTGGCTTTCGTTTGCCTACCTGGGATGCGTGAGTATGTTTCTCGGGTTCTTTCCCTGGTACCGGGGTCTGGCGATCGGTCCCATTTCCACTGTGAGCCAAACACAGTTGGTTCAACCGGTGCTCAGCATTGCCTGGTCGGCGCTGATACTCGGTGAGGCGTTGTCACCCTCGATCGTGGCCGGCGGCGTCGTCGTCATCGGGTGTGCCTGGCTTGCCCTGAAGGCGCGAGTGGCAGCGCCGCGTGCTGTGCCGGCACGCGACGCGACCACCGCCACCGATGATTCAGAAAAGCGGGCCGCCACCGAAGGCACTGCGGTGTGACGCAGGTTGTTTCCCGTTGGCGTCGGTGATTCCGTACTCGACGGCCGTCTCGGCGGTGATCAGTGTGTGACCGCTGCGCGCGTTCACTTCTGGATCGTTGGCCAATGCAGTGATGACCTGGCCGACGAATTCCGGGGTTTCGGCCTCGGCCAGTGAGAAGCCTTCGAAGCTCTCGATCCCACTCGCCTCCATCCGCTCGTTGCGGATCAACCCGAGCCAGAAGGAAAGTGCGGTGACGCCGGTTCCCTTCAATTCGACAGCCATGTCGGCGGCCATCTTGTCCAAACCTGCCTTCGACATCCCGTACAGGACAGAGTGCAGGTACCCGCGGGTGCCGAATGACGAGATATTGCCGATCACTCCACTGCCCCGGGGGACCATCAACTTCGCCGCTTCTACCGAAGCAACGTAGTGGGCGCGCAGTCCGATTCCGATCAGCGAATCCCAATCGTCGATCGGCCTCTTCCAGAACGGATCGGCGAAGCCGGCATAGCCCGCCGGGTTGGCCCAGACGTTGTTGACCAGAAGATCGAGGCGGCCTGACTGTTCCTCGGCGATGCGTGCAAACAGGTCGACGATCTTTTGATCGTCGGCGTGATCGCACTGCACGGCAATGCCGTGACCGCCGCGCTCGGTGATCTCCGCCGCGGTGCGATCGAGCGGGCCGTCGGCGCCGACGGTTCCTCGCGCCGTCACGTACACCGTCCAGCCGTCGCTTCCCAGTGCGAGTGCAATGCCTTTACCGACGCTCCTACTCGCGCCGGTCACGAGCGCTACTTTGCCGTTTGTCGACGTGGTCATCGGGGACCTCCCAACGAACCCTCGGCGATATCAGTGTCGGGGGACAGGGGAGTGGTGATCGACCACGTCTCCGTGAAGTGGCATTGACTCATTTTCCACACACCGTCCTCGATCACGTATTTGTCGTCGTATTCGCCGGTCATCAACTTCTCGGTGCGTCCGACAGTGTCGACCTGGCGGAACTGCAGAGTCCATCGCCCCACCGCCGACGTCTCCGAGGTCAGTGTGATGTCGGGATGCAATCCGTGATGCATGTCGAGTACCGCGTACCGGCCGTCGACCTTGCGAAGAGCGATCTTCTCGAAGATGTCCGCCATCGGCCCGGCGTCGTCGAACGCGCCGAGACGGCCGTAGTCGATCGACGCTCCTGAACGGATGAAGCTGTTGCGGAACCGAACCGGATCCTTGGCGTCACATGCTCGCCAGTAGCCATGTTTGAGCTTCTTGATTTCCTCGACCTGTTCGAGCGCGTCGAGGCGTTGTGCGAGATCCACCGTCGGTCCTTTTCGTCTGGGTTTCCCGGAGACATGTCGGATCGACTGTAGGGTGTCCTCAGTCACATGTGTGTAGTTTTTCCCAGTGACCGGTCAGGAAACGGTGTCGGTTTCGCTCGAGGATTCGTCGCCGGTGAGAGTGATTGCAGTCGAGTCGCTGAAGACGCTGCCCCAGAGTTCGCCGAGGGCCGGATCTTCTTCGGCGTGTTCGGGTGCCATCATTGCGAGCAGATTGTTGATCAGCATGCCGTTCGCGATGAACAAGCGTGCTTGCTCGGGCGTGCAACCGGTGCGCTCGCGCAGCAAGGTGTAGATGCCGGACATGGCGGTCCGGGACACGGCGGCGACGTCGTCGGTGCTGGTTGCGAAGCCGTGCAACATGACGAGCAGCAGATCTCGATCGAGGACCAGCTCGCCGTAGGCGGATCCGAGTTCGGCCCAGAACTGCGGATTGCTCGGATCGATTGTGACGGTGTCCAATTTGTCGTTGAAGGTGCGGACGATTTCGTCGAGCGCACGCGTGAACACCGCGTGGAACAAATCTGCCTTGGTTCCGAACATGCGCACGACGTAGGGCTGCGAGACGCCGGCTTCCTTGGCGACGGCGTCCGTGCTGGTGCCGGAGTATCCGCCCTTTGCAAATGCCCGCGTTGCCGCGGCAAGGACCAGTGCGCGACGTTCCGGTGCGCTCATCCTGCGGGTACGTGGTTCAGCTGCACCGATCGACATATTGACACGTTATCACCGGATAGCTTAGTTTCGACTTAAGTAATCAATCGATGCCTTAAGGCACCTTCACATCGAGGAATCACGATGACCGTTTTGACGAAGTCCGGATCGGACGCCGCATCCGGGTCGGAAAACAGTGGAGGACGTAAGGTTCCGATCGCGATAGCGATGGTTGCTGCTTCTCTGCCCATGTTCATGGCTACCCTCGACAACCTCGTGATGACGAGCGCGCTGCCGGTGATCGAGAAGGAACTGAACGCGTCCGTCGGGCAGCTCCAATGGTTCATGAATGCGTACACGCTCTGCTTTGCGACGCTGATGCTTTCGGCGACGACGCTCGGCGATCGGTGGGGACGCCGCCGGATGTTCGTGTTCGGAATCGGGCTGTTCACGGCTGCATCGATCGCTTCGGCGCTGTCGACAACTCCCGGCCTGCTGATTGCGGCCCGGGCATTTCAAGGCGCGGGCGCAGCCGCGATCATGCCGCTCTCGCTGACCCTCCTCGTCGCAGCGGTACCGGAAGCCAAGCGCGCCATGGCAATCGGTGTCTGGGGTGGCGTCTCCGGACTGGGAATCGCGATGGGTCCCGTGGTCGGTGGAGCGGTAGTCGACGGGTTCTCGTGGCAGGGAATCTTCTGGATCAACGTGCCGGTTGCGATCGTTGCCGTTCCTCTCGCGTTGTATGCGTTGCGTGAATCGACCGGTCGCACACAACCTCTCGACCTTCCCGGTGTCGCACTCGCCGGACTCGGTGTGTTTCTGGCGGTGTGGGGGATCGTTCACGGCAACGACGACGGCTGGGGATCGCTTGGAGTGGTTGCGTCGTTGGTCGGTTCCGCAGTCGCGTTGGCGCTGTTCGTTCTTCGCGAGATGAAGACGTCACATCCGGTCATGCCCCTACGTCTGTTCCGTTCACGCAGCTTCTCGATGGCGAACGTCATCGGCTTGACCTTCTCGATCGGGATCTTCGGAGCGGTGTTCCTGCTGTCGCAGTACCTCCAGATCGTGATGGGCTACAGCCCGTTCCAAGCAGGCCTGCGGACGCTTCCGTGGACGGCGGCGCCGATGATCTTCGCTCCTCTCGCCGGTTTTCTGGCGCCGAAGGTCGGGCTCCGTTCACTTCTGCTGACCGGTCTGCTGCTCCAGGCCGGAGCATTGTTCTGGTTGGCCGCGTTGATCGGTCCCGACGTGACGTACGGTTCGCTGGTTCCGGCGCTACTGATGGCGGGCATCGGCATGGGCCTGACCTTCGCGCCGAGTTCGACGGCTGTCCTCGTCGACATGGATGAGCCTGATCACGGAACGGCCAGTTCGACCAACTCGACGCTTCGCGAGATCGGTGTTGCGCTGGGAATCGCGGTTCTCACCGCAGTCTTCCTTGCCGCTGGTGGCGCGCTCACGCCGCTGGGCTACGGAGATGCGCTGACACCTGCCCTGCGCGTCGGCGGTTGCTTCGTGTTGGTTGCGGTTGTCGCGGCTTGGTTCGTGCCCTCACATCGCAAGGCCTGAGCCACTGCTGTGCGCCTTTATTAACCGCCGGCGGTTAATAAAGGCGCACAGCAGTTTACGAAGCCGGGTCCCCTGGGAACGCTGAGGTGGCCGGAGCGGTTCCCAGCGCGGACCGCCATCCGGCGCCGCGGATTGCCGCATCGGTCAGGCCGTCGATTCCGAACGTGCGGAGTTGGTCGGTATCGACCTGTTCGACGAATGCCCGGTAGGTCACGGCGGTGTCGGATTCGATCTGTGCTGCCAGTTGTGCCGCGGTAACGGCGTCCGTCACCGGGAACGGGATCTCGTAGGCTGCCGCGGCTGTCGGCGGGGTCTCGCCCGCGTCGGTCGACAGGGCAACCAGCGCATCACGTCGCGCGCGGTGCGCGGCTGTATGTGTGGCAACTTCGTTGACACGGGCAGGATTCGAAAACGCGGCAACCACTCCGTAAGCGAAGATCGCGGCATTCTCTGATTCGATTGCGGTCAGCAAGGCAGAACTCTCAGTTCGACGGGTGTGCGAAGTGATCATGGAAGCAACACCGCAACCTGGGTCGAGCACGACGCGCTGATCGAACCGAGCAAGCCCGCGCGATAGCCGGACATCGTGCGAGCGAGATCCGCGGCACTGCGCGCCGAATCGTTAAGCGAGGTCCTCAAGGTGTCGACGCCCGTCGGAGCGTTTGCGACCGAGGTCGACGGGGGCGCAGTGGTCGTAGCGCCGCCGCCCGCTGCTCGCGCAATCTCGGCGTCGAGTTCGAGTGCATGCGCTGTGCGTTCGGCGCTGATCGTGGTCAGTGATGCCGACTTGTCCGGCGCAAGAGCGATGGCGGCGGTTGCGGCTGCCGCGTCGGAGCGAGCTCGCTCGGCCTGGGCCGTCAACTGGTCGACTTCTGCAGCCGCCTCCGCTGTGCCGTTGTCGGTGCAGGCGGACAACGAGAAGGCTGCAGCGCCCAACGCTGCTGCGGTTCCCGTCATCTTGAGCGCACTCCGCCGGGAGAGTGGGGTAGTAGTCATGGGCGTCAGCACCAGTCCATCGTGCCAGGTGGTCGGCCGATCGTTCGAATCCGCGGCACGTGTTCAAGTGTGACGTGCGTCGGGCACTCTGGTCACGGAGACGCGTAATGAGCGGTACTCTTGGATGCTTGCAGCATGAGGCACCTGGTGTCTTTTCATGCTCGCAGCCGCCCACGTCGACAGTCGACACAAGTCGGACAATCGACGACAACTGAAATGAGGAGTTCGCGAGATGCCGGTGCCATCCAGGGAGAGGGTGATCGAGCTGATCTCCGAACTCGTGCACGCCCAGGGTTACGACGTCGAAGACGTTGTCGTGACCAGTGCGGGCAAGCACAGCGCGGTGCGCATCATGGTCGACAGCGATGCCGGGATCGAACTCGATGCCGCCGCAGAGATCAGCAGACTCGTTTCGGAACTTTTCGACAGCCTCGAGGAAATCGGTGAAACGCCGTACACCCTCGAGGTGACCTCCCCGGGAATCGATCGTCCACTGACGCTCGAGCGTCACTGGCGTCGAGCTCGTGGACGCAAAGCGCGTATCGATCTGGCCGGCGAGACCGTGGTCGGCCGTATCGGAACGTTGAACGACGATTCCGTGGCGGTTGTCATCGGCGGCCGTGGCGGACTGACCGTGCGAGAGATTGCACTGGGCGACGTTCAGAAGGCCGTAGTTCAGGTGGAGTTCTCGAAGCCCAGTGAGGCGGAGTTGGAACTCGCGGGCGGCATCCCGGAGGGGCGCGCAGTTCCCTCGGATGCGGTTGACCTCACCGATGACTCGGGCGTGGACAGTGTCGAAGACGACGAAGCAGAATTAGAAGACGTAGAAAACGAAGAAGGGTTCGACAAGTGAATATCGACATTGCAGCGTTGCGAGCGATCGAAGCCGAAAAGGGCGTTTCGATCGAAACTGTGATCGCCACGATCCAGACCGCGCTGCTGACGGCGTACCGCCACACCGAGGGGCACAAGCAGAACGCTCGGATCGATGTCAACATCAAGACCGGTTCGGTGCGAGTGATGGCACACGACACCGATGCCGACGGCAACATGATCGGCGAGGAGTGGGACGACACTCCCGAAGGATTCGGTCGAATCGCGGCGACCACCGCACGCCAGGTCATCCTGCAGCGTTTGCGCGACGCCGAGCACGAGCGCAGTTTCGGTGAGTTCTCCACCCATGAGGGTGAAATCGTCGGCGGTGTCATTCAGCGCGACACGCGTGCAAACTCTCGCGGGATGGTCGTCGTTCGAATCGGCAGCGAATCCAATGGCGCCGAAGGATTGTTGCCGCCCGCAGAACAGGTTCCCGGCGAGAACTACGAACACGGCGAGCGCATCAAGTGCTACGTCGTCGGGGTTGCTCGCGGCGCCCGTGGCCCCCAGATCACCCTCTCGCGGACCCATCCGAACCTGGTTCGCAAGTTGTTCGCACTCGAGGTTCCGGAGATCGCGGACGGCAGCGTCGAGATCATCAACGTCGCGCGCGAAGCGGGACACCGTTCCAAGATCGCCGTTGCCTCACGCGTGCAGGGGCTGAACGCAAAGGGTGCATGCATCGGCCCGATGGGTCAGCGCGTCCGCAACGTCATGAGCGAACTTGCGGGGGAGAAGATCGACATCATCGACTTCGACGAAGATCCCGCGACGTTTGTGGGCAACGCACTTTCCCCGTCGAAAGTGGTCTCCGTCACTGTCGTCGATCCCGAGGCTCGTGCGGCCCGTGTCATCGTGCCCGATTTCCAGCTTTCGTTGGCCATCGGAAAAGAGGGTCAAAATGCCCGCCTGGCTGCACGGTTGACGGGTTGGCGTATCGACATTCGGAGCGATGCGGCACCCGTTGGCGACGCGTCCGACCGGCCCGCCACGTCCAACGGATAACGGTGGAATGCAGTGATCGAGACGGTTCGGCGGTAGAGTGGACAATGGTTCGACGTGAGTCCTCGGATTCTGCGCGCGTGAAACCCGGTTCGCCGGTCAGAACGTGTGTGGGGTGCAGGGAACAAGGGTCGGCTGTCGATCTGTTGAGGGTCGTGGTTGGTGAGCAGGGGCCGGAGGGTTCCCCGCTCGTCCCCGACGTATCGCGAAGACTCCCCGGTCGAGGTGCATGGCTGCACCTGGATCCGAGTTGTCTGAGCCTGGCAGAGCGGCGCCGAGCATTCAGCAGAGCACTGCGAGTGTCCGGAAATCTGGACACGTCCGCTGTCGACCAACTGGTCGACGCAGTTCACACAAAAGCAGTACCTCTCGAGAAGAACAGGCACAAGCACTCATGAGCACACCGTGAAGCACCAACGATGAACGTCCATCGGCGATAACCCGAGGTCGTGCGGGACCCACATCTGTGGGATGCCTCCTGCTCGACCTCATCAGTGAGGAGAGCAGTGGCAGGCAAGGCCCGCGTGCACGAGTTGGCTAAAGAACTCGGTGTCACCAGCAAGGAACTACTCGCAACGCTCAAGGAGCAAGGCGAGTTCGTGAAGTCTGCGTCATCCACAGTGGAGGCGCCCGTCGCCCGTCGTCTGCGGGAGTCATTCCCGTCGGCAGGCGGAGCAGAAACCAAGTCCGAGACCGGCGCAGCCGCTCCGGCGGCTCGCCCCGCGGCAAAGCCCGGCGCACCGTCGCCGTCAGCTGCAAAGCCCGGTGGCCCGCGTCCCGGCCCCAAGCCGGCCGCACCCGCACCGGCTGCTCCCGCAGCTCCGGCACCGGCAGCCCCCGCGGCGCCCGCAGCCGCTGCTCCGGCAGCACCGTCGGCGCCGGTCCCCACCCCGACGTTCAACGCTCCGAAGCCGGCACAGCCGGCACGCCCGGCTCCGGCTGCTCCCGCAGCATCGGCACCGGCAGCCCCCGCGGCTCCGGCGGCACCGTCCACCGGCGCAAAGCCCGGCGGACCGCGTCCGGGACCGAAGGCACCTCGCGTCGGTAACAACCCGTACTCCTCGGCACCCGCCGAGCGTCCGGCACCTCGTCCGGCTCCCGGCGCACCGCGTCCGGGTGCAGGCCAGGGCGGTTCTCGTCCGGCTCCGGGTCAGGGCGGTCCCCGTCCGGCTCCCGGCCAGGGTGGACCTCGTCCGCCTGCAGGTCAGGGCGGACCCCGTCCCAGCCCCGGCTCCATGCCTCCTCGCCCGAACCCGGGTGCAATGCCTGCTCGTTCCGCTCGTCCCGCGCCCGGTGGCGGCGGACGTCCGGGTCGTCCCGGTGGCGCTCCCGGTGGTCGTCCGGGCGGCGGCGGCGGTGGATACCGCGGCGGCGGCGCTCCCGGCGCCGGTGCTGGTGCAGGTGCTCCCGGTGGAGCAGCTCCGGCCGGTGGATTCCGCGGTCGTCCCGGCGGCGGTGGCCGTCCCGGTCAGCGCGGCGCAGCGGCAGGTGCATTCGGTCGTCCCGGCGGAGCAGTTCGCCGTGGACGTAAGTCGAAGCGGGCGAAGCGCGCCGAGTACGAAAGCATGCAGGCTCCCGCAGTCGGCGGCGTCAGGCTGCCACGCGGCAACGGTGAGACCATCCGTCTCGCTCGCGGCGCATCGCTGTCGGACTTCGCGGACAAGATCGATGCGAACCCCGCAGCACTCGTGCAGGCGTTGTTCAACCTCGGTGAGATGGTCACGGCAACTCAGTCGGTCAACGACGAGACGCTGGAGCTGCTCGGCGGCGAAATGAACTACGTCGTGCAGGTCGTCAGCCCGGAGGACGAGGACCGCGAGCTGCTCGACAGCTTCGACCTCACCTACGGCGAGGACGCCGGCGGAGAAGAGGACCTCGAGTCCCGTCCGCCTGTGGTCACCGTCATGGGCCACGTCGACCACGGTAAGACCCGTCTGCTCGACGTGATCCGTAAGGCGAATGTCCGTGAGGGCGAAGCCGGCGGCATCACGCAGCACATCGGTGCCTACCAGGTGCTGACCGAGCTCGAGGGCAACGAGCGTCTCGTGACGTTCATCGACACCCCGGGTCACGAGGCCTTCACGGCCATGCGTGCTCGTGGTGCCAAGGCCACCGACCTCGCGATCCTTGTTGTCGCAGCCGACGACGGCGTCATGCCGCAGACGGTGGAAGCGATCAACCACGCCCAGGCGGCCGACGTGCCGATCGTGGTCGCGGTGAACAAGAT
Source organism: Rhodococcus sp. IEGM 1406 (assembly GCF_030056745.1). Lineage (NCBI taxonomy): Bacteria > Bacillati > Actinomycetota > Actinomycetes > Mycobacteriales > Nocardiaceae > Rhodococcus > Rhodococcus sp. IEGM 1406. Next base: position 678,144 of record NZ_JASHKO010000002.1, on the reverse strand, counting down.
CGACAAGGAAGGCGCGAACCCGGACAAGATCCGGCAGCAGCTCACCGAGTACGGACTGGTGGCCGAGGAATACGGCGGAGACACCATGTTCGTCGACATCTCGGCGAAGCAGGGTCTCAACATCGACGCACTGCTCGAAGCAGTGCTGTTGACGGCGGACGCTTCCCTGGATCTGCGCGCCAACCCGGACATGGACGCTCAGGGTGTTGCCATCGAGGCGCACCTCGACCGTGGCCGCGGCCCCGTCGCTACCGTGCTCATCCAGCGCGGAACGCTGCGGGTCGGCGACTCGATCGTTGCCGGCGATGCTTACGGCCGCGTCCGCCGCATGGTGGACGAGCACGGTCAGGACGTCCACGAGGCACTGCCTTCACGTCCGGTCCAGGTCATCGGCTTCACGTCGGTCCCCGGTGCAGGCGACAACCTGCTCGTGGTCGACGAGGACCGTATCGCTCGTCAGATCGCGGACCGTCGCAACGCACGTAAGCGCAACGCGCTTGCAGCGAAGAGTCGTAAGCGCATCAGCCTCGACGATCTCGATGCAGCTCTGAAGGAACATTCACAGCTGAACTTGATCCTCAAGGGTGACAACTCGGGAACCGTGGAGGCCCTCGAAGAGGCTCTCCTCGGAATTCCGATCGACGACGAGGTGCAGTTGCGCGTCATCGACCGCGGTGTCGGTGGCATCACGGAGACCAACGTCAACCTGGCTGCTGCGTCCAACGCGATCATCATCGGCTTCAACGTCCGCGCCGAAGGCAAGGCAACGGAGCTGGCGAACCGCGAGGGCGTCGACATTCGCTACTACTCGGTGATCTACCAGGCCATCGATGAGGTCGAAAAGGCACTCAAGGGTCTGCTCAAGCCGGTGTACGAAGAGGTCGAGCTGGGCAAGGCAGAGATCCGCGCCATGTTCCGTTCGTCCAAGATCGGCAACATTGCCGGTTGCTTGGTCACGTCGGGCAGCATCCGTCGCAACGCCAAGGCGCGTCTCATCCGCGACAGCAAGGTCATCGCCGAGACGGTCACCATCTCCTCGCTCAAGCGGGAGAAGGAAGACGCTACCGAGGTTCGCGAAGGCTACGAATGTGGTTTGACCGTCACCTATTCCGATATCAAGATCGGTGACGTTCTCGAGTGCTACGAGCTTCGCGAGAAGCCGCGCGACTGATTATGTCGACACGGGCGTTGGGGCGGACGCACGTGAGTACTAGCTGACATGGACTCTTCCGGACTTGAACATACAAGTCCGGAAGAGTCCATTCGGCTCTGTCTAGGGGGAAAATGTTTGTAGGGGCACTGGAGTTCGACATTCTTTTCGGCGATGTCCACTCACTCAAGGAAAAGCGTTCGATGCTGTCGCCGATCCTGACGGAACTCCGTCGATTCGGCGTGAGTGCAGCGGAGGCGGGGGAGCAGGGACGCCTGCGTCGTGCGCTCGTGGGCGTCGGTGTGGTCAGTTCGTCCGTCGATCACCTGCACGATGTTCTCGATCATTGTGAGCGAGCGGTCGCCGAGCGTCCGGAGATTCAGTTGCTGGCTGTGCGAAGGCGAATCTTCGGCCCGGAAGACTGAGCATCACCGATCGGTGTCAGCGAGTCACTCTTCCGGACGGCGTACCGAATCGAGTTGGTCGGCAAGGGATTCGGTGTCCTCGGGTCCAAGTGTGACGGTATCTGTACTCACGCTCGATGTGCACGGTGGCTTGTGGCCGAAGACCTCTACCGATGGTGATTTGGTTGCCGGGTAGCCGATGGACGAGACTGTTGTCGGTAATAATTCTTGTTAACCAGAACTTTGATCGATCGAGTCACCTCGATTCGAGTGGCCAGGTAGAGGAGACTGACAGTCATGGTAGATCCAGCCCGGGCACGCAAGTTGGCAAAGCGTATCGGAACCATCGTCGCGACCGCGATCGATCACGAGATCAAGGATCCGCGACTCGCATTCGTGACCATCACGGACACCAAGGTCACCAACGATCTGCACGACGCGACGGTGTACTACACAGTCATGGGCGAGAAGGTCGATTCCGCACCCGATGTGGAAGCCGCCGCCGCAGGACTCGAGAAGGCCAAGGGTGTTCTCCGCTCGAAGGTCGGTGCCGGAACTGGCGTTCGCTTCACACCGACTCTGACGTTTGTCGCCGATACCGTTCCCGACACCGCGCGTCATATGGAAGAACTGCTGGCCCGTGCCAAGGCCGCCGACGACGAGGTCGCCAAGGCGCGTGAGAATGCACAGCCGGCCGGAGATGCAGATCCGTACAAGGAGCCGCGAGTGGCTTCGGACGAAGACGAGGCGTCGCCAGATGTTCGTGAAGCCGACTGACGCGCACCGAGAATGACGATCACCGCACTTTCGGACGTCGACCCCTGCGAGGCGAAGTTCGCTCAGGTGGCCGAGGTTCTCGAATCGGCACACACGGTGACAATTCTCTGCCATGTGCAGCCGGATGCGGACACGATCGGCAGCGGACTTGCGCTCGGTCTCGTTCTCGAGCGTCGGGGCATTTCGGTGCAGGTCGCGTTCAGTCGGCCGTCGGCGCTGCCCGAGTCGATGTGTGATTTCCCTGGTGTTCACTTGCTCACGGCGCCCGCCGATGTTCGGGAAAGCGTCGATGTTCTGGTGACCGTGGATGTCGGCAGCGAGGGCCGCCTCGGTGAGTTGGCGAGTCGACTCGCCGGCGCGCATCGCACAATCGTCCTTGATCACCATCGCTCCAATTCCGAATTCGGAACCATCAACGTCGTCGACGAAACCGCGGCTTCGACGACGGCGCTCATCGCACGATTCTTCGATGCGTGGGGAGTCGCGATCGATCGCGATATCGCGCACTGTCTCTATGCCGGACTGGTCACCGACACCGGCTCCTTCCGGTGGGGAGGTCCGCTTCCGCACGTGCTCGCCGCGCGTTTGCTGGCGACCGGCATCGACGGCGACGCGATTGCGCGAAAGCTGCTCGACACCCATCCGTTCGGGTGGTTGCCGATGCTGGCTTCGGTACTCGGGTCCGCGGTGCTGGTCCCGGAAGCCGCGGACGGCCGTGGGCTGGTGTACGCGGTGATCCGACGCAGTGACATCGGCGATCTTCGCTCCGAGGAGATCGAGAGCGTCGTCGATATCGTGCGAACTACTTCGGAAGCCGAAGTTGCCGCAGTACTCAAAGAGTCGGTTTCCGGAAGCTGGTCGATCTCGTTGCGTGCAAAGTCGGCGATCGACGTGTCGGCGGTCGCTGAAAGTCTTGGTGGCGGCGGGCACCGGCTGTCGGCCGGATATACGTCGACCACTTCCAGCGACGAGATTGTTGCCGCGCTCGTCGCGGCACTCGGCTGAATCCGCGGCATTGAGCGAATCTGACGCCACCTCGGCGGGATCTTCGGCAGCTGATTTCGACGTCACTGGGCGTCGAATCTTTTCCCTGGCGTTTCCGGCACTCGGGGTACTGGCGGCCGAACCCCTCTATCTGTTGTTCGACATCGCCGTGGTCGGCCGACTCGGGGCGCTTCCGCTGGCCGGATTGGCAGTCGGTGGTCTGATCCTGTCGTTGGTGAGTACGCAGCTGACCTTCTTGTCGTACGGCACGACGGCGCGCGCCGCACGGCTGCACGGGGCGGGCCGCGAGCGCGACGCGGTGGGCGAGGGCGTTCAGGCGACCTGGCTGGCGGCCGCGATCGGCTTGGCCTTGGTAGTGATCGTGCAGGTGATCGCGGGCCCGCTGACTTCGGCGGTGGCCGGGACTCCCGACATTGCCGCGGCTGCGGAAAGTTGGCTTCGGATAGCGGTATTGGGTGTTCCACTCATCCTGGTGGCCCTGGCCGGCAACGGCTGGATGCGCGGGGTTCAGAACACGGTGCGACCGCTTCGGTTCGTCCTTGTCGGCCTGGGTATTTCGGCGGTGTTGTGCCCGATTCTCGTGCACGGTTTGCTCGGTGCTCCCCGGATGGAACTCGAAGGATCAGCTGTCGCGAATCTGGTCGGCCAGAGCGTTTCGGGTGTCCTGTTCGCTTGGGCACTCTTTCGTGAACCGGTCTCGGCTCGACCGCATTTTGCAATCATGCGGGCGCAGATGCTGATGGGCCGTGACCTGATTCTGCGCAGCCTCGCATTCCAAGCGTGTTTCGTCTCGGCGGCCGCGGTGGCGTCGAGGTTCGGTGCAGCCGTAGTCGGTGCACACCAAGTTGTCCTCCAACTGTGGAACCTGGTTTCGCTCCTTCTCGATTCCTTGGCGATCGCCGCCCAAACGCTCATCGGAGCTGCCCTCGGCGGTGGATTCGCAGCCGCCGCGAAGAGGATGACCTGGCGGATCACTGCCTGGTCGACGGTATTTGCCGTGGTACTCGCGATCTTCTTCGCCGCGGGCCACTCCGTGATCCCCGGACTTTTCACGTCCGACGCCGAGGTGCTCGGTCAAATGTCGATCGCCTGGTGGTTCTTCGTCGCGATCATGCCGGTAGCGGGAATCGTGTTTGCACTCGACGGTGTTCTGCTCGGCGCCGGGGACGTGGTGTTTCTGCGCAACGCGACCATGCTCTGCGCAGTTCTCGGATTTCTGCCCGCGATCTGGCTCTCCCTCGCCTACGACTGGGGGCTGGCCGGAATTTGGGCAGGGCTTACCGTGTTCGTAGTACTTCGGATGGTCGCGGTGTCGTGGCGAGCGTTTTCCGGCAAGTGGGCAGTGACAGGTCCGGCGACGGCGAAGCGCGGAAGTTCAACTGAGGAAGCAGAGGGATCGTGGCAGCAAAGCTGATGGCGGTGAGCGACATTCATGTCGGTCACAACGGCAACAAGCCGATGACGGAGGAACTGTTCCCGGATTCGCCTGACGACTGGCTCATTCTCGCCGGAGATGTTTCCGAGAAAACTGACGACATTCGGTGGGCGTTGAAGCTCCTTCGCAGCCGATTCGCAAAGGTCATCTGGATTCCGGGCAACCACGAACTGTGGACGACCGCCAAGGATCCGGTTCAGATTCACGGAGCGCCGCGGTACGAGTACCTGGTCAACATGTGCCGCGAACTTGACGTCATCACGCCCGAGGACCCGTTCCCGGTGTGGGAGGGAGACGAGGGCCCGGTCACGGTCGTCCCGATGTTCCTTCTCTACGACTACTCCTTCCTGCCGGAAGGCGCGCGAGACAAGGAACACGGGCTCGAGATCGCGCGGGACAAGAACGTCGTCGCCACCGACGAGTTCCTGCTCTCGCCGCAGCCGTATGCAACGCGCGACGCATGGTGCCGGGCGAGAATCGAATACACCCAGGCACGGCTGGACGCGCTCCCCGAAGGCACAAAAACCGTTCTGGTGAACCATTTCCCGATGGTCCGGCAGCCCACGGACGTGCTCATGTATCCGGAGTTCGCGTTGTGGTGCGGAACCACCGCGACCGCCGACTGGCATGTGAAGTACAACGCGGTGTGCTCGGTGTACGGGCACCTGCACATTCCTCGAACCACGTACTACGACGGCGTCCGCTTCGAGGAAGTCTCACTCGGATACCCGCGCGAATGGCGTCGGCGTGGACTGCCGGAGAAGTTGTTGCGTCAGATTCTTCCCGTTCCGGAGTACCCGCCGGGAACGCTCAACAAGTGGGGTGGCCACTTCAAGGTCACGCCGAAGCAGGAAGCCGAAGTCGAGCGCATGCGCGCCGGACGCTGAGAGGTATCGCTACGTGATCGAACAGATTCTTCCCGGTGGAGTTGCGACGGCCGAGGCCTTCGTGGATCCGCCCGGTCTGGTTCCGCACCCCAGTGAGGAGGCGTTGATCGGCCGCGCGGTCGAGAAGCGCCGTCGCGAGTTCGTGACTACCCGGCACCTTGCGCGTCAGGCGATGGGCAAGCTCGGTGTTCCGTCTGCCGCTGTCATGCGCGGCGAGCGTGGTGCCCCACTCTGGCCGCAGGGAGTGGTCGGGAGCCTCGCCCATTGCGACGGCTACCGCGGCGCTGTCCTGGCGTACTCCATGCAGGTCCGCTCACTCGGTATCGACGCCGAGCCGCACGGCCCGCTGCCGGACGGGGTATTGCCCGCGGTCAGCATCGAAGCGGAACGAACGTGGCTGGACACTCAGGAAACCGGCGGTCCGGTGCACTGGGATCGAGTGCTCTTCTGCGCGAAGGAAGCCACGTACAAGGCGTGGTTTCCGCTCACTGGGCGCTGGTTGGGTTTCGAGGACGCCCACATCACATTCGAGGCGGAGTCGGAAACTTCCGGAACTTTCAACTCGCGTCTGCTGGTCCCCGGTGAGGCGACGTCTGGTCCGCCGCTCACCTCTTTCGACGGCAGGTGGTTGGTGTCGGACGGGCTCATTCTGACGGCAATTTCGGTGCAGTGAGCGCGACTGGCAGAATCGGCACACGTGTCAGCTCGTGAAAAGCCTTCCTCCGGTCTTGTCGGCGCCGGAATCCTGATTGTCGACAAAGAGGCGGGCATCACCAGCCACGACGTGGTCGCTCGGTGCCGCAAGTTGTTGAACACCCGCAAGGTGGGACATGCCGGGACTCTTGATCCCATGGCGACCGGCGTCCTCGTTCTCGGCGTCGAGCGTGCGACCAAGTTGCTCGGACTCCTGGCACTGACAACCAAGGCGTACTCGGCGACCATTCGCCTCGGTGCAGCGACGGACACGGACGATGCCGAAGGGGAGGTCCTGACTTCCGCAGACGCTTCGCAGGTGACGGACGCGGAGATCGCGGCGATCGTGGCAACGCTGACCGGAGACATCAAGCAGATCCCGGCAAGCGTGAGCGCTATCAAGGTCGACGGTCAACGCGCACATGCCCTGGTGCGTGCGGGAGAAACCGTCGAGCTGGCGCCGCGCCCGGTAACGGTGTCGACTTTCGAAGTTCTGGCTCGGCGAGATGTCCCGGGTGGCTTCGTCGATCTGGATGTAGACGTTGAGTGCTCTTCCGGAACATACATCCGCTCGCTTGCACGCGACCTCGGTCGTGAATTGGGCGTCGGCGGTCATTTGACGGCATTGCGCCGCACCCGCGTCGGGCCGTTCACTCTCGAACATGCGCGCACGCTCGAAGATCTCGCGGAACAGCCGGGTGTGAGCCTAGACATCGATCAGGCCGCGCAGACGGCTTTTCCGCATCGGCAGATCACGGCGGAGGAAGCCGAGGCGATCAGCCAGGGGCGCTGGCTCGAGCCGATCGGGATGAAGGGGATCTGTGCGGCGATCGATCCCACCGGTCACACGATTGCGCTTCTGCAGGAGAACGGTCGACGCGCCAGTTCGGTGATGGTCGTGCGACCGGCGACGCTTCGCGGGTGATCGTTCGCGAGCGTGTCGACGGCGACCTCGACGGTTGCGTCGATGCGTTGGCACAGGTCCACGAGTGCGACGGATATCCGAACATGTGGCCGCAGAACCCGCACCGCTGGCTCAGTTCGCCCACGGTGGTGAAGGCGTGGGTCGGTGAGAGCGACGGCCGTGTTGTCGGTCATGTGGTCGTCGACCGCGAGGTTGCAGGCGCGCCCACCACCGCGGGATCGATAGCCGTGTCGCGATTGTTCGTTCATCCCCATGCGCGGGGAAACGGCCTCAGCGGTGCGCTACTCGACGCTGTCACGGATTTCGCAGTCGAAAGTCAGTTGGAACTGGTGCTCGACGTCGTCGAGGACGCTTTGCCGGCGATCGCGCTGTACGAGCGTCGAGGTTGGGTGTACGTCGACGAGAGGCTCGCCGACTGGACCCGGACCGACGGAGTCCGGCCCGTGGAACGGCGATACCGTCTGCCGCTCTGAGCGGCCTCGACTACACGAGCCAAATTGCTTGAGCGACTGGGCTTCCCAGGTCGATGGTGTCGGGGCTGTCGCCGAGTCGAACGGACACTGTGCCGGCGAAATCACGGCGTTCTTCGACAGTGATGTCGACATCGAGACTGACGCCGACGGAATCGAAGTACCGAAGCATTTCGGGATCGGAATCGGAGATCCGGGCAACGCGGCCCCGCTCGCCGTTGGCGAAGTCGCTGAGCTGACGGGCCGGGGGAGTCGGCACCGAACCATCGGTGGCGGGAATGGGATCGCCGTGCGGGTCACGTTCGGGGAAGCCCAGTTTGGCGTCCATCCGCGAGATCATCAGATCCGAAACGGCGTGTTCGAGGACTTCGGCTTCGTCGTGGACTTCGTCCCAGCCGTACCCGAGTTCCTGAACCAGATAGGTCTCGATCAACCGGTGGCGCCGGACCATGGACACAGCAGCCGCGCGGCCACTGTCCGTCAGAGCGATGGAACCGTAGCGGGCGTGATCGACGAGGCCCTGGTCCGAGAGTTTGCGGATCGCCTCGGACACCGTCGAAGCCGAGACGTTCATCTTCTCGGACAGGAGCTTGGTGGACACCCGCTCGTGGGACCACTCCTGGATCGTCCAAATGACCTTGAGGTAGTCCTGAGCCACCGACGAGAGTGCGAGCGTGTCGATTGCCGCGCCGTGCGCCGAAGTGCTGTCGCCATCCGACGTCGATGATGCTTCCGAGGTTCCGGTCTTGTGAGCTGCCACAACGCTTAGCTTAGGCTACGAAATCCGGAACTTCCGTACGTGAGCGGCAGCACAGCGGTGATTCGCTGGGCGGGTCCGAACGTGACCCGCCGCCGGTGGACCCGTAGGCTGCCAATCGTGCTGAGATGGCGTGGTCTCGACGAAGTTCCGGCCGATTGGGGTCGTTGTGTGCTCACTATCGGTGTGTTCGACGGTGTGCATCGTGGGCATGCCCAATTGATAGCGAGAGCGGTTACCGCTGCGCGCAAACGTGGTGTTCCGAGCGTGTTGATGACGTTCGACCCGCATCCCATGGAGGTTGTGCGGCCGGGTAGTCATCCAGCCCAGTTGACGACGCTGCAACGGCGTGCGGAATTGGCTCAGGATCTGGGCATCGACGTGTTCTGCGTGATGCCGTTCACCGCTGATTTCATGAAGCTGACGCCGGAGCGCTACGTCCACGAAATTCTCGTCGAACGTCTGCATGTCGCCGAGGTGGTGGTGGGGGACAATTTCACCTTCGGCAAGAAGGCGCTCGGCAACGTCGATCTTCTTCGTGAGATGGGCGCTCGCTTCGGCTTTGCGGTCGATGGCGTCCAGTTGCTCGCCGAGCATGCGGTGACGTTCTCGTCGACCTACATCCGCTCGTGCGTCGACGCGGGCGACATGGAAGCGGCTACCGAAGCTCTCGGCCGTCCACATCGTGTCGAAGGTGTGGTCGTCCACGGTGACAAGCGTGGACGCGAGTTGGGATTCCCGACGGCCAATGTTGCACCGCCGATGTTTTCGGCGATTCCGGCCGACGGCGTCTACGCAGCGTGGTTCACGGTGCTCGGCGCCGGCGAGGAACTCGGAACTGTCGTTCCCGGTCGTCGATACCAAGCCGCAGTGTCTGTAGGGACCAACCCGACCTTCTCCGGCCGGACCCGAACCGTCGAGGCGTACGTTCTCGACACCGAAGCAGACCTGTACGGACAACACGTCGCTGTCGACCTGGTTTCGCGGATTCGGGGCATGGAGAAGTTCGACTCGATCGAGTCGCTCATCACGGCGATGAACCGAGACGTCGAACGCGCACGCCAAATCCTGAGTGAGGATGCAGAGCGCAGCGTAGGTTGAGCTCGTCCTGAACTAGTGGCGGCGGCCACATTCGCTCTAGGTGGGCGAAAGCGCCTCATTGCTGCTGGTAGGATCTTCTCTCGGTGCGTGCTGCGGTTTGCGGTGGCCGCACCGATCTAGTTCCTTTCACGCAAACGTCATCACAGGAGTGAATCAAGTGGCATTGACCACGGAAGAAAAGAAGGTCGTTCTCGGCGAGTACGGCTTGCACGAGACCGACACGGGATCGCCTGAAGCTCAGGTGGCAATGCTCACCAAGCGCATCACCGATCTCACCGAGCACCTCAAGACCCACAAGCATGACCACCACTCGCGTCGTGGACTGCTCTTGATGGTCGGTCGCCGTCGTCGTCTGCTGAAGTACGTGGCAAAGACTGACGTCGCTCGCTACCGCACGCTCATCGAGCGTCTCGGCCTGCGTCGCTAGATTTTTCTCACGACGCTGATCGAAAGCAACACGGCACGCTTCGGTTTGCCGAACACTCCGTTAGCCGGCGAAGCCACGCATATACTGGGCTTCGCTGGCTTTCGGCGTTAGCTGCCGCAAGGCAGTTTCCGCTGTCGGCGCTATGCACAGTTGTCTACGCACAGTTGTGCAGTGCGCAGCCAGCACACCGTATGCACCAGAGAACGTGGTGTCGGTTGTCGGTAGTGGTTCTCCGGACCGGGCAAGTGCCCGAAAGCTCCGGCGGACTTCGATCGACGGCCGCCCGAACGTAGTGACGTCCCGAAGCAGAAATCGCTCGCATCGCAAGGAGCGTCTGCAATTCAAGAGGGGGACGTCCCTCGGTGCGCAGTTTCCACCAGGAGGGTGGAAACGCCCGCGCGGGTACGGCGAAGACGAGAGGGAAGTGAAGAGAAAAGAATGACAGAGAATTCCGTAGTAGAGGTCGACGAAGGCGTGTTCGAATCCACCGCCGTGATCGACAACGGGTCCTTCGGTACCCGCACCATCCGTTTCGAGACCGGACGCCTTGCTCAGCAGGCCGCCGGCGCCGTCGTTGCTTACCTGGACGACGAGACCATGCTGCTGTCCGCCACGAGCGCCAGCAAGCACCCCAAGGAGCACTTCGACTTCTTCCCCCTGACGGTGGACGTCGAAGAGCGTATGTACGCAGCGGGCCGCATCCCCGGCTCGTTCTTCCGTCGTGAGGGACGCCCCTCCACCGACGCGATCCTGACCTGCCGCCTCATCGACCGGCCGCTGCGCCCGTCCTTCGTCGACGGTCTCCGTAACGAGATCCAGGTCGTCGTCACGGTCATGAGCCTCAACCCGCAGGATCTGTACGACGTCGTGGCCATCAACGCCGCTTCCGCGTCGACGCAGATCGCGGGCCTGCCGTTCTCCGGACCCGTCGGTGGCGTGCGTGTTGCACTCATCGTCTCCGACGACAACAAGGCCGGCCAGTGGGTTGCATTCCCGACGGTCGATCAGCTCGAGAACGCCGTCTTCGACATGGTCGTAGCCGGCCGCGTCGTGTCCGGCAGCGGTGACAACGCTGACGTAGCGATCATGATGGTCGAGGCCGAGGCCACCGACAACGTCATCGCGAAGATCGCCGACGGCGCTCAGGCACCGACCGAGGCCATCGTTGCCGAAGGCCTCGAGGCCGCCAAGCCGTTCATCGCACGCCTGTGCGCTGCTCAGGCAGCACTGGCATCCAAGGCTGCAAAGCCCACGGGTGACTACCCCGTCTTCCCGGCGTACCAGGACGACGTTTTTGCTGCCGTCGAGGCTGCTGCGTCCGAAAAGCTCAATGCCGCACTGACAATCGCCGGCAAGCAGGAACGCGACGACAAGACCGACGAGGTCAAGGTCGAGGTTCTCGAGCAGGTTGCACCCAACTTCGAAGGCCGCGAGAAGGAACTGGGAGCAGCGTTCCGCTCGCTCACCAAGAAGCTGGTTCGCCAGCGCATCCTGCGCGATCAGTTCCGCATCGACGGCCGCGGCGTCACGGACATCCGTTCGCTGTCCGCCGAGGTCGCGATCATCCCGCGCGCACACGGCTCCGCACTGTTCGAGCGCGGCGAGACCCAGATCCTGGGTGTTACCACTCTCGACATGGTCAAGATGGCTCAGCAGGTCGACTCGCTCGGTCCCGAGACCACCAAGCGCTACATGCATCATTACAACTTCCCGCCGTACTCCACCGGTGAGACGGGTCGCGTCGGTTCGCCGAAGCGTCGCGAAATCGGTCACGGTGCACTCGCCGAGCGCGCTCTCATGCCGGTTCTGCCCAGCGTCGAAGAGTTCCCTTACGCGATTCGCCAGGTCTCCGAGGCTCTGAGCTCCAACGGTTCCACCTCGATGGGCTCGGTGTGTGCGTCCACGCTCGCACTGCTCAACGCCGGTGTGCCGCTTCGCGCTCCGGTTGCCGGTATCGCCATGGGTCTGGTCTCCGACCAGGTCGACGGTGAAACCCGCTACGTCGCTCTGACCGACATCCTCGGCGCCGAAGACGCCTTCGGCGACATGGACTTCAAGGTCGCAGGCACCAAGGACTTCGTCACGGCCCTGCAGCTGGACACGAAGCTCGACGGCATCCCGTCGCAGGTTCTTGCCGGTGCACTCTCGCAGGCGAAGGATGCGCGGACCACGATCCTCGAGGTCATGGCGGAAGCCATCGACACCCCGGACGAGATGAGCCCGTTCGCTCCCCGCGTGACGGCCATCAAGGTCCCCGTCGACAAGATCGGTGAGGTCATCGGCCCCAAGGGCAAGATGATCAACTCCATCACCGAGCAGACCGGTGCCAACATCTCCATCGAAGACGACGGCACCGTGTTCGTCGGCGCCACCGATGGACCGTCTGCACAGGCCGCGATCGACATGATCAACGCCATTGCCAACCCGCAGCTCCCCAAGGTCGGCGAACGGTTCCTGGGCACGGTCGTCAAGACCACCGCCTTCGGTGCCTTCGTTTCGCTCCTGCCGGGACGCGACGGACTGGTGCACATCTCGAAGCTGGGCAGCGGTAAGCGCATTGCCAAGGTCGAAGACGTGGTCAACGTCGGATCCAAGATCCGCGTCGAGATCGCCGACATCGATGCACGTGGCAAGATCTCGCTGATCCCGGTCGAAGAGGGCAACGACGAGGCTGCCGCTCCGGCCGCCGACGAGGCTGCTTCCGAGTAGATCTCACTCGTACTCTGATGCGGCCCCGCGCGGATTTCCGTGCGGGGCCGCATCTGTACTGTCTGTAGACACGAGCCTGTAGATACCTGATTCAACACTTGCACCGAGGACTGCTGAACCTTTTCATGGCAAAGACCACTCCCAACACCACGCGCAGCCGCAGTGCTGTGCTGAAATCGCCGATCGATGCGACTCCTGAATCGGGAGTGCAGCGCACGGTCCTTCCCGGCGGCCTGCGCGTCGTCACCGAATTCATCCCCGGTGTGCGTTCCGCCTCCGTCGGCGTGTGGGTCGGAGTCGGTTCCCGCGACGAGCAGCCGAGTGTGGCCGGTGCCGCGCATTTTCTCGAGCATCTGTTGTTCAAGTCGACGCCGTCACGGACCGCGTTGGACATCGCGCAGGTCATGGATGGTGTGGGCGGCGAACTCAATGCATTCACGTCGAAGGAACACACCTGTTTCTACGCGCACGTGATCGACGAGGACCTCCCGATGGCGGTGGACCTTGTTGCCGACGTCGTACTGCGTGGGCGCTGCAGAACTGCGGATGTCGACGTCGAGCGGCAAGTAGTGCTCGAAGAGATCGCGATGCGAGACGACGATCCGGAAGACCTGCTCGGCGACGCCTTCCTGACCGCGTTGTTCGGAGATCATCCTGTCGGTCGTCCCATCATCGGTAGCGTCGAATCGATCGAGTCGATGTCGCGCAATCAGCTGCATTCCTTCCATGTTCGGCGTTACACGCCGCAGCGGATGGTGCTGGCAGTAGCGGGGAACGTCGACCACAAGCAGGTTGTGACGCTCGCTCGCCGCGCCTTCGCCGGGCATCTCGAGCGTGGAGTCAAGCCGGCGCCGCGGCGCGAAGGCACTCTGCGTTTGCGAACGATGCCTGAACTGAGCTTGACCCACCGCGACAGCGAGCAGGTCCACCTTGCGCTCGGAGTACGCGCGTTCGGTCGGCACGAGGGTCATCGCTGGGCTCTGTCGGTTCTCAACGCCGCAGTGGGCGGCGGGCTGAGTTCTCGTCTGTTCCAAGAGATTCGCGAGAAGCGTGGGCTTGCGTACTCCGTCTATTCCGGCGTAGACACCTTCGCGGACACCGGAGCGTTCTCCGTGTACGCGGGTTGCCAGCCGGAGAACCTCGGGGAGGTCGCCACAGTGATCCGCGAGGTACTTGCGAACGTGGCGACGGACGGAATCACCGATGCCGAGATCGCCCGCGCCAAGGGATCGCTGCGCGGCGGATTGGTTCTGGCACTGGAAGATTCAGGTTCACGCATGAACCGTATCGGTCGCAGTGAACTGAATTACGGCAACCATCGCAGTGTTGCGCAGACGCTCGCGACCATCGACGCGGTTACCTCCGAAGAGGTGCTCGAGGTGGCGCAGGTGCTCTTGACCAGGCCTTTTGCAGCCGCCGTTGTCGGCCCGTACAAGCGGGTTCGTGACCTTCCCGCGTCGGTACGCGGGATCGTGGGCAAGTAGTTCGAACTATCGAAATCGGGGTGTGCAGTTGAAGATCCGTGGTGCAGTGCTCGAAGAGATCGGCCGGGAGCGTCCCTTTGCGGAGTCGACTCCGATTTCGATTTCGGAACTCGACCTCGAATCCCCGGGCCCGGGTGAGATCCTCGTCAAGATCGAAGCTGCCGGGCTTTGTCACTCCGACCTCTCCGTGGTCGACGGGAATCGCGTTCGCCCCGTGCCGATGTTGCTGGGCCACGAGGCGGCTGGTCGAATCGTCGAACTCGGCGACGGCGTTGATTCGTTGTCGGTGGGCACCCGCGTCGTGATGACTTTTCTTCCGCGGTGTGGCGAGTGCGCGGGATGCGCCACTGACGGCCGGATGCCGTGCACGGTGGGTAGCGCCGCCAACAACGACGGCAGTTTGCTCGGTGGCGCGCAACGACTGCGGCGCTCCGGCGAGAGCGTCAAACATCATCTCGGCGTTTCGGGTTTCGCGACGCATGCGGTGGTCAACGCCAAGTCCGTAGTTGCCGTCGAAGACGATATTCCGGCCGAGATTGCAGCCGTACTCGGTTGCGCGGTGTTGACCGGCGGGGGAGCGCTACTCAACGCGGCTAATCCTCGCCCGGCGGACACTGTGATGGTGGTCGGCTTGGGCGGGGTCGGGATGGCCGCAATCCTGACGGCGCGGGCACTCGGGGTCGAGAACGTCATCGGCGTCGACGCACTGGAGTCCAAGCTGGCTCAGGCGCTGGAACTGGGCGCGACCGAGGTCTTCACACCGTCCGGCCTGTCCGAGAGTGGCGTTCGCGCAGACATCGTCGTCGAAGCTGCGGGAAATGCTCGGGCGTTCGAGACAGCCGTGGCCGCGACGGCAGCGGGTGGCACGACCGTCACGGTCGGGTTGCCTGCGCCTGACGCACGCTCGTCGATCTCGCCGCTCGGGCTGGTGGCCGAAGCGCGGACCATCATCGGCAGTTACCTCGGATCCGCCGTCCCCGCCCGCGACATCCCGATCTACGCGCAATTGTGGCGGGACGGGAAGCTACCGGTCGAGAAGCTCATCTCCTCGCGAATCGAGTTGGACGACATCAATTCCGGCATGGACGAACTTGCCGACGGAAAAGCAATCCGACAGGTCATTATTTTCGACTGAAATCGTTACCTCCTGTAACGCTTCTCTCATACTGGACGACTACTCGAATGACGTTGCGTGACGCCCCGGGGGTCGGTCGTACGTTTTCCAAAAGTTGATTGGGGAGAAGATATGCCGGTTCGTGGGTTCTTTTCGCGACATCGAATACTGGCGGGTGCAGTAGCGCCCGCAGCGCTCGGCGTGGCCGCGTTGGTGGCGGTCGCAGTTGCCGTGGATTCTCCGCAATCGCAGACGATCGAGACCGAGTTGACCGCGTCTGTCACCGAGTGCCACGACACGGTCGGGATCGGTGTTGCCGGTCGCGGAGACACGCCTGTCGAGGGCACAACGAAGATGCTCGTCGGTGCGGATGGAACGACACTCCTCCCCGCGGCGCTCACAGACGACTACAGCAGCCACTGGGTCGACCCGGTACTCAAGGCACCAGCCGGTTCGGTCAAGGACGGCTCGTACGCCTCCGTCTACATCGCGTATCCCGCAAACATGGACAGTTACGAAGAGGCCGTGACGACGGGCGCGGACAACACCCGCGCTGTGATGAAGGCAATCAGCGCGGCCTGCCCGAACACGAAGTTCTCGATTGTCGGCTACAGCGAAGGCGCTGACGTAGTGCGCCGCGTCGCGATGGACATCGGCTCGGAGTCGAGCACCTCCGGCATCAATCCGGACAACGTCGTCGGTGTGGTCATCTTCGCCGACGCTGGTCGACTCGCGGGCGAGGGGCCGTTCCCCGGCGCCGAGAACCCGTACGCGAACCCGAACGGTTTCAACCAGCAATATCAGAACGGAAAGAACACCGCTTCCGGATCCGGGGCACTTCCAGGCACCAGCGGAGATTTCGGGGCCCTGAACGGCAAGATTGCGTCGTTCTGCTCTGACGGCGACCTCACCTGCGCAGCTCCCGAGAACATTTCACTCCTGATTCTGGCGGCAAACGTCGGCCGACAGCTCAACGTCGACCAGTTGCAAGCGCAGAATCTGACGCCCGCCACCGGCATGGACATCGCGGTCGTGATGGGACGCGTGATGTTCGACGCCTTCAACGACATCTCGAGCAATCCCACCTGGATGCAGAGCGACGAAACCTTCCTCGATGTCTTGCTGAAGGTCTCCGACCCGGCGTACAAGCCGAGCGAGGCCACCACGACGCCGGTCGCAAAGGACTCGGTTTCCACTGAGGAAGTGTCGCCGTTGGCGTACCTGCCGCAGAAGCTGTTCAAGGAAATCGTCGGCCTCATCGCCACGAACCAGAACACCATCCCCGTAGTCATGAACGATCCGTACGGCCTGACCTTGGGCCCGGATGTCGGTCACCACTTCGACTACTGGCGTGATTCGGATGCTGCAAACGGCAAGCCCCTGACATCAGCGGAGTACGCAGCGGCGTGGCTGACCTATCTGGCCAAGCAGGCGCAGGACGGCAAGCCGGTCGATTCGTCGGCGAAGCCGACCGCCGAAGAGATGGCGGATGCCATCGACGCCTTGGCTGCTTCGCCTTCGGTTACCGACTCGGCCAAGCCCACCACAACCACGGGCGAAGCGGTACAACCAGCACCCGCAGGTTCGGAATCTGCAGTACCGGCACCCGCGGCTCCTACGACGACATCCGTTGCGCCGGCCGCGACGCCGAGTGTGACTTCAACCGTGGCGCCGTCGACTTCAGTCGAGTCGAGTGAACCGCCCGCCGCGACCACGACAACGACAACATCAACAACAACAACGACACAGGCTGCGGCCGGCTAGCCGAGACGTTTCCGTTCGTCAAAAACGCTGTCACAGGCTGCGATCCGCAAGTAGTTGCGGATCGCAGCCTGTTTTGTATGTACGGGTTACGTACGGCGACGGTTGGTGCTTATCGTGGAAGGGAGGTTTCCGGATCACGAATCGTGGGTTTCACCGTGCACGAGCTGTCTATTGCGCAGAGTGTGGTCGAAGCCGTGTGCGAGCGTGCCGGCGAGCGACGAGTATCGAGCGTGCGGCTGGAAGTAGGGCAACTCTGCGCAGTGGTTCCACACTCTCTGCTGTTCTGCTTCGACGTTGTCACGGCGGGTACTCACGCCGAGGGTGCCAGCTTGCACATCGATCAGATTGCAACCAGCGCGCGATGCAAAAGCTGTGGCGTGACTTTCTCGCCGCCCGACATGTTCTTGTTGTGTGGGTGCGGCAGTGCTGATGTCGAGGTGCTTGCCGGCCGTGAGTTGCGGATCCTGTCGATGGAAGTGAGCTGAGCATGTGCGCGACGTGTGGGTGCGGGGACACCACGGGACCTCGGGTGTCGGTCGTCGCCGGCGGAGAACACGAGCAGGACGACAGCCATGGGCACGGTCACCACCACCACCACGACCATGACCATGACCATGACCATGACCATGACCACGACCACGACCACGACCACGACCATGGGCACGGTCACTCCGACCACACTGTAATTCTCGAGCAGCAGGTGCTTGCCAAGAACGACGGCATTGCGGTTCACAATCGTGAGTGGATGCGGGGCCGCGGAGTCACGGCGCTCAACATCATGAGTTCGCCCGGCGCGGGTAAGACGACATTGCTGGCGCGAACGATCCGGGAACTAGGACGAGAACGACCGATTGCCGTGATCGAAGGTGACCAGGAAACCCGGCTCGACGCCGAGCGGATTCGTGAGGCCGGCGCGTCAGTGGTCCAGGTCAACACGGGGGCGGGCTGTCACCTCGATGCCGAGATGATCGATCGCGCGCTGCGCGCCTTGGACCCCGCGGACGAGTCGCTGCTTCTGATCGAAAACGTAGGAAACCTGGTGTGCCCCGCGCTCTTCGACCTGGGCGAGGAAGGCAAGGTTGTCCTAATTTCGACGCCGGAGGGGGTCGACAAGCCGAAAAAGTACCCGCACATCTTTGCCGTCGCGGACCTCGTGGTGATCAACAAGATCGACTTGCTCCCGTACGTCGAGTTCGACGTCGATGCCTGTGTCGCGCAAGCGAAAATCCTCAATCCTGCTGTGCGCGTTGTTGTTCTATCGGCCACGACAGGTGAGGGCATGGACGAGTGGTACGAGTGGATCGGTAGTCGTTCGGCGATTTCTCCGGTGGCCGTTGACAACTGATCTGCTCGGGTAGTTAATGAAATGAGTGGGTGCCACGCAAGTGGGCCGAGGTTCGACTCCGGTGGCGTCAGCGTTTCGGTGCCGCAGCAATTTGAGGCCATAGCGTGTCAGGCAGTAGCGGTGCCGAGAATCAGGCGCAAGTGCACCCGTGAAAGCGGCTGACATGGACACACAAAAATCGACTGCTGGCACCACGGCGGAACCTGCCTCCAAAAGCGCAGCTACCCCCGAAAGCGCAGCGGCCAAAGCGGAAGAAACTCTGATCCACGTGCTGTGGATCAATGCCGGTCTCAGTTGCGACGGTGATTCGGTGGCGCTCACCGCGGCCACGCAACCCAGTATCGAGGAGATCGCGCTCGGTGCGTTGCCCGGTCTGCCTCAGGTGGCGGTTCATTGGCCGCTCATCGACTTCGAATGTGGACCGCAGGGTGGCGCTGACGATTTCCTGGAATGGTTCTGGAAAGCCGACCGGGGAGAATTGGAACCCTTTGTTCTTGTTGTCGAAGGATCTATACCGAACGAGAAACTTCACGACGAAGGGTACTGGTGTGGTTTCGGGAACAATCGCGAAACCGGCCAACCGGTCACCACGAGCGAATGGCTCGACAAGCTGGCACCGAAAGCCACTGCGGTAGTTGCGGTCGGCACGTGCGCAACCTACGGCGGCATACATGCGATGGCCGGCAATCCGACCGGTGCGATGGGCGTGCCGGACTATCTCGGGTGGACCTGGAAATCGAAGGCGGGCATCCCGATCGTGTGCGTTCCCGGGTGTCCCATTCAGCCGGACAACCTCTCCGAGACCCTGACCTATCTTCTGTACATGGCCACTGATCAGGCGCCGATGATTCCCTTGGACGAATCCCTCCGCCCGCAGTGGCTTTTCGGTGCCACCGTTCACGAGGGCTGTGACCGTGGCGGGTACTACGAGCAGGGCGAGTTCGCGACGGAGTACGGGTCGCCGAAGTGCATCGTCAAGCTGGGATGTTGGGGACCGGTCGTGAAATGCAATGTCCCCAAACGCGGTTGGATAAACGGAGTCGGCGGGTGCCCTAATGTCGGCGGGATCTGCATCGGCTGCACAATGCCGGGATTCCCGGACAAATTCATGCCGTTCATGGATGAACCACCTGGCGGCAAACTCTCCACCAATGCGGTGGGAATGTACGGGTCCGTGATCCACAGTCTGCGCCGGATCACCGGTCACACGTTGGACAAGGAACCGCACTGGCGCGAGCGCGGGTCGAAGTTGCTCACCGGTGCGACGCGTACCTGGTGACCGACCGGATACCTTCAAATCAGTTCGTGAGCAACGTCTCTGGGAGGCACTGCAATGACGGCCATCGTTCCCGAACCCACCTCGACTGCGGACCGCGACGGTCTTGTCGAGATGGCGTGGGACCCCATCACCCGAATCGTCGGCAGTCTGGGTATCTACACCAAGATCGACTTCGCCAATCGCGAAGTGGTGGAGTGCCACAGCACGTCGTCGATCTTTCGTGGGTATTCCCTGTTCATGAAGGGGAAGGACCCGCGCGACGCGCATTTCATCACCAGTCGTATCTGCGGCATCTGCGGTGACAATCACGCCACGTGCTCGTGCTACGCACAAAACATGGCGTACGGCGTCAAGCCGCCGCATCTAGGCGAGTGGATCGTCAATCTCGGCGAGGCCGCCGAGTACATGTTCGACCACAACATTTTTCAAGAGAATCTGGTCGCAGTCGACTACTGCGAGAAGATGGTCTCCGAGACGAATCCCGGTGTGCTGGCGCAGGCAGAGAACACGCGCTGCCCGCACGAGGAGCAGCACGGGTATCGCACGATCGCCGACATCATGCGGACTCTCAATCCGTTCACGGGTGAGTTCTATCGCGAAGCGTTGCAAGTCTCGCGTTCGACTCGCGAAATGTTCTGCTTGATGGAGGGTAGGCACGTCCACCCATCGACGCTCTATCCCGGCGGCGTCGGCACCGTCGCGACGATCGAACTGATGACGGACTACATGTCGCGGCTGATGCGGTACGTCGAATTCATGAAGAAGGTCGTGCCGATGCACGACGACCTGTTCGACTTCTTCTACGAGGCGCTGCCCGGTTACGAGAAGGTTGGCCTGCGGCGGACCCTGCTGGGTTGTTGGGGATCGTTCCAAGACCCCGAGTACTGCAATTTCTCGTACAAGGACATGACCGACTGGGGCCGGAAGATGTTTGTCACTCCCGGTGTGGTTGTCGACGGAAAGTTGGTCACCACGGATCTGGTGGACATCAACCTCGGTATCCGAATCATGCTGGGGTCCTCGTATTACGAGGACTGGAGTGATCAGGAGATGTTCGTCAAGACCGATCCGCTGGGTAACCCGGTCGATCGCCGGCACCCGTGGAATCAACACACCAACCCTCACCCGCAGAAGCGGAACCTCGAGGACAAGTACAGCTGGGTCATGTCACCGCGATGGTTCGACGGAAAAGACAACCTCGCTCTGGATACCGGCGGGGGAGCATTGGCTCGTCTGTGGAGCACCGCTCTTGCCGGCCTGGTCGACATCGGATACCTGGAGTCGACCGGACACAGTGTGAAGATCAATCTTCCGAAAACAGCACTGAAGGGTCCTGTCTCGCTCGAGTGGAAGATTCCAGAGCATGGCAGCAATACTCTCGAAAGGAACCGTGCGCGAACGTATTTCCAGGCATACGCAGCAGCGGCTGCCCTTCACTTCGCAGAGAAGGCGCTTGTCGAGATCCGGGCAGGCCGTACCAAGACGTGGGAGTCGTTCGAGGTTCCGGACGAGGGAATCGGTTGCGGATTCACCGAAGCCGTCCGCGGAGTTCTCTCACATCACATGGTGATTCGTGACGGCAAGATCGCGAACTATCACCCGTACCCACCGACCCCGTGGAATGCGAGCCCGCGCGACAGCTACGGAACCCCCGGTCCGTACGAGGATGCCGTGCAGGGTCAGCCGATCTTCGAGGAGAACGATCGAGACCACTTCAAGGGCATCGACATCATGCGGACCGTGCGTAGTTTCGATCCCTGTCTGCCGTGTGGTGTTCACATGTATCTCGGCGGCGGTAAGACCCTGGAGAAGTTGCACTCACCGACGCAGTCCGTGACCGGGGAGTGATCGATGGAGCATTCGGCCGACTACTGGCGCGGAGCAGGGGAGCGCATCGAGACGTTGTTGCAGGCCAATGCCGGTGCAGGCCCGGTGGCCAGGGATCGCGCCGAGCAACTGGTGCGCGAGGTCGTGCAGTTGTACGGCGCCGCACTCGAACGCACCGTCGCGCTGGCGGATCCGGCCATGATGGATGCGATGGTTCGCGACGATCTGGTGTCGAGCCTCCTACTGGTGCACGGACTTCACCCGCACGACGTCGAGACCCGCGTACGCACTGCGCTCGACAGCGTGCGTCCGTACCTCGGCTCGCACGGCGGGGACGTCGAACTGATCGAGGTGGCGGACGGCGTGGTGCGGCTACGGCTTCTCGGAAGCTGTAACAGTTGCCCTTCGTCGTCGGTGACCCTCGAAACCGCGGTCCAGGACGCGGTGCAGGCGGCGGCACCCGAGACCACCGGAATCGACGTCGAAACACCGGATTCGCACGAGCTGAAGTCGGGTGTGATCTCGGTCGAGTCCCTGTTCTCGCACGTACACGCCGACGGGGGAGGCGCGCACTGGGTGGAGGTCCCCGAATTTGCCGAAGTCGACGCGGGTGAGGTCGCGGGCTTCCGGGTATCGGATACCGATCTGTTGGTCTGCCGCTCCGGTGACGATCTGTACGCGTATCGCGACCATTGCCCCGTATGTGAGCATTCGATGGCGGGGGCTGTGCTCGAACGCATGATGGGCCTTCCTGTCCGAGACGCCGCCGTCCTTACCTGTCCGACGTGCTCTGCCCACTTCAGCGTGTACGGAGCGGGAGCGCGGGTCGGCACCGGCTCCGAGCACCTGGCGCCTCTGCCGGTGCTTATTCGCGACGGTGTGCTCTCGGTCGCGCTTGCCGACGATTCCGTGTTGCCGGTGACCTAGCCGTGGACGAAGCCTGGTCATGAAAACCACTGTGGGAGAGGTACTCACGCGAATCGCCTCGACGCGCGCCGTTCCGACCGGGCCGCTGTGTGAGATGTGCGCGGCGGGCATAGGTGACGAACACCAACACGTCGTGGACGTACAGGTCCGGAGCCTGATGTGCGTGTGCCGTCCCTGCTATCTGCTCTTTGCGCCGGTCGACGCGGATCTCCGATACAAAGCGGTTCCCGATCGGTATCTCGAATTTCCGGGCTTCGAACTCGCCCCTGGCCGGTGGGAGTCCCTGGAAATTCCCGTCGGCCTGGCATTCTTCTTTCGGAACTCACTCCTCGACAAGTACATAGTCTTCTATCCGGGACCTGCCGGAGCTACCGAATCCGAGCTGCCCATCGACTCGTTCGAGACTGTGCTCGCGGAGAATCCGGGGCTCTCGCAGATGCGGGCCGACGTCGAGGCGTTGATTGTCTCGGTGCCCGCGTCAGGACAATCGCCGAGATGCTTCGTTGTTCCGATCGACGCCTGCTACGAGCTGGTGGGCAGGCTGCGCACCGTGTGGCGCGGATTCGACGGGGGCCAGGATGCCGCGCGCGCGGTGGACGAGTTCTTCGGGCGCGTCGAGGCGCGAAGCAGGTCGGCATGACCGTCCTCGACTTCTCGGTCGACAACGTGGAGGTGGAACCGTATGCGGTTACACCAAATCTGACGGTGAGATTGAGGATGTCGGAGACTACCGGCGCGACCGTCCGAGCAGTCGCTCTACGCGCACAGGTTCGAATCGAACCGCACCGCCGGCCGTACTCCGACGAGGAAGGCGACGCCCTGCGCGATTTGTTCGGTCCGCGGGAGCGTTGGTCGAGTACGCTGCGAACCTTCTTGTGGATGGAGTGTTCCGCGGTCGTTCAGGGATTCACGGAAACAACGGTCGCGGCCTTACCCATGGCGTGTACGTACGACTTCTCGGTGACGGCGTCGAAGTACATGCACGCACTCCGTGACGGAACGATTCCGATCGTGGTTCTACTGAGCGGAACCGTATTCACCGACGGGCAGCGCGGTTTCTCGGTACAGCAGATCCCGTGGGACAGATCTGCTGCCTACGAATTGCCGGTCGACGTGTGGAAACAGCTGATGGCCACGCATTATCCGGCCTCTGGTTGGGTACGCCTCGACCATGAGACGATTGCCGATCTCGTGCGATTCAAGGCAGCGCACGGCTTCACGGACCTCGAATCAGCCGTGCGGCAGTTGCTCACGGCGAGCGAGGTGCCCCGATGACCCGAACTGAGATGGATCACGACGTTCGGGCCGTGGCCGACGCTGTCCTGTACGAGGGATATCTTCTCTATCCTTACCGGGCCGGCTCGGCGAAGAATCAATCCCGTTGGCAGTTCGGGGTTCTCGGGCCGCCCGGCGCCGCCGGTGACGGAGTCGGCGAGGAACCGTCGATGTCCGCCCAATGTCTACTCGGCGAACTCGAGCGGAACGGCGCCGAAGTAACGGCGACGGTGAGATTTTTGCACCACCAGTCGCGGACGGTTGAACGACTCGGCGCCGGCGGCGCGTGGATTCCGGTGGATCGGTTGGTCGTCGACGGGCACGAGGCGATCTCGTGGGACGAAGCCACCGAATCCGAGATCGTCTTGGGTCCGTGGGGTCTGGACGAACTCGAGGCCGGCGTCGAAGAATCCTTCTGTGCGGCGGGAGTTGTCGACGGAGAGACTCTGGCGGATTCTCGGGGCCGGGTAGTCGGACGGGTCGTTCGGACACGGCTTCCGGTGACTGGCTGCTTGGAATTGAACGCCTCCGCAGGGGACAGACGCAGGGTGATCTCCGTGAGCATCATAAACGACACGAGCGTCGACATGAGGGACAAGGGCACGGCCACGGCGCAGTCGATGCTCGGCACTCACGTCATTTTGACCTGCGCAGGCTCGAGGTTCGTGTCGTTGTTCGACGAACCAGATCACTCGGAGCCGCTGCGCCAAAATCGCTGTTATCCAGTGCTTGCGGGGACCGAGGATCCGACTCACCCCGGTACATCGCCCACCGTTCTGGTGTCACCGATCATCTTGTACGACTTTCCCGAGATTGCGCCGCAGAGCGAAGGATCCCTGTTCGACTCGACGGAGATCGACGAAATTCTCACGCTGAGAATTCTGGCCATGACCGAAGAGGAAAAGGCGCGGGCGCGGGCGACCGACTCGAAAGCTGCCGACATCATCGACCGATGTGAAAGCTTGACGGCCGACGATCTAGCCGGCCTGCACGGCGTGCTGCGAGATTCGAATGCCGGTTCTGATCTGATACCCGAGGTGCCTGACGGCGTGGACTGGTGGACGCCGGAAGCCGACACCAGTGTTCAACCACGCACCGACGCAGTTTTGATCAACGGCGTCCGCGTCTGCGGTGGAAGTACGGTTCGGCTTCACCCCTCACGTCGCGCTGATGCTCAGGACCTGTTCTTCGACGGCCGGATCGCCCACGTCGCCACCATTCATGAAGACGTGGACGGCGACATTCATGTTGGGGTGACGCTCTTGGACGACCCGGCCGCCGATCTACATAACTGGTACGGCCGCTACCTGTACTTCGCGCCGGACGAGATAGAGCCGGTGCCGCGAGACGGCGCGAGTTGACGTACTTCACGCCGTCGGACTTCACAGCTGTCGGACTTCACAGCTATCGGACTTCACTGCTATCGAGAGGAGAACCCGCCATGAGGAGCATGGGATTGCTGTCGACGGCACTTCTCGGCGCCACCGCGATCGCAGCCGCGATCGTTCTGGTGGTGTCGATGCCGGACATCCAGCGCTATCTGCGAATGCGAAAGATGTAAAGCACTGTGCGCGTGCTGATTGCAGGCGTCGGAAACATATTTCTCGAAGACGACGGATTCGGCCCCGAAGTTGTTCGAGCGTTGCAGCATGAGAATCTCCCGACGGGGGTTCGCCTGGTCGACTACGGGATTCGTGGTGTGCATCTGGCATACGACTTGTTGGAGTCGTGGGACGCGCTGGTGCTGATCGACGCATTACCGGTGACCGGAGTGCCGGGGAAGCTTGCGATCATCGAAGTGGATCCCGAAAGTGAAGGTCCGCAAGGAGGTTTCGACGCACACTCGATGCATCCGAGTTCGGTGTTTGCCAGCCTCCAGGCCCTCGGCGGAGCACTCCCGCGGACGTTCGTGGTGGGGGCACACGCGAAATCGGTCGGCGACGGAATCGGATTGAGCACAGAGATGCGTGATTCGGTCAGGCAAGCCGCCTCTGCGGTGATGGCACTCGTCCGGTCGATCGACGTGGATTGTGATGCCACCACATTGGGGCCGGAGGTGTGAGTCATGTGTCTGGGGATTCCGGGACGGGTACGCGAACTACTGGACGGATACGGCGGTCAACTCGCCCTCGTCGACGTGGAAGGTGCACCGCGCAAGGTCAACATCGGGATGCTCGACGAAAGCACCGTCACGGCAGGTGACTGGGTGGTGATCCACATGGGCTTTGCAGTCGAGAAGGTCGACGAACAGGGAGCACAGCGCGCCCGGGCCGGCCTCGAACTGATGGGCCGTGGTCAAGACGGTGAGATCGACGAGTCCGATACTCGTACCGGCGAGGTCGGGACATGATGATCGCCAGCCGTGTCATCGTTCGTGGCGTAGTCCAGGGTGTGGGATTCCGGCCGTTCGTTCACGCGACTGCGACCGAACTGGGACTGTCGGGTTCGGTGGGAAATTCTGCTCTCGGGGTCGTGATCGACATCGAAGGCGACGGAGAGGCAATCGATGCGTTTGTCGCTCGGGTGCGAAACCGCCCCCCACCGCTGGCACGAGTGGAGTCGATAGAGCGCGAGGACTCGCCGCCGCTAGGTCGTCAGGGGTTTTGCATCATCGAGACGGATGCGGGGGCGGTCGGGCGAACCTTGGCGCCGGCCGATGTCGGGATCTGCGACGACTGCCTGCGGGAGCTGACTGATCCGAGCGATCGGCGATTTCGTCATCCCTTCATCACCTGCACCAATTGTGGTCCACGATTCACGATCATCGAGTCGATGCCCTACGACCGGGCCGCTACGACGATGAAGCGGTTCCCGTTGTGCGCGAACTGTGCGGCAGAGTACGTGGATCCCTCCGACCGCCGGTTTCATGCGCAACCGATTGCCTGCCCGGAGTGCGGTCCAACGCTTTCGTTCGTGGAAGGCGACGCGCCCGCGGTGACCGGCGAGGGCGCACTGCTACGAGCCCGATCGCTGCTACGAGACGGGAAGATTCTTGCTGTCAAGGGAATTGGAGGATTCCACTTGGCCTGCGATGCGCGTGATGATCGCGTGGTTCACGAATTGCGTGAACGCAAGCATCGACCGAGCAAGCCGTTGGCGGTGATGGTGCGCGATGTGAGAGAAGCCAGAGCGCTGGGTGTGGTCGGGGATGCCGAGGCTGATGCCATGTCCTCGCGCGAGCGTCCGATAGTGTTGGTTGCCAAAGCGTCTGGATACGCGCTGTCTCCCTCGATTGCCCCAGGCGTTCCGGACATCGGAATCATGCTGGCCTACAACCCGATTCAGCATCTCCTGCTCGGGTTGGCGGGAGACGCTGCGGGCCCGGCGGCGTTGGTGATGACGTCGGCGAACATCGGTGGCGAGCCAATTCTGTACTCCGACGACGATCTCGAACGGGTGGGTGACCTGGCCGACGGGGTGTTGACCCACAACCGTCCGATCTTGATGCCGTGTGACGACTCGGTGATGCGAATAGTCGGCAGTGGACGACAGTTGCTTCGTCGCTCGCGCGGATATGCACCGCTGCCCGTTGCGGCGCCGTTCGATCTACCGCCCACCTTGGCGGTCGGGGCCGATCTGAAGAACACCTTCTGTCTTGCCGAGGGTGCGTATGTCTGGCCGAGTCAGCACATCGGAGACATGGGCGACCTCGCTGTCATCGACAGTTTTGCTGCATCGGAGAGTCACTTCGAGTCGATCACCGGAGTAGTGCCGCACCAGATTGCCTGTGACGAGCATCCTCGGTATCGCTCGTCCTCGTGGGCTCGCAGTCGTAGTGGCGACCGACCGGTGCGCGTCGTCGGGCATCACCACGCACATGTGGCTTCCGTGATGGGGGAGAACGGCCGGGACGGGAGCGAACCGGTTCTCGGAATAGCGTTCGACGGCACCGGCTACGGGGCGGACGGCGCAGTGTGGGGAGGGGAATTGCTGCTGGCGACGTACAAGGGTTATCGCCGTCTCGCGAATCTGGGATACGTACCGCTGCCAGGGGGCGATGCCGGAGTGGAACGACCGTACCGAATGGCGCTCGCCCACCTCTGGCATGCCGGGTTGGACTGGGAATCCGACCTCGCGCCGGTGGCGGCCTGTCCGCCACGAGAGCAGTCGGTCCTACTTCACCAGTTGGAAACCGGTTTCGGGTGTGTGGACACCTCGAGCATGGGGCGGTTGTTCGACGCAGTCTCCTCGCTGACCGGGGTTCGTCAGAGCGTCGACTACGAAGCGCAGGCCGCCATCGAGTTGGAGGGCATTTCGAGGGGAGTCGACTGCGCCCCGTCGCGGTACACCTTCGACTGGGTGCAGTCGGACGACGATTCATGGACAGCTGATCCACGGTCGGTCATTCGGGCCGTTGTCCGTGATCTCCGGGCGAAGGTGCCCGCCGACGTGATCGGCGCGCGCTTCCACGAGTCTGTCGCTTACCTCGTAGTCGAGTGGGCAATCCGTGGCCGCGACCTGGCGGGAGTGGACGAGGTAGTTCTCACCGGAGGCGTCTTTCAGAACCCCCTCCTGCTCGTCCGGGCGTGTGCCCTGCTCGGAGAAGCCGGATTCACGCCGTTGACAGGACTGCAGTTACCACCGAACGACGGTGGTCTCGCCTACGGCCAAGTGCTGGTCGGGAGTTCGTCATGAGGTCAGGAGTTGTGCCATGTGCCTAGCCGTACCAGGACGTATCGAGTCCTTGGAGGAACGCGACGGAACGACGATGTCGGTGGTGAACTTCGGTGGCGTCCGAAAAGAAGTGTGCCTCGAATACATTCCGGGCGCCCGAGTCGGCGAGTACGTCGTGGTGCACGTCGGATTTGCCATCCAACGACTCGACGAGGAATCCGCACGCAGCACGCTGGCGGAATTCGAACACCTCGGCGTACTCGAAGAGGAGTTCGGTGACGGGTTCGCCAGGGCTGCCCGGGCCGCCGGGATCGAACCGAAGGAGACGGAATCATGAAGTATCTGGACGAGTTCTCCGATCCGGAACTGGCCGGCAAACTGCTGGATCAGATCCGCGCGCTGGCCACGCGCCGATGGGCGATCATGGAAGTGTGTGGTGGTCAGACACATTCGATCATCAGGCACGGCATCGATCAACTACTCCCAGAGCAGATCGAGATGATTCACGGACCTGGTTGCCCGGTCTGCGTCACGCCGCTCGAGATCATCGACAAAGCTCTCGAAATCGCGGCAAAGCCCGATGTCATTTTCTGTTCATTCGGGGACATGTTGCGAGTTCCGGGGAGTTCGTCGGATCTGTTCCGGATCAAGAGCGCCGGCGGCGACGTTCGCGTGGTGTACTCACCGTTGGATGCACTGACTATTGCCAAGGAGAATCCGGACCGGCAAGTCGTGTTCTTCGGGATCGGATTCGAGACCACAGCGCCGGCCAACGCCATGACCGTCTATCAGGCCAATCGCCTGGGTATCAAGAACTTCTCGCTGCTCGTCTCGCACGTTCTGGTCCCGCCGGCAATGGCCGCGATAATGGACTCGCCAGAGTGCCGCGTGCAGGCATTTCTGGCGGCCGGGCATGTGTGCAGTGTGATGGGAACGTCGGAGTACCCGGCCCTCGCCGAGAAGTACAAGGTCCCGATCGTCGTCACCGGATTCGAGCCGCTGGATCTCCTGGAGGGCATCAGAAAGACTGTGCTGCAGTTGGAATCGGGTCGACACGAGGTCGAAAATGCCTACGCCCGTGCTGTCACGGCGGAGGGCAACACCGCAGCGAAAGCGATGCTCGAGGATGTGTTCGCGGTGTCGGACCGGACGTGGCGCGGCATCGGATCGATCCCGGACAGTGGTTGGCAGCTGGCGCCGAAGTATGCGTATTTTGATGCGGAAGAACGTTTTTCGGTGACCGATATCCACACCGACGAGTCGAGTGTCTGCCGGTCCGGTGAAGTATTGCAAGGCTTGATCAAGCCACACGAGTGCAGTGCCTTTGGGAAGGAATGTACTCCGCGGAATCCACTCGGTGCCACGATGGTGTCGTCCGAGGGGGCGTGCGCTGCGTACTACCTGTACCGACGCCTGGAACTGCAGGAGGCGGGTCATGCCGGCTGAGGAGACCGCGGTCGTGGACCTGTCGGCATGGGTGTGCCCACTGCCGCTGCGTGATTCGCCGAACATCGTCATGGGACACGGCGGTGGGGGAGCGATGTCCGCCGAGCTCATCGAGCATCTGTTCCTGCCCTCGTTCGGAAGCGCTGCCGATGCCGAGCTCGGCGACTCGGCTGTATTCGACGTCGGCGGGGTGCGGCTCGCCTTCTCGACGGACTCGTACGTCGTGAAACCCATGGTGTTTCCCGGCGGAACGATCGGCGATCTTGCGGTCAACGGAACGGTGAACGACCTGGCGATGGCGGGAGCGCAACCCTTGGTGATGTCGACGGCATTCATCCTCGAAGAAGGGACCGCGTTGACCGACATCGCGGGGATCGCGAAGGCACTCGGGCGGGCTGCGCACGTTGCCGGCGTTCGACTGGTGACGGGTGATACCAAGGTTGTCGATGCCGGTCACGGCGACGGAGTCTTCATCAACACCGCGGGAATCGGGATTGTCGCCGACGGTGTGGACATCAACCCCACTCGCGCACAAGTGGGTGACGTCGTGATCGTCAGCGGCGACATCGGTGTTCACGGGGTGGCCGTGATGAGTTGTCGCGAAGGTCTCGAATTCGGGACCGAGGTGCGCAGTGATTGCGCGTCGCTCAACAGCGTGGTCGCCGACATGATTGCCACCGGCGTCGACATCCATGTCTTGCGCGACCCTACCCGGGGCGGAGTTGCCGCCACCCTCAACGAGATCGCTCAAGCGTCGAACATCGGTGTTGCGCTGGTGGAACGAGATCTGCCGATTCCCGCTGACGTGCGCGACGCCTGTGGGCTACTCGGTTTGGATCCTTTGTACGTCGCCAACGAGGGTAAGTTGATCGCCTTCGTTTCGCGAGAAGACTCCGACCGAATTCTGGAAGCGATGCGCGGTAATCCACTGAGTGCGGGAGCTGCCGTGATCGGGGAGTGCGTGGCCGAACATCGCGGAATGGTGGTGGCGCGTACGGCGTTGGGAGGCAATCGGGTAGTGGATTTGCCGGCAGGTGAACAACTTCCGCG
This sequence comes from Rhodococcus sp. IEGM 1406, assembly GCF_030056745.1. Classification (NCBI taxonomy): domain Bacteria; kingdom Bacillati; phylum Actinomycetota; class Actinomycetes; order Mycobacteriales; family Nocardiaceae; genus Rhodococcus; species Rhodococcus sp. IEGM 1406. The sequence continues at coordinate 647,279 of NZ_JASHKO010000002.1, read as the reverse complement.
GATCTGCTGATGACTGCCGTCGGTATGAACGGGCCGGCGTTGTTTGCCCGCTACGCGTATCCGCCGAACGAGTTGGGTTACTGCGGACCCGACGATCCTTCAATGCTGCTTCGTCTGGCCAGCGGCAACTCGGGCAGCGGCGACCGTGATCGCGCTCGTCAATTCGACGGTGCGTGGCCGTACCTCGAGGCATTGGCCGCAAGTGCGGGCATCGACGATCCTCTCGATCCGCGAGTGATCGAAGCCTATTGGGTAGGAGGTGATCTCCTCGACTCGCTTGATTCGGGGGCGTTGTTGCAGCACTTGAGGGGGGCATTCGGTGAACGCGAAAACACCGGGTTTCTCCCTGCCCTCGGGGATCGGGACCGCGCGCTCGCGCACCACAGTTTTCACGTATTTCTGGTGTATCCGTGGGTCAAGCTTCTTCGGAAGCGCGGTGCGGTCCCACTGTCCGTCCTCCAGAACTGCCGGATCAGATGGGGAGTGGTCGAGGACGTGAGTGAGGAGCACGCGTTGGTGGTTTCGTCCCCGCTCGAGTTCGACGGTGAGCAACTCGTACGCGGCACGCCGGTGACGCAGCGAGTGCGATGGAGCGTTGACGGCCGCTCACTCGCACCGACGCCAGTCCAGGGCGCCTTGGTGACGATGCACTGGGATTGGCTGTGTGACAACATCACGTCAGAGCAATCACGGGCATTGGATGCCGCGGAAGACTCGGCATTGCGGATCGCGACCCGGATGCTGTCGACGTGACAGGCCCTGTCAGAGCAGGGACCACGGTCTGGAGGATACGCAGGTGTCAGGGCACGAAAAAGGTTCCGAGGCCCGGTGTTCCGATCGCCTGGGGATCGACGTATGCGACGACCTGACCCGAGCCCGGACGAATCGTGACGGGTTGTGCATCCAGTGTCGGAAATGATGCGGATCCGTACGCTCCGGTGCCGAGACTGAGCCAGTGGACGACCGCGGAGTGGGGGTTTCCGTCTCCGGGTGCGCGTTGCACTTTCAGCACGGCGACGCCCGGTTCTTCGCCGACGATCGCTGCAAGGTGGGGAGTGGGCAAGTCGACGAGCGGGACGTAAGGGTCGACCTGGAACGGAACCGTGCTCGGCGCCGCTGCCGCGGTACCCGGCATCATCACGCCGGAGATCGCAAGGGCCGCAAAGACCGCGGCACCGGTACGTGCAAAAGCGTTGAGTGCAGTCATACGATTCGACGCTAGTCGCTTGACCGGCGATTCGGTGCCGTTTCGCGTTTCAATCGGTGGCGGGGTGACGTCGACGCCACCGCCCAGTGGTACGCGAAGGTATTCGGAATGACGATCGAGATATTCGGCCCCACGGCACGCACTGCACTGAAGTTCGGAGATCAGAAGATCGATCTGAGGCCTCTCGGATCGGCGGAGCAAGACCCGGCCTGGACCACCGGCGCCGTCGAGGCAGCAGGTTTCGAGGATTTGTGCTTATTGTCGCGACCCCGACGGAAACCTCATCGAGATCGCCGTCTACCCGTGAACCAACCACTCCGAGGAGAAATTACTCCAGATTCAATGTCGTTCAGTGCTGCCTCCTCCGGCTGTCGACATCTTTCCCGGCCGTGCACTTGGAATCCTCGTTCGTCACCGGACTTTGCGGGTCCCGCTTTCTCTGATCGTCGCCCGCGGTCCGCGTTCGTCGGACTCTTCTCTTCCAGATCGCTGATCGAACTGGTTTCGAGAAGGTGTCGGATCGGCGTCCGATGGCTTTCGAGGGGATCTAGCTACTTCCGCCGTCTATCGAGTGAGCGAGGGTGGAGACGGTGCGCTTTCGGTGGGTTGTTGCCGGTTGCACTGTGTCGGGCCAGTCAGCAGTTTCTTCCAGCGCCCAGTCGGCCCATTCTGCGATGTGGTTGAAGTGGCCGATCATGAACCGGTTGGCCAGTGCCATCAGATGATTCTGCTGGGGGAGTGTGCCGGCTTCGGGGGCCGAAATCCGTTGTGCGTGTGAGACGAACAGACTTCGGGACCGAGTTGCCTGTTCGCGCATGGTGGTCAGGTTGGTCCGCAGGTCGGCGATCGTGCCTTGGTTGGCGAAGATCACGCGGATCATGCCTTCGAACTGCAAGGCGGGGGGTGTGGCCTGGGTGGCGAGCCAGTCACTCAGCGCTGTGCGACCTTCGTCGGTGATGGAGTAGACCGTGCGCGAGCGCTGAGTGCCTTTCGTTACCGTGCTTGCCGTGACCAGACCGCGTTCAAGCAGTATTTTGGGGGCGTTGTATCGCTGTCGGTCGGCGCTGGGCCACAACTCGGCGACCCCGCGTCCGACCTGTTCGGCGATCTCGTATGCCGACCAGTCCTTGACCGTCAGCAGTCCCAGGATCATGTACGAGGTAGGTGTGAGATCACGCTGAGCCACATGGCTCCCTTCGTTCCGCGGTTACATCCGAGCCTACAAGTGCTACTTCCCTTCACCGTTTGCATCCTCGGTGTCGGCGATGTCGTCGGATGTGTCCTGAGCGGGCTTGCCGTAGATGAAGGGGACGAGCGCTGCAGCGACGGCAGAGGCCGGGGCGAAACCATCGGCCGTGGGGGCCAGATTTCCCCACACCACCAAGGTTACGTCGTTGACCGGGTCGTACCCCATGAACGAGTTGTAGCCGGGCAGTTCGCCGATGTGGCCGTACATCGGACCCATTTGAGCGATACCGTATCCGTATCCTGCGGATCCTTCGCCATCTGTGGGTTGCACACTGTTCAAACGCAACTCTTGTGTGGCGGGACTCAGGAGCGAACCGGTTCCCAGAGCTTTGACCCATGTCGCCATGTCGTTTGCAGTCGAAATTCCCTGACCTGCAGACCATGTCCACGAGGGATTGTGCCTAGTGGTGTTGGTCGGTTTTTCGGTGCCTGCGGCGATCGCGTCGAGGCGAGATTGTGGGAGAGCCTCTTTGCCTTCGCCGAGCGTTTCGACGTTGCCACTGTAGGTGTAGCCGTCTGCAAACGGAGTCGGGATGCTGGTGTCGGTGTTCGCAGGAAACGACGTCCCTGCGAGTGCGAGTGGCCCGAAGAATCGGTCCGCGAAGATCTGCTGAATCGGCTTGCCGTCCAGCTGCTCGGCGATCAAGCCGAGGAGAACGGTATTGGTGTTGGAGTAGTGATAACCGGTGTCGGGCGCGAAATACGGCGGCTGGCTCAGCCCCATTGCCAGCAGTTCCTCGGGTGTCCACACTCGCTCCGGTTGCTCGTCGAGCGCCCGGTTGAGTTCGAGGGTTTCGGTGTAGTTGTACAGGCCGCTACGCATGTCGAGTAGGTCGCCGATGGTGATGTTGTCGCCGTTGGGGACATCTGGGCGGAACTTGCTGACCGGATCGGTCACCGCAACCTTGCCTTCGTCGACCAACTGCAGGATGGCCGTACCGGTCCAGGTCTTGGTGTTCGAGCCCACGCGAACCTTGGTGTCCAGAGTGGGAGGCTCGTTCACGCCTTCCCTGACCGAACCCCATGTATTGACGTACTTCTGCGTCGGCGTCGTGATCATGACCACCATTGCGATCTCACGGAACTCTTCTGCCTTCTCGGAGACGACGGAATCCATTGCGGCGCTGTCGAAAGACAAGACGGCGCTGTCCGCAGACCCGGCGGAGGTCGGCGGGGACGACGAGGGGGACTCGGAATCGGTTGCGGACGAACAGGCTGAGAGCAGCAATGCCGTAGCGATGCAGGCCACAGCCACTTTGCTGGTCTTGACGTTGTGAAAGGACGTCGACTTCCCAAAAGGGTTCATAGAGGGACTTTAAGCGATACTGCACTCTGCATGCTGCACTTTGCAGTAAATTACGACAAATCAGTCATGCATCCTCAGGAGCGTCCATGCCGCACACCACATCAGTTCGCGCCGTCGCTGCGTTGATCAGCGTCGGAGTAGTCCTCACCGCATGTTCGGCGAAGCCGTCGAATTCCGATTCCGCATCGGCTCCGGCGCAACAGGTTCCCGAGGAGGCAGCCCGCATCATGGCCACCGATCCGTACGCTATGGCTCGGTGGTCCTATCTCTTGGTCGACCCCGCCACCGACGAGGTGGTTTACAGCAACAATGCTGATAGCTCTATGTTTTTGGCTTCCCAGACCAAACATTTCACCGTCGGCACCGCCTACGACACCCTTGGTGTAGACCACACTGTCACCACCCCCGTTTATGCCACTTCTCTCCCCGTCGAGGGCACCCTTACCGGTGATCTGGTGCTGGTCGGCTCCGGTGACCTCGCGCTCGGTGGGCGCAACGCCGCACAAGGCCGATTCGATTTCGCCACCGACGGCATCGACCACGTCTACGCCGATGCCCTGCCAGGAGCCGTTCTCGCGCCCGGTGATCCGCTGGCAGGCCTGAACGATCTCGCACGACAAGTAGCCGACGCCGGCATCACTCGGGTAAACGGCGACGTTCTGGTGGACCCTCGTCTGTGGGACACATACTCGACAGTCGAAGGCCTGGTCCCGTCGATTTTCGTCAACGACAACCTCGTCGATATCCAGGCGAGTCCGGGTGCGGTAGGTGAGCCCGCCGCCATCGACATGCTTCCCGGTAACGGCCTGTTCCGCGTCGATGCTCAGGTCACCACGGGTGAGGAAGGTAGCGACTCGACTCTGAAGGTTGCGGCCGATCCGTCCGATCCCACCCAGCTAGACGTAACCGGGTCGGTACCGGCTGGAAAGACATCACTGACTGTCTATCGCATTACCGACGCGCCGACGTGGGCGCGTCAGCTGTTCGTAGAAGCACTGCGACGCAATGGAATCGAGGTTGCATCGGTATCTCGTACGAACAGCACGGCTGCCCTGCCTGTCGATCGGACATATTCAGGAAGTCGACAGGTTGCGAGCCTGCAATCGGCACCAATTTCGGAGTCGGGAGGGATGATTCTCGCGACAAGCTACAACACGGGCGCGAACACTTTCTTGTGTCTGTTGGCAGTAGCGACAGGATCGTCGTCGTGCAGCGACGGTCTGCCCACCGTGCGGGCACTCGCCGAGAAGGCTGGTATTGCAGCATCCGACCTGGTGGTCATGGACGGTCAGGGCGGAGACCCGTCACAATCGACGCCCGCAGCCGTCCTCCAGTGGCTCGACTGGGTGGACCAGCAGCCATGGGCCGATACGTTCTGGGCAGGTCAACCCGTACTCGGTGAGCGAGGCTCGTTGTCGGGCGTGGGAACCGACAGTCCGGCAAAGGGGAAGGTCATCGGTAAGACGGGAACATCCGCCGACGTCGAATCTGACACCGGCAGGTTGATAGTCACTCTTCAAGCGTTGTCGGGTTACATGATCACCCCCGACGATCGCCGACTTCTGTTTGTCGTCGCCGTCAGCGATGCAGTGTTTCCCGACCTGCCTAGGGGCGTGTTCCAAGTCGGGGGAGACGTCGGTGGTGTTGCCGCTGCATTCCAACAAGCACAGACGAATTGACGGGGCGAGACGGAGGTCCGGCGTTCGGGCGCTCATCCCTTTCGAATGAGGCACGAACGAAGTAGGCGCACAGAGTGTCAGCATTGGCGCGCAGCGGTATCGACTGCGTCCCGATGAGAAACGAGTTTTGACATGGGTTCCGTTATCGGAGATCTCCTCCCCATAGCTGTCGGTGTCGCCGTGTCTCCGGTAGCCGTCATCGCCACGATCTTGATGTTGCTCTCCAAGCGCGCGGGTAGCACCAGCATCGGGTTCGCGTTGGGTTGGCTGCTCGGAATCTTCATTGCCACAGTTCTTTTTGTCACCCTGTCCAGTGCCCTCAGCACCTCGGACAATGGACCGTCTGCCACGGTATCGTGGATCAAACTCGCTCTCGGTGTCCTCCTGTTGGCCTTCGGGGTCAAGCAGTGGCGAGGGCGCAGCGGCGAACACGAAACACCGAAGTGGATGCAAGCCATCGACGAGATGACCGCGGTCAAGGGGTTGGGCCTAGGATTCGCGCTCGCCGCGATCAACCCGAAGAATCTGCTGATGTGCATCGCGGCGGGAGTGTCGATCGGCTCGGCGTCGCTGGCGACCAGTGGAGTGATCGCCTCTGTCCTTGTCTTCACGATCATCGCCAGTTCAACGGTCGCGATCCCGGTCATCGGATACCTGGTGTCTGCTGATCGTCTGCGCGAGCCGTTGGCCAAGCTCAAGGTCTGGCTCCAAGACAACAACACCACGGTGATGAGCGTGTTGATCTTGGTCGTCGGAGTTGTTCTGATCGGCAAAGGAATCGGCGGAATCTTCTGACAAGCCCTCTTTCACGTGGTGTGAACGCGGACCGCCGAGGTGGGTGTCCTATCAGGCCAAGTTCACCGCGTAGTCGCCATCGGCGTGGCTGATCAGTTGCCAGCCGCCCTCTATCGGGGACAGTCGGACGTCGGAGAGATTCGTGGTCTCGAGCTGTGGCCGGTCGGTGCCGGGGTACCAGGCTTCGACCTGTCCGGTACCCGTCCCGGTAAACCCGTTGCGCGACAACTCCGTCAGTGTGCCGGGCGCTGCTCGCGGATAAGCACGCGAGAGAGGCCCGGCAAATCCCTCTACGAGCCCGAGTGATTCGCCGGAAGGGCAGTCGATGCGATTCAAATTTCCTTGCGGCTGGTGGGTATTGCCGTCTCGAACCGGGTGGGGGTCACCGCACGCTTGTGTCCACGACCACCACGCGCCGCCCATCCGGTACTTGTCGGTGGCGTCGACGAAGCGGTCGACGTCTGCTCCCTGCTCGCCGGCATCCCCGAACCAACCCCATTCACCCGTCCACAACGGGGCGTCGTACCAGGCGGCAGCGCGGTCGGCGATCTTGAACCCGTCTTCGATTCCGGGGAATTCGCCACTGACTGTTATCGATTCGCTGTAGAGATGTGGCGAGAAGACCACCAGAGGATCGGTCAGGTACTGGCGTGGGGGCAGCGCGTCGAAGCCGAATGCCGACCAGATCGCGCTGGGCTCGAAGAACACGAGGTGCGGAAATCCGCCTGATTCGGCCTGTCTGATGGCGTCGGTGGCCCGCTTGTAGAACTGCCCGATCTGATCAGCGGCGGTGAATGGATCGCGCAGGCCGGGATTCGGTTCGTTCAACAGGTCGTATCCGGCCACCGCCGGTTCGTCTCTGAACTCGGCGGCCAACCGCGCCCACGTAGCCACGAGGCGACTCTGGATTCCTTGCTCGTCGTCGTAAAACGCCTGGAAGGCATGGGCGATCGCCGGTGCGGCTTCCCGGAGTCCACCGATGTTGCAGGTCGTCCATCCGCCGGTCAGGGTTGCCCACTCCGGTGCGCCGTCCCAGCCGACTCCCGGCTCCATGAAAGACGGGCACGACTGGTCACTCGGGGTGCCGACGTACGGGCCCCATGCGTCCTGATGCATGTCGAGAACGGTGTAGATGCCGTGGTCTTTCGCGTTCTGGACTGCGCCTCGAATCCGGTCGACATACGCAGTGTCGAATGCACCGCGGGTCGGTTCGAGGAGGGACCACGCGACGTTGAGTCGGACAACGTTGAAGCCCAGCGCGGCCATCTGTGCGAAGTCCGTTCTTCCCAGCGGCGTAACGGTGGGTAGACCGGTGCCGTTGGTTGCGTAGTCATTGAGACCGTTGGCGTTCACGCCGCGGAGCAACACCGTTCGTCCGTCGACGTCCTTGATCGTTCGATCTGCGACGGTCAGTTGGGGGAGAGTCCAGCCCGGATCCGGAGGTGAAGCGTTTGCCGCCGGGGCTGCAATCTGGATAGCCAGGATTGCAAGGGTGGCAAGCAACAGCGCACGCATCCGTCGACCTTTCTAGACAAACGTCCAATTCGGAGATGAGGGTAGCGTGAGAACGCCTTATTGCGGCGCGATTCGCACATACCCGTCACGTCTTCACTGCCTGGAATGCCCCGGCTCGAGGCTGCTGTACGGGGTGCGAGAATTGTCGACAAGTCGCGACCCGAGGGAGCATTTGTGAAGCTTGCACTGACTGATCTGGTCGAACAACTACCCGGCGACGATGTGACGATCACGCGAGCGTTCTATGCGTCGCGGCTTGCCGGTGTCGGTCCGAGTTCGCTGCAGGAACTGCTTGTGGCGCGAGCATCCAGGGTGGTTGAGCCCACGGCGACCCGGGCTGTTGAACACACACTCGACATCGAGGGTCGATCCGTTTCAGTGCGCGTAGTCACGCCGAAAGACGGCGTTGTCAACGGGGTCTATCTGTATCTTCCGGGTGGTGGTTTCTACATGAGTTCAGCGGCCAGCGCTGACGCCCGAAGTACGAGACTTGCCGACGCGGTCGGGGTGGCAGTGGTTACCGTCGATTACCGGCTTGCACCGGAATTCCCTTGGCCGGCAGCGCCGGACGATTGCGAGGCAGTCGCTTTGTGGCTACTTGATGTCGCTGCCGAACGGTTCGGGACAGCCAGGCTCGCCATCGGTGGCATGTCGGCGGGAGCAACCTTGGTGACGACGACATTGCTGCGCCTTCGTGATCGAGGTCTGGCCCACTCGTTTTCCGGTGCCGTGTTGGAAGCGGGCACGTACGACGTCAGTGCTCAGACTCCCGCGGGCCGCACCATCAGCGACGAATACTTCATCGAAGCCTATGTCGGGCATGTCGATGATCGCACTCTCCCGGATATTTCTCCGACATTCGGCGACCTCAGCGGCCTGCCGCCTACCCTGGTGGTGGTCGGGTCAGAAGACGTGGTTCTGGCTGAGAACCTCTCCATGGTGGCGCGGCTGTCGGCGGCCGGTAACGACGTCGACTTGCGTCTCTATCCTGTTGTCCCGCATGGATTTACAAACCATCCAACGCCTGTTGCCCGGCGCGCTGCGCTCGATATGGGTGCTTGGCTTCGGAATCGACTCGACTCCAACCCCGCGTGACAAGCACGGGCGCGGTTCAGTGTGCCGAGGAAAAGCGGACTGTGTTCGGTGTCAGATCTTGGCGAGCGTTTTACGATGAAACAATTCGAGGCTCACCATGGATTTCATCAGGCCGTCGAGGGTTCGCGCATCCCATCCAGTCAGATGCTGCCAGCGGTCGAGTCGATAGGTGACAGAGTTCGCATGTAGGTGGATGTCACGGGCGGCGGCGCTGACAGAGAACCCGCTTCGCGCGAAGGCGCGGACGGCGTCCATCAGATGTGAGTGCTCTTCGGCCACAGATGCCCCGGCCTGTAGAAGCGGCAGCAGCTCGTCCTGGTGGGTGGCAAGCGTGGCGATGAGCCATTCGTCGGCAAAACTGACCGTCGTGCCCGGCGCTGTCGCCAACTGCAATGTGCGCTCGGCGTCGGTGATGCTTTGAGCTGCGCCGACGAGCCCGACCCGGGGCATCCCGATACCTAGTGACGTTCGTGGATGATCTCGCATGATTGCGTGGATGACTTCGGTTGGTTCGCCCTGACACATCACGATTACTCGGGAGCCATGTCGACTGCAATGCGCGACAACATGCACGGAATCCAGGGTTCGTTGCAGGTGTTCGACTTGTGCTTCTGACCATTCGTCCTCGACGGCCGACAGTGCTTGGAACGATTTCTGTGTATCGAATCCGAGGGTTTGTGCCAGCTCTCGGGCGTTGCTCAGTTCCATATCCGTTGCACTGTGCAGTGTTTCGAAGAATCGGTATCGAACGCCGGCGCGGATGGCCTGCTCGCTGCGCGTTGCCTCGGAGTGTCCGACTGCGACTGCGCTCGTCGCGGCGTGAACGAGGTCCCAGAGTTTGCCGCCTGCTTGCAGCAGCTCGTGTGTTGGTTTCGTGGACCGCTGGACCATCGTGTCCCAGAGCTCACGAGATGCAATGTGATAGGTCTCGATGACATCGGAGAGGGGGAGCCCTTGCATCGCGCGACGGCGCCCGAGTTCGCGGTTTCGGTCGGTGTCTTCTGTGGTGATCGTTTCGTTCTCGGCGACGGCACACAGCATTGCGGACAACTGTTTGCGGATGTAGTTGCCTTGCTCGGCCACTGGTACCGCGGAGTAGGCCGGGAGTTCGCTGCGAATCTGTTGTACCGCGCGCTCGGTGAGCGCTTCGAGTTCGTCGGAAACCTCGCGACACAACCGTCGGATCGTGTCTTCTTCTTCGACGTCGATTACGTCCACGGGGTTACTCCTTTGTGCGTGCTTGGTCTTGCGTCCCGTGAATTTCACGAACGAGCGTCGTGGATTCCGGGGTTCACCCATGGTCCCGCCATAGTGACGGGAGGCACACTCAACGCTAGACCGGACGACGATTCGACGGCAAAACGCCCCTCGCCTCATCTGCTCCGGATCGATCAACGGCTAAGGAGCCACAATCATGTCCAACGAGGCGAAGAGTGCCTTGCTCGCAATCGGAGTTCCGTTCGTCGGGGTGCTGGGCGGGATAGTTGCGCTCTCCGGATCCGAACTGACTGTTCTCGGATTTCCCATTTTGTTCGCGTGGCTTTTCCTGTGGATGCCGCTGACCTCGTTGTGTCTCCACTTGGCATGGAAGTTCTTTGACCGCAAGGACTTCGAGGAAGCGGAACGAAACGAACTGGCTCAGGCCAAGACCGAGATCGGGGATCCGACATGATCGCTGCAACATTTACGCTCGTGCTACTCCTCGCGCTCGGCGCCGGAGTGCTTTCACGCCGTGGAAGCAAAAAAGAGATCTCCGACTACCTGGTGGGCGGGCGATCTTTCGGTCCCGTGCTGGTTTTCATCCTGGGAGCAGGTGAGGCCTACAGCATCGGCACGCTCATCGGATTTCCCGGGGGTGTGTACGCCCACGGGGCAAGCTACGGCGTCTGGTTCATCGGATACATCTTGCTTGCCTACCCGATCGGATACTTCTTTGCGCCCTATCTCTGGCGGGCAGGCAAGCGGTATAACGCGATGACTCTGCCCGATGTGGCAGGGCGGCACTTTCGGTCGCGCGGGTTGGAACTGACAATCGCGATTGCATCGGTAGTCTTCCTCATTCCCTGGGGTCAGTTGCAGCTTGCCGGCCTCCAGGTCGCACTGAGCGGACTTGGCATCACCATCAACCCGACGGTGGCGGTTTTTGTCGGCGCTGCGCTTGCTCTGCTCTTCCTCCTGCTTTCGGGTGTGCGTGCACCGGCGTTCGTGTCTTACGTCAAGGACGCAGCTCTGCTGTTGGGAGCGATCCTGATCGGACTGGCCGCCACGGCCAAATCGGGCGGTATCACGAAGCTCTTTGCCGATGCGGCATCCCATGGGGCCGGGCAGGCCTCGCAATCCACCGTCACCGGTTCGTCGCTGACCTTCGTTCTCACCACAATTGTGTTCCAGTCACTCGGTTTTTTCGTTTTCCCCTTCATCGTGCAAGCGGTGCTATCGGCGAAGTCCGAGGCAACCCTCAAGCGAGTCGCCCGATTCAACCCGCTGTACATGCTCATGTATCCCTTCCTCGTCGCTGCTGCCTTCGGCGCAATTTCATTGCTGCCCAACAAGCTCGAGGGCGCAGAGTCCAATGAGGTGCTCCTGCAACTGTCCCGTCTCGTGCTCCCGGACTGGCTGACCGGAGTGGTGGCGGGTGGTGCGGCACTGTGCGCGATCGTTGTTCTGTGTGGTTCGGCGCTGGGAATCGGCTCGATCGTCTCGCGAAACATCGTTCCGGGAATACCCGAATCACGTCAGAGAGTGTGGGTGCGCGGGGTCATCGTCGCCTACCTCGGCCTCTCGCTGATCCTCACCCTCGCCGCACCCCAATTGCTGCTGACGCTGGTGAATACCGCGTATTACGGGGTGACCCAGGCCGTGGTGGTATTCGCGACGATGATCTTCGGATGGAAGCTGCGACCGGCAGCGCTCGCGATGGGCGTGGTGCTCGGCGACGTGGTGGTGCTCTGGCTTTACCTCGACACACACGGCACGGTATCGATGTGGTTGGCGGATCAAGGCATAAACATCGGTGCCGCAGCCCTCGTTCTGAACGTGGTGTTCGTGTCCGCTACACGGGTGATGTGGCCTCCTGTCGAAGCGGTTTCGGGCCTCCGTGCAGAAAATCGATCGGCACCAGTGCCTTACCCCGCAGCCCCGACCGCGAAGGCGGATATCTGATGACCCGGACACTACTCACCGCAGATGCAATCCTCACCCAAGACATGGCGTCACCCCAGGTAGAGGCGCTCGTCCTTGACGGAGGCCTGGTTGTCGCCACCGGAAGTCGAAAGGACATGGCGGAGCACGCCGGACCGGAAACTCGTCGGCTCGATCTGGCTGGCGCAACTGTGATCCCGGGGCTGATCGAGTCGCACATTCACCCGACCTACGCCGGCTTGACTGGCGGATGGGCTGATTGCCGGACGCCACCGTGCGCCTCGATCACGGATATCCAAGGGGCTCTGCGGAACTCCACTCCCAGTCACGGCTGGATACGCGGATGGGGGTATGACGACACACAACTTCGAGAAGGTCGCCATCTCACACGCGATGACCTCGACGCAGTCTGCACCGACCGCCCGATCATCGTTCTGCACATCTCGGGGCACTTTGCGGTGGCAAACACTGTTGCGCTTGCAACTGCAGGCATCGACGAATCGACGGTGGATCCCGGGGACTCGCAGTTTCCGCGTGGGGCGGACGGGAGGCTCACAGGGATGGCCTGGGAAATCGACGCCGTGGCACGGTTGAGTGGCGCGATACCAGACCTGACACAGGCAGAGGTGCAGACCGCGTTGCTGCGTAGCTTGACCCTGGCGCGTTCGCGAGGAATCACGGCCGTCCACGATCTAGGGGTCGGCCTGTCGGCGGGCATGCAGGAGTTGGCCGCCTATCGTGCCCTGGACACCAAGGGCGAGATGCCCGTGCACACGGTTGGCTTCCTTCGGGGTGATCTCGCGATCGCAGAACTGGAGGAAGGGAACATTGCTTTCACGGCTGCACCGGCCCCAGGGTCACGCTTCCGCTTGGCCGGCGCCAAATTCTGGGCGGATGGGTCCATTCAAGGATTGTCTGCAGCCTTGCGAACTCCGTATACCTGCAGCCCGAACCATCACGGTGATCTGCTCTATCCGCAGGAGCAACTCGACGACATGGTTCTCCAGGTGCACCGCGAGGGAGGTCAGGTCGCGGTGCACGCCAACGGCGATGCGGCTGTAGCCGCCGCCATCGCGGCGCTGCGCAGTGCGCACCGCAGTGACGGACGTCGAGCGCGGCACCGTATCGAGCACTGCCAGGTGAGTAGGCCTGCGGATCTCGAGGCGATACGTGATGCCGAGATCGGGGTGAGCTTTTTCGTCAACCATGTTTTTCATTGGGGCGATCGTCACCGTGACCGTTTCCTCGGTCCTGAGAGAGCCGGCAACCTGGACCCGCTGGCGTGCGCCGATGACATCGGCTTGAAATTCGGGCTGCACTCGGATTGCCCGATAACGCCGATGGATCCCCTCCAGACGATTAGGACTGCTGTGAATCGGCTGACCATGGGCGGTGCCGTGCTTGGCGCCCACCAACGGATCGGAGTGCAGCGTGCAGTGCAGGCCATGACTGTGGACAGTGCGTACTTGGTCCATGACGAAGGACGGGTGGGGATCTTGGCGCCGGGTCGTCGTGCGGACCTTGTCGCCCTCGACGGCACTCTTGCTGCTCTCGCAGACGCTTCGTCCGACATTCCTCAGCCTGCACTGGTCATGGTCGACGGCCGGTAGCGCATGAGATTGATTTCGTCCCAACGGATACCAGCTCGAGGTGGAGATTCGTGCAGTTGCTCGACAGTGAAGTTGTTCGGCGCTGTGCAGTTACGGCTGCCGCCGCGGCCGCGGTCTGTCGTTCGAACGGGCCCGGCGTGGTCGATGGCGACGCAGTGACGGGCAAGAGTTTCTTCCTGCAGGATGGCGGCTGGCCGGGCACCTGAACACATGTCCGGTTTCTGGAGCAAAGTCGGGACGAGGAGCGCGCCACCCTTGTAATCTCGCACGGGAGTTTGCGGGGCGCGGGGTCTCCCGCACAGCGAATGAGAGGACGAAGGTGACAACTGCCTACACGCGCCGCCGAGGGGCGCGCCCTTTCGGAATCGCCCTCGCTGCGCTGGTCGCCATGGGTGCGGCCCTGACCGGCCCCACACTCGCCTCCGCCTCGAGCGGCGACCCGCAATCGGGTTCGAGCCAGCTCGGATCGTCCGGGGAGCAACCGCCGCTGCCGGAGATCCCACCGCCGTCCGCGGCCGAGATCAGGCTCGACGAGGCGCGGAACTTCCGCGACATCGGCGGCTATCGGACTACCGACGGCAGGACCGTCCGGACAGGCCTGGTGTTCCGTTCCAACAAGCTCAGCTCGCTCAATGAGACTGATCTGGCCAAACTCACCGCCGCGAACCTGACCCTCGACGTCGATCTGCGTAACACCTCCGAACGCACGGAGGATCCCGATCGGATCCCCGCCGGGGTCACCTACCAGGTCGCCGACGTCGTCAGCATCGACCATGGCATCGCGTTCCACGAGTTCGTTCCCCTGACCCTCGGTCGCGCGTTGATCGACGGCGCGGTCAACGGAACCTCGAACATCGGCCAGAGCATCGGCTACCCGTTCATGGTCAACTACCGTGGCTCCGATGTCGCCTTCCATGATCTGCTGACGGCGATCGCGAACAACTCCGACGGCGCAACCGTCTACCACTGCAGCGCAGGGAAGGATCGCACCGGTTGGGGTACCGCGATCCTGCTGACCATCCTCGGTGTCTCGCGTGAGGTCATCAGTGCCGACTTCATGGCGTCGAACACGTACCTGGGCCGGGACGACGCGGTGGACCTGTCGTGGCTCGATGCGGCGTACGCCCAGGTGGACCGACTCTACGGTGGTATGGATACTTACGTACGGGAGGGCCTCGGCGTCGACCAGGGCACTATCGACTCTCTGCGTGCCAAGCTTCTCCTCTAGGCGCGGCCCCAGACCTCGACTTCCTGCCCACTCGGACGCTCTGCTGTCCCAGTGCGACCAATGATTACGGGAACGCGCAATTGTGTGGCGCTGCTCCTGCGGTGGGCTAGAGGTTGCGGTCTCCATCATCAGGCCGCATGTCATCACCAAGTGGCGCAGGAACTTTGCTCACAAGAAGCACGCCTGATCATGCATTCGACGCTGGCCAATTGGTCAGCATCGAATCGAGAGCCTCGAGGATCCTGGACCAACTTTCGGCGCTGTCCGGTGCACTGTGGCTGAACGATCCACCTAACTCCAGGCTGGCATATCCATGGAAAACGCTGCCTAGCAACCGAACTGCGTGAGTCTGGTCGAGGTCGGTGAGGTTGTATCCGCGCAGAATCGATCGCATCATCTGCGAGTGTCTGAAGCCCGCGCTCGCTGCTGCGTCCTCCGGGGTGAGGCGCATCTGTGACGCGGCGTACCGGCCGGGGTGTGCCTTCGCGTAGTCGCGATAGACGTTCGCGAAGGCGGTCAAAGCGTCGCGGCCGGACCGACCGGCCACGGCGTCGGCAGCCTGGTCGGCCATCTCCTCCAAAGCGAGCAACGCGATTCTGGTTTTGAGGTCGTTCGAACTTTTCACGTGGGAGTACAGGCTTGCGACCTTGACGTCGAACTGCCTGGCGACTGCCGATACGGTCACGTGCTCGAAGCCGACCTCGTCGGCCAATTCCGCGCCCGCCATCGCGAGGCGGTCGGCTGTGAGTCCTGCGCGAGGCATGTCAATCGGTCCTGTTCGTTGGGAGGGTAAACCACTTGCCTAAAGAGTATAGGCAAATTACTATCAGCAGTAGCAAACTTCCGTAAACGATTTTCAGGTGAATGAAATGCACAGCCAGAGCAGCTGGATTACTACCGAAATTTCCGACGACATCGTGCGCGGAGCCCTCGAAATCGAACGGACCGAACGCGGTGTGCTGACGCACCGCCTACCTGCCAAGGCTCGCACGCAATTCGCTGACGGGCAGATGGCAATGGCGCAATCACAACCGTCCGGAGTGCGGCTAGTATTCCGAACCAGCGCCACGAGCATCGAACTCGATACTCTGCCCACGAAAATGATCTACACCGGCGCTCCGCCGAGGCCGCAAGGGGTGTACGACCTGCTCGTCGACGGCGAACTGGCCGGGCAAGCAAGCGCTACGGGCGGCAATACGGTGACGATCGACATGGCTACCGGTACCGCTCAGAGGCAGTCCGGACCTGTCAGTATCATCCGTTTCGCGGAGCTGCCCGCGCGATCCAAGACCGTCGAGATCTGGTTGCCACACAACGAGACCACCGAACTTGTCGCATTGCGAACCGACGCGCCACTCGAACTCGCGGTTGATACGAAGCGCCGCGTGTGGCTCCATCACGGAAGCTCGATCAGTCAAGGATCCGGCGCTGAAAGTCCCTCCGGCACTTGGCCTGCTCTTGCAGCCTCCGTCGGCGGCGTGGATCTGATCAACCTCGGGTTCAGTGGCAGTGCTCTGCTGGACCAGTACACCGCCCGCGCGATGCGCGACACTTCTGCTGACCTGATCAGCATCAAGATGGGCATCAATCTGGTCAACTCCGACGTGATGCGCCTACGGGCCTTCACATCTGCAATGCACGGCTTCCTCGACACGGTTCGCGACGGTCATCCAGTGGCTCCGCTGTTGGTCGTTTCGCCCGTCTATTGCCCGATCCACGAGGACACACCGGGGCCTGGTGCCTTCGACTTCGACGCTCTTGCCAGAGGCGAAATGCGATTCGTTGCCACCGGAGATCCCGCCGAGCGGGAATCCGGGAAGCTGACGCTGCGCTCGATTCGGGAAGAGTTGGCGCGCATCGTAACCCAGCGGTCAGTCGATGATCCCAATCTGCATTACATCGACGGGTGTGATCTCTACGGTGCCGCGGAGAACGAAGAGTTGCCGCTTCCCGATCAGCTCCATCCGGACGCTGCAACGCATCGTCTCATCGGCGAACGCTTTGCCCAACGTGTATTCGCAGACGGCGGTGTATTCGCCGGCGAGGTGTAATCGCGCAATCTGATTCGGCTCACACCACCACTCACATCACGGTGAGCCGAATCAGCGGGTACTTGCGATCGGACTTGCTCTGGTACTTGGCGATTCGGGGCTGGGCGGTGGCCACTTGGTGCCACGCTTGCTCGCGATCGTCGCCTTCGAGTTCGTGAGCTGTGACTGGTACGGCATTTCGGCCGGGCATCTCGATAGACACTCGATCGGGATGCGCCACCACATTCGAGTGCCAGTCCGGGTTTCGACCGCCGCCGCCCGAAGCCACGATCAACAGACCGCCCCTGCCGTCGGACAGGTGCATCAGCGGAGTCTCTCGGGGTTGCCCGCTGCGTCGGCCTACCGTGTGCAGGATGAGGACGTCCATTCCCATGAACGTGCCTTTCCCGCGCGGAATCTTGCGATTCGTGCAGGCGTTCGCGTTCCGCTGCATCCACCGTGACAGTGCGCCGGGACCGCCGGACTTCGGTTCGCAGTGATTCCCGATGGGATCTCTCGGTGTTGGATCCGTCTGTGCCATGGTCGGCTACCTCCAGTTTGTCGGCGTGAGCGTCGTTTCGACAAACCTATGAGGCTTCCGGGCTCGGTGCTTCTCGATTTCTGATCACTGTGTTTTCCGGTCACTGTGTTTTCTGATCGGAGTTCACACGATTTGACCCTGACGTAGCGTGAGGGCTCACGATGACTTCATGACCGACACCTACCCTGCATTCGACATCAGCCCTGTCCCTGTCCCTACGACCGATGCCGTGCCTCCGGAACAGTTCCGAGGTCTCTACGGTATGCCGATGTTCGTGTCTGTTCCGACTTCGGATCTGGCCGAATCGGCAGACTTCTGGATCCGCGGGCTCGGTTTCTTCGACCTCTTTTCGGTGCCTGATCGACTGACGCATCTGCGGCGCTGGGCATTTCAAGACGTTCTGCTCGTGCCCGGCGAGCGAGCAGATTCACCACCGTCCATCAGCGTGAGCTTTGCGTGTGTGCTGAGTCAGATCGACCAGATAGCAAAGGCGTGTGAGGAATTGCGGCCCGGATGCACCAGCGGTCCAGACCTGAAGCCGTGGAATTCACTGGAGTTGGAGATCGTGACACCGGAGAACGCGCGTGTGATCATGACGGCCGCTCGTCCGTACGACCCGAACAGTGCCGAGGCCGAGCATCTGCGAGGTATGGGAATTGACGGACCCGACGACTGAACAGAAGTCTGACGCGGTGGTCTCGCGCGCCGCGTCTGTCAAACTGGATGCCGTGACGGATCAACTCTTCGGAGACGAGGCAGACAATGCTCTTACCGTCGGTGCTGCCGCATCTCGGCTGGGCATAACTGTACGTACCCTTCATCATTGGGACGCAATCGGTTTGGTGTGCCCGTCCGGGCGCAGTGACGGAGGCTACCGGCTGTACACCGACGCCGACCTCGGCCGAATTGGTCGCGTACTTGTCTACCGCGACGTGGGCTTGTCGCTCGACGAGATCGGGATACTGCTCGAATCGCCCGCAGCCCACGTGGACGAAACACTGCGCGGGCAGCGCGCCGAGTTGCGACAACGGATTGCCGACTTGGAGCAACGGGGCGAGTCCTTGGATCGCATCATCGATGCCAGGAAGTCCGGTGTGCTGTTGCCGGCAGACGAGCAGGTGTCGATCTTCGGCCGACACTGGCAGCCGTCATGGGGACCGGAGGCGCACGAGCGTTGGGGTGACAGTGCGCAGTGGGCGCAGCACGCGGAACGGTCGGCAGGTAGGACCGCTGAGGATTGGCAGAAGATCGCCGACTGCGTCGAGACGCTCAACGAAGATCTGGCGTTGGCGTGCCGCGCGGGTGTCGAACCGGGAAGCGCCGAGGCGAATTCGCTGGCAGAACGCCACCGAGCGTCGATCGGGGTCTACTTCGACTGCACACACTCGATGCAGGTGTGTCTGGGACGGATGTACGTTGGCGATCCAGGCTTCTCCGAGTTCTACGACGCGCTGTTCTACGAGACGGTCGAGACCGTTCTGACCGTGTGGCTCCGCGCTGTCATCGATGCGAACGCTCTGGCCCATGGAGTTGTCCCCGAATCGGCGACATGGGTGTGAGTGAGCTGGTGGTCGCTCGTCAGTCCAAAGACGCGCAGGCAGTGCACCACGGTCGGCCGTCGACCCCGGGGGCACGATGGGGTACTGCGATGCGCGCGGCCAAAATGCAGCTTTCGTTGTCGTGATAGACGTCGAGGTCCGAAGGTTCCGTCGAGTGGAACGCCGGGACCTTCATGTCTACCTCCGTTGTCACTCGCCAGAGAGTTGGCTCGTTGCGGTAATCCTCCCACCCCAGCGATCATCTCGCCTGTCGGAAGAATTAGGAGTCCAGGCAGGGGCCGACACGGGCTGTCCTCGCCGCGCGATCATGGAGCCGCACAGCGGTTTACAGGTGTGAGAGCCTGATCACCCTTCCTGCCGAACCGATGCGCACTGCGCGCGCGGTGTGATCTTCGACGGCGCTCACCGCAGAGAATCGCACAGGGATAGGCTGGACGAATGCGTGGAGAGTACAAGGTTCCTGGTGGAAAACTGGTCGCGGTCGACGTCGAGGTGGCGGACGGTCGGCTGGCCGAAGTCGCAGTCTCGGGGGACTTCTTCCTCGAGCCCGACAGTGCGCTCGACGACATCAACGCGGCGTTGCGCGGAATGCCAGCCGACTCGGATGCAGAACAGTTGGCACAAGCTATCTCCAGCGCGCTCGACGAGTCCGTCTCGATGATCGGCTTCACGCCGCAGTCGGTCGGTATTGCGATCCGGCGCGCACTCGGTCACGCCACGAGTTGGGCGGATCACACGTTCGACCTCATCCCACCGGTGGTTCTGGACCCAGCGATGCACGTCGCGCTGGACGAGGTCATCGCGCGTGAGGTGGCATCGGGTGAGCGTCCGCCGACACTGCGATTCTGGGACTGGGACTCGCCCTTGGTCGTGATCGGATCGTTCCAATCCGTGCGTAACGAGGTCGACTCCGAGGCTGCTGCGCGGCACGGCATCGGCGTGGTGCGCCGAATCTCCGGTGGCGGCGCGATGTTCATGGAACCTGGCAACTGCATCACGTACTCGTTGGCAGTACCGGCGTCGTTGGTCGAAGGTTTGAGTTTCGAGCAGTCCTACGCGTTTCTCGATCAGTGGGTGATGGGAGCGCTGGCCGAGGTGGGTATCAACGCTCGGTACGTGCCGCTCAACGACATCGCCTCGGACAAGGGCAAGATAGCCGGCGCCGCTCAGAAGCGATTCGCGTCCGGCACCGTGCTCCATCACGTGACCATGGCCTACGACATCGATGCGGAGAAGATGACGCAGGTGCTGCGAATCGGGCGAGAGAAGATGTCGGACAAGGGAACCAAGAGCGCAGCCAAGCGGGTCGATCCGCTGCGTTCTCAAACCGGAATGACGCGTGCAGCGATCCTGGAGTCGTTTGCGCAGCACTTCCGCGGCCAGTACGACACCCGTGACAGCGACTACACGGACTCGGAGTTGGAGCAGGCGCGCAAGCTGGTGGACACGAAGTTCAGCACCGAAGCGTGGACTCACCGCGTCCCCTGACGCCGTTGTCTCGAGACACCGACAAACCGGGACGAGACCCGAGAGGTCTCGTCCCGGTCGACCTAGCTGGCCGGAGTCGTTGAGTTTGCCCCGAGAAGTTCAGCGTCGTCGTCGACGACGGAGTTCCTCTTCGGAATGGTGAAAGTTGCGCTCACACACAGGATTGCGATGACGAAGCACGCCAGTGTGTACCACAGGTTCCCGACTGGATCTCCAGCGCTGGTGGAACCGTCGACTGCGTCGAAGAAGTCCGGAAGCGCACTCGCCCACAGTACGGCCATGACAACCAGGTACACGACGCTGTAAATCTGGACGAACCTGTTGGTGTGTGCAAGAGCGTTCGATTCTGCCGAGCGCAGGTTTCTCCACTGGCGGACGAGAACCACGATCGCGACCACTGTGAGGACGGCGAGTTCCGCCGCATAGAGGAACCCACGAACGGTGTCACTGCCCATCCCGAAGACCGTCGCCGGGAGCGGGAGAATGAACGTACCCAGCGAGGCCAGCAGGCCGATCACGATGGTGCGCCAAACCAACTGAAGCCCGGAGAAGTGCTTGCCGGCATCGACATGCCGTCCGACGAAGTACTGGACGCAGAATGCCAACGACATCGGCCACAACGCGGCGAAGACGACCACGCTGGGGAGTGGAACCGCGTCGAACATGGGTTGGTTGATCGGGTTCGACGTCGACCACTCCCACCACCGCAACTGGGGTCCGAGGTGATCGAAGATTTCGTAGAATGCATGGTGGACGAAGCCGACGCAGACTGCGCCCAGCAGTGGACCGTATTTGCGGAAAACGCCGAGCATTCTGACTATTTCGAAGGCCAACGTCGCCATGAGCGGGTAGATGGCAATGATGTACAGCGGCAGTCGACCCCACATGAAGTCGACGGTGAACACGTTGTGCGCGAACATCGTGTCCACTTGTTCTTCGATGCCGAAGGCTGCCGGGAAGTACAGCGGAGGCTCGATGATGAACAGGTAGGCGGTGGCGCCGAACCAAAGGACCAGGTTGGTGGGGTCGCCGTTGCGGCGCAGTCGCACGATCGCCAAGACCAGTGCGAGTACCGAGCCGACGATGATCGTCCATTCGAGTACGGGCAGGGTCCAGTTCTCGAGGGCCGCCGGGTTACGGAACTCGACGAGTCCACCTGCTTCCTGACAGGAGAAACCGAGTTCTGTTGCCAGTTGGGCAAACGTGGGGGAGCAGTGCTCTGCCATCAGTTGGCCCCTGACGTGATCGATTCTTGTGCCTGAGATTCAGCGGTGTACCAGCGTGTGCAGTCGTAGCCGTCGTCGTAACGCTTGAACCACTGGTCGGCCAGTGCGGGGAGCTTCTCGTGGTCCGGGTTGTGATTGGGCATCTGGCTGCGGAAGACACCGCCGAGCGCGACGAGTTGTTCGCCGAGTTGTAGGTGATCGAAGGCGCGGGGCATGGTGCCCTTGGTCAGGTAGGGCGCAAACGACGTCAGAATCTTCTGCTTGGTGCGGTGCATGGCGAACATCGACAGTGAGTCGACTTGCCGTTCGGAGAGTGGAACGTGCTGGTTGAACCCTGCACAGGCGATGCGAATCACCTTCATGACGTGCGCGAAGATCGACGGCGCCATTCGCATCCGGTAAAGCTCGCTTCCGACAACGGAATTGAAGATGATCAGTGCCGAGCTGCGATGCTCGACCTCCTCGACGAAGTGCCAGATGAACAGTGATGCGACGCGGTCGTCTCCCGGACGGAACAAGGTCGCCTCGTTGTCGAGCATCAGTTTGAACACCGGTGTGAAGGTCGCCTCCAGATCTGCGGTGTACGCGAGCCGGTAGTTCAACGAGGTCGCCTCGGTGAGTAGATCGAATTCACCGATCACGGCGTCGAGGGTGTTCTGCAGTCCGGGGTATCGCCTGATCAGAGCTTTCACATGTTGGCGGTGGGCGGTCGAGTGGTGGCCTTCTTGACGCATGAATGCCACGGCTTCCTCGGCGACCTCCGGATCGCTGATCCGCGACTTGGTTTGCATGATCATCTTCACGATCATTTTCTCGAAACCGATGGCCAGGAACGAGACCGCGTTGGACATGCTCGACCAGGCCGGATTCTCCGGGTTCCACAGGAAGGGAACGTCATGATCCTCGAATCCGAAATCCATCTTTCGGGGCTGAAGGTTGGTCACTTGTCGAACCTCGTCTTTCGGAGGGGCTGGTCAGGTGGCCGCTCTGGCACTCGAAGCCACGTGTGGCGGTAATCATACATATTGGTGTGCAGTTGTATGTTCACTTTTCGATGACGGGAGTGGATTCGGGGAAAGCAGATGCAAAACCTGCCTGTGTTAGCCTGTGGCTCTTGGACTTCGAGCGCAAAGACATGGTTCGAGCCTCGTTCGAGCGAGGAAGTGGGCAGTGGCACGAAGGCGTGGGTGGGGCGGCAATCCACCGGACAACGACGAAGATGCGTCTCGTCGAATTGTCGAGGCCGCGGTCGAGCTGATCGGACGGACGAGTTCGGAAATCAGCATCGGCGACGTGGCGGAGTCACTGGGCGTGATCCGGCAGACCGTGTATCGATACTTCCCCAGCGCCGACGCTCTGATGCGGGCAGCGGCGATCGCGTCGGTGGACGGTTACCTCGATCGACTCACCACACACGTGAGCGGCATCGAAGATCCCGTCGAGGCGATGACCGAGGGTGTTCTCTACACACTGACTCAGGTCCACCGAACACCGCATCTCGGCATCCTTCTCACAAGCACGAATTCGAGTCTGCACCCGGAGGGTCTGACCTCTCAGGAGGCGCAAGCCTTCGGAATGGCGATGATCAACCGCTTCGACGTGGACTGGGTGCATTACGGCTACGACGACGCGTCACTTCAGGAACTGGTCGAATACGTCCTGCGGACGATGCAGTCGTTTTTCCTCGCGCCTGGCGACCCACCGCGGAGCGATGAGGAACTGCGGCGATACCTACGGCGCTGGATGGGTTCTGCGATCATCGCCCAGGCAAATTCTGTCAGCGATGACTCGATCAGCGCAGGACTATCGTCAAAGCAACGGCACTGACGCACGCGGCGATGACGACGGTCAGTGCGAACAGGTCGGCGAGCTGAGGGCGCTTGGGGTACGCCGCAATCAGTCCAGTGCCCCCGCGAGCGGAGATTGCTTCGCCCATTTCGGCAGACCGCCGAATTGCCACGGACATGGTTGTGGTGATCAGGTCGACTATCGAATTGTCGGCCGCGCTGTTCACCACAGCTTTCGGGCGCAGTCGTCGCGCCGCTACCAGGGTGAGCATCTCGTCGATCAACAGTGGAAGTGAACGAATGCAGAGGGCGGTCGCGATGGCCCACTCGTCGACCGGGATCTTGAATATTCGCAGCGGTCTACCGAGCGTTGCCAGTGCCGGCGCCACGTCGCTCATCGACGTGGTCCACGCCAACATCAGTGAGACGCAGAGCAATACAAGACCGAACGTCACAGCTTGCAGGTAGATGAACACCGCGTCGAGGCCGATCGGAAGGTTGATCAACGCGCCGAGCAGGATCAGCGCCCACAACCACCACGGAGGCCGGGGAACTGCAGTCGGGGGGATACGTCCGATCACCGCGGTCAGCAACAACAATCCCAGTACGACGCCGATCGCCGGCCAGGACGGCGCGGCCACGACCACGATGCTGACGAGAACGACGGCAACGATCTTCGTTCCGGCCCACAATCGGTGGATCGGCGATGAAGTCGGGACTTCGCGCAGAAGTGTTGTCACGTCGTCGATCCTTCCAAGGCACTGCTGGCGGCAGGGTCGAGGATGCGACCCTGCGACAGTCGAATTGTTCTGCTGCAGACGGCGTCCATGCCGTCGACATCGTGGGAGATGACGACTACTGCGGTTCCGTTCCGACGAATCCACCTGAGTACGTTCAGGATTTCGTGTCGGCCGGGTGGATCGAGACCGGCCAATGGTTCGTCGAGGATGAGTACTCGGGGTTGGCGGACGAGGAGACCGGCCAGTACGACGCGTCGCATCTGTCCGCCGCTCAACTCGTCGATACTGCGGCCGGCGATGTGACGGTCGAGTCCGACGGCGTCGAGCGCCCAGGAGACTTGCACCGATCCGATCTCCGGACCACCGGCGGCCTCGATGTCTTCGGCGACGGTTCGGCGTTGCAGCTGCAGCCTCGAGTGTTGGAACGTCAGACCGACAGTGCCGAGCTGACGCGAGACGGGTTTGCCGTCGAAGACCGCGGTTCCCCGGCTCGGTGCGATCAAGCCCGCCATGATCCAGGCCAGGGTCGATTTACCGGAACCGTTGCCGCCCAGGACCAGTAGTCCGTCCCCGTCTCCGATGGTCAGATTCACGTCCGAGAGTGCGCGCCGCGACCACGGAGTCCGGTCGTTGTAGGTGTGGGTGACATCGGTGAGTTGGAGGACAGTTCGAGTGCCGGCCGGCCACGGCGCAGACGGCGGACCCGCGAACGTCGACGTCATCCAACCGGGTTGGTGATCGATCTGCCGTCCGCGTTGTAGTTGAATCACCCGATCTGCGTTGCGGGTGTCGGCGTGGTGATGGGTGACCAGAACCACGGCCATCGGATGGCGCCGGGGCAGTTCGGCGAGGAGCGAGACCAATTCCTCCCGGCCGGCCTGATCGACCATCGCGGTGGCTTCGTCCGCGATCAGCAGAGCGGGGCGCCGCGCCAGCGCGGCAGCAACCGCCAGACGTTGCATCTCGCCGCCGGACAGCCCTGAGGTCTCGCGCATGCCCATGCCGGCGAGTCCCACCTCGGCCAGCAGTGCATCGACGTCGGGATGCGACTCGGGCGGAAGCCCCCAGACGACGTCATCGGCGACGCGGGTTCCGAGGATCTGGCTCTCGGGACGTTGGAGGACGACGGCGGTTCCTCCGTGTCGACCGAGACCGGCGGACCCGGGCCTCGTCAGGGTCCCGACGGTCGGTGCGCGACCGGCGAGCAACCGGGTGAGTGTGGACTTGCCCGAGCCGTTGTGGCCGACGACGGTGACGAACTCTCCTCGTCGGACCGTGAAGTTGACGTCGACGAGCGCAGGCGTCGATGCGCCCGGATAGGTGAAGCCCACGTGATCGAAAGTGACCGGTAGCGGATCGATCGGACGGTCGTCGGGTGCTGTCTGGAGCGGGTCGGCCGAGGGGAGTGCAGCCAATCGATCGAGGACGGCACCGAGGACAAAATAGGAGACGACGGTGCTGAGGACGATTCCGGAGATGATCGACACGCCGATCCACAACCACCAGTAGTCGATGATCGAGCCGATGCTGTTCTCGATCCATTCGGCTGCGCCGACCAGCGTGGGGGCACGCTTCAAGATTGCGGCCACGCCAAGCGCGGTGTTCTCCAGCGAGGTCAACAACAAGGTGCGCAGGGGCGCGAGAACAAGCAACAGGACTATGGAGAACAACGCCAGCGCGGGTCCGATGACAAGCGACGACAGCAACGCGGAGACGAAGCCGAGACCGCGCCGCTTGACCGTACCGATGATTCCGCCGAGGAGAGCGCTCAGCGCGACCGCCGCCGCAGATCCCGAACCCGCTGCGACGAAAGCGACCGCAGTAGCCGAGACGCCGGCCGTCATCACGGCGCGGACTCGAAAGCGCTGGGCAACAATTCCCATCGGAACGGCGGCCACGAGGTTGAGGGCGCTGGCCATGGGGATGACCGTGGCAATGACGGACAACGCGACCGTGAATCCGGCCATGACGGCACCCGTTGCCAACTCGAGTGGTCGAAGGTTGCCGGTTTCGCGGACTTGCGGACGGTTGCTCACTACGTCCAGTGTGCCAGTGGTGACATAACTCCTGCCCGACTGATGGTGAGCGCATCGGCACGATTGCGTAGGCTTCACCTCAAACAATGCATCGGACGGAGCGTGGAAGACGTGAGTGCAGCACCCATCAGGGTCGGGGTTCTGGGAGCCAAGGGCAAGGTCGGTCGAGCGATCTGCGAGGCAGTGGAAGCTGCTCCCGATCTGGAACTTGTCGCTCAGGTCGATACCGGTGATCGCATCGAGACGTTCGTCGACACCCGCACTCAGGTAGTCGTCGATTTCACGCACCCCGACGTCGTCATGGGAAATCTGGAATTCCTCGTGGCCAACGGAATTCACGCCGTGATCGGCACCACCGGTTTCGACGAGTCCAGGCTGGCGACTGTGCAGTCCTGGCTCGACGAGCAGCCTGCAACGGGTGTTCTGATCGCCCCGAACTTCGCCATCGGTGCCGTGTTGTTGATGCGCTTCTCGGCTGCCGCGGCGCGCTTCTTCGATTCCGTCGAGGTCATCGAACTTCACCACCCCAACAAGGCAGATGCTCCCTCGGGCACCGCATACCGAACGGCCGCCATGATCGCCGAGGCTCGCGCGGAAGCAGGCGTCGGACGCAGCCCTGACGCCACCACGACCGAGCTCGAGGGTGCGCGCGGCGCCGACGTCGACGGCGTCCGGGTTCACTCCGTGCGGATGGCCGGACTGGTCGCGCATCAGGAAGTGATTCTCGGAACTCAGGGCGAGACGCTGACCATTCGCCACGACTCGATCGACCGGAATTCGTTCGCGCCGGGCGTTCTGCTCGGTGTCCGCCAGATCGGGTCACGTCCGGGCCTGACGGTCGGTATCGATTCCTTCCTCGATCTATGAACAAGACCACCCGCACCCTCGCGCTGATCGTTGCGATCTGTATCGCGCTCGCGGTGTACTTCGTATTGCTCGGCCAGCGCGGAATCCAGCTCATCCAAGACGGAGGCGGCGCCGCGATCGGTCTCGGGATCGGCGTGCTGATCCTGCCGTTCCTGGGGCTGTGGCTCGTCATCGCCACCCTTCGTGCCGGCTTCACACACCAACGCCTCGCGCAGCAGATTCACGACGAGGGCCTCGCTGTCGATGCGTCTTCACTTCCGAAATTGCCTTCGGGCCGGATCGAGCGGGCGGCTGCCGACGAGTTGTTCGCTCAGATCAAGGTCGACTGGGAAGCAGACCCGGACAACTGGAAGCAGAACTTCCGACTCGCTCGCGCCTACGACTATGCCGGTGACCGAAGCCGGGCACGGGAAACCATGCGCCGCGCAGTGGAACTGGAACGTCGGTCGCGAGGTAAGTAGTTTCTCCCTGCTGTGAACAGGGGTCTGCTGGGATGCTACCGCTCCAGAACTGTTGCGGGAGAAGACGGATCCGGAGTGGTGGGGTCGAATGGCGGCGGGTTGTTCGGGTCGAAGCTAGTCATCGGCACCGAACACGTCGCGCCCACTTCGGGATACGTGTTCGGGTTGACTCGTAGCGCCGAGACGAATTGATCGATGCGAGCGTCCTCAGCGTTGTCGAGTTTGAGTTGACGGCCCCAGGACTGCAGCGAGATCGGCGAATCCAGGGTCGGATACGGCGACATCAAGGTGTAGCTCATGCCTTCGACTCGCTGTGCCAAGCGCGCCTGATCCTCACTCGAGACCAGGTCGGGGTTGTACGTGATCCACACTGCCCCGTGCTCGAGGGAATGGACCGCATTCTCGGTTCGAATGGCTTGCGGGTAGACAACTCCGGTGCAGTTTGCCCAGACCGAATCATGGCGACCACCGAAGGGCGGTGAATGTGTGTACGCCACACGTTCGTTCGGCCGTACGTGTTGAGCTGCCGGGTAGTCGACCGTGACAACTCCGTCGATGGATTCGGACGGATCCGGATTGTCTACGCTCGGAACAAACGCATCCGGTCGAGGTGTTCCTTCGAGAGAATTCGCGCACGAAGCCAGCGCGAGAACTGTCGAGATCGCCACTGTTGCTCGAAGTTGTTTGTTCACTCGGCCATGATAGCGGCGCCTGTCCGCTTTCCCGAGACGTGAATCGACTACGACCCGAGAGAGCTTGTGGTTCCGCCCGAGAGCGCGATGTCACTGGCGCCTCGAAGAATTCGGAGCGGAGGCAGCGGCCCTTGGTATGCCTCGGAGCCACTGATCAGATCACCGGCCGCGTCGAACGCGATCGCTTCACCTTGTGGCTCGTCGGGAAGGGGCACACGAATCGGCTTGGTGGTCAAGGCTTTCGCGAGATCACCGTCGGGAGCTGTGTAGAGGTAGACATCGGTGTAGGTGCGCAGCGCTACCACCGTGCCGTCTTTGCTCACGGCGCCTCCGGTGACAGCCATCGTTCCGGCGTGGGGGACCGGCCCACCGGAAGTGAGGGTGGGAGAAAATCTGAGCTGACCTACCTTGGCCAACATGGTCGGCGACGCCGCACTCAGATCCTGAACCTGCTGTCGCTCAGCGGTTGTGTAGACCACGCTTGCGCCCAGGTAATCCTTGGTGACGATGACGGGAAGCCCGTTGCTCTGGATCAGCAGTGTCTCGGCATCGTGCGCCCCGTCCGGATAAACCAGGGGGTAGGAGGTCGCGGCACCTGAAGTCGGATCGAGTTCGATCAGCCCGATCGACGTTCGTACCGCGTTGTTGTCGCCGATGTCTGCCAGCCACAGGTGGCCGTCGGGAGTCGACGAGAGATCCTCGACATCGACACGAGGGGTGCCCACGTTGATCCAGCGCTGAACGTGGCAGTTCGAATCGAGTTCGGCGACTCGATCATCGGAGCCGCTGTCGCCGATTGCGTATATCCCGGCCGCGGTGACGGTGAGTCCGGACAGCTCGGAAAGGCCTGCATCGGTGGGTGTGCACAGTACGTCGAAAACGCGCGGGGCCTGTTGCGCCGCCGCCGGAACAGTGTGAACGCCGACGACTGCGGCGGCGAGAAGAACCGATCCGGCAGCCGCAGCGACTGAATGGGCGAGCGGGCGATTCCACATCACGATGCAGTCCTCCGGGCCGAAGAATCGGGACTTAGTGCCCAGAGAATACTGGACGTCCGTCTCACTTTGTCCGAATTCCAAGAAATCGCGCTTGCCGAGACGTCGTGATGCGTCAGTGATTCGCTGAGTGAATGTTGGTGCAGGAGGGGATACTCGACTCACCGGAGATCGGCGGCAACGAGCAGGAAGTGACGAAGCGATGGCGAAGCGTGATTCCGAAAAGCAAGGCGCAGATTCCCCGTCTCAGTTGATCGACCAGCGAATCGAGGAACTCGGAGACTGGCGGGGCGAGATGCTCTCCCGGATACGAACTCTGATCAAAGAGGTGGATCCGGATGTGTTGGAGGAATGGAAGTGGCGAGGAGTTCCCGTGTGGTACCACGCCGGAATGATCTGTACCGGTGAGACTTACAAGAGTGCAGTGAAGGTGACTTTTGCCAAAGGCGCATCACTCGACGACGCCTCAGGTCTCTTCAACTCCAGCCTCGAGGGCAATACGAGACGGGCGATCGATTTTCACGAAGGTGAAGCCGTCGACGAAAAGGCGTTCAAGGCACTCGTTCACGCCGCGATTGCCCTGAACACCTCGAAGAAGTGGTGCCTGGTCAGAGCTGATGTTCAGCGAGGTCGAACGCACTGAGTAACGTGCGGAATTTTGTACTGGTCTCTCTCAGCTCGATTTCCGGATCGGAGGAAGCGACGATTCCGCCGCCGGCGTACGCCCGCGCCGAGAGGCCGTCTGCTGCGATCTCGGCGCAACGAATAGCCACCATCCACTCGCCGTCTCCGGTTCGGTCGCACCAGCCCACGGCACCGGCGTAGAACCCGCGGTCCCCTTCGGTCGCGGTGATGTGCTCGCGTGCGGCGCCCGTCGGTGTTCCGCAGATGGCGGGGGTCGGGTGCAGCGCCATTGCCAGCTCGAGCGAGGTCAGGCTCGGATCGGCCAGGACACCTTCGATCTTAGTCCCGAGGTGCCACAGTTGCGGTGTCCGAAGGAGTTCCGGTGCGCTGGGTGCATTGAATGATGTGCACAGTGGTCCGAGTATCGAGCTGATGGAGTCGACGACAAACGCGTGTTCGGCGAGATCTTTGGTCGACGCGCGGAGTTGCTCGGCATTCGCCTCGTCCTGATCCGAATTCGGGTGCCGTGCAATCGAGCCCGCCAACGGGTGGCAGGTGACGACGTCGCCTCGCCGTTCGATCAGAACCTCGGGCGTCGAGCCGACCAGCGAACGCCCGCGGTACTTTCCTCCGGCGGGGGACAAGTCGACGCAGAAACCGTTGTGCGCGTGATCGAGTGCAATCAGTTTCTCGGCCAGAGCGGCGGGAAAGATCGTGGACTCGGCCTCGATGGTCAGGGAGCGTGCGAGGACAACTTTGTCGAGTTCGCCTGCTCGAAGACGTTCGATGGCGCCGCGGACTCTGTCGGTGTGGATCTGCGCGCTGGGTTCGAATCCGGCTACCCGCGAAGTGGGTAGCGTCGGTACGTTCGAGTGATATAGATCACCGCGAACTCGTGTGAAACTCAGTGGCGCGGTGAGAGCGGACGGCGTCTCCGGGGAGAACGGCAGGGCGCCGACGACCGAGTCGATGCGGCCCGTTTTGAGGGCTTCAGCGGCGTCGAAGGCCGAGTCGAATTCTTCGACTACTCCCGAAGTGCGGATCGACGTTTGCCTACGTGAGAGCAGGAAAACGGATTCCGTTTCATCGTCAGTCCGGTTGTTGCGCAACGGGAATTCGGAGACTTCGGCGAGTGCTGACATGGACACCCTTCCAGTTCGACAGGATTACTTGCTATGTTGAGGCTAGCCTTAGTTCGGGTGAATTTGTGTCGTGAGCATCCGGGTTGTGTACTTCCGTACCGTTATGGTTAGGCTGGCCTAAAGTAAAGGCGTGCGGACGGGGTCGACACGAGGGGTGGGTTGGCTCGATCTGAGCGCGTCGACCACTACTCGAGGAGACCGATGAGCAACACCGTGGACCGTGACCAGATCGTGCGCGACGTCGCCGAGGTTCTGTCGATGAGGGCAGAACAACTCGGCGACGACGCGGACCTGGGTGACGAAGGACTGGACTCGGTTCGCTTGATGACGCTCGTCGAACGATGGCGAGGAGCGGGCGCGGATGCCGACTTCGCGGAGTTGGCAGAAGAACCGACGATCAATGCCTGGGTTCAGGTGCTGTGCCCGCAGTGAGCGATCGCCGAATTGCCGTGGTCACCGGTGCTGCGGCGGGGATCGGCGCCGCAGTTGCCCGGACTCTTGCGCGCGACGGGTATTCGCTGGCGCTTCTCGATCGCGACGACGTCGAACTGAAGCGGGCAACTGCGGAATTGGCAGAAACAATCGTCGAAGGCGCCGATATCGAGAGTCACGTCGTGGACGTGACCGATCGGCAGGCAGTCGACGCTGCAGTGGCCTCCACGATGGATACGTTCGGCCGGATCGACGCGCTCGCGCACGTCGCCGGAATTCTCGACACCGGATCGGTGCTTGACTCCGATCCAGACCAGTGGCGGAAGATATTCGGCGTCAACGTATTCGGATTGCTCAACGTGCTGCAAAGTGTGGGACTGGAAATGCGTCGCCGTCGGGCCGGGTCGATCGTGGTGGTCTCGTCCAACGCGGCCGGTGTCCCACGTATCGGGATGGGTGCTTACGGTTCGTCCAAAGCTGCTGCCACCATGTTGGTTCGAACCGCGGGCCTGGAGTTGGCTGTCGACGGGATTCGTGTCAACGTTGTCGCTCCGGGTTCCACAGACACAGCGATGCAGCGGTCATTGTGGTCGGACCCTTCCGACGATTCGGGTGCCGACGCGGTCATCGAAGGCAATCTGGCGGGCTATCGCCTGGGCATTCCGCTCGGAAAACTTGCCACCGCAGACGATATCGCGGACTCGGTGCACTTCCTGCTGTCCGACCGGGCGGCCCACATCACCATGCAGGCGCTGTACGTCGACGGCGGAGCGACGCTCAAAGCGTGAGATGTATTTGCTGACAGTACTTTCGAAGAGGAGTCACTTGCATGACATCGAGGATCGCTCGCGAGCCCTTGGCGCCCGTCGCACAGTATCCGCCCGAATTGGTGACGCATTATCGGGAACGAGGCTACTGGACTGACGAGACGCTGGCCGGATTCATCACAGCCGCGGCCGCACGGCATCCCGACAACGAAGCGGTAGTAGGCAGCGATGCCACCGGGGCACAAACACGGCTGACGTATTGCGACCTCGATCGTCGCAGCTCGGCAGTGGCCGGAGGCCTGTCCGGCTTGGGTGTTCGCGCCGGTGACCGGGTGCTTCTGCAGCTGCCGAACATCGTCGAATACGTCGAAGCATTGTTCGGTGTGTTGAAGCTCGGCGCCCTGCCGGTATTCGGGTTGCCGGCGCATCGCCGAACCGAAATCGGATACTTCTGCCAGTTCGCGGATGTCGCTGCCTATATCGTCGCCGACCGTCATGGCGGGTTCGACTACCGCGCGCTGGCGCGTGAGGTGAACGAAGGCCTCGAGACTCCGCCTTTTGTGATCGTGGCCGGTGACCCCGAAGAGTTTGTCGGTTTCGATTCGCTGCGCGGATACGAGATTCCCGTTCTTGCCGACGTCGATCCGTTGTCGGTCGCCTTTCTTCAGCTTTCCGGTGGCACGACCGGTGTTCCGAAGCTGATTCCGCGAACGCACGCCGACTACCTCTACTCGGTGCGGGCATCCAACCCGATCTGCGGCGTCGACGACTCGACGCGCATGTTGGTGGTTCTCCCTGCTGCGCACAATTTTCCGATGAGTTCGCCGGGCATCCTGGGTGTCTTCCACGCGGGCGGCACCGTGGTTCTGGCGCCGGACACCATGCCGTCCACAGCTTTCGGTCTGATCGAATCAGAGCGAGTCACGCACGCGTCGCTGGTTCCACCGATCGCATTGGCCTGGATGGCCGCCCCCAGCAAGGCAGATCACGACCTGTCGAGCTTGCGGGTTCTCGGCGTCGGCGGAGCGAAGTTCAGCGCCGAAGCTGCCGCACGCGTACCCAAGGAGCTGGGCTGCACCCTTCAGCAGGTGTTCGGCATGGCTGAGGGTCTGGTCAACTACACCCGCCTCGACGACACGCAAGAATTGATCGTCAGCACGCAGGGCCGGCCCATTTCACCGGACGACGAGGTTCGTGTAGTCGATGACGATGGCGCGCTCGTCGAGCCCGGAACCACGGGGCACTTACTGACTCGGGGGCCATACACGATCCGTGGCTATTACCGGGCGGATGCGCACAATGCCGAGGTCTTCGACGCCGAAGGTTTCTATCGCACCGGCGATCTGGTCAGCGTCACCGATACGGGACACCTGATTGTCGAGGGCCGCGCAAAGGACCAGATCAACCGCGGCGGCGAGAAGGTGGCCGCCGAGGAGATCGAGAACCACCTGCTCTCGCATCCTGCTGTCCACGATGCGGCCGTCGTCGCTGTTCCCGACGAGTACCTGGGCGAGCGAACCTGCGCCGTTCTGGTGATTTCCGGAGATGCACCGACCGTCGGCGAGATCAAGCGATACATACGAGGCCGAGGCGTTGCGGCGTACAAGGTTCCGGATCGAGTGGAGTTCGTGACCGAGTTCCCCGTCACCGGCGTCGGAAAGACCAGCAAGGCGGCCTTGCGCCGTGTTCTCAGCGAATCGATTGCCGCACAGACTCTGTCGAGTTGATCGGTTCCCACCCCCACATTTTCGAGGAGATTCATCATGGCGCTACCCACAGCAGTGCGATACGAGATGCCCACCGAGTTTCCGCAGAATCGGGTCGACTGGACTCTCGATCCTTCCCGAGCGGTGCTGCTTCTGCACGACATGCAGGAATATTTCGTGAACGCGTACGACCGAAGCGTCGACCCGCTCCAAACCGTGGTTCCGAACATCGACCGGCTTCGTTCGTCGGCGCGAGCTGCCGGAATCCCGATCGTCTACACCGCGCAACCCGGTGATCAGGATCCCGAGGAGCGTGCGTTGCTGTCGGATTTCTGGGGACCGGGTCTGAAGGCAGATCCCGCTCACACCGACGTGATCGCCGAGTTGGCTCCGCATCCGGACGACGTGATGCTCACAAAATGGCGCTACAGCGCCTTCATCAAAACGGATCTGCGTGAGCGGCTGCGCGAGAGCGGGCGTGACCAACTGATCATCACCGGAATCTATGCCCACATCGGTTGCCTGACTACCGCTTTGGACGGGTTCATGCAAGACGTGCAGATCTTCTTCGTGGGCGACGCGGTGGCCGACTTCTCCCTAGGCGAGCATGTCGGCGCCCTCGAGTACGCGGCCGGGCGCTGCGCCTCGGTCACCCGAACCGATGACCTGGTCAAGGCGATGAGCGCGGAAACGGTTTCGGCGTAGGCGTGAACGGCGACGGGTGCGCCACCCGTCGCCGTATTGTCAGGTGTGTGAAGACTTTGTTGGTGGTTCACCACTCGCCCTCGCCGACAACCCACGAATTGTTGGATGCAGTCCTTGCCGGTGCTCGCGATCCGGAGATCGAGGGCGTCGAGGTGAAGGTGGTGCCGGCGTTGGCGGCGACGGTGCCCGACGTACTCGCTGCTGACGGCTATCTTTTCGGTACCACCGCCAATTTCGGATACATGTCGGGTGCGCTCAAGTACTTCTTCGACACCACGTACTACCAATGTCTCGGTGCGGTGTCGGATCGGCCGTACGGCCTGTGGGTTCACGGCAACAACGACACTGCTGGTGCCGTGTCGTCGGTGCGCAAACTCGCGACAGGGCTCGGGTTGGTCGCGGTGGCGGATTCGCTCGAAGTGACTGTGAGCGTGGACAAATCTGTCCGCGATGGTTGTTATGAACTGGGCGGAACCGTCGCAGCAACGCTGATGGACTAGCCTTCCACTTTCTCGTTTCGGTTCACGAAAGAGACTGTCCCGCAAGTGGTTGTAGAAGCGCGTGTCCTCTGGTGAACGCGTCGGGAGCCGTCGGTTCTCGGGTCACCGGCGAGGCGGATTCCCCGATTCATCGACATTTAGTTTAGGCTACCCAAAACGACGTTAGGTCACCCTTGGGTGACGTGTGTCCACAGACGAGGGGATCAGTGTGAGCGTTCTTCCAGGTTCGAACTCCGGAGCGGCAAACGAAGCTACGTTTGCTCTCACAGGAGCTCAACTCGGGATTTGGAACGCACAGAGGCTTGATCCCGAATCTCGGAGCTATCTCGTCGGTGAGGTGCTCGAAATCTCGGGCGACGAACCGATCGACACCGAACGTCTGACGGCCGCCATCAGGGCGACGATCGGCGAAGCCGAAACCATGCGGCTGCGGATGATCGAGACGGCGGACGGCCCGCGTCAGTACATCTCCGACGAGCCGGTTGGCATCATCCCGATCACCGACGTCCGTGACGAGCGCGATCCCGTAGCCGTGGCGCACGCACTGGTCGACGCCGAGCGCAGCCGGGCGTCCGAGTACTGCCGCCTGATGGTGGAGCGCCCTCTGTACACGTACTCGCTGATCAGGCTGTCCGATCGCGAGATCTGGTGCATCCAGCTCTATCACCACCTGATCGTCGACGGATACAGCGCAGCAATGATTTCGCGTCGAGTCGCCGCGCACTACACGGCCGCGAAGAAGGGAACCGAGGTCGCGCCAACGCGATTCGGTTCTATGACAGATCTGGTCAGCGAGGACGAGGCGTACCGGGCTGGC
Source organism: Rhodococcus sp. IEGM 1406 (assembly GCF_030056745.1). Classification (NCBI taxonomy): domain Bacteria; kingdom Bacillati; phylum Actinomycetota; class Actinomycetes; order Mycobacteriales; family Nocardiaceae; genus Rhodococcus; species Rhodococcus sp. IEGM 1406. The sequence goes on along the minus strand of NZ_JASHKO010000002.1, from coordinate 611,340 downwards.
GAGCAGTTCGCGGAAGATCGTGACTACTGGCGTGATGTCCTGACGCCGTTGCCCGCGTTGGACGGACGCGGCCGGCAGGTCACCGGTCCGGCGGAACGAACGATCCAGGTTCGCGAGGTCATTACCGCCGACGCCCTCAACCGCCTCAAAGAGGTGGCAGACGCGACGGGAACAACGTGGGCCGAGGCACTGATCGCCTGCTACGGCGCGTTTCTCCACCGGTTGCTCGGTGAGACGGATGTTGTCATCGCGATGCCACTCATGGCGCGCGTAGGCCGCACGGCACTCAAGACGCCGGCCATGGCAGTCAACGTTCTGCCTCTCCGGTTGACGATTCGCAGCCACGATCGACTCGGTGACCTGAGCAAGCAGGTGGCCGCCACGATGAAAAGCCTGCGCGCACACCAGCGCTACCGCGGTGAGAATCTTGCTCGGGACCTGGGCGTCGCCGGCACCGGCGCACTGCTTCACGGGATCGGAATCAATCTCAAGGCTTTCGACTTCGCCCTCGATTTCGCCGGCGCTGTGGGTGTACTACGTAACGTCGCCGGAGGTCCGCCCGAGGACCTGGGTTTGACGGTCACCCCCATCGCGGACGGCGAAGTTCTCCTCGGGTTCGAAGTGGACGCGCGCACCAACACTCGGGATTCGGTTCAGCGTCGCCTCGCTGGTTTCGTGAGCATCGTCATCGCGATGGTGGGGGAGGGAGACCCTGCCGTCGGACAGGTGCAGATGATGCCGGCACCCGAAGCTGCGCGGATCCTTGCCGGCCGTGAAATTGAACCTGTGCCTGGCTCCGTCGCCCTCGTCCCGGACGTCTTCGACCGCATCGTCGCCGATCATGCGGATGACACGGTCCTGGTGTGCGGTGAGGAACGTCTGACAGGCGCAGAACTCGGTGGCCGCGTCCACAAACTCGCCCGGTTGCTTCGGGCTCGCGATGTCGGCCCGGACGACATTGTCGGACTTGCGCTTCCGCGTACCTCCGAGATGGTGGTGGCTCTGCTCGCGACACTGAACGCGGGCGCAGCGTACGTGGCCCTGGATCCGCAGCACCCGGCCGAGCGGTTGCGGGATCTGATCGACGACGCGCAACCGAAGGTGGTGCTCACCACTTCCGCGCTGGCCGAGCAACTCGTCGGAGATTCTCGACCCGACCCGCTCGTACTCGATTCCGACGAAGTGCGCGAAGAACTCCGTGCCCATTCCGAGTTTCCACTCGAACTCGGTGAACTGGCGACGGCGCGGCATGGCGATCACCTGGCGTACGTCATCTACACCTCGGGATCGACAGGCAAGCCGAAGGGCGTGTTGGTCAGAAGCGGTGGATTGGCGCACCTGCTTCACCATCACCGCGCCACCATCTACCGGGACACGGCCGCGCGCGTCGGAAACCGGCAACTGCACACCGCGCATACGGCGTCGTTCGCCTTCGACGCGTCTCTCGATCAGCTGTTGTGGCTGCTGTGTGGTCATCGGGTGCACGTATACGACGAAGAACTGCAGAAGGACGCCGTTGCCCTGGTCGCGGCGTTCGAGCGAGATTGCGTCGACGTGGTCGACACGACGCCGTCGATGGCGGCAGCGATGGTGGACAACGGATTGCTGCGCACGCAGCGGCTGCACCTGCTTGTCGTGGGAGGCGAGGCGGCACCGCCCGCACTGTGGGACGCGATCATCGAATCCGGTGTTCCCGCTCGAAACCTGTACGGCCCCACCGAAACGACGGTCGACGCGATCGCGACCACGGTCGAAGGTGCCGGACCGCGTATCGGGTACCCGCTCGCGGGAACCCGCGCGTACCTGCTCGACAGCGCGCTCGAACCGGTCGCCGACGGCGAACGAGGTGAGCTCTATCTGGCCGGACCGCAATTGGCCAGGGGATACCTCGGTCGCGCCGGAGCGACCTCCGAGCGTTTTGTCGCAGATCCCTTCGGGGCTCCGGGAGATCTGATGTACCGCGCCGGGGACGTCGCGCGCTGGGTACCCGGGCGGGGATACGACTCCATCGGTCGTAGCGACAAGCAGGTGAAGATCCGCGGACATCGCGTCGAGTTGAGCGAGGTCGAGGCTGTTCTCGGATCGGTGCCCGGAATCGGCGCGGCCGCCGCGCTGATCCGTACGGATGGAGGACGGCCCAGCCTGGTCGGCTACGTTGTAGCCGCCGCCGGTACGACGCTTCCGCCGCAGGAAGAATTGCGCCGAGACCTCGCCGGTCGCGTACCGGATCATCTGGTTCCCGCCGCAATCGTCGTTCTGGACGAACTACCCGTCACGGTGAACGGAAAGCTCGATCGTGCGGCACTACCAGCCCCGGCCACCGAATCGGAAGGTCGCGCTGCATCCACACCACACGAGGAAATCCTCTGTGACGTGGTGGCCGAGGTGCTAGGCCGCGAGCGCGTCGGTGTGGACGAGGATTTCTTCGGCCTCGGTGGTGACAGCATCACGGCAATCAGTGTCAGCAGTCGCCTGCGGGTGCGCGGACTGGTCGTCGCTCCGAAAGAGCTACTGGCACAGCGAGATCTGGGAACCATCGCCGCTGCGGCGCGTGAGATTGCCGATGACGCCGACGCCGTAGCCTCGGTTGCGGACGTGGCGACCGGCACCGTGATCGCTCCGCCGATCGTTCGGGCACTGATCGACAAGAATCCGACAGACGAGGCAATTGCGGGCTACACGCAGTGGACCGCAGTGCGCATCGACGACGGCCTCTCGCTGGGCGACCTGCAGTCCGGCGTGCAGACGATCCTCGATCACCATGACGCTCTACGTCTGCTCCTGCGCCGTGACAACGACAGCGGCACTACCGAATTGATCGTCCGAGACGTCGGCGCGGTGCGCAGCGAGGGGCTCGTTCACGAGGTGTCCGACACCTCCGAGCCGTCCCGGATCAGAGAGCTCGCGGAGGCGTCGGCGGCGAGTCTCGACCCACGCGCCGGTGAACTCCTGCGAGTCGTACTGGTCAATACCGAGGCCGGTCGACCCGACCAATTGATCGTCGTGGCTCACCATTTGATCGTCGACGGTGTGTCCTGGCGAATTCTGCTTCCAGACCTCCACGAAGCTACCGATGCAGCGCGCGAGCGTAGGTCGGCCCGGCTGGGTGCTGGCGGAAGTTCGTGGCGCCGATACGCGGGGTTGCTCGCAGAATTCGGGACCTCGGGCAGCATGGCATCGGAGCTCGAGTACTGGAAGTCCGCGTCGGTACAGGCGGACGACGAGCCGATCGGCAGTCGTCGTCTCGACCCGAAAGTCGACCTCACCGCAACCGCCTCTCGCACGACAACTGTTGCACCCCCGGCTGTCACCGACGCGCTGTTGACCACGCTTCCGACGGCGTATCGAGCCAAGGCCGACGAAGTGCTTCTCGCGGGTTTGATGCTTGCCTTGCGCTCATGGCAGCACGGCCGCGGCCTCATCGGCCTGCCCGCGCAGACAGTCACCGTCGAAGGCCATGGCCGCGACGCGCTCACCAGCGACACCGACTTCGCCGGAACCATCGGGTGGTTCACCAGTGAGTTCCCCGTCCGGGTTCCCACCGATGCACTGCTCACCGCAGACGATCTTGCCGACGCACTGAGCGGCGGAGCAGCTGCCGGGCATCTGCTTCGTGCGGTGAAGGAAGCAAAACGCGCCGTACCCGGAGGTGGAGTCGGCTACGGAGTTCTGCGGCATCTGGATCGCGACACCGCACCTGACCTTTCCGCGTGCTCTACACCCGAACTGCTGCTCAACTATCTCGGCCGCTTCCCGTCCCTACCCGGAACCGGATGGCGATTGCCGGAGCAGGATCCATTCGCGGTCATCGAACCGGCGAGCAAGGCAATGTCGGAAGTGCTGGCGCTCAACGCATTTGTCCGAGAGGACGACTCGACGATGCTGGCAGTCGAATGGACTGCGGCGGGTTCAGTGCTCGACGCCGCGACGATCGTCGAGCTGCAAGAGCATTGGGAACGTGCGCTCGCTGCACTGACCGCGCATGCCGCGCTCTTCGAGGGTGGTTTGACGCCTTCCGATTGCTCGGCGACGATCTTCGGCCAGGGCGCGGTGGTCGATCAAGCCGGGATCAACGAACTCGAAGCCGTCCACGGACCGCTTGCCGATGTACTTCCGCTGTCGCCGCTACAAGAAGGCCTCCTGTTCCATGCGGTCCGTGACGGCGAAGCAGACGTCTACACACTTACTGCACGCTTCGACCTCTCCGGCCCGTTGGACGAGGTGAAGTTGGCCGACGCGTTCGAGACCGTGATCGACAGGCACCCGAACCTACGCGCAGCTTTCCACTACGAGCAGTTCGAACGGCCCGTTCAGATCATTCCGCGCGGTGCAAAAGTCGAGTGGCGTTCGGTCGACCTGACCTCCGTTCCAGCTGACACTGCATTCCGCTCTGCAGATCAGCTCGAGGACGAGGCCGCCGATTACGTCTTCGACGTCAGTACACCGCCTCTGCTGCGTGCGCTGCTGATTCGGCTGCCCGGCGGGGTGCACCGTTTGGTCCTCAATGCGCATCACCTGCTCACCGACGGGTGGTCGACTCCGATCGTCCTGCGCGAGCTGATGAACGTCTACCACGACGGCGATGCGCACCTTCCTGCGCCGACGCCGTATCGCGACTACTTGGCATGGATCGCCGGCCGTGATCAGGACTCTGCCCGCGCAGTGTGGAGTGAGCGTCTGCGTGGGCTCACCGCGCCGACTCTCGTTGCCGACGCAGGGGCGCCGCGAAGTGTGCCCGTCGCGCTCGAGGTTCCTCTCGCGACATCGGACGCCGAAGCGCTGATCGAACTCGGTCGTGCGCGAGCGCTGACGGTCAACACCCTGGTTCAGGGTGCGTGGGCAGCGGCGCTCGCCGAAGCGACGGGACAGTGGGAAGTCGTGTTCGGGGCCACGGTGTCCGGCCGACCTGCCGAACTCTCCGGGGTGGAGGGAATGGTCGGGTTGTTCAGCAACACGATTCCGGCCCGCCTCGACATCGTCGCGGATCAGCCCTTGCTGGATCAGTTCGTCGGTCTGCAGAACGCGCAGTTCGACATCGTGGACGTCGAGCACACCAGTTTGGCCGAGATCGAACGCATCGCCGGGATCGGTCAACTGTTCGACACGCTCCTGGTGTTCGAGAACTTCCCGAACTCCGGTGCGGGACAGCCTGCATCGCACACACTTCGAGTCGAGGGATTCACCAACCGCGGAGTCACGCACTATCCGATGACGTTGATGGCGCCGCCGAGCACCGGTCTGGATCTGGTCCTGTACCACGATCCGGCAGTTGTCTCCGAAGCCACGGCGCAGCGAATGGTCACACGGCTCGCGGAGATCCTGCGTGGGTTGCTGACCGAGCCGACAGCTCCCGCATCCGCGGTGCTCTCGGTTGTCCGACAGACCCGCCGCGTTGCCGATGCGGTGGCTGTCACAAAAATGGTGGCTGTCACGAAAAAGGCGGCCGCGTCTGATCAAGCGATCGATGTCGATCCAGCGGTCGTCGATGCAGTGTGCGCCTGTGTCGCAACGGTGTTGGAGATTCCCGACGTCGATCCGGGTGACAATTTCTTCACTCTCGGCGGTCACTCGCTCACAGCGATGCGGTTGGTGGGAAGTCTGCGGAAGCTGGGAATTCGCGTCGTCGTCTCGGATGTCTTCGACACCCCGACCCCCCTCGGTCTTGCCGTGGCCGCACGCGTCGATCAGAAGAAGTTCTCGCCGGATTCGGTTGCTGTCGTCGATCGACCCGCCGTGACCGTGGCGACGTTCCGCGCCCCGGCAGTGGCGGGAAATCCTGATCACGAGCGGTATTGGGTTCGCACGCTCGCGGGCTTGCCCCTCGAAACGGACCTTCCCTACGATCGCCCGCGCGGCGAAGAGTACCGCCCGCACACCTACGTTCGTCAGCTACGCGATGCTCGGTTCGGTGACGGATCAGGATTCGACGCGGTGCTGTTGGCCGCAGTGGCGGCGACGCTGAACGGCTTCGGTGGCGGTCGGGACCTTGCGGTCGGACTGTTCTCGGAAGGGACTGACAGCCTGATTCGGGTCGATCTGTCCGGTCGGCCGAGAATTGCCGATGTCGTTCGACGAGTCGAAAACGCTGTCTCTGAGGCACTTGCGCATTCCGATGTCAGCCTGGACCGAATCGCCGATCTACTCGGGCGTCCCACCAGCAGTCTGTTCGCTGCCCGTGTCGGTCACTCGCCCGGAGCGAGCGTCGACCTCGAATTCGTCCGAACCGCAACAGAACTTCGATTGACGGTTGATGCCGGGCTGTTCGACGCCGCGACTGCGGACGCATTGCTCGACGGTGTGATCGCGGTCCTCGGTCACGAAAACAGCACTGTCGTCGCGGATCTGCGACTGGCGGAAAACAAGTCGGATCGCGACCCGGGCCGACGCGCGACGCCGCCGTCGGGGATCTCGCAGTTGTTCGCTCGACACGTCAGCCGTCACCCCGACGACGTCGCGGTGATCTCCGGCGAGGTCGGAATTACCTATGGGGAACTGTCGGCGCGCGTCGACGAGCTGGCCCGCGAACTTCTCGCGACCGGCGCCGGACCCGAGAAGGTAGTCGCCGTCGCGCTCGATCGAGATGCGGATCTGGTGGCCGGACTGCTCGCGGTACTGCGTATTGGTGCGGCGTACCTGCCACTCGACGTCGACTACCCGAGTGAGCGGCTCGAGTTCATGATCGAGGACGCGGCCCCGGTGTGTGTCCTGACCAGTATCGACAGCGCCGGGCAACTTCCGTCGACGGTCGCCACGAGTGTCTTCGTGGACGGTGAGTTCACCAACTCGGGCGTTGTGCTTCCTTCACCGCCCGCGGCGGGTGATCACCTCGCCTACATGATCCACACCTCCGGTTCGACGGGTCGCCCCAAGGGAGTGATGGTCTCGACGGGCAACCTCGCGGCCTTCGCGGACACGGTACTCGAGGATTGCTGGATCAGGCCCGGCGATCGCATCGTCGCGGTGACAACGGTGTCGTTCGACATCGCCGCACTCGAGTTGCTGTGCCCGCTCGCAGCGGGCGCGACTGTCGTGATCGCAGACCGCAGGACGGTTCGCGATCCGGATGCGTTGTCGGCGTTGATCATCGCAAGCGATGCGACAGTGATGCAGGCAACGCCGGCTCTGTGGCGAGTGGTCACCGAACACGAGAACGCAGTCGGGCTCGCCATGGTGCGAGCCCTGGTGGGAGGGGAAGCCCTCCCGCAGGATCTGGCTGACGATCTGGTGGCCAACGCTGCTTCGGTCCGGAATGTCTACGGACCCACCGAGGCCACGGTGTGGGCGACATCTTCGGTCATCACGACCGGCGACCGAGTCACGATCGGTCAGCCCTGGACCGACGTGCACGTGCGAATCCTCGACGACGACCTGCGTGAGGTTCCGGAAGGCGTTGCGGGCGAGCTGTATCTGGGCGGTGCGCAGGTGGTCCGCGGATACCTGAATCGCCCCGATCTGACCGTAGCTCGGTTCGTTGCCGATCCTTCTCTGCCGGGGGCACGCCTCTACCGCACCGGCGATCTGGTCCGTCGCAGGCGAGGGGTTTTGCAGTTCCTTCGTCGTGCGGACGATCAGGTGAAGGTTCGCGGTTTCCGCATCGAGCTCGGCGAGGTCGAAGGCGCGCTCGGATCGGTGGCCGGTGTGTTCCGCGCGGCAGCCACCGTCCGTGTCGATGCGGCGGGTACCGGAAGTCTGCACGGATATGTGGTTCCCGAAGGTGGAACCACGCTCGATTCGGTACTGGTGCGCAAGGAGATTGCGCGGCTGCTCCCCGAGCACATGGTGCCGCAGAGCATCACGGTGCTCGAAGCACTCCCGCTCACCCTCAACGGCAAGGTGGACCGAAAGGCATTGCCCGACACCGCGCCGGATCGTGTGCCGAGCCCACTCGTAGCCGTCGATGCGGATCGTCGGGCACGGCTCGAGTCGCTGAGCCCGGGCTGGCAGGACGTGCTGCCACTCGGTCCCTTGCAGGAAGGCATGTACTTCCAGTCGGTTCTCGACGGCGCCGGCGGTACGGATGTCTATCACATGCAGCCGCGATTCGAGTTCTCCGCCGATGCTGCCGTCGACGTTCGCTCACTCCGAGCAGCGGGGGATGCGCTCTTGCGGCGCTATCCGAACCTGCGGGCCGGCTTCACACACGCCGGTTTCGATGCTCCGGTGCAGTTCGTGCCCAGGGCAGCCGAAATGCCTTTCCGCGAGATCGATCTGAGCGCAGTTGCGACCGAGGACATCGATCGCGAGGTTCGCGCCGTCGACGAGGCCGAATTCGGCACGCTCTTCGACTTGAGTGCACCACCACTCATTCGAATGGTGCTGGTCTGGTTACCGGGTGGGGGAGCGCATCTCGTCTTCACTCAGCACCACCTGCTGACCGACGGTTGGTCGCAGACCTTGATGTACGCGGAGTTGTTTGCGCTCTACGAGTTTGCTCGCACTCACGGCACGGACCCGGTTGGACTCGACGGCGCGCTCGACAAGCCTGCGGACTTCCGTGATCACCTGCGATGGATCGCCGAAGCGGATCGCACGGACGCCCTCTCGTCCTGGAAGGACTACCTCGCGGATCTCGAGCAACCCACACTCGTGGGTGGTACGGGATCAGGCGGACGCGCTCCGTTGCCGGTGTTCACCCGCGTTCAGCTCGAACAGAGCATCACCGAGCACGTTCGCGAGCTGGCCAGACGTAGCGGAGTGACGCTGTCCACCGTCGTCTCTGCGGCGTGGGGCCTGGCATTGCGCGCCGTGACGGGGCGTGACGACGTGGTCTTCGGATCGACGGTTTCGGGACGTTCACCCGAGGTCGAGGGCGCCGACCGCATGGTGGGCTTGGCGCTCAACACCATTCCCGTGCGTGTCCGGGTCCGGCCAGGCGAGGAGATCTCGGCGTTGCTCGGACGCCTGTTCCGTGAACAGGGTTCGCTGCTGGGGCATCACCATCTCGGGCTCGGCGACGTACAGCGAAGCGCTGGGTTCGCAACACTGTTCGACACGCTCTACGTCTTCCGCAACACGCCTCGTGACGAACAGGCACGTCGAGACACGTTCGGGCGCAGTGGAATCGTCGGGTTCGACGCAGTGGACGGCACCCACTATGCGCTCACGCTCGACGTGGATCCGGGGGTCGGGGATGCGCCGATGGCGCTCACTCTCGAAAATCGTCCCGACCTGATTCCCCACGACGTGGCTCGGGACGTTCTTTCACGCACCATCACGATCCTCGAAGTGATGGCGAATTCCGATACCGCCACGGTGGCGGACACGGCGGTTCCGCTTTCGCGCACCCCCGCGGAATTCGCTTCGGAGCACATTGTGATGCCGCGGCCGGACCAGGCCGGCGGTAGCGTGGACGCCTTGCTCCGCGAAAGGGCAGCGGCAACTCCGGACGAGACGGCGCTGGTCTTCGGAGACGTCACACTGAGCGCAGCCGAGATGAACACTCGAGTGGACAGGCTGGCACGGATACTCGCTTCGGCGCTGGGGCAGTCGGTGCCAGGCGCGGGATCGACCCGTGTTGTGGCGCTCGCACTTCCGCGTACCGCCGATCACGTCGTAGCGATCTTCGCGGTCATGAGAACCGGAGCGGCATACCTTCCCTTGGATCTGGCTCACCCGCCGGCACGCCTGCGCGAACTGATCCTCGACAGCGATGCGGCGCTGGTGATCACCACGACTCAGACGCGTGACCTTGTTGTTTCGGACGGACAGGTATGTCTGGTCCTCGACGACCCGGACGTAACCGGGGTACTCGACGGGCAGTCCCCGGCACCTGTAGTCGACGAGGCCGCGGTGTGCGGGCCGACCTCACCGGACCAGCCTGCCTACGTCATCTACACCTCGGGCAGTACCGGAAAACCCAAGGGCGTCGTGGTGGGTCACCGCGGGTTGACGACGATGTATCACAATCACAAGGCCGAGATCTTCACTCCGACCGAAAACAGTGTGGGTGGCCGACGTTTGCGCATCGCGCACACAGTCTCGTTCTCGTTCGACATGTCGTGGGAGGAACTGTTCTGGTTGCTCGCGGGGCATGAAGTTCACGTGATCGACGAGCAGGCGCGACTGGACCCCGCGTCTCTGGTGAAGCATTACCGCGAAGTCGGTATCGACGTCGTGAATGTAACCCCCTCGTATGCACGGGAACTGATGGCCGCCGGTCTCCTCGACGGGGAGCGGACGCCTGTGTTGGTGATGCTCGGAGGAGAAGCTGTACCTGCCGAACTGTGGTCGCGATTGCGCGATCAGGACGGTGTCGACGGGTACGACCTTTACGGGCCGACGGAGTTCACGATCAACGCGATGGGATCCCCGGTTCAGGGGAGCGAGACACCGTGCTTGGGTCGTCCGATTCTGAACGCGTCCGCGCGGGTACTCGATTCGGGGCTGCGGGAGGTTCCGATCGGAGCGGCGGGCGAGCTGTACATGTCCGGTGACGGAACGGCGATGGGTTACCTTCACCGGACCGCGCTGACATCTTCCGTATTCGTCGCTGATCCCTACTCGGTCGGTCACCGCATGTACCGCACGGGTGACGTCGTTCTGCGTCGCCGCGACGGCGAACTCGAATATCTGGGTCGCGCAGACCATCAGGTCAAGATCCGAGGCATTCGGATCGAATTGGGTGAAGTGGAATCCGCGCTGGCGTCGTTGCCGGGAGTGTTGAGAGCGGCAGCGTCAGTCCGTAGCGAAGGCGGTGGGCCGCCGCGACTGGTCGGGTACGTCATCGAAGAACCCGGCGCTGATTCAACCGATCTGCGAGCTGCGTTGCGGGAACGCGTACCGGCACACCTGGTTCCGTCGGACATCGTCGTCGTGGATTCGATTCCGCTGACGCCCAACGGAAAACTGGACCGCGGTGCGTTGCCGGCACCCCCCGCCCGAGCAGCGGCCCGAGCACCGCGAACCGAGATGGAAAGGCAACTGTGCCAGGTCTTTGCGCGGGTACTCGGCGTCGAGGCCGTCGATCCCGACGAGAGCTTCTTCGATCTCGGCGGCGACTCGCTTCGAGCCATGCGACTGGTGGGGGAGATGGAGCATGACCTGTCGGTGAGCGTCGGTGTGGGAACGCTGATGGCCCGTCCGACAGTTGCAGAACTTGCAGCACACCTTGGCGAGTCGGCGTCCGAAATCGATTTAAGTCGCGATCGCCTTCTGACACTCCGAGCCGAAGGCAGCGAAGAACCACTGTTCTGCGTGCATCCGGCCGGTGGATTCGCTTGGCCCTTTGCACCTTTGATCGGTGTCCTCGGGGCTGACCGTCCACTGTTCGGCCTGCAACTTCCCACAGTTGCCGGTGAGCCACTCGAACCGACGAACGTGGACCAACTGGCAGCGATGTACGTCGACACGATTCGGGGCGTTCAGCCGAGCGGGCCGTACCACCTGCTCGGCTACTCGTTCGGTGGCAACGTCGTTGCCGCGATGGCGGCTCAGCTGGTCGGTATCGGCGAGACGGTGGAGTTCGCCGGTCTGATCGATACTCATCCACTGGGAGATCGTGACGATCGCGGTCGCGACGATGCCGACGACCGAGATCTGGCCGCCGCCCTGCCACCCGAGATCCTCACTCAGGCACCGGGACTGGTCGAGGATGTTCGGGCGGGTTTTGATGCCACTCGTTTGCTCGTGGCCCGCTCGACTGACACAACCTACGACGGACCGGTTACTCTGATCACCGCCGACGCCGAGGCGTCCGGACAGCTGCTGGCCGATCGCTGGCGCAGAGCCCGCGGGGACCGGGACATGGCAGTACACCATCTGCCGTACGACCACGCCGGATTGGTGACCCCAGCCGGGTGGGCGGCAATTGCCCCGCTGCTCGACAGCCATTTGTCGAAACGCACGGCCACATAGTTTGAAAACCACACAGTTGAAACACAATGGGAGCTCAATGATGAAGTCCACACCGCCCCTCGCGATACGGAGTTGGCGACGATTCGTCGCCATCGCAGGGTTGCTGATCGTCGCACTCGTGGCGATGATCGGTTGCAGTAGCGATTCGAACGACGAACCGACCAAGGCTGCAGAGCCCACGACGCGCGTGATCGAAACCGAAAAGGGCTCGGTCACCGTGCCCGCGTCGGCGGAGCGCATCGTGGTTCTGAGCGGCGGTCTCGCCGGATACCTGTACGCCCTGGACGCACCGGTGGTTGCCACCGATACCCGCGTCCTCGGTGTCACGAACCTCGACGGTGGATTCCCGCCGGCATGGTCGGATGCCGCAAAGGCGCAGGGCACCAAGGAATTGCCGGCCGGCGAGCAGATCAACATCGAAGCCGTCGCGGCGGCTGAACCCGACCTGATCATCGGCGGTGGACAGGGCATCACCTCGGTTCAGGCCGAGGAACTCTACGACCAGCTGACTGCTATCGCACCCACCGTGTTGGTCCCCAAGACGGTTGCCAACTGGGACAAGCAGCTCGAGATCGTCGCCGATGCCGCAGGTCGTTCGGACAAGGTTCCGGCACTGATCAGCGCGTACGACGACAAGGTCAAAGAGGTCAAGGGCAAGATCAAGGTTCCCGAGGGCAACGTCGTCTACATTCTCTCGCTCGCCAACAACAAGCCGTACCTCGTGCCGCCGACGGCAGCGCTCCCCGCAATGCTCGCCGAGCTCGGTTTCAAGGCCGACGACGTCATGGCCAAGGCCGGCAACCCGCAGCTCTTCGGCTCGGGTGACTCGTTCGAGGTCAGCCCGGAACTGCTCTCGCAGGTCGCCGATGCTCCTGTCGCCTTTGTGATTCCGGTGTCCGGTCGCCCGATGGCCGAACTTGCCACCGATCCGCTCTACTCGCAGTTGCCGTCCTTCAAGGCAGGCACGACGTTCGAGCTCCCCGCCACCAGCTACCGTCCTGACTACGACGGCGCAATGGCTACGCTCGACCTGATCGGCCAGACCTTCGCATGACTCGATTCGGTGGGCTGCTGATCGATGTTTCACCGTTGCGGACCAGCCGTCCATTCAGGTACGCGTTTTCCGCGCGATTGATCTCGCTGCTCGGGATCGGACTGCTCGTCGTAGCCGTTCCCGCACAGACGTACCAGCTCACCGGCTCGACCTTGCAGGTTGCCGGAGTGTCCACGGCGATGGCCATCGCCATGTTCTTCGGCAGCCTGTTCGGCGGTGTGCTCGCTGATCGTTACGACCGGCGACGCACCATCCAGTTGGCCCGCAGTGCTGCGGGTCTCGGCTTTGTCATTCTCGGGTGCAATGCGCTCTTGCCACACCCGTCGATGTGGGTCATCTACGTCGCGGCAGCCGTCGACGGCTTGGCCGGCGGTGTCAGCAGCTCGGCCTTGATGGCTTTGATGCCGACGTTGTTGCCGCGCAACAAGATGGCTGCGGCCGGCGCTTTGGTAGCGCTGACCACCGACATCGGGACGATGATCTCGCCGGCAATCGCCGGCGTGATCATCGCCTCCGGCGGCATCCCCGCGACATACTTTGTTGCTGCGGTGGCCACCGCAGCAACTGTCACGTTGTTCCAAGCCATCGGCCCTTCCCCTGCACCGGGCACGAATCACGAAAGCCCAATGCGCGCGCTTGTGACCGGCGTGAAATTCGCCGGCACGCACACAGTCATTCGCGGCATCCTGATCAGCGGACTGTTGGTCATGTTCGTCAGCGGGCCTATGGTGTTGCTGCCTGCCTTCGTCGACCAGGTTCTCGGCGGCGGACCCACCATGCTCGGTCTGCTCTACGGCGCCCCCGCTGTCGGCGCTGTGGTCGGTTCCCTCACCAGCGGGTGGACGGGACGAGTCCACCGCAACGGCGCCGCGATGTTGATCTCTGTTGCGCTGATGCCTCTCGGCCTGGTGGTACTGGGTGCGTCGGGAGCAGCGATTGTCGCGTTCCTGGGCCTGGCCGGATTCGGCCTCGGCCGCGCACTCAACGACATTCTGAGATTTGCAGTCCTTCAACAGAACACGCCGGACGAATTGCGCGGACGCGTGTCCAGTCTGTGGATGGTGCAAGCCGTCACGGGTACGGCGATCGGTTCGATGGCAGCCGGGTTCCTCGGGCAGTGGCTCGAGCCTGGCGCCGCGCTACTGGTCTTGGGGCTCGCCGGTGTGACACTGGGCCTGGTGCTCCTGGCAGCATTGGGTTCGGTGCGCCGGGTAACTTCGGAGATCAACGAAGTCGATCTCTCCGAAAACACTGTGCCGGTGGGGAATGCTCCGCCGGAAAAGGAAGGTAGTTCATGAACCGAGGAGACCACCTCGCGACCATCGCCGAAGTTCTGGCGGGAACCACCGGCGCAAAAGTGCCGTACCCCATCGGCATTCGCGAACTCGAAGTTGTTCGCAGCGAAATGGTCGGGACCGGACTGTTGCGTCTGACCTTGGGTGGACCGGAGTTGGAGGGCTTCGAATCGCACGCTCCCGACGAGCATGTCCGCCTGGTGTACCCGGATGCAGACGGAACTTTGCGTCTACCCGAACGCGACGGATTCAGCCTGAAGTGGCCTCGTCCATTGCCGATCTCGCGTGAGTACACCGTCCGTCGATACGACGCCGAGGCGGGGGAGCTGGACCTCGACTTCGCGCTCCACGAAGGTGGGTACGCCTCTGATTGGGCTCAGGCGGCCACCGTCGGCACTCGGGTGCACGTGGCAGGTCCGCCCGGCGGCGTCGTAGTTCCATGGACTTACGACCGCTATCTGCTGGCCGGTGACATCACCGCCCTTCCTGCCATTGCTCGTTGGCTCGAGATGATGCCCGCTGCTGCCGCCGGGTGGGTGTTCGTCGAGATCACCGACCCTTCACAGGAAATCGAACTCACTGTTCCGGAAGGAGTCGAGGTGCGATGGCTGCACCGCGGTGACGTCCCAGCCGGTCACTCGGATCTGCTCGAGCAGGCAGTCCGGACGGTCACCGTGCCCGAAGGTGAGCGCGTCTACGCCTGGATCTCCGGTGAGGCCACCAGTCTCAAGCCGATTCGCAGATTCGTGCGCGACGAACTCGGCCTGAGTTCGGGCGACCACCTGATCACGGGCTACTGGAAGCGCGGAGTCGCAGACTTCGACGAGGACGACGACGACCACTGAACATCGGTTGACGCCGGTTTCGGCATCGTCACCGCGACAACGAGTCCGACAATCGCAACGATTGCCGCCACTCCGAAATCCGTGGCGAATGCCGAGTGCTGGGGAAGGCCGCCGGATGAAGTCGCGCTCGCGATGATCCCGGCGGCAATTTGGGTTCCCACAGCAGAACCCAGCGATCTGGCGATCGTGACTATTGCCGTCGTGACACCTACGCGGTCTGCCGGTGCGCTGTCGGCGGAGATGACGAACACTGCCGTCGACGCGGCGGCAACGCCGGTACCCGCAAGGATCAGCACCACAACGATCTGCCACATCGTGGTTGCAAAGACCCCGACGGCGCCGCTGAGGCCGAGAAAGGCAACTCCCGCTACTGCAATGGCTTTCGTGCCGACCCGTTGCGCGAGCTTTCCGGAGATCACCGACGCGATGACCGCTGCGCCGTAGCCGACGCACAGCAGGAAGCCGATGGCGCTGGTCGACGCACCGCGGCCGAATCCGCTCTCTGCCGGCACGGCGAGTTGCTGCGGAAGTAGATAGACAACAGCGCCGTAAGTGAACCCGAAAACCACGCCGACGACCACGGCGCTCCACATCGAACGATGCCGCATCATCGTCAGGTCGACCATCGGCTCGGTTGTCCGGCTCTGATACCTGGCCCAGATCGTGAACACGGCAGCGGAAGCGAGAAGCAGCAGCATCGACGTCGGTGCGCCCCACCCGTTGCTCGATGCGCTCGCCAGCCACGCCGTCAGCGTCAACAAGCCCAGGGCCAATCCGGCAGCTCCCGGCCAATCGAGTCGGCCGCCGACGTTCGACCTGTGATCTCGGGGTGTGCTCACGGCAAAAGCAATTGCGCCGAGCAAAACGAACGCGGTCGGAACTGCATACATCGCGGTGCGTGAGACGTTTTCCGCGACGGGTCCCGCCAGCACGACTCCCAGAGCGCCGCCGGCCACGACGACAGCCCCGAGCAAACCCGTGGCCGTCTTGAGTCGGTCCGAGGACAAAGTGCGTCGTAGGACCACGAAGCTCACGGGAAGCAACCCGAGCCCGAATCCCTGGAGAAACTGGCCGAGGACGAACAGCGGGAAGATCGTTGCAAGAGCGGACACGCTGCCGCCCAGGACGACGATTGTCGTGATCGCGAGCAAGGTGGGGCGGGCGCCGTACACGTCGGCTATTCGCCCGGCCATCGGCGTGACGAGAACAGTGCTCAACGTCAGAGCGACGGATGCGAGCGCTCCGACGTCGGCCGTCACTCCGAAGTCTCTCTGTATCAGGGGGAGTGCGGGGACGATGATGCTTTCGAGCGCGGCGACGGCAGCGATCAGCAGGGTCAGGCTTGCGATAGTTGCTACCGGTCGCGGCTGATTTCCGGAGATGCTCTCTGTGGTCATCGTGCTCTCTTTCGATCGGGGAGTGAGGGGCTTCTGGACACGACGAAGCGCCGCCCCAGCAAGAGTCCGGAAGGGTTGTGGCACTGGGTATATAGGTCAGTGCGGTAGAGCGTCTTGTTATTTCGTTACGCGTACCGTTATTGTGGAGAAATGTAATCGGATTCAGCGCACAAAGCAAGAGCCGGATGGGGCGGAATTGGCGCGAAGTATCGCGAGACCACAACCGGCAGACTTTCGCTGTTGTGGTCGGTCAGGGTCAGGTGATGTGACGATGAGGCGTATTTCTCGTCGAACATGACGCTGGTCACCAAAAGGGCTCTGCCAGCAGGGAGTTCATCTGCCGGACACATCCAAGGTCCCCGTTTGAATGCCGGGTTTGTTAGCTTTCTGCCTGTGACGCGACGTCACGGAAAGTTCACGAATCACGGAGGATCATCATGGGTTCTATTTCAACGATCATCGGCATCTTCGAGCTCTACAAGCTGCTCGAGCCGCTGCTGAGTTCGCTGAGCTGATTCAGGTGTGATTTCGCTGTCGAGCCGGGGCGCCGAGGGACTCGGCTCGGCAGCGGATCTCGAGGATCCGGCGCGATCAGGACCCGTGGAACGGATGTCGGCACCGGCAGAATTCCATCGCTCCGGTGTAGTGGTCCATCACCAGGATTTCTGCGCACCGAGCGGGCTGCGGTGCGAACCTGAGGCAGCGCTCGATCCAGCCGCGCTCGAGCGAAGGGGCCGGGTGCGCGCAGTTCCCGCATCGGCCGGGACGTTCGGCGACACGTACGGAACCGTGGTGCTCCGGGGGCATGCCAAACATCTTGGTGGTGCGATGTTTCCAGGGCAATGGTTCGGCTCGAGCGGAAGCTATGTCACGAAAGCGCGACGGCGATATGCGAGGACCGAACCCGATGAGGCTGCCCTACCTAGCTACCTGATAGATCCGATTGTCCATACTGAGTTTTTTGGTGCAAGCTGCGGCTACTGCGCTGACGCCCAGAAATTCTCGGACTATCTGGGCAACGATCATGTGGTGGTAACCGCGAACAGAATCCGATCCGGCTCGCGTTGCATACGGGTGATCGCGACGCGGCCCCCGATCCAAGCACCAAGTGCACCAATCGCAACAGCGACAGGGATGGCGAAATAGTTCACCGGGTTTGGTAGCAGCGCCCCGAGTAGAACGCCGGGCGCCGTTGTCGCGGCGAAGATGACGATGGCGAGGATGATCAGTCCGAAGGACGAGCCGTTGAAGGACCCGCGGGTGTTGAAGGAGAACGTCTTCTTCATCTCCGGAACCGGGTAGGGCGCTTTGGCGGATATCGCCACTACCAATCCTGCACCGACTCCCATCATCGAAATGCCGACGGCGATCGGCACGGCCAGTCGGTCGGTCCCGAGGTCCCCGAAGATCCGTACAGCAGCTGTTGCGACGACCACGAAGGGTGTCATCACGATTGCCCACGCGATTTGTCGGCCCCGGACATCAGCGGCAGCGGCTTCGGGGATCATCACCAGATGCCAGATCGATGCGCCGTCGAATCCGTACAGATTCGATCCGGCTGCCATTGCCAGGTAGATCAGGAACCAGGCACCCCATGCGGCGGAGAAGGGGATCGATGACGAGATCAGCGGTCCGAAGCCGGAGACCAAGGTCATGATGGCAACGGAGAGCAGTTGTGTTCGTCGGCGCATGTCTCCGTGCCAGAGCGAAAGCTCGCGAGAGATGACGGTGCCCAGTCGGGATGCGCGCCAACCGGTTCGAATGTCGCGGCCCTGGTTCTTCAATTGCACGGAAGTGGCGCCCGCTGATTCTGCGACCTTCCCGTTGAAGTAGCGAACGACCAGGCGTTGCCATGACCACAGCAGTGCGAGATCGACCAGCACCAGGGCGAGGACTGCTCCGGCGGCGAGGAGCCAGGCGCCTCCTGCTGCTGCGTCGACACTGGTGATTCCCCACGCGAACGGTATCGAATGCGCGACCGTGAGCGGCCACGTGACGTCGCCGTCCACGACCGTGCCGAGGCGACTCTGCAGCGGAAATTGCAGCAGATACAGTCCGCCGAAGAACGTGCCGAATACCAACAGTCCCAGTTCGCGGCTGCGACGACTCCGCAGGAGCTGCGACATCGCCAGCATCGCGACCCGTGAGGTGCCGACAATGAGCAGGACCGTTGCGGGCCAAGCGATAATGGCCAATGGCAGTGCGGCAGGGTGGTGTGTAGCGGCATAAATTGGAATCGCTGCTGCAGCCAACGCGGTAATCGGCACGGTCATACCGACCAGTGACGTCGAGAACAGTGCTCTGGCGAGTCGGACGGGTTCCAGGGGGAGTAGTTGGAACTGTCTGGGGTGAAGATTGTCATCTGACAGACCAGACATGATCGGCATCAAGATCCACATCACGCCGATAGCCGACAGTGCGAGACTGGTTGTGCCGCTGACGATTTCGGAAGAGCCCGCGCTCGTCCCCGAGGCTTGCAGGCACAGCAGAGCCGCCCCCAGAACCCCGAAGAGTGCTGCCACGACTTTGATGACGGCTCTGCCGCCGGTGAATTGACGTTTGTAGAGGGTCATGCGCATTCGAAGGACCGTGCGCCACACAGAGTCCGACGTGTTCCAGTGTGTCGGTGAAAAGCTGGTGGTGGTCATGCGCGCATCCATGACAGTCCGTCGGGATTGGGACTGCGGCTGCCGACAAGACGAACGAATGCCTCGTCGAGTGTGTTGCCTGCGCGCACCTCGTCGACCGTTCCTGAAGCCACGACGCGCCCGTCTGCGATGACTCCGATGTGAGTACACAGTTGTTCGACAAGGGCCATCACGTGACTGGAAAGAATGACCGAGCCACCTGAGTGGACGAACGAGAGCAGAATGCTCCGAATTCCGGCCGAAGAAATGGGGTCGACAGCTTCGAACGGCTCATCCAGTACCAGTAAGCGAGGGCCGTGCAACAAGGCCGAGGCCAACCCGATTTTCTTCGTCATACCCGCTGAATAGTCGGCGATGACCGTTCCACCTGCATCGGCGAGATCGAGCGCGGCCAACAGTTCGTCGCGTCGTGACGCGATGACGTCCTCTGGCATGCCGCGCAGTCGCCCGAAATAGGTGAGTAGTTCATGACCGGTGAACTGGGCGGGTAGCGCCAGACCGTCGGGTAGAACGCCGAGCAGACTCTTCGCTGCCACAGGGTCGTTCCACACGTCGTAGCCGTACACCAGGCTGCGACCGTAGTGCGGGCGAAGCAATCCGACAGCCATCGACAGTGTGGTCGTTTTTCCCGCACCGTTAGGGCCCACCAGGCCGAACAACGAACCTGAGGGCACCGCGAGGGAAAGGTCGTTCACAGCAACTTTCGCGCCGAACGCCATGCAGAGGTGTTCCACCTGTAAGGCCATCGGTCCGGGAGGCAACTGGCCTGTCTCGGGGAGAGGGTGCATCGATCGAGGGTAACTGTCCGGAGCCCTGTGCGCGGAGACAGAGCGGAGCGATGCAGGCTGCGTGCACCGAATGTCATTGGTAGGTGGTTGGTCGCGGCATGAGTCGCTGGTTCGCAAGCTGAGCGGATGGCAGGAGTCGAACCTGCGTGGACGGTTTTGCAGACCGCTGCCTTGCCGCTCGGCCACACCCGCATTGATCCAATTATGTTCGTAGTGAACAACAGTCGCCAGGATTGTGATCAGGGTGAATTGATCGCCATGTGACGGATTGTGGGGAAGGCGGTGAACTGGCGGGCTAGGCGCGGGAGAACACCGCGACCAGGAATTCGGAATTGTCCTTGAACGGGCGCAGGTCCCACGTGGACAGCAGCAGATCAGCCTCGAGGCCACTCGCGGCCGCGTCGGCGAGAAACTCGGGGAACTCGTAGCCACGGCCGGCACCGAATCCGATGACCACTCGGCCGCTCGGAGCGAGATGACGAGCAAATCCTGACAATACTGCGTGCCTGGTTGACGGAGCGAGAAACGCCATCACGTTGCCTGCCGACACGATGACGTCGAAATTCGCCTCGACACCGCGGGCCGGTAGATCGAGCTCGGAGAGATCGCCGACAAGCCACGTCGGGCCGGGGTGGTCCTCCTCCGCGGCAGCGATGAGAACCGGGTCAACGTCGACTCCGACAACCACATGCCCGACGTCGTGCAGATAACCGCCGAGTCGGCCCGGCCCGCACCCTGCATCGAGAACCCGGCCACCGCGTCCGAGCATCGCGTCGATCAAACGTGCTTCCCCGACAATGTCCTTGCCGTCCGCTCTCATGGAACGGAAACGCTCGACATATCGTGTGGAATGCGTCGAGTCGGCTGCAGTGATCTCTTCCCACTGGCTGGGGATGCGCTCGTTCGGGGCCTGTGCAGTCATCTTTCGAGGGTACCGACAGCTCACCGGGTGCCGACGACCGTCCCGTCTGCGGCATATCCGACGAGAGTTGGACGCGGGAAGGTGAGCGAGAGGGGAATCCATCCGTAGAAGCGGTCTTCGGCAAGAATTGTCGGATAGATTTGGCCGTCTGCGGTGTGAAGTTCGGCCCGAACGGCACCTCCCGCCCCTGCGTCGTAGGTCGCCTCGTGCGAACCGGCCTCGTACCCGGCGCCGCCCCCGAATGAATCTGCGCCGTACAAGTCGTCGTTCGATCTGCAGCCGTGTCCGAGGCTGATGAATTTCGACGGACCAACCTTGTCGGTCTCGGATGACGTCTCGAAAACCGGGGCGACGCACCTCCAGCCATCAGCGCCGTGGGCAACGAAGACGCTGAACACGGTTCCGTCAGGTCCGGGGATGGACCCGACCCGCTCGGCGGTGGACGGATCTATTCCGCCGTTGGTTCCCGGCATGGTCTGCCAACCCGAGTACATATCCGTAAACGGTTTAGGCATCATCGCCGTGGCAGCGGCGCAGCCCACCATTCCCGCTGCACAGAGCATCGCGACGAGAGCTACGGCGCCTACCCGGCGGCGTGGAACTCTGGGTGTTCCAATGTTGTTTTCGTCAGCGATGATTCGGATGCGAGCGGCAACCTGGACGTTCTCGGGCCAGAGTTCGGCGGAAAGAGAATCGGTCGGCCGCAGCTTCTCGAGGGTGGTCAGCAAATCTTTGCTCATGGAGTACTCCCGTGTTCGGCGGCAGCGCAAGGTCGGGCGGTGTTCATCGGGATCGCGGTGTCAGGTTCTGAAGCCAACCCGGTGCTCAATCGACGCCGAGCGCGAAAGAGTCGAACATGCATGGCTGGAACCGAACACCCGGCGACCCGCGCTGCTTCGGTGGCGGTCAATCCGTCCCAGGCAGTCAGGAGTAGGGCTTCACGCTCGGTGACGGTGAGTGTTGCCAGTGCTTCGAGCAGTTCTGTGCGGTCGGTGACAGTAACGTCGGCGCCCGGCGTCGATGCCGCGATCTGCTCGATTCGTCGCATCTTCTCGGTCAACGCATCATGGCGCCGAACGCTTCGACGGTTGTTGTTCACGGTGTTTCGAGCCACCACCAACAGCCATGGAAGTGCCTGTTCGGGCACGTCGTCCAAGCGTCGCCAGGCAACGAGGAACGTCTCGGAGACAACTTCCTGTGCGCTGTGATGATCGACGTGGCGGCAGGTATAGGCGAACACCCGACCGGCGTAGGCGTCCCACAGGACGGTGAAACGCTCTTCGTCGCTCGGTGGTGGCCCGTCCTCGGATTTCGGCGTCATAAGAAGAGATGTCCGGCTGGTTGCTGATCCTTACAGCGTGGGCGCCTATGGACGGTTTGCCGTGTTACTCCGGCCGAGGATTCCGACGGTCAGGAGCAACAACGCAAGGATGTACAGCGTCATGATCCAGATGCCGGCAGCGGCAGGCTGCCACTTGTTCGCCTGACCGAGCAGGATCAGGGCGTCAGAGGTGAGGAACAGTGCGCCGCCGATACCGGTGGTCGTGTTGTAGGCCAGTGCGGTGGACGCGGTTCCCACCAGGATTGCGGCGTACACAGGGACGGCAATCCGAAGTGCCGGTTCGAGACCGGTCCAGGCGTACGACACAAGGGCAATTCCGGCAACGGCGTACGCGCACAAAAACCATGGCCGCCTTCGTATCTCCCGAAGAGCGCCGTGCGAGAGAAAGAATCGGATGAAACAGACGTGACCGATCGCGAAGGCGGCCATCCCGATGACAAACGTGGAGTCCCAGATCAGGAACAGGTCTCCGACAGCGCAGGCAATCAGCGCAGCAGCAACAATCCTCGGTCCGCCTTGGTCGACAACCCAGGCAGCCAGAATCGGCGCGAGCATGACCTTGGTGATCCCGTCCCAGGGCGCAGCATCAGCGGCATTCAGGATCAGATGAAGAATCGCCACCGCGGAAAACCCGACAAACCATGGCGACCGGAAGGTACTCGGCAGTCCGGCGTCGCCAACAGATTCACGCATCGGCTCAGTGCACGAAGTCCGCTGCACGCTCGGCGAGATCGAGCGCCGGCTGGGGGAGTATGCCGAGGATGAGCGTTACACCGGCGCCGAGGCCGATCACACTGCTGGTCAGTGCACTTGGCACCACGACGGTCGGTGCGTCTTCCGCCGATTCGGTGAAGAACATCAACACGATCACTCGCACGTAGAAGTAGGCGGCGATCGCGCTACACAGGACGCCGACGATCACGAGAGGCGCGGCCCCACCCTCGGCGGCCGCGCTGAACACCGCGAACTTTCCGATGAACCCACTGGTCAACGGAATCCCGGCGAAAGCCAACAGGAAAAGTGCAAACACAACGCCGACCAATGGTGAGCGTCTGCCCAATCCGGCCCAGCGCGACAGTGCGGCGACCTCACCGTCAGCGTCCCGGACCACACTGACGACGGCGAACGCACCCACGGTGCTGAATCCGTAAGCCAGAAGATAGAACATCGACGAGGCGAGGCCGGCATCCGAGTCGGCCACCACGGCGGTCAGAATGAATCCGGTGTGCGCGATAGCCGAATAGGCCAGCATTCGCTTCATATCCGTCTGCGTCACGGCAACGATCGATCCGACAACCATCGTGAGAATCGCGACCGCCCACATCAGAGGGCGCCAGTTCACGTATTCATTGGGCAGGGCCACGTAGAAGACGCGAAGGATGGCGCCGAACGCGGCAATCTTGGTTGCAGTCGCCATGAAACTGGTGATCGGCGTCGGCGCCCCTTGATAGACGTCGGGAATCCACGAATGAAACGGCACTGCACCGACTTTGAACAGCAACCCCACTGCCACCAGGGCCGTTCCGAGCCAGAGGAAGGCGTCGGTGCCCGACCCGATGCGTGCTGCGTCGGCGATACCGGAGAGCGTGACCGTCCCGGCATAGCCGTACAGCAACGCAATTCCGAAAACGAAGAACGCCGACGAAAATGCCCCGAGCAGAAAGTACTTGAGCGCAGCTTCCTGAGAGAGCAGGCGACGTCTGCGTGCCAGACCGCACAGGAGATACAGAGGCAGTGAGAACACTTCGAGCGCAACGAACATCGTCAGTAGATCGTTCGAAGCCGGAAACAACAACATACCGCCGACCGCAAAGAGCGTGAGCGGAAAGACTTCGGTCTGGGCGATACCGACCTTCACTGCTTCTTGCTCCGCAACACTTCCCGGGACGCTCGACGCTTGAGGGGTGAAACTGCCGAGCGCGTCATGTTGCGCAATCACTTCGGCGGTGTTGCCCGAGCCTCGCTCGGCAATCAGCAGTACCGCGGGGATCGACACAAGAAGGATCGTGGCCTGCAAGAACAGCGTCGGTCCGTCGACCGCAACAGAACCCATCATCGCCGTCGACCGCGTGCCGGCGAGCAGAAGCACTGCCACGAACGCAGCCGCCAAACCTCCGACACCGAGAACGAGTTGCACTGGGTACCGAATACGCCGGGGTGCAAAGGCTTCGATGAGTACCCCGACCACCGCAACACCGAACACGATCAACATCGGCGCGAGCAGGCTGTATTCGATACTGGGTGATGCCGCGTCGGCCGAGCCGAGGATGGTCACGTCGTTGAAGGAACTCATTTGTGGGCACCTCCTTCGTGGTCGGCGACGAGCGGCGTTGGTGCCTCGTAGACGACCGTGTGGCTCACTGCAGGAGTGATGACGTCCAAGGCAGGCTTGGGGTAGATGCCGAGGAGCAGGAGGAGTGCGATCAGAGGGGCGACCACCACGAGTTCGCGTCGCGCGAGGTCGCGGATCGTTCCCTGCCCTTCCTTCACCGGTCCGCCCATCATGCGCTGATAGAGCCAGAGTATGTAGATCGCGGACAGTACAAGCGCGACAGTCGCCGCGATAGCGGCCACGTGGTAGCGCGAGTACGTTCCGATCAGCACCAGGAACTCACTGACGAACGGCGCGAGACCCGGCAGCGACAGTGTTGCCAACCCCGCAACGAGGAATGTGCCGGCCAGGACGGGTGCGACTTTCTGGACGCCGCCGTACGCCGAGATAGATCGTGTACCTCGCTGCGAGACCAGGAAGCCCGCAATCAAGAACAGCGCGGCGGTGGAGATTCCGTGATTGACCATGTACAGTGCGGAACCTGCCTGGCTCTGGCTGGTCATCGCGAAGATTCCGAGAATGATGAAGCCGAAGTGTGAAATCGACGTGTAGGCGATCAGTCGCATGACGTCTGTCTGCGCGATCGCCAGTATTGCGCCGTAGACGATCCCGATCACGGCGAGCGTGATGATCCACGGTGCAAAAGTCGACGACGACTCCGGGAACAGTTGCAGGCAGTAGCGAATCATCGCGAAGGTGCCTACCTTGTCCACGACCGCCATCATCAACACTGCTGTCGACGGAGTCGATTCCACTGCGGAGTCCGGCAACCAACTGTGTAGCGGCCAGAGCGGTGCCTTGACCGCGAACGCGAACATGAATCCGAGGAACAAGGCATTGAGCACCCCGGGTCCGACGCCGAGTTCACCGCTGCTCGCCGCGGACGCGATCGCTCGGAAGTCGAAAGTGCCGCTGGTGAAGGGACTCTCGTCGCGCGTGGTGACCACGTACAGGCCGATGACCGCAGCGAGCATAACCAGGCCGCCGAGGAGGTTGTAGAGCAGAAACTTCACGGCGGCCCGCGATCGGCCAACTCCACCGAACCCGCCGATGAGGAAATACATCGGTATCAGCATTGCCTCGAAGAAAATATAGAACAGGAGAATATCCAAGGCGCTGAACGAAATCATCACCATGGACTCGACAACAAGGATCAGCGCGAAATAGGTGTGCGGCATCCGCTTGGGTGATGCCGGGTCCGCGGGGACGTCGTTCCAGCCCGCGATCAGTAGTAATGGCACCAGCACTGCGGTGAGAAGAACCAGAACGAGTGCGATGCCGTCAAGTCCGAGTGTGTAGCTGGTACCGAAAGCCGGTATCCAGCTGTGGCTTTCGACGAACTGAAACTGCTCGCCGCCGCGGTCGAACGCAATTCCGAGACCGCCGGCGATCACCAGGACTGCCACGGACACTGCCAGTGCGAGAGATTTGGCAAATTGGTACGACCGTGCAGGCAGAGCGAGGACAACACCCGCTCCGATGAGCGGAAGCAGCCAGAGCGCCGTCAGTGCAGGGAAGCCGGCATTGGTCACAGAGTCGCTCACCGCCGCTTCGATCACCACAGTGTCACCGCCATCATTGTCGCGACCACGAGTGTTGCTCCGACAAACATCACCAGCGCGTACGAACGAACGAACCCGGTCTGCAGCTTCCGCGTGAGCGTGGACAACCCGGTGACGACCACCGCAAAGCTACCCACGACGCCGCCTATTCCCTTGGTGTCGACCACTTCCAGCGACTTGGTGAGTTGTTGTCCCGGCTTCATGAACACCGCCTCGTTGAAGGCGTCACCGTACAGATCACGGCGAGCCGCAACGGTCAACGGAGAAACCGGAGTCGGTGCCACCACGGGAATCTCCCGTGTGGCGTACTCGCGATAAGCAATCGCGACGCCGGCGGCGACTGCGAGCAGCGCCAGCGCGGTGATCGACCACGCGGGTATCGGCGGTTCGACGTGATGGGAGCCGACTACCGGTTCCAGCCAGTTCTGCAAGCTGGACCCGATGGTCAGGAGCATGCCGGCCCCGACGGATCCCACCGCCAGAATGATCATCGGAGACGTCATCACCGCCGGAGATTCGTGAGGTTTCTGGTTCTCCCAGCGGGCCTTCCCGAAGAAGGTCATCAGCATCACGCGGCTCATGTAGAAGGCAGTGAGCGCCGCACCCAAGAGCGTGACGATGCCAAGCACAACGCCCTTGACGCCGCCCTCGCCGATTGCAACCTCGATGATCTTGTCCTTGGAGAAGAACCCGGCAAACGGCGGAACACCGATGATGGCAAGATATCCGAGCCCGAACGTGACAAAAGTCAGTGGCATGAACGCTCGGAGTCCGCCGTAGCGCCGCATGTCGGTTTCGTCGTTCATCGCGTGCATCACGGAGCCGGCGCCGAGGAACAGGCCCGCCTTGAAGAATCCGTGGGTGATCAGATGAAGGATTGCGAAGGCGTATCCGGCTGGTCCGAGACCCGCGGCCAGGACCATGTATCCGATCTGACTCATGGTCGATGCGGCGAGCGCTTTCTTGATGTCGTCCTTCGCACAGCCGATGATCGCACCGAACAGGAGCGTCACGGCACCGACGATGACAACCACGAGTTGAGCGTCGGGCGCGAGATCGAAGATCGGATTGGAGCGCACGATCAGGTAGACGCCGGCGGTGACCATCGTGGCCGCGTGAATCAGAGCCGAAACGGGGGTGGGGCCCTCCATCGCGTCGCCGAGCCACGACTGCAGCGGCACTTGCGCCGACTTCGCGCACGCAGCGAGGAGGAGCATCAGACCGATCGCCGTCAGGACACCTTCGCTTGCGCCGGACGCGTCGCCGAAGACATTGCTGAACGAGAGCGAGCCGAATGTGCTGAACATCAACATCATTGCGATCATCAATCCGATGTCGCCCACCCGATTGACGACAAAAGCCTTCTTGGCAGCAGTCGCCGCCGACGGCTTGTGCTGCCAGAAGCCGATCAGCAGGTATGACGCCAACCCGACGCCTTCCCAGCCGACGTAGAGTCCGAGGAAGTTGTCGGCGAGCACCAGAAGCAGCATTGCAGCGAGGAAAAGATTGAGGTACGCGAAGAACTTACGACGCTCGGGGTCGTGCGCCATGTATCCGACCGAGTAGATGTGGATCAGCGAACCTACACCGGTGATGAGCAGAACGAAACACATCGACAGTTGGTCCAGTTGCAGTCCGAACTCGACCTGAAGACTGTCGACCGGGACCCAGCTGAACAGGTGCTCGGTGACGGTGCGGTCGGCGGTGTCACGGCCGAGCATGGCGATGAAAAACACCACTGCGACGACAAACGACGCGATAGCCATGACGCAGGCAAGCAGGTGGCCCCACGCGTTCGTGCGACGACCGGCCAGCAAAAGGACAGCGGAGCCGCACAGCGGCAGGGCGGGGAGCAACCAGATGGCGGACGTGATTCCTCCTGACATATCAGTACTTCAGCAGGTCTGCGTCGTCGACGGATACAGAACGCCGAGATCGGAAGATGATCATGATGATTGCCAGGCCGACGACTACTTCGGCCGCAGCGACCACCATCGTGAAGAAGGCGAAGATCTGGCCGTCCAGATTGCCGTGCATGCGCGCGAAGGTCACGAACGCCAGGTTGGCGGCGTTGAGCATCAATTCGATACACATGAACACCACGATGGCGTTGCGGCGCAGGAGGACTCCTGCAGCTCCGATCGTGAACAACAGGACGGACAGATACAGATAGTTCTCGGGATTCATCGCTGAGTCTCCTCACCGGTGCTCGGATCCGGGGAACGTGGAGTGAGCGCGCTGCTGACAGAGAGCGTCGAGAACGTTCCGTCCGGCAACAAGGCCGGCATGTCCACTGCGTTGTGACGTGCGTACACGCCGGGACTGGGGAGTGGAGTGGCCGAGCCCTTTTCGGGATTGTCTTCATCGCTGCCCAGGTACGCGAATCGTTGCTGCGAGAGTTCGCGTTGGCTGAGTGTGGCTCCGATCTTCTCCCGGTGTGCGAGCATCATTGCGCCGAGTGTCGCCGTGATCAGCAGTGCGCCGGTCAGTTCGAAGGCCCAGACGTAGCGGATGAAGATTAGATCGGCGAGTGCGTCGATGTTGCCCTGGTCGAGTCCGGTGAATCCGGTGAAGCCCGAGATCGACGCATTTCCGAGGCCGCCGATAAGGAGTAGCCCGAATCCGACGCCGATCACGATCGCGCTGACTTGTTGTCCGCGTAGCGTTTCGACCAGGGAGTCCGAAGAATCCACGCCCACCAGCATCAGGACGAACAAGAACAACATCATCACCGCGCCGGTATAGACGACGATCTGGACGACACCCAGGAAGAGTGCGCCCTGGACGATGTAGAACACGGCCAGAATGATCATCGTCATCGCAAGGAAGAGTGCAGAGTAGACGGCCTTGGGAGCGGCGACGACACCCAAAGCGCTGATCACCGCAAGGGTTCCGAGGATCCAGAACTGCACCGCCTCGCCGGTGGAGGTCGATGTCATCGTTCCCTCCGCCAGGATCGTGGTCGTGACCGCCGCGATCATTTCTCGGTCTCCGGGTTCGGCTCTCGCTCGGATACTGCTTGTTCGGGTGCTGCTTGTTCGGGTACTGCTGTGATGTCGCCGCGGTAGTAGTCGTCCTGAGTTGTGCCGGGACGCAGCGCGTGTGGTGGCGCTGTCATGTCGGGTTTCAGGGGCGCGAGCAGTCGGTCCTTCTCGTAGATCAATCCAGCTCGATTGTCGTCGACCATCTCGTACTCGTTGGTCATCGTGAGGGCCCGAGTGGGGCAGGCCTCGACGCAGAGGCCGCAGCCGATGCACCGCAGGTAGTTGATCTGATACACCTGCCCGTAGCGCTCTCCGGGGGAGAACCGTTCTTCTTCGGTGTTGTCAGCACCCTCGACATAGATCGCGTCGGCGGGGCAGGCCCAGGCACACAGTTCGCAACCGATGCACTTCTCGAGTCCGTCCGCATACCGGTTGAGTTGATGGCGACCGTGGTATCCGGGCGCGGTGGGGCGCTTCTCCTCCGGATAGAACTCGGTCTCGGGTTTCTTGAACATGGTCGAGAGCGTCACTCCGAAACCCGCGATAGGTCCGAGGAATTCAGGCATGGGAGTCCTCCGATGTGTCGGAAACATCTGTGCGTCGCGGCGGTGGCACGTTCTGACCAGGCAGTTTTTGACCAGGCAGTTTTTGACGAGGCAGTTTTTGACCAGGCAGCGGTGGAACCGGGAAGCCGCCCGACATTGCATCGAAAGGCAAGGTCCCCGAAGCGGTGACCAACGCGGCAGTTCGGCGTCGGCCGCGGTAAGTCCCGGCCAACACGATCAGGAGCGCAGCTCCGAGAACCAGTGCGACGCAGAGAAGTACGACCCAGGTGTTGTAGCCCTCGTTGCGGAACGCACGAACGGTCGCGATCACCATCACCCATACCAAAGCTGCTGGGATCAGAACCTTCCAGCCGAGATTCATGAACTGGTCGTAGCGCAATCGAGGAAGCGTGCTGCGCAACCAGATGAAGACGAAGAGGAAGCCCCACACTTTCGCGACAAACCACAGCACCGGCCACCAACCGGAATTGGCGCCGTCCCAAAGATTGAACGGGAACGGTGCGTGCCACCCGCCCAGAAACAGCGTGGTGGCCAGAGCGGACACCGTCACCATGTTCACGTACTCGGCCAGCATGAACATCGCGAACTTGAGGGAGGAGTACTCGGTGTGGAACCCACCTACCAGCTCACCTTCGGCCTCGGGAAGGTCGAAGGGAGCCCTGTTGGTTTCGCCGACCATGGCTGTCACGTAGATCAGGAAGGACGGCAGGAGGAGAAAGACGTACCAGGCTCCCTGTTGGGCGTCGACGATGCCGGACGTGGACATCGTGCCGGCGTAGAGGAAAACGGCAGCGAAAGACAGGCCCATCGCTACCTCGTACGAGATGACCTGCGCGGTCGATCGAAGTGCGCCCAGCAGGGGATACGTCGATCCCGAAGACCAGCCGGCAAGGACGATCCCGTACACACCAATAGAAGTGACGGCCAGGATGTACAGAACGCCGACCGGTAGATCGGTCAGTTGCAGGGGTGACCAGGTTCCGAAAATCGACACCTGTGGACCGAACGGGATGACAGCAAAAGCCATGAAGGCGGGCACGACCGCGATGACGGGCGCGAGGAGGTAAAGCGGTTTGTCGGCGCCGGTCGGTGTGATGCCCTCCTTGAGGGCGAGCTTGATTCCGTCAGCGAGGCTCTGGAGCATTCCACGGGGGCCGACGCGGTTCGGTCCGACACGCATCTGCATGCGTGCCATGACCTTTCGTTCCGCGTAGATCGCCACCAGCGGGGTGAGTACGAGGAACACGAAGATTGCGAGAGCCTTGCCGATCACCAACCACCACGGGTCGTGCCCGAACGCCGACAGGTCGACCGGAGCTGCGACCGTCCCGTACTCGTGGGTGTTCATTGCGCTCCCGCCTTCGCAATCTTCACCACGGACCCCGCGGTGACGCAGAGCGTTTCGTAGATCGTGCTACCCGGTGAATTGAGCGGGAGCCAGACTGTTCGAGGCGGGAGGTCGGTGATCTCCAACGGTAATGTGATGGAACCGGATTCAGTCGACACCGCAACGTGATCGCCGTTGTCGGCGCCGATCTCGGCAGCGGTCTCGGCCGACAAACGCACGAGCGACGGCCGTGCCGTACCCGCCAGGTTGGGCTCGCCGTCTTGCAATCGGCCGTTGTCGAGCAACATTCGCCAACTCGACAACACTGCCTCGCCCAGTGCCGGTGTGGGCATGGTGCCTGACGGGACCTGAGGCGAGGTGGGGCGCGATCCGGACCAAGCGCCGAGGCGGTGTATCTCCGAGCGTGCGGAATCTGCGTCGGGTAGGCCCAGATCGATGCCCATCTCGGCTGCGATCGCGTGGAGAACGCGCTGATCCGGCATTACTCCTGTCGTTCTCAACGCGGTGTCGAACACGCGCTCGCGGCCTTCCCAGTCGAGGAAGGTTCCGGGCTTCTCGGCGACCGGTGCCACCGGGAAGACGACGTCGGCGAGTTCGGTGACTCCGCTGTGACGGATCTCCAAACTCACAACGAACCCTGCGGCTTCGATCGCGGCCCTTGCCCTCGCCGGGTTCGGGAGATCACTCAACTCGACGCCGCCGACAAGAAGCGCAGCAGTCGTCTGCCCCGGATCCAGCAGACTCGCGGCGTCGCGACCGTCGGATGCCGGGATGGAGGCCCCCCACACTGATTCCACCTCCTGACGTGCTGCCGGGTCCGCAACGGGGCGTCCGCCGGGAAGCAATCCCGGTAGCGCGCCGGCCTCGACGGCGCCGCGATCACCAGCGCGGCGTGGTACCCAGGCCAAAGAAGCTCCCGTCGATTCGGCGAGTCGCAGCGCCGCGGCGAAGCCGCCTGCTACCGCACTCAGTCGCTCACCCAGCAGGATCACAGCACCGGGCTGCCGGAGGAGCTGACCCTCCTCACTGCCGGGGTGGGACAACGAATCCATCAGAGCTGCTTCACTTCCGGGTACGGTCCGAAGTAGACCACCGCCCATCTTCTGCAGGCCGCGCGTAGCGAATGGCGCGCTGGAGAGCACAGTCGTCTTGCCGAAACGTGCGGCCTTGCGCAGTCGCAGGAAGATGATCGGTGACTCCTCCTCAGGCTCGAGAGCTACCAGCAACGCGGTCGGGGCAGATTCGAGGTCCTGGTAAGTCACCGACTCTTCGAGTGTGCGGCCAGCGACGTGAGCTGAGAGGAAACCTTCCTCTTCGGCTGAGTGAGCGCGGATTCGGAAATCGATGTTGTTGGTAGCGAGAGCAATTCGCGCGAACTTACCGTAGGCGTAGGCGTCCTCCAAGGTAGAGCGTCCGCCGACGAGTACGGCTGCGTCACCGCGGGCCTGCGCGAAGGATCGCGCAACGAGGTCGAGTGCCATGGGCCACGACGCCGGAATCAATTCGCCGTCAGCGTTGCGGATCAGGGGAGTGGTGATCCGATCACCTTGGGTCGTGTACGTGAAAGCGAAGCGCCCCTTGTCGCAGTTCCATTCCTCGTTGACGTCGGGGTCGTCCCCGGCGAGACGACGGAGAACCTTTCCGCGACGGTGGTCGGTGCGCTGAGCACATCCGTCGGCGCAGTGTTCACACACGCTGGGGCTGGACACCAGATCGAACGGTCGCGCCCGGAATCGGTATGCCGTACTGGTGAGCGCGCCGACCGGGCAAACCTGGATCGTGTTGCCCGAGAAGTAGGACTCGAAGGGCTCGTTGGCGTAGATTCCGACCTGTTGAAGCGCGCCGCGCTCGAGGAGATCGATGAACGGGTCGCCGGCGATCTGACTCGAGAATCGCGTGCACCTGGCGCAGAGGACACAACGCTCGCGGTCGAGGAGGATCTCGGACGAGAGGGGGATGGGCTTGGGGTAGGTCCTTTTCTCCTCACCGAACCGGGATTCGGTGCGACCGGTCGACATCGCCTGGTTCTGGAGCGGACACTCGCCGCCCTTGTCGCACACGGGGCAGTCCAGAGGGTGGTTGATGAGCAGGAGTTCCATCACCCCGCGTTGCGCCTTCTCGGCCACAGGCGACGTGAGCTGTGTGGTGACGACCATTCCGTCCGCAACCGGTGTCGTGCAGGACGCCACCGGCTTGCGTTGACCTTCGACTTCCACGATGCACTGGCGGCAAGCACCGACCGGGTCCAGTAGAGGATGATCGCAGAACCGCGGAATCTGGGTGCCGATCATCTCCGCAGCGCGAATGATCAACGTGCCCTGGGGGACCTGGAGTTCCCGGCCGTCGATGGTGAGGTTGACGAGATCAATCGGCGGTGCCGCATCGGTTCCAGTGGTGGCGTCGGCTGCAGTCATGAGACGAACGCTCCTGTCGCGAGAACGGACCGGTGAGGATCGAACGGGCATCCGTTCCCGTCGAAATGCGCTACGTATTCCTCGCGGAAGTACTTCAAGGAAGACATGATCGGGCTGGTCGCTCCATCACCCAACGCGCAGAAGGACTTTCCGAGGATCGTGTCCGAGATATCGAGAAGTTTGGTGAGATCGGCCTCGGTTCCTGTTCCACCTTCGAGCCGACGCAGGATCTGCACCAGCCAGTACGTGCCCTCGCGGCACGGCGTGCATTTACCGCAGGATTCGTGAGCGTAGAACTCGGTCCATCGCAACACCGCACGCACGATGCAGGTTGTCTCGTCGAATATCTGCAAGGCCTTGGTACCGAGCATGGATCCCGCGGCGCCGACGCCCTCGTAGTCGAGTGGGACATCGAGATGTTCGTCGGTGAAGATCGGTGTCGAGGATCCGCCGGGAGTCCAGAATTTGAGGGTGTGTCCAGCGCGGACCCCGCCTGCGTATTCGAGCAGCTCGCGCAAGGTGATCCCGAGTTCAGCCTCGTACTGGCCGGGGGTGGTGACATGACCCGAGAGCGAATACAGCGTGAATCCCGGTGACTTCTCACTTCCCATCGACCGGAACCACTCCGGGCCGCCCAGGACGATCGACGGAACACTCGCGATGGACTCGACGTTGTTGACGACGGTCGGGCAGGCATAGAGACCGGCGACAGCGGGGAACGGCGGCCGCAGTCGAGGCTGACCGCGTCGTCCCTCCAACGAATCGAGGAGGGCCGTCTCTTCCCCACAGATATAGGCGCCGGCTCCGGCATGGACGACGAGATCCAGATCGAAACCCGAACCGAGGACGTTGCGGCCCAGATATCCGGCCGCGTAAGCCTCGGCGACAGCGGTCTGCAGGCGTCGCAGAACCGGGACAACCTCACCTCTGACGTAGATGAACGCCTTCGCTGCTCGAATTGCGTACGCCGCGATGATCACTCCCTCCACCAACGTGTGTGGGGTCGCCATCATCAACGGCATGTCCTTGCATGTGCCCGGTTCGGACTCGTCGGCATTGACGACGAGGTAGTGAGGCTTGCCGTCTCCTGGCTTGTCTTCGGAGACCTGGGGGATGAAGCTCCACTTGAGGCCTGTCGGGAAGCCCGCGCCGCCACGTCCGCGCAGGCCCGCGTCCTTGACGGTTTCGATCACGGCGTCGGGGGGCGTGGCCAGCGCTTTGCGCAGCGCCTGGTAGCCGTCGCGGCGAAGGTAGCTGTCGAGGGTCCATGAATTCGGTTGATCCCAGTATCGACTCAGGACGGGGGCGAGTGTCATGTCACTTCCCTTCGCCGGGAGCGTCGGCCGCGGAAGCCGAGCCGGGTGGATTGTCGTCGAGAGATCGGCTGATACGTAGTCCGGCAAGAGTTGCATCGCCGACGGTCTGCGCTTCGGCTGCCTCGATTCGCGTATCCGGAAAACCAGCCAGAGTGCGCGCAGTCTGCCGGAACGAGCACAGCGTGGCACCGCGATCGGGTGTCACGCGCTCTCCGGCGCGGAGCGCATCGACGAGTGAGCGCGCCGATTCCGGGGTCTGATTGTCGAAGAACTCCCAGTTGATCATCATGACGGGGGCGTAGTCGCACGCCGCATTGCACTCGATGTGTTCGAGGGTGATCTTACCGTCGGACGTCGAGATGGAGTGTCCACCTTCATCTCTGGAGCCTGTCGAGCCCAGATGCTCTTCGAGTGCCGCGAGGATGTCGTCGCCGCCCATGATCGCGCACAGCGTGTTGGTGCAGACTCCGACCAGATACTCACCCGTCGGCCCCCGGCGATACATGGAGTAGAAGGTGGAAACTGCGGCGACCTCGGCGCCCGTCAAACCCAGCTTGGCACTGCAGAAATCGATCCCGGCCGGGGTGATGTACCCGTCCTCGGATTGCACGAGATGAAGGAGCGGCAAGAGGGCGGATCGACTGGTGGTCGCGGCGGCGTCAGGCTCACGGTAGCGAGCGATGACGGTTTCGGCGTCGGCGTCGAGTCGGGCGAGTACGTCGGGTGGATAGCTCGATCGTGCGCCAGGGCGTACCAATTGCGTGGGCTCCTCCGGGCGCGGCCCGAGTTCGATGAACACGCGTGACGAGCCGTTCGGGCCGGTCATCGGTCCACTCCGCCCATGACGGGATCGATACTGGCAACCGAAGCGATCACGTCGGACACCATGCCTCCCTCACACATCGCGGCTACTGCCTGAAGGTTGGTGAACGACGGGTCCCGGAAATGGACGCGGTAGGGCCGGGTTCCCCCGTCGCTGACCATGTGCACCCCCAGTTCGCCACGCGGAGACTCGACGGCGACGTACACCTGACCTGGCGGCACGCGGATACCCTCGGTGACCAGTTTGAAATGGTGAATCAGACCTTCCATGGAGGACTCCATGATCTTGGCGATGTGCTTCTGCGAGTTGCCGAGGCCATCCGGTCCCACAGCGAGATCGGCAGGCCAGGCGATCTTCTTGTCGTCCACCATGACCGGGCCCGGTTGTAGCTTGTCGAGGCACTGCTCCACGATCTTGAGGGACTCCTTCATCTCCTCGACGCGGATGACGTACCTTCCGTAGCAATCGGATCCGTCGTGTGTCACTACGTCGAACTCGTAGTTCTCGTAGCCGCAGTACGGCTGCGCTCGACGCTGATCGTGGGGGAGACCTGTGGCGCGAAGGACCGGCCCCGTCACCCCGAGCGCCATACAGCCGGTGAGATCGAGATATCCGATTCCCTGGGTACGTGCTTTCCAGATGGAGTTGTCGCTGAGCATCAGTTCGACGTCACGTAACCGTTTCGGTAGGACCTTCAACAATTCCCGAACCTTCGCGACCGACCCGTCGGGTAGATCCTGAGCGAGACCACCAGGCCTGATGTAGGCGTGATTCATCCGCAGTCCGGTGATCGTCTCGAACACGTCCAGAATCAATTCGCGTTCGCGGAATCCGAACAGCATCGCCGTTACGGCGCCGAGTTCCATTCCGCCGGTCGCCAGGGCCACGAGATGTGAGGAGATCCGATTGAGTTCCATCATCATCACGCGAACGACGGTGGCTCGCTCGGGAATGTCGTCGGTGATGTCGAGAAGTTTCTCGACTCCGAGGCAGTACGCGGTTTCGTTGAAGAACGGTGACAGGTAGTCCATTCGAGTAACGAAAGTGACGCCCTGCGTCCAGTTCCGGAATTCGAGATTCTTCTCGATTCCGGTGTGCAGGTAGCCGATTCCACATCGAGCTTCCACGACCGTCTCACCCTCGATCTCGAGAATGAGGCGCAAGACCCCGTGAGTGGACGGATGCTGTGGGCCCATGTTGACCACGATCCGTTCCGCCTCGCCGGTGCGCTGGCGGGCGGCCGCGGTGACGATGTCGTCCCAGTCCTGACCCGATGCCGTGACGACGGTTTCCGTCGTGGCACCGGAGTTGCTTCCGGTCGTCTCGTTCATCAGTTGTACGACCTACGCTCGTCGGGAGGCGGAGTCTGGGCGCCCTTGTACTCGACCGGGATACCGCCGAGCGGATAGTCCTTCCGCTGGGGGTGGCCTTTCCAGTCGTCGGGCATCTCGATGCGGGTCAGGGCCGGATGACCGTCGAAGACGATCCCGAAGAAGTCGTACGTCTCGCGTTCATGCCAGTCATTGGTCGGGTAGATCCCGACGATCGACGGAATATGCGGATCGGAATCCGGCACAGATACTTCCAGCCTGATTCGGCGGTTGTGCGTAATCGAGGCAAGTGGATACACGGCGTGCAGTTCACGACCGGTGTCCTGCGGGTAGTGCACTCCGTCGACACCCAGGCAGAGCTCGAAGCGAAGGTCCGGTTCGTCGCGCAGTCTTCGCGCAACCTGCGGCAAGTGGGAGCGTTCGACGTGCAGCGTCATCTCGTCTCGAAAGATCACCACACGCTCGACTGCAGCGGTGAAAGTGCCACCCGCGCTGCTCAATGCCGCGTCCAACGAATCCGCGACTGCATCGAAATAACCGCCGAAGGGTCGAGAAGCCTTGTCCTCTAGAGAGATCGGAGGGGCAAGCCTGCTGTAGCCCGAGGTGTCGCCAGTGCCGCGGACCCCGAACATCCCTCTCGCGCCGGTGTTACCCGAGGTCATCGCAGCAGCCCCTTCATGTCGATGGTGGGGGTGGATGCCAGTGCGGCGCGCTCGGCTGCCGCGCGTGCCTCTTCGCGGTTCACGCCGAGGGGCATTTCCTGGATCTTTCGGTGCAGTTCGATGATCGCGTTCAGGAGCATCTCCGGCCGCGGCGGACAGCCGGGCAAGTAGATGTCGACCGGCACGATGTGGTCGACGCCCTGAACCACTGCGTAGTTGTTGAACATTCCGCCGGACGACGCGCATACACCCATGGCCAGAACCCATTTCGGCTCGGCCATCTGGTCGTAGACCTGACGAAGTACCGGGCCCATCTTTTGGCTGACCCGCCCGGCCACGATCAGAAGGTCTGCCTGTCGCGGCGACGCGCGGAATGCCTCCATACCGAACCGCGCCAGGTCGAAGCGACCCGACGTGGTTGCCATCATCTCGATGGCGCAGCACGCGAGCCCGAAGGTGGCAGGCCACAGTGATCCTTTGCGGGCATAACCTGCCAGGCCCTCGACCGTGGTCAGTAGAAATCCGCTGGGGAGCTTTTCTTCGAGACCCATATCCGACTCTTTTCAGTCGTAACAGCTGCGGTGTGACCGGTTTTGTCTGACTCGTGTGTGCTGTTCCTGTGTTCGCTGAGCTAGTCCCAACCGAGACCGCCTCGTCGCCATTCGTATGCGTATGCCACCGAGACGTTGACTATGAAAAGGCCCATCGCCGCGAGGCCGAACAAGCCGAGCGAATCGAAATGCACCGCCCACGGATAGAGGAAAACGATCTCGATGTCGAAGATGATGAACAGCATTGCCGTCAGATAGAACTTGACGGGAAACCGTCCGCCACCAGCGGTACGGGGTGCCGGTTCGATTCCGCATTCGTAGGCTTCGAGTTTCGCCCTGTTGTACCGCTTCGGGCCGACCACGGACGCGAGAACAACCGACACCACAGCGAAGGCCATCGCGATGACCCCGAGAACGAGAATGGGGATGTAAGCGTTCATCTCACCCGAACTCCTCTCCGCTGTGCGGATGTCCGCCTAGCCCGAAGGTGCCGTTAACCCGAAGGTGCCGTTAACCCGAAGGTGCCGTTCGATTTCGATACTGCCAGCAATTCGACACTTATGTGACCTGCGACACCCACACTAGGGGAGGCCTCCGACATTGGGTTGATTTTCGAGGTGCCGAGTTTCGCTCTCGAAAGTCCGAAGTAGTCGGCGCCGCAACGAATCACCGCTGCAACGGGTGCTCACCGGCTCAGTTGCCGACGCAGAAGCGCGATGACGGTGGAAGAGAGTTCCATCGGATCTATCGGCTGCGGCACTGAGGCTTCCGCTCGCGACCACGACGCCAGCCACGCATCGTCGGGTCGACCGGTCAGTACGAGGATCGGTGGACAGTCGACGATCTCGTCCTTGAGTTGTTTCGCGACGCCCATGCCGCCCGCCGGACTCGCCTCGCCGTCGAGGATGGCGAGATCGATTCCGCCGGCATCGAGCTTGTCGACGACGATCGGCGCGGTCGCGACCTCGACGTAGTCGATGGTGGGCATCGAAGGATGTGGGCGCTCTCCGAGAGCGAGCCGAACTTGCTCGCGGGTGTGTGCGTCGTCGCTGTAGACGAGGATGCGCACGGGTGCCATGGAGTTGGGCTCTGCGGTCTCGGCGGACACGCGGCCGACGTTACTCCGGGCGGTCCCCGGCTACCGGCGAATGTTCAACATCGGCAAGAACTTCCGAGAAATCGCAGCTGGGCTTCACGGCAAACGGCCCCTACCCGGCGATGAACGCCGAAGTAAGGGCCGCCTGAATTGCGTGTGCGCTCAGAAGTTTTCGACGAACTTCGTCAGGCCCTTGCTCGCTGTTTCCAGGGCCGTCTTCTGCGCCTTCTTCACCAGGAAGCCCGGCAGCGGGATCTTGGGATCGATGGTCAGTTCGAAGGTGACTTTGGTTCCACCGTCGGTGGGAGTCAAGACGTACGAGCCGTCCTGCTGGTTCTGCTGGCCGCTCTCGACGAGGGTCCAGGTCACCTTCTCGTCGCCCTCGAAGGTGTAGTCGACTACCTGCTCGTCGTTGATTCCCAGAATGGACACGGCCATGCGAACGCGATGGGGGCGACCGTCGTCGTGGGTGCTCTCGATGGTGATCTTCTTGTGCGCAGACGACCACTCCGGCAGCCGATCGACTGCAGCTACGGCCTTCATCACCGTCGCCGGATCAGCCTTGATCTCGAATTCCTTGACGCCCGAAACGGCCATGAACGTGCTCCTTCTCGCCTTGCGGCAACGGTTCGTGATTACTGCAGTTGCGCAATTAGATCATCGGCGATCAGGGTGGCGTCGAACTAGTCCATGCCGTTCTTGCGCATCTGGTCCCGCAATGCGCCCTGAACGGCTTGTGAAACCCACGAGTTGAGGGAGACTCCGTTCTGATTGGCTGCCTCCTCGGCGCGGGCTTTGATCTGCTCCATCATCCTCAACGTCACTCGGCTGATATCGCCGCTGACGTCGTCGAACGAGTAAGTGGAGTCCTTCTTCTCGTCGTCTGCCTTCTCGTTTCCGCCCTCGCCGCCGGTCGAATTCGTCGGGCGGACGACGTCGGTCACGATCTCGTTGCCGTCGAGATTGACCCTGACCTCGCGGCCGTCGAGTTTGGTCCCGATCTCCTTGGCCAACTCCGTCGCCGCGGCCAACAAGACCAGGCGGACCGAGGGTTCGATGGCGGCGGACAACGACGCCGCAATCCGGCGCGTGTGATCGTCGCCGAGTTCGGCTGCGGTGACGAGGTCATTCTGCAGCTTCGCGGTGTACTCCGAAATGTCCATGACACCAGAGTGACGTCAAAAGTGACGTCAGTCAAGGATGTGATGACGTCACTCGATCTCGGGGGTGGTTGACCGCTATAGAGTTGCCCAGCACCTGAGGCGAACGGCGCCCGGGTTTCGTGCTGGTCGTTTCGTGCTTGTCGAGGAGTGGGTTGTGCCGAACACGGTGTCGCTGAAAGTGCAGTTGGTGGCGAAGTCCGAGTTCTTCCCGCCCGAGGACATTCCGTGGGAGACGGACGCGGATGGCGGCGAAGCGCTCGTCGAGTTCTCCGGCCGAGCCTGTTACCAGAGTTGGTCCAAGCCGAATCCGCGAACCGCAACCAACGCCGGCTATCTGAGACATCTGCTCGAGGTCGGACACGTTTCGGTGCTCGAGCATGCGACGGTGAGCTTCTACATCACTGGTATCTCGCGCTCGTGCACTCACGAATTGATTCGTCACCGGCACTTCTCGTACTCGCAACTCTCGCAGCGATTCGTTCGCGAGAATGATGCGAACGTTGTCGTGCCTCCCGCGGTCGAAGGTGATCCCGAGCTCGAAGCACTGTTTCTGTCTGCCACCGACGAGAGCCGTCGCGCTTACGGCGAACTGCTGACCGCCCTCGAGGGGAAATTGCAATCAGTGCCCGGTGCCCCGATGCGTGGGAAGCAAGCCAGGCAAGCTGCGCGCTCGGTGCTGCCCAACGCAACCGAGACGCGCTTGGTCGTGACCGGGAACTATCGGGCCTGGCGGCACTTCGTCGAGATGCGCGCCACCGAACATGCCGACGTCGAGATCCGGCGAGTCGCGATCGAGTGCCTACGTCAGCTTCGTGACGTCGCCCCAAATGTGTTCGGGGACTACGAGATTCTCCGCGGAAGCGACGGATCGGAAATCGCCGTCAGTGCATTTGCGGCCGAGTCGTGACTCGTGTGCAGAAGTAAGAGCTGAACCGGGTAACCTTCTGACCATGACCTACGGTGATTCCGCTTCTCTTGTCGAGCGTCCGTTCGGCACCATTTCCGTTGCGATGGTGACCCCGTTCACTGCCGACGGGAAGTTGGACGTCGACGCGGGAGTGCGCCTCGCAGCCCATCTCGTCGACAACGGCTGCGACGGCCTCGTTCTTGCCGGCACGACCGGTGAGTCTCCCACCACCACCGAGTCCGAGAAGCTCGACCTGCTCCGCGCAGTGATCGACGCCGTCGGCAACCGCGCGAAGATCGTCGCAGGCGCCGGGAGCAACGACACCGCCCACAGTGTCGAACTCGCCCGTGACGCGGCTCGCGCCGGAGCGCACGGTCTGCTCGTCGTCACCCCGTACTACTCGCGTCCGCCCCAGGCCGGACTCTTTGCACACTTCACCGCCGTCGCCAACGCGACCGACCTGCCCGTCATGTTGTACGACATTCCGCCCCGCTCCGTCGTCCCCATCGAGACCGAGACGATCCGCCGACTCGCCGAGCACCCGCGGATCAAGGCCGTCAAGGATGCCAAGGGTGACCTCAACGCCGGCGCAGAGTTGATCGGCACCACCGAGCTTCAGTTCTTCTCCGGTGACGACCCGCTGAACCTGCCGTGGCTCGCTGTCGGTGCTACCGGCTTCGTCAGCGTCATCGGCCATCTCGTTCCGGGTCGCCTCCGCGACCTCCACACCGCGTTCGTGTCCGGCGACATCGCCCGCGCACGCGAAATAAACCTCAGTTTGATCCCTGTGATTCGTTCCGTTGCCCGCCTCGGCGGTGTCAGCGCTTCGAAGGCGGGTCTGCGACTCATCGGAATCGATGTCGGAGAACCACGCCTTCCGCAGGTTGCA
The DNA here is from genome assembly GCF_030056745.1 of Rhodococcus sp. IEGM 1406. Lineage (NCBI taxonomy): Bacteria > Bacillati > Actinomycetota > Actinomycetes > Mycobacteriales > Nocardiaceae > Rhodococcus > Rhodococcus sp. IEGM 1406. The sequence continues at coordinate 569,252 of NZ_JASHKO010000002.1, read as the reverse complement.
CCCACTAAAGAGCAGATCGACGGTCTTGCCGCCGATCTGCATGCGGCAGGAGTTTTGTAAATGACCCGTCCCCCCCGACGTCGTAGTGCCAGTCGTCAAGCCGGTCCGCCTTCGCCTCCGGCTCCCGAAACGGCCGCGAAGGCCGCACCGGTAGAGGCACCAGCTGCGCCGGCGGCAGAAGCGGCCCCCGCCGCAGCCGCCCCGCCCAAGAAGGCCGCAGCAGCCAAATCTGCAGCGACCAAGTCCGCAGCCACCAAATCTGCTGCACCCAAGAAATCGACCGAAGACAGGTCGCCACGCAAATCTGCCGGCGGCAACCGTCCGGCAGCGTCGAAGGCGGGCAACGGGCGCGGAAACAAGCGCCCCGAGAACCGTCCGGCCGTCGATCCCACCGGTCGCCTCGGAACACCCCCGAAGGCGCCGGCATCAGGTCTGCGCATCGTTGCTCTCGGCGGCATCGGCGAAATCGGTCGCAACATGACGGTATTCGAGCACCGCGGCAAGTTGCTGATCGTCGACTGCGGTGTGCTGTTCCCCGAGGACCAGCAGCCCGGCGTCGACCTGATCCTCCCGGACTTCCGCTACATCGAAGACCGTATGGACGACGTCGAAGCCGTCATCTTGACTCACGGCCACGAGGACCACATCGGTGCTCTGCCGTTCTTGCTGCGCCTGCGCGCGGACATTCCGGTCATCGGCGCGAAGTTCACTCTCGCCCTCGTTGCCGCCAAGTGCCGCGAGCATCGCCTGCGACCGAACCTCGTCGAGGTCGTCGAAGGAAACACCACCACTCACGGCCCGTTCGACTGCGAGTACTTCGCCGTCAACCACTCGATTCCCGACGCGCTCGCGATCGCGATTCGCACCGACGCCGGAGTTGTACTGCACACCGGTGACATCAAGCTCGACCAGCTGCCTCTCGACGGCCGCCTGACCGACCTCGCCGGTTTCTCCCGCCTGGGCGACGAGGGTGTCGACCTGTTCCTCGTGGACTCGACCAACGCCGAGGTCCCGGGATTCGTCACGCCCGAGCGTGAAATCGGGGGAGTGCTCGACAACGTCATCGGCAAGGCGAAGCAGCGCGTCATCGTGGCATCGTTCGCCAGCCACGTGCACCGCATCCAGCAGGTCGTCGACGTTGCCGCTCGATACAACCGTCGAATCGTCTTCGTCGGCCGCTCGATGGTCCGCAACATGCAGATCGCCCAGGATCTCGGCTACCTCACGGTGCCAGACGGCCTGGTCGTCGACATCGACACCGCCGCCACCCTTCCCGACGATCGCCTCGTTCTCATCTCCACGGGTTCGCAGGGTGAGCCGTTGGCAGCGCTCTCGAGGATGGCACGCGGCGAACACCGCCAGATCAACATCCGTGCCAACGACCTGGTCGTTCTTGCATCCTCGCTGATTCCGGGTAACGAGAACTCAGTTTTTGCCGTGGTCAACGGCTTGGCCAAGCGCGGTGCCACCGTCGTGACCCAGCAGAGCGCCAAGGTTCACGTCTCGGGCCACGCGTCCGCCGGTGAGTTGCTCTACCTGTACAACGCGGTTCGGCCCACCAACGCCATGCCCGTCCACGGTGAATGGCGGCACCTGCGTGCCAACGCCGCCCTTGCCAAGGCCACCGGCGTTCCGGAAGAGCGCATCGTGCTGGCCGAGGACGGCGTCGTGGTCGACATGGTCGACGGCCTCGCCGAGATCGTCGGACGCGTACCGGTCGGACACGTGTACGTCGACGGTCTGTCCGTCGGTGACGTCGGCGAGCCGACGCTCTCCGATCGACTCGTACTCGGTGAAGGTGGCTTCATCGCCATCACCATCGTCATCAACGAGTCGACAGGACGCGCAGTCAGCACTCCCGAGGTGTCCGGCCGCGGTTTCTCCGACGATCCGACGGCACTCAAGGCCGCCGCGGATCTCGTGGAATCGGACCTGGCCCGGTTGGCGAGCGAAGGCGTCATCGACGCTCATCGCATCGCGCAGTCCGTGCGCCGCGTCGTCGGACGCTGGGTCGCGGACAAGTACCGCCGCCGTCCGATGATCATTCCGACGGTCATCGCGGTTCCGTAGATTCGGCACAGCAGGTCGCTTCCGCTCGAACCCGGTCCGGTTCGAGTACTTTGGCGAAGGTGACCTTCGCTCATGACGAACGACTCGCCCTGGTGGACAGCATGGTCGAGTTCGGCCCCGATGCTCCGACACTGTGTGGGGAGTGGACCAATCGTGACCTGGCAGCACATCTGATTGTCCGGGAGCGGCGTCTCGACGCCGCTCCCGGAATCATGTTGAGCCCTCTTGCCGGTCACACCGAGAGCGTTCGAAAGGCCGCAGCGGCGCGTCCGTGGGAGGAGATCCTCGACGACGTTCGGAGCGGGCCGCCGCGATGGTCGCCGATGTACTGGCTCGACGCGCAGGTCAACACCACCGAGATGTTCGTTCACCACGAAGACGTACGCCGCGCACATCTGAACTGGGCGCCGCGACCGTTGTCGGAGGGTCGGCAGGCTCAGCTGTGGAAGTACGCACGCCAGATCGGCAAGATGGGCTACCGCAAGGCTGCTGTCGAGGTAATTTTCGAACTTCCCTCCGGCGAGAGTGCGGTCGTCCACAAATCCGGCTCTCGCAGTGTTGTCTTGCAGGGCGAACCCGCCGAGTTGCTGCTGCACGCATTCGGTCGCAACGAAGTGAAGATCGAAGCCAAAGGTGAACTGGCCGACGTCCAATCGGTGATGTCGCTCGATCGCAGTTTCTGATTGCCTTTTTCTACCTGAGTGGCGCTCGAACGACGGGTTGCGAAGATCACGTTTCGCACTCGCGACCAGTGTTGCTGGTGTTGCGGATGGTCCAGATGGGGTCGCACAGACTAGCCTGAACTCCATGGCAGGTAAGTCGAGCGCCCGGGGATCCAGTACAAGCACGTCCACGTCCAGGGCATCGACCAGGTCGTCAGCCTCCACTCCGAGTGCGCGCACGACCGCAAAACCTCGCACCTCGCGCACCACACGGACCGTGTCGACTCCTCGGAACGTCACGACTTCGGCCAGGGCTGGTGGGCGCCCGGCCTCGGGCAAAGGCTCCAAGCCAGCGCCCAAGAAGGCCTCCGGTACGTCGTCGGCCGCGCGCCGCCCGGTATCGAAAACGTCTCAGCGGGCCAGCCCGTTGGCGGCTGTCGGCAAGGGAATCGGAGCCGGGTGGTCCCTGGCTGCCCGCGGCGTCGGCGCCACCACACGCACCGTCGGTAAGGTCGGCGAGATCGAAGCCGGCCACCGCCGCGACGGAATAGCGCTCGGCCTGATCGCATTCAGCGTCGTCATCGCCGGCGGCGTCTGGTTCAAGGCCGGTGGTCCGATCGGCGGCGGCATCGACACCCTTGTGCGCGCTATCTTCGGCGCGGCCTCGGCCGTGCTCCCCATCGTCGGCGTCGGCCTCGCGATCCTGTTGATGCGCACAGAACCGAAACCTGAGATCCGCCCCCGACTGATCATGGGATCGTTGCTGGTCGGTCTGCCGGCGCTCGGCCTCTGGCACATCATCTCGGGTTCACCGACAGACTCCACCGGTCGCTCCAACGGAGCAGGGTTCGTCGGGTACGTCGTGGGCGGCCCGCTCACCAACGGGCTCACCGTCTGGCTGTCTGCGCCGCTGCTGGTCATCGCCGCCGGATTCGGAATCCTCCTTCTGACCGGAACCACGCTGCGTGAGGTGCCGAGCAAGTTCCAGTCCTTCTTCGGTGCCTCGTATCGCTCGGACGAATACGGCGACTACGGATCCGAATTCGACGAGGACGGCGAGCACCACTACGGCGAATCTGCTTACGATCCTTCACTGTTCGACGCCGACGGCTACCCGGTCGACACCTACGCCGAGCCACCGCTCAAGCCCGCCAAGCGGACCAGCCGACGCGCACCGATCGACAACTACCCGACGGACGAGTTCGAATCCGGCGACAAGAAGACCGAAGTACTCGGTCTGTGGAACGCCGACGACACCGCAGTACCCGACGAGCCCGTCGTGGCTGCTGCCGCGCCCGTCGTGGAGACTCCGGCGCCGCGCCCCAAGGTGCCGGCCCGTTCCGTCCCTATCGCCAAGCCTGTGCCGAAACCCGAACCGGAGCCGGAGGAGAAGGAACACTTCGTCACCGATCGGGTCACCGACGGCGACTACAACCTCCCTCCGACGACGTTGCTGATCGAAGGGGACCCGCCCAAGCTCCGCAGTTCTGCGAACGACGCGATGATCGAAGCGATCAGCGAGGTCCTCGAACAGTTCAAGATCGACGCCGCCGTTACCGGATTCACCCGAGGCCCGACAGTGACGCGGTACGAGGTCGAACTCGGCCCGGGCGTCAAGGTCGAGAAGATCACCGCGCTCGCCCGCAACATCGCCTATGCAGTGGCTACCGACAACGTCCGCCTCCTGGCCCCCATTCCGGGTAAGTCCGCGGTGGGCATCGAGGTACCGAACTCCGACCGCGAAATGGTTCGCCTCGCCGACGTGCTGAACGCGCCGAGCACCCGACGCGATCACCACCCACTGGTGATCGGTCTGGGCAAGGACATCGAAGGTGACTTCGTCAGTGCCAACCTCGCGAAGATGCCCCACCTTCTGGTGGCAGGTTCGACCGGCTCGGGTAAGTCGAGCTTCGTGAACTCGATGCTCGTCTCGTTGCTCACCCGAGCAACGCCGGAAGAAGTACGGATGATCCTCATCGACCCGAAGATGGTCGAGCTCACGCCGTACGAAGGTATTCCGCACCTGATCACGCCGATCATCACTCAGCCGAAGAAGGCCGCGGCAGCGCTGGCCTGGTTGGTCGAGGAGATGGAACAGCGTTACCAGGACATGCAGGCCAACCGGGTGCGTCATATCGACGACTTCAACTCCAAGGTCAAGTCCGGCGAAATCACCGCCCCGCTGGGCAGCGAGCGCGTCTACCGTCCGTACCCGTACATCCTGGCAATTGTGGACGAGCTGGCCGACCTCATGATGACCGCTCCCCGCGACGTCGAAGAAGCGATTGTCCGCATCACGCAGAAAGCCCGTGCTGCCGGTATCCACCTGGTGCTGGCAACGCAGCGCCCGTCCGTCGACGTCGTCACCGGCCTGATCAAGACCAACGTGCCGTCTCGTCTGGCGTTCGCGACGTCTTCACTGACGGACTCGCGAGTCATCCTCGATCAGCCAGGCGCCGAGAAGCTCATCGGTATGGGTGACGGCCTCTTCCTGCCCATGGGTGCGGGTAAGCCGACCCGTATGCAGGGCGCGTTCATCACCGACGAAGAAATCTCGGCGGTCGTCGACTTCGCGAAGAACCAGGCGGAGCCCGAGTACACCGAAGGTGTCACCGCGCAGAAGGCCGGGGAGAAGAAGGACGTCGACCCCGACATCGGCGACGACATGGATGTCCTCTTGCAGGCCGTGGAATTGGTGATCACCAGCCAGTTCGGTTCGACGTCGATGCTTCAGCGCAAGCTGCGAGTCGGGTTCGCCAAGGCCGGCCGACTGATGGACCTCATGGAAAATCGTGGCGTCGTCGGACCCAGCGAGGGCTCGAAGGCCCGCGAGGTACTCATGAAGCCTGAGGAACTCGACGGTCTGCTGTGGTCGATTCGCGGCGGCGACCCGGATGAGGCACCCGCAGACGAGTAGGGACACCTCGGCGGACAAGCCGTCGACAGACGACCGGAGGAACCCGTGCATGTGACGCCGTTGGCTTGGGGAATCACGATCGTGGTGATCCTCGGCCTGTTCGTCTTCGACTTCTTCGCCCACGTCCGCACTCCGCATGCGCCGACCTTCCGGGAGTCCGCATTCTGGTCGACGGTCTACATTTCGATCGCCATCGTCTTCGGCCTTGTTGTGATGTGGATCTGGGGCACCACGTACGGCGGTGAGTACTTCGCCGGCTATGTCACGGAAAAGGCGCTCTCGGTCGACAATCTGTTCGTCTTCGTGATCATCATGTCGACCTTCGCGGTGCCACGAGAGTTCCAGCAGAAGGTATTGCTGATCGGTATCGTCCTCGCGTTGGTGATGCGCGGAATCTTCATCGGTGTCGGTGCCGCCGCCATCAACGCATACAGCTGGGTGTTCTACCTCTTCGGTGCGTTCTTGATCTACACCGCGTACACCCTGATCCGCGATCACGGGCATGAGAAGGAAGCCGAGGAGAAGCGCGACAGTCGCATCATCTCGCTCGTGAAACGGGTGCTGCCGACTACCGAGGAATACGACGGCGACAAGTTGATTACCCGGATCGACGGCAAGCGCGTCGTGACTCCGTTGTTGTTGGCGCTCATCGCAATCGGCTTTGCCGACGTGCTCTTCGCGCTCGATTCGATTCCGGCGATCTACGGTCTGACCCAGGAACCGTATCTGGTGTTCACCGCCAACGCCTTCGCACTGATGGGCCTACGGCAGCTGTACTTCCTGATCGGTGGGTTGCTCGAACGGCTGGTCTATCTCTCGTACGGGCTCTCGATAATCTTGGCGTTCATCGGTGTGAAACTGGTACTTCACGCGTTGCACGAGAACACCCTCTCGTTCGTCAACGGAGGTGAACACGTCTCCGTGCCGGAAATCTCCACGGCACTCTCACTCGGAGTGATCATCGGAGTATTGGCGGTGACGACGGTCGCGAGCCTGTTGAAGACTCGCGACCGGGCCGGGGAGTAGGCCGACGCTCTCAGGCGCTGAACTGACCCAACACCGGAACCCACTCGGTGATCCGGACCTTCTCGATCAAATCGGCGATCGCGAACGGATCGTGGGTGAAGAGGAGTGAAACGGTGTCGGCGTCAGCGGCGTCGACGATGATCAGCGCGCCGTTTCCATCTGCAAACGGGCCAGATGACAGAACGATCGAGCGGGAAACCAGATCCGCGAGCCAGGCGCGGTGATCGCTGCGGACTTCGTCGCGCTGAGGGGTCTTCTCGGGTGCGTAGGTGTATTCGACGAGGAACAACGACATCGTGAACCGCTTTCGGAGGCTGGTGATCGAGACAGGTGTGTTTGAAGAGTCTGAACGGTTCAGAGAGTCAGGAGCATGCGAGTATTGCCGAGTGTGTTGGGTTTCACATAGCTCAGATCGAGGAACTCGGCGACGCCGGCGTCGTAGGACCGACACATTTCCGCATAGACCTCGGCGGTGACGGGAGTGCCGTCGATCTCCGCGAATCCGTGACGGTGGAAGAACTCGGTCTCGAACGTCAAAACGAACAACCGTTCCAACTCCAATTCCTTGGCGACCTCGATGAGTTTGTCGACGACGTGGAAACCTGCGCCCTGCCCTTTCGCAGTCGGATCGACTGCGACGGTGCGGATCTCACCCAGGTCCGCCCACAGCACATGCAGTGCGCCGCAAGCGATTACCTGGTCGCCCCGCTCGGCGACCCAGAACTCCTGGACTGCCTCGTACAGCGTCACGAGATTCTTCTCGAGCAGGATCTTGCCGGCGTAGATGTCGATCAGACGCTTGATTTCGGGGATGTCCGACGTTCGCGCGCGACGCACGATCAACTGGCTCTCGGTATAGGTCGGCGCGGTCGAAGTCATGTGGTGCACATTAGTCAATGGCCCTACCGATATTCTAAGTCGCGTGCCTGTCCGCCCCACGCAATTCCCGCGCCGCTCGGCTGTATCCCGGGTTCGGCTCACCGCCTGTGCGGTGATCCGATGAGTACCCCGCGCGATCAGACCGACGCCCATCGCGCCGCCGTCGGCCCGTCCGACGGCACACCTGTCGCGGACAACCCGGTTCCGTTGCTGAACATCGCGAACATTCTCACGATGATCCGAATGGTTCTCGTTCCGGTGTTTCTCGTTGTTCTGTTCGTCGACGGCGGACACTCGACGTGGTGGCGTCTCGGGGCGATGGGCGTGTTCATCGTCGCCGCGATCACGGATCGGATCGACGGCCAATTGGCTCGGAAGTACGGTCTGGTCACCGATTTCGGGAAACTCATGGACCCGATCGCGGACAAGGCGCTGATCGGAGCCGCGCTGATCGGGCTCTCGGTTCTCGGTGACCTGTCGTGGTGGGTGACCGGAGTGATCATCGCCAGGGAACTCGGAATCACGCTGCTGCGGTTCGCGGTTCTGCGGCACGCGGTCATCCCGGCGGGCAAGGGCGGCAAGCTCAAGACCCTCGTGCAGGCCGTTGCGATCGGGTTCTACCTCTGCCCGCTGCCGAGCAGTTGGGACATCGTCAGCGGGCTGCTGATGGCTGCTGCCGTCGTGCTGACGGTGGCGACGGGAATCGAATACATCGTGCAGGCGATCAGGCTTCGCGCCGGAGTTCGCGCAGTCGAGTCATGACCGACCCGCTGCTCGGACTCGGAGTGGTCGAACTTGTCGAGGCCCTCGGCGCCGCGAAGCAGACTGTCGCCGCCGCCGAATCTCTGACAGCAGGGTTGTTCACGGCTGCAGTCGCGTCGGTGCCGGGGTCGAGCGCGGTGCTGCGTGGGGGTCTGGTCGTGTACGCGACCGACCTGAAAGCAACACTGGCTGGTGTGGATCCAGGCCGCCTGGCAACGGACGGCCCCGTGTCCGAGAGCACGGCGGTGGCATTGGCGCTCGGTGCCCGGACGAAGTGCGGTGCGGACTGGGGTATCGGTCTGACCGGAGTCGCCGGTCCGAGTGAGCAGGACGGACACCCGGTCGGAACAGTGTTTCTCGGTATCGCCGGCCCTGACGGAACCGAATGCGAACCGCTCGCGCTCGGCGGCGAACGGTGGGAGATTCGGACAACCGCGGTCGCGACTGCCGTGTCGCGGTTGCGTGATCGTGTCGTAGAGCGTGCGGCACGATAGGCTCGGGAACCAATCGGATGTGTTCGGACGTTGACGATTGTGAAGACGTACGACCATGCACGATGAGGTCACGGATGAAGGAGGAGCGAGATGGCGCTGCTATTGCGTGAGGCAATCGGTGACAGTCTCCGGCGTACGCGCGTTTCGCAGAGCCGCACGCTACGTGAGGTGTCGAACAGCGCGCGTGTGAGCTTGGGCTATCTGTCCGAAGTGGAACGTGGACGTAAGGAAGCATCGAGCGAATTGTTGGCAGCGATCTGTGATGCGCTCGCAGTCCCACTGTCCGACGTGCTGGTCGACGTGAGCGAGACCCTGGCCACGAAGAAGAGCGCTCCGGTAGCTGGTCGGCAGGTTGCCGAACCTGCCGTGTCGGCTTCCGGCTCTGTCTCGGCTTCCGGTTCGCCGACTATCGCACGCGACACCCGCGTCGTGATTCCGGCACCGAACGCTCGAAGGTTGGCGGCGGCGTAGCCACTACCGGCCGTAACCGATAGATTTTGTACGTAACCGCCGGTTTCCAGCAGGTGGGGTCAGAGCAGATAGGGCGCAGCCCTTGTTTCGGTGCGCGACGGTCGCGCTCCGGGTCGCGTTCGGCGCGGCGCATCAGATGGAGGCAGGATCAAACCAATGGCTAATCCTTTCGTCAAGGGCTGGAAGTACCTGATGGCGCTCTTCAATTCGAAGATCGATGAGAAGGCAGATCCAAAGGTTCAGATTCAGCAGGCGATCGAGGACGCACAGCGCCAGCATCAGGCGTTGTCCCAGCAGGCTGCGTCGGTGATCGGTAATCAGCGTCAACTCGAGATGAAGCTCAGCCGTCAACTCGACGAGGTCGAAAAGCTCAACGCCAACGCGCGCCAGGCAGTCAACCTCGCCGATCAGGCCGCTGCTGCCGGCGACAACGACAAGGCGATTCAGTACACCAACGCTGCAGAAGCTTTTGCGGCCCAGTTGGTGACGGCCGAGCAGGGCGTCGAGGATCTGAAAGCACTGCACGACCAGTCCTTGCAGGCAGCCGCTCAGGCCAAGAAGGCCGTCGAGCAGAACGCGATGACACTGCAGGCAAAGGTTGCCGAGCGCACCAAGCTGCTCAGCCAGCTCGAGCAGGCCAAGATGCAGGAGCGCGTGAGCGAGTCCCTTCGTTCCATGGACAGCACGCTGTCGGCTCCGGGCAACACACCCAGCCTCGATGCTGTGCGCGACAAGATCGAACGTCGCTACGCTGACGCACTCGGCTCTGCCGAGCTCGCCCAGAACTCCGTTCAGGGCCGCATGATGGAGGTCCAGCAGGCCTCGGTCCAGATGGCAGGGCACAGTCGCCTCGAGCAGATTCGGGCATCCATGAAGGGCGAGGCGCTGCCGTCCGGCGGCGCAGCAGCCACTCCCGCGACTCCGTCCGTCGAGAAGCAGCCCCCGGCTGCCGGTCAGACCGGGCAGTAGCCGAATCCTCGATGTCGGCAGTGATGCTCTGATGTTTTCTTCACGAGACGGTCGATCTGGGCGTGAGCCCCGGTCGGCCGTTCCCGTTTCCGTATCCGGCGCTTTCGGAGCCTTGGGACGCACCGCGGATACATTGCGCGAGGTCGGGCTTTCGGCGGCGGATGCCGCTCGGCGATGGCAGGACCCGCGGGCCAAGTTCGAGCGCAAGCGTGCCCGTGCGCGCCGACGCGCTCAGCGTTGGGGTTTCATGTCCGGGGGATCCGTGGTCGGCACGGCCGGCCTCGCCGTCGCGTCGGCTCCAGAGTGGTCGGTGGTCGTGGCAGGCGGGGGAGCGGCACTGTTCGCGGTTCCCGCCGTGATCGCGGTCAGCCGCTACCGTTCGATGAGTTCCGGCCCACCGCCGTCAGCGCCGATTCGCCGGCGGTTGCCACCGTCGTCGTCTCGCGCGTTCATCCCGATGTCGCGCCTCATCGGCGCCGAGACTTCGCTGTTCGAGATCTTGAGTGTGCTCAGACGCGCCGACACCATCGACCCCGGTGAGTTGGACGAAATCACTGTTACCGCCGATTCGGCACTGAGAGCGATGTTCGCGGTGTCTTCGGATGTCGTCGCGATGGAACGCGCCGTGGCCGCGACGCCGAAGGTAACCGAACCTCTTGATCCCACCATCGACGGCGCAGTCCGTGAGTTGCAGTCGGGGTTGGATCAGTACGAGGATCTGGTGACTTCGGCAGCTGCTCTGACAGCGCCTCACAGCCCGTCGGCGCTCGTGGGATTCAACCGAGAGCTTTCGGCGCTGCACGCGGCCGCCGAGCGGCTCTCGGCGCTTGCCGACGCCATCGGCGAGGTGGACGACATCACCCGCAAGTACAACTGATCGGCCCTCGCGCCGATCAATGCTCCCTGTTCGACATCTCAGTCGTCGGCGCCGCGTGCCGCCAATGCTTCGCCCATTGCGTCCGCGGTCATCAGGGTGCCGACGATGACCGGCACTGCGAAGGATCGCAGCGAGAATCCGAGCCCTCGCGCCTTGCGTGCCTCGGACACCTGTGTGATGACCTCGAACATCAGCGGGATACACCGGATCGTCATTGCGAGGAGCAAGGCGATCCGTTCGGGATTGACGCCGAAGCGTCGCAAGGGTGTCAGAAATCTGGTGATCGCGTCGAGCATCTCGGAGATCCGTGTGGTCAGACCCATGATCGCCGCGAAGGCGATCGAAATGATCAGAACCCCGCAAACGACGGCCGCTCGCTGCCATCCCGCGACTACCAGCTGGAACGCCCCGATGAAGAGCAACATCCACAGCGCCGGACGCAGCTGCCGGATCGCAGTCATCGGAGGAATGCGCGCAATCGCGTACAGGGTCACAACGACGATCGTGGGAGCTGCCAGTTGCCACGGCTCACGCACGAAGATCGAGACGGCGAGAATGGCCACGACCAAGGCGAAGAGCTTGATCCCCGTCGGCATCCGGTGCAGGAGTGAGCAGCCCGGACGGTAGACGCCGAGAGTGGTCACGAGACCAACGACCGGTAGTGATCGATGGAGTCGGCGGGGGAGCCGTCAGCGACGACGCGTCCTTGGTCGACGACCAACACCCGTTCGAAGGATTCGAGGAGATCGAGTTGGTGGGTCACGACGATCAGTTGCTGATCGAGTGACTCGAATACCGAGCTGATCAGCCGAGAGTTGCGAAGGTCGAGGAGCGTGGTGGGTTCGTCGGCGACCAGTACGTTCGGTTCCGTCACCATGATGGCTGCGAGCGCGAGGAGCTGTTTCTGCCCGCCCGAAAGCTGGTGGGTGGGATGGTCGGCGTGCCCGGCGAGGCCGTAGCGTTCGAGCACCGAGGCCACCTTTGCGGCGCGCTCGGCTTTGCCCAATCCGCTACGGCGGAGCGAGAATTCGATGTCCTCTGCAACCGTCGGCATCACGATCTGGTGGTTGGGATCGGTGAAGACGAATCCGACCTGCTTGCGTACGTCGCGGCCCTTCTTCGCCGTGTCCAAGCCGTTGACGTGGACGTGTCCTTCCGTCGGAACGACCAGTCCGTTGATCATGCGAGCGAGGGTCGACTTTCCGCTTCCGTTCGCACCCACGATTCCGATTCGCTGCTCGCTCAGTCGCAGATTTATCTGCTGCAGGACCGTTCGTTCACCGAAGCTGTGTCCGACGTTCTCGAAGACGATCTCACTCATCGGAGATTAATTCGCCACCACGGTCTTGTTCGACGAGATCACCGAGTCGCGCAGCAGTGCTGGGTATGCCCGATGAACCTGGGACGCGACCAACGCGGTGACGACCGCTTTTGCGGCGTCGAGAGGAATGAAGGCGGCGTTGGCCGACCATGCGGCAACGAAGCTCATGTGTCCGCGGACCATCATTCCGACGATGCCGAACGCGTAGAGAATGACCACGCCGCCGAGAAGGTTGATGCCGATGCCCGCGATGATCCGGTACTTGGGCAGCATCTTGGCAGTCAGCCATCCGATGACAAACGCCGTCGGGATCCAACCGATGAGGAATCCGGCCGTCGGGCTGGAGAGAGACACGAGTGCGGTGCGACCGCCGGCAAGGACCGGTAGACCGACCAATCCCAGGGCAATGACCGTCAGGACGGCGAGAACACCCTTGCGCGGTCCGAGTAGAGCGCCGGCCATCATGACGCCCATGGACTGAAGTGTGATCGGTACACCGGAGATGCCGATGTTGATCGACCCGGGGAGGCCCAGCGCGATGATGAGTGCGGCGAAGACGGCTACATGCGCGAGATCGCGAGCGGGGAAACGGGTCGTAGACACTGCGGACGTGCTCCTTCGGCATACGGGATCGAACTTCGCGAGTTTACGCCAGGAGCAAGCTCCGATGGGTTGGACACCTGACCTGCGTGAGGGCCGGTCTCGGGGTGAACCCTGATCTTTACCTGAACTTGCCGCTGAGCTGCTGCTTTGTCACGCCAGACCTGTCAGGCTGGTTCTACGGACGACGCAGCACCTGTCCGATTCGACTGATTATTCAACGGCACGTTGGAGGCAAGCATGTTTTGGAAGATCGTTTTGGCCGTCGTACTGGTGTGGGTCGCACTCGCGGTGGTCGGTGCGCTGATCAAGGGGCTTTTCTGGGTTCTGGTGGTCGGCGCTGTCGGCTTCGGAATCTATTTCCTGGTGAAGGCGATGTCGGGAAGTGACGACAATTCGCCCGCTTCGCGGTTCTGACGGGCAAAATCTGCCCTATGGAAAACTTCCCCGAGGACTGGCAGCGCGCGATTGTCATCGTGGCGCATCCCGATGACATCGAATACGGCGCAGCCGCAGCAGTGGCGCAGTGGACCGATCGCGGCAAAGACGTGCGATATGTCCTGGCCACGCGCGGCGAGGCCGGAATCGCCGGTCTGTCGCCCGAGGAGTCCGGCCCGGTCCGCGAGGAAGAAGAGCGTCGCTCGGCCGCGATCGTCGGTGTCAGTGAGGTGGAGTTCCTGGGCCTGCCCGACGGTCGTCTCGTGGAAGGCTTGGAGTTGCGCTCGACTCTCGCCGCAGCAATTCGTCGTCACCGCCCGGAATTGGTGGTGACGATGAACTTCTCCCATACCTGGGGACCTGGCTACCTCAACAGCGCGGATCACCGAGCGCTCGGGATCAGCGTCCTGGACGCGACCGCTGATGCGGCGAACGAATGGATCTTTCCGTCATTGACGGCGCAGGGACTGGCGCCGTGGTCCGGCGTTCGGTGGGTTGCGGTCAACACGATGACTCCTACACACTGCGTCGACGTGACGTCGACGGTCGATCGCGCCGTGGATTCGCTCGCGGAACATGCGCGATATCTGGCGGCGTTGAGTTCCACGCCGATCCGGGAACAGGCGCGCGCACAGATCGACATGGTCAGCGGACCGAAGCCTGGATTCGACGCCGAGCGCGCAGTTGGTTTCGAGTTGTACTATTTCTGATGATCTCTGAGCGAGAGAACTCGCAAGTCCCGACGGGATTACCGGTGACTTGTCCGGTATTGTGTTACACACGATGGTAATCCGTAACGCAGATGGCCCAATTGTCCCTCGCAAGACAGACGGTCAGCGCATCCCCAGCCGCGAGATCGACGACGTGATTCTCGACGCAGCAAGGTCGTGTGTCCTCGATTTCGGAATGCAGCGAACCACACTTGCGGAGATTTCGCGTCGCGCCGGCGTGAGCCGGCCGACCGTCTACCGGCGATGGCCGGACACGCGAGCCGTCGTCGCGGATCTGCTCACCCGGGAGATTCGATCGGTGCTGCCCGAGGTGACCTTCACCGGGTCTGCGGCCACATTGCTCGTGGAAGCGATCGGGGACGTCGTCGGCCAGATTCGCGACCATCCGCTCTTCGTGAAGATTCGGCACGCTGATCAAGAGTTGCTCACCACCTACATCGTGGACCGACTCGGCGCGAGCCAGAAGTCGATTCTCGAACTGATCACTTCCGTCGTCGCTGCCGGTCAACAAGACGGTTCGATTCGCGAGGGAAGCGTCAACGCGATTGCGGCGATGGTTCTACTGATGGCTCAGTCCGTCGTCATCTCCGCACCGACTCTCGAGCCGGAACTTTCCGCCGACGCGTCGGTCGAGCAACTCAGACATGCGGTCGCTGCGTATCTGGCACCTGCAAAGAATTCGGGAGAATAGCTGTGGACCCTCGAGATTCAGCAGGCAGTGATTCAGCAGGCGGCGATTCAGCTCTCAATGCACAGCGGCGTACTCGTGAGCTCGAGCAGTTGGCGAACGGCGATTCGGTTGACGTCCTGGTCATCGGCGGCGGAATCACCGGTGTCGGTGTCGCTCTCGACGCCGTGACTCGTGGGCTCAGTGTTGCGCTGGTCGAAAAGCACGACCTCGCGTTCGGCACCAGCCGCTGGAGTTCGAAACTGGCACACGGCGGCCTTCGGTACCTGGCTTCCGGCAATGTCGGTATAGCGCGTGAAAGTGCGGTCGAGCGCGGCATTCTCATGACGCGCACCGCGCCGCACCTCGTTCGCGCCATGCCTCAACTCGTACCGCTGTTGCCCGAAACGTCGTTCTTCGGGAAGGCCCTGGTGCGTACCGGTTTCCTGGCCGGTGACGCTCTGCGCATGTCGGCGCGAACCCCGGCTTCGGTTTTACCCAGATCACGGACGGTCAGCGCTGCGCGGGCGCGCGAATTGGCTCCCGCGGTCAAGCAGGAGAACCTACGAGGCGCCTTGACCGCGTTCGACGGGCAGCTCATCGACGACGCCCGGCTCGTCGTCGGCATCGCCCGAACCGCAGCGTCCTACGGCGCGCGAATCCTGACCCGCGTCGGTGCATACGACGTATCCGGAACGTCGGCCACCTTGCGCGACGAGTTGACCGGGTCCGAGTTCTTGATGCGTGCCCGCGTCGTGGTCAATGCGACCGGTGTCTGGGCTGATCAGGTCGACTCCAGCATCACCCTGCGCCCCAGCCGCGGGACGCACCTGGTGCTCGATGCAGCGCGATTGGGGAACCCCACGGCAGCACTGACCGTGCCGATTCCCGGCGAGACCAACCGTTTCGTCTTCGCCCTGCCCGCGCAGCTCGGCCGGATCTACCTCGGGTTGACCGACGAAGCAGCGCCGGGGCCGGTACCCGACGTACCGACGGCGTCCGAGGACGAGATCGAGTTCCTGCTCGACACCGTGAACACGGCGTTGGAAGTTCCGCTGACCCGTGAGGACGTCTTGGGGACCTTCGCGGGTCTGCGTCCGCTGCTGGACACCGGTGAAGGCTCGACGGCCGACCTCTCGCGCAATCACGCTGTAGTCCGTTCGGACTCGGGCTTGGTCACGGTGGTGGGCGGAAAACTCACGACGTACCGCAAGATGGCCGAAGACGCCGTCGACGCCGCGGTCGAGGTCGGATCGCTGAGCGCCGGGGCGTGTCGGACACGCGCGTTGCCGCTGGTAGGCGCTGCATCACCGGTGGAATTGAAAAAGATCAAGGCACCGGCGTCGTTGGTGGCGCGATACGGCACAGAGGCCGAGGTCGTGGCCGCGGCGAGCAGCGATCGACTCCGATCGGTTGCGGACTTGGAGATCTGCGGCGCCGAGTTCGATTTCGCGGTATCGCATGAAGGCGCACTCGACGTCGACGACGTCCTTGATCGCAGGACGAGAATCGGATTGGTGGCTTCGGATCGCGAACGCGCACTGGGTGCGGCGGAACAGGCCTTTCACTCGGTGTGACACTCTGATCCGGTGCGTGTAGCCGTTGTTGCCGGGCCGGACCCGGGTCATGCTTTTCCCGCAATAGCGTTGTCGCTGGCGTTGATCCAGGCCGGCGACGACCCGATTCTGTACACGGGGACCCGGTGGGTCGAGGCAGCGCGAGCGGCCGGCGTGGAATCCGAGCCTCTCAAGGGCTTGGCCCCGCGGCCGGGAGACGACGATCTTGATGCAGGCGCTCGGATTCATTCGCGCGCCGCCTATATTTCCACCGAACTGCTTCCCGACCTGAAATCCGTCTCCCCGGATCTCGTCGTCTCCGACATCCTCACTGCCGGAGGCGGATTGGCCGCCGAACGACTCGGCATCCCCTGGGTGGAACTTTCGCCTCACCCGCTGTACTCACCGTCGCGGGGGTTACCGCCGATCGGCAGTGGGCTCGCGCCCGGCATCGGAATTCGTGGTCGACTTCGCGACACCCTGATGCGCGCCGCAACAGGACGTTCGATCAAGCAAGGGTTGGCGCAGCGCTCGCAGGCCCGTGTCGGCATCGGGCTACCCGCCCTGGATCCAGGCCCGCATGCTCGCCTGATCGCAACACTTCCGGCACTGGAAGTGCCACGTCCCGACTGGCCGGAGCACGCTCACGTCGTCGGCCCGCTTCTCTGGGAGCCGACCGAGGTGATTCTGGATCCACCGCCAGGTGACGAACCGCTGGTTATGGTGGCGCCCTCCACGGCGCACACCGGCGCAGTGGGAATGTTCGAGGGCACGGTCGAAGGACTCGGCGGAGCCGGTGTGCGGCTGATCGCGTCGATGCTCGACGGAGCCGAAGGCGAGCATCCCGATTGGGTTCGTGCAGGTCTCGGACGCCAGGACGCGATGCTGCGTGACGCGTCGGTGTTGGTGTGCGGCGGCGGGCACGGCATGTTAGCGAAGGCCTTGCTGGCCGGCGTGCCGACGGTCGTCGTTCCCGGGGGTGGGGACCAGTGGGAGTTGGCCAATCGCGCTGCGCGGGCAGGGACGTCGGTGATCGTGCGGCCCGCAGATGCCCGCTCGATTCGCGATGCCGTACTGCAGGTGCTCTCCGACAAACGATTCGCGGAAGCTGCGATGTCCGCTGCCGCGACTGCGTCGCAGGTCACCGATCCGGTGGCGGTGTGCCGACAGGTGGTCAACGGCGGTGTGACGGCGTGAGCATGTTGCGCCTGAATGCAGGTGCACCGTTCTGTGGACTACGGTGGCGGCTGTGCGGTTGACCGAATTTCATGAAATGGTGCGCGAAGAGTTCGGGCAGGTACGAGGCGACTCGATGCTGATCGACCATGTACTCCAGAGTCTCGACGGAATGACTGCTGCGGAGGCCGTCGAAGCAGGTTGGGAGCCTCGCGAAGTGTGGCGTGCGCTCTGTGTGGAGTTCGACGTACCGCCCGCCCGCCGCTGATTTTTTCGGCGTGTCGAACGTCTCCCATCTTCTGTTCGAACACGTGTTCGTCTATGCTGAAGCTGTTCGGTGGTGACGCTCCTTTCGTAACTGCGAACTTTCGGTTATCGACAAGCACGGTTATCGACAAGCACAGTGATCGACAAGCACAGTGATCGACAAGCGCGAAAGCAAGATCGAAAAGTCTGTCGGTGGCCGGATCTACTCTGATCGCAACACACCAACAGGGTCGGCTCAGGCAGGCGCTGAAGAGACGGAGTCTGCTCAGGCAGGCACTGAAGACTGAAACAAGGATGGGGATCACGATGGCACCACAGGCACCTGATCGGGACAAGGCACTCGACCTCGCGTTGGCGCAGATCGACAAGAACTTCGGCAAGGGTTCGGTGATGCGCCTGGGCGAGGGTGTTCGTCAGCCCATCGCCGTCATTCCCACCGGTTCCATCGCGCTCGACGTCGCGCTGGGTATCGG
This sequence comes from Rhodococcus sp. IEGM 1406, assembly GCF_030056745.1. Taxonomy (NCBI): domain Bacteria; kingdom Bacillati; phylum Actinomycetota; class Actinomycetes; order Mycobacteriales; family Nocardiaceae; genus Rhodococcus; species Rhodococcus sp. IEGM 1406. The sequence goes on along the minus strand of NZ_JASHKO010000002.1, from coordinate 550,896 downwards.
CGGACTGCCGCGTGGCCGCGTCATCGAGATCTACGGCCCGGAATCTTCGGGTAAGACCACCGTGGCACTGCACGCAGTTGCCAATGCTCAGGCCAACGGCGGCATCGCGGCGTTCATCGACGCGGAGCACGCACTCGATCCCGACTATGCAGCCAAGCTGGGCGTCGACACCGATGCACTCCTGGTCTCGCAGCCCGATACGGGTGAGCAGGCTCTCGAAATCACCGACATGCTGATCCGTTCGGGCGCCCTCGACATCGTCGTGATCGACTCCGTGGCCGCTCTTGTTCCTCGCGCCGAGATCGAAGGCGAGATGGGTGACAGCCACGTCGGTTTGCAGGCTCGACTGATGAGTCAGGCACTGCGCAAGATCACCGGTGCCATGAACAACTCGGGCACCACCGTCATCTTCATCAACCAGCTTCGCGAGAAGATCGGCGTGATGTTCGGTTCTCCCGAAACCACCACCGGTGGTAAGGCACTGAAGTTCTACGCTTCGGTCCGCCTCGACATCCGTCGTATCGAAACTCTCAAGGACGGTACCGACGCAGTCGGTAACCGCACTCGAGTCAAGGTCGTCAAGAACAAGGTCGCGCCGCCGTTCAAGCAGGCCGAGTTCGATATTCTCTACGGCCAGGGCATCAGCAAGGAAGGCTCGCTCATCGATATGGGTGTCGAGCACGGGTTCATCCGCAAGTCCGGCTCCTGGTACACCTACGAAGGTGACCAGTTGGGTCAGGGCAAGGAAAATGCTCGTAAGTTCTTGCTGGAGAACACCGATATCCGTGACGAGATCGAGAAGAAGATCAAGGAAAAGCTCGGTATCGGTGCTGACGTCACTGCAACCGACGAAGCTCCCGCCGACTTCTGAGTTCAGTCATGAGCTTCGACGACGGTGACAACGGCGAGAATGCTCGTGAAGAGTACGGCGCTCCTCGGCGTCGATCCCGTCAACGATCCGAGAAGCCGTCGCAACGCGCAGAAGGTGGGACAGAGGCGCAGGCCAAAGATGCTTGCCTGCGCCTTCTGACCGACCGGGCGCGCAGCCGCTCCGAACTGGAAACCAAGCTGAGCGGACGCGGCTTCGAACCCGAGATCATTACCAAGGTCCTCGATCGACTCCAGGAAATCGGGTTGATCGACGACGCGGACTTCGCGAACCAATGGGTTCATTCGCGGCATACGTACTCGGGCAAGGGAAAGCGTGCGCTTGCAGTCGAGTTGCGGCTCAAAGGAATCGACCAGGACGTCGCTTCCGAAGCGTTGTCGCAGATCGATCCGGAAGATGAGCGCGAGCGAGCAGCGGAGCTGGTTCGGCGGAAGCTGAAGAACAAGCCCGTCGATGATCGTGACAAGGTCACGCGTCGACTGGTCTCGATGCTGGCACGCAAGGGATATTCAGCTGGGATGTCGTACGAGGTGGTCAAAGCCGAGATGGCGGCGGTCACCGACTTGTAGCGAAGTGCAGCATTCAGAACAACAGGGCGGGGGTACCACCGAATTTCGGTGGTACCCCCGCCCTGTTGTGTATTCGCGCTAACGCGGCTGGATTCGACTCACGGCTCCATCTGATTCACGGCTTGGTCAGGTCCATGCCCGGAACCGAAACGGCTGGGTCGGCGGACGGAGCCGCGATGGGGCCCTTGCCCTTTCGCTTTCCGGAACGCAGGCGCTTCTCCACCTTGGTTGCCAGGAAGGTCAGAGCCGAGTTGAGAGCGATCATAATCGCGGCGACCACGATGAGCGCCGGCAGGAAGTTTCCGTAGAAGGTGCCGAGCTGTTGGGCCTGACGCACCAGCTCGACATACCCGATCAGGTAACCGAGGGCGGAGTCCTTCAACGCCACGACCATCTGTGAAATCAGTGCCGGGAGCATGGCGGTAACCGCCTGGGGGAGCAGGATCGTCACCATGATCTGCGTCTTGCGCATGCCCAGTGCCTTGGCGGCCTCACTTTGCCCTCGTGGGAGTGAGTTGATTCCGGCACGGACGATCTCGGCGATCACTGACCCGTTGTACAGAGTCAGACCCACGACGACTGCCGCGAGTGCGAGGTACTTGGACTTGAAGACCTCGTATTCGGCGAACACCTGATACGAGAAGATCATCAGAATCAGAACCGGTACTGCTCGGAACAATTCGACGATGACGCCGCAAATCTTCCGAATGATGTTGTGCTCGGAGAGTCGGCCGATACCCAGGGCAGAACCGAGGATGAGCGCGAAGACGATGGACATCGCAGCCGCGATCAGCGTTCCCCGGATGCCGGGTATCAGATACGTTGTCCACGACGTGGATTCGAGGAACGGATCCCACTTCGCTGCTGTCAGCTGGCCCTTTTCGTCGAGTGCGCGGTAGATGACGTAACCGATTGCGACCATGAGTGCAGCGACGACAAGGGATGCGAATCGGTAGAGATTTCGCGCTCTGGGACCTGGCGCGTCGTAGAGGACTGTTGCGCGGTTGCTCATCGTGAAACCTCGAATCGCTTGCTCAGCTTGCCGAAGATCAAGCCCATGGGAAGTGTCAGGATCACGAAACCGACAGCGAAGATTCCACCGACGACGAAGATCGCCGCTTCGTTTTCGATCATCTTCTTCATCAGCGCTGACGCTTCGGATACGCCGATCACCGCGGCGATGGTCGAGTTCTTGGTCAGTGCGATCAGCACGCTACCCAGCGGTGCTGTGACCGCGCGAAATGCCTGAGGCAGGACGATCAGCCGAAGATTTTGTGCAAACGACAGACCGAGTGATCGGCCCGCTTCGGCCTGGCCGACCGGAACGGTATTGATTCCCGATCGAAGTGACTCACACACGAACGCGGCGGTATAGACACTGAGGCCGAGTACTGCGAGTCGGAAGTTGTTGTCTGTCAAGAACGTCGGTGAGTCCGACTTGGCGAGATTGACTCCGAGCGTCTGCGACAGACCGAACAGACAGAACAGCAGAATCAGTGTCAGGGGGGTGTTGCGGAACACGGTCACGTACGCGGTACCCAGGAATCGGGCGACCGGAACCGGTGACACGCGCATGGCCGCGATCAGGACACCGATGATGACGGCGCCGATCGCGGAGAAGAACGTCAGCTGGATCGTGGTCCAGAAGGCTTCCAGAATCTGGTCGCCGTACTTGCTCAGAAGGTTCACTTGCCGTCTCCCCAGATCACGGGATCTCCGTTGGTGGCGTCACGCGCTGCGGCTCCCGAAGGGGGGAGCCGCAGCGAGATTGACGGTGAAAAAAGCAGGTCAGTAACGATCAACGGTGGGCGGGGCCGGGATGGGGTAGCCCGAAGCACCAACGGTGTTGTTGAAGGCTTCTTCCCACGCGCCGGTGGAGATCATCTTCTCGATGGCATCGTTGATCTTGCCGCGACCCTCGGAATCGTCCTTGGCCAGGCCGACACCGTACTTTTCGGTCGTGAACGGTTCTCCGACGACCTTCAGCTCGCCCGGGTACTGGGCAGCGTAGCCGGCGAGGATGATGTCGTCGGTGGTGACAGCGTCGACAGCGCCGTTGCGCAGAGCCTCGACACAAGCGGAGTAGGTGTCGAGCGGCTGGAGCTGGACGTCCTTGGCGTAGTTGTCCTGGATGTTCTGCGCCGGAGTCGAACCCGACACCGAGCAGAGCTTCTTGCCGCCGGTCAGGGAATCGGGGCCGGTGATGTCGGTGTTGTCGGAGCGAACGAGCAGCGACTGGCCTGCGATGAAGTACGGGCCGCCGAAGCTGACCTTTTCCTTGCGCGTGTCGGTGATCGAGTATGTCGCGACGATGTAGTCGACCTCGCCGTTCTGGATCAGGGTCTCGCGCTGGGCTGACGGAGATTCCTTGAAGGTGATGCCTTCGGGCTTTACGCCCAGTTCGTTTGCGATGTAACGGGCTACCTCGACGTCGAAGCCGGAGAAGGTGCCGTCAGGGTTGCGCTGACCGAGGCCGGGCTGATCGAACTTGATGCCGACGGTGAGAGTGCCGTCGGAAGCGCTCTCGGTGATCGACTTGTTCTCCTCGCCGCCGCCACAGGCCGTGGCAGCGAACGCGATGGCCATGATTCCGATTCCGAAACGGACGGAACGATTGATCTTCATGAAGATCCTCTCAGTTGTCGACACACGAACAGTGCAGTCGAGATGAACGGTGCAGCCGAGGTGAACGGTGCAGTCGAGCAAGTTGTCTTGTGGACGAGGACAGGACTGTCGGAGGGGAGACTGTAATCAGTGCGTGAGGATCTTGCCGAGGAAGTCCTTGGCCCGATCCGACTTGGGATGGGTGAAGAACTCTTCGGGCGTGGTGTCTTCGACGACCTGGCCGTCAGCCATGAACAGCACACGATCGCCGGCTTTGCGCGCGAAGCCCATCTCGTGCGTGACCACGAGCATGGTCATGCCTTCCTTCGCGAGGGAGGTCATGACGTCGAGGACTTCGTTGACCATCTCGGGGTCGAGAGCGGAGGTGGGCTCGTCGAACAACATCACCTTCGGCTGCATCGCAAGAGCGCGAGCAATGGCGACACGCTGTTGCTGACCGCCGGAAAGCTGCGCCGGGTACTTGTCGGCCTGATTGGCGATACCGACACGTTCGAGCAACGCCTGCGCGGTCTTCTTGGCTTCGTCCTTTTTTGCCTTGCGGACCTTCATCGGTGCGAGCATGACGTTCTCGAGGATCGTCTTGTGCGCGAACAGGTTGAAAGACTGAAAGACCATCCCGACGTCGGCACGAAGTGCGGCAAGTGCTTTGCCCTCTTCGGGGAGCGTCTTGCCGTCGACGGCGATGGTGCCGGAGTCGATGGGTTCGAGGCGATTGATGGTGCGGCACAGAGTCGACTTACCGGAGCCCGACGGACCGAGGACGATCACCACTTGGCCCTTGGGTACCTCGAGATTGACCTCTTGCAGGACGTGAAGTTCCCCGAAGTGTTTGTTCACCGAGGTCATCGAAATCATGGATGTGGAATCGCCGGAGGTGGTCGGCGTCGTCGCATCGTCGGCTTGGGTCATAAACGAGAACCTTAGGCGTAGTTTGCGTCGACGCCCGTGATTTCGCCATGGTTCTTGCCATATGTAATGGAAATTTTACTGTGACGACGTTTATGTCGCGTTTCGGCTGTTTATCAGGGCGTTATTACACGTCGTAGTGGACGTGAGCTAGGCTGAAGCGTGTCACTGATCGACGAAATGTCCCCTGCACTTCCGGAGCCGACTGCAGTTCCGGAGGCAACTGCTACGCCTGTTCGCACCTACGAGGTGCGGACGTACGGCTGTCAGATGAACGTCCACGATTCCGAGCGACTGTCCGGTCTGCTCGAGGACGCCGGGTATTCGAAGGCGGAGACCGGAACCGATCCTGATCTTGTCGTCTTCAATACGTGTGCGGTCCGCGAGAACGCGGACAACAAGTTGTACGGCAACCTCAGCCAGCTCGCCCCGAACAAGGAGGCGAACCCCGACATGCAGATCGCGGTCGGTGGGTGCCTGGCGCAGAAGGATCGTGACACCGTCGTCAAGAAGGCGCCGTTCGTCGATGTCGTCTTCGGCACTCACAACATCGGCTCGCTTCCCGCGCTGCTCGACCGTGCGCGCCACAATCAGCGCGCCGAAGTCGAAATCCTCGACGCGCTGGAGGCATTTCCGTCGACACTGCCCGCCAAGCGCGAATCCGCCTACGCGGGTTGGGTTTCCATCTCGGTGGGCTGTAACAACACGTGCACGTTCTGCATCGTTCCAGCTTTGCGTGGCAAGGAAGTGGATCGACGTCCCGGCGACATTCTGGCCGAGGTGCAGGCACTCGTCGACGAGGGTGTCTCGGAAGTGACCCTGCTCGGACAGAACGTCAACGCCTACGGCGTGTCGTTCGCCGATCCGGAACAACCGCGCGATCGCGGAGCCTTCGCCTCCCTCTTGAAGGCATGTGGACACATCGACGGCCTCGAACGGGTCAGGTTCACATCGCCGCACCCGGCAGAGTTCACCGATGACGTCATCGAAGCTATGGCAACCACTCCCAACGTCTGCCCGCAACTGCACATGCCGTTGCAGTCCGGTTCGGACAAGGTTCTCAAGGCGATGAAGCGCTCGTACCGCAAGTCGAAGTACCTCGGGATCATCGAGAAGGTGCGCGCCGCAATGCCGCACGCCGCCATCACCACGGACATCATCGTCGGGTTCCCGGGGGAGACGGAAGAGGATTTCGAGGAGACGCTGGACGTCGTGCGTAAGGCGCGATTCTCCAACGCCTACACCTTCCAGTACTCCAAGCGCCCGGGCACGCCGGCGGCGGAGATGGCTGATCAACTTCCCAAAGAGGTTGTCCAGGAACGCTACATGCGATTGCTCGCGGTTCAGGAAGAAGTGAACATCGAGGAAAATCGCAAACTCGTCGGCACCGAGGTAGAACTACTGGTGGCCGCGGGGGAGGGCCGCAAGAACGCAGCGACTCACCGTCTCAGTGGTCGCGCGCGAGACGGCCGCCTGGTGCATTTCCGACCCGAAGGAAACCTCGACGGCACAATCCGACCCGGCGACGTGGTGACGGTCGTCGTCACCCACGGAGCCCCCCATCACCTCGTGGCAGATGACGGAGTGCTCACACACCGTCGGACCCGCGCCGGTGATTCGTTCGAAAAGGGCATCACACCCAAGACCCCGCCCATCGGCGTAGGTCTCGGACTACCGAAGATCGGTGCCCCAGCCCCACAACCCGTCCAGATGGGATGCAACGCATGACCTCGCAACACGAGAACAAGACACCTCAGCCGGGCGACGACGCCTTCGAGGGCTACCGCAAGGACCTCGACGACGCGGAACGCAAGGTCGCGGGAGAAATCGATCCGGGTGCGCGCGCCATGGTTGTCGCGGTTGCGGTGCTCGTGCTGGTCGGCACCCTTGCACTGCCCCATGCGGGAGTGGCGAACGGTTGGGATGTGCTCGCGTACAACCAGGACGCCGAAAGTGAACGGATTGCACTGTTCTCACGCTTGTTCGTGTGGTTCGTTGTCATCTTCGGCATCGGATTCTCGATGCTCGCGCTCGTGACGCGGCGCTGGAGTCTGGCGTGGGTCGCGCTGGCCGGTAGTGCCGTGGCGAGTGCGCTGGGAATGATGGCCGTCTGGTCACGTCAGACCATTCCCGCCGGATTCAACGTGGCAGGACCGTCGATCGGGCTGGTCATCGGATGGTTTGCCGTCGTGTTCTTGACGTTCCATTGGCTCAAGGTGGTCTGGACGCGAACCAACATTCAGCTCGCCGCCGAGGAGCAACGCCGGATCGCTGCGGCTGAAGCCGAGAAGCATCAGGAATGGAACGTCGGCTGACACGGAAGTTCTCTTAGCCAATAGCGCAAGACAACGCCGGCTGACTCCTTTCGGAGTCAGCCGGCGTTGTTGTCAAAGCAGCTCGTCGTCGATTACTCGCTGACAGCGCTCTCGGCTGCTTCGGCCCACTCACGCCACTGCTTTGCCTGAGCGAGAGCCTTCTCGGCGTCCTTCGTCTTGCCGGCAGCCTGAGCCTTGGCGGCCTGCTCCTCGAACTGGCTGACCCGCTCCTTGAACTGCGCGACCCGGGCAAGTGCTTCCGGATCGGTACGACGCCACTCGGCGTCGACGGCGTCGCGCACCTTGGTTTCGATGGCCCGAAGCTTCGCTTCGAGTTCCTGCATCCGGTCGCGCGGCACCTTGCCGATCGCGTCCCACTTCTCCTGCAGGTCGCGCAGCGCTGCACGAGCGTTTTCGAGTCCGTGTGCCGGATCGATGTTCGCGTTCGCAGCGAGCAGCTCTTCCTTTGCAACCGCGTTCTGCTCGAATTCGGCGTCGCGCTCGGATGCAGCAGCGTTGCGTGCGGCGAAGAACACGTCCTGAGCGCCCTTGAAGCGCTTCCACAGGTTGTCGTCGGCCTCGCGCGGTGCGCGGCCGGCAGCCTTCCACTCGCTGAGTAGATCGCGGAATTCTCCAGCGGTCTGTCCCCATTCAGTGGAGGTCGACAGCTTCTCGGCGCGCTCGACCAGTTCTTCCTTCGTCGAACGGGCGCTCGCACGATCACGATCGAGTTCGGCGAAATGCGCTCCACGCCGTCGGTTGAAGGACTCGCGAGCCTTGGAGTACCGCTTCCACAGTGCGTCGTCGACCTTGCGGTCGATTCCGCGAATCGTCTTCCACTCGTCGAGAATCTCGCGCAGACGATCACCCGCGGTCTTCCACTGGGTCGACTCCGAACCGATCTGTTCGGCCTCGACTGCGAGGGCCTCCTTGCGGGCGGTGCTCGCGGCGCGAGACTGTTCCTTCTCTTCCTTCGCGTGCGCTGCGGCCTCGTCGGACCCGGCAACGATCACGTCGAGTCGGCGGGCCAAAGCGTCGAGGTCCCCGATCACGGCAGCGGTGGAGAGGGATTCGGATAGAGCGATGGCGGCAGCCTTGGTCTTCTTGGCGTCTCCGGCGCCCGACGTCAGACGAGCCTCGAGTAGTGAGACCTCGGTCGCGAGGTCGTCGTAGCGACGACCGAAATGGGCGAGGCCCTCGGTGGCGTCGCCGGCCTGCCACGAACCGATCTGGCGTTCACCGTCAGCGGTCTTCACCCAGGCGGTTCCGTCTTCCTCGACGCGGCCGAACTTGCTCGGGTCGCTGGCCGGCGCGGCGGTGACGGCATGCGAGGCTGCCGGGCCGGGGCGAGGTGCTCCGGGGCGGGGCGCACCGGGGCGTGGTCCACCAGGTTTGGGAGCACCGGGTTTGGGTGCTGCCGGGCTCGGGCTGGCCGAACTGCTGTCGGCGCCGGTGGTGGGTTCACTGTTCTCGGTCATCGGTCCTCGTCTCTGCCGCGCGTCACGGCTGCCTGATCGCATTCCTGGTTCCATTGAACCCGGTACTCACGTTCTCCGACTATTGAATCAGGTAAGAGGGTGTGAGGTCGCCACCTCGGGGTCGACTAGCGTGGCAACTGTGTTGACTTCCGCTGTTCTCGTCCCCTCGGCGCCGTTACTCGTGCCGGAATTGTCCGGTGATTCGGCCGAGTCTGCTCAGGTGCGCGCCGCGGCGACGGCCGCCGTGCGCCGGCTCTCTCACGAGGCGGTTCACTGGGTGGGCGTCGGTGTCGGCCCCGAGAATGCAGAACCCGAGAATGCAGCAGGCGAACGCTGGCGATCGGGCGTCGGACGTGGGCAGATCGGTACTTTCGCGGGATTCGGCGCCGATGTCCGGACGTCCCTGGACGCGGATGCGGCAGGTGAACCGATGCCATCTCTCGAACTGTGCGCCCTTGTTGCCGGCTGGCTGCGTGCCCGAGCGGACGTGGAGATCACCGTCGACATGCACGTCGTCAGTGCAGAGGCGTCGGCGAATGAATGTCGTGAATTCGGGCAGCAGTTGCGCAAGCAACTCGACAGCGACAACCGACCGCAAGGGCTTCTGATCGTGGCTGACGGTGCGTCCACGCTGACGGCAAAGGCGCCCGGAAGCTTCGACGAGCGCGCCGCTGGCGTGCAATCGGCCATCGACGATGCCCTGACCGCCGGTGACCCGGAGGCGCTTCTTGCTCTCGATCCGCAGCTCTGCCGGAGTGTCGGAGCCCAGGGACGCGCGGCGTGGCAGGTCCTGGCCGGTGTCTTCATGGACTCGTCTCGGTCAACCACGACACGTTCGGTGGTCGACTACAGTGATGCGCCGTTCGGCGTCGCTTACCACGTCGGGACGTGGCGGCCGTGAACGTCCCTGAAGAACTTCGCCCGATCGCAGTTGTCGGTCCGACCGCGTCGGGAAAGTCCGATCTCGCGTTGGCACTGGCCGAGGAATTCGGCGGTGAGATCATCAACATCGACGCGATGCAGCTCTATCGCGGCATGGATATCGGGACCGCCAAACTGACGCCGGCCGAGCGTCGTGGGATTCCGCATCACCTGCTCGACGTTCTCGACGTGAAGGAGACCGCCACCGTCGCGCGTTATCAAAGCGACGCGATCGCGATCGCCGAGAATCTGATCGCGGCGGGCAAGGTTCCGGTGATCGTCGGCGGATCCATGATGTACGTCCAGTCTCTACTCGACGAATGGTCCTTTCCGGCAACGGATCCCGAAGTTCGTGCAAAGTGGGAGGCAGTGCTGGCCGACGGCGGGGTCGGTGCGGTGCGTACGGCGCTTGTTGCTGCTGATCCGGTAGCGGCGGCGTCGATACTGCCGACGGACGGTCGGCGGATGGTTCGGGCGCTCGAGGTCGTCGAGCTGACAGGTCTGCCGTTCGCGGCCTCAGCTCCGCAGATCGGTGACCCTCGTTGGGGAACCCGCATTCTCGGCGTGGATCGGGATACGGAAGAACTTGACGCCCGGATTCGGTTGCGAACCGAGCTGATGTTTTCAGGCGGACTTGTCGACGAAGTTGCCGACCTCGTCGAGCAAGGATTGCGTGAGGGCGTCACAGCGCCGCGAGCCATCGGCTATGCGCAGGTGCTCGCACATTTCGACGGTGAATACGATCTGGCCGAGGCACTCGAACGGACGTTCATCGGGACGCGGCGCTACGTTCGCCGCCAACGATCATGGTTCCGTCGTGACGCACGCGTGCACTGGCTCGACGGTGCCGATCCGGAGCTGGCTCGCTCGGCCTTCGCTGCCCTTGCAGATCGCGGCCTGTAACACGATCGCGCCGATCAGCTATCTTACAGTTAGCTCTTTCGCGATCCATTCGTTTCGCGATCGACGGACTGGAGGACAACGAACATGGCGCAGACCGGGACACACGCGCGACCGAGAGGCCGACGCGCGGGTCGGCTGCCGCTTCTCCTACTGCTCGTCACATTTCTCGCGGTCGGCGGGGTGCTCGTCTATTTTGCGGTGAGTGCGGCCGGGAAGCCCATCAGCGCACCTGTTCCCGAAGCACCCTTCGACGTGGGAGCTCCAACCGATCCAGGGGCGAGTTGGGCGCCTGCGCCAACGGATCTACCGCCGAACACGCTCGCGATTCCCGATCTCGATGTGCGAGCCGACATCGTGACCAGTGGGTTCGGCGCCAACCGCGGAATGATCCTTCCGCATCCTGACAAGGTTTCGCATTTCACCAACGGTGTGCAGTTCGGATCTTCGGAGGGCACCAATCTTGTTGCCGGCCACGTCGACGACGGTGATCGCACGCACGGCGCCTTGTGGGCGCTGCACCAGATGAAGCCCGGAACACCGATCTACGTGAGCGACGACACCGGAACGATGTTCACCTATCACGCAGCGAGCCTGAAGCTGTACGAAAAGGTGGCTTTGCCGGCCGAGTTCTTTTCCGAAACGGGTGCGCCCAGGCTGGTCCTCGTGACCTGCGGCGGCGCAACCGTGCCCGACCCCTCGTTGCCGTCCGGATTCACGTACGAACAGAACGTCGTGGTCACCGCGTCACCTGCGTGAGTCGGTCGGTAGGTCCGGATAGGATGGCGACCATGGATTTCAGTAAGGGCCACGGCACGCAGAACGACTTCGTTGTTCTCCCTGACCTCGACGTTCGGGTCGATCTCGAGCCGGCGCGAGTTTCAGCGTTGTGTGATCGTCAGCGTGGCCTCGGCGCCGACGGCATCCTTCGTGTCGCCCGGGCAGGCGCACTTGCGGACGCGGGCGTGCTCGGTGCGCTGCCCGACGGCGTCGCTGCCGAAGACTGGTTCATGGACTACCGCAACAGCGACGGCTCCATCGCGGAGATGTGCGGAAACGGAGTTCGCGTATTCGCCCACTATCTCAAGGCCTCGGGCTTGGAGAGCAAGGACGAGTTCGTGGTCGGCAGTCGTGCCGGAGCGCGTCCGGTCGTGGTGCACGGCTACGACGCCACACATGGTGACGTGACCGTGGCGATGGGCCCGATCAAGGACCTCGGCACCAGTTCGGCAACAATCGACGGCCGCGTCTTCGCCGGCGTCGGCATCGACGTCGGTAATCCGCATTTGGCGTGTGTCGACGAGCACGTGACGGCAGAAGTTTTGAGTGCGCTCGATTTGAGTGTTTCTCCGGGCTTCGATCCCGGGTTCTTCCCGCACGGGGTCAACATCGAGATCGTGACGCCGATCCACGACGGTGGGGTCCACATGCGCGTACACGAGCGTGGTGTGGGCGAGACTCGTTCCTGCGGAACCGGAACGGTCGCAGCTGCGGCCGCGGCGCTGAAGTTCGACGGCCGCGACGAAGGCTCGGTGCTGGTGCGCGTGCTCGGCGGCGAAGTGCAGGTCACCGTCGAAGGCGGCGAAGGGTCGTTGCGGGGGCCCTCGGTTCTGGTGGCGAACGGGACGATCAGCGATGTCTGGTGGCAATCGCTCGTGTGATATCGCCCGCGGGAAATACGCCTGCAGGAAATACGGATGCACCGTGGCCAGGTTTCGTGGGACCATGGATCTTGTATGACGAACACACATGAAAACGAAGAGTCCACCGCTCACGAGCAGTCCGAGTACGCGCAAGCCGAATACACGGCAGCGTCCGCATCGGGCAACCCGTCGACCGGTGAGATGCAACTCGCAGATCGCGGCGCCCTGCGCCGCGTGGCCGGTCTGTCGACCGAGCTCGAGGACGTCACCGAAGTCGAGTACCGCCAGCTTCGACTCGAAAGAGTTGTCCTGGTCGGCGTCTGGACGCAGGGAACTGCCGAGCAGGCCGAGGCGAGCATGACCGAGCTGGCCGCACTGGCCGAGACGGCCGGCTCCGAGGTCCTCGAAGGACTGGTTCAGCGCCGCGACAAACCCGACGCTGCCACCTACATCGGTTCCGGCAAGGCCCAGGAACTGCGCGAAGTAGTCCTGGCGACCGGCGCCGACACCGTCGTCTGCGACGGTGAGCTGACGCCGGCGCAGCTCACGGCGCTGGAGAAGATCGTCAAGGTCAAGGTCATCGACCGGACGGCTCTGATTCTCGACATCTTTGCTCAGCACGCCACGTCTCGTGAGGGTAAAGCCCAGGTGGCTTTCGCTCAGATGGAGTACATGCTCCCGCGTCTGCGTGGTTGGGGCGAGTCGATGTCGCGCCAGGCCGGTGGTCGTGCCGGCAGTAACGGCGGTGTGGGCCTGCGTGGTCCCGGTGAGACGAAAATCGAGACGGACCGTCGCCGTATTCGTGAGCGCATGGCAAAACTGCGCCGCGAGATCAAGGGCATGAAGGCCGCCCGCGACACCAAGCGGACCCGTCGACTGCAGAGCGACATCCCGTCGATCGCCATCGTCGGATACACGAACGCGGGCAAATCGAGTCTTCTCAATTCGCTCACCGGATCCGGTGTGCTCGTGGAGAACGCGTTGTTCGCCACCTTGGACCCGACAACTCGCCGCGCCGCACTCGACGACGGCCGCGAGTACGTACTCACCGACACGGTCGGCTTCGTGCGACACCTTCCGACTCAGTTGGTCGAGGCATTCCGGTCGACTCTCGAGGAAGTGACCGACGCGGATCTGCTTCTGCACGTCGTCGACGGTTCGGATCCGTTGCCGACAGAACAGATCAAGGCTGTGCGGGAAGTCGTCACCGATGTTCTGCGCGAGACGGATTCGAAGGCTCCGCCGGAGTTGATCGTGGTCAACAAGATCGACGCGGCAGATCCGGTTACCTTGACGCAACTACGTGGTCTGTTGCCTGGTGCCGTGTTCGTCTCGGCGCGGACCGGTGAAGGAATCGCTGAACTACGAGCACATCTCAGCGAGGTGCTGGTTCGGCCGGAGGTCGAGGTCGACGTGCTGGTGCCGTACACGCGCGGTGATCTGATGGCTCGAATCCACTCGGACGGAACGATTTTGGAATCGACTCACGAAGAGGCGGGAACGCGGGTGCACGCACGCGTGCCACAGATGTTGGCCTCGGCATTGGTGGAGTACGCACCTAGTGCGTAGTTTCGGGGCCGTGGTCGCGGTGCTTGCTGCGACTACGGCAACCGCACTGCTTCCCGGAGCGCTCGCACAGGCGTTGTCGTTCGAACCGAGCGAGTTCGCCCCACTCTGTACACCTACCGATCCTGCGCTCCAGGAGTTGTCGGGGATGGTCGTCGTCGACGATCGGATCTACGCGATGGGTGACGGCGGCAGTGACGACTTCGTATTCGAAATGGACCTGAACTGTGTTGTCCAGAAACAGATTCCGGTCCCGATCGATCCATACGACGTCGAAGATCTTGCGGTGAGTGGTCGAACGCTCGTTCTGTCGGATACCGGCGACAACCTCCGAACCCGCGACACGGTGGCGTTCATCACGATGGACCTCGATTCCGGTAACGGTACGTTGCACCGCCTCACGTACCCGGACGGCGCGCACGACACCGAATCGATTCTGCTCGACCCTGACGGCCATGTGTTTGTCGTGACCAAGGAATTGTTCGGCTCCAGCAGTGTCTACACACCCGTCGGGGATCAGAAACTGAGTGACTTGGCGCAACCCGGCCCGACGCCGCTCGAGCGCGTCGGAGCCGTATCTCTCGGACCGGAGAAGCCCGTGTCGGTGATGTTCACCGGGGGAGCGGTGTCGTCGGACGGTTCGGCGATCGCGCTTCGGAGTTACTCCGATCTGTACCTGTACGAGGTCGTGGACGGCGGAATCGGCGCGACGCTCACCGATACCGAACCCCTGCGGATCCCGCTCCCGACGGAGCCTCAGGGCGAGGCCGTGGCATTCAACGACGCGGGCGATGTTCTGATCGGATCGGAATCTGCCGGCGGAGCTTTGCCGCCGGTTCACGTGATGCGCGCGCTCGTGGAAGCGACCGAATCGACGGCTGACTCGTCTGCCGGTTCAGTCGGCGTCGGGGTCGATCCATGGACATTCGTGTGGGCCGGATTGGTCGCGGCAGGATGCGCGCTCGGAGGCGCGGCGTTCGTGAGATCTCGACGACGCCGCTGATTCCCACCAATTCCACGAATTCGCAGACTGCCGGTAGATGTGGATACTGGAACGAATGCACGGGCATCAACTCCTGACGCGGCTCTCGCGTATGTCACTCGAGCACGGACACATCACCGCAGCGCTGCTCGTTGGTTCCGTCCTCGTCGGCGTCGGCACGCTGCTTTTGCTTCGTTGGTTGCCGCGTCGGGCCGTGCTTGTCGCACTGGGCTTGTCAGTGGTCGGGTCCGCCGGCGGCGCGATGTTCGTGTGGCTCAGTTATCGACCGTTGCCCGCGCAGCTACCCCTGTCGAGTTTTGTGTGGATAGCGTTGGCGATATTCGGAGTCATCGGCGCGGCGCTTGTTCTCCTTCGGCGTCCAGGACTGGCCCGCGGCCTTTCCGTGACGGTGTTGGCCGGTCTGGCCGCGATCGTCGCGGTGGGTCAGGTCAATGCCCAGACCGGCACTTACCCCACGCTCGGATCACTGGTCGGGCACTGGCCGGTCGGCTCGGTCGAGCACGTTGCTTTCGATTCGCTCCCCGGGGCCGAACCTTGGCTACAGCGGGGACTCCCCACCGAAACTCATTGGGAGGTTCCGGTGCGGATGCCGAGCAACGGCGTCGTGACGGAAGCGTCGATTCCGGGAAACATCTCGGGTTTCGACGCGAGGCCGGCGACGTTGTATCTCCCGCCTGCCTATCTTGCCGATCCGCGTGCCGAGTTGCCCGTACTGGTGTTGGTGGCGGGTGAGCCCGGCAGCCCCAGCGACTGGCTGGACAGTGGCCGTCTCGCGACCACAGTCGACGCCTATGCGTCGAGGCATTCCGGGCTTGCTCCCGTCGTGGTGGTGCCCGACGCGTTGGGGGACTACGACGCCAACCCCGGCTGCATGGATTCTGCGCTCGGCAACGTCGCGACGTATCTGGACCAGGACGTCCCGAACTGGATCGAATCGAACCTTCAAGTGAATCCGGACGCTGCGCAATGGGCTATCGGTGGGTTCTCCTACGGCGGGACGTGCGCGATCGAGATGGCCGTGAACTTCCCGGACCGATACCCGTCGTTCCTGGACTTCTCCGGGCAGGACGAACCGTCGACCGGTGATCACGAGGACACCGTGGCGGCCATGTTCGACGGTGACGAAAGCGCGTTCGACGCGGTCAACGCCCGAGACCTGATGGCGCAGAATCGGTATCCGCAGTTGTCTGGTGTATTTGTCGCGGGTGAAGACGACGACATCTACCGCCCTCAGCAGGAGATCATGTTCGAGGCTGCGCGCGCCGCCGACATGAACGTGGACTACTACACCCTTCCCGGCGGGCACTCGGGTGATGTGTGGGGCACTGCTGTGGAACTCGAAATGGACTGGCTGGGCCGGACACTCGCACTGACTCCGTGAGAGTGTCCGGCCCGCTACACAGCACCGACTGACATCAGGTCAGGCGTCGAGATCAGCGGCTACCAGTTCGGCGACCTTGGCGAGTGCGTCGGCGTCGTCGGACTCGATGGTGACTTCGGTGTCCTTGGCGGCTCCGAGCGTCATGATCATCAGTGCCGAACCTGCATCCACCGGTTCGCCGTCGGCGACTGCGAGGGTGACCGTGGCGCCGGAGGCTCCGACTGCTTCGGCGATGAGAGCGGCGGGGCGGGCGTGGAGGCCGACTGCGGAACCGACGGCAACTGTCTTGCTGGGCATGGGATCTCCTCGTTGTGAATCTATCGGTGCGGACGTTGTGGGGTCTTTGGGCGGATTTGGTGACAACAGTGGTGACTGCAGTGTTGCTTGCTGTCGATCATGCCGCAGCGGGCACGATTTCGGGGTCGAGTTCGGCATCGGACGGACCCTTGCGGAAGAACTCCTTGGCTCCGACGACGGCGAGCGCAGCTACCACGGTTCCCGCGGCGAGCGAGACCAGGAACCAGCCGATTCCGCCGACTGCGAAGAAGACGAAGATCCCGCCGTGCGGGGCGCTGAGAGTGACGTCGAAAGCCATGATCAGCGCACCGGTGACGGCGCCGCCCGCCATCATCGAGGGGATCACGCGAAGCGGGTCGGCAGCGGCGAACGGAATCGCGCCCTCGGAGATGAATGCCGAACCCAGCAACCAGGCAGCCTTTCCGTTCTCACGTTCGGCTTCGCTGAAGAGCTTGGGACGCAGCACCGTCGAGGCAAGTGCCATGGCCAGTGGCGGAACCATACCGGCAGCCATGACTGCCGCCATGATGCGCAAAGTGGCCGGGTCGTTGACGTTGAGTCCGGCTACAGCGAAGGCGTAAGCCGCCTTGTTGACCGGTCCGCCGAGGTCGAAGCACATCATCAGGCCGAGAATGATGCCGAGGAAGATGGCCGAGCTGCCGGACAATCCGTTGAGCCAGTCGGTGAGACCGGAGGTGATCGCGGCGAGCGGACGACCGAGGACGATGAACATCAGTGCTCCGACAACCAGCGTCGCGAACAGCGGAATGATCACCACCGGCATCAGGCCCCGCAGCCACTGCGGGACGGCGATCCGGCCGATGTAGAGCGCGACGACACCGGCGATGAGACCACCGACCAGGCCGCCGATGAATCCGGCACCGACAAACACGGCGACCGCGCCGGCTGTGAAGCCGGGAGCGATGCCAGGCCGGTCGGCGATAGCGAAGGCGATGTAGCCGGCCAACGCGGGCACCAGGAAGCTGAATGCCAACGAAC
This sequence comes from Rhodococcus sp. IEGM 1406, assembly GCF_030056745.1. Classification (NCBI taxonomy): domain Bacteria; kingdom Bacillati; phylum Actinomycetota; class Actinomycetes; order Mycobacteriales; family Nocardiaceae; genus Rhodococcus; species Rhodococcus sp. IEGM 1406. The sequence goes on along the minus strand of NZ_JASHKO010000002.1, from coordinate 533,404 downwards.
CGATCTGGAACAGCACTGCGCCGAGATAGGTGGCCAGACCACCGTCGGGAAGGTTGGTGATCGAGTTGTTGAGAACGATGTCCTTGGCAGGACCGGAGATCTCGTACCCGCCGAGCAGGAAGCCGAGTGCGATCAGCAGACCGCCGGCCGCGACGAACGGGATCATGTAGCTGACACCGGTCAGGAGGACCTGACGGAGGTGGGTGCCGAACCCTACGGAACCGGCATCGGAATCCGCGGCCGCGGCGGCGGTGCCGTCCACGGTGGCGGCGGCGGGATTCTCGGAGGCGCGCAACGCTTCTGCAAGCATCTTGTCCGGCTCGTTGATCGCCCGCTTCACACCGGAAGCGACAACGGGTTTGCCGGCGAACCGTTCGCGGCCCTTCACTCCGACGTCGGTGGCGAAGATGACCGCGGCGGCTCCGGCGATGACCGAAGGGTCAAGGGGGGTGCTTCCGCTCGAGCCCTGCGTTTCGACGTGAACCTTGACCCCGGCGCGTTCACCCGCGGCGACGAGTGAGTCCGCAGCCATGTAGGTATGAGCGATTCCGGTCGGGCACGCGGTGACCGCGACGATGTGACGCTCCGCGGGCGTTGGGGCCTCCTCGGTGGAGTGTTTCCCAGTGGAAACAGGAGGAGTGGGTGTGGCTGCCGCAGCCTTTGCTGGAGCATCCTTCGGCGCGGGATTGAGTACCTCGTCGACCAGTCGCACGATCTCGTCCGGCGTCGACGCCTCACGAAGCGACGTGACAAACGCGGGTCGGACGAGCGCTCGGGCCAAGGACGAGAGCAGCTTCATGTGCTCGGCTCCGGCGCCTTCGGGTGCCGCGATCAGGAACACCAGATCGGCGGGGCCGTCGGGTGCCCCGAAATCGACCTTCGGATCCAGTCGAGCAAATCCCAGGGACGCGGACGAGACGGCCTCGGCGCGGCAGTGGGGAATGGCGATTCCGCCCGGCAGTCCGGTCGCGGACTGCGCTTCGCGAGCGAGTGCGGCAGCGACCAGCCCCGCGGCGTCGCTCGCCCGTCCCGCTGCAGTCAATCGCGCTGCGAGAGAACGAATGACATCTTCCTTGGTCGTACCCAGGTCGGTGTCGAGTGAGATCAGTTCGGGACTGATGATCTCGGGGCCGGAACCGCCGGCTGCGTTGGTATCGGACATGTCAGGTTCCTTAGGGCGTCAGGCGAGTTCGGTGGGGACGGGGATGGGAGAGGAGGCATCGGCTGCAGATACCGAAACCGCTGCCAGATCGATCTGTTCGGGCGTGGGAAGAGTTGTGCCGGGAAGGGAGGCAGCGGCGCTTCCGTAGGCGACCGCGTGACGTAACCGCTCGGATTCCGAGCCGCCTCCCGCTTCGGCGAGGATGTAGCCGGCCAGCGAAGAATCGCCTGCGCCGACGGTACTGACTGCGACAATCGGGGGAGCGGTGGCGATCCACGCGCCGTCGGCGGTGACGAGGACAGCACCTGCTGCGCCGAGCGTGGCGAGCACACTGCCGACGCCGCGGTCGACCAATCGCTGCGCCGCCGTGATCGCAGGCCCGGGATCACCGTTCTCGGCAGCACGTTCGAGGACGTGGCCGTCGACGCCGGTCAGTTGTGCGAGTTCCTCGCCGTTGGGTTTGAGCAGGTCGGGTGCCGAGTCGGGGAACGCTTCGGCGAGTGCCGTCAGCGGGGCGTCCGAGGTGTCGACCGCCACCTTGCACGGGTGATCGCGCAGTGCCGCGACGAGTTCGCCGTACCACCCGAGCGGAACGCCGGGGGGCAGTGAGCCGGACAGCGCGAACCACAGTGCGGTATCGGCGCGAACAATCAACTCCTGTGCCAGGGCGTCGAGCGTCGAACCGGACAGCGTTGCGCCGGGTTCGTTGATCTTCGTCGTTGTCCCGTCCGGTTCCGCAATGGTGATGTTGGTGCGAGCCAGACCCGTTGTGGCGACACCGATGTGGGGAATCCCACCGGCTGCCAGCGCCGAGAGCAGAGGGTCACCACCGTTTCCCGGTAGAACCGCGAGCACGTCGAGGTCGGCTGCGGCGAGAACACGCGCGACGTTGACCCCCTTGCCGCCGGGGTCGCTGCGAGTGGAGTGGGCGCGTAGGACGGAGCCTCGTTCGAGCCGTTGCTCGAGTTGCACGGTCCGATCGATACTCGGGTTGGCTGTCAGTGTGACGATCATGCGATCACCACCTCGATTCCGTGGTCGTGGAACTCGGATGTGTCTGTGGGACTGATCTCTTCGTCGGTGATGAGGACGTCGATGCTGTCGAGTGGGGCGAAGCTGATCAAGTGCTCGCGGCCGACTTTGGTGGAATCGGCCACCACCACAACGTGATTGGCGGCTTTGACCATTGCTCGTTTGACGGCGGCCTCTTCGCTGTCCGGAGTGGAGAGTCCGTGCCCGACGCTGATCGCGTTCGTTCCGATGAAGGCGACGTCGACTCGCAACGTGCTCAGCAGGCGTAGGGCGTCCTCGCCGACCACGGCTTGAGTCACCCCGCGTACTCGACCGCCGAGCAGTATCAGGGAAATCGAGTTCATCGATGCCAGGCGTGCGCCGATCGGGACGGAATTGGTGACGGCTGTGAAGTCGTTCTCGGTCGGCAGTTCGGGGATCATGCGGCCCGTGGTCGTGCCCGCGTCGAAGATCACGCTGCCGCCGGTGGGAGGGAGGTAGGTGACCGCGCAGCGGGCGATCCGGTCCTTCTGTTGCGCGCGGGTCTGATCGCGTTCCGCCATGCCCGGTTCGGTGACGTGGAGGGATCCGGTCGGAACGGCGCCGCCGTGTACACGCCTGATCTGTCCGATCCGCTCGAGGAAGGCCAGATCGCGACGCACGGTCTCGGTGGTCACACCGAAGGTCTCCGACAGAGCCGCCACGGACATGCGTCCGCGCTGCGACACCATGGTGCCGATCGCTTGTTGGCGTTCTTCCGCGTACACGTGCTCTCCGATTCCGAAGTGTGATCCGACGGTGCGTTGTGGATCACAGTGAATGTTGCTTTATGTTGTTTTACGCCCGAGTGTGTTGACATGTCAAGACTTGGGAGTAATCTTCGTCACAACGAAGGTGAGGGCTTTACGCGCTCGAGGTGATCCGGTGTGACACCGGGCCCATCGCTCAAGGAGGACAGATGACCGAACAGCTCAACCGAATCACCGTGCACGGCACCCCCGTGGTGCCTGGAATCGCCTACGGCCCGGCGATCTGGCCGTCCAGCCGACCAGAACTCGTCACCGATGCGCCGGCACTCGACGAGGCCGATCGAGAGGCCGCCGTGGACGCCTTCGTCGCAGCGGCGAAGGCTGTCGAGAACCGCCTTCTCGGACGGGCCGCCGAAGCTACGGGCGCGGCCGCAGAGGTTTTGCAGGCCAACGCGGCGATGGCAGCTGATCGTGGCTGGATCGGGGCGGCCAAGAAGTCGATCGCCGGCGGAGTGCCCCCGGTGCAGGCTGCGATCGCGGCGACGGAGCAGTTCGTGGTGCTGTTCACCAAGGTCGGCGGTTTGATGGCCGAGCGCGTCACCGACCTCGAGGACATCCGCGACCGCGTGATCGCCGAACTCTCCGGATTACCCGAACCTGGAGTTCCCATGCCAGAGACACCGTCGGTGCTGTGCGCGGACGATCTGGCTCCTGCAGACACCGCGGGCCTCGATGCATCCAAGATCATCGGACTCGTGACCATTTACGGCGGCCCGACCAGCCATACGGCAATCATCGCGAGGCAGTTGGGCATCCCGTGCATCGTCGCCGCGAAGGAATTGGAATCCATCTCGGCAGGAATACCGATTCTGATCGACGGAACAACCGGCGACGTGATCGCGGAGCCGGATCCCGGGCACGCGCGTGAACTGGTCGAACAATCCCGGATCGATCGCGAACGCGTCAGCACCTGGACCGGACCGGGCCAGACGGCGGACGGCCGGCCGGTAGACGTTCTCGCCAACGTTCAAGACGGCGCGGGCGCTCGCGCCGCGGCGTCGACTGCTGCGGGGGGCATCGGGCTCTTTCGGACCGAACTCTGCTTCCTCGGCCGTGAGACCGAACCGACCGTAGACGAGCAGGCGGCGATCTACGCCGAGGTTCTCGAGGCCTTCGCAGGAAAGAAGGTCATCATTCGCACGTTGGACGCGGGTTCGGACAAGCCGCTCAAATTCGCCAACCATCAAGAGGAAGCGAATCCGGCACTCGGCGTTCGTGGGGTCCGTATCGCCTGGCAGGACATGGGAATTCTCGACCGCCAGCTCGACGCGATCGCGGCAGCCGCGGCGTCGACCAACTCGTCCCCGTGGGTCATGGCACCGATGATCGCCACCCCGGCCGAGGCGAAACGTTTTGCCGATGCGGTGCGGGCACGCGATCTTGTTCCCGGTGTGATGGTGGAGATCCCGGCGGCGGCGCTGTTGGCCGACCAGATTCTCGAACACGTCGAATTCCTCTCGATCGGTACCAACGACCTCGCTCAGTACACGATGGCCGCTGATCGGATGTCCTCCGAACTCGCCGACCTGACCGATCCGTGGCAGCCCGCGGTGCTCGCCCTTGTCGCACGTACGGCCCAGGCCGGTCAGGCGGCAGGCAAGCGCGTCGGCGTCTGCGGTGAGGCGGCCGCCGATCCGCTGTTGGCCTGCGTGCTTGCCGGTCTCGGCGTTTCGTCGCTGTCGTGCGCTGCGGCGTCGGTCGCGGGTGTGGGAGCGAAGGTCGGATCCGTCACCATGGCGCAATGTGAGGCGGCTGCGGCGGCGGTGCTGGCAACCGGTGATCCGGTGGCAGCGCGCAAAGCGGCTGCCGACGCAATCAGCTGAACTGGTTTCGTTGGTCTCGGTCGGAGACCGAGCGCCTGACCTCTAGTATTTCGACCTGTGATCGAACGAGAAACAATGACCGGGGCCGGCGGAATCGGCTGGACTGTCCACGGAGACGGCAAGCGGATCGCCGACGGAGCCGTCGTGGCGCCGGACGAACGACTGAGTTGGCCGCGCACCATCGGAATCGGGATGCAACACGTCATCGCGATGTTCGGAGCGACACTGCTCGTTCCGACCATCACCGGCTTCCCCGTCACGACGACGCTGCTGTTCTCGGGTATCGGCACCGCGCTGTTCCTGCTCATCACCCGGGGCCGGATCCCCAGCTATCTCGGTTCGTCCTTCGCGTTCATCGCCCCGCTGACAGCGTCGGCAGGATCGGGCCCGGCCGCGCAACTCGGTGCCGTCATGGCCGTCGGCATCGTGTTGATGTTGATCGGCGTCGCCGTACGTCTGATCGGCAGCCGGGTCATCGACGCCGTCATGCCGCCGGTGGTGACGGGCGCTGTCGTCGCGCTGATCGGTCTCAACCTCGCTCCGACGGCGGTCGGCTCCTTCGAATCGCAGCCGCTGATCGCCACGGTGACGCTCGTTTCGATCCTGCTGGTCACGGTCGTCGGTCCCGGGTTGCTCGGCCGGCTGGGCATTCTGGTCGGCGTCGTGATCGGCTGGGTCTTCGCCGCGGTCATCGGCGGACTCGACAGTGAACGAGTGTCCGCTCTGCGCGAAGCGGACTGGTTCGGGCTGCCGAGTCTGCACGGACCGTCGTTCGACTGGTCGGTGATCGTGCTCGCGCTCCCCGTGGTGATCGTTCTGGTCGCCGAAAACGTCGGACATGTCAAAGCGGTGTCCGCTATGACGGGTAAGTCCCTCGACGATCTGGCCGGCAATGCACTGTTTGCCGACGGTCTCGCCACTACCTTGGCGGGCGCCGGTGGCGGATCCGGAACCACCACGTATGCCGAGAACATCGGTGTCATGGCAGCGACGCGTGTGTACTCGACCGCCGCGTACTGGGTAGCCGCCGCTACCGCTGTGATCCTGGCATTTTCGCCCAAATTCGGCGCACTGGTCTTCACGGTGCCGAACGGCGTCATCGGCGGCGCAACGATGGTTCTCTACGGCCTCATCGGCATTCTCGGTGTGCGCATCTGGATGGAAGCGAAGGTCGACTTCACCGATCCGGTCAACCTGACGGTCGCTGCGGCGGCGTTGGTCGCCGGCATCGGGAACTTGACGCTGACCATCGGTTCGGTCGAGTTGGGCGGCATCGCCTGGGGATCGATCGGCATCCTCGTCGCGTACCCGATCATGCGATATCTCGCCAAATTCCGTACTTCGAGTAACAGATAACCGCTACAGTCACGAATCGTGATCGTTCGGGTCATCGACGGGTATCGCAACAGGTTCTACCGTCGGAGGCAGTGACGTGGGCCCGCGCACTTCGGCGTGCCCAGTCTCAGCGAATACACCCCAGCGGGTATATCCCCAGCGGGTACATCACTGAAGTGCCATATATCGAATTGCAAGGAGTCGGCGTGGAGCGCACCCTGTTCGAACCGGAACATGAACTCTTCCGGGAGTCGTACCAGAAGTTCTTGGCACAGCACGTGGCACCGAACCACGAGAAGTGGGAAGAGCAGAACATCGTCGATCGTGACGTCTGGGTCGAGGCCGGAAAGCAGGGCTTCCTGGGAACTGCGGTCCCTGAGGAATTCGGCGGCGGCGGTGTCAAGGATTTCCGCTACAACGCGATCATCACCGAGGAAACCACCAAGGGTGGGTTCAGCGGTATCGGCTTCACGCTGCACAACGACGTCGTGGCACCGTACCTCCTGGAGTTGAGCAACGAGGAGCAGAAGCAGCGTTGGCTACCCGGATTCGCGTCGGGTGAGCTGATCTCGGCGATCGCGATGACCGAACCGGGTACCGGTAGCGACCTGCAGGGCATCAAGACGAAAGCGGTTCGCGACGGGGACCACTGGGTCCTCAACGGTTCGAAGACCTTCATCACCAACGGAATCAACGCCGACATCATCATCGTTGTCGCGTGCACCGACCCGGACAAGGGTGCTCAGGGCTTCAGCCTCCTCGTGGTCGAGCGGGACATGCCTGGCTTCGAGCGTGGACGCAACCTCGACAAGATCGGCATGAAGGCTCAGGACACCGCCGAACTCAGCTTCACCGACGTACGCGTTCCCGCTGCCAACCTGCTGGGCGAAGAGGGAATGGGCTTCTTCTACTTGATGAAGAACCTTCCCCAGGAACGACTCTCGATCGCCGTCGTTGCCGCTGCCGCAATGGAATCGGTTCTCGAGAGCACGATCCAGTACTGCCGCGACCGCAAGGCATTCGGCAAGTCGATCGGTAGCTTCCAGAACACCCGATTCGTACTGGCCGAATTGGCAACGGAGACCACGGCAGTGCGCATCCTGGTGGACAAGTTCATCGAGCAGCTCAATGCCGAGAAGCTGACCGTGCAGGAAGCTGCGATGGCGAAGTGGTGGACCACCGAAGCTCAGGTCAAGCTCATCGACCGCTGCCTCCAGCTGCACGGAGGCTACGGCTACATGAAGGAATACCCGGTTGCAAAGGCGTACATGGACTCTCGTGTGCAGACCATCTACGGTGGCACAACCGAGATCATGAAGGAGATCATCGGACGTTCGCTGAATCTCTGATTCGGGTGATGGACCGCTGATCGTCACGAAAAGACTCTGGGCCCCAGCTGATGCCGGGGCCCAGAGTTTTGTGATCGAGGTGCGAGCGAACTCAGATCTTCCGCATGACGGTGACAACCTTGCCCAGGATGACGGCGTTGTTGCCGGGAATCGGCTCGAAGAGTTCGTTGTGCGGCATCAGCCACACCTCCTTCTTCGTACGCTTGAACGTCTTCACGGTGGCTTCGCCGTCGATCATGGCGGCCACGATGTCACCGTTCTCCGCGACGTTCTGCTGACGGACGACAACCCAGTCGCCATCGCAGATCGCTGCATCGATCATCGACTCGCCGACAACCTTGAGCATGAAGAGCGAACCCTGGCCGACGAGTTCGCGGGGGAGTGGGAACACGTCCTCTACCGCTTCCTCGGCAAGGATCGGTCCGCCGGCAGCGATGCGACCCAGGATGGGGACGAACGCCGGCTCCGGTAGCGGGTCGGCACTGTTGTACTCGCCGGAATGCTTTGACACCGACGCGATGGCGGTATCGGCCGCAACCTCGTCGAGACCTCGAACATCGACTGCGCGAGGGCGATTGGGATCGCGTCGAAGGAAGCCCTTGCGCTCCAACGTTCGCAGTTGATGTGCGACCGACGACGTGGAGGTGAGCCCCACCGCATCACCGATCTCGCGAATGCTCGGCGGATACCCGCGCTCCGTCACCGAATCGCGGATGACTTCGAGAACGCGCCGCTGACGCTCGGTGAGCGTCTCGCTCGACGGAGACGGAACTGCAGAAGCTCCTGCCTCCGCGGCTGTGCTGGAGCGATCGTCCTTCATGGCCTGTTGCCTCCGTGTCTGAAGAAGTCGTGTCTGAAGAAGTCGTGTCTGAAGAAGTCGTGTCTGAAAAAGCTGTGTCTGAAAAAGTGCCTGGTGCAAATCGCGCAGAAACCTGTCGGTGCCTCCTGCCAACATTCGAGCTGTCGACAAACACGGAGGCTTTCGCAATTCCCGCTGTGTGGTCTGACACGAATCTAGCCGGATTTGCTCGCGGTTTCAAACATCTGTTCGATTCGTGTCGCTTGAAGTAGAGACATTGTCGGCCAGGCGTGGTAGAAATTCGAACATGCGTTCCATCGAACGCATGATCGAACACATCGATCGGTGTCGACCAGCGGAGGTCACGATGGGTAACGCAGCACTGAGAAGCAACAGGGTTTTCGACGACGCGATTGGTGATGACGCGATTGGTGATGACGCGATTGGTTTCGACGGCACGTCGGCGTTGAAGTACCACCCCTCGTTCTATGGGCCCGATGGTGGATCCGACGCTGACGGTGTGTCGTTCGAACGGCGCGGCACGGCCGAAATGCGGGGCGTGGCCAGGTATGTCGACAACGAACCGCAGGCGGCCGTCGTTCGTCGTGTTCCGGCGGTGGGCGCGGTTTCAGGTTCGCGTTCATTGCGTGAATCTCCTCGCCGGTGGGACGGCGAGCACGATTCGTCACGCCCGTACGGAGGAAGTTTCGCGCACCGAAACAGAGTCGGTGTCTCACGGGTCGAACATGAAGTGGCTGCCGAGGACGTCAGTTGGAAGACAGTGTTCCTTGGCGCCGTATTCACTGCACTGGCAGTGTTGGCGTTGGTGGGGATCGGCGCTTTGTCGAGTGGTGATGTCGCTGCGACAAACGGTGCGACCGAAGTGGTTCGTGTTGCTGCGGGTGAATCCCTCAGTGATATTGCTGCCAAGGTTGCGCCTGGCCAGGCTGTCGGCTCGGTGATCGAGCAGATCATGGATCTCAATGCGATGTCGAGTTCCGGACTGTCCGTTGGGCAAACGCTGATCGTGCCGGCCTCGGGCCGCTGACCGTACCCCGTGCCAGGCGGGGGCGTACCGAGCGTGAGAGCAGTCGGTTCACAGCGAGTAAGCTGTCCACTTGACAGTCCCACCACCTCGGGTGGTCGCGTTGAGTACGTGGATCTGCTCTGTAAATCGTCGGAGGATTTGCAGTCGGTAGTGAATCTGAGTTGCGGCCATTTCGGCGACAACGAAGGAACCCCGATGCATTGCCCGTTCTGCCGGCACCCTGATTCCCGAGTGGTCGATTCGCGCGAGGCCGACGAGGGCCAGGCGATCAGGCGGCGCCGTTCGTGCCCCGAGTGTGGCCGCCGATTCACCACGGTTGAGACGGCAGTTCTCTCGGTTGTGAAGCGCAGCGGCGTGACGGAGCCGTTCAGCCGAGAAAAGGTGGTCAAAGGAGTGCGTCGCGCATGCCAGGGCCGCCAAGTGGACAACGATTCGCTGAATTTGCTGGCCCAACAGGTCGAAGATGCCGTACGTGCTTCGGGTTCTGCCGAAATTCCCAGCAACGAGGTAGGGCTCGCGATTCTCGATCCGCTTCGAAATCTCGACGAGGTTGCATACCTGCGATTCGCATCGGTGTACAAGTCCTTCAGTTCTGCCGCGGATTTCGAACGTGAGATCACCGACATGCGCGAACATGCCGAGACCCGTGCTGCCGACAAGGCTTCCGGCGCCGAGACCGTTTCCGTCGACTGAGGCCTTTGCCTTAGATAACGCTGAGAGCACAAAGCGGCCGTAGGTAACGCTGAGAACACAAAGCGAACAATCGAACAAATCGGGCAAGTTATTCGCTTAGTGTCGACCAAGTACGTTCGTCCGCATCTCGGATCTTCACGGAGGCGTTATGAACTTAGTTGCAGTTCTCGGAGTCGTGAACAGCCTGGTAACCCTCGGGTTCGCCAACACTGTTGCCACCTTTGGTGGTTTCCTCACCAACGTCAACATTCAGACAATCTACTGATCGCGCAATTCTCGCCGAACGTCAACGCTTGATCGCTTCGATAGCTTTCAGGACTCGCTTTTCGGAAATCGGTGTGGGTGTACCGAGGGACTGCGCAAACAGGCTCACGCGCAGTTCTTCGATCATCCAGCTGATCGAGTCGACATCTCGAGCAGTGCGACGCTCTTCGGGAAGTGAACTCAACAACCGGTCGTACGCTGCGTACACCCGGTCGAGGACGTCCATCGCCTGCTGATCTCGTTGTGCACTTGCGGGTAGAGCTTCGAGACGGAATTTTGCTGCGGCAAGATACCGCGGCAAATCGCGTAGGCGGGCCGAGCCCAATTCGGCGACAAATCCCGGAAACAGCAGTGAGGTCAACTGTTCTCGGACGTCGTCTGCTGCTTCGCCGCGTGAGCGGTCCAGAACGACGCTCAGTTGGTGTGCTTGTTCGAGGATCGGAACAATCATGCGCAGGATCGCGGAGACGCGTCCGGCCAGTTCGGAGCGTGCGATCTTCACCAGGGCGTCGAACGCCTCAGGCGTGCGTACCGGTCCGCCGTGGGCAGCTATCACTTCGTTGGCAGCTGCCACCCGGCAATCTTCGACGAGTGCCTCCAAGCCGCCGTCCGGATTCTGGCCGAGAGCCAGACGCTGAGTGTTCGACAAGCCGGCGGTCACGGCCTTGAGCTGGGTGGGAACGGCCGCGAGAAGAAGCGCCCGAGTGCCTTCCCGCATCGCCTGCGCCTGCGCAGCCGGCGTACTCAGGACACGAACGGCAACTCCGCCGTTTTCCGGCACCAGTGCTGGGTACCCGGTTACCTGCTGTCCGCCGATGGAGCGAGTGATGGTCGGTTCCAGTGCGCCGAGCGTTTCGGATGTCCAGACGGTTGCCGCTGCCCGTTCGGTACCGGTTGCCGCCTTGGCCACTTCCTTCTGTACGCGCGGGGCGAGCGTGCGTCGTAGCTGCGCCAGATCCTTACCCTTCGCGAGAACCGTGCCCGATTCGTCCTCGACGACAAATGTCATCCGAAGATGGTCGGGCAGCGCGGCGGGATCGAAGTCCTTGGCGTCGATCTGGATCCCGCCCAAGTGCGAGAGTTCGCGGGCCATTGCGGTCATCAACGGCTCGGATCGAGGTTTGACTGCTGCCAATGCTGCGGCGGCGTAGTCAGGTGCGGGTACGACAGCGCGTCGGATGTTCTTGGGCAACGTCTTGATCAGAGCAGTAACCAGATCGACGCGCATACCGGGGACCAACCAGTCGAAGCCGACCGGCTGAAGTTGCGCTAGCAGGCCGACCGGGATGTGCGCGCTGACGCCGTCGTCGTCCTTTCCGGGCTCGAATTGGTAAGTGAGTGGAAACTGCATGTCGCCCTGGCGCCAGGCGTCCGGGTACTCGCCGCCCAGTACTGCAGCTGCGTCGGAGTTGACCACCGTTTCCGGTGTGAAAGTCAGCAGACTCGGATTCTTGCGCCGCTCGGTCTTCCACCACTGGTCGAAATGCTTGGCGGATACGGCTTCCTGGCCGATACGTTCGTCGTAGAACTCGTAGAGAGTTTCGTCGTCGACGAGGATGTCGCGTCGGCGCGCGCGGTTCTCGAGTTCCTCGACGTTGTCGAGGAGTGCGCGGTTCTCGTGGAAGAACTTGTGGTTCGTCTGCCATTCGCCCTGCACGAGCGCATGGCGGATGAAGAGATCGCGAGAGGCCTCGGGATCGATTCGTGAGTACGTCACTGCGCGGCCCGTCACCAGGGGAACTCCGTAGAGAGTGACCCGCTCGTATGCCATCGCCGAGCCGCGCTTGGAGGACCAGTGCGGTTCGGAATAGGTGCGTTTCACCAGGTGCGGGGCGAGTTTTTCAGCCCACTCAGGTTCGATGCGCGCGGACATGCGCGCCCACAGCCTCGACGTTTCCACGAGTTCGGCGGCCATGACCCAGCGTGGTGGCTTCTTGAAAAGTCCCGATCCGGGGAAAATCGCGAAGTGGCTGCCCCTGGCGCCCAGGTAGTCCCGCTTCTCGCCCTCGCGTAGCCCGATGTGTGAGAGCAAACCGGCGAGGAGTGACTGATGGATCGCGTTCTCGCTTGCGGGTGTCTCACCCACGGTCCAGCCGAGGCCGCGGGTGATCTGCCGGAGTTGCCCGTGCAGATCCTGCCATTCGCGGATGCGGAGCCAGTGCAGAAACTCGTTCCGGCACATCTTGCGAAACTGGTTGGAGGACAGGTCGTTACGTTGTTCGCGTAAGTAGTCCCACAGTTTCAGGTATGCCAGGAAGTCGGAGTTCTCGACATTGAACCTGGCGTGCTTTTCGTCGGCGGCCTGCTGGAACTCGGCGGGCCGTTCGCGAACGTCCTGGATGGACAACGCCGCGACGATGACAAGGGTTTCGTGAAGGCAACCGTTGTTCTTGGCTTCCACCAGCATTCGTGCCATCCGCGGATCCACCGGAATCTGGGCCAGCTCGCGGCCGACCGGCGTCAGTTCGGGGTGGCTTGCCTCGGAACCTCGCGCGATCGCGCCGAGTTCTTCGAGCAGTCCGATTCCGTCCTTGACGGCGCGCTGGTCCGGCGGTTCGACGAAGGGGAAGGCGGCGATGTCGCCCAGACCGAGGGCCGTCATCTGCAAGATGACGGATGCGAGATTGGTCCGCAGGATCTCCGGCTCGGTGAACGCCGGCCGTGACTCGAAGTCCTCCTCGGAATACAGGCGGATGCAGATTCCTTCGGCGACGCGGCCGCAACGCCCGGACCGCTGACGAGCTGACGCCTGCGAAATGGGTTCGATCGGCAACCGTTGTACCTTGGTGCGCACCGAATATCGCGAAATGCGCGCGGTTCCCGGATCGACGACGTACCGAATGCCGGGAACGGTCAACGAGGTCTCGGCCACGTTGGTGGCAAGGACGACGCGTCGGCCGGTGTGCGGCGAGAACACTTTGTGTTGCTCGGCAGCAGACAGCCGCGCGTACAGCGGGACGATTTCGGTGTTGCGAAGACGCCGATCGCGTAAAGCGTCTGCGGTGTCGCGAATTTCGCGTTCGCCGGAGAGGAAGACCAAGATGTCGCCTTCGCCCTCCGCGCTCAGCTCGTCGACCGCCTCGCAGACCGCGTCGACGGGATCACGGTCGAAGGTGATGTCGCCGGACTCGACGGTCAGCGGCCGGTAACGCATTTCGACGGGGAATGTTCGACCGGATACCTCCACGATCGGCGCGGGATTACCGTCGACAGCGAAGTGCTTGGCGAAGCGTTCGGGATCGATGGTCGCCGACGTGATGATGACCTTGAGGTCGGGTCGGCGGGGGAGCAGCTGAGCCAGGTAACCGAGGATGAAGTCGATGTTGAGGCTGCGTTCGTGCGCTTCGTCGATGATCAGCGTGTCGTAGCGTCGGAGCATACGGTCGCGCTGAATTTCGGCGAGGAGAATGCCGTCGGTCATGAGCTTGACGTAGGTGCGGTCCGAGACCTGGTCGGTGAACCGCACGGTGTATCCGACGGCGTCGCCGAGTTCGGTGTCGAGTTCTTCGGCGATACGTTCGGCAACGGTGCGTGCTGCCAGTCGGCGAGGCTGTGTATGTCCGATCAGGCCGCGGACGCCACGTCCGAGTTCGAGACAGATCTTCGGGATCTGAGTTGTCTTACCCGAGCCGGTCTCGCCGGCGACGATGACAACCTGATTCTCCGAGATCGCAGTCGCGATGTCGTCCTTGCGCTGACTGACGGGCAGAGCTTCCGGATACGAGACTGCGGGAACATTGGCGGAGCGTGCCGCCAACCGTGCGCGCGCCGTTTCAATTTCCTCGGCCAGCGCCACCAAAGCGTCTGGTGTGCGGGCACGGTCGAGTTTGCGACGGAGTCGACTCTCGTCGCGGAGTGAGACCTGCGCCAGCGCGCTCTTCAGGTCACTCCGCTTGGGGGAGAGTGGGGCCGGTGGTGTTGTAGACATGCTGATGACAGCCTATCGAACGCGTTCACAACTACCGCTCGCAGATCGTTTTGATGTGCAAATATCGACCAGTGACGACAAATACCGCAAATGAGGCAGCTACACCGGTCGCGTCGACGCCTGTTGCCGTGCGAGTACTTCGCTTGTTGTTCGCGATTTACGGACTCACGGCGCTGCTGTGGATTCCGATTCGAAACGCCGACGGATTCTCGTTGTCGAACTATCTGAGCTACTTCACCATCGAGAGCAACATCCTTGCGGTGATCGTATTGCTGGTCGGCGCCCTTCGGGATCCGCAGTCTCGGACATGGCAGTCGGTTCGCGGTGCGGTGACGCTCTACATGGTGATCACCGGAATCATCTACGCCGTTCTACTGGCGAATATCGACGTCAATTTGAACGACGCGTGGATCAACTCGGCGCTCCACCGCATTCTTCCGCTGGTGATGCTCCTCGACTGGGTGTTCTTCGCTTCGAGGCACAGGATCTCCGAAATCCGCTCGCTGCAGTGGCTGCTGTTTCCAGTGATCTACGCGGTGTACACGTTGATTCGAGGGCCGATCGTCCACTGGTATCCGTATCCGTTCATGGATCCTCGCCACCAGGGCTATGTGGCCCTGTTCATCGGATTTGTCGTACTGGGCATCGCGATGGCCCTGATGGCGTTGGCGGTCAATGCCGTCGGACGGCTGGGAGCCGGGCTACGCGGACGGAACGCTGCGAAGTCCTAGTGGATTGCCGGAGGCGAGCACCTGCTCGAGGCGGTCCACGTTCGGGTGCTTACCGGGGTTGGCCCGCGCGTCCTCGGTGTGTTCGGCAAAGATCGTCAGTCCTGCCGAGGCGGCTTCGGGTGTGAGCGCGCCGTAGACCTGAGCGAGATGGTTGTACACCTTGACCGAGCCGGACTTTCCGGGCTTGTTCTCGACGGTGTCGATGACGGTTCCGTCGGCGTCGAGTACCTCGATGGCGGCCAGATGATCGATGGTGGGCAGTGCGGCGAGATTGTCGGCAAAAGTCATGGTCGACAGATTACGTGTGTACCCGGAAATGCCGGTGCCCGGCGAGCGCCGTCGTCCGCCGATTCCCGGTGTCGATATAGTCGCAGCACATCGTTTGCACACCAGCATCGTTTGTATTCGAAGGGGACAATGATGGCTTCGGCATTGTGGCACGGGTTCGCGGACATGGGCGCTGTGGAGAAGAACGGCGCGTTTGTCGTCTCTCGCGGTGAGGGCGCGTACATCTGGGACCGCGAGGGCACTCGGTATCTGGATGCGACGGCGGGCCTGTGGTTCACCAATGTCGGGCACGGGCGCACGGAGATCGCGGATGCGGTGGCGGCTCAGTTGTCGAAGATCGCTCATTTCTCGAATTTCGGTGATTTTGTTCCCGAGACCACGCAGGTGTTGGCGGAGCGGTTGGCGACGATCGCGCCGGTTGCCGGGAGCAAGATCTTCTTCACTTCGGGTGGTTCGGATTCGGTGGACACTGCGGCGAAGCTCGCTCGCCGGTACTGGCACGAGGTGGGGCAGCCGGAGAAGGCGATCATCGTCGGTCGTCAGAAGGCGTACCACGGAATGCATGTTGCGGGAACGGCTCTGGCGGGTATTCCGGTGAACCGTGAGGGTTACGGCGAGCTGATGGCGGATGCGGCCACGGTCGGCTGGGATGATGCGAAGAGTCTGCTCGAGTTGATCGAGAGGATCGGTGCGAACAAGATCGCCGCGTTCTTCGCGGAGCCGATCATCGGTGCCGGTGGGGTGTATCTTCCGCCGGAGGGGTACCTGGCCGAGGTGCGCGACATCTGCCGCGAGCACGACATTCTGTTTGTCGTCGACGAGGTCGTGACCGGTTTCGGTCGTATCGGCGGCGAGTGGTTCGCGTCTACTCGTTTCGATTTGCAGCCCGACATGATGACCACGGCAAAGGGTTTGACGTCCGGTTACGTTCCGATGGGTGCGGTGTTCATCGCGCCGCGGGTGGCGGAGCCGTTCTATGCGGGTTCGTGGTGGCGTCATGGTTACACGTATGGCGGGCATGCCGGTGCTGCTGCGGCGGCGATGGCGAACCTCGACATTCTCGAGCGTGAGAATTTGCTTGGGGAGTCGAAGCGTCTGGAGGCGTCGTTGCATACGCATCTGCAGCCGTTGGCCGAGCATCCGCGGGTGGCGGAGGTTCGTAGTGGACTGGGTGCGGTCGCTGCGGTGCAGTTGGCTGATCCGGCGGAGGCGTTGCCGTTCGTGAAGACGTTGCGTGAGCACGGTATTTCGGGTCGCGCGGCGGGTCAGGGTGCGATGCAGATTTCGCCGACGTTCGTCATGACCGACGATCAGGTCGCGGAGATGGCAGCAGGGATCCTCGCAGCTCTCGGATGAGTTCAGTTGCGGCGCCGGAAGAGTTTCTCGATTCGGCGCCGCACAGCGTTGGGTGCAGGTTCGAGTTCCAGAACCTCTTGTTCCGACTGCTTGGCGTAGGCCTGGGTGTACCGCTCGTGCAGTACCGAGCGAATTTCGTCCGGAGAGTAGGCCCGACGCTGGCGTTCGCCGCGCGCAACGAGAACCCCGGTGGCGGCAACGCCCATTGCACCGGCGAGGCCGACCAGTTTCCAAACGTGCGAGGCGCGCAGAGGAGTAGGGAGTTTCATCCCTCTACGCTAGAGGCATGGACCGACGATTGCTTTCGCAGGTGAGTCTCGAGGAGGCCGCCGCGGCGACCCGCACGGGCGACATCTGGATCTTCCGCGGAGAGTCGACGGCGGACCGGGCCATCCAGACGCTGACCAACAGCCCGGTCAACCACGTCGGAATGTCGGTCGTGATCGACGACCTTCCGCCGCTGATGTGGCATGCGGAGCTCGGTCACTCGCTGCAGGACATGTGGACCGGACGCTTCCAGCGTGGTGTCCAACTGCACGATCTGCGATCGGCGGTTCAGGTCTGGGGCGCCAAGTACGGGCAGCGTGGATGGTTGCGCCAGCTCGACCACGAAGTCACCCGGGAGCAGGAAGACGCTCTGCTCAAGACGATCGCACGGCTGGACGGTACGCCGTTCCCGTCGACGGCGAAGCTTGCTTCACGCTGGTTCGGAGGCCGAATCCCGAAGCTGCGCAAGAAGTCCGACGTGTCCGCAGTGGCCGTCGAGAGCGCCTATTGCGCCGAAGTGGTTGCCAAGACCTATGAGGCGATGGGTCTGCTTGTCGGTAATCGTCGTATCAACTGGTTCGATCCGGGCAAGTTCTGGAGTGGAGATCAGTTGCCCCTCGCGCCGGGAGTTGCGCTCGGTGACGAGATCTCGGTGTCACTCAGCGCACGTGACCTCGAGGCCGGACGCAATCCCGCCGGGTACTCACAAGGTTCGTGACGGCTCGGCGACGACGCGGCCGCCGACTTCGAGCCACCCTTCCGGAGAGAAGGTGGTGTGAAGCACCGATCCGCGTCCCTGGGTGATGAGCAGTGATTTCCTCAACCGGTCCGTGATGCGCAGCGCTGCAGATCCGGTCGCCTCGTCCTCGGCGATTCCCATCACCGGTGCGAACATGCGTGCGCGGATGGCAGCTTCGAGCTTGTCCTGCCATGCCCACAGATACGAATGATCCGCCTCGTAGTCGGACGGATCTGCGTCGATGACGTCGTCGACCGTGTCCATCGGATAGATCGCGAATTCCGGTGCCCATTCGGCACGCGCGCGTACCCACGTCAAAGCGCCGGATTGGCGGACGTCGACACTGCCGGCAGGAACGTCGAGGGCGCTCACGCGACGGCCCTGTTCGCCCAGCCACCACGTGGCACCGACGGTCGGGTGTCCGGCGAAGGGGAGTTCTGCTGCCGGAGTGAAGATCTGGACCCGCGCACGTGAGGCGCCGTCATCCGGAACGTCGATGAAGATGGTCTCGCTGTAGTCGAGTTCCTTCGCGACGGCTTGTCGATCCGATTCTGCAACCGTGGACGCGTCGACGATTCCCAACGGATTCCCGTGCTTGCCGTTCTCGTCCGTGAAGACCCGGACCACACTCACCTCGATACCCATCGGTCCACCCTAGCGCGCGAAAAGCCCTCCCCACCTTCACGGTGGGGAGGGCTCGTCGAACTGCACTCAGGTCCGAGTGATCAGACCTGTGCGGCAGAGAGGATCTCGTTGGCTTCGACAGCCTGTGCGACGCCCGCGACGATGGAACCGGCGCGGATCGCTTCGAAGATGACCTCGCGGTCGACACCTTCCTGGCGGAGGGTGTTCTCGTGAGCTTCGAGGCAGTGGTTGCAGCCGTTGATCGCGGACACTGCAAGCGACCACAATTCGAAGTCGGCCTTGTCGACGCCCGGGTTGCCGATGATGTTCATCCGCAGGCCGGCACGAAGGTCGTCGTACTTACCGTCGAGGTAGCCCTTGGTGCGGTAGAAGACGTTGTTCATGCCCATGATCGACGCTGCGCCGAGAGCGGCGTTGTATGCCTCTGCCGACAGGTTGTCGGCAGCCTCGGAAGCAATCTCCTTGAGCGTGGACGCAGACTTGGTGGCTGCGGCCGTTGCGAGGAGCGTTCCCCACAACTGCTGCTCGTTCAGGACCGTCGTGCGCGCAATGGAACTCAGGTTGAGCTTGAGGTCCTTCGCGTACTCGGGAAGCGAGTTCTTGAGGTTCTCGACGCTCATACTCAGACGCTCGCAGTCAGAAGCTCGCCGGCGTTGATGGTCGGGTCGCCCTTCTTCCAGTTGCATGCGCACAGCTCGTCGCTCTGGAGAGCGTCGAGGACGCGGAGAACCTCGTCGACGTTACGGCCGACGGAACCGGCTGTGACGGAGACGAACTGGATCTCGTTGTTGGGGTCGACGATGAACGTCGCGCGGTCTGCAACGCCGTCGGCGTTGAGGACGCCGGTGGCCTCGGCAAGCTCACGCTTGAGGTCCGAGAGCATCGGGAAGGGGAGGGTCTTGAGCTCTTCGTGCTGTGCACGCCACTGGAAGTGCACGAACTCGTTGTCGACGGAAGCGCCGAGAACCTGAGCGTCACGGTCTGCGAACTCTTCGTTGAGCTTGCCGAATGCAGCAATCTCGGTGGGGCACACGAAGGTGAAGTCCTTGGGCCAGAAGAAGACGATGCGCCACTTGCCTGCGTAGTCGTCACTGGTGACGGTGGTGAAGTAGTCATCGGGCTGCTGGGCATCGACCTTGGACAGGTCGCCGCCGATGACAGCCGTGAGGTTGTAAGCGGGGAACTGGTCGCCGATTGTGAGCAGAGCCATGTGTCTCATTCTCCTACGTGTCTCGTGAACAGGAATTTCTTGCGCACACGATCCGGCTGTTCGGACTGTGACGGCCGAACGTGCTGGATCGAGAGGGTTTGTCACCGTCAGCGGGTCGGACGGTTTCGACTGGAGTGTCGAGGTTGTGACCGGCGCTTTTTGGTATGAGTCCATTCTGCATCAAACCGTTCAAAAGGTAAAGGTGATGGGTGGCACTACACTGATAGGCATGTCTGATCAGACTTATCAACCTTCCTTGTCACAGCTGCGTGCCTTTGTGTCGGTGGCCGAATACCGGCACTTCGGTACTGCCGCAGCACGTTCCGGTGTGAGCCAACCCACACTGTCGCAGGCGCTGGCGGCTCTCGAGGCGGGGCTAGGGGTCAAACTGATCGAACGAAGTACGCGGCGCGTGCTCGTGACCGCGGACGGACAGCGCTTGCTCGGTCAGGCGAAGCAAATCCTCGAGGCTGCCGACGGTTTCGTCGCGAGCGCGGCCGGCTCCGGCGACTCTCTGACCGGACCGCTACGCATCGGGTTGATCCCGACCGTTGCGCCGTACATTCTTCCGGGGTTGTTGCCGGAGCTGCGCGAGAAGCTGCCGTCGTTGGCGCCGCAAATAGTCGAGGATCAAACGGCGCGCTTGCTTGATGCCCTGCGATCGGGAGCGCTCGACGTCGCGGTGTTGGCGCTTCCTGCCGGAACACCTGGCCTGGTGGAAGTTCCTGTGTACGAAGAGGATTTTGTGATGGTCGTGCCGAACGATCATTCCTTGGCCGGACGTGTCGATCTCACGGCGGACGTGCTCGACGCGCTGCCGTTGCTCTTGCTCGACGACGGCCACTGCCTGCGTGACCAGACGTTGGATCTGTGCCGTTCGGTAGACGCCCATCCGCTTGCCGGTGACACGCGGGCTACCTCTCTCGCGACAGTCGTGCAATGTGTGGCCGGGGGACTCGGGGTGACTTTGGTCCCGGAATCGGCTGTTGCCGTGGAGGTTCGACGCGGGGACTTGTCGACGGCGCATTTCGCCGCGCCGGCTCCAGGTCGCACGATCGGCGTCGTGTTCCGCTCGTCGAGTGGCCGAGCAGAAGGATTCCGTCAGCTGGCCGAGCTGGTCCGTTCGGTCAGCCCGACAGTTCCTCGATGACGTAACTCGTTCGACGTCGACGTGAAAGCTAGTCGAGAGAGCCTTCTTTCACGGCAATGACGGCTCCGGGATTGAGAATTCCCAGCGGGTCGAGCGCATCCTTGACCTTGCGATTGAGGGCCATGACGTCTTCACCCAACTGTGACGGCAGCCAGTCGCGCTTGAGTCGACCGACCCCGTGTTCGCCGGTGATCGTGCCGCCGAGCGCGATGGCGAGATCCATCACCCGTCCGAATGCGATCTGTGCGCGTTCGGACATGTCCGGGTCTGCGGGGTCGAAGACGATGAGCGGGTGTGTGTTTCCGTCTCCGGCGTGCGCCACCGTGCAGATCAGGACGTCGAGGTCGTCGGCGATGGCTTCGACCCCGGTTACCAGCTGGGGGAGTGCGCGCATGGGAACGCCCACGTCTTCGAGAAGCAGACTTCCCATCGCGAGCACTGCCGGGAACACTGCCCGCCGTGCCGCCGCAAAAGCGTCACCTTCGGCCTGGTCATCGGTGGCGAATACTTCGGTGGCTCCGTTGTTTTCGCACGCCTGAACAATCGTCTCGATTTCCAGCACGCCTGCCGCGCCGGGTGCGTCGGACTGCGCGAGCAGCAGTGCGTGAGCCTTGCGGTTCAGACCCATGCGTACCGCATCCTCGACGGCATTGATGCTGGCATGATCCATGAACTCGAGCATCGCCGGACGCATGTTGCTGGTGATCGCCAAGACCGCGTCCGCAGCTTCTTGTACCGAGTCGAACGACGCGACGACGGTTGATGCGGGCGGCTGCGCGGGAATCAAACGCAACGTGATTTCGGTGATGATGCCGAGAGTTCCCTCACTGCCCACGAACAGTTTGGTGAGGGAGAGTCCGGCGACGTCCTTGAGAAGGGGACCTCCGAGGCTGACCGCTGTCCCGTCTGCCAGCACGACCCGGAGTCCGAGAACGTAGTCGGTGGTAACTCCGTACTTGACGCAGCAGAGTCCGCCGGCGTTGGTGGCTGCATTGCCGCCGATGGAACAGATCTCGAAGGACGACGGGTCAGGTGGGTACCAGAGTCCGTGCTCTGCGGCGGCTTTCTTGACCTCCGCATTCATCAAGCCGGGCTGAGTAACCGCCACACGGGCGACCGGGTCGATCGTGATCTGTCGCATTCGCTCGGTGCTGACCACTATGCAACCGTCGACGGCGCTGGATCCACCGGAAAGGCCCGAGCCTGCACCTCTGGGAACCACCGGCACGCGGTTGGCGGTTGCCCAGCGCATCACTGTTTGGATGTCTTCGGTGCACGTTGCGCGAACCACGGCAGCGGGGTGGCCTGCGGCCGGGTCGGCGGCCCAGTCCTGGCGGTAGCCCGCGGTCACATCCGGATCCAGCAGGACGGCTCCCTCGGGAAGCGCTGCTACAAGTTCGTCCAAGGCGTGCGAATTTTCGACCGTCATCACTCCATCATGCGTCCGGCAGCGCCGCTGAGGTCCTGACTTGGTCAGATTTGGGCGCGGCACCGTTGCCCTGGCCCCTACCGGGCCGCATCTTCTGGCCAGCCGGGGTAGTTGGGGAGGACGAGGGGTGGGGCGAAGTCGGTGCTCATCCGGAGTCGATTCCCGTCGTGACGCGATTTGAACCAGTCAGAGCAAGTCTCCTGTTGCACACGGTCGCTGGTGGAGCTGGTGAATTTGTCGACGATCCAGCCGCCGAAGACGTCCCCTTCCGGTGCATTGCGGGGCCCTTCGAATCGAGGGTAGGGGGTAGCTGTAGAAGCGGTGTTGTGCATCCAGATCTCGTAACTACTGCTCGGGAGTCGCGACGAATCCGGTTTGCGGCCGTCGTAATCGGTATCGTAGGCGTCGGAGCAGGCGTAAGCGACGACGGTCGAATCGCCAGGGTATCCGGCGGGAATTGTTTGAATACTCAAGATCCGGTTGATGCTGGTACCTCGGTAGACGCGTGGTGGTGTGTCTGCGGGTTCTCCGTAGCGGCGATCGCTCGAGACCGTTCCACGAGTGTTCGCAGTGATTCTCGAGAACCCGTGGTAGGCGTCGCTGCGATCGCCACCACTGTCAACGATGTAGTCGGATTCTATGAATGCTCGGATTATGGTGGCCTCTTCGCTGAAGAGGTCGATGCCGGGGTCTGCGAGCCATTGGTTGTGATAGTCGGTCATGTAGCTCGGTAGTACATAGACGTTTGACGCGGCGGGCGTGGTTGTGGCGCTGACGTTTTCGGTTGAGTTGGGTGCCGCGCAACCCGCGATACATGATCCCATGCTGAATGCCAGTGCAAGAGCGGTTGCGGCGCGGTGGTTTCGCCTTGTAAACGCAGGAAATCTATCCGACATCGTCGAGTCCGTCTCTCATGTTGGTCATGAACGTATCGCGATTGAATCCCCGAAACGTCAAATAGTCCTGCAGTGTGCTGTCGAATTTGCCGTTTAGACCCAGGGTCTCCAGATCGACTGGTCTGAGGGATTCGCTCGGATCGCCATTGACTCGAAAACCGTTCAGTTGCTCGAAGTGTTCTCTTCCGTAGGCGTTGTCGAGTGCCTGAACCAATCGGTAATCGAGAAGGGTCGTCGAAGCCGAACTCTGGTGTGTGAAGTTGAGTTGTGCCGGAGGAACTTCGACCGGGGAGCCCAGGACGTGATCTTTGAGTTCGACTCCCAGCATGCTGACTGCAACGCTGGTCGGTGGTCCGAAGCCTGGGATCATGGCGGCACCGCCGGAAATCAGCCAACCGAGTTCGTCGTATGTTTTCCCACGTCTGCTGATGATGTCCTGTTGCGCCGCCGCAGCGTCACCGGTTCGGTTGAGGGCTTCTTCCTCGAGAGCACCGTCCATCAGTGCCTGGACGCGTCCCGCATATATTGCATATTGCGAAGAACCCGCGGCGATGTCTCCGCTCATGCTGGTTTCGACGAAGGTCCCTTGGAGTTGGCCCGCGGCTCCGAGCATGTTCGCATTGAAACTTGCGGCTGCGTGGGGGTCGCTGTCGATGATCGCGATCACCGATTTTGCATTGGCGAATCTGTCGTCGTAGGCATCGAGATTTTCGAAACCGAGGGTACCGGTTTGATCGGGTTCCAATCCGACGAGATTCCCGATGTACGGGGTCACCGCGGAACCAATGGATTGCGTCAACGCGGGATTCACTTCTCCGATGGATCTGTTGTCCAGGCCGGCGATGTCGAGGTAGGCACCTTTGTTGCCGGCGAGATTGTGGGCGAGTGCAAGGGCAGAGGCGCCGGCCCGTTCGGCAACAGCTGGGTTGGAGTTGGTGGCGTCGGGTCCGATCCAATCGGTGAGGCCGCTGACGGCTCGTCCGTCATCGTTCCATTCGCGGGTGAACAGATTCACCACGTCGTCCTGATGAGCAGGGGTGGTGAGGAAGTCGGCGTTCGAAGGTATGTCCCGAGTGGCAACGTCGAGGGCTTTGGTGAGGCTGGAGTCGAGCTCATCGTTGCTGACGGGCTGGCCGTCGTCGTCGAAGACCAATCGCATCGGGGCGCTCGATGAAGTTTGCGATTGGAGAGGGGCGAGATCTGCGCTGCGATCGAGCAGTGCAGAACTCAAAGCGCTGCCGGATTGTGTCGCCGGGTCTGCATTTCGAAGTATGTCCGTGAGTGCATTCGAATCGTCGAAATGGTTGACGTTCACGGTGGTGGAGTACCCACCGGGTTGGAGTTGCGAGCTGTACGCGGGGTCGCTGAAGATTCTGCGGACGTCTGGCGGAAGGTTGTCGAGGCTGCCCGCGTTGCCGTTGCCGTCGGTGACGTTGGGATTGGAGACGGTGAACATGCCCGAGGCGAGGGCGCTGGGGATTCGCGCGTCGGCGGGGACATTCGCATCGGCGAAGTTGACCGTGCGGAATCCTTCGGCTCCTGCACCGATATTCTTCAGCTCGTCGAGGTTGGTATCGGCGTAGAACTCACGTAGGTAGGCGAGTTGTTCCGGGTCGACGACCACGGGCCCGCCGGCAGCAAGTTGCGCTTGTTGTTCCGGAGTGAAAGTCGTCGCGGCGATCAACCGTTGCTTGGCCGCCTCGCTCTCGGGTGTTGCGCCCGGGGACTGCGCGAGAATGTCGGAGTCGTGGGCTCCCTGACCATCGAACCGAACGTGATGTGAAGGGGTGGTCGACGCTGCATCGGGGATCCCGAAATCGGCCTTGCGGTCGATGAGCGAGGTGCCTGCGGCGGTGATCTCCGTAAGGATTCTGGCGGCGCTCGCGTCAGTCTCGTCGACGTCCGTGAGTGCCGTGCCGATGCGCCACGAGTGATATTCGAGGCGGGCTTCTACCCCGCGCGGATCTGTGCTCGCCAGAGTTGCGGGCGTCGCGGTGACGGAACCGTCGTCAGAGACGGTGAAACCGTCGGCGCTCGCGTCGTCGACGCGGCTGACCAGTGTTTCGCGGGTGTACCGGAGGTTTGCCGATTGCGCTGCGACACAGCGCCCGGCGTCTCCGACTATCGCGACGGCGTCTCGCCCGAAGGCATGCTGCTGGGTTGCCGAATCCCATGCTGCGGTCGCCGCGCTGCCGCTCCAATCGCTGGTTGCGGTGTCCATGATGCGGTGCGCGATGTCGACGTTGCTGTCGAATACGTCATGTCCGCGGCCCAGGGAGCCGGCGTAGTTGTCGAGGGCGTCCAGATTCCAGGATCGGATCTGCGAGATCGACAGTGTCATCGCACGTCTCCCGAATCCTCGATCCGTGCGCCGTTGGCGATGTCGACCCGGGCGAACACTCGTGCGGAGTTTTCCAGTTTCGTGCGGGTAGCAGTGATCCCCGCACCGATCGCGCGGCCGAGTTCGTCGACGGTGACGACGTTGTCGGCTATGGCTGCAGCGAACGCCGACCCGGCGGCTCCGGCCGATGCGGCGGTAGCGGCCTCCGAAGCCGAGAATCCACCGAGTTCCTCGGCAGATGCCGTCAGCCCCTCCGCAGCACTTGCCAATTCGGCTGGATCAGCTGAAAAAGTATCCACACCCATGAACGAATCCCCCCGAATTCATCTGCGAGATCACAGTGAATCGAGGATAGAGCATGCCAGATGACCCGACCTCGAGGGCTGCGTCATCGTCCTCGCGGTCGAGGGGGTTGTGTGAAAGCCCTAGCGGCCCTTCTGCTTTCCGGAGAACCGGCCACCCGAACTCTTGGTCCCACCGGACTTGCCGCTGCCTGATTTGCCGCCCGCCTTGGCCTTACCGGAACCGGCGTTGCGTCCGGATATGTTCTTTGCGGTGCCGGCGCCCTTAGCTTTCTGCCCGTTCTTGGCAGCTTCTGCGCGACGCTCGCGTGCCGCGATCTTGGCCTTGACGGAGCCCTTGATCTTCTCCGCCGGCTCACCGTTTCGGCCGCGGGAACTCTGCGCCGTTCGGCCCCGCACGATGCCGATAAGTTCCTCGACCAGATCTGTGGTCTTGGACTCCATCCATGCCAAAGCCACAGGAGCCTCGGGCGCACCGTCCACCGGACGGAAGGTCAGGTCCTTGCGATGGTGGAACCGCGCCAGCGAATGGGGAACCACGACAACTCCGACGCCGGCGGCCACCAACTCGATGGCGTCGGCGATGGTCGCGGGTCGCTCGGCGGCGGTCTTTCCGGGACGGGTCGGCCAGTCGAGTCTGTCGTCGAGCGGATCGAGCACTATCTCGTCGGCCAGATCGTCGACGGAAATCTGATCGACAGTAGTGAACACGTGATCTTTCGGCACCACCACCACCGGGGTTTCCGCATACAGCGAGATGGCGCTGATGCCGGTCCGGTCGATCGGCAGGCGAACCAACCCTGCATCTGCTTCACCTGCGCGAAGTGCAGCTTCGAGTTCGAGAACCGGGAACTGAACAAGTTCCAGACGCACCTCGGGGAGCCGCTCGTGCCACACCCGGACCCACTTGGTGGGCGTCACCCCCGGGGCGTACGCGAGTCGAAAAATTGCCTGACTATCCGCGTCTGTCACCAGGCAAGGCTACCGCCTTGGTAAAAGCACCCGTATCGGCTGGTTACTCTTGTTGCATGACGTCGAACAAAACTCCCCAGACGATGAAGCCGACGACGGCTGCCAAGAAGCTGGGTGTGTACCTGGAAGCAACACCTGCGCAGTTCCAGGAAGGCGACGTGACTCGTGACGAGCTGACCGCTCTGCAGACCGATCCGCCGGAGTGGCTGCTGGAGCTGCGACGCACCGGACCGCACCCTCGCCCGGTCATCGCCGCCAAGCTGGGTGTATCGATCGCCGGCCTGGCCCGCGGCGGCGTCGAAGAAGCACTCACCACGGATCAGATCGCCGCACTCCTCGAAGAGAAGCCTGATTGGCTCGAAAAGGAACGCGCTGTTCAGGCCGACGTGCGGGCCGAAAACGTTCGCATCAAGGAAAAGCGCGCTGCGCGTCGTAACCAGCCGCGGAAGGCTCGAAGGGGCTGACGCCCCCTGTGCGCCTTTCCGGTAGCGATGACTACCGGAAAGGCGCACAGGCGCTAGCCTTCTACGACGCTCAGCTCGTCGAACACGATTTCACCCGCGGCATCCGATTCCGGGATGTCGACGACGGCAAGCAGCGCCCATCCGTGATCGCCCTCCGGATCCTCGAGCACCTGCCGCACCCGCCAGAACTCTCCGTCCTCAGTGACCTGGAAGAGCGCCGGACCGCGCGCCGACGGCCCGGTTCCGATGGTTGCGTACTCCTCGAAGTACGGCAGTAGTTGCTCTTCCCACTCGGCGGCCTCGATACCGTCCTCGAGGTTTTCCAGCTCGTTCCACTGTCGACGCGACGCGAGATCGATGCGTCGGAACATCGCATTGCGCACCATGACGCGGAATGCGCGCGGGTTCGCCGAGATGGGACGGGGAATGTCGGCGCCGAACGCAACCTCTTCCGTGTCTGCCTCGGCTCCGGGGTCGGTGAGTGACTCCCACTCGTCGAGCAGGCTCGAGTCGACCTGACGGATCAGCTCGCCCAACCACTCGATGATGTCTTCGAGTTCCTCGGTGCGCGCTTCGGTCGGGACGGTTTGCCTCAGCGCGCGGTAGGCGTCGGCGAGGTAGCGCAGGACGAGGCCCTCGGACCGGGTAAGTCCGTAATGGCTGATCAATTCGGCAAACGTCATGGCGCGTTCGATCATGTCGCGCACCACGGACTTGGGGGAGAGGGCGAACTCGGTTATCCACGGGTGGCCACCCCGGTACATTTCGAAAGCCGGGAACAGCAAGTCCGACAACGGTTTCGGCCAGGTGACCTCTTCGAGAAGCTCCATACGCTCCTCGTACTCGATGCCGTCCGCCTTCATCTGCGCCACCGCTTCGCCGCGTGCGAAGTGCTGCTGCGCCATCAGAACCTGACGCGGATCGTCGAGCGTCGACTCGATGATCGAGACGACATCGAGTGCGTAACTGTCGGATTCGACGTCGAGCAGTTCGAATGCCGCCAAGGCGAACGGTGAGAGTGGCTGGTTCAAGGCGAAGTCGCGTTGCAGGTCCATGGTCAACCGAGCCATGCGGCCGTACTCGTCGGGTTCGTCGAGGCGTTCCACGATCCCGGCGCTGAGCAATCCGCGATACAGCGAGATCGCTTTGAGGATGTGCTTGCGTTGCGCCGGACGCGATTCGTGGTTGTCCTCCAACAGATGCCGCATCGCGTCGAAGCAGTTGCCCGGGCGGGCAATGACATTGAGCAGCATCGAGTTGCTGACCGAGAATCGCGATACCAACGGTTCGGGCGATGCCGCGACCAAGCGGTCGAACGTCGCTTCGCTCCAGGACACAAACCCCTCGGGAGCCTTCTTGCGTTGAATCTTCTTGATCTTCTTCGGATCGTCGCCGGCCTTGGCGACTGCCCGCAGATTCTCCACTTCGTGTTCCGGTGCCTGGACGACAACGGTGCCCATCGTGTCGTAGCCTGCACGACCCGCGCGGCCGGCGATCTGATGGAACTCGCGGGCCTTCAGATGCCGTGTGCGGACGCCGTCGTACTTGGCGAGACCGGTGAGCAGCACTGTGCGGATCGGGACGTTGATTCCGACGCCCAGAGTGTCGGTACCGCAGATCACCTTGAGAAGCCCGTCCTGCGCGAGAACTTCGATGAGCCGTCGGTACTTGGGCAACATGCCCGCATGGTG
Source organism: Rhodococcus sp. IEGM 1406 (assembly GCF_030056745.1). NCBI lineage: Bacteria > Bacillati > Actinomycetota > Actinomycetes > Mycobacteriales > Nocardiaceae > Rhodococcus > Rhodococcus sp. IEGM 1406. The sequence goes on along the minus strand of NZ_JASHKO010000002.1, from coordinate 504,702 downwards.
AACGCCGATGCCGTGCCGGACCAGGCGCGAGAGTGTCTTTCCGAACCCCGTGGTGAAGCGGAAACCGCCCAGCGCTTCGGCGATCGCTTCCTTCTCGGCCTTGGAACAGAAGTTGACGCTCGTCAGTGCCTGGGCGCGCTCGAGCGCGGCCGCCTGCGTGAAATGCACGATGTAGACGGGGGACTGGTTGGTGGTCACCAGATCTTCGATGGTTTCGCCGACCGGCGTGGTCGCGTAGGAGAACATCAAAGGCACAGGGCGTTCCGTGCCGGAGACGACGGTGGTGGGCTTCCCGGTGCGACGCGTCAGATCCTCGGAGAAGAAGTCGACCTCACCGAGAGTTGCCGACATCAAGAGGAACTGCGCGTGCGGCAACTCTATGAGCGGAACCTGCCACGCCCAACCTCGATCGGGTTCGGAGTAGAAATGGAACTCGTCCATCACGACTTGGCCGATATCGGAGTTCGGGCCCTCTCGCAGTGCGAGATTCGCGACGATCTCTGCCGTCGCACAAATGATCGGCGCCGACGAGTTCACGGCGGCGTCGCCGGTCATCATGCCGACGTTCTCGGCACCGAAGACCTCACACAGCGCAAAGAACTTCTCACTCACCAAGGCCTTGATCGGCGCTGTGTAATAGGTGCGCTTGCCGAGCGACATCGCATAGAAATGCGCGCCGATCGCTACCATCGATTTGCCGGACCCGGTCGGCGTCGCAAGGATCACGTTTGCACCCGAGACCAACTCCATGACGGCCTCTTCCTGGGCAGGATAGAGCGTCAAACCTCGTTCGAGGGTCCACGAAGAGAAGGCGTCGAAAACGGAATCAGGATCCGCGTTGTCGGGGAGAAGTTCCGTCAGCAGCACTCGTACAGGCTAGCCGCAACCGCGGATCAGGTTGCGCTTCGCTCGTCCGAGCCCATGGCGTCGAGCACTGCCATGCGGGTGGACGACGTTCCGGTGATGGTGTTCTCGCCGACGCCGGAGATCAGCATGTGACGCCAGCGGGCCTCGTCGAAGACGAGTGGTGCGGTGCTGGAAAGAAAATCTTCGACGATCTGCAGGAAACGCATCGGATCGTCGCGGAACGGGAAGTGGCCCGAGCCGCGGAAGATTTCGAGACGTGAGTTCGGCATCGCCGCATGCGCGAGGTGAGCGTGGGAGACGGGAATGACGGAGTCGTCGTCGCCCCAGATCAGTTGAACCGGCAGATTCTCGGTCAGATAACAGCGGTCGAGCATCGTGACGACCTGCCCGCGCCAGTCCACGACTGCCCGCAGCGTACGAAGGTAAGCCTCGTAGGCAGTGGGGTCGGGGAGATCAGCGAGCACTCGAATCAGGTCTGGCGTGTCGTGCAGCATGGTGCCGGGGCGCAGATTCGAACCGTGGACGACACCGGCAAGGTTTCCGGCCATCCGGACGAGCGGCATCGCGCCAGGTATCCGGAGCAGTTTGACGACCTCGTTGACCACCGGAACGGACATGAGCCGCAGCAGCGGGTGGACGTCCTTGGTGACGCCACCGGCCGAGACCAGCACGAGGCGATCGACCATGTGCGGGAACTGATACGAGAACTGCATCGCGACGCCGCCGCCGAGCGAATGCCCGATGACGGTGACGTGCTCGATACCGAGCGTCGACAGAAGATCACGCATGCCGTTGGCGTACGCGGCTACCGAGTAATCTGCGCGCGGCTTGTCGGAGCGGCCGTGACCCAACAGGTCAGGTGCGATGACGGTGTACTTCTTGGCGAGGTGGGGAATGATCTCGGTCCACGTCGACGAGTTGTCGCCGATTCCGTGCAGGAGCAGTACTGCCGGACCCTCGCCGGCTATCCGAAATGCGCGTCGGTAGCCGTGAATCGTCCGGAACATCATCCGCGGTTCCTCGTCGGGGACCGGTCGGAGCTGACGGTTCCGTGGTCTGCTCATGTCGCCTCCTGGCTCGGCGTGTGACCACGTTGACTGTCTGCTCCAGTTGTTGAGCCGTCAACGAAAATCACACAGAGTTTGAGGCTATCCGACGGATGTGTCCTGAACAACAGCCCAGGTAACGGAGGGGTTGCGGAATGCGCACAATGTCGAATTATGCGCCCCGCCTGTCACATTTTCGTCAGTTGTCGCCTCGATCGAGGTCTCCAGCTGAGCCGAAGTCGTCATTTCCTGCCTGTTCGGCCAGGAACTTTTCGAACTCTGCGCCGATCTCGTCACCGCTGGGAAGGTCGGCCTCGCCGGCCAGAAGGGACGACTGTTGTTCCTGAGCGGCGACAAAAGTGTCGTATTGACGCTCCAAAGCGTGGACTACAGTCTGAACTTCTTCGTTCCCGGCTATGTGCTCGTTAACCTGTTCCCGAACGCGCGCCGCGGCCTCACCCAGTGCAACCAAGGGCAATTCCAGATCCGAAACCTCGGAAACGTTTTCGAGCAAAGTCTCTGCGGCGCCCGGGTAGTCCGTTTGCGCGAGGTAGTGGGGGACATGCACCGAAAAGCCCATCGCCTCGTGCCCGTGCTGAGACATACGAAGCTCGAGGAGTGACGATGCGCTGCCGGGAACCTGCAGTTCACCTGACCAACGCTGATGGTCCTGGATCAGGTCCTTGTTGGTCGAATGTGCTGTCACACCCAGCGGTCGGGTGTGCGGGATTGCCATCGGAATCGCGTTGAGCCCGATGGTTCGACGCACTCCCAGCTGTTCGGACAACAGACGAACGGCTGTGGTGAACCGCTCCCACTTGAGGTCCGGTTCCATCCCTGCGAGCAGCAGGAACGGCGTGCCGGCCGTATCGCGCAGTGCGTACAGATTGAGCGCCGGAGCGTCGTAATCGGAGAAATGATCGGCCTTGAACGTCATCGTTGGTCGACGTGAGCGGTAGTCGATCAGCTCGTCGACAGCAAACGACGCGACAAGCTCGGTTTCCAGGCTTTCCCGCAGATGCGTCGTCGCCAACTTCACGGCGTGACCGGCGTCGGAGTAACCCTCGAGTCCGTGAATCAGGATCGGTCCCTGGCCGTCGGCAGCCGCCAACTGGGGCGCCGGAAATTCCAGCTCGTACATCCTCGACTGTTCGTCCATCGCAGTCCCCTTCGCTCTTCGGTCTTGATCTCAAGTGTCCACTATCGGCGCACGCTCGACAGCATCGGAGTCAGGTGCCCGACAGCACTGGATCAGACGTTCATCGGTAAGAACACCGAGTCGGTGACCGATCATTCCCGATCCGACGAGACGGACGTTCGCCGAGAGCGAAGCCGAGCGGTATCTTTCGACACTTGGCCTGGGCGTTCGCTAGATGTCGGGTGCGCGGCTTCGGACATGGCAGAGTGGAAGACAAGGTCGGCACGGCCGATTTGTCCGAAATGCATTGGTCGATTGTCGGGATCGGTCGAGGTCGAGTGCGGAGGCTTACATGCGGGTGTGTCCACGATCGTCCAGGCGAGTGGCCGCATGCTCCCTTGCTGCGGTGGCCGCCGTTGCACTACTCGCGGGCTGCTCCGGGTCGGTCCAAGGTGCACCCGTTCCGGACTCCGCGCCGGCGACTGCCGGTGCGACCGACAGCGGCTCGGCGGCGCCGAGTACGACGACTGCACCCAAATCCTCGACGCCGAAATCCACCTCTCCGAAAACGGCGGCACCGTTGTCCGAACTGCTGCTGACTCCCGAGGAATTTCCCGAGCCCTTCGGCGCTGTTGTGCTGCCCCCGCAGGCCGTTCCGATGGCAGCGCCGGATCTAGTCGGCGTCCCACGCGGTGCCACCGTCGATCCATCCGAATGTGAGCCACCGGAACAGGATTACGGTCCGAACGGGACCGTGATGGCGGTCGGGACCGACAATGCGACGAGGGCAACGATTTCGGTCGAACTCACGAAGGTCGATGCACCACTGGACGAGTTGGAAGCGCAAACGCGCCAGTGCCCGTCCATGACGGTCACTGCGAACGGCGTCACCACTACAGTGACGACGGAAATTCTTCCGCCGTCGCCGATCGATGCCGACAAGACGATGTCACTTCGCCGCACCGTCGTGTCCCCCAAAGCCGCAGCCGGCGATCAGACGATGCTGACATTGATCGCGCAGGTCGGCGACGTACGGGTAGCAACAACACTGATGACGTTCGGTTCTGCGACGCCCTCGACGGCACCTCTGGATCAAGCGTTCACCGCAGCCGTACAGAAGGTCAAAGCAGGCAAGTGATTTCGCAACACACGGGTCCGACACAGAGCGGACCTTTTCGGTGCGGCGCGATCATTCGTCCCCAACTGACTCGATAATCCACAGACGAATTCGGCGTCGCTGTTTTCCCTGGTCGAGCGGATGGCGGCATCGGGGCGATCGACGAGGGTCTGTGCATGACCACATCACCTCTTCCAGGAGAATTCGAATTCTCCGACGACGACCTGGCCCTTTTCGGACGCGTTGAACGTGTTTCCGATCCAGGCGAATTGATCGCGGCAATACCCGCCCTCCTGGGATTCCATCCGTCCAACTCCGTCGTTGCGCTGTCTTTGATGGGCGCTTCCGCCTCGACGCTCGGCCCGGTAATGCGACACGACTACTTTCCCAGCGTCAAGGGAAAGCCTGCGAGGCAGATGAGCGCGGCGCTGCGCCAGTTCGCCGCCGTGTGTGACGGGGAAGGGGCGCGTGCGGTCGTTCTCGTGGTGATCGCCGATTGCTCGACAGCTGAAACTCTCATCGACGAAACCATCGAGCTGGCCGAGGTATTCGAAGACATGCTCGGCGGAACCTGCGTCGAGCTGGCTGACGTATTGTGCACGGCCGCAATAGAATCTGGCCAGCCGTGGACGAGCGTCACGCGTTCGATTCACCGCGGCACCGTGCCAGACCCGGCATCTTCGTCGGTCGCGGCGGCGCAGGTGTTGGGCGGGAGGGTCATTCGCCGTTCGCGTGAGGAACTGGTCCGGTGGGTACACGGTGCCGCTCGCAATCACGACGCGATTGCCCGACTGATCGCGAGCCGCCGAGAATCGAGTGAGTACAGCGGGGGATCAGGCCGTGATGCCGCAGTTCAGCGCCGGGTCGATCTGGTGTTGGAACATGTCCGCCGTGTGGAGGCGGGCACTTACTACCCTGACCCGCAGGAATGCGCCGATCTGGTGGTCGCTTTGACGGACGTTCACGTGCGCGACGTGGTGTTGGGTCTGGCGATCACGTCGGTTGCCGCACATGCCGAGCACTTGTGGCTCGTACTTACCCATGAAGTACCGTCTCCCGAACGAGCTTGGCCGGCAACACTTCTCGGGTTCTTTGCATACGTGTGCGGCGACGGCCCCCTGGCAGGTGTTGCGCTGTCGGCCGCACTGTCGGCCGATTCGGAACACACCTTGGCCGGATTGCTGGATTTATCGCTGCAATCCGGTGTGCACCCCGATGGGATCCGTGAGCTTGCGGCCGTCGGATTGTCCATCGGGGAATCGCTCGGAATTGCCGGTTTGCCGCCGGCACTGCCGAGTGGAAGCTAGCGAGCAGCGTGTGAGCGGTCGCCCAGATCCTGGAGGAACTGCCATGCATCGGCGACTATGACGTCGAGATCGGTACGCGTGGGCGTCCAACCCAACTCGGCAATCGCCTTGTCGCTCGATGCGATCAGTACTGCCGGATCACCCAGCCGTCGTGACGCGTCTTCGGCGTTGATCGGCAGGCCGGTGACCCGCGCACAGGCAGCGATCACCTCGCGCACGCTGAAGCCGGCACCACTTCCGAGGTTGTAGATGCGGTGCTCGCCGGGAACCGAGGATTCGAGCGCCAGCAGATGCGCTTCGGCGAGGTCAAGCACGTGTATGTAGTCGCGTACCGCGGTGCCGTCCGGCGTGGGCCAGTCGGTTCCGAATACCGAGATCTTGTCTCGCTGCTCGAGTGCGACCTGAAGGACGAGCGGAATCAGGTGGGTTTCGATCACCCGGTTCTCGCCGGCGGACTTGTACGCACCCGCGACGTTGAAGTAGCGCAAGCTGGTAGCGCCGAGGCCGTGGGCGATCGAGTACGAGGTGATCGCATGATCGATCGCGAGCTTGGTCGCGCCGTACGGATTCGTAGGGCGGGTCGGAGCGGTTTCCACGATGGGGGACTGCTCCGGCTCGCCGTACGTCGCGGCGGTGGAAGAGAACACGAGCCGGGGAGTGCCGGAGACACGAATCGCCTCGAGCAGCTCGATGGTCGTGACGACGTTTCCGCGCCAGTACTTTTCGGGGTGCAGCACGGATTCGCCGACCAGCGACTGCGCAGCGAAGTGAAGTACGCCGTCGAAAACCGGAGAACCCGCATTGCCGAGGATGTCGGCGGCCAGCGCCCCCACATCCCCTTCGATGAACTCGGCACCGGCAGGCACCGCGTCGGCATTTCCGGTGGAGAGGTCGTCGATGACGACAACTTCGTGTCCACGCTCGAGCAACACAGTGCTGCACACACTGCCGACGTAACCGGCGCCGCCGGTGACCAGGAGTTTCATCTAGTTCCTCAGACCTGCTTGACCTGAACGGCGTGAGCCATTTCCTCGGACAGGTCGAACCCGCTGTGACCCGGCACGATGATGGTCACCGAGCCCGGACGGGTTTCGACCGTCACCCTGGCGTCGGGAACGACGCCGGCGTCACGCAGCTGCGCGATTACCTCGGGATCGGACTGCACGTGCTCGGCGAGTCGCCGAACGACCACAGCTGTCTGTGCGCCGTGCGGAATATCGGTCAGGCGCACCAACGTTTCGGTGGTGGCAACCGGGCCGTCGAGTCCCAACTGGTCCAAGCCCGGAATCGGGTTGCCGTATGGCGACGTCGTGGGGTTGTTCAGAACGACGACGAGCCGACGCTCGACCTCCTCGCTCATCACGTGCTCCCAACGGCATGCCTCGGCATGTACGTCTTCCCATTTGAGACCGATGACGTCCACCAGTAGGCGCTCTGCCAACCGGTGCTTACGCATGACAGAGATCGCGAGATCGCGACCCTTGTCGGTGAGTTCCAGATGTCGATCGCCGGCGACCATCAGCAAGCCGTCGCGCTCCATACGCGCAACTGTCTGGCTGACGGTGGGTCCGCTCTGTTCGAGCCGTTCGGCGATCCGCGCCCGGAGTGGGACTACGCCCTCTTCTTCCAAGTCGTAGATCGTCCGGAGATACATCTCCGTGGTGTCGACTAGATCCTTCACACTCAACCCCTTCGTCAGTTGATCATTCTACCGTTCAGTTCGTGGTTCCGGTGCCGCCTCCACTGCGGCGAGTCCAGCGCGTGTCCGAATTGGATTCGTGTCACTCGATCTCGGTCTCCGAAGCGGGCCGCGAGTGTGGTGTGCGGCACGAAACGAGAAGGAAGTAGCGTGATCCCATGACCGCGTCGATCAGATCTGACGGGGACCCCGCGGCGTCTCGAGCGAATCGAGTCGTGGTGTGGAGTCCGGAGTACCTGAGCTATCGGTGGAGCGCCGATCACCCGATGAATCCCACTCGCCTCGATCTCACGATGGCACTCTCGCGAAGCCTCGGACTTCTCGAGGGCATCGAATTTCTCGAACCGAGCGCCGCGTCCGATGCCGACCTCCTCAGAATCCACACACCGGCATATCTTGCAGCGGTCAAAGACGCGGGTAACTCTGCGAACAACGGTGTGAGCGGCCAGGATGTTCCCCACGGGCTCGGTACCGAGGACAACCCGGTCTTCCCGCACATGCACGAAGCCAGTGCGATCCTCGCCGGCGGCTCGCTGGCCGCAGCGCAGGAAATCGCTTCGGGACGTACGAGGCGCGCGGTCAGCATCGGCGGCGGCATGCACCATGCGATGGCGGATTGGGCCTCTGGATTCTGCGTCTACAACGATGCGGCGGTTGCGATTTCGTGGCTGCTCGACAACGGCTACGACCGCATCGCCTACATCGACGTCGACGCTCACCACGGCGACGGAGTGCAACATGCGTTCCTCGGGGACCCGCGGGTGCTCACGGTCTCGCTGCATCAGCACCCGGCAACCTTGTGGCCGAACACCGGATGGTCGAGCGAGGTCGGCGACGGGGCCGCCGAAGGCACTGCAGTGAACATCCCGGTGCTTCCCGGAACCGTCGACGCGTTGTGGCTGCGCGCATTTCACGCCGTCGTACCGGGGGCCATTGCTGCCTTCCGCCCGCAGATCATCATCAGCCAGTGTGGAGTCGACTCGCACCGCGAGGACCCGCTCGCGGACCTCGCTCTGACCGTCGACGGCCAGCGCGCAGCGTTCCTGGCAATGCGCGATCTTGCCGACCGCTACTCCGAGGGCCGGTGGCTGGCAGTCGGCGGCGGCGGATACGGACTGGTTCGCGTCGTGCCGAGGGCATGGACTCACCTGATCGCTGCCGCGCTCGATCGCGAGGTCGACGTCGACACAGCTGTGCCTGACGAGTGGAAGGAATCGACGAAGCTGCGAGCGCCGAGCGTCGACCTCCCGCCGACCATGGGCGACGGCGGAGATGTCGCATACACCCCGTGGGACGGCCCGGGTGGTACACCGGAGACAGGTGTCGCCTCGGTAGATCGTGCACTCACCCGAATCGACTCGGCGATCATCGCCACACGCCGCGCTTCGTTCCCGCTACTCGGACTCGACCCGGAGGATCCCCGTGACTGAACAGTCCGATACCGATGCCGGCGGCGCGAGCGACCAGGCGCCGAAGACCGACCCCGCTCACACCTATCCCCATTCGTGGGTAGTCGACGTTCTCGCCTCCGACGGCGGCGCGGTGGCGTTGCGACCCATCGTTCCCGAGGACGCGGACAAGCTCGTCGAATTCCACGGCAAACTCTCCGAGCGCACTCGGTACCTGCGCTACTTCGGCCCGTATCCCACGATGTCGGCGCGCGACGTGAAGAACTTCACGACGGTCGACCACCACAACCGCGTCGCCTTCGTGATGATGCTCGGAGACGAGATCATCGCGGTGGGTCGCTACGAGCGACTCCTCGACGTCGGTGACGGAAAGTCTGCCGAGGTCGCCTTCGTCGTCGCCGACGCACACCAGGGGCGCGGCCTCGGCCCGATCCTGCTCGAATACCTGGCAGCAGCAGCGGCTGAGAACGGCCTGACGATGTTCGTCGCCGAGGTCCTGTCCGAGAACCGCAACATGGTGACGGTGTTCCGTGAGGCGGGGTATCAGGTGAGCCGCTCGTTCGACGGTGGCGTGCTGCGACTCGAATTCGCGATCGACCCGACGGAAGCGCTTGTTTCAGTGCGTAATTCGCGTGAGCGGGCAGCTGAGGCCCGCAGCATGGGAAACGTGCTGAGTCCACGATCGGTGGCAGTGATCGGCGCATCAGCGGACCCCGCCAAGGTGGGTAACGCGGTGTTGACCAACCTGCTGCGCGGCGGATTCACCGGACCGGTCTACCCCGTCAACGCTGAGCATCGTTCGGTTCACGGGGTGCGGGCGTACCCAACTGTTCGTGACATTCCTGACGACGTCGATCTCGCCGTCGTGGCTGTACCTGCGGAATCGATCAATTCGGTACTCGACGACTGCCTCGACAAGGGCGTCAAAGCGCTGGTGGTGGTCTCGTCGGGCTTCAGTGAGAGCGGTCCGGACGGACGCTCGTCCGAACGCAAACTGGTCCATGCAGCACGCGCTCACGGAATGCGCCTCATCGGTCCGAATGCGCTGGGTGTCGCGAACAACGACCCCGCGATCTCGTTGAATGCGACTCTCGCGCCGGTCTTGCCGGTGGCAGGCAACGTGGGTTTCTTCTGTCAGTCCGGCGCGCTCGGTATCGCCATTCTCGACGAAGCCGCGCGCAGCCGAATCGGGTTGTCCGCCTTCGTTTCTGCCGGCAACCGTGCGGACGTCTCGGGCAACGACCTTCTGCAGTACTGGGATTCCGACCAGTCCACCGAAGTGGTCCTTCTCTACCTGGAGAGCTTCGGCAACCCGCGAAAGTTCTCCCGGATCGCCCGCCGAGTTGCGCGGAAGAAGCCGATCGTCGCGGTCAAGAGCGGTCGGCACGCGGTTCCGCCGGTTCTCGCCGCCACCGGAGTCGAGATCGACGATTCGATCGTCCGCGCCCTCTTCGAACAGGCGGGCGTCATCCAGGTCGGCTCCATTTCACAATTGTTCGACTGTGCCTTGCTCTTCGGATACCAGCCGTTGCCGGCGGGTCCGCGGCTTGCTGTCATCGGCAACTCGACCGCGCTCGGTGTCCTTGCCGCGGACGCCGCCCGCAGTGAAGGTTTGCAGGTCAGCGACCCGGTCGACCTTGGTGCCCAGGCGAGTCCGGAACTGTTCGCCGCTGCCGTGCGCGACGCGTTGGCGTCGTTCGACGTCGATGCCGTCATCGCCGTCTTCGTTCCTCCGGTTGCCATTCCGGTCGAGCCGTTCGCGAAAGCACTCAAAGACGCCGTCGCCGGCTCGGACAAGCCGATTCTCACGACGTTCCTCGCAGCCGAGGGTGTGCCGGACGTCCTGGCGGTCCGCGACGAAGTCGGAAACCCGACCCGCGGTTCGGTGCCGTCCTACCCAGGGCCGGAGCGCGCCGCACTGGCGTTGGCGAGGGCCTGGCGTTACGCGGAGTGGCGTAGCAAGCCTGCGTCGAAGGTTGTTCGCCCCGCGGGAATCGACTCCGAACGAGCCCAGAAGATGGTGGCCGCCTGGCTTGAAAACTCGCCTGGCCGTTGGCTTTCGGACGTCGAAGCAGCAGCTCTTCTCGAGTGCTACGGGGTTGCAGTCGTCGAATTCCGTTCGGTCCTGAGCGAAGACGAAGCTGTAGAGGCAGCGGATGCTGTCGGCTACCCGGTCGCGGTCAAGGCAACCGGCGAAATGTGGCGCCACCGACCGGATCTGGGCGGCGTCAGGCTGGATCTGAGTGGGCCGGAATCGGTGCGCCTCGCTTACCGAGATCTTGCGGCCGCATCGGGTGAACCGCTGCTGCACGTGCAGAAAATGGCAACCAAGGGCATCGGGTGTGTGGTTGGTGTCCAAGACGACCCGTCGTTCGGTTCGCTGATCTCATTCGGTCTCGCCGGTGTGATCTCCGATCTCCTCGGGGACCGTGCCTATCGCGTACTGCCGCTCACGGAAGACGCTGCTACGGAGTTGATCGACGCACCCAAGGCAGCGCCGCTGCTCTCCGGATATCGCAACGCCGTTCCGGTCAACAAGGGTGCCTTGGTCGATCTGGTCCAGCGGATCTCGGCGCTGGCCGACGACATTCCGGAAGTCCGCGAACTGGCCTGTGAGCCGGTACTTGCTTCGGCTACCGGCGCGGAGATCACCGATTCGCGAGTACGCATCGGGCCAGAGCCGAGCGCAATCGACCTGGGGCCCAGGCGTCTGCGGTAGGTACAACGAACAACGCCGGCCATCGCACATTCCCGAGGGGGAGGGAATAAGCGGTGGCCGGTGCTTTGTGCGGTGCGTCAGCGCGAGTGGTGTGGCGCGCTGACGCACGTGCTGTGTTGTTTGATCAGCTCGCGTAGGAACGCAGTTTCTCGGCGCGATCGCCGACGCGGAGCTTGCCCATGACCTCACGCTCGATCTGACGAACCCGCTCACGCGAGAGGCCGAAGAGCTTGCCGATCTGATCGAGGGTGCGAGGCTGGCCGTCGTCGAGACCGTAGCGAAGTCGGATGACCTGCTGCTCGCGCTCGTCGAGCGTCCCGAGCACGCTGCGCACATCGCTGTGCAGCAGACCGGCGATGACGGCGTTCTCCGCCGAAGTTGCCTCGGAATCTTCGATGAAGTCGCCCAAGGGAGCTTCTTCGTCGTTGCCGACTGGCATGTCCAGGCTTACCGGGTCGCGGCTGTGGTCGAGCAGGTCCGCGATCTTGTGGGCGGGAATGCCCGACTCTTCGGCCAACTCGTCGTCCGTCGCTTCGCGCCCGAGCTGCTGGTGCAGTTCACGCTTGATGCGGGCGAGCTTGTTGACCTGTTCCACGAGGTGGACTGGGAGCCGGATGGTGCGGCTCTGATCAGCCATTCCGCGGGTGATCGCCTGACGGATCCACCAGGTGGCGTACGTCGAGAACTTGAAGCCCTTGGCGTAGTCGAACTTCTCCATGGCACGGATGAGTCCGAGGTTGCCTTCTTGAATGAGATCGAGGAGCGGCATTCCACGGCCGGTGTAGCGCTTGGCCAGCGACACGACGAGTCGCAGGTTCGCTTCCAGGAGGTGGCTACGCGCCGACTGTCCCTCGCGAACGATCGTTGCGAGATCCCTCTTCTTGGCGACTGTCAGGCGCTTTCCCGTGGCAAGGACGTGGCTGGCGTACAGCCCCGCTTCGATTCGCTTCGCCAGTTCGACCTCGTCTGCTGCTGTCAGCAGTGCAGTACGACCGATCCCGTTCAGGTAGACGCGGACCAGGTCTGCGGCCGGGCTCTGGGCGTCCAGATCTGCGGCGCTCGGACGAATGCGAGTAGTGGTGCTGGGGCTTGTCATGACTTGCCTCCCTATCGGCGGTCTCTCACACAGTTCAACGTGTGAGAGTTCCGGGAAAGTTCCCGCGCCGATTTCCGCTAAAACGCCGTGACCTGCAGTTATTTCCCAGTCGTCCTGAGAAGTTGCTGAGAACACAAAAATCTGCAACTCACCGGGAACTCAGTTCGTGACGGGAAGCACCAACCCGTGCCGGACAAGCGAGACCAGCAATGTGACGACGGCCTCACGTAGCTGGTCCGGGTCTTCGCCGTTCGCCGCGGCGAGAAGTTCGACCAGTTCGTCGACCACCAGTCCGTCCGCTCGGAGCCCGGCCAGCAGCGCAGCACCGAGCTCGTCGATCTCGTGCTGCCAGTGCGGTCCGTTGCCGCGGTGCACACGCGTGACCACTTGCTGCCATCCCTCGTCGCCGGGGAGGTAGACGCGTTCGAGAGCCGTGTCCGGATCGAGGACGAATCGCTCCTCGAGGACGTCGTGTTCACGCAACCAGGCAAGACGGTCGAAGTAAGCGAGCGCCTCTGCCCCGAGCGGGTCCGAGAAGCCGTGCATGAGGTCCTCGGCCATCAGGTCGGTGGGGGAGTCGGTGCGGCGAAGGAACACGAAACCGAAGCCGACGCCCTCGACATCGGCTTCTTCGAGGTGATCCAGCCAGGCGTTAGCTCTCGATGCCGATTCCGGATCTCGCGGATCCTGCCCGCCGTCCTTGAGCCACGTGCCGACGTACAGAGCTGGGTCCGCCACGTCGCGCTGCACCACCCAGGCGTCGACGCCGTGCGCCGGCAGCCACGACGCGATCCGCGAACGCCAGTCCTGTCCTTCGATGTGCACCCACGAGGCCAACAGTGCTGCCGTGCCGCCGGGGTTCAGATAGTCAATCGAGCGCGAGATCATCAATTCGCTCGCACCGTCGAGATCGAGGCCGGAATCGCGGTACGTGTGATGGACGCGTGCCTCGCCGACGACAAACGGGGGATTGGCGACCACCTGGTCGAAGGTTCGACCCTCGACGGGTTCGAACCAGGACCCTTGAAGCAGTTCGACGTCCAGCCCGTTGAGCGCCATGGTTGCGGCCGTGAGGTCGACGGCGCGTTGATTGATGTCGGTTGCGGTGACCGAATCCGCGTATGTGTTCGCGTGCAGGGCTTGGATGCCGCATCCCGTACCGAGGTCGAGCACGCTGCCGACCTTCGCGGTGGGCGTGGCCTGCAGCAAGGACAGTGACGCATGTCCGACGCCCAGCACGTGATCGGCCGTGGCCTTCTTGGGACGGATTCCGCCGTCGAGATCCGAGATCACCCAACGGTCGCCGTCGCCGACGTCGATGGGGCGAAGATCGACCGCGGCCCGCACGAGCGGATTCTCACTGTCGAAGTTTTCACCTTCGAGCAGGCCGGCGTCGACGCACTGCGCAATTGTCAGCGGAGTCAACGCCGCGGCGACGTCGCCTGCCGGGCAATCATCGGCGAGAAGGAACAGTCTGATGAGAACGCCCAGGTCCCCGAGTTCTCGGGTGGCGCGGCGCACGGGTACCGGCTCACTTCGGCCGAGAGCGGCGTGAACTTCGGGACCCAATGCCTCGAGCATGGTTCCCGTGTCGAATCGATTGCGAAGCAGGGCCTCACGCAGCGCAGGGGTGATGGACAGGAGCGTTTCGCTTCTCACCCCGTCATTCTCGCAGGCGGAACTTGTCAGCCTTCGATGGTGTGGTGCGTCGCGGATTCGATCTCGCCTGCGGTCTTCTTTCGTCCGTCGTATCGGCTCGGTTCGTCCTTGGTGCGCGGTGGTCGGTCGTTGGCGATCAGGACGGCGATCCAGGGAAGCGGAATGGATGCACCGATGATGAGCATCGAAATCCAGGCGTTGGCCCAGATGCCGTACGCGATCGCCGCGAGGATCAACGCCGGGAACCGGAAGGACATGATGATCATGTACTTGCGCACTCGGGCTTTGTGCTGTTCTTCGACGGACTTCTGCGCTTCGGTGATCAGTACGGGATTATCGGGAGTCCCGGCCTCGTCGGACCTGCCGAACGCGCCATTTCGTGCCATGACTCCACTGTTCCACTCTCGGCCGACAATTGCACACGACCCGTGGGTCGCACCGCTGTGACGGAGACGGCATTATTGGAGGGGTGAGCACTCAAACCAAGGAACGTCCCGACGTCTCCACCGACGAAACGACCGACGACGACACCCCGAAGTTCTTCCACTACGTGAAGAAGAACAAGATCGCCGAGAGCGCCGTCATGGGAACCCATGTCGTCGCGCTGTGCGGCGAGGTGTTTCCCGTGACGAAGTCCGCCAAGCCGGGATCGCCGGTGTGCCCGGACTGCAAGAAGATTTACGAAGGACTCCGTAAGGGCGACTGACCTCGGGTCACGCGCGCGGGAGTACTTCCGGAGCTCGGCGGATCGACAGCCTCGACGCAGTCGGCCGCCGGGCTCTTCGCGTCTGCCTGCGGTTCATCGCAGGGATCTTGGTCGACGCACGAGTTCTGGCGCGACTCTGTTTGTCTGCTGCGGGGCCGCCCGTACGAGGGGACTGTGGCCGGATCCGCTTTGTCGCCCGAGATGCGGATCGGGCTGGTGGCCAGGTGCCAGGTCAGGTTGGTGACCGGACCGGTCTCGTCGTCGGTGTTCTGAGCCGCAAGCCACTCTCGCATCTGCTCCATCCGAGTGGCACGAGCCGGCCAGAACTCCTGAACCGTCGCGTTGAACTCGGCGCCCAGGACGACGGCAAAACCGAGGAAGAACGTGAAGAGCAGAAATGCGATCGGCGTTGCCAGTGCGCCGTACGTGTAGCCGGTGCTGGTGACAAATCCCAGGTACCAGCGCAATCCTGTGCTGGCGGCCATGAAGAACACACCGGCGACCAGCGCGCCCGCGAGCAGCCGATGCCACGGCAGCGACTTCGGCAGAGCGACCTTGTAGAGCGTCGTGAGGCCGATGATCACCAGCAGACCGACAGCGGGGTAGTAGAACGTGTCGACCAGATTCGATCCGACCACGTACCAGGAGGCCGGCAGTGCTCGCCCGACGAGCGTCGGTCCGAGAGCTACCAGCGGCAGGATGAACACCGCCATCACCAGGAACATCACGTAGAGCAGCAGGGCGAAGATGCGCTGCCAGATGGGATTGCGCGCATCCTGCTGACCGTGTGCTTCCACGATCGAGTCGACGAACGTACTGATCGCCGATGATCCCGCCCACAGGGAGAGCAGGAAGCCCACCGAGATGATCTCCGGTCGTCCGCGCTGAAGGACGTCCGTCACCGTCGGGCGGATGATCTGGTCGACGACGCTTTCGCTGAAGATCGTTCCGCTGAACGTGACGATCTTGGATTCGATGATCTCTACGGTGTTGGGTCCGAACCACCCACCGATGTAGCCGATCATTCCGAGAAGGCCCAGAAGCAGGGGAGCCAGTGACAGCGTTTGCCAGAACGCGGCCGTAGCCGCCTTTCCGAAGATGGAATCGTCCCAGGCCTTGCTCAGTGTGCGACCGATCAACTGCCCGGTGCGGCGTAGCGGATGCCATCTGCGGTGGTGCAGATCACTTCCGCTCGACTTCTCGCCTCGCGCTTCACTCATGATGTCTCCAGCATCCCTGACGACACACCCGGTTGCCCAACCATGGCGCCGACGTGTCGCACATTTCTGAGACAATTCGCGTGCAGGTCGGCAGGATGCGAGAACAGCGAAACCTCGCCGGCCGGAGTGAGAACGGCCATGAGTACGCGCTTCGAGTGCGGCTTTCGTCGGTGGCGGCGGCTAGGCTCGTCGCCGGACATTGATGAAAATTCGAGGAGCGCGAGACAACAGTGCGATTCCAGTGGAGGCGCGGCCTATGACGTCTGAGACCGTGGCAGCCGAGTTCGGCAATTCGCCCGAACCCGCCGGAGCTCAATCCGCGGGAACCCAACCTGGCGCCCCTACCGGTTCCCTTCGTGCATGGCAGCGCCGTGCACTGACCAAGTACCTTTCCAGCAGTCCGCGTGACTTCCTGGCGGTCGCAACGCCTGGAGCAGGTAAGACCACCTTCGCTCTGCGGGTAGCTTCGGAATTGCTCCGTGACCGGACGGTCGACCAGATAACCGTCGTGGCGCCGACCGAGCACCTCAAGCACCAGTGGGCGGAGTCCGCTCAGCGATCCGGCCTGGCATTGGACTCGCGGTTCTCCAACTCGACCGGCCAGACCTCGAGTGACTATCACGGCGTCGTGCTGACCTACGCCCAGGTTGCCTCGCACCCGTCGAAGCACCGTGTGCGCACCGAGGGCCGCAAGACGCTGGTCATCCTCGACGAGATCCACCACGGCGGCGACGCCAAGAGCTGGGGCGACGCCATTCGTGAGGCGTTCGGCGACGCGACCAGGCGTCTCGCACTGACCGGAACTCCGTTCCGCAGTGACGACAGTGCCATTCCTTTTGTCGAGTACGAGCCGGACAAGGAAGGTCTGCTCCGCTCGAAAGCCGATCACTCCTACGGATATTCGGATGCCCTCAAGGACGGCGTGGTTCGCCCCGTCGTGTTTCTCGCCTACTCGGGCGAGGCGCGGTGGCGAAACAACGCCGGCGAGGAATTCACCGCTCGGCTCGGCGAGCCGCTGAGCGCCGAGCAGACGACTCGGGCATGGCGTACGGCCTTGGACCCTGCCGGCGACTGGATTCCTGCCGTGCTGCAAGCAGCAGACACCCGTTTGGCGCAGCTGCGC
This sequence comes from Rhodococcus sp. IEGM 1406, assembly GCF_030056745.1. Lineage (NCBI taxonomy): Bacteria > Bacillati > Actinomycetota > Actinomycetes > Mycobacteriales > Nocardiaceae > Rhodococcus > Rhodococcus sp. IEGM 1406. Next base: position 487,596 of record NZ_JASHKO010000002.1, on the reverse strand, counting down.
AGTACGGGTATGCCCGATGCCGGCGGACTTGTCATCGCGACGGACCAGACAGTGGCCCGCGAGTACGCGAAGGCGTTGACAGCGATCACCGGCGAACAGCCGGCCGTCGTGCTGTCCGACGACCCCACCGCGTCCAAGCGAATCGCCGAATTCGGTGCGAGCGACCAGAAATGGATGGTCGCGGTGCGCATGGTGTCCGAGGGCGTCGACGTTCCCCGTCTGGCGGTCGGTGTGTACGCGACCAGCGCGTCGACCCCGCTGTACTTCGCTCAGGCGATCGGGCGCTTCGTGCGTTCGCGTCGTAAGGGCGAAACTGCCAGCGTCTTCCTGCCGTCGGTGCCGGTGCTTCTCGACCTTGCTGCACAGCTCGAGGCTCAGCGTGACCACGTACTCGGCAAGCCGCATCGTGAGAAGGACGGCCTCGAAGACGACCTGCTCGCCGATGCGAACAAGCAGAAGGACGAGCTGGGCGAGGAGGAGAAGGCGTTCACGTCCCTGGGCGCCGATGCCGAACTCGACCAGGTGATCTACGACGGATCGTCCTTCGGTACCGCGACATTCGCCGGAAGTGACGAGGAAGCCGACTACCTCGGTCTGCCAGGCCTACTCGACGCCGATCAGATGCGGGCATTGCTGCGTCAACGCCAGCAGACACAGGTCGAGGCCAACTCGGCCAAGGCCGCCGCACCGCAACCCACGGCGGCAGTGGTATCCGATCGAGCGGCCACGGCAGATCAGCTCGGAGCGCTCCGCAAGGAGCTGAACGGGTTGGTGGCGATGAACGTTCACCGCACCGGCAAACCACACGGCATCATTCACGCGGAACTTCGCCGAGTGTGCGGAGGCCCGCCGACGGCCATCGCGACTGTCGATCAGCTGACCGAGCGCATCGCGATCCTACGCAGCTGGTAGCAGCCGATACCGGTCCCGTACGCTTCGCGTGCTTGCGGCCCCGGAACGGCAGAACGGGCGATCACAGTAACTGTGATCGCCCGTTCTGGCGTTCATGGCGCGCCTCGTGAAGAGGCCACCCCCGGCTGACAGGTCAGATTGCGGGTTCGCTTTCGGAGACGACGGCATTCATCTCGCGAAGTCGATCCGCGTGTTCGGTTGCGTGGTGTCCGCAGAAGAGAAGCTCGCCGCCGGTGGGAAGCACGGCGCGTACGCGTGCTCCGGCACCGCACCGGTCGCACCGGTCGGCAGCGGTCAACTGTGGGCTGGTCAGTGTTCCGGGCATGACTCCTCCGTACTGGCTTTGCGGCATTCGGGCCGCGTGCCTGGGGCCTGGTCCGCCGCGTCGGAATGGCGCGGTAGATCCACTCTTACAGACGTTTGGGGTTTACGGGTTGTTCCCGAAGGCGTTTCTTAGTGTTGTGTCTCACTGGAAATGCGCTGGACAGGCATTCTCGGGTGAAGATTGTTCGCTGACAGCTGATTCGAATCGCCGACCTCAGCCCGATATTCTGGGCGGATGAACCCGGGACGCGAACCACTTGTCGACGAGAGCGTCGAGTTGCTCCACATGTGCACGCGCGAGGAATGGGCGCGGGCACAACAGCACGGCGAACGTATCCCCGACGGATTCGAGGCGGAGGGATTTGTTCACATGTCGACTCCGGCGCAAGTTCATCTCCCGGCGAATCGGATCTTCGCCGGCCGCGACGACATAGTCCTTCTCGCCATCGATCCGGCCCTGCTCGGTGGTCAGGTCAAGTACGAACCGGGCGTCCCTTCTGACCCGGAATCGATGCGATTCCCGCATCTGTACGCCCCGATTCCGGTCGCAGCCGTCACCGCTGTCGTCGAGTATCTTCCGGACGAGAACGGCGTGTTTTCGCCGGTTCGGTAGGTCGCCGGTTCGCTCGCCGCGAAGTGCTCCCGGCGGATTGTGGCCCTCACGCGATGCAGGTCGCCGATCGGCGCTACCGTTGGTATATGAACGTAGAAGTCACCCCACTACCGGGGATCGGGACGCGCAAGGATTTTGTTCTGTCTTCCGGTCGTCGCGTGGGTGTCGTCACCCATCGGGACGGTCATACCGACCTCATCGTGTCCAAGGCAGACGACCCTGACGCGTGTGCTGCCTCGCTGCCTCTGACCACAGAGGAAGCGGCAGCGCTCAGCAATCTCCTGGGTGCCCCACAGCTCGTTGCGCAGCTCGAAGAAGAGCACCGTGACCTTCCGGGCATTCGAACCAAACAGCTCTACATCAAGGACGGTTCGCGCTACGACGGGCAGACCCTCGGGGACACCGGCATGCGCACGCGTACCGGAGTCTCCATCGTCGCCGTCATGCGTGCCGGACAGGTCAGCCCGTCCCCGAACCCCGACTTCACCTTCACCGGGGGAGATCTTCTCGTAGCAGTCGGAACGCCGGACGGTTTGGCCGCAGCGGCAAAAATCTTGGCCAACGGCTGACTGGCGCGTGGACACAACCACCCTCGCACTGATCGAACTCGGCGCGGTCTTCTTCGCGCTCGGACTGCTCGGACGACTCGCTGCTCGCGTGGGGATGTCGCCGATCCCGTTCTACCTGATCGGCGGCCTGTGCTTCGGACAGGGCGGTTTCATCCAACTCGGAGACATCGGCGAGTTCTCCCATCTGGCAAGTGAGATCGGGATCGTCCTGCTCTTGTTGCTGTTGGGGCTCGAATACACCGCGGCCGAGCTCGTGACCGGTCTCAAACGCTCACGCGTAGCGGGCATCGTCGACATCGTCCTCAACGCGACTCCCGGCGCGTTGGTCGGCTTGATTCTCGGCTGGGGCGTCGTGGGGGCGACGGTCATGGCCGGCGTCACCTACATCTCGTCTTCGGGCATCATCGCCAAGGTGCTCAGCGACCTGGGGCGCCTCGGTAACCGCGAAACACCGGTCGTGCTGTCGATTCTGGTGTTCGAAGACCTGGCGATGGCGCTGTATCTGCCGATTCTGACCGCGATGCTTGCGGGCGTCAGCTTCATGGGCGGGCTCGAAGCGGTCGGGATCTCGTTGTTGGTCATCACCGTGGTTCTTGTTGTGGCCCTGCGATACGGGCGGTACGTCTCCGCGCTCCTGGACAGTCCCGACAGCGAGACGCTCCTGCTCAAGCTGCTCGGTGCCGCACTGTTGGTTGCCGGCATCAGTTCGGCGATGCAGGTGTCGGCGGCTGTGGGCGCGTTCCTCCTCGGGATCGCGATCTCGGGGTCGACGGCGCACAATGCCAGTCGCGTGCTCGAGCCCCTTCGAGATCTGTTCGCTGCAATGTTCTTCGTGGTCTTCGGTCTCAACACCGATCCCAGTTCCATTCCGCCCGTCCTCGGGTGGGCTGCGATCCTGGCCGTCGTCACCGCGATCACGAAGCTGATCACCGGCGCCTGGGCGGCCAGACGTCAGGGTGTCGCGCGAATGGGTCAAGCGCGCGCCGGTGCCGCCCTGATCGCCCGCGGTGAGTTCTCCATCATCATCGCCGGGCTGGCGGTGTCCGCGGGTGCGGTCGACGCCGAACTGGCGGCATTGGCAACGGCTTACGTGCTCCTGATGGCGGTCATCGGTCCAGTGGCGGCAAGAGTTATCGAACCGGTTGCCTCGTTGTACATCAAGGTTCGTACGAAGTCCTGATTGCGGCCCTATTCTGTCCGGATGTCGAACAGAATCGCCCGTCCCGCCGCGACAGTCCTGTGCGCGGTGATCCTCTCGTGCGGTCCGGTGCCGGCGCTCGCCGGGGGAATACCCGCGCTCGAACAAGCCGGACCTGCAGCTGCGCAGGTTGCCGCAGACCGATCGCTGCATCTCGAGGGTGCGTCGAACGCGCGTGACATCGGCGGTTACGTCACCGAGGAGGGGCGGACCGTTCGGTGGGGGAAGGTGTTTCGCTCGAATGCCCTCGACAAGCTGACGCCGTCGGATCTCGCGTCGTTGAGCGAACGCGGAGTGGAATCGGTGGACGACTTCCGCACGGTCGTCGAACGGACGCTCTCGCAGGACCGCATTCCGAACGGGGCACGAACCAACTGGTTCGACGTCATCGGAACCAACCCCGCCAACCTCCCGGCTCTGGTGGACATGCCCACGATGTACGCGTTGATGGCGACCGATCCGGGGGCGAGCCGCGCATTCCACGATGCTCTGGTGAACGTCGCGAACACCGAGGGTGCAGTCCTCTACCACTGCTCGGCGGGCAAGGACCGTACCGGCTGGATGACTGCGGTTCTTCTGACCCTCCTCGGCGTGAGCCGCGCCGACGTGAACGCCGACTACATGCTCAGCAACCAGTACCTCACCGGACCTCGCACCGGGAGTGCGTTCATCGACGGCGTCGAACAGTCGTGGCTGGACACGTCTTTCGCCACGGTGGATCGGGTGTACGGCAACTTCGACAACTACGTCCGGGACGGCCTGCAGTTGAGCGACGGGGACATCGCACAACTCCGGGACACACTCTTGGCCTGAGGCGGCAAACGAAGAAGAGCCGCTCTCCGGAAATCCGGAGAGCGGCTCTTCTGCGTATAGCTGGTGTGACTAGTCGAGGTAGTCGCGCAGAACCTGCGAACGCGACGGGTGGCGCAGCTTCGACATCGTCTTCGATTCGATCTGACGGATACGCTCACGCGTGACGCCGTAGACCTGTCCGATTTCGTCTAAAGTCCTCGGCTGGCCGTCGGTGAGGCCGAAGCGCAGGCGAACCACGCCGGCTTCGCGCTCGGACAGCGTCTCGAGTACCGACTGCAGCTGATCCTGCAGCAAAGTGAACGAGACGGCGTCGACTGCGACAACAGCTTCGGAGTCCTCGATGAAGTCACCGAGCTGGCTGTCGCCCTCGTCGCCGATGGTCTGGTCGAGAGAGATCGGCTCACGCGCGTACTGCTGGATTTCCAGCACCTTCTCCGGCGTGATGTCCATTTCCTTGGCAAGCTCTTCCGGCGTGGGCTCACGGCCCAGGTCCTGGAGCAGCTCACGCTGGATACGGCCGAGCTTGTTGATGACCTCGACCATGTGCACCGGGATGCGGATGGTGCGAGCCTGGTCGGCCATTGCGCGGGTGATGGCCTGTCGGATCCACCACGTGGCGTAGGTCGAGAACTTGTAACCCTTGGTGTAGTCGAACTTCTCGACTGCACGGATCAGACCGAGGTTGCCTTCCTGGATGAGGTCCAGGAACGCCATGCCGCGGCCCGTGTAGCGCTTGGCCAGCGAGACGACCAGGCGAAGGTTGGCCTCGAGGAGGTGGTTCTTGGCGCGGTTGCCGTCGCGGCAGATCCAGCTCATGTCGCGTCGCTGAGCTGCAGGCAACTTCTCGCCCTTGTCAGCAAGATCCTGCATGATCTGCACGGCGTAGAGGCCGGCCTCGATGCGCTTGGCCAGTTCGACTTCCTCTTCGGCGTTGAGGAGTGCGACCTTGCCGATCTGCTTGAGGTAAGCGCGAACCGAGTCGGCGGACGCCGTCAGTTCGGCGTCCTTGCGTGCCTGGCGAAGAGCCTCGGACTCTTCCTCGTCCCAGACGAAGTCGCCGGAAGCCTTGTCCTTCTCGGACGGCTCTGCAGCGGTCTCTTCGTCTTCGCCGACTGCTACGACCTCGACGACATCGGACTCGACCTCGGCAAGGTCGCCGTCCGTGATGTCGATGTCTTCCAACTCGACATCGCCGTCTTCGGCATCAGGATCGCCGGCCTTCTTGGGGCTGGCCTTCTTAGCTGCTGCCTTCTTGGCCGGAGCTTTCTTGGCCGGAGCCTTCTTTGCTGCTGCCTTCTTGGCGGGAGCCTTTTTCGCCGGAGCCTTCTTGGCTGCCGGAGCGGTGACGGTGGCCGCCTCCACGGCTGGAGATTGTGGCTCTGACTCTGATGGAGAATCAGCAGTCTGACGTGTATCGGTGGCTGCCACGTACGCCCTTTCGTGACGGTGTCGTGCGGCGTCACGCCAGAGTGGTGATCCGGCGGAGAGGTCAATGGTTGTTGGCCGGCGCGCAGCCGGACTTCACCATTGTAACGACTCTCAGGAAACTCTTACGTCACGGCGGGCCGTAACAGGTAGATTTTCCGCTTTTCACGTGCAGGTTTTCTCATCCGGCGACGGGGGCCGGCCTGGTCAGTCCGACCGACGCGAGCGCAGCTCCGGCGATTCCAGCGGTGTTGAGGAGGGTGGCGGGGACGACCTTCGTGCGGTTGGTCAGGTGCGGAATCCACTTCTCGTGCTTGCGGCTGATTCCGCCTCCGGCGATGAAGAGATCAGGCCACAGCAGGTTCTCGAAGGTGGTTAGAACTCGGGAGACCTCGACCGCCCACTCCTTGTAGCTCCAGTCCTTTTTTTCCTTCACCGACGACGCCGCTCGATGCTCGGCTTCCTTGCCGTCGACCTCGAGGTGGCCGAACTCGGTGTTGGGCAACAGAACTCCGTTGTGCAACACGGCAGATCCGATTCCGGTGCCGAAGGTCAAGAGGATCACGACGCCGGAGGTGTCCTTGCCCGCGCCGAACGAGTCCTCGGCAATTCCGGCGGCGTCGGCGTCGTTGAGGACGGTGACTTCGCGCCCGCCCAGGGCCTTGCCGAAGAGCGAGGCCGCGTCGGTGTCGATCCAGGACTTGTCGATGTTCGCGGCGCTGCGCGCGACGCCGCCGGTCACGACAGCGGGCAACGTGATGCCGACCGGCCCGGTCCACTTTGCTTGCTCGACGATCTCGGCCACAGTGCCCGCGATCGCATCGGGAGTGGACGGCTGCGGGGTCAGGATCTTGATGCGGTCACCGATCATTTCCCCGGTGCTCAGGTCGATCGTGCCGCCCTTGACGCCGCTGCCGCCGACGTCGATCCCGAAACCTGTGGTTGTCATCGTCCTGCGCTCCTGAGTGTCGAATTCGAGGTCACGATCTACCGTTGCAAACACTAACCCGAACAAGGACTCGGGCGCGTGCGACTCCAGGCGTTCGAGTGGTGCCCCTCGGTAGAGATGTGTTGCGATGGTCCGGTGCGCCCTTCAGAAAGAACGTTGCCCGACTTTTCCGCCGATTCTCTGGACCCCGCACAATTGCGGGCAGTTGCCGTAGCCGTCGCCGAACGCGCAGCCGAACACGTCCGCGTGCGTCGGCCCGAGGTATTCGGCCTGGTGGGTTCCGGTGCCTCCGAGGGTGGTTCGGTTGCTGCGAAGAGCACGCCGACCGATCCCGTCACGGTGGTCGATACCGAAACCGAACAGGTGATTCGCGACCTTCTGGCGCAATTGCGCCCTGCAGATTCGATCTTGGGTGAGGAAGGTGGCGGAGACACCGACGATTCCGCGGGAGTTCGATGGGTTGTCGATCCCATCGACGGCACGGTGAATTTTCTCTACGGAATCCCCGCATTCGCCATTTCGGTGGCCGTACAGATCGACGGGATCTCAGTGGCCGGGGCTGTCGTCGACGTGTCGCTGGAAACAACGTATTCCGCGCACCGGGGCGGCGGCGCAACCATGGCCACGGCCGACGGCGTCGTCAGCGAACTGCACGCCAATGAGGTGACCGAACTGTCAATGGCTCTGTTGGCCACCGGTTTCGGCTACGGAGCGGATCGCCGAAAGGTGCAGGGCACCTTGATCGGGCAGATCCTGCCGCAGGTTCGCGACATCCGACGCATAGGTTCGGCTGCTTTGGATCTGTGCATGGTTGCCACCGGCCGGGTCGACGCTCACTTCGAGCACGGGCTGAGTCCGTGGGACTGGGCCGCGGGCTCCCTGATCGCTTCCGAAGCGGGCGCCGTGATCAACGTCCCGGCGCCCAATTCCACGTCGGCCGACGGCGATGTCGTCTATGCGGTGGCTCCGGCGATCGCCGAGCAGTTCGCGCACATGCTCAGTTCGATCGGCGCAGATCAGCCGATTCCGAGCTGAGGCCGAACCGGGTTTGTCAGCAGCGCGCCGTGCGCGCTGCTTTGAGCAGTGCGATGTCCATCGGAGCGACTTCGGCGTTTGCGGGCTGCTCGGCCAGAGCATGCAGGATCGCGGTGGCGTCGGTGTTGGGGGTCAGGGCGCCCTTGTTGTAGGTGCCGAGAGCCAGGTCGACGGTGTCGTCGCCGCGGCCGTCCTGAACCAGTTCGGCGCAGGGGGCGACCAGCCAGACGGAACTGGCGGCGGCGAGGCCGTTCGCTCCGAAGCGGATCTGACCCTGGCACTCCATGTTCTGGTCGACGTAGACGGGGTCGTTTCCGACCTGGACGTCCGGCGCGCTGGAGAAGCCGAACTCGCTCAGTTGCGCTGCCACCTGGGCGGCCTGACCGTGTTCGCCGTTGGCGTTGAACACACGAACCTTGGTGGCCGCCAGGGGAGCGGGATCCACGTCGAGCAGCTTCGAGCGGTCGACGACGGTTCCCAGCGGTAGTGGCGCCGCTGCCGAGGGATCGGAGGAAGGCTGCGGGAGGTTGCAGGCGACGGTGTCACTGACTTCTGCCTCGGCGCTCAGGATGCGGACCCACAAGACACTGCCGATCAATGCGAGTACCGCGAACACGGCGATCACCGGCCACGCGCGCCGACGGCGGAACGGACGTCCCTGGTCATCGGTAGAGCTGCCTTCGGTGATCAGAGAAACCACGGTATCCCTCGACTTTCTTGACGAAACTTCTACTTCGCCATCGGGCCGAGCGGCGCCGGCATGACGTTCGGTGCCTACCTTAGAGGGCTTGTGTGACGACACAGCCGAGGCGCGGCTCGACGCGTCGACACGTTGTCGATCGCCCAACGGTAGTTGGGCAACTAGCGGGCAGTTTCTACCCGGATCCGGTCTGAAAATGTCGCCGAAAGGTCACAGCTTGCTCTTGCCTTGGTGACAATTCGCAGTCATTTTTCGGAAATTTCCGATTCGGTTACTACTTTCGTGCTCACGTCGGCTACTGTCTGGCGGCCCAGGTCGTTCAACTGGGCATCGGCCGGACGCCGAAATGACAACCAAATGAGGCGCAGATCACGTTCTCGGAAGGAACTTCCGGGCACTAATTCCAGTCCTGCAGCGTTATGCAGCGACAGGGAATGATCTGGATGCCACGGCGGTTTCCATGCGCATCAAGGATCTACCGGATTCTCGGCGCACACGGGACCGGGATACACGAAGAGGATGGGGTAGACGAGATGGCAACTGACTACGACGCACCGAGGCGTACAGAGTCCGACGAGGTTTCGGAGGACTCTCTCGAGGAGCTGAAGGCGCGACGCAACGAAGCGCAGTCAGCCGTCGTCGACATCGACGAGACGGACACCGCGGAGTCCTTCGAGCTGCCGGGTGCCGACCTTTCCGGCGAGGAACTCTCGGTTCGAGTTGTTCCGAAGCAGGCAGACGAGTTCACGTGTTCGAGCTGCTTCCTGGTTCATCACCGCAGCCGCCTGGCCAGTGATGCCAACGGACAGCTCGTATGCATGGACTGCGCTGCCTGATCTCCCTTCCCGGTGGTCGACCCGTCAGCTCGCGGGTCGACCAAGGGTCGGGAAGTACTGCTTTGGTGTGACCGCGCTGGTCAGCGATCCAGCGCAGCCAGCAGATCAGCGGGACGACGTGTGCTCACCAGCCAGTACGGCGTGGGATCCTCCGGGTCGTCGAGCACGATCAACACCATTGTCTTGACCCATGGGCGATGTTGGACGAACGCCGACGGATCGAGTTGGCGCCCCATCGCCGCACTCTTTGCGGAAGCCGGCACTGCTGCAGCCCGCGAAATCAGTTCGACCGGCAGGTGGGCTCGACCCACGTGCAGTTCTTTCACCCCTGCTGTCTCCACCACCTCGACGCGCATCCGGCTGAGCCAGAATGCCGCCCAGATCGGGATGGGGAGCAGCACGACGTACGCCAGGTACGAAAGAAGCCCCGGGCGGCCCATGTGGACCTCGGCCGCGAGGAGTCCGGCTACGGCCAGCCCGGCGATCCACCACCAGATCGGCACCCACAGGCGCTCGGAGAACAGCGTCGTGGACGGGGGCGTTGTGGTGGCGACGTCAGGTCGAGATGTTTCGGGCACCTGTCAAGGATAGTCCGTCGCTACGAGTAGTCTTGGCCCACGTGAGCGACCATCTCTCCATCGCCTTGAAGCGACTGGATCCAGACCTGCCCGTTCCACAGCGTGCGCATCCCGGAGATGCGGGTGTGGATCTGTGCTCCACCAGCGATGTCACCATCGAACCCGGCCACCGAACACTGGTCGGAACGGGGATCGCGATCGCTTTGCCGGTGGGCACCGTCGGGTTGATCCATCCGCGTTCCGGACTTGCCGCAAAATCGGGACTGTCGATCGTGAACGCGCCCGGAACCGTGGACGCGGGATACCGGGGCGAACTCAAGGTCTGCTTGATCAATCTCGATCCGGCCACAGCCATCGACATCCGCCGCGGTGACCGAATCGCTCAGCTCGTGGTTCAACGAGTCGAACTTCCGGTTTTCGAGGAAGTCGAGTCGCTGGACGACACGACCAGAGGAACCGGAGGCTACGGTTCCAGCGGCGGTCACGCGATACTCGATACCGATGCGCCTGGCGCGGTCGTCGGAGAGGGAGTCTGAATCATGTTCGGACGCAAGAAGAAGACAGACGTCGACGAGGAAACCACCAGCTTCTTCGGTGACGAGAACGACGAGTCGGTGGAGATCGACGAGGTCGAAGACGATCTCGACGTCGCCGGCGACGAGTTCGGTGACGAATCGGAAGGCCCTTACGACATCACGGAGATCGATTCCGACGATCCGACGGCAGGCCGTGACGGTCAGCGCCTCGATCTCGGTTCCGTTCTGGTGCCGATGCCGACCGGCGGACAGTTGCAGGTCGAGATGGCACCCAACGGTTCGCCGCAGGCCGTGCACCTGGTCACCGAATATGGCCGCATCACGGTTGCTGCATACGCCGCCCCGAAATCACCCGGTCAGTGGCGTGAGGTCGTTGCCGAGCTCGCGCAGTCGCTTCGCGACGACAATTCTGCGGTGAGCGTCGAGAACGGCCCTTGGGGCCGGGAACTGGCTGCCGTGACGGCCAACATGGACCTGCGGTTCATCGGCGCCGACGGTCCGCGGTGGATGGTCCGCTGCGTGGTTGCGGGTCCGAGCGGATCCACCGCCGCGAACACCCCTTTGGTGGCAATCGCACGCGACATCCTGCGCGACACCGTCGTCAACCGAGGATCAGAGCCGCATCCGGTGCGGACACCGCTGCCCGTCGTGCTCCCGCAGGTACTCGCCGAGCAGCTGGCGGCCGCACACGAGCAGCAGTTGGCAACAGCGCAGCAGCAACAAGTCGCCGCCCAGCAGCAACAGCAGTCAGCTCCGCCCGCTCCGCCGTCACCTCCAGCGCGACCGACCCCGCCGCCGCGTAGCGGCGAATCCGGTTCTGCCATGCAGCAATTGGGTCAATAGCAGGTTTTCTTTCAGGCGCTCGCGGTGGTATCGGATTCGATCGCCGCGAGCGCTTTGATGCAGGTGGACCCGAGAACCGCGGGGTCGCGCCCGATCATGTCGAGCGTCGTCGTGGCGACTGCGCCGCGGGGGAGTGCATTCGCCCAGGCCTGCGCCACTGCCGCGGGATGAACCGGATCGTCCACCGCCGAAGCGATGCCGACCGGAATGCCCACCGCCTGTAACGCGCTCTCGCTGAGCGAGTGGTACGACGCCGCCTCGTCGAGCGCGGCCGGGAGATCGGGCCATTGAGAGCGCCAGGAGCGCTCGAGTTCGGCTCCGAGCCACGCCGGACTCGACGCGAGCATCGCTGCGATCACCGCCTCCAATCCTTCGGAGCGCAGTTGTGCTGCGGTGAACCTCGCGCTCGCTGCAGCGGGTGCGTCGTCCGCCGACCCGATCCAGGCCGGAAGCGCTGCCAACACACTCACGGTTCTATCGGGGTTCTCGGCGGCCCACTGGAGCGCCACGGCGGCCCCGATCGAGACGCCCCCGACGATGATTCGGCCGTGCGTGTCCGCGGCTCGGTCCATCGCGTCCAGATAGCCGTCCACGACACGCCGAGGGTCCGGTTCAATTGCGACGATGCGCACACCCAGAGCCGCTAGCGGCGCCCGGAATGCGCGGTCTGCGAAGTGGGCGTCAGAGCCTGTACCTGGGAGAACGACGGCAACGGTCGCCGATTCTGAGTTCTGCATCTTTTGATCTTGCCCGGTGCCCCCGAGACGCGGACTGACCGGTGTGGTTACACGCTCGTAATGGGTCTACAGTGGCGATCACACAGCCCTTCACGTGACGCGAAACCCTTGCGTCATACATGTTCGCAGGAGCGCGCAATGGCACCCGCCGCCGCAGGATATTTTCGTCGACTGACCCAGCGTCTGACCGAGGACGTCGACCAGTTGGACGCCCAGGAGATGGCCGAGTCCAACAAGGCTTCCGGAGGTCAGAAGGCCTGCGATTGTCGTCGCGGTGAAGAAGTCACGATGGTGGGCCGACTCCGCAGCGTCGACGCGTGTCCCAAGTCGGGAAATGCCAGCATCGAGGCCGAGTTCTTCGACGGCACCGAGGTGATCAATCTCGTCTGGATCGGGCGTCGCCGGATCCCGGGAATCGAGACCGGTAAGACCCTGCTGATCCGCGGTCGTGTGGGCGAGCGTGACGGTCGCAAGGCGATCTTCAACCCTTACTACGAACTGCGCGGCGAATAGGCGCGTTTCCCGCATTTACCGTGCAACTCGGTGACTGTGGCACCCTCGACAGGTGACTGAAACACAACAGCGATCGGTAATCGACCAACTCGGCGGGCTGAGTGGTCTGATCTATTCGTCTTTGCCGATTCTGATTTTTGTCCCGGTCAACAGTATCTGGAACCTCACCGCGGCAATCTGGGCCGCATTGGGCGTCGCTGTCGCTATCGCGGCCTGGCGCCTTTTCCGCAAGGATTCCCTCCAACCCGCAATTTCCGGGTTTCTCGGAGTCGGAGTTTCCGCGTTCATCGCCTATCGCACCGGCGATGCCAAAGGATATTTCCTCTTCGGTATCTACACGAGCCTCGCCTACGGTGCGGTCTTCCTGATTTCCATCCTCGTGCGCTGGCCCCTCGTCGGAATCATCTGGGGTTATCTCAACGGGCACGGCAATCTCTGGCGCAAGCACAGCTCCGCCGTCCGGCTCTACGACATCGCGACGGCGGCGTGGGCGCTGGTCTTCGGTGCACGGTATCTCGTTCAGTCACAGCTCTACGACACCGACCACACTGGATGGCTCGCAGTCGCGCGTATCGGCATGGGTTGGCCATTGACCGGTTTGGTGCTGCTCGTGACGGTCTGGGCTGTGCGGAAGGCCGATCGCATCGTCGAGCCGGAACCGGTTGTGGAGCCCGAAAGCAGCGAGCCCACCGCAACGGACGCAGGGTCCGAAGAGGTGGGCTCGGTGAATTTGACGAAGCCGCGCGAAGACCGCGATCTCAGCTGATCAGGTCCTGGTACTCGGGGTGCTTGTCGAGAAACTTCACGACGTACGGGCAGACCGGGTGAACCTTGAGGCCACGGGCGCGTAGGTCGTCCAGAGCCTGGCGGACCAGAATCGCGGCCAGCCCGAAACCTTCGAAGGCCGGGTAGATCTCGGTGTGGTTGAACGAGACGACGTCACCGGACGTGGTGTAGTCCTCGATGCCGGCGAGGTCGCCGTCTGCATGGATCTCGTACCGGCTCTGGGCTGGATTGTCGGTGACTACGGTGTTTTCGGGTGCTTGTGCCATGTGATTCCCTTTCGTCGTCAGTGTGTTCGTCGGTCAATTCTCCAGGCGGAGTGCAACGCGCAACTGATCCTCGGCGTCGACGGCCGCGACGAACAGGAGTTCGTCTCCACCTTCGATGGGATCGTCCATCTGCGGGACGATCACACGCCCACCCCGCAGAATGGTGACCAGTGCGCAGTCCCGCGGAAGTTCGAGCTTCTTGACGGCTTTTCCGGCAAGAGGTGTGTTGTCGGGCAACGTGATCTCGACGAGATTGGCCTGCCCCTGCCGCAGTGTCATCAGTTTGACCAGGTCACCGACGGAGACGGCTTCTTCGACGAGCGAAGCGAGCATCCGCGGTGTCGAGACGGCGACGTCGACGCCCCACGACTCGTCGAAGAGCCATTCGTTGCGGGGATCATTGACGCGGGCGACAACTCGGCGAACGCCGAACTCGGTTTTCGCGAGCAGACTGAGGACCAGGTTGGCCTTGTCGTCTCCGGTTGCGGCGATCACGACCTCGTAGGACTCCATCGACGCGTCCTCGAGGCGGCTGAGTTCGCACGCGTCCGCGTGTACCCACTTCGCCTCGGGCACCGACTCCGGTTCGATGTGATCGAGTTTGCGCTCGATCAGCATGACGTCGTGTGAGCTTCGAATCAGCTCTCGCGCAATGGAGCGGCCTACGGCGCCGGCTCCGGCGATGGCGACCTTCATCGAGAACTTCCAATCACGTTGTAGTGCAACACAGTCGCAGGCTTGTTGTGAGGGGCGGCGTTCGGATCAGTCATCTGCGGCCTCCGTCAGTCGTCACTCGGCGGCGGGTTGCCGGCCAGTGCGATCGCTTCGGCGACAGTTCCCGATACCGCGGCGATGTAGACCTGGTCGTCGGCCTGGATGACGGTCTTGCGATCGGGGAGCACGCCGGTTCCGAATCGGATGATGAAGGCGACTCTCGAACTGGTCGCGCTCTCGAGTAGTGCGATCGGCTTGCCGGCCCAATCCTCGTGCAGGGCAAGTTCGGTAATCGCAACAGTGCCCGAAGGATCGCGCCACTTCGCGGTCTGACTTTCCTTGGTCAGCGTGTGCAGGAAGCGATCCGTCGACCACGGCACGGTCGCGACGGTGGGGATGCCGAGGCGCTCGTAAACGGCGGCACGCTTGGCGTCGTAAATACGCGCGACGACGCGTTCGACGCCGAAAGTCTCGCGTGCGACTCGCGCCGCGATGATGTTGGAGTTGTCTCCCGAGGACACCGCAGCGAAGGCGTCGGCCCGCTCGATGCCCGCCCGGACCAGCACGTCACGGTCGAACCCCATTCCCAGAACCTTGGTTCCCGGGAAGTCGAGATCGAGACGCAGAAACGCACTCTGATCGCGGTCGATGACGGCGACCTCGTGTCCGATCCTGGTCAGAGACGCGGCGAGGGAAGAACCCACTCGACCGCACCCCATGATGACGACATACACGCCCTACTCCGTTCATGGACCCTCATGGCGCGATTGCACGCCGAATCGAACGGTACAGCCCCTCACGGGAAGAGCAAGTACAACGGTCGCCTGCGTGCCGGGTGTCACGACAAAAGGTGAAGTTGGGGCTCTGATGACTCCGAATCGGGCGAGACGGCTTACGCTTTGCACGTGTCTAAGCTCTCGACCGCTACCAAGCGGCTCCTGCTCGGTCGGCCGTTCCGAAGCGACAAACTCGGGCACACGCTGCTACCCAAGCGAATTGCACTACCGGTCTTCGCGTCCGACGCGATGTCGTCCGTCGCGTATGCCCCCGAAGAAATCTTCCTGGTTCTCTCCGTCGCGGGTATTTCCGCGTATGCGTACACGCCCTGGATCGGATTGTCCGTCGCCATCGTCATGGCTGTGGTGGTGGCGAGCTACCGCCAGAACGTCCATGCATACCCGTCCGGTGGCGGCGACTACGAGGTTGCAACGGTCAACCTCGGCCCGACCGCCGGTCTCACCGTCGGTAGTGCGCTGATGGTCGACTACGTGCTGACGGTCGCCGTGTCGATCTCGTCGGCGGCGTCGAACATCGGCTCGGCTCTGCCGTTCGTCGCACAGCACAAGGTGTTGTTCGCGGTTGCGGCGATCGTGTTGCTGACCGCGGTCAACCTTCGCGGTATCCGTGAATCGGGGACCGCGTTCGCTATTCCGACCTATGCATTCATCGTCGGCATGTTCCTGATGCTCGGGTGGGGGTTCTTCCGGATCTACGTTCTCGGCGAGGACGTGCACGCGGAATCGTCGTCGTTCACGCTCAACGCCGAGGATTCGCATCTGTACGGAATTGCCTTCGCGTTCCTGATCGCGCGCGCCTTCTCCTCGGGCTGTGCTGCCTTGACCGGCGTCGAGGCCATCAGTAACGGCGTACCGGCGTTCCAGAAGCCGAAATCGCGCAACGCGGCCACGACCTTGCTGCTGCTCGGGTCGATCGCCATCGTCCTGTTGATGGGCATCATCATCCTGGCTCAGAAGATCGGCATCGTCTACGCACACAATCCGCAGGAACAGCTGGTCGGTGCGCCGGAGGGTTACCACCAGAAGACCTTGATCGCGCAGATCGCCGAAGCCGTGTTCAGTGGTTTCCCGATCGGATTCTTCTTCATGGCGATCGTCACGGCACTGATCTTGGTTCTGGCCGCGAACACCGCGTTCAACGGATTCCCGGTACTCGGATCGATCCTGGCGCAGGACCGGTACCTACCGCGTCAGCTGCACACGCGCGGCGACCGACTGGCATTCAGCAACGGAATCCTCTTCCTCTCCGGTGCTGCGATCGCATTCGTCGTGGTGTTCGGCGCCGAGGTCACCAAGCTCATCCAGCTGTACATCGTCGGCGTCTTCGTCTCGTTCGTGCTCAGCCAGACGGGCATGATCAAGCACTGGACTCGGCATCTGAAGTCCGAGACCGACAAGGCACAGCGGGCCCGGATGCAGCGCTCGCGAGTGATCAATTCGATCGGTCTCGCAATGACCGCCACCGTCCTGATCATCGTTCTGATCACCAAGTTCGCTGCCGGCGCCTGGATCGCCATCGTCGCGATGGTCGCGATCTTCATCGTGATGAAGATGATCCGCAAGCACTACGACAGCGTCGCAGCCGAGCTCGAGGAGCAGGAGTGGGACGGCGTACTTCCCAGCCGCACGCACTCGATCGTGCTCGTCTCGAAGTTGCACATGCCGACGATGCGAGCTCTCGCCTACGCGCGAGCCACGCGACCGGACACCCTCGAAGCCATCACGGTCAACGTCGACGAGCCCGACACCCGTGCACTCGTGCGTGAGTGGGAGAAGAGCGACGTGACGGTTCCGCTCAAGGTGATCGAGTCGCCGTACCGCGAAATCACCAAGCCGGTTCTCGATTACGTCAAGCGTGTACGACGCGATGCTCCGCGTGATGTCGTCACCGTCTTCATTCCCGAGTACGTCGTCGGACACTGGTGGGAGCAGATCCTGCACAATCAGAGCGCGCTTCGTCTGAAGAGTCGTCTGCTCTTCCAGCCCGGCGTGATGGTGACCAGCGTTCCGTGGCAGCTGAGTTCGTCGGCAAAGGCAAAGCCGCTGGACATCGAGAAGACCGCAGGCGCCACGCGTCGCGGTTACGACACCGGCGAGAAATGATCACCGGCGAAAAATGATCGGCAACATCGAAATGGCAGGCGTAGTTCGTTGAGTGAGAATTGGACCGGGCAGACCTTCGAGGTCGATCTGGGCAACCCCGGTCACGGCGGGTTCGTCGTCGCCCGGCACGAGGGACGGGTCGTGTTCGTCCGTCACGGTTTGCCGGGGGAGCGGGCGCTGGTCCGGGTGACGGAGGACAAGGGTGGATCGTTCTGCCGCGCCGACGCGATCACAGTTCTCGACGCATCTCCGCATCGCATCGATCCGACATGCCCGATCTCCGGCCCGGGCGGGGCGGGCTGCTGCGACTACTCGCATGCGGATCTGAGTGTCCAACGTGAGATGAAGACCTCGGTCGTGCGTGAGCAGCTTCTGCGACTCGCTCGTGTCGAATCGGACGTCGCGGTAGAGGAACTACCTGGAACCGGAGACGGAACGGGTTGGCGCACGCGAGTCCGGTTGGCGGTGGACGGGCACGGGGTCGCGGGATACCACGCGTACCGGAGCAACCGGATCGTCACGGACCTGCGCTGCACCCAGATCGATCAGAGCGCGTACGACGGTCTCGGCGGTGCGCAATGGGCGCCAGGGAGCGAGCTGCAGGTCGTTCTCGACGCTGCCGGTCAGCGGCACGTCGTGGAAATTGCCGCACCCGCGGTGTCCAAGACGGGACGGCGGACGCCGGGGCGTCGCGGCGCGATGGCACGCCGAGCGGCGAGCGGCGGCCCGCGAAAGACCCGAGTGGCCATCGGATCGGACACAGTGATCGAGCGCGTCGGCAATCGAGAATGGGCGCTGGCCGCGACCGGTTTCTGGCAGGCCCATCGCGGCGCTGCGAACGCGTACTCACAGGTGGTCGGGGAGTGGGCCGGAGCCGCTACCGCGGACACGGCGTGGGATCTCTACGGCGGAGTCGGGGTTTTCGCATCCGTGCTCGCCGACCTTGTCGGGCCGTCCGGCGTGGTGGAGTCAGTCGAATCTTCGGCGCGCGCAGTCGCGGACGGGCGGGCAGCTCTGTCCGATCTCGGTCAGGTGCGCTTCCACAGCGCCCGCGTCGAGAACGTCATCGCGGATCTGGAGCGTTCGCCTGCCGTCGTCGTGCTCGACCCGCCACGTGCGGGAGCCGGCCGTCCGGTCGTGGAAGCTCTCGCCGCAACGGGCGCCGAACGGATCGTGCACATCGGGTGCGACCCGGCGTCGTTCGGCCGCGATATCGGTCTCTACCTGGAGCAGGGCTTCAGAATCGGCGGCCTCCGAGCGTTCGACGCCTTCCCTCAGACACACCACATGGAGTGCATCGCGCTCCTCGAACGCTGACGCGTCCCGAAATCTTTCCCTGAAACGGTGTGACGCTTCTCGCGTTCAGAACAGTTGCTTGCATTACGCAACTAATCGTATAGTTTCGTTCTGCAAGTAGTTTTCCGTTTTCAAGTCACGGCTCGTTCGGGCCACTCGAATTCAGGGGTAGGCAATGTCGGTACAGCCGGAGACGGCCCAGGCGCTCGTCGACACGATCTTCATGTTCGGCAGATCGCTGCGAGCCGCGGTCACCACCGGTGCAGACAGCCTGCTGCCGCCTGCGCTGGTCAGTGTGTTGTTCATGCTGGCAGCGCGTGGGGAGTGCCGACAGAACGAATTGGCCGTCGATCTATGTGTCAGTCAGTCGTCGCTCAGCCGACAAATGTCGGATCTGGTCGACGCGGGGTATGTCGAGAGAAATCCCGATCCGGCTGACAAGCGGGCGTTCCGCATCCGAGTATCTGAAGAGGGACACGACGTTTTACGGAGAACCACGCAGCGGCGTGCGGCGCGTTTGCGCAACATGCTCGAAGACTGGAGCCAGGAAGAGGCCATGGCCGCAGTGACATCGCTGCAACGTCTCAACGAGACGTTCGGCGCATCGAATCGGCAGGCCTCGCCGGCAGTTCCGCACACGGGCGTAGAAAGTATTGGGAGATAAGGCACATGGCAGCAACAGTAGGAGAAACCCGGGCAAGTACCGGAGGTGACGGATCGGCTCGCGAAGCGGGCGCGATGACTCACCGCGAAATTCTCGAAGCACTCACCGGACTCATCGCAGCGCTGTTCACCGCGCTGCTCAGCAGCACCATCGTTTCGACAGCGCTTCCCACGATCATCGGTGAACTGCACGGAACTCAGACGCAGTACGCCTGGATCATCACCACGGCACTGCTCGCCACTGCGGCATCGACGCCGATCTGGGGCAAACTGGCCGACCTTTACAACAAGAAGGTCCTGGTCCAGACCGCGATCGTCATCTTCGTGATCGGCTCGGTCATCGCCGGCGCGGCGCACAATGTTCCGTTGCTGCTCGGTGCACGTGTCATCCAGGGCATCGGCATGGGCGGCCTGACCGCTCTCGTCGTAGCCATCATCGGCACGATCATCCCGCCGCGAGATCGCGGTCGCTACTCCGGATACATGGGTGCGGCAATGGCCGTCTCGATGTCCGGTGGACCGATCCTCGGCGGCGTCCTCGTGGACACTGCCGGCTGGCGCTGGTGCTTCTACGTGTGTGTTCCGTTGGCAGTCATCGCACTGTTCCTGCTTCAGCGCACACTGCACGTCGAGACCGTGAAGAAGGACAACGTCTCCATCGACTGGATGGGCGCCACCTTGCTCACCGCCGGTGTCAGCGTCCTGCTGATCTGGGTTTCGTTTGCCGGTCAGGACGACTACTACGCCTGGTTCTCGAAGGAGTCGGCCTTCTTCGTCATCGGTGGTCTGGCCCTGCTCGGCCTGACGATGTTCGTCGAATCCAAGGTCAAGGATCCGATCCTGCCGATCAAGATCATCACCGAGCGCACAACTGCTCTCGCGATCATCGCCTCGATCGCAGTCGGTGTCGGCCTCTTCGGTGCGACGACCTTCCTGACGCAGTACTTCCAGACCGCACGCGGATTCGATCCCACCGAAGCCGGATTGCTCACCATTCCGATGGTCGCAGGCATGCTCGTCGCCTCCGTCGGCTCGGGACAGCTGATCACCAAGTTCGGTCAGTGGAAGCCCTTCATCGTCGCCGGCGCAGTACTGCTGCTGGTCGGTTTCGGGCTGCTGTCGACGATCGACCACGCCACCAGCCTGTGGACCATCGGAATCTTCATCGCCATCGTCGGTCTGGGTACCGGCATGTTGATGCAGAACATCGTGCTCGCGGTGCAGAACACGGTCAGCGTCGAGAACATCGGTGCGGCCAGCAGTATCGTGGCGTTCTTCCGCACGTTCGGCGGCGCGATCGGCGTGTCGGTGCTCGGTTCGATTCTTGCGACCCGCGTCAAGACACTGACAGTCGATTCGGTCTCCACCTTGCCGCCCGAGCAGCAGGCAGTAGCTGGAAAGAGCCTCCAGGATGGCCTCGACCTGAGCAATATGCCTGACTTCGTCTCGCAGATCGTTCGGTTCGCCTACGGCGACGCAACAGGACGGATCTTCCTGGTCGCAGCCGTCGTCGCTGTGGTCACGCTCGTGTCGGTCATCTTCATCCCGAACCGTCCGCTGCGCACCACGATCGACATCGCGACTCCTGACGCCGAGCAGAAGTACGAAGAAGAGCGCGAAGAGAAGAACCTCACTCGCTGATCCGCATGCCCGGCTGGTCTACCGCAGGCCGCGTCTTCTGAACAGTTATGTCACGCCATAGCCCATCGAACGCGGACAGAGATCGATTCTTCGATCTCTCCGCGTTCGACGGCTATCGGGGCCGAATCCGCTTTCATCGCCGCGACACGTCCGCGCATCGGCACGATCTGGTCGAAGTCCTCGAGCACCTCGAGAACTTCGACCAGATCTTTGTCTGCCAGGTCCGCGAACTGTCTGGCTTTCGATTCGGCTGCCGTCCATGCCAATTCGCGTGCTTTTGTCGCCAGATCGCTGCGGTCGTCGAGGTCGAACTCGAGCCCGTCGAGCCGAATCGCGTCGCCGCCCACCGATACACACGCCGCGATGACGGCGGCGGGGGAGTTCGCCGCTTCCGGCTCCAGCTCTCGCAGTACGACTCGGAAAGTTGTCGATGCGGTGAATCCTGTTGTCTCCTGGCGGCCTCCGTCACTCCAGTGAGTCTGCGGATGGACGCTCAGCCCGGCGGTGGTGAGGTCCGCTCCGCGCACACCGCGCGCGTGCAGGGTCTCGGTCAGAGCAGTGGACAGACGCGCGACGGCGTCGAATGCGTCGGAAACGGCCGTCTGTGTCACCGATACTCCGATCGTCAGCCGCACGATGTCGGGAACAGCTGTTGCAGTGGCAGTTCCGGTCACCGTGACAGTGGACGGTTCCGAGGTGAGGGCGGTGGTCGGCATGTGTACTTCCTATCCGATTCGTCCGGCGGATATGACACTCCGCAACATCAGGTCCAATTGCTCGTAGGCGCCCGCAGCCAGTCGTTCGAGAAGCGCAAGTTTCAACTCGGGTGCCTGTGCGGTCAGTTCTGCATATCGCTCCGGAGTCAGCACGGCCACGGTGACCGTGGAATCGGCGCGGATGTCGTTGAGGAACGGAGTGTCGAGGAACATCGTCATCTCGCCGAACGTCATTCCGGCGGAGAGCGTCGTGATGCGGTGCTCGACCCCGTGCGCGTCGGTGAACATGGTGCTGACCTGGCCACTGAGAATCAGGTAGAAGCCAGACGCCGATTCACCTCGGCGGGCGATCTTCTCGCCGCGGGCATAGGTACGAGTCTCCAACTCTGCCGAGAATCCCTCGATCTGTGCCGCGGACAGAGCATCGAGAACTGGGTGGTCCTCGATCGAGATCGTCGACGCCTGCCGTTCGGCCTCACAATGCACCGCAAGCAACGTGTCTTCGCACCACTGCATGGCGGAATCGAGATCCGCAAAAACCCGACCACTTCTTCTGGCGGGGTCGATGCTCGAACTTCGTTGTCCCAGCAGTCCTTGCGGATCGACGACGGCCACCGCACAAGCCTGCTCGGCCAGTTGAACCTGCAGCGCAGTGATCATGCGTACTGCGACGTCGCTGGCGTCGTCGACACGGCGGACGTCGATGACGACAACTTCGAGGCCCTCGTCCACCGAGCCGATTTCGCGGACCGCCGATTCGGCACCGGTGAAGAGGAGATCGCCGTGCAGTTCGTAGACCCGGCTGCGCTTGCCGACGTCGTCGAGCACAGCCTGTTCGGTCGGGGTGCGTCGTACTCGCGACGGTGCTTCGATGACGCTGTATCTGGCCCGGATCGACGAGCGTGACGCCCGCGTCACGTGGAGGAAGTGCAGTTCGAGTTCCTTCGACAGTGCCCGGGCAGACGCAACTCCGCGAACGCTGTTTCCGTGAACGTCGAGCCTGGGGGAGTACACCGCGATGCCGATCTGGCCGGGCAGAACCGCCAGGACTCCGCCGCCGACGCCGCTCTTGGCCGGCAATCCGACCTCCACCAGCCACTTTCCGGCGCCGTCGTACATGCCGCACGTCGCCATGACGCTGAGGACCTGTTCGACGCCCGCGGGGGCCAGCGCGCGCTCGTGGGTGAGCGGATTGACACCGTTGTTCGCCATCGTCGCAGCCATCAGACTCAGGTCGCGGCAGGTCACGTCGATCGAGCATTGACGGAAATACAGGTCGACGGCCTCGTCGGGATTGCCGGTGATGACGTCGAAGGATCGCAGCATGTGTCCGATCGCGCGGTTGCGGTGACCGGTGCGCGCCTCGGAGGTGTAGACCGACTCGTTGAATGCCAGTTCGCGGCCCGCGTACCTCGAGTACGCCGAGCGGATGCGCTCGAAGCGGGCCTCGGGATTCGGGCCGGCGACCAGTGATGCAGCGGTGATCGCCCCGGCATTGATCATGGGGTTTCGTGGCCGTTCGGTGAGCGGGTCGAGGCTGATTTCGTTGAACGGCTCGCCGGATGGTTCGACGTCGATTTTCGCGGCAACCGCCTCGCTTCCCCGATCGGCGAGAGCCAAGGCGTAGGTGAAGGGTTTCGAGATCGACTGAATGGTGAACGGGATTCGCGAGTCGCCGATCTCGTAGACGTAACCGTCGACGGTGGCGATGCAGATTCCGAACGAATCGGGGGCGACCGCCGCGAGTTCGGGGATGTAGTCGGCCAACTCGCCCTCGTCGAGTGATCGGACTTCGTCGAACACTCGCGTTATCAGGTCTTCGACCACAGTTCCCATATGTCGACCTTAAGCCGACATGGCGGTCGTTTTGTGGAACAAGAGTTGTCGAGTCGATTGCGACGGATCCCATTTGTCTGTGATTGCGATCACGAGCGATCCGTGGGATTTCGCTGTTACGCGAAGTCACACCGGATTCGGGCCGAGTCCGCGTGTCGGTTCGCCGGAACGCTCCGTAGACTGGCAGCACTGTCGCGAAGACAGCCGCGGCGCGCACCGGTGCAGCTGTGAAGCACGGAGGGAGCGATCTCGTTGGGTGTTCTTGCCCGCATTCAGGGTCCTGACGATCTACGTCAGTTGAGCCACGCCGAGATGACGGAGTTGGCCGACGAGATTCGTGAGTTCCTCGTGCTGAAGGTCGCTGCGACCGGTGGTCACCTCGGGCCCAACTTGGGCGTCGTGGAGTTGACCCTCGCACTGCACCGAATTTTCGACTCGCCGCAGGACGCGATCATCTTCGACACGGGCCATCAGGCCTACGTGCACAAGATCCTCACCGGTCGTCAGGATCAGTTCGACACTCTGCGTAAGCAGGGCGGACTGTCCGGGTATCCGTGCCGCGCCGAGAGCGAACACGACTGGGTCGAGTCCTCTCACGCTTCCGCCGCGTTGTCCTATGCCGACGGCCTCGCGAAGGCCTTCGCGCTCACGGGCCAGAATCGCCACGTTGTCGCCGTCGTCGGTGACGGCGCCCTGACCGGCGGAATGTGTTGGGAAGCCCTCAACAACATCGCAGCCGGAAAAGACCGTTCGGTGGTGATCGTCGTCAACGACAACGGCCGCTCGTACGCGCCGACCATCGGCGGCCTCGCCGACCATCTTTCGGCACTGCGCACCGCGCCGAGTTACGAGCGCGCCCTCGACAGTGGCCGACGCATGGTCAAGAGACTGCCCTGGGTGGGGCGCACCGCGTACTCCGTCCTGCACGGAATGAAGGCGGGTCTCAAGGACGCTGTCAGCCCTCAGGTCATGTTCACCGATCTGGGTATCAAGTACCTCGGACCGGTCGACGGTCACGACGAAGCCGCCATGGAATCGGCGTTGCGCCGGGCGAAGGCCTACGGCGGACCGGTCATCGTTCATGCCGTCACTCGTAAGGGCAACGGTTACGCACACGCCGAGAACGACGTGGCCGACCAGATGCATGCCACCGGCGTCATCGATCCCGTCACCGGTCGCGGCACCAAGTCGTCCGCGCCGGACTGGACGTCGGTCTTCTCGGCCGCATTGATCGAGCAGGCTTCGCGTCGTGAGGACATCGTCGCCATCACCGCGGCGATGGCCGGGCCCACCGGCCTCGCGGCCTTCGGGGAGAAGTTCCCCGATCGGATTTTCGACGTCGGTATCGCCGAGCAGCATGCGATGACCTCGGCCGCCGGTCTTGCACTTGGCGGACTTCACCCCGTCGTTGCTATCTACTCGACCTTCCTCAATCGGGCTTTCGACCAGTTGTTGATGGACGTCGCACTGCTCAAACAACCGGTGACAGTCGTGCTCGACCGCGCCGGGGTCACCGGAGTCGACGGCGCCAGCCACAACGGCGTCTGGGATCTTTCGCTGCTCGGAATCATCCCGGGGATTCGCGTCGCGGCACCGCGTGATGCAGACACACTGCGGGAAGAACTGGACGAGGCGCTTCTCGTCGACGACGGCCCAACGGTCGTACGGTTCCCGAAGGGTGCTGTACCCGAAGCGATTCCGGCAGTGAAGCGACTCGACGGAATGGTCGACGTTCTCAAGGCCAGCGAGGGTGAGCGCGGCGACGTGCTCCTCGTCGCGGTGGGCCCGTTTGCATCCTTGGCACTGGAGATTGCCGAGCGGCTCGACAAGCAGGGCATCTCGGTTGCCGTCGTTGATCCGCGATGGGTTCTGCCGGTCGCGGATTCGCTGGTGAAGATGGCGGACAAGTACGCCCTTGTGGTCACCATCGAAGACGGCGGTCTGCACGGCGGCATCGGTTCGACGGTCTCGGCCGCGATGCGTGCCGCCGGAGTGCACACGTCGTGCCGCGACATGGGCGTTCCCCAGCAGTTCCTCGATCACGCCAGCCGCGAAGCCATCCACAAGGAACTCGGACTCACGGCTCAGGACCTCTCCCGCAAGATCACCGGCTGGGTGGCGGGGATGGGCAGCGTCGGCGTCCACGTCCAGGAAGACGCGTCGTCGGCTTCGGCTCAGGGCGAAGTCGCGCAAGGCTGACGGCTCGTCTCACGATAATCTCGAAAAGCGGTGGCCCTCGGATCAATCCGAGGGCCACCGCTTTTCGGTGTGAAACCGTGAGATCTCGCTACTGGACGGATTCGAGTGTGCTGCCTCGCGTTTCCTTCACGAATCGCAGGACGACGAACAGTGACAACGCTGCCATGACGGCGTAGCCGGCGTAGGTGTACGACAGATTCCAATCGGCCAGTGCCGGGAACGTCCAGGAGACCAGGAAGTTCGCGACCCAGTTGGTGGCGGTCGCAATTCCTACTGCAGCAGCACGCACGCGATTGGGGAACATTTCGGAGATCAACACCCAGACCACCGGGCCCCAGGACAGAGCGAAGAAGAACACGAATGCGTTCGCACCGATAAGTGCGATAGTCGCGTTGGCTCCGGTCAGCGTGGCCACCGATTCGCCGATCTCGTTCTTGGTCACTGTTGCCGAATGGAAACAGAATGCCGCGGTGCCCAGTGAGATGGCCATACCGGCGGAACCGACCAACAACAGCGGTTTTCGACCGACCCGGTCGATGACGGCGATGGCGACAAACGTACCGACGATGTTGACCAAGGCGCTCACGACGCTGATCAGAAGGGAGCGGTCGGCGCCGAATCCCACTGCCTGCCACAGGGTGCTGGAGTAGTAGAAGATCACATTGATACCGACCAGCTGCTGCAGTGCGGCCAACGCGATACCGACCCACACGAGGTGGGAGACGCCGAGCCGCTTCGAGAAGAGTTGGCGGACCGTGGTTTTGGCCTGCTTCTCGCTGAGCGAGTCGCGGATCTCGTTCATCCGCTCGGTGACGGCGTCGTGATCGCCGCCTTCCAGGTCGGAGATGATCTTGCGAGCGCGATCGTCCTTGCCCTGCGCTACGAGGAATCGCGGCGACTCGGGAATCGTGGTCGTCATGATCAGATACAGAACTGCGGGAACGGCTTCGAGCATCAACATCCACTGCCAGGCCTCGAGGCCCGCGATCTGATTGCGATCGCCACCGGCCGCGGCCTGGAGTGCGTAGTTGACCAACTGCGACACGGCGATTCCGAGAACGATCGCCAATTGGTACATCGAACCGAGACGGCCGCGAATCGCAGCGGGAGAGATCTCCGCGATGTACGCCGGAGCGATGACCGATGCGAAACCGACGGCCAGGCCGCCGACCACGCGCCAGAACGTGAGGTCGTAGACGCTGAACGGAACTGCGGAACCGACGGCGCCGATTATGAACAACACCGCGGCTATTTGCATGACGCGGATGCGGCCGAGGCGATCTGCGAGTGTGCCTGCGATCCAGGCGCCGAGTGCTGCGCCGAGCAGAGTCAGTGAGACCGTGAGCCCGGTGCCCGAGGCGCCGATGTCGTACTTGTCTCGGATCGCACCGACTGCCCCGTTGATGACGGCGGTGTCGTATCCGAACAGAAAACCGCCGAGCGCGGCGGCGCCGGCGAAGAGCACTGCATGTCCGACGTCGGCGCGAGTAGCGCCGGATCCACCGCCGGAGGCGGTTCCGCTGAATGCCATTCCTGCCCCCTCAAAGGCCCTACGGTCGACACCCCGATGCGTCGATCCATCCGCGAGCACTCTGCACGCTACGCCCACCGGACGAGATTTGGCGGGGACTCACGCGCCGTTATCCAGCTGAGTCCATTCCCAGGTCGAAACAACCGGACGCAGAGACAAGGTATTGATTGCAGTCATTATGCACACAATAATGTCGGTGCAGGTGAGGGTGGTTTACTTACCCGCGAGACTCTCGGCTTTGGCTGCGATGTCCTCGAAATCCTTTGCCATGAATTTCCGGGTCACCCGCGCGCCCAATCGACCGAATACCGCTGTGAAGATCTTCGAGATACGTGAAGTGGATTCGGATTCCCCGGAGAAGTGCATCTCGAGGATCATGCCTGTGGCGTCAGGCTTCAGAGTGAACCCACTCGTGTAGTTCCTGCCGTGGGAGTTGGCTTTGAGGGTGTCGTGAAAATCCCGTTTCTAGGCGGTCGCGCGCTTTGCGGCTTCACTCAACGTCGGTGTGATCTGGCCGAGGACCCAAGGCGTGCTCAGGACGTTGACGTTGCTCAGTCCGCCGATGACGCGGGTGTCGCTGAGGAATGCGGTGGATCCGCGTTTGACCGCGTCGAGTCCACCGACTGCGGGTATGCCGGACGGATCACCGGAGCCGTCGGTGAAGCCGACGATCACGTCGGCGTCGATGTCGGCGATGTTCTCGTAGGAGATCGTCTTGAAGAACGATCCACCTGCATTGTCCGCGGCGAGCTTCTCGACGCCCGGCGCGTTGACGAATCCGAGTTCCGTCAGCACCTGGACCCGCGGGTCGGTGGGCAGATAGACGTTGATGTTGCTCGAATCGGTGTCGAAGTTGACCACTGCCAATGTACTTCCGGCGAACTCCGGGTGGGCTGCGGCGGTATCGGCGAGAGTCGCGTCGAGGCCGTCGACGAGCTTCTCGGCCTCTTCGCTCTTGCCGACTGCCTTGCCGACGATGCGGGTCTGGTCCTGCCAGGACGTCTGCCACGCTGCGCCGGGATAAGCGGCCGTCGGTGCGATCTTGCTCAGTTGGTTGTAGACGGATTCCTCGAAGCCCTCGTACGGCGCCAGGATGACGTCGGGGGTCAACGATGCGATGGACTCGATCGGCGGTTCTCCGCTGGCCGGCATGTCGAAGAGCGTTGTCTTGTCCGCGTCGAAGTAGTCCTGGGCCCAGGGCATGACGCCGTTGTCGTCCGCACCGTAGGTGTACTTGGGCTGTCCGACCGGAGTCAGATCGAGTGCGTACAGGATGTCCTGCGCGTTCCATCCGAGGGTGACGAGGCGCTCGGGCTTCGAGTCGATGGTCGTGGTGCCGAAGGTGTTCTCGATGCTGACGGGGAATCCGTCCGTACCTTGGGATGCCGTGGATGTGCCTGAATCCGAGGAGCACGAGACAAGTGCGGTGACCGCGATTGCAGCCGCACCGAGGGCAGTGAAGCCCCGAACAGAAGTTTTCATGAAGGGCAGCCTAACCTACTGAATTTCGGCAGCCAAACGAAACCGATTGTGCCGTTTATGCAGGTGGGAGTCGGATCTGGACCGCGTTTCTCAGGGCGCCGTTTCGGTGGGCGATACTTTCCTCGTGCGATCACAGCAGAAGATTCTCGGCGCCGCCCTCGGACTGATCGAAGGTGGCGGATTCGAGGCTGTGAACATTGCCGCAGTTGCCACCGCGGCCGGTGTCTCGCGCCAGACGGTGTACTCGATTTTCGGTACACGTGAAGAGGTCGTCTCCCAGGCGATGGGCGGTCTCGCTGTCGAGGTTCTCGGGGAGATCACGGCACAGGTGGAGTCGGTTGACACGGCGTGCGACTACGTCGTCGAATTCATCGTTGCCGCGCGAACTGCCGTGCGTGCTCACCCGGTGCTCGCGACTCTGCTCCTCGCCGAGCGGGGAAACCCTGTCTTCGATCTCGAAATGATGAGTCGAGCAATACCTTTCGCTGGTCAGATGCTCGCCCCTATGGTCGAACGTGGCCTCGCCACGGAGGCGGAGTTGGATGAGATAGTGGAAATTGCCGTGCGACTGGGGCTTTCGGTTGTTGCATTCGACAGTGACCTCGTCCATTCCGATGACTCCTTGCGGGCCTTTCTCTCGAGGTGGCTCGGGCCCGCAATCCGGTCGACCTCGTAGTTCCTCGCCTGCTCCGCCAAAACCTTGACACTCGAGCGTCAGAGTGTCTAGTTTTGGCGTGCCCGGAATTCTCTGGCGACATTCTTCGAGGGAGCACCAGTCATGTCCGGAGTGAAACGTAGATCGTTCTTGGCCGGTACGGCCGCCGTGGGAGTCGCGATGATGGCGCCACGCACTGCCAAGGCTGCAACAGGGATTCCGCTGACACGTGAAGTGCACCGTGTCGTGGTTATCGGTTCGGGGTTCGGCGGAGGGGTGACGGCACTTCGCTTGGCCGAGGCCGGGGTTCCGGTCACCCTGCTGGAGAGAGGGATTCGGTGGCAGACCGGGCCGAATGCCGAAACTTTTCCGCATCCCGCCAGTCCGGACAAGCGTATCCTCTGGCATCAGTCCAACCCGACTCTGTTCGGCAGGCCGGCGATCTTCGAGCCATACGCGGGTTTGTTGGAGACGGTGACCGGTGAGAACATGACCGCGATCTGCGCAGCCGGGGTGGGCGGCGGATCGCTTGTGTACCAAGGGATGACGCTGCAACCGGAAGAAGCGGTCTTCAACACGCACTTTCCGGAGGAGCTCGATTACGCACGAATGGACCGCGTCCATTACCCGCGGGTGGCGCGGATGTTGCAAGTGGAAACTGCACCCGACGAACTGATTTTCAGCCCGAACTACGAGGCGGCACGTGTATTCGCGCGTAACGCAACGCGTTCCGGTCTACCGGTGTCGAAAATTCCGATGCCGATCGACTGGAACTACGCGTTGGCCGAACTGCGGGGTGAGATGAAGCCGTCGTACACCAACGGTGACGGCGCGCTCGGTGTCAACAACGGGGGCAAACATTCGGTGGATGTCACCTACATTGCGGCAGCGGAAGCGACCGGATTGGTGAATGTGGAGACTCTGCACCAGGTCACCGATGTCGAGCGGGCGGCCGACGGACGGTGGCGTGTGTACGTGGACCGGACCGACATTTCCGGCAACATTCTCGAGAACAAGATTTTGACGACGGATGCGCTCGTGATGGCTGCCGGCAGCATGAACACCACCAAACTCCTGGTCCGCGCCGCGGCAACGGGGCGGATCACGGATCTGCCCGACGAACTCGGCGCGGGGTGGGGGACCAATGCCGACCGGATCTACATCTGGTCGGATCTCGCGGAGAATTTCGGTGCGACGCAGGGCGGGCCGGTCGTCTACGGCAGCCGGAACTGGGACGACCCGCATAACGCGTTCACCGTCATTCAGGCGTCGTTCCCGCCGGTGGCGTTCGACGCTCACAGCACGGTGATGGTCGGATTCGGGGTCAGCAGCGACCGAGGTCGGTTCGTGTACGACTCAGCGCGAGGCGAGGCGGTGCTCCGTTGGCCGAGGGATGGCGACTCTGCGATCCAGCAAGGCCACATCGGACCTGCGGCCCAGCGGATCGCGGCAGGAGGACTGCTCACCGACACCAACGCGTTACTGCCGTCCACCTGGCATCCCCTTGGCGGTGCCTGCATGAACTCGGTGTGCGATCTTGATGGTCGGGTTCTGGGCCAGCGGGGGTTGTACGTGCTCGACGGCGCTCTGTTGCCGGGGAACTCCGCTGCGTGCAATCCGTCGATGACTATCGCCGCCGTCGCGGAGCGTGCGCTCGAGAACATCGTGAAAGACGATGTGGGAACCCTATTCTGAACCTGCCCAAACGCCACGGACGGCGTACCCGAAGGCACGCCTCCGTGACGGGTCGATCGACTGACTCAGACGCTGGCAACACCAGGCGCGAGGAAGCGCTTGCCGTTGACAGCCTCGGAGGTACCGGTCCGGTCCAGGTACGGCGTGATGCCGCCGTTCCAGAATCCGAACCCGCCGCCGAGCAGCAGGCAGAGGTCGATGTCCTCGGCTGCCGCTACGACGCCCTCGTCGAGCATGATCTGAATTTCCTCGGCAAATGCACGACGTGTGCGCTCGAGGACCTCTTCCGAAGTGGACACCTTGTCACCCTGCGGCCACAGTGCGGCGACCTCGGGGTCGACGGCCTGACCGTTCTCGCCCCAGGTCCACACGCCGGGCTTGCGGGCCTCGACGAGTGCTTCGAGTCCGGGTGAGCTCTTGAACCGGTCCGGGTACGACTCCTGCAGGGTCTCGCCGGTGTGCAGTGCCACTGCGGGTCCGACGAGTGCCAGCAAGGTGAACGGCGACATGGGCATGCCGAGTTCGGCGATGGCATTGTCCGCGACGTCGAAGGGGGTGCCTTCGTCGACGGCGGACATGACCTCACCCAAGGTGCGGGTGACGAGGCGGTTGAAGACGAAGCCTGCCTTGTCGCCGCAGAGGACGGCGGACTTCTTCAGGGATTTCGCGGTGGCGAAAGCCGTTGCGAGAGTGGCATCGTCGGTCTTGCTGCCCTTGATGATCTCGAGGAGGGGAAGAACGGCAACCGGGTTGAAGAAGTGGAAGCCGACCACACGCTCGGGATGCTCGAGGCCGGACGCCATCTCCGTGATGGAGAGCGAGGAGGTGTTGGTGGCCAGGATGGTTTCGGGAGCGATGAACTGCTCGAGTTCCGCGAAGACCTTCTTCTTGACGTCCATGTTCTCGAAGACGGCTTCGATGACGAAGTCGGTCTTGGCGAACGCGGCCTTGTCGAGGGAACCGGATACGAGCGCCTTGAGGCGGTTCGCAGCGTCGGGGGACAGGCGTCCCTTGCCCTGGAGCTTCTCGATCTCGGTGTGGACGTAGCCGACACCCTTGTCGATGCGCTCCTGGTCGATGTCAGTCAGGATGACCGGCACCTTGAGCTGGCGGACGAAGAGCAGCGCGAGCTGGCTGGCCATGAGACCGGCACCGACGATGCCGACGCCGCTGACCTTGCGAGCGAGCGAGCGGTCGGGTGCTCCGGCGGGGCGCTTGGCGCGCTTGTTCACCAGATCGAAGGCGTACAGACCTGCACGGAGTTCGTCGGTCAGGAGGAGATCGGCAAGAGCCTCGTCCTCGGCCGCGAAGCCCTTGTCGAGCGAAGCGGCATCGGTGATGTCGGTACTGCGAGCCAGTTCGAGCAGCTCGACGGCCTTGACGGCGCCGGGAGCGTTGCCCTTGGTCTTGCCGTCGACGATCGCCTTCGCACGAGCGATCGCGTCGTCCCAGCCCTGGCCACGGTCGATCTCGGGGCGAGCGGGGGTCACTGTGCCGGCGAGGACCTGCGACGCCCAGGCGAGGGACTGCTCGATGAAGTCGGCAGAATCGAGAACGACGTCGACGACGCCGAGTTCGAGTGCCTTCTTGGGGGAGAGAACCTTGTTCTGGTTCAGCGAGTTCTCGATCACCACGGTGACGGCGTTCGACGGGCCGACGAGGTTGGGGAGCAACTGCGTTCCGCCCCAACCGGGGACCAGACCGAGGAATGCTTCCGGAAGACCCAGTGCGCCCGCATTGGCGGCAACCGTGCGGTAGTGGCTGTGCAGGCCGACCTCGAGGCCGCCGCCCAGAGCGACACCGTTGATGAAGGCGAACGTGGGAACGGACGACTCACGCAGGCGTCGGAACACCTTGTGACCCAAGCGGCCCAGCTCGAGTCCCTGCTCGCGAGAGGTGATCGCGGGAACACCCTTGAGGTCCGCGCCGGCGGCGAAGATGAAC
Source organism: Rhodococcus sp. IEGM 1406 (assembly GCF_030056745.1). NCBI lineage: Bacteria > Bacillati > Actinomycetota > Actinomycetes > Mycobacteriales > Nocardiaceae > Rhodococcus > Rhodococcus sp. IEGM 1406. The sequence goes on along the minus strand of NZ_JASHKO010000002.1, from coordinate 454,691 downwards.
GGCTTGCCGGTGACGGCGATGGCAACCGGGTTGGCTGCGAAGGCTTCGTCGAGGGCGGCGTCGAATGCTGCGAGTCCGCCGGGACCGAATGACGACGGCTTGGTGTGGTCGAAGCCGTTGTCGAGGGTGATCAGTGCAAACGGGCCCTCGATGCCGGGGACCGAGATGATCTTCGTGTAGGCGTTCGTCACGACCTCGTCGGCGAATGCTGTTGCAATATCAGACATTTAGTTAACCCCTGCCTGGTAGTCAGCGTGGTTCGGGTTCTCCCAGATGACGGTGCCGCCCATGCCGAGGCCGATGCACATGGTGGTCAAGCCGTAGCGCACGTCGGGACGCGTCGCGAACTGGCGGGAGAGCTGCGTCATCAGGCGAACGCCCGAGGAAGCGAGGGGGTGGCCACACGCGATGGCGCCGCCCCACTGGTTGACGCGCGGGTCGTCGTCGGCGATTCCGTAGTGCTCGAGGAACGCGAGGACCTGAACGGCGAACGCCTCGTTGATCTCGAAGAGTCCGATGTCCTCGATCTTCAGGCCGGTGCGTGCCAGGAGCTTCTCGGTGGCGGGAACCGGACCGATGCCCATGACGGCGGGGTCGACGCCCTGGTAGGCGAAGCCCACCATGCGCATGCCGACCGGCAGGCCGAGCTCGGCTGCGGTGTCCTCACCGGCGAGCAGTGCTGCGGTGGCACCGTCGTTGAGTCCGGCGGCGTTACCGGCGGTGATGCGTCCGGCCGGGCGGAACGGCGTCTTGAGCTTCGCGAGATCTTCGACGGTGGTTCCGGGGCGCGGCGGCTCGTCTTCGGTGGCCAGACCCCAGCCCGCGGAACTGCGGGTGGCGACGGGGACCAGGGTGTCGGCGATGAAGCCGGCCTTCTTGGCAGCGTCGTACTTGTTCTGGCTGTTGACGGCGTAGGCGTCCGTGCGGTCCTTGGTGATGGTCGGGAACCGGTCGTGCAGGTTCTCGGCGGTGTTACCCATCACGAGGGCGCTCGGGTCGACCAGGCGGTCGGCGAGGAAGCGCGGGTTGGGGTCTGCGCCCTCACCCATCGGGTGGTGGCCCATGTGCTCGACGCCACCGGCGATCACGACGTCGTACTGGCCGAAGCCGATGCCCGACGCGGTGGTGGTGACGGCGGTCATCGCGCCGGCGCACATGCGGTCGATGGCGAATCCGGGAACGGTTTCGGGGAGACCGGCGAGGATCGCAGCGGTGCGGCCGATGGTCAGGCCCTGGTCACCGGTCTGCGTGGTGGCTGCGACAGCCACTTCGTCGATCCGTGCGGGATCGAGCTGCGGGTTACGGCGAAGCAGCTCACGAATCGCCTTGACGACGAGATCGTCTGCGCGCGTGTCGGCGTACATGCCTTTCGGGCCGGCCTTGCCGAACGGGGTGCGAATGCCGTCGACGAAGACGACGTTGCGTTGGTTGTTTGTGGATGGAGCCACGCGAATTCCTCCTGATGGAGCTGCCCACCACTCCGAAGTGCGGTGAGACGTTGGTTCGGCGATCACGGCCAGGCGTCCGGCCTCGTATCGAGCGTACTACTGCCCATTACTGACCGGTAACTTAACGTGCCGAATTGCTCCAACCTCACACCGGGGTCAGGTCAGGATTCAGGCTCCTCCGCTTCGGGCTCGGCCGGGACCACGGAGTTCAGTGCCTCGGCGAGGACGGGAACCGTCAAAGTGCGTTGCCAGCCACGTGCGCCACCGGAAGTGAGCTTGGTCTCGATTGCGCTCTCGACCTCGGCGATGTCGGAGTCGGGTTCCAACTTCCAGTCCCAGCACAGGCGCCTGACCAGGTCGGGTTGGAGCAGATTCTCCACGGGCACCGACACTTCCTTGCTCAGGTCCGACAGTGCGGCCCGAGCCGCCGTCAGTCGGTCGGCCGCCGCCGGGTCCTGGCGAGCCCAGCGGCCGGCGGCAGGGGGTCCGACGATCGGCGGGGTCTTCGGCGGAAGCTCGCTGTCCGGGAGCCTGCGCGCAGCTTCCAGTGCGTCCATCCAAATACGCGAATACCGGCGTTGACGTGGTCCGCCGAAGACGGGAAGCGAGCGGAGCGCATCCAGCGACCGAGGATCTTTGAGAGCGGCATCGATGATCGCGGAGTCAGGAAGAACCCGACTCGGAGACACGTCGCGCTTGCGTGCGAGATCCTCGCGCGCCTGCCACAGCGCCCGTACTGCCGCCAACTGACGGGTGGTCTTGAGTGAGGTGATGTGCGACGTACGACGCCAGCGGTCCGGTTTGGGCTTGGGCGGGCCGGCCAGACGGATGTACTCGAACTCTTCCTTCGCCCACTCGAGCTTGCCTTGGGATTCGAGTTCGGCTTCCATTGCGTCGCGCAGTTCGAGAAGCACTTCGACGTCGAGGGCGGCGTAGTTCAACCAGGCGTCCGGCAGCGGACGTGTCGACCAGTCCGCAGCCCCGTGACCCTTGCGAAGTTCCACTCGCAGGGTTCGTTCCACGATCGCGGCGAGTCCGACTCGCTCGAACCCGGCCAGTCGACCGGCCAGTTCGGTGTCGAACAGCTCGGCCGGTGTCAGGCCCAGTTCGGCGAGGCCGGGGAGATCCTGATCGGCCGAGTGCAGCACCCATTGCAACGGGTTGATCGCCTCGGCCAACGGCTGCAGGTCCTGCGCTGTCGGGATCGGGTCGAGCAGGAACGATCCCGCTCCTTCGCGTCGGAGCTGGATCAGGTACGCCCGTGCCGAATAACGGAATCCGGATGCCCGCTCGGCGTCCACGGCGAGCGGGCCGTGGCCGGAGGCCAGCGCGGCCGCGGCGTCGGCGACACCGGCGGCAGTGGTGATGACGTCCGGAACTCCGTCACGCGGAACGAGCAGCGGAACTACGTCGGAGGTGGGCTCGGTTGCATCATCGGTGACTTCGGACATGGTCACTGACTCTACGTCGCAGTCGGGGCCGGGGTTGTCACCTCAGCGTCGAACAGTTCGTCGAGTGCGGCTCCGAAACCTTGCGCGAGCTGGTCCAATTCGGGTGCCAGATCGGAGCAACTGACGATGCCGACGTCGAGTTTTCCGTCGAGTGACATCACCGTCACGTTGAGTCCTGCCCCGTGAAAGATCGGGCCGAGCGGGAACATTCCCTTGATCTGGGCGCCGAGGAAGTAGAGCGGGACCGGCGGCCCGGGCACGTTCGAGACGACCAGGTTGGACACGACGGGGTGACGCTCGGCGAGTTTGAGCGACGAGTACACCCGCATGGCGGCGCCGAACACCGCTGGTGATGCGAACTGGGACCAGTCCTGGAGCATGTTCGCACCCAGAGCCTCGTTGTGGTTCTTCGAGGTGGCGTTGTAATCGCTGATCGCGTGCAGACGCTCGACCGGATCGCCGATCTGGGTGCCCAGCTGCGTGAACATGCCCGAGATCTGGTTTGTGCCCGGCCGATCGGATTTACCGTGGACCGATACGGGGACCATCGCGACGAGTGAGTCCTCCGGCAGTTCGTCGCGGTCCTCGAGGTAGGTCCGCAAAGCACCCGCGCACAGCGCGAGAACCACATCGTTGACCTTGACGCCGTGGCGATCTTTGACGGCCTTGACCTTCGCGAGATCGAGCTGGCTGAAGGCGACGTTGCGGTGACCGGTGATAGCGCCGTTGAACGAGGTCCGCGGCGCGGTGAACGGAGCAGGCATCGCTTCACCCTTTCGTGCACGCGTCACCCACTTGGGGAGCATGGCGATTCCGCCGGGGACCAGACGGGCAATTCTTGCGGGTCGGGCGATGACGGCCATGAGTCCGCCGATGGCGATGTCCAGCGTTCCCGCGTCGCCCGCACCCTGTGCGGTGGGATCCACGAGCGCCGGTGAATCCGGTTCGAGACTGCACAGCTGAGCAAGGATGTTCGCGCCGGTGACGCCGTCGGCAGCGCTGTGATGAATCTTCGACATGACGGCGATCTGTCCGTCGGCAAGTCCCTCGATGACCCACATCTCCCATAGTGGGCGGGAACGATCCAGCGGTTGGCTCGCGATGTGTCCGGCGAGTTCTGCCAGTTCCGCGTGTGTGCCCGGAGCAGGTACCGCGGTCCGGTGGCAGTGCCGCTCGATGTCGAAATCGTGATCGTCGACCCACACGGGGTAGTCGAGATTGAGGCGGGAATCCTTGAGTTTGCGCCGGAAGGTCGGCATCGTGGCCATCCGCGAGTCCAACTCGCGAAGCAGCTTCCGGTAGTCGTAACCGCCCGGAATGGTCGAGGGGTCGAGCAGTACGAGTCCACAAACGTGCAATAGCTGGGTCGGTGTTTCCAAGTAGAGGAAGGTCGCGTCGAGTCCGCTGAGACGTTGCATGACTCATTTTAGAACAGGTTCTAGTATTTTTCCGGGGGAATGCGTAAACGAGTAGTGGAGTTAGTCGCCCTGCCGCGACAGCGTGGTTATCCCGGCAGGCGGAAGTCCTGCCGCGTACGCGAGAACTTCACAGAAAGCCTCGACATGGTGAGCCAATTCTGATGACGTTGCAGTCCAGGATGCACGTAACTCGAGTTGGTGGGCTCGCGGCGGACCCGCGATGTCGCCGTATCGCACGGAAGTTGTGGCTGTGACCGTACCGCCCAGGGCCACAAAAGGTTCCGGTCCGGCTTCGAGTGCGTCCACCAGCCAACTCCAGGCTACTTCGGGAAGTAGTGGATCCGCGGCGACGGCTTCGTCGAGATCGGCCTGGATGTAGGCCACCAACCGCATGGTGCCGTTCCATGCCTCGTCGCCGTCCGGATCGAACAACAGGATCAGGCGGCCGAAAGCGTCGCCTTCGGACTGTTCGGCCACGACGTCGGAGTCCGGGTGCAGAACCTCGGCTCCCACTGCGTGGCTGTACGGAGCGAGACGCTGCGGCGGACGGATGGGACCGACCTCTATCTCGGGCCGAACCCGCGCAGCGGTCATCGCCTCCACGGCGGCACGGAACTCGGCCGGGTCGGCTGTCGATCCGGATGTCGTCACAGGTCAGGACGTTAGTCGGGGATAAGGGCGGGTAGGTGGAGGCGCGCCGACCGAGTGTGGTTCGGGTGTGTGGCCGCTCACGAACCGCTCGGGTGTCCGATCCCGAGTGTGGGACATGGCAGCATTGAGTCGATCGAAGACACACGTTGGCGGAGAGCGCGAGGACTGATGAGCGGGTTGGACAACATGAATTCAGGCATGACCGGGTCGGCGGAATACAGCGCTCGGCGAGTTTTGCCCGACGCACCGTTGCTCGCCGCGGCGACCGGACGCACTCCGAGTCGACGGCCGGTGTGGTTCATGCGCCAGGCCGGACGTTCGTTGCCGGAGTATCGCGAGATCCGCGCGGGGATCGGCATGTTGGAGTCGTGTTTCGATCCGGCGCTGGTCTGTGAGATCACGATGCAGCCGGTGCGCCGTCACGACGTGGACGCGGCAATCCTGTTCTCGGACATCGTTGTTCCGCTCAAGGCTGCGGGAATCGATCTCGACATCGTTGCCGGCGTCGGACCGGTGGTTGCCAATCCGATTCGCTCCATCGCCGACGTCGCAGCCCTCCCGCGGTTGGTCCCCGAAGAGGTCGGGGCGATCGCGCAGGCCGTTCGACTTCTCACCACCGAGTTGGGCTCGACTCCGCTGATCGGCTTTGCCGGAGCGCCGTTCACCTTGGCGTCGTATCTGGTCGAGGGTGGTCCGAGCCGGAACCACGAGAAGACCAAGGCGCTCATGCACTCCGATCCGAAGACCTGGCACGCGTTGCTGGGAAGCCTGGCAGACACCACGATCTGCTTCCTGCAGACGCAGCTCAAGGCGGGTGTCGACGCGGTTCAGCTGTTCGACTCGTGGGCCGGCGCGCTCTCGCTGGCCGATTACCGGGAATTTGTTCTCCCGCATTCCGAACGGGTGTTTGCCGAGGTTGCCGCTGCCGGCGTTCCGCGTATCCACTTCGGTGTCGGAACCGGTGAACTTCTCGGCGCGATGGGGGAGGCAGGTGCCGACGTCGTGGGTGTCGACTGGCGGATTCCGCTCGACCTCGCGGCCGGTCGTGTCGGTCCGGGCAAGGCGCTGCAAGGCAATCTCGATCCCGCTGTACTGTTCGCGGGCCCCGAGGTGATCGATCGTGAGGTGCGCCGGATCGCCGCTGAAGGTGACCGCGCGATCGAGGCCGGTGCCATCGGCCACATCTTCAACCTCGGCCATGGAGTTCTTCCCGACACCGATCCCACGGCGATCACCTCGGCGGTGGAGCTGGTGCACTCGCTGTGACAACCACTCGGCCGTCGGTCGCGGTGATCGGAGGCGGAATCTCCGGTCTGGTTGCCGCGTACCGGCTTCGGCGCAGTCTGGGCTCCGTTGCCGACATCACGGTCGTCGACGACTCTCCGCGACTGGGCGGGAAGCTGCGAACGATTGATCTGGGTGGTGGCCCGATCGACATCGGCGCCGAGGCGTTCATCGCCCGTCGGCCCGAAGTCCCTGCGCTTCTCGCCGAGCTGGGACTGACCGATCAGATCGTTTATCCAGCGGGGTTGAGCCCGTTGATCTGGTCCCAGGGCTCACTGAATCGACTTCCTGCCGGAACCCTGATGGGAATCCCGGCATCGTCCGAGTCGGTGAGAGATCTAGTCGACGAGCAGACGCTGTCGCGCATAGCTGCCGAACCAGGCGTCCCGTTCGAGTGGACCCGCGGTTCCGATTGCAGTGTTGCCGAACTGGTTTCAGGGCGATTCGGTGATCAGGTGGTCAGCCGATCGGTGGATCCCCTTCTCGGCGGGGTGTACTCGGGCCTGGCGGAGACCATCGGAGTGCGTGCAGCTTTGCCGACACTCGCTGCGGCGCTCGATGCGGGCGCTCAGAGCCTCACGGATGCAGTTGCAGCCGCAGTGCCGACACCTGCACCCGGACCAGTGTTCGGAGCGCTCAGGGACGGTTACGGCATCTTGCTCGATGCGCTGCGGCAGGCCGCCGACGCGACGTTCGTCCGCGGCGAGGCTTCCGGGTTACGCAGGGACGGGACGGGGTGGAACGTCGATCCGCTCGGCAGCGTCGACGCGGTGATTCTGGCTGTTCCGGCGCCGCGCGCAGCGGTGCTGTTGGCCGGCGTCGATGCGGATATTGCGCGTATCGCGTCGCGGATCGAACTGGCGTCGTCCGCGGTGGTGGCGCTCCGCTTGCCCGGTCAGGTCGACCTTCCGCAGAATTCGGGGATCCTGGTTGCCACCGACTCCGACCTGACCGCCAAGGCGTTCACGCTGTCGAGCCGAAAGTGGACGCACCTCGCTGATCGCGGCGAGCATCTCGTTCGGGTGTCGTTCGGTCGATTCGGTGCATCGGAGATCGTCGACCGGCCGGATGGTGAACTGATCGAACTTGCGCGCGCCGATCTCGAGACCGTGACCGGAATCACCGAGGAGCCAGGAGCGAGCTTCGTACAGCGGTGGCACGGCGGTCTTCCCCAGTACTCCCCAGGTCACACGGAAATCGTGGCTGAAATCGAGTCCGGGATGACGCAGTTCGACGGCCTCGAAGTGGCCGGGTCGTGGCTGCACGGCGTCGGGGTTCCGGCGTGTGTCGCAGTCGGCACGACGGCGGCTACACGGATATTCGAGCGAGTGGCACGATAGACCCATGGCACGCCTTGATTTCGACAAACTGAACTCTGAAATCCGTTACCTCATGTTCTCCGTGTTCCAGGTGGAACCCGGTGTGCTGGGCGATGATCGGGAAGCTGCGGTCAAGGACGCCCGCTTGTTCTTCGAGGGTCTCGAAGACAAGGGCGTCGTGGTTCGCGGCATCTACGACGTCGCCGGCTTGCGCGCCGACGCGGACTTCATGATCTGGACCCACGCGGCCAGCATCGAGGAACTTCAGGCCGCGTACGCGGATTTCCGCCGCACCACCGTCCTCGGACAGGCCAGTGCTCCCATCTGGAGCAACTCGGCGGTGCACCGCCCCGCGGAGTTCAACAAGAGCCACGTGCCCTCGTTCATCGCGGGTGAGGATCCGGGCGACTACATCTGCGTTTACCCGTTCGTCCGCTCGTACGAGTGGTACCTGCTCCCCGACGAGGAGCGTCGCAAGATGCTCGCCGATCACGGTATGGCTGCTCGTTCGTACAAGGACGTTCGCGCCAACACGGTCCCGGCCTTCGCTCTGGGGGACTACGAGTGGATTCTCGCGTTCGAAGCGCCTGAGCTCATCCGTATCGTCGATCTGATGCGCGATCTGCGTGCCACCGAAGCTCGCTTGCACGTTCGCGAAGAGGTGCCGTTCTTCACCGGGCCGCGCGTGGACATCGAGAAGCTGGTCCTTTCCCTACCCTGATCTACTTCGAAAGTAGTTTCTGTGACAACTGCACCGAACCGGCGTCGTCAACACATGTCCCATTGGGGAATGTTCACCGCCGAATCGGTCGCCGGCGAGGTGACCGCCGTGCATCCCTACGAGGGTGATTCGAATCCCTCGCCGATGCTCGGGAACCTCGCCGGTTCGGTGCGCAGTCGGGCTCGCGTTTCGGGCCCGGCGGTGCGCCGCGGTTGGCTCGAGACCGGACCTGGTCCCAGTGACCGACGTGGCGCGGACGAGTTCGTCTCGGTCTCGTGGGACGAACTGACCGAACTCCTCTCCCGCGAGTTGCGTCGCGTGGTCGACACGCACGGGAACAACGCGATCTTCGGCGGCTCGTACGGCTGGGCCAGCGCCGGTCGATTCCATCACGCGCAGAGCCAAGTTCACCGATTTCTGAATCAGCTGGGTGGATACACCAAGTCGGTCCACAGCTACTCGCTCGGTGCCACCGGTGTCATCATGCCGCGTGTGGTCGGAACTCACTGGAAGTTGTTCGCGCGCTCCACGTCGTGGGACGTCATCGCCAAGCGCTCCGATCTTCTCGTCTCGTTCGGGGGAGTGCCGATCAAGAACACCGGCGTCAATGCCGGTGGTACGAGCGATCATCCGACGCGCGGGGCGCTCGACGCATTTCGTACCCGCGGCGGAAAGATCGTCTCCTTCAGTCCGTTGCGCGACGACGTCGATGGTGACTGCGAGTGGATCGCACCCGTTCCGGGAACCGACGTGGCAATCATGCTTGCCCTGGCGTTTGTCCTGGCGTCGGAGGACCTGCACGATCGCGATTTCCTGAACCGCTTCTGCGTCGGCTACGAACGCTTCGAGGATTACCTGCTCGGACGTGCCGACGGTGTACCGAAGGATCCGCGCTGGGCGCAGAAGATCTCCGGGGTGCCGGCGGAGTTCATCACCGACCTGGCCCGGAGAATGGCGTCCGGCCGGACGCTAGTGACCGTCACGTGGTCGTTGCAACGCATCAAACACGGTGAACAGGCTCCGTGGATGGGCGTGACACTCGCCGCGATGCTCGGCCAATTCGGGCTTCCGGGTGGCGGTTTCGGCCACGGCTACGGTTCGATGAACGAGCCGGGTCTGGCTCCGGTGCCGTATCCGTTGCCGACCTTCTCACAAGGTGTGAATCCGGTGCCCGATTTCATTCCGGTGGCCGCGATCTCCGATCTCTTGCTCTCGCCCGGCGAGGAGTTCGACTACGACGGCAGGCGCCTGACCTATCCGGATATTCGGTTGGTCTACTGGGCCGGTGGCAATCCGTTTCATCACCACCAGGATCTCCCGAGGCTGCGACGGGCATTTGCGCGTCCGGACACGATCGTCGTTCACGATCCCTACTGGACGCCGATGGCTCGCAATGCCGACATCGTTGTCCCGTCGACAACGTCGCTCGAACGAAATGACCTGAGCTGCACACGAAATGATCCACTTCTGGTCGCGATGCAGCAAGTAGTTCCACCTTTCGCGAACTCGCGAGACGACTACGACACGTTTGCCGCTCTGGCTTCTGCGCTCGGATTCGGGGAGCAGTTCACCGAGGGGAGATCCTCACAGGAGTGGATCGAGCATCTCTACGGTCAATGGCGGCCGTTCGTCGATGCCGACGGCGGCAACACACCGACGTTCGAGGATTTCTGGTCGGACGGGCACTACCGGATGCGAACCGAAGACAACCTCGTGCTCTTCGGTGACTTCCGCGAGGACCCCGAGAAGTATCCGCTCTCGACTCCGAGTGGGAAGATCGAGATCTTCTCCGAGACCATCGAGTCTTTCGGCTACGACGACTGCGCCGGCCATCCGCGCTGGTACGAGCCCGACGAGTGGCTGGGTGGGCCCCGGGCCACGCAATTCCCGCTTCACTTGATCGCCAACCAGCCCAAGACGCGGCTGCACAGCCAACTCGATCACGGCGCTGCGAGCCAGGCATCGAAGATTCAGGGACGCGAGCCGATTCGTATGCACCCCGATGCAGCGGCCCAGCGCGGCGTGTCGGCTGGGGACGTGGTGCGCGTATTCAACGATCGCGGGGCGTGCCTGGCTGGTGTGATCGTCGATTCGGATTTGCGGAGCGATGTCGTCCAGTTGTCGACCGGGGCGTGGTACGACCCGCTCGATCCCGCCGATCCCGATTCGCTGTGTGTTCACGGAAATCCCAACGTTCTTACGCCGGACGACGGCACGTCTTCGCTTTCGCACGGGTGCACCGGCCAGCACGTTCTGGTGCAGATCGAGAAATTCGAAGGGGTTCTGCCGCCGGTCAAGGCGTTCGATCCGCCCGTGCTTCGTTCGCGCTGACGGAACCGATCGGCCACCTCCCGCGTCGAACCTCGTGAGCGCCTGAATCAGGTGTCACGATCTATCGGAGGTGGGGGCCATCGTGAGTGGGGCGGATGTTGGTTCGATGAGGGGACAGGTCGAAGTTCTTCGGGCTCAGATCGATTCGATGCAGGTTGATCTGTTGGAGCGAACGCGATCGCTGGCGGATATGCAGGAGAAGATCGCACGAGCGACGGCGAGCGCGCGCTCGAGTGATGGCAGTGTGGAAGTCGTCGTAGACGCTTCGGGGGCGACCGTGGGAGTCACCCTCTCCGGGAGCGCTTACGGCAAGCATTCGCCGGTAGCGTTGGGAAATCTGATCCTGGCCACGGCTACATCTGCGGCGGAGGACATGCGCCGACAGGTTGCCGAGATATCGAGGCCGTTCACCGAAGCGGCCAGGATCGATTTGCCCGACCTCGTTCCCGGTGTGCTCGGATTGCGTGAGATTCTCGCGCCTCGTCCGGCGTCGGTGCCGGTCGGCGGCGACGAGCACTGGGACCGCACCGTTCTGAGGAGCTCCGGCAATGTCTGAACTGGACGTGGACGTGGCCGCGATGGGAAGTGCTGCACCAGCATTCGAGGTGGTCGCTGCCGATCTCGACGAGGCGCGGAGTGCTCTGGAAACAGTGGCCGGCGCCGAAGAGGGGTGCTGGGGCGCTGACCAGTTCGGAACCGCATTCTCGGACGCGTATGTTCCCGGTGCGGAGTCAGCAGTCGGCGGGATGACACTGGTCGCGGGCGCGCTCCGCGAATTGACTGCCACGCTGATTGAGATCACCGATCGTTTCGAATCGATCGACACCTCGCTTGCCGACGACATGGCGGGTGGGCTCTGATGGGACTCGAGATTCCAGGCTGGTTACAGGCGGTTGCGTCGGTTGCGGTGGGCAGTGACTGGCCGCAAGGAGACGAAACGGCACTGTGGAGGTTGGGTGATGCCTGGTCAGGCGCGGCTGATCGGATCGAGGCTTCGGCCGCTGCCGGTGGTTACGGATTGCAAACAGTACTGGCATCGATCGACGGTCGAGCCGGCGACTCGTTGTCTCGGTATTGGTCGGAGGCCGGGGGAGTTGCGGAGGTCTTCGAGCGGTTGTCCTCTGCCGCGGCCGAACTGGGTCAGTCATGCACCGATACCGGCACGGACATCGAGTACACCAAACTGTCGATCCTCGCGGCGCTGGGCGCACTGGCGCTCGAGATTGCCGCCATGGTGGCGGCCGCTGTCCCGACACTGGGTGCGAGTACCGCCGGAATCGTGGCGGCTGAGGTGGCAACAACACTCACGGTCCGAATGCTGTTGCAGCAATTGTTGATACGAGTGATCGAGGCTGCAGCAGTGGAAGCTGCCGCTGCCGTCTTCTCCGGCCTCGCCATTCAACTCGGGCAGATGACGATGGATCATCGCCAGTCGATCGACGGTGGCAAGGTCGTGACCGAGGGCCGCGACGGTTTCATCAAGGGACTTGCGAACGGAGGGTTGAAGACGACGCCGGATCGTGTCGGGCCTGACCCGAACCCGCTCCCGACCGGTTCGAGATTGCAGCAGATCGCGCGGGGGGCTTTCGACGATGCGGTATCGGGAGCGTCCGCTGCGATCGTGACGAAGGAAGTCACGGGCGGCGATGCCTCGTTGACGGACATCACTTCCGGCGCGATCGGTGGTGGGATCGGGTCAGTCAAGGACGGTCTTGTCGCTCGAAACGAGGACCTGAACGCTGCTGGTCTGAGCCCGACTGCGCTGAACTGGGACTTCTGAGTTGAAGTCTCGAATCGTGGGCTACCAGTGACACGGGGTAGCCCACGACCTGGCTACTGAGCGACACGGGGCAGCCCACGACCTGGCTACTGAGCGGGCTTGAGAACCAGCGAGATCGAGTTGATGCAGTACCGCTGATCGGTCGGCGTCGGGTATCCCTCGCCCTCGAAGACGTGACCGAGGTGGCTGTGGCACTTCTTGCAGATGACCTCGACACGGCGCATCCCGAGTGAGCTGTCTTCCTTCAGGATCACGGCATCCGAATCCGCCGGATCGAAGAAGGACGGCCACCCGCAGTGCGATTCGAACTTTTCGGTGCTGCGGAACAGTTCGGCTCCGCACGCACGGCAGGAGTAAACGCCTTCCGTGGTGGTGTCGGTGTACTCGCCGACGAAGGGACGTTCGGTGCCGGCTTGGCGCAGGACGGCGAACTCCTCCGGAGTCAGCTTTTCGCGCCACTCGCTCTCGGTGTACGTGACCTCAGGTGTGCTGTCGATGCCATCGTGTGAAGAACTCATGCCTCCACGCTAATGCTTTGTCGCCGTTTCGGCTTCGTCGGCAGGTGAGACGGTATCGAGCGGGGGATCGAGGAGGTAGGCGGGATCGATTCCGCGATCCAAGCGGCCCTCGCGACGCGCGACCAGATACCGGTATCCGAGGACACAGAAGATCACGATCAGCAGAAGGCTCCAGCCGAGGGTGCTCTTGGTGTATTCGGCTGCCCGGCCGAAGGTCGGCCAGCGGTTCGACCACCAGCTGTCGAACGTCATGAAGCCGTAGACGGCGAGCCACGCCGGCCAGTTCCGCATGACCGAGTTCTTGAGCACCACGGACATCAACAGCGGCAACAGCATCATCGAGTAGTACATCTGGCCGAGCGATGGCAGCAGGAACGACGCGGTCATGATGACACCGGTCGCGGTGGTGAGGAAGAAGAGTTCGTCGTTGCGGTAATAGCGGAAAAGAAGCCACAGAGAGACGACGACCATGGCGGCCAACACGACGCGCAACAGCAGGATCAACCATTCGGGCAGACCGAAGTAAGCGCCGTTTCCGACAATCGAACTGTTGAAGTAGTCACGAGATTCGAGCAGGTACGGCACGGTGCGGCGGACGAAGTCCATCGGATCCGACGCAAGCGGCCATGCCACGACCGTGAGAATGAACGGGATGCCCAGGGCGGTGACGAGCACCTTCCACTGACCGCGAACGAGCGGCAGCAGGAGCAGTGGCGCGAGAGTGGGTTTCACTGCGATGGTGAGACCGATCGCGGCGCCGGCCCACAGATCCTTCTTGCGCATCAGCAGCAGGAGGAAGGCAACTTCGCCGAGTAGTACGAGGCCGTTGATGTTGGTGAACACCAACGTGTTGGTGACCGTCTCCGACATGAAAGCGCCGAGCACCAGAATCGGCGCCGCGATGGAACTGATCGTCAGGTCGAACAAGCGCAACAGCAGGTAGAGAGCCACGAGAATGGCGACGGCATTGACACCGATGAACAGCCACCGCGAGCGCTCGGGATCGAGGATCGCCAGGGGTGCCATCAACAAGGAACCCGATGGTGGGTACAGATAATGGGGGTCTACGGAGTTGAAATCTGCGGTGTAGACGTCGCGCCCGTTCCAGAACGCCAGCGCGGCGTTGTAGACCGGTCGGAAGTCATCGGTGATGGCGCCGTTGACTGCTGTGACGATGACACGATTGAGCACGGTCATCACGGCGATCGGCCACAAAACGAAGTTGACGACTTGTTGGGTTGTCCGCCCGGTACGCGGCTCGAGCTGTCGAAGGAACACTTCGGCACGGTACACCGGAGCAGGGTGTGATCGGGGGATGCACCCCTTTTCCGTCGTGGTGGACAAGCGCCCGAGTCAGGCCGGGCACACGCTTCCGTTGCTGGGCAGGGAGGCATCGGTGAGGTATGCCCTCATCGCCTGCTGCGCGCAGGTGGATTGTGCCGCGGGGTGACCCGCACCCTGCCAGTCCAGGGTTGCGAAGCGCGACCCCGCGTTGGTCACGACGCCGGTGACGGTCGAGAGTCCGGAGTTCCCGACGGCCGGGTCGCCCTGACCGCTCAGCACGAGGACGGCGGGCTTCAACTGATTCGGCAGGGGAGAGTTGGCGGTCGACGGCCAGCTGGCGCATGCGAGCAAACCGAGCGCGGCTTCTCGACCGAATACCGGATAGTTGGTGCCCCAGGTGTCCGCCAGTTCGCGGACGCGCCCGATCCCCGGCCACTGCATGCCGTCGGTGCATCGTCCGATGAACTGGCCGTCACCGTCCACCTCGTTCTCTGCCCGGGCGGCGCGCTCTCGAATCGGCGAAGCATTGCCGGTACCGAGCGCGGACAGAGCGTCTGAGAGCGAGCGGGTCTCCTGCTCACGGTTGGTTCCGGCAGTCCACAGGCTCGCCGAAATCGCGTTCGACACCGCAGCGGCGGACAGCGGCTGGAATTCATCGGCCCGAGCGCGCTCCATCAAGTCCGTGACCGCTTTCTTCGGATCAGGTCCGAGCGAGCACCCCAGCGCCACACATCGCTGAGCGAATGCGGTCAACGCCGCTTCCTCGCCCTGCACGCGGCTCTCTGCCTCGGTGGCAGCGTCCGTGGCCACCGGAGCGGGAGAATCGAGGATCAACCTCGCGAGGTTCTCGGGGTGGGCTGCCGCGTAGCTCAGCGCGATGTCCGAGCCGGACCCTGCCGACCACAGAGCGATGGTCTCGACGCCCCACCGCGTACGTAGAGCGTCGATGTCCTCGGCAGCGGAGTCCGCGCCGAACTTCAGTTCTTGAGGATCGAGATAGTCGGTACAGGCGATGGTTGCATCGTGACCGAGAGCGGCGACCGCGTCGGCGGCGTCGCCGGTGGAGTCCGCGTCGAACTGGCCCAGATCGTGAAGGCCGCGCCGAATCTCCGGCGTCATGCAGTCGATTGCGGTGGACCTGTCGATTCCGCGTCGATCCAGGGCAACGACGGGGTGATCCGCGAGTACCGTCGTCAAGCCGGACGTAGCGAGCATGGCCAGAGAGTTTCCCGACGAACGGTCGGTGCCGGACGTGAACACGATCGGATACGCGTTGGCAGGCGTCGACGACGTCCGAGCGCGGGTCAAGCCGGCAGTGAAGTTGCCGTCGATGGCGCCGGTCACGTCGATGGGGGCACTGAATTCCGCGCATTCGAGGATGACGCCGGCGCTCGACGCTGCGAGAGCCTGGTCGGCGAGTGACGTGCCGGTGCAGTCTCGCCACGGTATGTCGTCGGTCGGGACGCCGGGGTCGACCGGCGGCGCATCGGGTGACGGTCCCTCGCTCTGGGCAGGGCTGCCGTCGGTGCGGCCTTCGACCGCGACGGCGGGCCGAAGCGACGGCCCGGCGCCGCACGCACAACACGTCGCGAGGACGACGGCCATCAAAGCAACTCTGCGCATGCCGACCAGAGTGCCAGGTTCACCGACGTGGCTGCTGACGAACCCATCGAGTGAGGATCGTGCCGTCCGAGTCGCCGAGAATGTGAGCGGGACGCATCGACGTGGGCATTGCATTGGGGGAGAGCGAGATTCGGCCGACTTTGCTCCCCACCAGTTGAGGTGAAGTGGTGATGCAGAGTTCGTCGACGGCATTGTCCTCGATCAACTGCCCGAAAAGTGACGGCCCGCCCTCGCACAGCGCGCGACGGAGCTTGCGAGCCGACAAGGCCCTGTCGATGTCGCCGCTGCTGACATTCGGTGAGTCCGTCACCTCCACCTGCGCTCCGGCCGATCTCAGCGCTGCAATCGCTGCGCTGTCCGCGGCGCTACCGACAACAAGAATCGGCGGAATTTCGGTATCTCGTAGGAGCCGGCTTTCAGGGTCGATCGACGCGTGCGCCGAGACGACGAGGATCGGTGGGACCGGAGCGAGGCCGCCCGCCTTTCGTCGCGCCTGGCCTGCGTCCGAGATCTGCACACCCCCGTAGTTCTCGGCTCGCGCTGTGCCTGCGCCGACCACGACGACGTCACAAAGTTCGCGCAAGATCCCGAATACCGACTTGTCTGCAGGTGTGCCCAGTCCATGGCTCACTCCGTCGACGGAGACGCACCCGTCGATGCTGGAAACGAAGTTCACGCGCATCCAGGGTTGGGAGAGGTTCGCCGGATAGGCGTACATGCCGCGGAGTTCGTCTTCGTGGCCTGGTGTGAAGTAGGTCGCAATATCCATACGGTGCACATGAGAGATCACATCACGTAGATACCCTTGACGGATGCATGAACGTCTTGTCGATCGCAGCCCGGTGGTACCCGCCGATCAACTGGTAGCTCAAATGGTGCCTCCCGCAATGTTCGACGAGGTGAGTTTTGCGTCCTACATTCCTGATCCGAAGGAACCGAGCCAGGCAGCTGCTGTCGCCAAGGCCGAGGAATTCTCCAAGCGCGTAACCAAGATCCGTAGTGGTGGACGCCGCGGACTGTTCGGCAAGAAGACCCAGGCGACCGGCGCCGGCCTGTACCTCGACGGCGGGTTCGGTGTCGGTAAGACTCACTTGCTGGCGTCGATCTTCCACAGCGTTCCGTCGCCGAAGGCCTTCGGAACCTTCGTCGAGCTGACACACGTCGTCGGCGCTCTCGGCTTCAACAAAGCGGTCGAAGCGCTCGCCGACCACAGCGTTCTCTGCATCGACGAGTTCGAGCTCGACGATCCGGGCGACACCATGCTCGTCTCTCGCCTCCTTTCGGAGCTTTCCGCGCGCGGCGTGTCCATCGTCGCGACGTCGAACACGCTTCCCGGCCAGCTCGGTGAGGGTCGCTTCGCGGCTCAGGACTTCCTGCGTGAGATCAAGAAGCTCGGCTCGATCTTCGAGACGATTCGCGTCGACGGCCCCGACTACCGTCACCGCGATCTCCCGCCCGCACCGGAGCCCATCTCCTCGGAGGAATTGGTCTCTCGGGCCGAGGCGATCGACGGCGCCACGCTCGACAACTTCGACGAGCTGTGCAAGCACCTCAGCACACTGCATCCGTCGCGCTACAACAAGTTGGTCGAGGGGGTGAAGGCGGTCTTCATCGACGGCGTTCACCCGGCCACGGATCAGTCCGTTGCACTGCGCATCGTGGTTCTCGCCGACCGCCTGTACGACGCGAGCATCCCGGTCACCGTTTCCGGCGCACGCCTCGACGAGATCTTCACCCCCGAGATGCTTGCCGGTGGGTACAAGAAGAAGTACCTGCGCGCGACCTCGCGTCTGCTCGCACTTTCTCGTTTCGAGGTCGCGGCCGGCTGATCAGCAGGCCTGTCAGGTGACGGGACGCTCCATCACGAAATCGTGGTGGAGTTGTGCCCCCACGAGAAACGTCTTTGTGCCGACCTGGGTGAAGCCGTGTTTGGCGTAGAACTTCTGGGCGCGCAGATTTTCCTGATTGACACCCAGCCAGATCCCGGCACTTCCGCTGCGTCGTGCATGGTCGACAACCGCGTCCATCAGGGATGCTGCCGCGCCGGTTCCGTGGTTTCCCGGAAGCACGTACAACTTGCTCAGTTCCGTCGTCGGGCGAAGTGTCACAGCAGCTTTGACGTCCGGGTCGGCGGGCTCGTCGTCGACGAGCATCGCGTAGCCGACGATCGCGCCGTCGCGAATGACCTTGAGAACGGTTCGTGTCGGGTCCGTCAGATACTCGGAGAACTTGTCGACGGATAGGACGTTGTCGATGAAGGCACTGATGTCGTCGTCGGATGCGCCCGGCGGACAAGCCAGCGGAAACGTCACCGCTGCCACGTCGGCGATTGCTTCGGAATCCCAGATTCCGGCCCGGTCAACGGTGATCGTCACGTCAGTTTCTACCTCTCGCGCACATGATTCGGTTGATCAAGTACACCACCTTCGTCGAGCGTGATGCTCAAGCGGCGTTCTCGGCGACCGGCGTCGTGGCTCGTTTCGGTGCGAACGCGGGAGCAAGAACTATCAAGATCGCGCAGAACGCCAGCGGAATCAGGAACCCGATTCGAAGGTCACTGAAGGCAGCGACCGCGCCGACGATGCCGCCGCCGACCACCGTGCCGACGTAGTTGAAGAGATTGATGCGTGCGATCACCGCGTCGACCTGATCCGGGGGAGCCATCCGTCCGGCCGCGCTGAAGCAAATCGGGGCGATCACCGGTACGCCGAGGCCGACGATCAGGAAGCCGGCGATGGCAACGGCGGGAGATTGCGCTAGGACAACGATCGTCATGCCGACCACGCCGATGAGAGAGCCGATCCGCACGACGGTGGTCTCACCGAACTTGCCGACCCAGTAGTCGCCGGTCAGTCGTGCGACCAGTGCCGCGATTTGGTACGCCGCCACGGAAAGGGCGGCCGTCCCGGCGTCGGCGAGCAGTTCGTCCTTGACGTACAGCGTCGACCAGTTTCCGACGCTGAAGTCGACCGCATAGAACAATGCCATCGCGACGCCGAGGAGGACGAACGCGCGGGTGGGTACGGTGAATTTCGCGGTGCTCGTGATGTTTGCATCGGCAACCGGAGACTCGGAGCGATCGAGCAGTTGCGGGCCGAAGGCCAGAAGTATCAGTCCGACAACAACTCCCGCGATCACCTGTGTGATGCGGATCGAGATGTCGAGGCTTGCGGTAGCAGAGATGAACAGAGCGCCGACAATCGCTCCGACGCTCCAGGAAGCATGGAACGAGGAGAGGATGAAGCGGCCCTTGGCGTGTTGGATCGAGACTGCCTGCATGTTGGCGGCGGCGTCGACCATGCCGAGTCCGATGCCGTAGATCGCCAGGAAGACGAAAAACATCGCCGCGTTGGGCGCAATTCCGGTTGCCCCGCCGAAGACTGCGATGACGGCGAGTCCGGTTCGCAGAGTCATCTTGCTCGACGTTCTCACGGCCAGAATCTCGGCGAGCACGCTGCCGAGCCCGGCGATGACGGACACGGTGACAACCGCAACCACAACCAGTGTCTCGCTCAGCTCGAACAAATCCTTGTACTGCGGCAGCTGCGTCAGAATGGCGGCGAGCAGAAATCCTTGAAGTCCGAAGGCCACCGAAGTGGCGATCCGAGCCCTCGTCAGGGTGCGGGTGTTATCCGTCATCAAGCAGGGCCTTTGTCTCGTTCGTTCGGTTAGGCCGAACGGTACTGGATCTTGATACTGGTCGAGTGTCCAACAAAGCTGCGTGTTTTGCACGGTTCTTTGATTAACTGACCGACATGACTCGGCAGCCGACACCAGAATTTCCGTCTTCCTTCGTCTGGGGAACCGCCACCGCGGCCTACCAAATCGAAGGAGCTGTGGCCGAAGACGGTCGCGGACCGTCGATTTGGGACGAGTTCTGTGACCGCCCCGGTGTAGTCGTCGGGGGCGACACCGGAGCGGTTGCTGCCGATCATTATCACCGCTGGGAATCGGATATCGAGTTGATGAAAGACCTCGGGCTCGACGCTTATCGGCTGTCCCTGTCGTGGTCGCGAATTCTGCCCACCGGATCGGGAGCCGTGAATGCGAAAGGGCTCGACTTCTACGACCGCCTGATCGATCGACTGTGTTCGGTGGGAATTACTCCTGCCGTCACTCTCTTTCACTGGGATCTGCCCCTCGCACTGCAAGAGCAGGGCGGCTGGATGAACCGAGACACGTCGTACCGGCTGGGGGAGTACGCCCAGGTCGTCGGCGAACGGTTGTCCGATCGAGTCGGAATGTGGATGCCGCTCAACGAACCGGTAGTGCACACGCTCTACGGTCATGCCCTGGGAGTTCATGCCCCCGGCCTGGCCTTGGGGTTCGAGGCTTTCCAAGCCGCACATCACCAGCTGCTCGGGCACGGCCTCGCTGTCGAAGCGCTTCGGGCAACCGGATGCACGAACATCGGAATCGCCTCGAACCATGCACCGGTGCGGGCCGCTTCCGATTCCCCGGAAGACGGGATGGCTGCCGACATCTACGACCACGTCGTCAATTGGATGTTCGCCGACCCGGTATTGGTCGGAAAGTACCCCGCCGACGAATTCGCCCAGCTGCTCAGCGGTCCCGTCGACGAGGACTTGAAAATCATCGGGGCGCCGCTCGACTGGTACGGGATCAACTACTACGAGCCGACGATGATTGCCGCTCCGGTGGAAGGCCAGGGGACCGAAGGTGTGCTCGAGGTCGACCTACCGCCGGGCCTGCCCTTTGCGCCTGTCGCGATTACCGGTTATCCCACAACCGATTTCGGATGGCCGATCGTTCCCGAAGGGCTGGGTGAGATCCTGCGGACGTTCCAGGCTCGGTTCGGTGACGCACTGCCGCCGATCTACATCACGGAAAGCGGATGTTCATTCCACGACGCACCGGATGCCGCAGGCGTCGTCGAGGACGAAGCGCGAATCGACTACCACGATGCGCACCTTCGCGCCCTCCGATCGGCAATGGACGACGGTGTCGACGTCCGTGGCTATTTTGTGTGGTCACTCCTCGACAACTTCGAGTGGGCAGCCGGCTACCAGGAACGATTCGGCCTGGTCCACGTCGATTTCGATACCCAGAAGCGCACACCGAAGACCTCGTTCGAGTGGTATCGCGCCCTGATCGCCGGGCACAAATCGGCTCAGGTCTGACCTGTGCGGAGGCGGTCCGGGTTGCATTCTCGAACCGGGCCGCCTAGCCTCGTCTCTCATGAAGCGAATTCTCGTAGTAAGCCGCCGTAGCGGGGTCTGAATCGGACCGACCCCTCGCTGCGGGTCGTCTTGCTACCAGTTGGTCCTCCACTTCATTCCAGGAAGACCACGATCATGACTTACAACTTCGCCTTCGCTTCTGATTCTGCCTTCGCTTCTGATTCTTCTTCTACCGCTGCTGATCCTTTCGCGACGCGTCACGGAAAATCTCTGCCAGCCGGCCTGCGCGCCGAATGCTCAGCGATGTCTTGGACCGAGTTCGAGTCCACGTATGCGGCTATGAGCGGCCCGATCCGTTTGGGCGCGTGGTCCTCCGAGAAGATTGCGCCGGGTCGTTGGACTTTCGAAGCGACTCTCGGTCTGGGGGAGCGCATCCAGAAGGCTTCCGCCACCTCGACTGGCGCGATCTCGGCCATGACGTCGATGCTGCACGACGCGGGAATCTCGCTCGAGATCCTGTCTTTCCATCAGCACCAGATCGGCCACCGCACTGCGACGTTCATCTTCACCGAGTGCGACGGCCGTCGGAGCTGGGCGATGGGGATTGCGGAGTCGTCGACTGAGTCCTCGCTGCGCGCGATGACTTCGGCAGCGAACCGCTTCTCTCACTGATCAGTTACAACAATCTGATCAGCTACATCAACCGCAGTACTGACGTGGATTCCCGAGAGGGCTTGCGTCTGTACTGCGGTTGATGTGTTCGGCGCTCGAACGCAAAAAGCCGGAACCCTGAGGTTCCGGCTTCTTGCAATTTCAAATGGTGCGCGATACTGGGATTGAACCAGTGACCTCTTCCGTGTCAGGGAAGCGCTCTCCCGCTGAGCTAATCGCGCGGGTTCTGGAGAAAAATGGAGCGGACGACGGGATTCGAACCCGCGACCCCAACCTTGGCAAGGTTGTGCGCTACCAGCTGCGCCACGTCCGCATGAGCAATGAACTCCGTTACCGGAACTCAGTACTTTTCTAACTTATCAGACCTGCAAGCAGGTCTTGACCATCAGGCCCGAGGGCCTGACGTGGTGCGCGATACTGGGATTGAACCAGTGACCTCTTCCGTGTCAGGGAAGCGCTCTCCCGCTGAGCTAATCGCGCGAGGTGGAGACGGGAATCGAACCCGTGTGCACGGCTTTGCAGGCCGTTGCCTCACCACTCGGCCACTCCACCGTAAAAGGTTGAGTCACACCTCTCGAGCGGACGACGGGATTCGAACCCGCGACCCCAACCTTGGCAAGGTTGTGCGCTACCAGCTGCGCCACGTCCGCATCGCACCGTGTTGCTTGGGGAGCTGCTCGCTCTCCTCGGTGCGTTGGAAACATTAGCCGACCGTGTCGGATACACACAAATCACCAGCTCAGTGGCGTGTTCGGAGTCGAATCGGCCCGTCGCGCGCGTTGCAACTGTCCGTCTTGGCGATGAATACGGTCTGAAATCAGCTCGAATTCGTAGATTTCGGGGTCGCCTGGAGCAAAACGAATGCCAACCTGGTGATTCGTATTCATCGCGCAGCCGTGTTAATGTTCCAACTCGTTCGAGCGCATGCGTTCGGATGACTTACGGTCCCGTGGCTCAGTGGGAGAGCGTCCGCTTCACACGCGGAAGGTCGCTGGTTCGATCCCAGCCGGGACCACAGAAAACACTGAAGGCGTTCCCGATCATCGGGGACGCCTTCAGTCGTTTGAGAGCACAGCTGTTCGAGGGCACGGTTGTTTCGGCATGCAGACCGTCGTCGCAGGTCGCCGGCCGATGATTTCGGTAGCCTGGTCGAAGAGACATTTCGCGACCGAAAAGGTGACCGACTTGAGTACCGAAAAGGTCGATTCTCCCGTCGACGATTCAGACCTGTCCGTCTTCCAAGACGCAGAGTCCCGCTGGGAGCGGTGGCGCGCTGGAATCGCCGCGCGGCCCACCCTCAATCTTGCGTACCGCATCGGTGTGGGAGTCGTGGGCACGATCGTGTTCGCCGCAGGCATCGTGGCTATTCCGTACCCCGGGCCCGGTTGGCTCATCGTCTTCGCCGGCCTCGGCATACTGGCGTCGGAGTTCGCGTGGGCACATCGACTCCTTCATTTCGCGAAGGCTCGATACGACAGGTTCATGGAATGGTTCGGCAAGCAGTCGCTGTTCGTCAAGGGGTTGGGCGTTCTGTTCACCACATTGATCGTCCTGGCGACGTTGTGGGTGCTCGGCACCTTCGGCCTGATCGGGACATGGGTGGGCCTGGACTACTCGTGGCTCGAGTCGCCACTGTGAGCTGAACGCGGCCCGGTTTCCTTCACTCGGTTGTCTCACCATGTCGGTAGGGCCGATAACATGATCGTGCGCGTGCTCGCAGTGGGTACGACGCCTGTCTAACTTGTCGCAATACCTTTAGGAGCACATCGCCGTGACCAGTCCCGCGCCAGAGCACTCAGCCGCCCCACTTCGGGTGCCCGCGGGGACGACCGCCGGGACTGCAGTGCGCGAAGCCGGATACCCCACGAAGGGGCCCGACGTGATCGTCGTTGTCCGCGATGGCGAGGGAACGCTCAAGGATCTGTCGTGGACACCTGAGGTCGATGTCGACGTCGAGCCGGTGGCAGCATCCACCGAGGACGGCCGCAGCGTCATCCGGCACTCCGCGGCCCACGTCCTCGCGCAGGCGGTCCAGAAGGAATTCCCCGACGCGAAGCTCGGCATCGGTCCGCCGATCAAGGACGGCTTCTACTACGACTTCGCAGTGGATCGTCCGTTCACTCCGGAGGATCTGGCCAAGCTCGAAAAGCGTATGAAGCAGATCATCAAGGGATCGCAGCGTTTCTCGCGTCGAGTGGTCGATTCGATCGAGGACGCTCGGGTCGAGTTGGCCGACGAGCCCTTCAAGCTCGAACTGATCGACGACAAGTCCGGTATCGACGATCCCGAGATCATGGAGGTGGGCGGCAACGAGCTGACCATCTACGACAATCTCGATCCGCGCACTGGCGACAAGATATGGTCCGATCTGTGCCGCGGCCCGCATATTCCGACCACGAAGCACATTCCGGCCTTCAAGTTGACCCGAAGCTCCGCCGCCTACTGGCGTGGCAACCAGGACAACGCCGATCTTCAGCGTGTCTACGGCACCGCGTGGGAGTCCACCGAGGCTCAGGACGAGTACCTCGAACTGCTCGCCGAGGCCGAGCGTCGTGATCACCGCAAGCTCGGTACCGAACTGGACCTCTTCAGCTTCCCCGACGAGCTCGGTTCGGGTCTGCCGGTGTTCCACCCCAAGGGCGGCATCATCCGCACCGAGATGGAGAACTACTCGCGCAGCCGCCACATCGAGGCGGGCTACGAGTTCGTCAACACTCCGCACATCACCAAGGGACATCTGTACGAGGTTTCCGGTCACCTCGACTGGTACCGCGACGGCATGTTCCCGGCGATGCACGTCGACGAGGAACTGAACGAGGACGGCACCGTGCGCAAGCCGGGCCAGGACTACTACCTCAAGCCGATGAACTGCCCGATGCACAACCTGATCTTCCGTGCTCGCGGACGCTCGTACCGTGAATTGCCGTTGCGGCTCTTCGAATTCGGCTCGGTCTACCGCTACGAGAAGTCCGGCGTCATCCACGGCCTGACCCGCGTGCGCGGCATGACCCAGGACGACGCTCACATCTACTGCACCCGTGAGCAGATGCGCGACGAGCTGACCACCACCCTGCAGTTCGTTCTGAACCTGCTCAAGGACTACGGCCTCGACGACTTCTACCTCGAACTGTCCACCAAGAACCCGGACAAGTTCGTCGGTAGCGACGACGTCTGGGAAGAGGCGACCGCAACGCTCGCCGAGGTCGGCGAAGCTTCTGGCCTGACTCTGGTGCCGGATCCGGGTGGAGCCGCGTTCTACGGTCCCAAGATCTCCGTTCAGGTCAAGGACGCACTCGGCCGCACCTGGCAGATGTCGACCATCCAGCTCGACTTCAACCTGCCCGAGCGGTTCGAGCTCGAATACACCGGCAACGACGGCGTCAAGACTCGTCCGGTCATGATCCACCGCGCGCTGTTCGGCTCGATCGAGCGGTTCTTCGGTGTCCTGACCGAGCACTACGCGGGCGCTTTCCCGGCGTGGCTGGCGCCGGTGCAGGTCGTCGGAATCCCAGTGGCCGAGGCGTTCGCCGATCACCTGTTCGACGTCACGAAGAAGCTCAAGGCAGCCGGTGTTCGCGCCGAGGTCGATTTCAGTGACGACCGGATGCAGAAGAAGATCCGTAACCACACCACGCAAAAGGTCCCGTTCATGCTCCTCGCGGGCGAGCGTGACGTGGAGGCCGGCGCGGTCAGCTTCCGTTTCCGTGACGGCACCCAGATCAACGGAATTCCCGTCGACGACGCCGTCCGGATCATCACCGAGTGGATCGGCCGCCGCGAGAATGCCTCGCCGACAGCCGAACTGGTGCAGCCAAGTGTGGCGCAGTGAGCGCCCCCGGTGACGAGGGTCCGGGTTCGCTGATCGACCACGGCGTCGGCGATCCTGATCATTTGCAGCGTATTTGGTCGCCACATCGGATGTCGTACATCACCGAGGCGCCCAACACCCCGGGTACGACGGGTGAACCGTTCATCGACATTCCGAAAATGTCGGACGAGGAAGGGTTGATCGTCGCCCGCGGTGAACACGTCTACGCGGTCTTGAACCTGTACCCGTACAACCCGGGTCACCTGATGGTGGTGCCGTACCGAAAGGTCGCGGCCCTCGAAGACCTCACGCCGGAGGAGAGCGCCGAGTTGATGGCGTTCACCCAGCGTGCGTTGCGGGTGATCAAGAGCGTGTCGAATCCGCACGGATTCAACGTCGGTCTGAATCTCGGAGCTGCCGCGGGCGGTTCGCTGTCCGAGCACCTTCACCAACACGTAGTCCCACGTTGGGGCGGCGACGCCAACTTCATCACCGTGCTCGGTGGGGTCAAGGTGATGCCGCAATTGCTGCGGGAGACCAGGGGACTACTCGCCGGTGCCTGGCAACAATAGGTTGATGCATCCGGCTTCATGGCAGGATGCATTGCTGCAACGAGTTCCGAACCGGAACTCACGACGGGGAGGGTTCCTGCGGTGTTGAGCTTCTTCGGGCGCGCATCGGTGTCCAAGGTGACGGCACCTATGGGGAAGGCGCTGGTCAAGACCGGTCTGACGCCGGACTCGGTGACGGTGATCGGCACGGTGGCAAGCGTCGCCGGTGCGGTGACGCTGTTTCCGTCCGGACATCTGTTCTGGGGAACCTTGTTCATCTGGTTCTTCGTCATGTTCGACATGCTCGACGGCGCAATGGCTCGTGCTCGCGGCGGCGGAACGCGGTACGGGGCGGTACTGGACGCGACCTGCGACCGCGTGGCCGACGGCGCGATTTTTGCCGGCCTGGCCTGGTGGGCGGTCTACCACGAGAACAGCAAGTGGCTGCTCGTCGCGACGCTCATCTGCCTCGTCACCTCGCAGGTCATCTCGTACGCGAAGGCGCGCGCGGAGGCGAGCGGGCTGACTGCGGACGGCGGGTGGATCGAGCGCCCGGACCGACTGATCATCGTGTTGGTCGGATCTGGCCTGACAGGTATGGGTCTACCGTGGGCGATTCACATCGCGATGTGGGTACTTGCCGCCGGAAGTATCGTGACGGTCTTCCAACGAGTGCTCGCGGTGCGCAATTCGCCTGGCGCCCGGGAACTTCTGCCGATCGCCCCGGCGGCATCGACGGTCGAAGGCGCGCCGAACACCGACGGCGAGCCTAAAACGGACGGCGAGGCAGAGAAATGAGCTTTGCCGAGCGTGCAACCGATCTGGGGTACGCCGCGGGTTGGCGTCTGGTACGAAGCCTGCCGGAATCGGTGGCGGTCAAGCTGTTCGACGCCGGAGCGGATTTCGCGGTACGCAAGGGCGGACCCGAACAACTCAGGAAGAACCTCGCGAGAGTTCTGGGCACGACGCCGGCGGAAGTTCCGGATCAGTTGATCAAGGATTCGATGCGCTCGTACGCCCGGTACTGGCGTGAGGCATTCCGTCTACCGTCGATGGACCTGGTCGCGACAGGTAAGGCGTTGCATGCGCTGGTCGAGGGCCAGGAACATCTGGAAAAAGCAATGGCAGCAGGTCATGGCGCGGTATTGGCGCTGCCCCACAGCGGTAATTGGGACATGGCCGGCGTGTGGTGTGTTCAGCAATGGGGTGGGTTGACCTCCGTTGCCGAGCGACTCAAGCCCGAATCCCTGTACGAACGGTTTGTCGAATACCGCGAGAGTCTCGGTTTCGAGATCTTTCCGCTCAGCGGCGGGGAGCATCCTCCGTTCGTCGAACTGTCCAAGCATCTGCGCGAGAACAAGATCGTGTGCCTGCTGGGGGAGCGCGATCTGGCGAAGAAGGGTGTGCCCGTCACATTCTTCGGAGAACCCACTCGCATGCCCGCCGGCCCGGCGAAGCTCGCGATCGATACCGGCGCGCCGCTACTTCCGGTCCACTGCTGGTTCACTCCCGACGGTTGGGGTTTCAAGATCGACCCGCCGATCGACGTATCCGGCGGAGTCGGCCCGGCCACGCAGGCGCTTGCCGACCGTTTCGCGGTCAACATCGCAGCGCACCCCGCTGACTGGCACATGCTTCAGCCGCTGTGGCGCTCCGACCTCTCCGAATCGCGGCTCGCCCGCATGGAGGGTGAATGAAAATCGGCATGATCTGCCCGTACTCCTTCGACGTCCCCGGCGGCGTGCAGGCGCACGTGGTGGATCTGGCCGAGGTGCTGATCGAACGTGGTCACAAAGTGAGTGTGCTTGCGCCGTCGTCCGACGACGACGAGTTGCCGGATTTTGTGGTTTCCGCAGGTAAAGCCGTCGCGATTCCCTACAACGGTTCTGTTGCGCGGTTGTCTTTCGGCCCGACGGCGAACAACCGCCTCCGCAAGTTCATCGCGGAAGGTGACTTCGACGTTCTGCATATCCATGAACCCAATGCGCCGAGTCTGTCCATGCTCGCGTTGCGTATCGCGGAAGGCCCGATCGTCGCCACCTTCCACACGTCGACCACGAAGTCGTTGGTGCTGAGCACTTTTCAGGGTGTCTTGGCTCCGTATCTCGAGAAGATCAGTGGCCGGATCGCAGTCTCGGAGTTGGCGCGTCGTTGGCAGGTCGAGTCCCTCGGATCCGACGCCGTCGAGATCCCCAACGGCGTCGATGTCGCAGCGTTTGCCGAGGCCGATCTGTTGCCCGGCTACCCGCGCGAAGGTGGAACCATTCTGTTCCTCGGTCGCTACGACGAACCGCGCAAGGGGATGGCCGTACTACTCGGTGCGTTGCCGGAGTTGGTCGAGCGTCACCCGGATCTCGAAGTGATCGTGGTCGGACGCGGCGACGAGGAGAAACTCCGCAAAGAGGCGGGCAAGTACTTCAAGCATCTCCGCCTGCTCGGGCAGGTCAGCGATGAGGAGAAAGCGTCGGCGCTTCGCAGTGCGGACGTCTACTGCGCGCCCAATCTCGGCGGTGAGAGCTTCGGGATCGTGCTGGTCGAGGCCATGGCGGCTGGCACTGCCGTCGTGGCCAGTGAGTTGGACGCTTTCCGTCGTGTTCTTCGCGACGGTCAGGCCGGCTTGCTGGTCCCCATCGGGAACTCCGATGCCTTGGCCGAGGCAATCGATTCCGTTCTCGGTGACCCGGATCGACGACGCGCGCTGGTCAACACCGCGACAAGTGTTGTTGCCGAATACGACTGGCCGGTGGTGGCCGAACAGATTCTGCGTGTCTACGAGACCGTCACGGTTGGCGGCACCGGCGTCCGCGTGGTGGGGTCATGACCTTCTCCGCTCTGACGATCTTCATTCTCGGGCTCGTCGCTGCCGTCGTCCTGGTCGTCGGACTGTGGGCGTACGGGACGGCGAACCGACTCGATCGACTGCATGTGCGTTCGGATCAGTCGTGGTTGGCGCTCGATGCGGCTCTGTCCCGTCGTGCCGCGGTTGTCCGCGCGGCGGCTGTGGACATGAGCGCCGACGACGCCCGCAGATTCGTCACCTTGGCGGACGCCGCCGAACGGGCGGATCGTCAGGATCGCGAGCTTGCCGAGAACCGGCTGTCCAATGCTCTCGCTGCCTACGGCACGACGTCGCTGCGACCTCAACTGGTGGCCGAGTTGGCCGATGCCGAGGCGCGCGTGCTGATCGCCCGGCGGTTCCACAACGACGCGGTGCGAGACACTCTCGCGTTGCGTACCCGACGACTTGTTCGATGGCTACATCTCGGCGGAACGGCGCCACTGCCTCAGTACTTCGAGATATCGGAGCGCACGACCGCGGCGGCGGTGCCCGAGGGCATCACCGTGGATACGTCACGGACCTCTGCCCGCGTGGTGATGCTGGACGAGGAAGATCGGGTGCTGCTGTTGCGCGGGCACGATCCCAAGATCCCGAACACTTACTTCTGGTTCACCGTCGGCGGCGGGCTCGAACGCGGCGAACATCTGCGAGCGGCCGCGGTTCGTGAGATCGAGGAGGAGACCGGATTCGTCGTGGCGCCGGAGAATCTGCGAGGTCCGCTTTGGCGTCGGGTGGCGATCTTCCCGTTCGACGGTGAGCTGATCCGTTCGGAAGAGCTGTTCTTCGCTACGCGCACTCACGGCTTCGAGCCGGTCTTCCAAGGCCACACGGAATTGGAACAGCGTGCCATCACCGGCCATCGCTGGTGCAGCGCCGACGAGATCCGCCGACTGGCCAAGTCCGGTGAGCCCGTCTACCCGTTGGATCTGGCAAACCTCCTGGTGGAGGCCGCGACGATTGCGGACGGTTCCGAGGATCCGGAAGTGCGTTCCATCCGCTGATCGTTCGGTCGTTCAGTGCTCGCGGCCGTTTAAGGCCAGCAATGGCAAATTGGATACGGAATCGAAGGCCGGTTCGTCCTAGAGTTCTGGCCAGAGGCCTCCGAGCGAATGAACTCGTGTGTTCGCCGTGCCTTGTTTCTTTCGTCACGCCACTACTGCAGGAGTTTGCTGTGAGCACCCCCGACTCTGCCCCCACCACCGCCATCGGCACCGCCCGCGTCAAGCGCGGCATGGCTGAAATGCTCAAGGGCGGTGTGATCATGGACGTGGTCACCGCTGAGCAGGCCAAGATCGCCGAAGACGCCGGCGCCGTCGCCGTCATGGCACTCGAGCGGGTCCCCGCAGACATTCGCGCACAGGGCGGCGTCTCGCGCATGAGTGACCCGGACATGATCGACAGCATCATCTCCACCGTCAGCATCCCCGTCATGGCGAAGGCACGCATCGGTCACTTCGTCGAAGCTCAGATCCTGCAGAGCCTCGGCGTCGACTACATCGACGAGTCCGAGGTCCTGACCCCGGCCGACTACGCCAACCACATCGACAAGTGGAAGTTCACCGCCCCCTTCGTCTGTGGCGCCACCAACCTCGGTGAAGCGCTCCGTCGCATCAACGAAGGCGCGGCCATGATCCGCTCGAAGGGTGAAGCCGGCACCGGCGACGTCTCCAACGCCACCACACACATGCGCACCATCCGCGGCGAGATCCGCCGGTTGACCTCGCTGAGCGAGGACGAACTGTACGTAGCCGCCAAGGAACTGCAGGCCCCCTACGAACTGGTCGTCGAGGTCGCCAAGGCCGGCAAGCTGCCTGTCACCATGTTCACCGCCGGCGGCATCGCCACCCCGGCAGACGCTGCGATGATGATGCAGCTCGGCGCCGAGGGCGTGTTCGTCGGATCGGGCATCTTCAAGTCCGGCAACCCGAAGCAGCGCGCCGAGGCAATCGTCAAGGCCACCACGTTCTACGACGACCCGGACGTGCTCGCCAAGGTCTCGCGCGGACTCGGCGAGGCAATGGTCGGCATCAACGTCGACGACCTGCCCGTCGGACACCGCCTCGCAGAGCGCGGTTGGTGACAGCAGGTTCGACGACCGGGCTCAGTGCCTGAAAGTCTTCACACAAGAGGGGCGGCGGTTGCATTGGCAACCGCCGCCCCTTCGGGGTGTGGCGGACCGTCAGATGCTGTCCGATACCTCGAACACGAACTCGACCTCGACGGCACTGTTTCGGGGGAGTTCGGCCACGCCGATCGCAGAGCGGGCGTGCTGTCCAGCGGTACCGAAGATCTCGGCCAGCAGGTCGGACGCACCGTTGATCACCTGGGGTTGCTGCGAGAATCCGGATCCCGAAGCAACAAATCCAACGACCTTGACGACCCGAACGATGCGGTCGAGACCGACCAAGGCATCAACGGCCGCGAGTCCGTTGAGAGTGCACAACCGCGCCGCCTGGGCGGCGTCTTCGACGGAGACGCCCTCGCCCAACTTGCCGATGCACGTCGTAGTGCCGTCGACGAGCGGCAATTGCCCCGACGTGTAGACGTATGACCCCGTCTGAACGGCGGGAAGGTATGAGCCTGCGGGGGTGGCAACAGGCGGGAGGGTCAGGTCGAGTGCGGCGAGTCGTGCGGTCCAGGTACTTGCGTCGTTCATCGGTTCCTCAATGGGTTCTTTTGTCCGGGAATGGTGTTCGAGTCTGTCATCGGGAGTCTCGGCAAGTCCAAGTCGTATTTGCGCCCACCCCATCACTTTTGGTGATATTGGCCGTGGATTTTCGGTCGTTCGGGATTGTTCGGACTGATTCCTGGAAATCATGTATATCGAACGTATATTCGAATAGTGTTGAGGAATGTTTGATGACGGAGTAGGAAGTTCGGGTACCGCAGCGCAGCTGCCTGGTGCCGAATCCGACTGCGCCCTCATCGATCTCATCGCCGATCTGCATGCGCGCGAATCGATGCTCGCGGAACGGAAACTGGCTGCCATTGCCGAGTTTTTCGAGCGTCGCAGCGCTGACCACACTGATAACGGTGCTTGGTCGTCTACCGCTCACGAACTGGCTGAGGCCGAGCTCGGCGCGGCATTGACCATGGGCCGTGCCGCAGCGGGAAAGTTGATCGGTCTCGGCTTTTCTCTCAAGTCTCGGCTCCATCGCACGCGTGCCGCCATGGCGCGCGGAGAACTGGATCTGTATCGAGTCGGATTGATCGACTCCGCTACGGCCAACGTCGCTGACGATTTGATCGACGAGGTGGAACGGCAACTCCTCGAAAAGATCTCGGCGTCACCGATGCCTGGCGGTACTGGCTTGACCGGTCGCCGATTGACAGCGGCTATCGACCGGATCGTCGCCGTGGTGGATCCCGAGGGGATACGCGAACGTCGACGCCGCGCGCTGGCTGATCGGTTCGTGGGTGTGAGCGCTGCCGAGGACGGAATGGCGCGGATATTGGGGAGTATTTCGGCGGAGGAAGCACGGGCTTTCGACCGTCGGTTGCGGGAGTTGGCAATGTCGGTGTGTCGACACGATTCCCGTAAGTACGAGCAACGACGAGCTGACGCATTGGGAGCGTTGGTATCCGGGTCGACGATTCTGCCGTGTGATTGCGGCCTGGACGATTGCCCACAAGATCGAAGCGGGATTGTCGTGGTGCGTCGGCCGTTGGTTCACGTGGTCATGCTGGAATCAACACTTCAGGGCGGTGACGCACCAGGTGCAGACGAACCCGCTCACCTTGACGGTTATGGAGTGATCAATGCAGAGCATGCGCGTGACATCGCCGCGGGTGCGCTGATTCGGAAGGTGAAAGTACCAGTCGATGCCGCGCTCGAGTCTTCCGGTGAGGGCGAGCCAGTACCTCCGCCCGTTGTTCCTTCGGCGTCGGTCTACCGCCCAGGCACTGTCCTCGACACCTGGGTGCGGGTGATCGCAGGAAGCTGCCAGTGGTTGCACTGCGATGTCGCTGCATGGAATTCAGATCTTGATCACACTGAGCCCTTTGATCATCGCAATCCCGCTCGTGGTGGAAAGACCGTGGCGTCGAATCTGAGTGCGTATTGTCGAAACCATCACCGCCTCAAGCATTCCGGTCAGTGGCTGCACATCTCGAACCCGGACCGGAGTGTCATGCTGACCTCGCCGACCGGACATTGCTACCGAACCAGGCCGTCAGGTCTGCTGGCGGGAATGCTCGAGCCTGTACTGCCCGAGGGTGGTCGGCGTCGGCGCACACGTCTGGAGAACAAGGCCTCTCGTGTGCGGGGTGAGCGCCGGCGTCAGCGGATACGGATGCACCGGCGGATGAAGAAGGCACAGAGGAGGACCTTCGACGGCGGAGACGATCCACCGCCGTTCTGAGTCGATGCGCCCCGTCGCTCAGTGTTTTCGGATGCCCACTTTGGTGGCCGGGGGTGCGTCAGGCATTGTGTGAAGGTCGGTAGACGTCGGTACACGGGAAGATGTGGAGCATCGATGGCGAGGATCGAAGAAATTCTGGAGTTGGAACGCCTCGAGCGTGACATCTTTCGAGGAATCATCGCGGAGACCACCCTGACCCGCACTTTCGGCGGCCAGGTCGCCGGCCAGGCATTGGTGTCGGCGGTACGCACGGTCGATCCGGCCTATTCAGTTCATTCGTTGCACGGATACTTCCTGCGTCCGGGCAATCCGATGGAGCCGACGGTCTTTCTGGTCGATCGTGTTCGGGACGGTCGATCGTTCGCGACCCGCTTGGTCACCGGAATTCAAGACGGGCAAGCCATTTTCACGATGTCGGCATCCTTCCACGTCCAAGACGAAGGCATCGAGCACCAGGACGAGATGCCACCGGTCCCTGACCCCGAGACCTTGGCCATCGCCCAGGATTCGGAAGATCCCGAGACTGCGTGGTTGGCTCGCGAGTGGTCCGATTGGGACCTCCGGATGGTGCCGAAGGCCGACATCAACAAACGTCCAGGCGCTGCCGCACAGCAGCAAGTATGGTTCCGTTCCCGCGAGGCTCTCCCGGACGACCCGGTATTTCACGTGTGCACGCTTGCGTACATGAGCGACATGACGCTGCTCGGATCTTCCCGAGGCCCTCACATGGACGTCGCCATGCAAAGCGCCTCGCTCGATCACGCCATGTGGTTCCTGCGGCCGTTCCGGGCCGACGAGTGGCTGTTGTACGACCAGACGTCGCCGTCAGCGGGCTTCGGTCGCGCATTGACGCAGGGACGAATCTTCGACAGCCGAGGAAACATGGTTGCTGCAGTCGTCCAGGAAGGCCTGACCAGGCTGTATCGCCCGAAGTGAGGTCGACCGAAGTGAGGTCGCCTGAAGTGAGATCAATCGCAGCGAGACCTTCAGGGGTGAGACCGCACCGCAGGCCGGGCCGGATGGTCGTACCTGACCTCGAAATCGACCTCCTCGGACATCTCTGAGCGGTGTTCGAGGAGTGCGTCGACGGTCCACAGATCCGCCTCCGGAGTGTGCCGTCGCATGGCAGCTTCGCTCATGTCCAGGCGGACGCTGACGTCGAACTCCAGCCCACGCCCGAGCAACATCGGACCGGCGATCACGATGACCGCGCGTTCATGGACGGGGACGCGGGTCGAGCGAGCCGATCGATCGGTGGGTTCGTCCCAGAGTTTCGGCAAGAACGCTCGTTTGGTGCGGGCCGCGGTGATCACTTCACGATCGAGTGCCGGATAGTCGAACCAGATGGTGCGGTAACTCAGCGCATCCTCGTGACCGAACTCGTATCGCAGCGAAGCCGGCCGCACGTAGTCGTGCAGTGACACAACAGCACTCGGCCTGCTGTGCGACTCGACGGCGGACCCGACCAGTTCCGCGAGCCGAGACGGCTGCGCACAATCAGGTCCGTCGATCGCTACAACCGCCACCGACGGAAATGATCCGGTCAGCGTTGCGATCTGCTCGGCCAGGGCGAGGGGAGTGGACGGGATGAATGTGCTCACGCCCACCATGGTGCCGTGCCCGCTCGCCGAGGCGATATTGTGAACCGTCATCGCGCCCACCGCGGCGGTCTATTTCCGGAGGACTCATGGTTGGTATCGAGGAGATCCTCGCGCTCGAACACCTGGAGAAGGACATCTTCCGTGGTGCGGTCCATCCCACCGCACTTCAACGGACGTTCGGCGGGCAGGTTGCCGGGCAGTCGTTGGTTTCTGCCGTGAGTACCGTCGACGAGAGCTACCACGTGCACTCGTTGCACGGATACTTCCTGCGCCCGGGCAACCCGAAGATTCCGACGGTCTACCTGGTGGACCGCATCCGCGACGGGCGCTCGTTCTGCACCCGCCGGGTGAACGCAGTCCAAGACGGCAAGACGATCTTCACGATGTCGGCCTCGTTCCACGTCGAGGACGAAGGTATCGAGCATCAGGATCGGATGCCTTCCGTTCCGGCGCCGGAGGACTTGCAGGACGCGCAGACCGTCCCCAAGTTGGCGGAATCCCAGTTCTACCAAGAGTGGAAGAACTGGGACATCAGAATTGTGCCGGCCGAGCAGAGTGCGTCAGCGCCGGATCTCGCCGCACAACAGCGCGTGTGGATGCGCTACCGCGAGGCTCTGCCGGATCGTCCGCTGTTGCACATCTGCACGCTTGCGTACCTCAGTGACATGACCCTGCTCGGAACTTCGAAAGTCCCGCACCGGGGCGTGAAGACGCAGACTGCTTCGCTCGATCACGCGATGTGGTTCCTGCGTCCGTTCCGGGCCGACGAGTGGTTGCTCTACGACCAGACATCGCCGTCGGCAGGTTTCGGTCGCGCGCTCACTCAAGGGCGTATCTACGATCGCGATGGCAACATGGTGGCAGCGGTGGTTCAGGAGGGTTTGACGCGTCTGGAACGCGAACCCGACAGCCGTGAGAACAAGACAGGAACTGTGTGATGACGCGTCCGTTGATCGGTGTACTCGCCCTCCAGGGTGATGTTCGCGAGCACCTTGCTGCACTTGATGATTCGGGTGCGGATGCCGTGGGTGTCCGACGGCCGGAGGAGCTGGACAAGGTAGACGGAATCGTGATTCCGGGTGGCGAATCCACCACCATGAGCCGGCTTCTGCAGGTGTTCGAACTGTTGGATCCGCTTCGTGCGCGTCTTCGCGGCGGGCTGCCGGCCTACGGTTCGTGTGCCGGCATGATTCTGCTGGCGAGCGAGGTACTCGACACCCGGCCGGACGCCGAACATCTCGGCGCCATCGACATGACGGTGCGCCGCAACGCTTTCGGCAGACAGGTCGATTCTTTCGAGTCCGACCTGGAGTTCGAGGGCATCATCGGAGATCCCATCCGCGCCGTCTTCATCCGCGCGCCGTGGGTGGAGCGAGTTGGACCGGGCGTGGAGGTCCTTGCGCAGGTTCCCGCCGCCGCGGGGGAGGCCGCGGGCCGGATCGTCGCGGTTCGGCAGGGCTCGGTGATCGCCACTTCTTTCCATCCCGAGGTAACCGGTGACCGTCGAGTGCACGAGATGTTCGTCGATCTGGTTCGCGGATAACTCGAGTAGTCAGCCTCGTCCGAACCTACAGCTCCAGTTCGCGGGCAAGGATCGCCGCCTGTACGCGTGAGGTGAGGTGCAACTTCGACAGAACTCGCGACACGTGCGACTTCACCGTCGGAGCACCGACACCGAGTTCACGCGACAGTTCGGCATTGGACATACCCGTCCCCAACAGCGCGAGCACCTCGCGTTCACGGTCGGTGAGCTCGCTCAATCCCAGCGGTTCGGTGGGTTCGGGTGCACGCTGAACGAATTCGCCGATCAGTGCACGCGCCGCGCGAGGAGCGAGCACTGCATCTCCGGCCGCGACGTTGCGGATAGCGTTGGTCAGTTCGTCGGCGGTCGCAGTCTTGAGCAGGAATCCCGACGCGCCGGCGCGCAGGGCCGCGAAGACGTATTCGTCGAGGTCGAAGGTGGTCAACACCAGAACCCGGCTGCGGGTCGTCCCGATGATCTGACGCGTCGCCTCGATGCCGTCGGTGCCTGGCATCCGGACGTCCATGAGTACGACGTCGGGTTGATGCGTGCGGGTGACGGTGATCGCCGACGCTCCGTCACCGGCTTCTGCAACGACATCGATGTCGTCGTGCTGCCGCAGGATCATCGCCAGGCCGGAGCGGATCGCGGCGTGGTCGTCTACCAGGGCGACGGTGATCACCGATCCGTTCCGTTCGGTGCGGGGACCGGTAGCTGTGCGCATACCGTCCATTCTCCGTCGACCGGAAGTGCGTCGAGTGAACCGCCCAGCAGCTCGGCGCGGTGACGCATGTTTGCAAGTCCGCGCGTTCCTGCTCGCGGATGGGATCTGTCGGGACCGACGGGGTTTCGGATCTCGATCTGTAATGCATTGTGCTGGAGAGAGATCGACATCGAGATCGGCGCACCGGGCGCATGTTTGAGTGCGTTGGTCAAGGCTTCCTGGGTGATCCGATACGCCGTGTGATCGACCACGCTCGGCAAGGCGGCAGCATCGACGTCGATCGCAACGTGCACAGTGCCGCCGGCTGCCCGAACTGCGTCCAGGACGACGGGCAACTCGGTCAGCCGCGGGGGAGAGGAACGCGGGTCCGGGGTCTCGTCGTCCCCGGCGTGGAGCAGTTCGATCATCGACCGCATCTCGGAAAGGCCCGCGAGACTGCTCGATCTGATCGCCCCGATCATCTCCCGCAAGCCGTCGTCTGGTTCGCCCCGTTCACCGGAGAGAGCTGTGGTGGACAGTGCCGCCTCCGAATGGATTGCGATGGCGGAGAGGTGGCTTGCGATGACGTCGTGCAGATCGCGCGCCATGGTTGCTCGTTCGTGAGCGACGGCGGCCTCGCGGTCCAGAGTGGCGAGTGCTTCGTGGACTCTGGAACGCTCGCGTTCGGCCTCGGTCAGTTCGACTTGTCGACGGATGACCAGTGCCCACCACACCGGCGTACCGAAGAACAGTGCCGTCACCACGCCTGCCCCAGCCGCAGCGCGGACGTCCTGGGTGGACAGGTAGACGAGTGCGGTGAGCGCGGCAACCGTCACCGCGGTCAGAGAACACACCACTCGGCCCAGCCGCGCCGTCCCGTACAGAACTGCGGCGTAGGTGAGATCCGAGAGGACCAGCCACATCGGCAGAGTGGGTCCCAGGGCAGCGTCGACCGCGACGATGACGGCCCCCGCCGCCAAAGCTGTTGCCGGACGCACCCGCCGGAACGAGTCGATCGCACACAGCAGAGCCAGCATCCCGATCCGAACCCCGGCGGGAACGTCGGCGACACCTCCGACATCGGTCCACATTTGGTACAGGCCGACCATGTAGAGGAGTACCCCGATCGCGAACAGGCCGAAGGCGATGAGCGGATCGTTCCACTTGCCGACACTCCGACTTCTGGTCACCACAGACTTATCAGAGCACATCGGGGCGCCTGACTTGTCATACCAAATGATGAGGTCGGCGTTGTTCCGATGGCTGATGTGCGGATTCGATAGAGAAGACAGGCTCGACGTATGAAAATTCGCTTCGAGTTGATGATCGGCATTCTCTTGGTCGTCGGTGGCGGCTGTCTGTGGCTGTTCGCGCGTGACGCCGAGTTCTTCTGGTTTCGCGGCGGACCACTCGGCGTGATCCTCGCGATCATCGGTGCCTTCGACATCGTGAATGCAGTCCGAACGAGGGAGACAGCGATACCCGAGCGCCGAAACGACTGACGTGGAACTCGTCCTGCTCACCACGCTGGGCGGGCTCGCCCTGCTGGACAGTACGAGCATCGGAACTTTGGTCGTCCCGGTCTGGATGTTGTTGATGCCGGGACGACCGCAGGTTCGCAGGCTGCTGACGTATCTGGTGGTCATCACGACGTTCTATTTTGTTGTCGGGGTGGCAGTCTGGACGACGGCACGGGCAGGTATGCCTGTCGTCGCCCCGCTGCTCGAAACCCCCGCCGCCCGCGGTGCGCAGTTGATACTCGGTATCGCGTTGTTCGCGTGGAGCTTTCGATTCGATTCCGAGAAGAGGCGCACATCCGGTCAAGCCGATCGAACCCATGTTTGGCGAGAGCGGGTGCTCGGCTCGGCCAGTTCCGCGAGAAGTGTTGTACTTCTGGCAATTGCTGCCGGGACCGCCGAATTGGTGACGATGCTGCCCTACTTGGCGGCGATCGCGATGATCACCGCTGCTGGGCTGTCCGCAGTCACGTCTGCGTCGATACTTGCCGGATACTGCCTGATCATGGCCACTCCGGCAGTGCTTCTGTTGTGCGGGCGGATCGTGGCCGGCGACCGACTGGACAAGCCGCTGAGCGGGGTGGACTCGTTCATCTCACGCCACGGCGACAGCGCGATGGGTTGGGTGTTCGGCATTGCCGGCTTCTACCTCGCCGGCAATGCCGCTGCCGTGTTGTTCGTGAATTGACGTTGTTCGTAAATTGACGTTGTTCGTGAATCAACCAGCCTGAACCAACGAATTGATCAGCTTCACACCGTCTTCCGGGTGATCGACGGTTACGGCGAACAGTCGTCCGTTCTCGAGAGTGACCACGATGGCCTCACCCGAGCGGAGCGTGACGGCTGTTCCGCGCGGTGTCATTCGGTAACCCCATCCACCCCATTCGGCCGGACGTATCGCGTCGACTGATGCGGACTTCACCTTCGAGATGGGGATCTTCTTCCATCGAACGCCCCAGGAACTGATGCCGACACCATGACGGTCGACGCGAACGGTGACCGACGCGAATGCTGTGACGGCGAGGGTGGACACACCCAGGATCACGGCAACCCACCAATCCGAGTACGCGGCAGTCGCGATCACGAGAACTACGAGGCCGGCGGTAACGATCCACGGCCAGACGCTGCGGACCTGCCCGACCCACACTGCACGTTCGGAGGCCGTCAGCGGAGTGTCGAGCGTCGGGGTTGGCAGTGGCGACTCCGGGCCGCTTCGTTGCTGGTCAGGCAGCGCGTATGCCAGAACTCCTACGAGTACCGCCGCGATCGGCGCAAGAATCCACCAGCCGATACGCGCGTCTTCCGGCGACCCGGCGTCGATCGTCAAGGCGACGCTCAGAATCCAGATCGTCGCCAGTGTCGCACTCGAGATCGAGGTTACGGCGAGAAACAAGGGCGCGTTGTCGCTCGAACGGGCCGCGACGACACAGGCGCAAACGACAGCCACCAGTGAAATCACCAGTGCGATGGCGAAAAACGTCGTCGTGGTGCTGAACCCGTCCGGGGTCGATCCGGACCAATGGCTCGCGACGGTCTCGGGTAGGCGGTCACCCCACGCGAAGCGTGCGAGAACCAGAATCAGGGTCGGGATCAGAGTCAGCGAAGCTGCTGTCCAGAGTCGGATCTTGCTGGTCGTCATTGTGTGCTGGTCTCCTTGATGAGGTCGAGCATGTGCGCAGTGTCGAGTCCGAGATTGCGGGCCTGCCGTACGAACTCGCGCGCAGATTCGTTGAGAGCTGTTCTTCCCGAGTCGAATTCGGCGCGAATGACGGCGCCACGTCCGCGTCGGAGGTCGATCAGGCCTTCGTCGCGGAGTGTTGCGTACGCACGAAGAACCGTGTGGAGATTGACGTCGATCGACTCGGCGAGAGCGCGAGCGGACGGCAGGCGGTCACCTGGTCCGATCTCACCGCGGATGACCGAGCCACGAACCCCGGCTGCAATCTGCTCCGCTAGTGGAGTTGTGGAGGCGTGATCTATTCGGACCAACATGTTTGCATTCTATGCAAACAATGCGCGGTTTGACTAAT
Source organism: Rhodococcus sp. IEGM 1406 (assembly GCF_030056745.1). NCBI lineage: Bacteria > Bacillati > Actinomycetota > Actinomycetes > Mycobacteriales > Nocardiaceae > Rhodococcus > Rhodococcus sp. IEGM 1406. The sequence continues at coordinate 414,118 of NZ_JASHKO010000002.1, read as the reverse complement.
TCGTGTCGGGGGATGCAGCGCGTTGTGACGTGGGACGGGTAACATCGGCAGAGCTGAAAGACGCGCATTCGGCGTGCGCAACGCAGCAGGAAAGGGGCTTGAATCGCATGAGCGGCCACTCAAAATGGGCCACCACCAAGCACAAGAAGGCTGTGATCGACGCACGTCGTGGCAAATCCTTCGCGAAGCTGATCAAGAACATCGAGGTGGCGGCACGAACCGGCGGTGGCGATCCCACGGGCAACCCCACCTTGTACGACGCCATCCAGAAGGCGAAGAAGACGTCTGTTCCCAATGACAACATCGAGCGTGCGCGCAAGCGCGGCGCCGGTGAAGAAGCGGGCGGCGCAGACTGGCAGACCATCATGTACGAGGGCTACGGACCCAACGGCGTCGCCGTTCTGATCGAGTGCCTCACCGACAACCGCAACCGCGCAGCCGGTGAAGTTCGCACCGCGATGACCCGTAACGGTGGCAACCTCGCTGACCCGGGTTCCGTCTCCTACCTGTTTGCTCGCAAGGGCGTCGTCACGCTCGAGAAAAACGGCCAGTCGGAGGACGACGTCCTGATGGCTGTGCTCGACGCCGGTGCCGAGGAAGTCACCGATCTCGGTGAAACCTTCGAAATCGTCAGTGAGCCACAGGATCTGGTTGCCGTCCGTTCGGCACTTCAGGAAGCCGGCATCGACTACGACTCCGCTGAAGCCGATTTTCGCGCTTCCGTCGAGGTTCCCTTGGATGTCGACGGCGCACGCAAGATCTTCAAGCTCGTCGACGCGCTCGAAGACTCTGACGACGTGCAGAACGTCTACACCAACATCGATCTGTCCGACGAAGTTCTCGCGGCTCTCGAAGACTGATTGCTTTTCAACTCAACCCGGCCCTGACGTCCGCGTCTCGGCCGGGTTGCGTGTTGATGCGGGGCAGTACGCCCGCGCACCGCTAAGCTATCGAACAGCTGTTCGGTATGGAGAGGTGTGACAAAGTGCGCGTGCTCGGAGTGGACCCAGGCTTGACTCGCTGCGGGTTGGGTGTGGTCGACGGGAGCAACGGCAGGAAAGTGCGCCCCATTGCCGTCGACGTGGTGCGGACCCCGCCCGAGATGGACCTCGGGTCTCGGCTACTGCGGATCTCCGATGCGGCGGAACTGTGGATCGAGCAGTACAAGCCGGAGGTCGTCGCGATCGAGCGTGTATTCGCGCAGCACAACGTCAGTACCGCGATGGGCACGGCGCAAGCAGGCGGAGTTGTCGCGCTCGCTGCCGCCAGACGCGGCATCCCGGTGTGTTTCCACACGCCCAGCGAGGTGAAGGCCGCCGTTACCGGCAGCGGTAACGCCGACAAGGCGCAGGTCACCGCGATGGTGACGCGAATCCTGAACTTGAAGACGGCGCCGAAACCGGCTGACGCCGCTGACGCTCTGGCGCTCGCGATCTGTCACTGCTGGCGAGCACCGATGATCGAGCGAATGGCCCGCGCCGAGGCGATGGCCGCTGAACAAATGCGTAAGTATCAGGCAAAATTGGCCGAGATGAAGAAGGCAGGTTCACGATGATCGCGTCGGTACGCGGCGAGGTACTCGATATTGCACTCGACCATGCGGTCATCGAAGCGTCAGGTGTCGGCTATCGGGTCAATGCCACCCCGGTGACTCTCGGTGCACTGCATCGGGGAAGCGAAGCGCGACTGTTCACGACGATGATCGTTCGCGAAGACTCGATGACGCTCTACGGTTTTTCCGATACCGAGTCGAAGGACCTGTTCAGCCTCTTGCAGACGGTTTCCGGAGTCGGACCGCGCCTGGCGATGGCAACTCTTGCAGTGCTCGAACCGGACGCATTGCGGCGGGCACTCTCGGAAGGCAACCTGACGGCGTTGACGAGGGTCCCCGGTATCGGGAAACGCGGCGCCGAGCGCATGGTCGTCGAACTGCGCGACAAGGTCGACGCCGTCGCGACGACGGCCGGCGCGGCTTCCGGTGTCGTCGTCGGCAGTTCGATCCGTGATCAGATCGTCGAGGCTCTCGAAGGTCTGGGCTTCCCGATCAAGCAGGCCGAGCAGGCCACGGATTCGGTCCTGGCGGAATCGCCCGAGGCCACTACGTCGGTAGCACTGCGTTCTGCTCTGTCGCTGCTCGGTAAGACTCGATGAACTTCGACCCGATCGACGATTTCGACGACGAGTCGCAGGTCTCTGCCGAATTGGTGGCGGGAGACGGCGATGTCGAAGCGAGTTTGCGCCCCAAGAGTCTCGACGACTTCATCGGGCAACCCCGTGTTCGCGAACAACTGCAGCTCGTGCTCACCGGAGCAAAACTTCGCGGCAGCACACCTGATCACATCCTGATGTCCGGTCCCCCCGGACTCGGAAAGACGTCGATGGCGATGATCATCGCGGGGGAGTTGGGCTCTTCTCTGCGGTTGACGTCCGGACCGGCGCTCGAACGCGCCGGAGACCTGGCCGCGATGCTGAGCAATCTCGTCGAGGGTGACGTGTTGTTCATCGACGAGATTCACCGAATCGCTCGTCCGGCCGAGGAGATGTTGTACCTGGCGATGGAAGACTTCCGTGTCGACGTCGTCGTCGGTAAGGGGCCGGGTGCCACGTCGATTCCTCTGGAGGTTGCACCGTTCACGCTGGTCGGTGCGACTACACGGTCAGGTGCGCTGACCGGTCCGTTGCGCGACCGCTTCGGGTTCACCGCTCACATGGATTTCTACGAACCCGAAGAGCTGCAACAGATTCTGATGCGTTCGGCCGGAATTTTGGGAGTCAATCTCGAAGTTGACGCCGGGGCCGAAATCGCACGACGCTCGCGGGGGACACCGCGTATCGCGAACCGATTGCTGCGCCGGGTTCGCGACTTCGCCGAGGTGCGCGCCGACGGAATCGTCACCATGGACGTCGCTCAGGCGGCCTTGGCTGTCTACGACGTGGACCAGTTGGGCTTGGACCGTCTCGACCGATCCGTACTGAGTGCATTGGTGCGGTCGTTCGGCGGCGGGCCCGTCGGCGTGTCGACGCTTGCGGTGGCCGTCGGCGAGGAACCGTCGACGGTGGAAGAAGTGTGCGAGCCGTTCCTGGTTCGGGCCGGGATGATCGCCCGGACGCCGCGAGGACGCGTGGCTACCGCCGCTGCCTGGACTCAACTCGGAATGACACCGCCGCCGGATGCCGCAGCGGGCGGTATCGAGGTTCGTGTCAACGAACCGCAGGCCACGTTGTTCGATCCGAACGGAGAGTGAATTTCGACTGGAAAGGCCTACTTGAACGGCCGATCTGTCAGGAATCCTCAGCAACTAATGGCACACTGGTGTATTGCGTAGGTCCATCCGGGACCATCGCGGCGTAAAACGTGCAACACAACCGAGGTTGATCAACACATGTCGAGTTTGCTTTTCCCACTCTTGATCCTCGCACTGCTGGTGCCCATGTTCCTGGGCATGCGCAAGCAGAAGAAGGCTTTGGCTGCCACTTCCGAGATGCAGGACTCGCTGCAGGTCGGCGATCGAGTGCAGACCACGGCCGGGCTCTATGCCACGATTGCTTCTCTGGACGACGACACCGTGGACCTCGAGATCGCCGACGGTGTCATCACCACCTGGTCGCGTCTGGTCATCCGTGAGCGCGTTGTCGAGACGGCCGAAACCGACGAGTACGACGACGACTCGGTTTCCGAGATCGAAGAATCAGCTGCTGACACCGAAATCCGGCTCACCAAGGAGTCCTGACTTCGTCGACCTGGCACGTGTTCTAGAGTTGTGAACTCGGACACACGTCCAGATCGGTTGGTCTGTAGTAGTTCTTTCATCGGAGTAGTTCTTTCACCAGCAGCTCAGTTCATCCCGTTGATCAATCGTTGCAGTTCGAACGCCGCAGCTCGGGTGGTCGTCGACCGCCCGAGCCCTGCATTTACTGAAGCTCTGCACCTACTGAGGAGACTTAAAGATCGTGGCACCTTCCACCGGAACGGTGCATCCGGTCCGCTACCTGGCCCTTTTCGGGGTCCTGGTGGTGGCACTGTATGCCCTGGTGTTCTTCACTGGAGACAAGTCGGCCACGCCGAAACTCGGCATCGACCTGCAGGGTGGAACGCGCGTCACGTTGACCGCTCGTACCCCGGACGGCAGCGCTCCCAGTCAGGACAGTCTCAAGCAGGCTCAGGAAATCATCGAGACCCGCGTCAACGGTCTCGGCGTTTCCGGCTCCGAGGTCGTCGTCGACGGTGACAATCTCGTCATCACCGTTCCCGGCGACGACAGTGCGCAGGCTCGCTCGCTCGGCCAGACCGCCCGTCTGTACATCCGCCCGGTGACGGGTTCGATCGACGTCGCCACCCGTGACGCGAACCGGACAGCTACCCCTGAGGCGCCAGCGGCCGAAACTCCGGCCACTGATGCCCCGGCTCCCGAGGCGCCGGCCGACGGGACCCAGACGCCGCAGAACCGCCCGTTCCTGGCTCAGGACCCGACCACTCCGGAGGCAACCCCGGCGCCGGAGACGACAACACCGGCTCCCCCCGCGGACGCATCGAGTGACGGCACCGACGAAGGCGACGCAGCAGCAGCGGAAATCGCCGCAGCGCGCGCCCTCCGACAGAGCAGCGATCCGACGGTGCAGCAGCAAGCAGTGGCGAACCTCGACTGCTCCGTCGCGGATCCGCTCCGTGGAAACGACGACCCGACTCTTCCGCTGGTAGCGTGCTCGCAAGACGGACTGAACATCTATCTTCTCGGTCCTTCGATCATCGACGGCCAGGAGATTGCCGACGCGTCTTCGGTCTTCAACTCGCAGCAGTCGCGCCACGAGATCAGCCTCTCGTTCAAGACGACCGGCAGCAACACCTGGGCCGAGTTCACCTCAGCCAACATCGGCAAGCAGGCAGCGTTCACGCTCGACTCGAAGGTCGTCAGCGCTCCCACGATTCAAGGTGCAACGCCTGCGGGTAGCGCGACCTCGATCACGGGCAGTTTCACTGCGGAGAGCGCCAAAGAACTTGCCAACACTCTGAAGTACGGTTCGCTTCCGCTCTCGTTCGCAGCCTCCGAGGCCGAGACGGTCTCGGCAACGCTCGGCCTGGCCTCACTTCAGGCGGCATTGATTGCCGGCGCGGTCGGTCTCGTTCTCGTTCTGCTGTACTGCCTCGTCTACTACCGGATGCTCGGCGTCCTGACGGCGTTGTCGCTGATCCTCTCCGGAGTCATGGTCTACGCGATCATGGTTCTGCTCGGCAGATACATCGGCTTCACACTCGACTTGGCCGGCATGGCTGGTCTGATCATCGGTATCGGTATGACCGCCGACTCGTTCGTCGTGTTCTTCGAACGCATCAAGGACGAAATGCGTGAGGGCCGTAGCTTCCGCTCCGCGGTGCCACGCGGTTGGGCGCGAGCGCGCCGAACAATTCTTTCCGGCAACGCGGTGAGCTTCATCGCCGCTGCAGTTCTGTACGTGCTGGCGGTCGGACAGGTGCGAGGCTTCGCCTTCACCTTGGGTCTGACCACCATCCTCGACGTGATTGTCGTGTTCCTCGTGACGTGGCCACTGGTCAGTATGGCGTCCCGTTCGGCGTTCTGGTCCAAGCCCAGCGTCAACGGTCTCGGCGCAGTGCAAGAGGTTGCCCGCGAACGTAAGGTTGCCGCCGCTGCGTCGGCTAAGGAGACACGAGCATGAGCGAGTCCAACAACTCCCCGGTGGGGCCCAACAACAGTTCCTCGGCCGAGTCCGCCGATGCCGCAGCCCGGTCGGAGATCACCGACTCCGGCGTCGATCAGGGCGCGATGCCCAAGCACAGTTGGCTCTCGCGGCTGTACACGGGAACGGGTGCGTTCGAGGTCGTCGGCAGGCGTCGCTTCTACTACGGACTGACCGGCGCTCTGGTCGCCATTGCGCTGCTCAGCATCATCCTGCGCGGCTTCACCTTCGGTATCGATTTCGAGGGCGGATCGCGCATTCAGTTCCCGGCCGAGGGTGGAGTCGAGACGTCGGAGGTGGAAACCGTCTACTCCGACACACTCGGGTTCGAGCCGGTCAGCGTGCAGACGGTCGGCTCGGGTGCCAGCGCCACCGTACAGATTCGGTCGGAGACGTTGAACGCGACGCAGATCAACGATCTGCAGTCGGCGCTCTTCGACGAGTTCCAGCCCAAGGACAAGAACGGGAACCCGTCGGCGCAGGCCATCAGTTTTGCGGACGTGAGTGAAACCTGGGGCGGCCAGATCACCAAGAAGGCGCTGATCGCGCTGATTGTGTTCCTGGTGATCGTGAGTATCTACATCGCCATTCGCTTCGAGCGGGACATGGCCGTAGCCGCGATCGTTGCGTTGTTCTTCGACATCATCGTCACTGCCGGCGTCTACTCGCTCGTCGGTTTCGAGGTGACGCCTGCGACGGTGATCGGTTTGCTCACCATTCTCGGCTTCTCGCTGTACGACACAGTGGTGGTGTTCGACAAGGTCGAAGAGAACACCCGCGGTGTTCTGCATCTGACGCGCCGGACGTACGGCGAGCAGGCCAACCTCGCGGTGAATCAGACTTTGATGCGATCGATCAACACGACCGTCATCAGTGTGCTCCCGGTGATCGCTCTGATGGTTGTCGCGGTCTGGATGCTCGGCGTCGGCACGCTCAAGGACCTTGCGCTGGTTCAGCTCGTCGGCATCATCGTGGGTGCGTACTCCTCGATCTTCTTCGCGACGCCGCTCCTGGTGTCGATGAAGGAACGCTGGGGACCCGTTGCCGCGCACACTCGTAAGGTGCTCTCGCGCCGGGCTACTCTGGCCGAGAAGGGTACGCAGACGGTTGCCGTCGGCGCACCCGTTGTACGCCGTGCGCCGGTTGCTCCGCAGCCGGGTGTGCGGCCGACCGGAAAGCGAAACAAGAAGGGGCACTGAACATGCTCCCAAGAACACGCACACTGGTTCGATCGATGACGTTCGTTGCGGCCACCGCTGTGGCTGCCGGTTCGTTGGCGGCCTGCTCGGAAAGCGCCGAGCAGGTTCCGTCCATCGGATATGCCATCGACAACTCCATCTCCACGTACAACGCCAACACGACAGCTGGATCGGTGTCCGGGGCGATGGCCGCGTTCGGCCGGGTGCTTCCCGGCTTCACGTTCACCGGCCCGGCCGGAGCTCCTGTGTCGGACACCGACATCGGAACGGCGTCGGAGTTGCCCGGTGACGTGCTCACGGTCTCGTACAAGCTCAATCCGGCGTCGGTGTACTCCGACGGGATTCCGATGTCCTGTGACGATCTGGTCCTCACCTGGGCGGCGTCGAGTGGCAAGTTCACCAAAGACGTCGATGGTGCTGCGAAGCCCATGTTCGACACGGCGAACAATCTCGGTTACGCGGACATCGACCGGATCGACTGCCAGAGCGGGTCGAAGGACGCGACTGTCTTCTTCAAGCCCGGGCGATCGTTCACCGATTGGCGGTCGTTGTTCGGTGCGACTGCATTGATGCCTTCACACATCGTGACGCAGCGCGCCGGAGTCGGCGACGTGGTGAGCGCGGTGAATGCCAGTGACACCGACGCGTTGTCGAAGATCGCCGACTTCTGGAACACCGGGTGGAACCTGACTCCAGGTCAGGTGGACACCTCCGTACTGCCTTCCGCTGGTCCGTATCGAATCGACTCGTACAGCGCCGACGACGGCCTGGTGCTGGTCGCGAACGAGCGGTGGTGGGGCAACAAGCCGGCGACCGATCGCATCGTCGTCTGGCCACGTGGTGTGAATCTGACCGAGGATCTCGACAAGAACTCGATCGAGGTCGTCGACGTCGCTTCCGGGTCCGCCGGCGAGCTCGGTACTCCGTCCGGGTTCGACGTCCAACAGATTCCGTCGCGGTCGATCGAGCAGTTCGTTCTCGCGACGTCTGGTTCGCTGGGCGACGAAGCCGCCCGTCGAGCGTTCGCGCATTGTGTTCCGCGGACAACTCTGTTCGAGAAGTTCGGGCAGACGGATAACGCGCCGCAGGCTGGTCTGGGTTCCGGCGTGGTCGATTCGCGACTGATGGCGCCGGATTCACTCGTGTACAGCGACGCCGCTGCGGTCGACGGTGACCGGTACGCCAATGCCGACGTCGATGCCGCGAAGACGTCGTTGTCGGAAGCCGATCTCGACCAGTTGACCGTCCGGGTCGGGTACCTCGCACCGGACCCGGTGCGGGCGCAGATCGTCTCTGAAGCGAAAGCCGCGTGTGCTCCGGCGGGAATTACGATCGAGGACGCGAGTACCGACAGCTTCGATCCTGCGAGTCTGCAGTCCGGGGGAGTCGACGCTGTGCTTTCCGGCATGGCCGGCAAAGTCGGGGCAGGCGGAACAGCGAGCATGATCGACGCGCGCGGAGCGTTGCGATCGGGCAACGGCGCAAACCTCGGTACGTACGGAAATGCACGGATCGATCAGATCATCGATCAGTTGAACGTGGATGCGAGCACCAGTGCGCAATTGGGACTCTCGGTGGAGGCGGAGAACATCCTGTGGACACAGGTGCCTACGATTCCACTGTTCAATCAACTCCGAACTGTCGCTGTAGCTCCAGGCATGTCGGCAGTGTTGGTCAATCCGACTCGGGCCGCTACCGGCTGGAACATGGACAGATGGGTATTACGCAGATGAGCGTCTCGAATGGTGTTGCCTTGCACACGCCTGAAGAATTGATCGCAATTCACCGGGCTGCCGGAGACGCCGTTGTTCGGCTGACCCGCTGGGCAGACAACTTTCCCGGGCCCGGGGTTCGGTTCGCCGATCTGACTCCGGTGTTCGCCGACGCCGAGGGGTTCGGGGCCGTGCTCGACGCCCTTGTCGCCTGTGCTCCGGACGCCGACACGATTGCCGCCGTCGATGCTCGCGGGTTCCTGCTCGGTGCCGGCGCGGCTGCGAAGATGGGTGCTGGGGTGGTGGCCGTGCGGAAGGTCGGCAAACTGCCGCCGCCGGTGCTCTCTCGTTCGTACAGCCTCGAGTACGGATCTTCGACGCTCGAGATCCCCGCAAACGGCTTCGATCTCACCGGGCGGAATGTTCTGGTGATCGACGACGTTCTGGCTACCGGAGGGACACTCGAGGCGGCTGTACAGTTGGTTGAGTTGGGTGGAGCGAACGTCGTCGGCGTCGCAGTGGTGCTCGAGATCGAGGAACTGCGCGGTCGAGATCGCTTCTTGAAGTACCCACTGACATCCCTGGTGAAGGTCTGAGTATTAAAGTTGTCTCCTGGGGGTCGAGTTAGACCTCCAGGGCAATTACCCGATGCAGGGCGGTTGCCTCAACCAACTCGGTGGTAGGAGGTGGCGACATGACGTCGAATCTTGATCGATCACAGAACTCGGGTGCAGTGTCGCAGGAGACGGGTGCAGATCCGGCTCCGGAGACGACACCATCGAAGTCCGCGGTGCCCGACGATTCGGGATCTGCGCAAACTGCCGGCAATCGGGGTGGGCAGAACCTGGCCGTGCCCGCTTCCGCCTCCCGTAGGGTGCGCGCTCGGCTTGCTCGGCGCATCACCGGTCAGCGCAACGCCACCATCCGCCCGGTGCTCGAGCCGTTGGTCAGCCTCCACCGTGAGCTGTATCCGAAGGCCGACCTCGCGCTGCTCCAGCGTGCTTACGACGTCGCCGAGGACAGACATTCGAGCCAGCGGCGCAAGTCCGGCGATCCGTACATCACGCATCCGTTGGCCGTGGCAAGCATTCTGGCCGAGTTGGGTATGGACACCACCACCCTCGTCGCAGCCCTTCTGCACGACACCGTCGAGGACACCGGGTACTCACTCGAAGAGTTGACCAAGGACTTCGGTGACGAGGTCGCTCACCTCGTCGACGGCGTCACCAAACTCGACAAGGTCGTTCTGGGCACCGCCGCCGAGGGCGAAACCATCCGCAAGATGATCATCGCGATGGCGCGGGACCCGCGCGTGCTCGTGATCAAGGTCGCGGATCGTCTGCACAACATGCGCACGATGCGATTCCTGCCGCCCGAAAAGCAGGCACGTAAGGCGCGAGAGACTCTCGAAGTCATTGCGCCACTTGCACATCGACTTGGAATGGCGACCGTCAAGTGGGAACTCGAGGACCTCTCATTCGCCATCTTGCACCCGAAGAAGTATGACGAGATCGTTCGACTGGTCGCCGATCGCGCGCCTTCTCGTGACACCTATCTGGCCAAGGTTCGCGCCGAGATCAACTCGACCCTGTCCGCCTCGCGGATCAACGCCATCGTCGAAGGCAGGCCCAAGCATTACTGGTCGATCTATCAGAAGATGATCGTCAAGGGCCGCGATTTCGACGACATCCACGATCTGGTCGGCGTCCGCATCCTGTGTGAAGAAGTGCGTGACTGTTACGCCGCGGTCGGCGTTGTCCACTCACTGTGGCAGCCGATGGCCGGACGCTTCAAGGACTACATCGCACAGCCGCGCTACGGCGTCTACCAGTCGCTGCACACCACCGTCGTGGGACCGGAAGGCAAGCCCCTGGAGGTCCAGATCCGGACCCAGGACATGCACCGGACCGCGGAGTTCGGTATCGCCGCGCACTGGCGGTACAAGGAGACCAAGGGCAAGCACGCGGGCGACATCGCCGAGGTCGACGACATGGCGTGGATGCGTCAGCTACTCGACTGGCAACGTGAAGCGGCCGACCCGGGGGAGTTCCTCGAATCGTTGCGTTACGACCTTGCGGTCAAGGAGATCTTCGTCTTCACGCCGAAGGGTGACGTGATCACGTTGCCTGCCGGATCGACTCCCGTCGATTTCGCGTATGCGGTGCACACCGAGGTCGGGCACCGATGCATCGGTGCCAGGGTCAACGGCCGGTTGGTCGCGCTGGAACGAACTCTCGAAAACGGCGAAGTGGTGGAGGTCTTCACGTCGAAGGCTGCCACCGCCGGGCCGAGCCGAGATTGGCAGACGTTTGTCGTCTCGCCGCGTGCCAAGGCGAAGATCCGTCAGTGGTTCGCGAAGGAACGCCGCGAAGAGGCGCTCGAGTCCGGCAAGGATCAGATCGCGAAGGAAGTCCGCCGTGTGGGACTTCCGTTGCAGCGGTTGATGAATGCCGAATCGATGAGCACGATCGCGCATGAACTTCGCTATCCCGACGTCTCGGCGTTGTACACGGCGGTAGGCGAGAGCCAGGTGTCAGCGCACCACGTCGTGCAGCGACTGGTTGCTCATCTGGGCGGCGTCGGCGCCGTCGAGGAGGAACTGGCCGAGCGTTCGACGCCGTCGACCATGCCGGTGCGCACCCGCAGTACGGGTGACTCCGGAATTCTGGTTCCCGGAGCACCCGGCACGGTGGCAAAACTCGCAAAGTGTTGCACGCCGGTTCCGGGCGATTCGATTCTGGGCTTCGTCACGCGCGGTGGGGCGGTGAGCGTGCACCGTACCGACTGCACCAACGCCAACTCGCTCCACGATCAGTCCGAGCGAATCATCGACGTCGAATGGGCACCGTCAGCGACCTCGGTGTTCCTGGTCGCGATCCAGATCGAGGCGCTCGATCGTCATCGGTTGCTTTCCGACGTCACCAAGGCGTTGGCCGACGAGAAAGTGAACATCCTGTCGGCCTCGGTCACCACCTCAGGTGACCGAGTGGCGATCAGCAAGTTCACCTTCGAGATGGGTGACCCGAAGCATCTGGGTCATGTGCTCAACGTGGTTCGCAATGTGGAAGGCGTCTACGACGTCTACCGCGTGACCTCTGCTTCGTAAACTGCTGTGCGCCTTTATTAACCGCGGGCGGTTAAAAAAGGCGCACAGCAGGGTTAGGCGACTACTGCAGTCTCGATGGTGATCGGGGTGTTGGGTGCGCCGCCACCGGTTGCGCCCATGCCTCCGTCGTCGCCGTCGGCTGCGATCTTCTCGATCGTCGCCAGGCCGGCGTCGTCGATGGTGCCGAAAACCGTGTAGTCAGGCGGCAGCATCGAATCCTCGTAGACGAGGAAGAACTGGCTGCCGTTGCTGTCAGGTACGGACGAATGAGCCATCGCCAGAGTGCCACGGGGGTAGACGACCGGCAGCGACAGCGCCGGGTCGTTCCCAGCGTATGTGGTCGTGGGGTACTCGTTTGCAAACTGGTACCCCGGTCCACCGGTGCCCTTACCCGACGGGTCGCCGCATTGGAGAATCTGCAGACCCGGCATCGTCGAGAGTCGATGGCACGGGGTGTCGTCGAAGAATTTCTGCTCGGTCAGGCTCACGATGCTGTTGACAGTGCAGGGGGCTGCTGCGCGATTCAGTTCCATCCCGATCGGGCCGGCCGTAGTCGTGAGCGCGACGTTGACGGTTCCCTCGGTGGACACGCCCGTGGAGTTCGGCGGATTGACGGTCTTTGCAGCGCCCGCCGCGCTCGGGTACGAGCAGTCGACGGTCGCCGACGCCGGAGTCGGGACAGGCGGGAGTGCGTCGAACTGTGACATGTCGAGCGGCGGCATGGCAGCCGTTGTCGTTTTCGCCTTGGAGGTACTGGACGGCGAGTCCGAGCTACCGGAATCACTGGAACAACCAGCCAGAAGCAGCGCTGCGGCGCTTGCGGCGGCAATAACTACAGGAAAGCGCATCACAGGATTACGTCGCATCAGTCGAGCCTTACTGTCTTGATGTCGGTGGTCAGATTCGGCTTGCCGTCGCCCTCTGGTGTCGATCCGCCGGCCGCGACCTTGTCCAAAGTGGCGAGACCGGTCTCGTCGATCGTGCCGAAAACCGTGTACTGCGGCGGGAGTTGTGAGTCGCCGTAGACGAGGAAGAACTGGCTGCCGTTGCTACCGGGTGCCCCGGTGTTGGCCATCGCAACCGTGCCGCGCGTGTAGGTGACTGGCTCTTGCGCTGCCGGGTCGGTGGTGGCGTACGCCGTGGTGGGGAACTCGTTGTCGAATCCGTAGCCCGGTCCGCCGGAGCCGGTGCCCGACGGGTCACCGCACTGCAGAACCTGGAGCGAGGGGCTCGTCGTCATGCGGTGGCAGGTGGTGTCGTTGAAGTAATCCTGCTGCGCCAAGCTCACGAAGCTGTTGACCGTGCACGGAGACTTCGTTCCGTCGAGCGTGAGCCCGATGTTTCCCTGCGAGGTTTCGACGCTGATGCTCGGCGTCGCGTCCGGCGCGGTGGTGGGAATCCCGTCGGTACGAGGAGGGTTGTTGGCCTTGGACGCGGTAGCGCCGTCAGCCGGGTACGAGCAGGAAACAGTGTCGGCCAGCGGCGTCGACAGACCGGCCGGCATTGCACCCGCGGTCTGCGGCGTGAGGCTCGAATCGTCGGCAGCAGTGTTGGTGGTGTTCGCGTCGTCGTCACTGCGATTGCTGAACCAGATGAGTCCACCGACGACGCCGACTACGACGACCACGCCGAGCGCAGTTCCGGCTATCGTCATCTGCTTGCGCTTGCGGGCACGTTCTGCGCGACGTTCGAGCTGACGCTCGAGCTTGCGTTTCGCCGCCTCGCGGCGTTGCTCGTTACTCGGCACTGCTGTAGTCCTCCGTATCGCGGGTGGATCGTGGTCGGCCCGCCGAGCGACACCCTGGGGTCGGCTTCGGCAAGCGGCTCTACTCGTCGTCAGAGTCTCCCATTGCAACCTGAGAACTTACTGGCGGGGCAGCAGCTTAGGCTGTAACCGACAGCGTGTTGTTCGTTTCCACCCTTCGAAGAGGAGTTGCCCCCGTGCTCGTCACTGGTTTTCCGGCCGGGATGTTCCAAACCAACTGCTACATACTCGCTCAGGACGACGCGTGCGAATGCGTAGTCGTCGATCCGGGTCAGGATGCAGCCGAGCCGCTCTTCGAATATCTCGACTCCAAGGACATGTCGGTCAATGCAGTACTTCTGACCCACGGTCACCTCGATCACGTGTGGTCGGCCCGCGAGGTCTGTGAGCGGTACTCCGTGCCCGCGTACATCCATCCCGAGGATCGCTACATGCTCAGCGATCCGGCACGAGGGATCGGCCCGACGATGAAGGAATTCATTCAGGGCATGACGTTCGTGGAGCCGGACGAGGTGATCGAACTGAGTGACGGAGACAAGATCACCGAGGCCGGAATGACGTTCGTCGTGGACCACACGCCCGGGCACACGCAGGGATCGGTGGTGTTCCGCACCCAGGCGAACACCGAGAGCGGGCCCGTGGACTTGGCGTTCACAGGTGACACCCTGTTCCAGGGTTCCATCGGGCGCAGCGACCTGCCAGGCGGAAATCACGAGCAGTTGCTCGCTTCGATCGCCCGGAAGCTACTGGTACTCGGTGACGAGACCGTGGTCCTGCCCGGGCACGGTGGCAACAGTTCGATCGGCGCCGAGCGAAGCTCGAACCCGTTTCTCGTTGGACTCAGCGCACAGAAATAAGGAAAAGTACCTCTCGTGAGTAAAGCCAGCACCTTCTCTGCACCCAAGGGAATTCCGGACTACGTTCCGCCGCAGTCAGCCGAATTCGTCGCCGTTCGTGACGGTTTGACGCGCGCCGCCAGGTTGGCCGGGTACGGCCACATCGAATTGCCGATCTTCGAGGACACCGGCCTGTTCGCGCGCGGTGTCGGTGAGTCGACCGACGTCGTCAGCAAAGAGATGTACACGTTCGCCGATCGCGGTGACCGTTCGGTGACGTTGCGTCCCGAGGGAACCGCCGGCGTCATGCGTGCCGTCATCGAGCACAGCCTCGACCGTGGACAGTTGCCGGTCAAGGTCAGCTACGCGGGCCCGTTCTTCCGCTACGAGCGCCCGCAGGCCGGCCGCTACCGCCAGTTGCAGCAGGTCGGCGTCGAGGCCATCGGGATCGACGACCCCGCGCTCGACGCTGAGGTCATCGCGATCGCCGACGCCGGATTCCGGTCGTTGGGGCTCGACGGCTTCCGCCTCGAAATCACCTCTCTCGGCGATGACACCTGCCGACCGCAGTACCGCGAACTGCTGCAGGAGTTTCTCTTTGCACTCCCGCTCGACGAAGACACGCGTCGACGCGCCGAGATCAACCCGCTTCGGGTGCTCGACGACAAGCGCCCAGATGTACGTGAGATGACGGCCGGCGCACCGCTCATGCTCGATCACCTCTCGGAGAGCTGCAAGGCGCACTTCGACGAGGTACTAGCGCACCTCGACGCCTTGGGAGTTCCCTACGTCGTCAACCCGCGCATGGTCCGCGGCCTCGACTACTACACCAAGACGACCTTCGAATTCGTGCACGACGGACTGGGCGCGCAGTCCGGAATCGGTGGTGGTGGTCGTTACGACGGACTGATGGAACAGCTGGGCGGACAGCCGCTCTCGGGGATCGGGTTCGGAATCGGCGTCGACCGCACGGTTCTCGCGCTCGAGGCCGAGGGTAAGTCGGTTGCGCCGCCGGCACGTGTCGACGTCTTCTGTGTACCGATGGGAGCCGAGGCGAAGGCGGCACTGGTGAAGATCGCACACCAGTTGCGTGCCAATGGGATTCGCGTCGACCTGGCGTACGGAAATCGTGGCGTCAAGGGCTCGATGAAAGCGGCCGATCGCTCGGGTGCCGCAGTCGCCTTGGTTCTCGGCGAGCGCGAGCTCGAAGAGGGCGTTGTCGTTGTCAAACAATTGGCGACGGGTGAGCAGGAGACGGTGCCGCTCGACCAAGTTGTCGACAAGCTCGGGGATCTCGTTGAGCACTGAGGCTGAACCGGTTTCGCTCGATCTGGTTCCCGTGGCGTTGATCGCGCCGCGGCTGAAGAAGTTCGCCGTTGTTGTGGTGGTCTTCGGTGTGGTCGTCGGGTTGATCGTCAGTGTGTTCTCGACGGTGACGGTCGGAGTGATCGTCGGTGCCGTCATCGCGGTTCCGACGTCACTGGCGATTCTGATGACGCTGCGCCGACATATCACCTTGTATGGCAACAGGATTCGAGCACAAGCTGGTTTTCGCACCAACGACGTCGACGTGGCCGAGGTGCTCACGGCGGCGTTGACGGTGCGATCCGGCCGGATCAGCGAGGTCAGCCTGACACTCGGTGACGGTCGGTCCACCGTGCGAATACCGCTGGCGCTCTACACGGCAGGGGGCGGGCGCGAGTTGGAGATCCTTGCACTCCGCAAGCTCGCCGACGCCCTGGCGGCCAGTGAGTTGGTACCGGCTGCCGCGTTGTCCTCGGTGCTGATCGAACAGTTGCGTGCCGAAGCCCGCGGCGCCGGACTGGCCGAGCGTCCGCTCTACCGCGCCGTCGAACTCGTGACGGCGGAGGGACGAGTGCCGAGAACCACACTGACGGACCACGAAGTGGCCGGATTACTCGACTAGCGTGGAAACCGTTCTTACAGCGTTGTAGAACGGACAGTCGTGAAAACGGCAGGTGAGGAGTCGGCAATGAGTATTGCGCCCGTAACCGTCACGGTGACCGGAGCGTCGGGTCAGATCGCCTACGGCATGCTTTTCCGCATAGCTGCGGGGGAGATGCTCGGCGCTGACGTACCGATCAAACTTCGACTGCTCGAGATTCCCGCCGCCGTGTCCGCTGCCGAAGGCGTCGCGATGGAGCTCGAAGACGGCGCATTCCCCTTGCTGAGCTCCATCGACATCACCGACGATCCCGATGTCGCCTTCTCCGGCGCGAACGTCGGGATGCTGGTCGGTGCACGTCCGCGGAGCAAGGGGATGGAGCGCGCCGACTTGCTGAGCGCGAACGGCGCTATTTTCACAGCGCATGGGAAGGCGATCAACAACAACGCAGCCTCGGACGTCAAGGTGCTGGTCGTCGGAAACCCGGCCAACACCAACGCTCTCATCGCGATGAACAACGCGCCGGATGTACCCGATACTCGGTTCAGTGCGCTGACGCGCCTCGACCACAACCGAGCGATTGCGCAGGTGGTGAAGAAGACCGGCGTTCGTGCGTCGTCGGTGCGCAAGGTGTCCGTCTGGGGAAACCATTCGGCGACGCAGTACCCGGACCTGTCCCACGCGACCGTCGCGGGTGAGCCTGCGCTCGCGGTGATCAACGACCGAGACTGGGTGGAGAACGATTTCATCCCGACTGTGCAGGTGCGAGGCACCGCCATCATTGCTGCGCGTGGATCGTCCTCTGCGGCAAGTGCGGCCAGCGCGTCGATCGACCACGTCCGTGACTGGGTGATCGGAACGGCCGAGGACGACTGGGTATCCATGGCCGTCTGTTCGGACGGTTCCTACGGGGTGCCCGAAGGATTGATCTCGTCCTTCCCGGTGACCTGTGCCGATGGTGAATTCGCTATCGTTCCGGATCTCGCGATCGACGACTTCTCACGCGAACGGATTGACCTGTCCGTCAGCGAATTGGAGCAGGAGCGTGCGGCGGTACGGGAGTTGGGCTTCGTTTGAGGTTGTAATGCCGCCCCGGCCGGGGAGTCCCGATCAGAGATCTCGGAACAGGTACTGATCGGGATTCTCGGCACCGAGCACGGGCGGTGACACCATCGGTAGATCGTCGACCATCGAGTTTTCGTCACCGGCGCTGACGAGATACCCCGGAGTCGTGCGTGACGACTCGTCGTCCCGCGTTCCGCGAGGACCGCCGCCCATCATGCCGCCCGGCGATATGCCGCTACTGCCGACCGCCGAAGATGGTGCACCCAGGCCGGGCGTTGCTACCGGAACCGGTTGAACTGCAGCAACTCCCGCTGCGCCTCTCATCGTTCCACCGGTAGTGCCGCTTCCACCCACCCATGCTCCGCCGGAGCTCGCTGTCGCACTGGGCGACGGCGACCCGCCGGCTGCGAGTGACGTCGACGAATTGCCTGCGCCCCACAGCTTGTCGACGCCGGTCGGAAGTCCGGCGCCTGCCTGCGCTGCCGAGGTCCGAACGGCATCGGTTCCTGAGTGCGCGGATAACGGTGCGTCGCCGGCATCGGTCGATCCAGACAGCGGCGATGCCGACGCGGCTGATGCCGCCAGAGGTTGGGCGATCTGACGGGCGGCGTCGGCGAGCGCCTCCGGAGTGGCAAGGTTGGCGAGAGCCTCACCGATCGGTGGAGTCGGCACGGGGATCGACCCGGCAAGGGCGTTCATGGCAGCGGTGTGCCCGAGCATTTCCCCGCGAGTCTGTGTCACCGCCGCGACGGCTGCCTGCATGTGTTCGGCTGCGGAGGCAATCAGCATCGCCTGTCCTGGTGGTGTCCACGCGATCGGTGCAGCAGCTGCAACCGTGGTCGCGAAGGACTGCGCGATCGCCGCGAGATTCGCGTTGCCTCGCTGCACCGATTCCGCGGCGGCAGCAGCGGTTTTCGATATCGCGGTTCCGCGTTCGCTCAATTCTGCGCCGCTGTTCTGGGCGGATCGCGACAGTTCGGTCGCGGCTTCGCTGCCGGTGCTGTTCCAGGTCTGGCCCACCTCGGCGACCGCGCTTTGGGACAGTCCCATGGCTTGGTCGATGAGAGTGGACGCCTGGTTGAAGATGCCGACGGGATCGATGCCGGCAAAAGTGCCGGTGCCGAGGCTCTTCCCGAGTTCGATCAACGGCGCGAACAGATCTTCGATTCCGGGTAATGCCGGAACCGGTATGCCGGCGAGCATCGATTCGACCGTGTTGTTCGGCAATGCCGGGGCCGGAGC
This sequence comes from Rhodococcus sp. IEGM 1406, assembly GCF_030056745.1. NCBI lineage: Bacteria > Bacillati > Actinomycetota > Actinomycetes > Mycobacteriales > Nocardiaceae > Rhodococcus > Rhodococcus sp. IEGM 1406. Next base: position 395,593 of record NZ_JASHKO010000002.1, on the reverse strand, counting down.
ACCACCTTGAAGGAATTCGAGGACCGTCGTCGAGTCGTCTTCGGTGTTCATGCGATCGGTGTCGACGCGATCGCTGTTCACGCGGTCACGTCCGTCGATCCAGCGATGCCGGCCAGATCTGACGCGGTTGAAAGATCTGTGGTGTCGTAGGCCTGAGCGGCTGCACTCGCCGTTGCTGCGTTGCCGGCGTAGAAGGTCGCCAGTGCTGCAACATCTTTGGTGTGAGTTGCCTGGGCGCGCGCGAATGCCTCGAGAAACTCGATGCCGACAGGACCGACGGCTGGTGCGACTGCCGCGATGTTGGCGCCCAGATCGACGGCGGCGGCCTGCGCGATGTGTCCTGCAGCTTCGGCCGACGTCGAGCCGTACCTTCGGATGTCGTCAGTGACGACAGTCAATTCGCTCATCGTTACCCCCCCAGTTGGTAAGCGTCGTGAGAACTGTAACGGACGGAATCGGCGCTGGAGGGGAGTGGACACGGCTCACCCTGCGCTTTCCGGACAACCTGGACGAAGTGGCAGAGATTACATTCTGATCCGGTGTTGGTATTGCGGGTGCGATCGATTTGGCACACTCGAACCATGCGAACCGCTTCGGACGTCATCCTCCGACTCACGTCCGATCCAGCTCGCTGTGGACTGGTGATGGATTTCGACGGTGTGCTTGCACCTATCGTCGACGATCCGTCGGCCAGTGCGCTCCTGCCCGGTGCCGAGGAGGTGCTCGCGACTTTGTCGAGGCACTTCGGCGTGGTGGGCTTGCTCTCGGGACGGCCGGCGTCGTTCTTGCGAGAACGACTGAGTCTGGATTCGGTTGTTCTCATGGGTTCCTACGGCGTCGAGACCTGGACGGAGAACGGAATCGAAGTGCTTCCGGCCGTCGCTGCGTTCAGTGATGCCGTCGCCGAAGCAGAAGCCGAACTGCGTCGCCTGTTCGACTCTCAGTCAGTTCCTGGCATCCACGTCGAGAGCAAAGGCCTTGCGGTGGCTGTGCATTGGCGTCGGGCCGCGGATCGAGCGGTCGCGCAGCGCCTGGTGGAAGCAGCGACGACAGAAATCGCGAGCCGGACCGGGTTGCGGCGTGAGCCCGGCAAGTTGGTCGAAGAATTGCGTCCACCCGTTGAGGAGGACAAGGGGACAGGCCTCCTTCGCGTGATCGCCACCGCAGGCGTCGACGTCGTCGCGTACGCGGGCGACGACCGTGGTGACCTACCTGCCTTTGCTGCTGTCCTTGCCTCGGGTGGAGAAGCGTTGGTGGTCAAGGGCGATGACATTGCACCGGAAGTGGCTGCTGTCGACGGCGTCCAGTTCGACGGCCCGCCGGCATTCCTCGATTGGATGAAAGAGCTTGCCGCGCACCTGGAACGCTGACACGTGAGGTCAGTCTGCCAAGAACTCGACCAGCGCGCGGTTGACCTCTTCCGGATTGTCCTGTGTGCATTGATGTCCGACGCCGGTGATCACCACCCGGCGAATCAGGTCCGGTAGCTGGTCGCTCAGGGCGTCGTAGATTCGATCGAGTTGGCGCGGCATGTCGACCTCTCCCCGCATCAGGAGGGTCTCCTTTCGGGGTGCCGTATCCACCGGGCAGAGTGACGCGAACCCGCTTGTTCCCAGATCCAGCCAGGTCTGCCGTCCGGCGGCCAGCATGCAGTCTGCAACGTATCTGTGAGTTGCGGGATTTCGACTCGACCACCGGCCACTGTAAAAGGCAAAGGGACCCCACGGGATCCGTCGATACAAATGCGTGCCGATTTTGATCGCCGAGGCAGCGGTTCCACTCATTTCCCGGTGCTGGCCAGGGCTGCCGATCATGACGAGCTTGTCTACTCGATTCGCATGACGATGGGTGAACTCCTGCGCGATGTTTCCGCCGAACGAGTGTCCGACGACGCTTGCACGATCGATTCCGAGCGAGTCGAGCATGACCTTCACGTCGTCGATCACAGTGTCGAGAGTGGCGCGGTGGCCTTCCTCGAGAATCGACAGCCCTTGACCGCGTAGGTCGGGCAGCACCAGGGAATAGGCGCCCGCGAGTTCCGCGACCTGGTCGTCGAACATTCGATGATCAACTCCGGCGCCATGCAGGAAGACGATGCATTTCCGATCGAGCGCCGGCGTGCGCCACACACGCATTTCGGTGCCCGGAGTGGAAATAGTCTGGGTTGTCAGAGTCTGCATCGCTGTCCGTTGCCTCAGTTCGTTGCCGAATCAGATGGAAGTGAGCCTATCCTAACTTCTGTGGACCGCGGTTGTGGCAACAAGAAACTGGCCGCACCGGAACATCTCCGGTACGGCCAGTCTTGGTGTTAGGTCAGGCGTCGCGCTTGTTGACGACGGCGATGCTGATTCCGAAAACCACCAGCACAAATGCTGCGAAGTAGAACAGGCTTCCCCAAGGGCCCCAATGGAAATTGGTGCTCGAACCCGAAGAGAGGAAGTGGTCGGCGTTGGCGAACGGGAGGAACGGTGTGACGTTTCTACCGAAGGATCCGAACATGCCGAACAGGCTCTCGATGAGCAGCGGCCAGAGCAGGAGCAATGCAATAGCGCCGGCAGATTGCCGGAGGAGTGCTCCGACGGCGATGGCAAGGACAACGCAGAGGAAGGCGAAGATCGGTACGCCGTAGACGGCGCGCCAGGCATCGGCGTTGTCGAGTGCCAGATTGGTGGAACCTTCAGAGCCTGCAGCAGCTTTGGTGATGAATACCGCGCCGAGCATGAGAACGAAAGACAGCGCCGCGCCGAAGGCGCCGATCAGGCCGGCTTTGGCGATCAGGACCGAAGCCCGGCTCGGGATGGCCTGGAAGGTGGTGCGGATGATGCCGAAGCGGTATTCGCTGGTAATCGCGAGGGCCGCCATGATCATCAGGACCATGACGCCGAAGCCGGAAACTCCCAGTCCCGCTTCATTGAACGTGGGGAGGAACTTCTCGAAATCAGGAGTTCCTGATGCGGCTTCGTCGTTGTACGCCTGAATGCTCGAACTCGACGAACGCCCGATCATCCAGGCGACGCCCAACCCTAGGACGATGATTGTGATCGTGCACCACAGCGGCGACTTGGTCGTGGTGATCTTGATACGTTCAGCACTGAGAACAGCCATTACAGTGCACCTCCCATAGCGTGCTGTGTGTTTGTGTGGTGGGCTCCGGCACCCGGATCGCTACCGGATGCGTGGTACTGGACATCGTCTCCGGTCAACTTCATGAACGCATCCTCGAGCGATCCCTGCACAGACGCCAACTCGTGCAACACGATTTCCTGCGAACCAGCCAGACCGCCGATCGCATCAGTGGTCGAATCCACGACCACCAACACCGGCTCCGATCCTGAATGCTCCTCGCGGACAGTCAGTCCGTGGGCAGTCAATGCGGCATGGAGAGCGTCCAATTGTGGGCTGCGCACGCGCACCGTCGACTCCGACGAGCGATCCACGAACTCCGCCACCGTCGAATCCGAAATCAACCGACCCCGACCGATCACCACCAACTGCTCCGCCGTCAACGCCATCTCCGAGAGAAGGTGACTCGACACCAGCACCGTGCGGCCCTCGGCCGCCAACCGCTGCATGAACTTACGAATCCAGACGATGCCCTCCGGATCGAGACCGTTGACCGGCTCGTCGAACAACAACACCTTCGGATCACCCAACAACGCACCCGCCAACCCGAGACGCTGCGACATACCCAACGAGAACCCGCCGGCCTTCTTGCCCGCCACCTCGGACAACCCGACCAACCCGAGCACCTCGTCCACGCGGGACTTCGGGATCCCGTTCGAAGCAGCCATCCACTGCAGATGCGCCCGCGCACTGCGATTGGGATGCACCCACTTCGCATCCAACAACGCGCCCACCGTCCGCAACGGCGTCTTCAACTCCCGGTACGGCTTGCCGTCGATCAACGCCGCACCCGACGTCGGCTGATCCAAACCCAGGATCATCCGCATCGTCGTCGACTTACCCGCACCGTTCGGGCCCAGAAAGCCCGTCACGATGCCCGGCTTGACCGTGAACGACAAATCGTCCACCGCTTTCGTCGGCCCGTAAACCTTGGTCAATCCCCTCAGTTCAATCATGAGGAGAACTGTGCCTTACGGCGCTGACCAGCACATCGGTCCGGAGGATGACATGGACCCTGAGATGTGGAGACGGCAGTTCAGGGAAAACCCTGTCCTCGACCGGAAGTCGGAACTGCCGCGGCATGAGGGTAGGGCGCGTCGAAGTCGCCGTCGAACAATCGCCAGTAGAAGTCGTTCATTCTCGCAGCGGCGGGCGCGTGCCGGGTCAAGATCGCGGCCACCTCCGGTGCCACATCACCTGGGACATGACCTGTGGCGCATCGTCGTACGTACTGGTTGCGGGCGACTGGTCCGCCGTGTTTCGGTCTCGGCACTCCGCAGACCTCGGTGACCAGCCAGTTGACCAGAAGCATGGCGGCGTAGTCGGCGTCATGGGTGGCATGGCGCCGGACGAAGTCATGTTCGGTAGTCGACAGGTCGAAGTGTGGGGATGTGGCCAGTCCGAAGTCGGTGAGATAGATCCGCTCCATATCGGTGCGCATGTTGCCGAAATGTCCGTCCATGTGCAGCAACTGTCGATCGCGTAAGAACGCCACGATCTCCGAAAACTGTCGCTCGACTTCGGCAGCTTTGGCGGCCGGGTTGTCATGCAGCCAATCCGAGATCGGGTGTGCGACGTACTCGCAGAACAGTACGAGGCTGCACGGCGCAGCGGCGAGTGCTTCGAGGCGGACCCGCGCTTCACTACTTGCGCAGGCGGTGGGAACGGGAGCGATGTCGGCGTGTTCGGGTGCAACCGGCGATCGACCGGGCAGCACCCGCCAGTGGTAAAGCATTGGGAACGACTGTGTTTCGCCGGCCAGAACGGCCTCGGTGACCATGACGTTCGCGGCCAGCTCTCGCCAGGCGTTGAAGCTCGGGCCCCCAATGCCGTACTGGCAGAACGTCGGCAAGTCGAAATGGTTGGAAGTAGAGCCCACGTCGGCGAGTTCCTGTTCGGTCAGTGGGATGCGTTTGGTGAATACCGGAACGCTGTCGAACCCGTTTTCGCAGACACCGACGAGTCCTGCGGCGCCGCCCACGCCTACGCTCGAGACTCGAGCGGTGTCGACCAGTCGGGCCAGTTCGACATCGTTCTGGGAAGACAGGAACGCTGATAGTTTCCGGTGGCGGTCAATCCTGACGTCCGTCATTCCGCGACTGTGCCACAGGCTCGTCCGGCTTCGATTTCGCGGAGCCGTCTGTCGAAGTCACCGATTCTGGCGGTGTCCTCGTAGTAGTCCTCCTGCTCGACGATTCTTCCCCACTTGGTTCGAACGAGAAGCACTGTTCGATTTTGATAGATGACGGCGCCGTCCGGGCCAAGGGCTCGGTCGTCGAATCGGGCGAGCAGTGTCATGCGCCAGAGCGGACCACCGAAATACGCTTCGGTGACCGCGCCTTGAAGCCCCGCGTCGACAAATTCCTGGAGAAACGTCTCGATTTGGTCCCGTCCGGCATGCACTCCTGCCCGCCGATGATCACCCTCGGCGAATCTGAGCACCGCGTGGTGGTGATAGGAATTCAACAGCGGCCGGTAGTTGCCGGAATTGAGTGCACGGACGTCGCGTCGGAACTTGAAGATGAGTGCTTTGCGCAGAAGTGATCGCGAGACGATCGCCGTTCCGAAGCCCGCCGCGAACCATCGTTTCATCTTCGAAGCTTGTCGTGGCATCGAATGCCCTGTCAACGAAATGCCGGGGTCTGCTGATATCTGACAGAGAATTGAATATTGACAGTGACTGTCACAATAGGTGAGACTCGCATTATCGAGAATGGCCGGATCTCGGCCGAGGCGGGAGGACGTTGCTGATGTCACTACGGGAGAGACAACGGTTGCAGGTGCGAGCAGACATTCAACGTGCGGCATTCGATCTGTTCGCGCGTGACGGTTTCGAGGATGTGACCACCGAGCAGATTGCGGCAGCAGCGGGGGTGTCGGCGAGTACGTACTTCCGGCACGTTCGTAACAAAGAGGATCTGCTGTTGGACCCGGTCAGGCAGGGCGGTGCCGGGATCGTGACACTGCTCGAGGATCGCCCGGCAGCTGAGTCGGCTGATCTTGCGATCTCGCGGGCAATCCTCGAGCGTTCCAATGCTTTCGAGTCCGCGGAGATCGATCAGTGGCGAGCAGCGTTCCGCACCGCGCCGCACCTGATGGATCGAGTCGCGCTGATCGCGCCCGAGCATCGTGATCGGTTGGTGGAGTTGGTGGCACAACGAATGCAACTCGATCCTGAAAATGACAGCCGACCAGGACTACTCGTTCACTTGATGTTGGCGGCGGCGGAGTTCGGCTATCGGCAATGGATACGTAACCCCCAGAAGCGTGGGGCATCACTTCCCGTGTGCGTCGAGGGGGCACTCGACGCGGTTCAGGGATCCCGGTGGCGCACGCAGGATGTCGATGACACGAAAGGTCGTGACCAGTGATGAACGAGAACTCTCGAAACTCCGAGCTCTCGGTAGTGGATGTACCAGCGGTGGATGTGATCGTTGTGGGATCGGGGGCTGCCGGCATGTCCGCAGCCATCACTGCAGCCCGCAACGGACTCTCGACAATTCTCGTGGAGAAGTCGGAGTACTGGGGCGGTTCGTCGTCCCGGTCCGGGGGCGGAGTGTGGATTCCGGGAAACTCGATACTTCGCCGCGAGGCGCCGGCGGATGATATCGACTCTGCGCGAACATATCTGAAGAGCATTGTCGGAGAGGATGCAGACAGCGACCGTATCGACACGTATATCGATCGAGGCCCGGAAGCCCTCGATTTCCTGATTCGGCACTCTGCACTCGAGCTCGAATGGGTGAAGGGTTACTCCGACTACTTTCCCGAGGCACCTGGCGGACTTGCAAGCGGCCGCTCGTGCGAGCCGCGCCCGTTCGACGCGCGAGCTCTGGGCGACGATCTCGCGACCCTTCATCCGCCGTACATGAAGGTGCCGCTCAACATGGTTGTCCAACAATCTGATTACCGTTGGCTGAGCACGGGGGTTCGGCATTGGCGGGGGCCGGTGCGAATGCTTCGGGTGGGAATGAGATCCCTGGTCGCAAAAGCTCGGAAGAAGAAGCTGATCGGGCTCGGGCCGGCGCTCATGGCGGAACTGATGCTCGGAGTTCGGGACGCCGGAGTGACGGTCGAGCTCGGAACGAGGCTTGTGGATTTGGTTACCGACAATGATCGTGTCGTGGGTGCGCGACTCGAGTCCGGGGGAGTGCAGAGAACCATGCACGCTCGATGCGGTGTCATCCTCGCGTGCGGCGGGTTCGACAACAACGACGACATGCGAGGCGAGTACCAGCGCCGGCCGAGTAGTGCGCAGTGGACTCTCGGGGCACCGACCAATACCGGAGACGGTATCCGTGCAGCTCTACGCGTCGACGCGGCAATTTCGTACATGGACGACGCGTGGTGGGCCCCGTCGATTCCGCTGCCCAAAGGCCCGTGGTTCGCCTTGGCGGAACGCTCGTTGCCTCGAAGCCTGATGGTCAACGCCAGCGGTCAGCGCTTCATGAACGAGTCGCTTCCCTACGTCGAAGCCGCGCACGCCATGTTCGGCGGAAAGTACGGCCGAGGTGAAGGACCCGCTGAAAACATCCCCGCTTGGCTGATCTTCGATCAGACGTATCGTGACCGTTATCTGTTCGCGGGAGTGCCGGCGCGCAGGCCGATACCTCGGTCGTGGATCGAATCGGGTGCGATCGTGCGAGCTGGATCGATTGCCGAACTCGCTGCCGAGATCGGAGTGCCGGGCGATGCGCTGTCCGCGACCATCACACGATTCAACAGTCACGCGCGGGACGGAGTCGATCGCGACTTCGGCCGTGGGACAAGCAGATACGACCACTACTACGGCGACTGCACCAACAAGCCCAACCCCAGCCTCGGAGAACTCACGAAGGGTCCGTTCTATGCCGCGAAGATGGTGCCCGGAGACCTGGGGACCAAAGGCGGCATCAACACGGACGCTCGCGCGCGAGCGTTGCGCGCCGACGGTTCGGTCATCGACGGGCTCTACGCAGCAGGTAATACCAGCTCGCCGGTTATGGGTCATACCTATGCCGGTCCAGGTGCAACTATCGGTCCCGCAATGGTTTTCGGATATCTGGCGGCGCTCGATGCGGTCGGACGATCCCATGACGGTCGTGAACTCGACAGCGAAGGCAGGAATAATGGTTTGGCAGATCGCCGTGGGTAGGGTTCCCTTGAGAGCGTGACCCACCTCAACATCGCCGACGTCGACTACTTCCTTCCTGATGGTCGACAATTGCTCAGCGGTGTCAGCTTTCGGGTCGGAAACGGTGCAAAGACTGCACTGATCGGGCCCAACGGGACTGGTAAGACGACATTGCTTCGGATTGTCGCCGGAGACGCCGTCGCCGACGAGGGAGCTGTCACTCGATCCGGAACACTGGGCGTGATGCGGCAATTCGTCGGCCAGGTTCGCGACGAGTCCACCGTGCGCGATCTTTTGTTGTCAGTCTCTCCGGCGCGGATCCGGGATGCAGCACTGGCGCTCGATACGGCAGAAAACGCGATGATCGAGCGCGACGAGGAATCAACTCAAATGAAGTATTCGCATGCGCTGGCCGATTGGGCCGATGTGGGCGGCTACGAGACCGAAGACTTCTGGGACAAGGTCACTACCGCGGCTCTCGGTGTTCCTTATGACCGTGCGAAGTGGCGCGCGGCCAACTCGCTCAGCGGTGGCGAGCAGAAACGGTTGGTTCTCGAAGCACTGTTCGCTGGGCCCGACGACGCACTCCTGCTGGACGAGCCGGACAACTACCTCGATGTTCCGGGCAAGCGATGGCTGGAAAAGACGATCTCGGAATCGTCGAAAGTGGTTTTGTTCGTCAGCCACGACCGCGAACTGATCGCCAACGCGGCCACCCACATCGTGACGCTCGAGCCCGGAATCAGCGGCGCAACGTCGTGGACCCACGGCGCTGGGCTGGCCAGCTACCACCAGGCCCGCGAGGATCGCAACGCTCGATTCGAAGAACTGCGTCGACGCTGGGACGAGGAGCACGCGAAACTGCGTGCTCTGGTTCTGCGATTGCGTGAAAAGGCCAAGTTCAACGACGGCGTCGCTGCGCGGTATCACGCCTCGCAAACCAGGTTGGCGAAGTTCGAGGAGGCAGGGCCACCCGAAGCGATTCCACTTCAGCAGAAGGTGACAGTTCGGCTGGCGGGCGGGCGAACCGCCAAGCGCGCGTTGGTATGTCAGGATCTCGAGCTGACCGGATTGATGAAGCCTTTCGACACCGAGATCTGGTACGGAGATCGGGTTGCCGTGCTGGGCTCCAATGGATCCGGGAAATCACATTTCCTTCGTCTCTTGGCGGGTGGTGGGACCGATCCGGGGACCGAGCATCTGCCCGTCGAGGCGCTCGACATCGCGCCGGTCGAGCACGGGGGTACTGCGACGCTGGGTGCCCGGGTACGTCCCGGATTGTTTGCGCAGACCCATTCCAGGCCTGATCTGACCGGGAACACGCTGCTCGAGATCCTGCACATGGGCGACGAACACCGAAACGGAATGGGGCGTGAAGCGGCGAGCCGCGCGCTCGACCGTTACGGATTGTCCCAAGCAGCCGAACAGAAGTACGACGACCTGTCCGGAGGACAGCAGGCGCGCCTGCAGATTCTGCTCCTCGAGCTTTCCGGCGCCACGATGTTGCTGCTCGACGAGGCGACCGACAACCTCGACCTTCATTCGGCTGACGCGCTCGAACAGGGCATCGCTCAGTTTGCCGGCACCGTCATCTCGGTAACCCACGATCGTTGGTTCGCGCGCGGGTTCGACAGGTTCCTCGTCTTCGGATCGGACGGGAACGTGTACGAGAGCGAGTCTCCGGTGTGGGACGAGGCCAGGGTCGAACGAGCGCGCTGAGATCGAGTAGCCGCTTGCTATCTGGGGAGTGGCGGCAACTCGTTGATCATCGCGCGCAGGAGGCCCGGATCGCTGCGATCCGATCGAGGTGGGGGACAGCGCGAAAGATCGAGCAGTGTCGGGAAGCCCCACAGAACGCGACCTGGATCCACCCTGTCCACCGCCGAGTACCAGTGGGTGAGCGGCTCGGCGAGCGCCGCGTGAAGCTCGAAATGCCGTCGTCGGCGGCTGGGGTCTCCTTCGCGCTGCAGTCGAAGTTGCTTCGGTGACGGTATCGAGATGACGGTCAGATCCGCGAGACCCAGTTCGAGGCGCGTAAAAGCCGTCTCGACTGCCTCGAGCTCGTACTCGAATCGCTCCCGAGGTGCGGCGCCCACCGCGGCGAGACACCAGCTGTAGTGCAGTTTCAGCGGGTCGCTGTCGCAGAGCGCGATCCCGGTTCTCGATTCGAGTTCTTCCGCTTGCGACCATCGCTTCGAATTGACCGTTGCCCAGTAACTTGCCTGGACGTCGAGATCCGTGCCGTCCGGCTCGCGCCCCGTGGGCTGATACTCGGCGACGAATCCTTCCGCTGCGGTTTGTCCACCGAGTTGGGTTCGGCACCAGGTGGTCTTGCCGGCGGCGCTGGGTCCTTCTACTGCGACGATCACAAGTTCATTCTCCATAATGATTGGGGCGGTTGGTTTTTGCTCGTTGCCAGGACTCTCTTAACATTTGAACGGGGCTGTTTTGCGTTCCGACACGCCCGTTTCGGTGCGGTGGGTCACAAAATCGCAGTGACGGTTGCCACATAACGGACGGATAACGATCGGTATGGTTGAAGCTCGAATCAACTAGTTGACCTGTGGTTATTTCTTGAATCTCGACTGAATCTGGTACGGCAGTGCCGGAAAACTGCCCCGTGACCAATCCGTGACCATCGCCTACGGTCGTTGACAGCCCGAAACTACCGGGCAAACACCGACCCGCAACTGCGTGCTTCTGCCCCGCGGGTCCGGTACTCCCGAAACCTTCGCGGGGCAGGAGTGAAACAGGCGAGTCGATCGACGAGACGTGAAAGCGTCCGGGCCGACCTCGTCCGCGGTAGCGGAGAGGATTTACCCAATGACCAGCATCACCTTCAAGCGCGCCCTCGGCGCAGTTGCAACCGCAGGCGCAGTCGTCGCAATCCCGCTCGCCATGAGCACCGGCACCGCTTCGGCAGCCGGCCACGACTGGTCCGGAGTCGCAAACTGCGAGTCCTCCGGTAACTGGGCCGCCAACACCGGAAACGGCTTCTACGGCGGACTGCAGTTCACGCAGAGCACCTGGAACGCGTTCGGTGGATCGGGCAACGCTGCCAACGCCAGCCAGTCTGAGCAGATCCGTGTCGCCGAGAACGTTCTCGCAGGCCAGGGCGTCGGCGCATGGCCCGTCTGCGGTCAGTACCTGACCACCGGCACCACCGCAGGCAACTACGAGGCCGCAGCAGCCCCCGTCACCGCTGAGGCTTCCGTCGAGTCGGCTCCGGCAGCAAGCACCGGAAGCGGCAACTACGTGGTCAAGGCAGGCGACACCCTGTCGAAGATCGCTGCTGCACACGGCATCTCGCTCGAGAACCTCGCCAGCCAGGTCCCGAATATCAACCTGATCTTCCCGGGACAGTCCCTCTCGGTCTAGTCTCGTGGCCGTTTAGGTCCTCATTGCGTCGAAATTGTCCGGAGCTGATGCAGCCCCGGACAATTTCGGCGTTTCTGCGTTCGCAATGAGCTCTGCCGCTTCCGTGTGGATGGGATCAAGATCCTGGCGCCACCCCAGAATGTGCAGTGCCGACCCGGCGATGACGGCGGCGTTGGGGATCGGGGTGCCTTCGAGTGCGTCGGCTCGCGCGCTGATCACGCTTTCTACCAGTCGAAACGGAAGCTCGGCCAGGTGAGTTGATGCTGGATCGTCAATCGCGTCGAGCACTGCCTGGGCGAGGGCCCGGTATTGCTCGCGAAGCCGATCGCGATCGGCTCGGAACGACATGAACCTGTCGCTTCTCAGTTCCGGTAAGAGATAGAGGACGCCGAGGTTCCACCGTCCGGTGATCAGTTGGGCCGCGTCGATGTACGAAAGCGCGTACAGCTTCACCTCGGGTGAGGTGCCGCGTGGCCTGAGATTCTCCGCGAAGTCGAGCGCCGGAGTCACGGTGTCGGCGAGCAGTGCAACCAGGATGTCGTCCTTGGTGGCGAAATGGTTGTACAGCGACGCCTGACGCATTCCGACTGCTTCGGCGATGTGGCGTGTCGACGTCGCGGCGAAGCCTCGGGTGGTGAACAGTTCAGCGGCTGCATCCAAGATCTCCGCCCGGGCAGTCCCACCCGGGCGTCGGCGAGCGGTCAGGCGGGGTCGTCCGGGGCCGGCGTTGGTCACGCCTTCCATAGTGGCAGGCTCTGGCCTTACATGCGGGGTGGCCGTCGCTGTGAGCATTCGGTCACGTGCTCGAAACGTACTCAACGAGCCTGTTACAGAATCAGGTGAATCGTATACGCGGGCGTCACCTGCGGCGAGTGGATTTCGCGAAAACTATCAATCGACAGTTATTCGCCTCTGAATCGCTTTGCCGAAGGAGTACGCCGTTGAGTGCAACCACCCCGGCTGCGCAGCCCACCACCGCATCCGCACTCGCCTCTTCGCCTCACGACGACGGTGACCTCGCGGAGTTCGGCTACGAGCAGCAGCTGCATCGATCGCTGGGAAAGTTCGCGTCGTTCGCCGCGGGCTTCTCCTTCGTTTCCATCCTGACCACGATCTTCCAATTGTTCGGCCTCGGTTTCGGTTTCGCGGGTCCGGCGTTCTTCTGGACCTGGCCCGTCGTCTTCATCGGTCAGTTCATGGTTGCTCTCAACTTCGCGGAACTTGCTGCCAGATATCCGATTTCGGGCGCCATCTACCAGTGGTCGCGGCGGATGGGTGGTGAAATCGTCGGCTGGTTCGCCGGTTGGTTCATGATTCTCGCTCAGATCGTCACCGCGTCCGCCGCCGCGATCGCCTTGCAGGTCGTGCTCCCCAATGTGTGGAGCGGGTTCCAGATCATCGGCGAGGACAGTGCACTCACCTCCTCGAGCGGTGCTGCCAATGCCGTACTGCTCGGTTCGGTACTTCTGGTTCTGACCACCTTCATCAACTGCATCGGCGTCAACTGGATGTCGCGTATCAACAACATCGGCGTGACCTGCGAAATCGTCGGTGTCATCGCGGTGATCGGGATGTTCTTCACCCACGCTCAGCGCGGACCGGACGTCGTCCTCGACACCGGCAGTGCCGGCGGTCAGCCCGGATACGCCTGGGCGTGGATCATGTCCGGACTGATGGCTGCCTACGTCATGGTCGGCTTCGGTTCGGCAGGCGAACTGGCCGAGGAGACCCGCAACCCCCGACGCGTCGCACCTCGTACGATCCGCCTTGCACTCTCCGCTTCCGCGCTCGGCGGCGGCTTGATGATCCTCGGCGCGTTGATGGCAGCGCCCTCACTGACCGACGGACGCCTGGCCACGGAAGGTTTGCCGTACGTACTGACCTCCATTCTGAGTTCGCCGTGGGGCACGGTCTTGTTGATCGACGTCTCGATCGCAGTGTTCGTGTGCACCTTGGCCATTCAGACTGCTGCTTCACGGCTGATGTTCTCCATGGCCCGCGACGGGCGGCTTCCTGCCTCGCAGGTACTGGCAAAGGTCAACCCCCGCACCGGAACACCTATCGCGCCGTCCGTCCTCATCGGTCTGGTCTGCATTGCCGTCCTGGCCGTCAACGTAGGCAACTCGGCAATTTTCGCAACCCTGTCCAGCGTATGCATCATCTTGATCTACTTGGCCTACCTCATGGTGACGGTGCCGCTGCTGGTTCAGCGTCTCAAGGGATGGCCTCGCACGGCAGTCGGCCCCAAGTTCGACGCCGAAGGCAAAAAGCTTTTCTCCCTGGGCATCTGGGGAGTTCCGGTCAACATCGCCGCGGTTGTGTACGGCGCGCTGATGGTGATCAACCTGTCCTGGCCACGAGCCGAGATCTTCAACCCCACCGGGGAGTACCCCATTCTGCAGTGGGCCGCGCCCATCACGGTAGCGCTGGTCGTGGGGCTGGGAGTCGCTTGCTTCCCACGTGGCCGCGCCACCCCGAATCCCGTCACGATCGGAGCCTGACCATGAGTACTCAGACCACCGCCGGAGCGCGCGAGCATGCCCGGTCCCAGGCCGGAACGATCACCGATTCCATGCCGGTGTTGCCGGCCACTCACTGGCCGAACCCGCCCGAGGACGTCGCTCCCGAACGTCTGACCTGGGCTGAAACAGTGCCGGGTGGGCGATACACGACCAAGGTTCTCGCCCGTGGAACCCGATTACGACTTCGCGACATCGTCGGCAGCGCCTGTGCAAACATCTTGCTCTACCGCGCCGACGCCCCCTGGGAGCGTCTCAACGTCGCCGATACCGTAAAGGTGCCATGGCAGGCCTATCTCGGTGTCGGGCACCCGTTGCTCTCCGATCAGGGGCGAGTACTCGCGACGGTGGTCGCCGACACGTCGGGGCACCACGACGCGTTCTGTGGAACGACGTCACGCGCTACCAACGAGGCGAAGTACGGGCAGGGTTCGCTGCACAGTGCCTCACCCGCCGGTCGTGAACTGTTCACCGTCGCTGCCGCGAAGAACGGACTCGGGCCGCAGGACATAGCGCCACCGTTGTCCTTCTTCCATGGTGTCCGCGTCGAGGCCGACGGCGCTCTCACCAGTACGGGTTCCGCCGGCGCCGGCGCGACGGTCGACCTTCTGATCCACCTGCCGGCCATCGTGATGATCGCCAACACCGCGCACCCGCTCGATCCGGCGCTGGAGTTTCCCACCACGTCCCTCGAAGTGCTCGCGTGGAACGCGGCCGACGAACTCGGCAGCCTTGACGATCTCGGGCCGGAATGCCAACGCGCAGTGCTCAATACCGAAGACGCCTGGACGGCTTCGAACCTGGAGGAGATCGCATGACCACCACCTTGGATGTCCCCGCCCTCGTTCCCGGAACGGTGATCCTCGACGAGATTGCTGACGCATTCGGGCCGTGGTCCGCAGTTGTCCGCGCCGGCGACATCCTCACCATCGTCGATCTGCACGGAAACCAAGCCGTCGACACACTCGTCTACGCCGGTGACGATCACAGCGTTCGGTACTCGGCAGCAGCGACGGTCGCAGCGCAGCAGAATCTTTTTCTGACCACAGGATCCGTGCTCCGCAGTGACGACGGAACTCCACTCATGACCCTGGTCGCGGACGAGGTCGGAAACCACGACACCGTCGGCGGAGCGTGCTCACAGGAATCGAACACCCTGCGATACGGCCACCACACCAAGCATCAGCACGCGTGCGTCGAGAACTTCCTCGTCGAGGGCGCCAAATGGGGGCTCGGTAAGCGGGACCTGGTGTCCAACATCAACTTCTTCATGAACGTCCCGGTCGACCCCGACGGCACACTCGGAATCGTCGACGGACTGTCTGCGCCAGGCAAGCGGCTCGCGTTGCGTGCCGAACGCGACGCGCTCGTCCTCGTGTCCAACTGCCCGCAGATCAACAACCCGTGCAACGGCTTCGATCCGACGGCCGTCCGCATGATCGTCACACGGCCGGAGGCAGACGAATGAACGCAAAACTGACCATCGTGCGTCCCGGAATGTTGACGACGGTTCAGGACTATCCAGGGCGCGTCGGGTACTGGCAGATCGGTGTCCCACCGTCGGGCCCGATGGACGACCTGTCGTTTCGGTTGGGAAACACCGCACTCGGAAATCCCGAAGGCGCACCCGGCATCGAATGCGCGATGGCCGGACCTGCGATGACGTTCGACGAGGACACCACGGTGTGCGTCACGGGCGCTCCGGTGTCTGTGACCGTCGACGGCATCGCCCACGGTCAGTGGCGTCCCGTTTTCGTCCCCGTTGGAGCGGTGCTCGACGTCGGGACGCTCAGCGGCCCAGGACTGCGCATCTACGTACTCGTCCAGGGCGGAATCGAGACCGACGACTATCTCGGCAGTGCGTCGACCTTTACCCTGGGCCGGTTCGGTGGACACGAAGGTAGGACTTTGCGGGCGGGGGACGTTCTCAAACTCGGACAGGCGACCGGCGCAGCGGGAGGTGTTCCCGCCGAGCATGTTCCGGCGATACACACGTGCTGGGAACTTGCGGTGACCGAGGGCCCGCACGGGGCGCCGGAGTTCTTCACCCGCTCCGACATCGACACGCTGTACGCGACCGAGTACGAGGTCCACTTCAACTCCGACCGCACCGGAGTCCGGTTGATCGGTCCGAAACCTGACTGGGCCAGAACCACCGGCGGCGAAGCGGGACTTCACCCTTCGAACATCCACGACAACGCGTATTCGATCGGTGCACTCGACTTCACCGGCGACACGCCCATCCTCCTCGGGCCCGACGGACCGAGCCTCGGCGGCTTCGTCTGCCCGATCACGGTGGTGTCTGCTGATCGCTGGAAGCTCGGACAGTTGGCTCCCGGGAACAAGATTCGCTTCGTGCCGGTCCGCGCCGAACGGGCAGCCTCCCGCCGTGACCTCGGAGTATCGCGTCGAGCGTCCAATTCGGTTGTTCATTCTTCCGGTGGTGACGGCGACGACGGCGTCATAGCCCGCCGTGACGGCGACACCGCGGTCACGTACCGGCGCTCAGGCGATGACAACGTGTTGGTCGAATACGGCGACATGAATCTCGACCTGTCGCTACGTGCGCGTGCACATGCACTGCATCAGCGACTCGAAGCCGAGAAGCCGGCTGGACTACTCGATCTCACCCCGGGAATCCGCAGCCTGCAGGTCCGCGTCGACCCAGACGTGCTGCCCGTCGGCAAACTGATGGGAATGCTGGCCGAGGCGGAGGACACCTTGCCTGCGGCAAACGAACTCGTTGTGCCCAGTCGCACTGTGCGGATGCCACTGTCGTGGGACGACCCGGCTACGCGCGAAGCGATCCAGCGGTACATGCACGGAGTGCGTGCGGACGCGCCGTGGTGCCCGTGGAATATCGAGTTCATCCGCCGGATGAACGGTCTCGAATCCGTGAACGACGTGTTCGACACCGTTTTCGGCGCCGAATACATGGTGCTCGGGCTCGGCGACGTCTACCTCGGAGCTCCGGTCGCGACGCCGCTCGACCCACGTCATCGCCTTGTCACGACCAAGTACAACCCCGCCCGCACCTGGACCCCCGAAAACGCCGTCGGGATCGGTGGGGCTTACCTCTGCATCTACGGCATGGAAGGCCCAGGTGGGTACCAGTTCGTCGGACGTACGACGCAGGTGTGGAATCACCGTCACCCCGCGAAGTCGGGCCCGTTCGAGGAGGGCACTCCGTGGTTGCTGCGATTCTTCGACCGGATCTCCTGGTACCCCGTCGAGCCGGAAGAGCTGATGGATCTGCGCGCGGACACTGCGGCCGGCCGCGGCGGGGGAGTCGAGATCGAGGACGGCAGCTTCTCGCTGGCCGAGCATCAGGAGTTCCTTGCGTCGAACTCGCGCTCGATCGAGGAGTTCCGCGCGATGCAGTCCGTCGCATTCGGAGCCGAGCGTCAGCGCTGGTCCGACGCGGGAGAGTTCGCGCTGCCCGGTTGATGGTCGAGTGAGCACAGTGGTCTTCGAGTGAGCACCGCTTCCAGCGTGTCGGAAGCGGTGCTCACTCAGCAGTAACGGTGTTCAGTCCGCCTGGAACGGGCAGCAGATGTTTGCGTCAGCGAGTCAGAGCGCGATTGAACAGATCGATGAACGGGCGAGGCGACGGGGTCCCGGTGGGCCGGAAAGGCGCAGAATCCCTGGACGCGGATACCCACTCGGTTCTGCTCACCCGCGACAAGTCGAGCTGATATCGGGTGTCGGCGGCGAGTCGGTGCAGGAAGAGTGTTCCGGTTCGCCCGTTTCCTTCCCGAAACGGGTGGGCATGATTGAGCGTCGAGTACACCGATGCGAGCGCGAACGACGCAGCGCCGTGATCGAGCGCTATCCAATCGACGGCGGCGATGATCTCTTCCACCTCGGACAGGTAGTTCCGAATCGCCGAGACCGGGGCAAACGTTGCCGCACCTTTCCTGATGTCAACGGTTCTGATGTGTCCGGCCCACTGGTACAGATCTTGGAAAACGTGCTGGTGAAGTAGGAGAAGTTCGGCTGTGTCTCGCGTGTGCGGTACGAGGTCGCCGCCGAGATGCGCCTCACCCAGACGAAGCGCGGTCGCCGCGAACTCGAGTGATTGCAGTGCGGCGGGATCTCGCACGTCGAAATTGTTCTCGAGCACCGATGTACCGCGATAGACGTACGGCGCTGATCTTCGCCAGCGGATCCGCGGGGGAATTGCTGACGACAGGCCGACGGCTCGCGCTAATTCCTGCTCGAAATACTCACGCCGAGAGAGCATCCCGATCATGACGGCCTCGAGTTCCGCGATCTGCTCGTTACTCGGATCCCAGCCTTCGAGGCGCTCCGCCGCCAGAACCTGTTCGAGCGCAGTGCGATTCACGGGTCGATGTCGGGTAGCGCCGACGCGGACGCGGCATATTCGAGTCGTCGTTGCACACCTGCGACCTCGCGCACTGCATTGCTCAGCAAGCTCCGCGAGAGCGGAGTGAGCTCGGAGATCACGACTTCGTCGGTCGGTGGCCGACCTGCCGCGAATTGATCGGTCTGGTGGCGGACACGAATCTGCTGCAACACCTCGAAAGATTCGATCAGTACCTGGGCGTCGTCGTCGAGTAGGAAACCGCTTCCCGCTGCAGCCTTGAGACGTTCGAGTGTCGAACTCGTGCGGGCGCCCACGGAAATCCCCGCCCATCGAGCGATGTTCACGATCGGTTGGACGGCGCTGGCTTTGAGGTCGACGGTTCCGGTCCGACGCGTCATCACGTCCTTGAACGAATGGAGCTTTGCCTTGTCTCCGACCGCTTCGCGAAGGAGCAGTCGCATGACGGCCGGGTGCAGTCGCAGTTGATCCAACGCCGCAGGGCGAGGATCCAACGCCGGATCGCCTGCGACGACGCGGGCATCCGCCAGCATCGACAACATGACCAGGGCTTGGTCCTGGTACGGATTGGATACCCATTTCCGCAGCGCAGTGCGCCATTGTGGGAGCGTCCGAGCAAACCTGGCCTGGGTCGCGACGGCGTTCTTGGTGTCGCGAGGGAACCCGCAGAGATCGAGGATGTCGTGGATGGTCTTCGCGGCGTCGGCTCCCTCGTGATGAGATTCGCCGCCCCACACCAGCGCACTGTCGATATCCGAAGAGGGGAGCGCTTCACGCCTGGCGACGCTGCCGAGCGACAGCCACGCGAAATCCGGTCGCTCGTCTCCGCCCACCACCAATTCGATGGCTCGCCTGACCGTCACGTCGATCAGCACGGCCAGCGTCGCGCCGATGTCGAGCGGTGAGACCCGTGAGGCCACCAATTCCGTCACCAGAACAGGGACCGCGCGGGCTGTTTCGACGAGGTGGGCGTCGTCCTGTGCTGTGGCGAGCGCTGCGCGCAGTTCGAAACCCTGATTGGTGGCCGAAGTCAGGAGGTCGCTGAGTTCGAGCACACCCATCAGTGCGCCTGCCTCGGTCACGACCGGGAGATGGCGCAATCCGTACTCGAGCATGTCGGTCACGGCGTCGGCGCCCAATCGATCCGGATCGACTGTCACTGCTGACGGCGTCATCACTGTTGATACCGGCTGATTGCTGTCGATACCACCGACTACCACGCGAGCGCGTAGGTCACCTTCGGTGAAGATTCCGAAACCGCTTGTCTCCGTCGGGATCACAACAGCACGGCGGCCCGCATCGGTCATCAACTTCGCGGCCTCGCGGATGGTTGCCTGGCCGTCGCAGACAATTGCGGGCCCGCGCAACAGGTCTCGCACCCGGCGCATGGCGGGACTCTGGATGCCTTGCCCCGCCGAGTGCCCCGTCATGGGGTCATTCTCGCAGGTGTGTCCGTTTCAGGCAGCGGAGGGTGAGATGTCAGAGACCGCCGAGTCGCGAGAGTACGTCGAGAGCGGAATCCGTAGTACGCCAGAGTGCGTCGATCTCCTGTTCTGCGCCGGGACGTGTCTGCGGATTCTGGAGGGCGAATCCGTTGGCCAGTGTGATGGTGTTGTATCCGCTGTCGGCGGCGCGGAGCAGCAGTTCCGAGGGCTGCGAGTTTCCGGCCAATCGGTCGAGTCCTTCGCCGACGAAGTAGAACCGCCAGAGCGGCCCCAGATCGGCGTCGTACTCGGCCTTGGTGAGGGTCACGATCGAACCACCCTTGACGGCAATGGAATCGACGATCTTGTAGAAATCCGTGACATCCTCCGCAGTGGTTCCAGACGTGGCGACGGCGTGAGCGAGGTCGACGGTGAGATGCGCGTTGTAGCCGGCCATGGCAACCCGTGCTGGACTGGCGTCGCACTGACGTGTCAGGGCGAAGTAGTTGGTCCACGCCGGATCGGTGGGAGTACCGGTGAACTCCGCATGGACGTTCACCAGGTACCTGCGCAGCAATTCGAAGCTGACGGAATGGGCCCACTCGTCATCGGCGAAGGCCGCAGGGTCTCGCTGCAGCGGCATCACCGCCTCGTGTTCGACAGCGTCGAGGCCGATGGAGAACAAGCCTCGCCAATCGTGGTGTGAGACGAGGATCGACGTGATCTCACGATGACGTTCGACAGCGGTCTCGAGCCGAGGCAGTCCGGCACCGTTCAGCGTCGTGACGTCGCTGAGTTCGGCAATCCGGCCCACCTCGGCATTGCTCAACTGGCTGCCGCAAGCCGTCGAAAGACTCTCGCCCGGATCTGCGAGTGCAGAACCGGGTGAGAGGAAAGCGGCGGTGATGCCGAGCGCGAGCGTCAACGGATACAGCCGCATCGGTTTCATCGGCTCAGACTAGGCGCCCATTTCACAAATGTCCGGATTGGCGATCAGCTGAGAACCGCGTCGGCCTCGATCTCGATGAGCAGAGCGGGGTCGATCAGCGAGCTGACCTCGAGGATGGTCGTAGCGGGACGAATCTCGCCGAACACTTCACCGTGCGCGAGAGCAGCCTGCTCCCACTGCGTCATGTCGCGCAGGTACATGCGAGTGCGGATGACGTCGTCGAGCGAGGCGCCGGCCTCGGCAAGTGCTGCCTTGATAGTTTCGAGCGCTGCGCGGGTCTGATCTGTGAGGGTCTCACCAGGAGCGGTGGTGCCAGAGACTGCGATCTGGTTACCGATGCGCACGGCACGGGAGTAACCGATCTTGGGTTCCCATTCGGAACCGGACGAAATATTGATTCTGTTCGACATGCACCGAATTCTGCCAACAACTTCCCGGCCGTGGTGAGGCACGGTCGGGTATTCGCTCCATCTTGACATACCTTAGAACAAGTGTTCGACTTGGGGCCATGAGGTGGTCGGGTCAGGCATTGGATGCAGATGACGGAGCGCTACCCGGACTCGAACGGGCCGGGTTGGTTCGCTCCGTGCAGACTCCCGAGTTCGAGGGAATCACGTTTCACGAGGTGCTCTGCAAGAGCGCGCTCAACAAGATGCCCGAAGAGTCGACGTTGCCGTTCAGCTTCACCGTCAACGCTTTTCGTGGTTGCTCGCACGCATGCCGATATTGCTTCGCGAGACCGAGTCACGAGTACCTCGACCTCGACGCCGGCGCGGATTTCGATTCCCAAGTGGTCGTGAAGACGAACATTGCCGCGGTGCTCCGCAAGGAATTGGCGCGAAAGTCCTGGAAACGGGAGGCAGTGGCACTGGGTACCAACACTGATCCTTATCAGCGAGCCGAGGGCCGATACCGCTTGATGCCCGGCATTATTCGCGCGTTGACCGAATCGGGAACTCCCTTCTCGATCTTGACGAAGGGAACTTTGCTCCGACGGGACCTGCCGCTGTTGAAAATGGCGGCGGCGCAGGTCGACGTCGGAATCGGAGTGTCATTGGCGATCAACGACGCTGCACTTCAGAAGCAGATCGAGCCTGGTACCCCGTCACCGCGGGCGCGTCTCGAGATGATCCGGGCCATCACCGACGCGGGATTCTCGTGCAATGTCATGGTGGCGCCGGTCATTCCGTTCCTCACCGATTCCACCAGTCACCTCGACGGTCTGTTCGAGGCACTGTCCGAAGCCGGTGCGACGAGTGTGACGGTCTTCCCGATGCACCTGCGGGGGAGTACTCGGGGTTGGTTCATGAATTGGCTTGCTCAGGAACATCCGGCACTCATCCGTCGCTACCGCGAGTTGTATGGTCGGGGTGCGTATGTCACTCCCGAATACAAGCGTTGGCTCGCAAGCCGTGTCGAGCCATTGGTCGAGCGTCATGGGTTGGGTGGTCGTTCGGAGCATCGAGATGTCAGTGCAGCTGGCAGTGAATCGCGTGAGGCGCCTCGGGAACTGGTGGGTGCGGGAGCAGCTCTCACCTTGTTCTGACGGCCACGGGCGGGTAAATCAGAGGCGCCCCGGACGTTTGCCGGGCTACATTCGCCTGGTGCTACTCACACTGACGTCCACCCCGACCCCGCAGACTCCTGATGCGACCGCGTTGAGCTACCTGCTGCACAAACATCCCGACCGCGTGCAAAGCTTCGACTTGGCGATCGGCACCGCCACGGTTCTGTACCCGGAGGCCACGGCCGAAAAGACCACGGTGGCAGTGATTGTGGACGTCGACCCCATCGAACTTGTGCAGAGTAGGTATCGACGCGGCAAGAGTGGCGACAACTTTTCGCTGGGGGAGTACGTCAACGATCGGCCGTATGCGGCGTCGTCCATACTCTCGGTTGCTCTGTCGAAGCTGTTTCGCACCGCGTTGACGGGAACGTGCAAGTCGCACCCGGAACTCGTCGGAGCCGAACTCGCGTTGACCGTCTCGATTCCGGTGGTTCCGTGTGGCGGCGATGCGGAATTGCCTCGTCGGCTGTTCGAGCCGCTGGGCTGGGACGTGACCGCGATACCGGTGCAGCTTGATCCGCACCTACCGACGTGGGGAAACTCCGACTTCGTGTCGCTGACACTGACCGGGGAACACACGGTGCAGAGTGCCCTACGGCACCTCTACGTGCTGTTGCCCGTCCTCGACGATGTGAAGCACTACTGGGTGGGACCTGACGAGGCAGACAAATTGATCCGCGTCGCTGGAGAGTGGTTGGCGTCGCATCCGGATTCCGCGCTGATCATGTCCCGCTACCTGGCTCGTCGACGCGACCTGGTCGAATCGGTGGTCGATCGACTGATTCCCGAACAAGCTGAGGCGCAGATCGAAGCACCGAGACCGGATCCGCCGCTGGCACGCCTTCGCGTCGACGCAGTTTTGGCGACGCTTCAGCGACTGCACGTGAGAACAATTGTCGATATCGGTTGTGGCGAAGGTAAATTGCTCGAGGCGCTGATGCCGCACGCTCGATTCGACAAACTTGTCGGCGTCGATGTGAGCGCGCGCGAACTGACGCGGGCGCAACGCAGATTGAAGTTCACCGAAATGTCCGACGTCCAACGTGAACGTGTGTCTTTGATGCAGTCGTCCGCGACGTACCGCGACGCACGCTTGAAAGGCTTCGACGCAGCCGTGCTGATGGAGGTGGTCGAGCACGTCCACACGGCGCGCCTGCCGGCGCTGGTCAGATCGGTCTTCGTGGACGCAACACCGCAGTATGTGCTGCTGACTACTCCGAATGCCGACTACAACGTGCTGTATCCGGCATTGGCCGCGGGAGAGTTCAGGCACCCCGATCACAGGTTCGAGTTCTCACGGACCCAATTCCGCGACTGGGCAACCGAAACGGCCCGAGTCCACGGCTATTGCGTGGAGTTTGAATTTATCGGAGCAATCGATTCGGTCCTTGGCGGGCCGACACAGATGGCAATCTTCACGAAGGAGGCACGTACGTCATGACGGTGTACGAGATTCCAGATCTCGCCCTGGTAGTTCTCATCGGAGTCAGTGGCTCGGGAAAGTCGACCTTTGCAGCGCGCCACTTCGGTGAGTACGAAACCCTCTCGAGTGACACATTCAGAGGGTGGGTCAGTGACGATCCGAACTCACAGGAGTCGACGTCCGATGCTTTCGAAGTGCTGGAGTTCGTCGCGGCCAAGCGTTTGCGACGCGGACGCCTCACGGTGGTCGACGCGACCAACGTCCAGCCCGCCGCGCGCAAGCGACTCGTTGCGTTGGCTCGCGAGCACGACATACTGCCGGTGGCAGTCGTGCTCGATGTTCCGGAATCGGTCTGTTCTGCACGAAACGACGCACGCTCTGATCGGACGTTCGGACGCGACGTGATTCGCCGCCAGCACCAACAGTTGACTCGCTCGCTCCGCGGGTTGGGTAAGGAAGGTTTCCGTTCGGTTCACATCCTCAGAGGTGAGGACGCGGTTTCCGAAGCCACATTCTTGCGCCACCCGCTCCGCAGCGATCTGCGTGTCGAGCGTGGTCCGTTCGACGTCATCGGTGACATCCACGGATGTCGAAGTGAGCTTGAGACGCTCCTCGTGAAACTCGGCTACACCGTCGACTTCGGGACTGATGGCAGAGCTGTCGATGCGGTGCCGCCGGACGGGCGAACAGCCGTCTTCCTAGGTGACTACGTGGATCGGGGACCGGATTCGGTCGGTGTGCTGCGTCTGGTCATGGGGATGGTCGCGGCGGGACATGCGATAGCGGTTCCGGGTAACCACGAGAACAAACTCGTCAAGGCGCTGCGCGGTAAGAAGGTCACGCCGAGTCACGGACTCGCCGAGACCCTCGAGCAGATGGCCACCGAGTCGGCGGAGTTCCGCGAAAGCGTCGTCGACTTCTGTGACGGTCTCGTCGCGCACCTCGTCCTGGACGACGGCAAACTCGTTGTCGCGCACGCCGGTCTCAAGGAGGACTACCACAACAGGGCGTCCGGCCGAGTGCGAAGCTTTGCGCTCTACGGTGAAACCACCGGTGAGACGGACGAATTCGGCCTACCAGTTCGATACCCGTGGGCGCAGGACTACCGAGGATCAGCCATGGTCCTCTACGGTCACACGCCGGTGCACGAGGTGGAATGGATCAACAACACCGCGTGCCTCGACACCGGGTGCGTCTTCGGTGGATCCCTCACCGCTCTTCGATACCCGGAACGAGAGATCGTGTCGGTTCCGGCGGAGCGGGTTTGGTACGAGCCGGTGGTGCCGCTGGCTCCGCCGACTCGCGATCCGGACGTGCTCGATCTCGCCGACGTCCTCGAAACGACCGGCGTCGACACCGAACTGCGCGGGCGAGTGTCCGTTCGCACCGACAACGCTGCCGGCGCCTTGGAAGTGATGAGCCGATTCGCGGTCGCGCCGCAATGGCTGCGGTACCTACCGCCGACCATGGCGCCCTGCGCGAGCGCCCAATCCGATGACTATCTGGAACACCCGTCGACCGCGTTCGACGCATACCGGGCCGGCGGAATCGGAACAGTGATCTGCGAAGAGAAGCACATGGGTTCGCGGGCAGTGGTGCTCGTGTGCCGTGATCGATCGGTTGCTCAGTCCCGCTTCGACGCACCGGATGCGCTCACCGGGATGGTGCACACCCGCACCGGCCGCCAGTTCTTCGACGACGACCTGACTCAGCAGTTGATCGACGACATCGCCGCCGCAGTGACCTCCGCTGGGTTGTGGGAAGAGCTGGGCACCGACTGGCTGCTCCTCGACTGCGAACTGTTGCCGTGGAACGTCAAAGCGGAAGGTCTGCTGCGCTCGCAGTACGCGTCGGTCGCGGCGGCCGGGCGATCAGACCTCACAGCTCGCGAGGCCGTGTTGGCGCAGGCCGGGTCGCGGGGCCTGGACGTCGCGGAGATGTTCGAACAGACAACTGTTCGGGCCGCCAGTATCGAGCGCTTCGGCGAGGCGTACCGACGGTACGTGTGGCCGACGAACGGACTGGACGGCGTCACCATCGCGCCGTTCCAGATTCTGGCGACCGAGGGCCAGTCGTACGGGGAACGGGATCACGAATGGCACCTCGGTATTTCGGACCGCCTGGCCGCGGCCGACCCGAGTCGATTTACCACCACACGTCGCCTGGTCGTCGATCTCGGTTCCGAAGACTCGGTGTCCGAAGCGAAGAAGTGGTGGGAGTCGCTCACCGGTGACGGTGGTGAGGGGATGGTCGTCAAACCGCTGGCGAATCAGATTCACGGACCGCGGGGGTACAACGCGAAGGTTCAGCCGGGGATCAAGGTCCGCGGCCGCGAGTACCTGCGATTGATCTACGGTGCTGACTACCTCGAACCGTCGACGCTTGCGAGATTGCGTAACCGCAACCTCGGACACAAGCAGTCGATGGCGCTGCGCGAGTACGCGCTCGGCATGGAGGCGGTATCCAGGCTCGTCGACCGTGAACCTTTGTGGCGAGCGCACCAGGCCGTGTTCGCAGTGTTGGCTCTCGAATCGGAGCCGGTCGACCCGCGGTTGTGACGGCCGGTGCCCGGGCTCGGATTGATACCGTCGGGTATGGGTGTGATTGCGCGCTTGGACGGTTTCAACCGACGCCATCCGTGGAGTCACAACGATCACTACGGCCGGTGGGTTCTACGTAATCTGCGCGGGGTCAGGTCCGGTCGCGCTCTCGACGTGGGGAGCGGGACCGGCAATCTGATCGACCTCTTGCGGCGGCGGTTCGACGTGGTGGTCGGTGTGGAACCCGACCTGACGACGTCGGCCGCCGTGCGCGCAAGGTTTGTCGACGACGAGAACGTGATCATCGAAGCGCGGCGGATCGAGGACTTTGCATACGAGGCGAAGTACGACGCGATCACAGTCGTTGCAGCGTTGCACCATCTTCCACTCGAGGAGTCGATGAAGCGGCTGAGCGGCCTGCTCGAACCGGGCGGCCGGCTCGTCGTGGTCGGGTGTTATCGATCGACCACAGGCACCGACGCACTCCTGTCGGTATTGGCGACCGTGTGCAATCCCGTCGTCGGCGTCGTCAAGCATCGACGGGTTGCCTCCGAGCCACTGAAGGCGATGACGGCTCCCACCGCGGAACCGGGTGAGTCGATGGCTGACGTCCGACGCGCGGCCGCGTTGTGTTTGCCAGGTAGCCGGATCAGGAGACGACTGTTCTGGCGATACACCCTGATCTACGACGCGACCGTCGCTGCCGCGTCGGTGGGGGAGTGAGTAGACCGCTGCGGTTCGCGGGGAAATGCGCGTCGGCCGAACCCGACTATCACCAACGAACCGATCATCAGAGCGACCCCGATGCCCGCCAGATGTGAGAGCCCGCCACCGTCGACGACGGCAGAGCCGAGCAAGGCACCCGTAGCAATCGCGATCTGGAACACGACGACGTAGATGGCCGAGGCACGGTCGGTCCCGATCGGAACGGCGCGCAGAACCGAGGACTGGAGGCAGATCGGAACGGTGGTGAACGCCGCACCCCACAAGATCGTGGCGACGACGGCGAACGCTCCCATCGACGGCGCCAAGAGCCAGAAGATGGCCAGCGCGCCTGCCACCGTCGCGATCGAGATGAGCGTGAAGAGACGCGGTCGGCGGTCGTAGTACTTGCCGGCGACCCACACTCCGACTGCGCCGGCGGCGCCGTAGACCAGAAGCATCGCGGTACGGATGCCACCGGACGAGCCGAGGCTTTCCTCCACCAGAAGTGTGAAGAACGTGTACGAAGCGAACTGCCCCAGGGCGGCAAACAGCGTTGCCGCGCAGATGACGGCGAGTGCCCGTTTCATCGCCGGTGTCGGCTTCGGTTTGTCTCGCTTGCTCCGATGGTGTTGATCGACCGGCATTTCGGGCAACGCACGATGCAGTGAGAAAGCGATGACCACTGCCACCACACCGATTGCCGCCGACGCAGTCCGCCAACCCCAGGATTGGCCGATCGCCGAAGACAGTGGACCTCCGAGAACAAAAGCGAGAGACGTACCGGCATACACCATCGCGATTGCCTTGCCCTGTTGTCCGCGCGGAACCAGAGTGGCTGCGACCGGGGCAACGACAGCCCAGAACACTCCGTGCGTCGCAGCGCAGAGCAATCGTCCGATCACCAGCATCGGATAGTTGACGGCCAATGCTGCGACCAGTTGCGACACCGCGAGGGTGGCCACCGTCAGAACGACAACACGTCGGCGCGGCCAGGTTTTGACCGCTCCGATCAGCGGAAGCGTCAAGACCGCGACACCGTATGCGTAGAAGGTCAGCAGTAGGCCGACACGCCCTTCGGTGACGTCGAGGTCCGTCGAGATTTCGCTGAGCAGTCCGACGGGGAGCATTTCGGCCGTCACGTAGGCGAAGGCTGCTCCGGCCAGTGTCATCAGCCGTAGCGTGGTTGCCTTCGGCAGTCGAGCAGTCATGGTGTGTAACGATACATGTATCGATACACACCTGCGCAATAGATATTTTGCACTCGCTATGCTGATGCTCATGGCCATACGTGCGCAGCGTTCGAGTCGTCCGACGATGGCCGACGTCGCCAAGGCCGCAGGCGTGTCGGTGATGTCGGTGTCGTACTCCTTCGCGCAGCCCGAGCGCGTGTCTGAATCAACGCGGGCCAAGGTGTTCGCCGCCGCCGAAGAGCTCGAGTACGCGGGCCCTAACCGGGCGGCGCAGTCCTTGCGGAGCGGGAAATTCAACAACATCGCGGTCGTCTTCAGCGAGAAGCTGACGTACGCCTTCGAAGACGCAGTAGCTCGGCGATTCCTCTCGGGAGTCGCCGAAGCGTGCCTGGATGCGAACGCCGGATTGATGATGCTGCCGAACTCGGGGAAACCGGGAGACGTCGACAGAGTTCGCGACGCGGCAGTAGACGGCTTTGTCGTCTGGACCACCGTTTTCGACGATCCCATCCTCGACGCGATTGTCGGCACCGGAAAACCCGCGTGCATCCAGGGTGGGCCGTTGCACGAGGGTGTGGATCTCGTCGGGATGGACGATGTTGCCGGCGCCGTTGCGATCGCGGCAGTCGGGTTGTCGGGGGCGCAGCGGCCCGCGGTGATCAGCCTTCCGTGGGATCGTGAGCGTCGGTCCGAGATTCGGATGGACGTGGTTTCAAGTGAAGCCTTCTTTCCGGTGTCCCGCCATCGGCTCGAGGGCTACGAGCGCGCCGTCCGCGACGCGGGCCTCGATTGGCCCTCGGTGCGGGTGGGGGTCGTCACCGTCAACGAGCGGAGCGAGGGTGCGCGGATGGCTCGGTCCCTTCTCGACGTTCCCGAGGGCCGAAGGCCCGATGTCATCTTGGCGATGAGTGACGAACTGGCTCTGGGGGTTCTGGACGCGATCCGTGAACTCGGCCTCGCGCTGCCCGACGATGTCGCAGTCGTCGGATGGGACGACACAACAGCCGCATCGGACGCCGGCTTGACCACAGTTCGCCAGTCCCTGTTTGATCAAGGGCGCAATGCAGCTCGCGTGGTTCTCGGGCTGGACGATGCGGTGGAGCCGGTCGAGTGGTCGGTGCGTCGGCGAACTTCGACACGATGATCACGCCGGTAGTGGTCGACGCTCTGCGTCTTCGGTGGTTCGTTCCTCCGGAATTGGGGGAGACCGTCCGGTGGGGACTCTCCTGGAATGTCGACAGCCCGAGCAGGTGGGCGGTAGTCGAGCCGGCGTGGCTCTTGACGGCGGAAGTGCGAACGAGTTCGAAACCATTGATGTGGAGACTGCCTTGCGAGCGGTCAGACATCCCGGAGCCGGTCCAGCCGGCGATCGCTCGCGTCGGCGCACTGCAATTCATGTTCGACGCCGAACTACCGTTGCCGTCTCGGATCGAAGCCGCGGGCGCTTTGCAACTACGCGCCGGAACTCCTCGTGACGACACAAATGCCCGTCAGGCGTGGACCGATTTCGACGAGAATGCCTCCACTACCGGAGTGGTTCGCCGTCTACGGCTGATGTCGATGGAGTCCGACATGCTGCCCGACCCGAAGTTTCCGCACGGCCCGAACTGGGGTTGGGCATCGAGGCAGTTCGTGTCCGGGTCCGAGCGGTTCTACGAATTGGCCCGCGCGCCTCGCGCGTTGCGCTCGTATCAGCTGACCGATCGTGAATACGGGCCGCGGCGCGAGGACCTCCTCCTGGTCGACCTCGAGACGGCTGCTTGATCGTTGGGACCTGACACCGTTTTCATTCAGTGGACACAGGCACCAGCTGACCGGAACCAGTGTCTGCTCGACGAAACCGGTGCCAGGTGCTTCGACTAGCGCGCTCTGCCGACCACGTTCAGTGCGTATTTACCGGGCGGCGCCCCGACATGCTTGACGAAGTGCCGCGACAGGTGGGATTGATCGTGGAATCCGACGTCGACGGCCACGTCCGCCAATTCGCGCCCGGCGAGGATTGCGCGTCGCGCCAGATCGATCCGACGTCCCGTCACGTACTTGTGAGGCGGAAGCCCGAAATGCTTCGCGAAGTTCTTGATCAGATACGTGGGGTTCCGTTGCAGGATGTTCGACGCTTCCCGCATCGTGATTCCCGTTGTGAGTCGCGCATCGAGCAGGTCCCGAAGTTGATCGGCAACGCGTTCGTCAACGGTCGGCGTGTGACGGGATCGACCTGTGGCCGGTGTGAGGATCTCGTTCAATCTTTCAGCGAGGAACCTCAGGCGACTTTCGGCTTCGAGTGATTCGCCGTCCGGGCCGAGTGCAGAGTGCAGTTGATCGATGCGGTGGCGCAGCAGAGGGTCTCGAATCTCGGGGCTGTCCACCGCCGGGCCTATGAGGACCTCGCCGAGAACTGACGTGTCGAGGTAAAGGATTCGTTGACGAAATCCGGCCTCGGTGACCGGAACTCCGTCGTGTGCGATGCCTGGCGGCAACAGAGTCACGATCTCGGGTGCTGCGCCATGAGCGCGATGATCGAGGTCGTATGCAATCGTGCCGCGGTCGACGAGCATCAGAGACCACTGATCGTGCGTGTGTTTGGGATAGGCGTGTCCGACGAAATCGGCATGGAATACCTCGGTGATTCCCGCGAGGCCCGGTGCCCACGCGGTGATCTGTGCGCCGCGGGGATCCATGTCAGAAACGTACAAGACGCAGCTGCCTCGGGTGACGAAGAGTGGCGGGGTCGTCATCGCGATGGTGTCGCGCCCGAGGGAGGAACAACATGAACAGTTCGGCAACAGCGGTATCGCTCCGCGAGAAGTTCGGTCAGTTCGCCGAGCACTGGTCGCCCAAGAAGATTGCGGCCCTCAATGATTACGAGATCAAGATCGTCAAGATCAAAGGTGAATTCGTCTGGCACTCCCACACCGACACCGACGAAATGTTCCTGGTGACGAAGGGGCAGATTCGAATCCAACTCCGAAACGGAGATGTTCCACTGGGGCCCGGTGAACTGTTCGTGGTACCTCGCGGAGTCGAACATTGCCCGATCGCCGAGGACGAAGCGGAGGTGATGTTGATCGAACCCGTTGGCGTGGTGAATACCGGGAACGTCGGAGGGGCGCGAACCGCAGTGCTCGAGGACTTTTCGTAGTTACCGGCTCTTCCAATCCAGGGGATTGGTACGCAACGGCAGGGCCATTCCCGATCTCCAGAGCGTCGCCGCGCGAGAGTGCGGACGGAGCTCGACCTCGCGCCGCATCGACTGCGCGAACTCGTCGGTGAACCCTGTTCGCGGGTACTCCGCGATTGTTGCATCAACAGTTGCTCGCGGAATTTCGGGCGCACGCCGACCGGCAACGTCGAAATGCGCTGCGGCATGCAGTAGGTAGGCGTCAGCGCCCGCGCCGCGGTCGACGGTCAGATCCATGTGCAGACGGATCGCTTCGCCGATTCGCTGTACCGACCTCTCCGAAGTTCCCACTCTGGTCGCGAGTTCTTCTGCGGCTGCGGCACTGATGTAGGTGAAACACCCGTGCTCGGCCGATCCTTCTGCGCCCAGTCCGACATCGTGAAGGGCGCACGCAGTGAAGAGATCTTCGGGGTCGTACTCGATCGCATCGATCTGCGCGAAGGCGTCGGCCCAGATCCAGCAGCGCAGGCTGTGGTTCAAGACCGCGGGGGAGAGGGTTCCTCTGGCGTGATCGAGCGCTTCGCTGCACAGCTTGGTGTCCGGGAGTGGGCGTTTGCGCAGCTCGGGTGTGCGAGTGGGGTAGCGGCCGAGCCGCAGCCGGAGCATCGACGGCGTGCTCATGGCCTGCGCAGCAGCCGCGCGGGCCATGAGCTGTATCTGCTCGAGGGTGGTCAGCTCACCAGGGCGCATCGAATTCCTGTCTGAGGTAGGGGGCAGCTGGATATGAATCTAATTGCCAGGTCTGATCCTTCGTTCGATATAGATGTCTGTCGACGACGGAAACACTGAATTATCCGAACAATGTCGATCAATTTGCACCAATCAACGGTTGAACCAATTCGGAAATCTCACCGCTCGCAACAATCAAGTTTCATCACGCAAAGACGGCGGGGGTGGCTCAGATGACGCCGAACCCGACGATCCCCGGGACTTCCGACGGGACGATGCGATGGAGCATGACCTTGTTGTTCTCGTTGCCGCCGACGGTCGTCAGAGTGCCGCCGTCGTTGACCAGAACGACGTTGACGTGTTGGCCGAAGGGGCTCGAGTCGCCGTACAGGATCGTGTCGCCGACCTTGGGCTGGTAGTCCTGACCGTAGGGGACAAACGCGTCGACGGACTCGTAATACTCCTGCAGCGTGTACACCCCGGGGATGCGCCACGACCCTGAGTTGGGGTTCGAGAACGGCGTGCCGATCTGGTTCATCGACCAGCTCACGAAATCGGCACACCACGATTCCTCGACGCCCTCGGCGTACTTGGTGCCGGGACTCCCTGACTCCCACTCTTGCTCGAGGACGCCCAGTAGCGCACTCTGCTGAGCGCTGAGAATGCCGTGGTCGACGGCCGGGAACGAATCGAGATTCTCGCCGGCAAGAGCGTCGTCGCCGCGCGCGAACCACCACAGTGCGCCGGCGACAGCTACGACCACCACAACGCCGAATACGCCCAGAACAGCGAGAGTGCGTCTGGGCGTATTCGGTGCGTGCGACATCACGCCACGATAGTCAATTACTCGAGCGGGGGTGCCGAGCGATCGATCGTCGTCGCGAGTGGCTTCTCCTTGACGAAGAGCAACAGGACAACTGCCGCGATGACCAAGGGGACGAGGTACAGGAAGATCGGCGCCAGCGCGTCGTTGTACGCACCGACGATGATCTCGCGAACCTGGCTGGGCAACTTCCAGAGGATTCCCGGGGTCAAGGAGTTCTCGTCACCACCGACCGCGCCGCCATTCGCGGGGAGTCGCTCGGCCAGGAGATTGGTCAGACGCGAGGCGAACAGGCTGCCCACGATCGCGCTGCCCAACGACGCACCGATCTGACGGAAGAAGTTGTTCGACGCGGTGGCCGTTCCCACTTCGGCCGCGGGGAAGGTGTTTTGCACGATCAAGATCAAGATCTGCATGACGAGGCCGAGGCCGATACCCATGAGTGCGATGTAGCAACCGAAGACCAGCAGTGAGGTCGACGGCGTCAGACGTGAGAGCAGGACAAGAGCGACTGCGACGATGGATGTTCCGACGATGGGGAAGATCTTGTAGCGGCCGGTCTTGCTGACCAGCTGACCGGATCCGATGGAGGCGACCAGCAGGCCTGCCATCATCGGAATCATCATCAGTCCTGCTTCGGTGGCGTTCTTACCGGTCACCATCTGGATGTAGGTCGGCAGGTATGCGAGCGCACCGAACATCGCGATGCCGATGATCAGACCCGCGACCGTGGTCAACACGAAGTTTCGTTGAGCGAACAGGTGCATCGGAATTACCGGTTCGTCAGCACGCTTCTCGACGAAGACAAACGCCACTGCGGTCACGATGCAGCCGATGATCAACCCGATGATGACGCCTGACCCCCAGGCGTAGGTGTTGCCGCCCCAGGTGGTGAACAGGATCAGACAGGTTGCGGCCGTTGCGACCAAGACCATTCCCAGATAGTCGATGCGAGGCTTGCCGAGGTTCGGCTTCCGCAGGTGAAGGAATGCCATTGCGCTCGCGATTGCGAGGAGCCCGAGGGGGATGTTGATCCAGAATGCCCAGCGCCAGCCGATGCCCTCGGTGAACCATCCACCGAGAAGGGGGCCGGCAACCGAAGCCAGTGCGAACACGCCGCCCATCGCACCCATGTACCGGCCGCGTTGCCTGGCCGGGACGACGTCGGCGATGATCGCCTGGGACAGCAGGATCAATCCGCCGCCGCCGAGTCCTTGCACGGCTCGACCAGCGATGAGTGTGGTCATGTCGTGGGACAGACCGCCGATCACCGAACCGACGATGAAAATGCTGATGGCGCCGATGAAGAGGCCCTTGCGCCCGATCAGGTCACCGAGTTTTCCGTACACCGGCATCATGACGGTCGAGGCGAGGATGTATGCCGTCGTCACCCAGACCATGTGGTTGACGCCGTTCAATTCACCCACGATGGTCGGGAGCGCGGTGCTGAAGATCATCTGGTCGAGCGATGCCAGAAGCATCGTGATCATAAGCCCGACAAAAACGAGGATGATCGACCGTTTGTCCGGCGCGGCCTCGGTATCGGTATGCGTGCCGTCGGGCTCGACGGTCGCAGCTTCTCGAGTGGACATGTAGTTCCTTAGTTGAGTGACAGCTGGTGCGAGAGAGTGTGGATCAGCTCTCGGACCTGAGTATTCGAGCCATCAGGAGTAGTGCCGGATCAAGCAAGTCGGTTCTGGGGCTTGCCCGTTCACTGTTCTGCCATTTTCGGAAGACGTAACGCATCGCGGCGCCTGCGGTGATGACCGTTGCCGTGGCTTCGTCGGCAGCGGCTGTATCCGAATGCAGGCGGCGATACTCGGTTCTGTGCGACAACTCCCGCGTGAGGATCCGGGTGAGTGTGTCTTCAAGATCGTGGAAGGTGGCCAGATGTTGTTGCAACAGCGTGGGGTGACGTTCGAACAATTCGCGCCGATGCGCGAGCAGATCGGGTCGCTCGTCGACGATCTGCATCGCCGCCTCGAATACCGCGAGGGCGCCGCGCAGCGGATCGTCCGGGTGCTCGCCGATGAGCGTGAGCATGGTTGCCTCACTTGGCACGACGAGCATGAGCCCACCGATCGCCGCGTCCTTGGTGGGGAAGTAGTTGAAGAACGTGCGGGTCGACAGATTGCAGGCCTCGCAGATCTTCTCGACGGTCACTTCGTCATAGCCCAGGTCGAGGACGAGTTCGACGGCAGTGTGCTCGATCAGCTGCCTCGTCGCAATTCGTTTTCGTTCGCGCAATCCGAGAGTTTCGGTTCCCATTTCATCCATAATTGCACAGAGTGCAAAGTTTCATCGAATGCAATATTTCGCCCAAGAATGCCTCATGAAATGCAAAAATGGGGATCGGGTGCCTGGTGGATAGGATGAACCGCGTGGAAGACACCTTGCCCCCTTGCCCCGAGTGCGCCGGCGAATACACCTACGAGATGGGCGCGTTGATGGTCTGCCCGTCCTGCGCGCACGAGTGGGCGCCGACCGATAGTGCCGGCGAGGACTCGGGTGTGGTGAAACTGGGTGTGGTGAAAGATGCCGTAGGAAACATCCTTGCCGACGGAGACACGGTGACGGTCGTCAAGACGCTCAAGGTGAAGGGCAGTCCGACCGGCATCAAGTCAGGTACGAAAGTGCGCAACATCCGCCTTGTCCAGGGCGTTGGCGACCACGACATCGACTGCAAGGTCGACGGCATCGGACCGATGCAATTGAAGTCGAGTGTCGTCAAGAAGGTGTGACCGGACAGCGATAGATGTCGGCTCGAAATCCTGTTCAGTTTCGACGGTTCGATAGCCACAATCGAGGAGATCTTCGACCGCTCGAACGAATGGACCGAACTGTGCCGAACTCGATCTGCCTGGCGCCCGCACTCGATAACACCACACTCGATACAGACGAGCAGTGGGAACGCATCGTCGATGCGCTGACACGCAGGGGATTCCTCGGCGCCGGGCTCGGTGTCGCGGCTGCGACATTGCTGGCAGCGTGCAGCAGTGACGAAAACGGCTCGGCGCCAAGTGGTCTCGTCACAGTGCAGGATGAGACGGGCAGTGTCGAGATTCCGTCGGATCCGCAGCGAATGGTCATCGCCCACGTCAGCGCCATGGCGACGGTCCTCGACCTCGGTGTGCCGCCGGAGAAGATCGTCGGCGGCTTCTTCGGTCTCGAAGGGGTGGGCGGCGACGCGGTGTTGCGCACGATGCCGGAGGCGGCGAACATCCCGAACCTCGGCACGGCGGGAACGTGGAACAAGGAAGCGATCATCGGCGCGTCGCCGGATCTGATCGTCATGGTCCTGACCGCCGGAAATGCTTATGCGGCAAAGTCCTACGACGAACTCTCTGCGACCGGTGTTCCAGTGTTCGCCGGCTTCAACGGGTACCTCACGTGGGACGAGATGAAGAAGTTGGTCACCTCGATGGGCGTCGCGGTCCGACGGGAAGAAGCTGCTGC
Source organism: Rhodococcus sp. IEGM 1406 (assembly GCF_030056745.1). Lineage (NCBI taxonomy): Bacteria > Bacillati > Actinomycetota > Actinomycetes > Mycobacteriales > Nocardiaceae > Rhodococcus > Rhodococcus sp. IEGM 1406. The sequence continues at coordinate 359,191 of NZ_JASHKO010000002.1, read as the reverse complement.
GGAATTGAACGCGAGAACGGAAGAGCGCCTCCTCACAATCAAGGATCGGCTCTCGGCCCTCGGCTCGCTACCGTCGGTGACGCTGCTGCGTACCGGCGAAAACGGTGTCGTCTACAACCAGGTCGACGCTCTTCTCGATGCTCTCGGGTTCCCGGGCGATCGAGCTACATCGGAGGAGTTCACCCGCACACTCACAGCGGAGCAACTCGATCAGGTGACCAGCGACGTGATCATCGTGGGTGCATTCCAGGACCAGCAGGACGTCCGCGCGCAGTTGGCAATGAACCCGCTCTGGGAGCGTCTTCCCGCTGTCCGCTCGGGGAACATCCATTACGTCGACGACAGCCTGTGGGGCTCGGGCTATTCTCCTCGCGCGACCGAGCTGCGACTCGACGATATCGAGCGGATCTTCAGCTGACTCCGTCGTGTCACCTCGACTTATCGGTGCATTACCTCGAGAATCATGATCATGGACAAAATCAGGTTCTTCGAGCTTGTCACCGAATGGTTCGAAGTACTCGGTGTTGTCGCCATGGTCCTCGGGTTCGTGTTTGCATTCGTGATCGCGGGGCGCGCCTGGAGTCGAACGCGCGACGGTAGTTCAGCGTTTCGCACTCTGCGCGAGACGATGGGTGCGGTCATCCTTCTCGGGCTCGAGATCCTTGTCGCCGCTGATCTGGTGAAGACTGTGACGTCTTCACCGTCGCTGACCGACGCCGCAGTTCTGGGCATGATCGTTCTGATTCGGACCGTGTTGAGCCTGTCGATTCAGATCGAGATCGACGGGGTACTTCCGTGGCGCAAGGCGTTGGTGTCAAGTCCGGAACTCCTGGTACGCGCAGCGCGCGGATCAGGAGGCCGAACGACGCCCGACGCGTCGAGTTCGTAGCGATAGCCGTTGCGAGTGAAAGGTCGGGCAGATGACAGCAGTGCGTACCGAGCATCCCACTGTCGACGAGAGGCGGGCGCGCGGCCGCCAGGCGCGTAGAGATACGCCATTGGCCGCGCTCGCGGATCTGACAGAGAGTGACCGCGATCCGATATCACTGCTGGAATTGCAGGCGAAGTCGCGGGTACAGGACCTGGTGCCCATCCGATACGGGCGCATGTCGGCGTCCCGGTTCTCGTTCTTCCGTGGTGCTGCCCTGGTGATGACGGACGACTTGTCCCGAAGCCCTGATTCCGGCCTGAACAGCCAACTCTGCGGCGACGCACACCTGAGCAACTTCGGTATCTATGCGACGCCCGAGCGAAAGCTCGCGTTCGACATCAACGACTTCGACGAAACGTACCCGGGGCCGTTCGAATGGGACGTGAAACGGCTGGCCGCCAGTTTGGCGATCGCAGCGAAGGACAACGGATACTCCGGCAAAGAGCGTAAGAAGATCGTTCGCGGGTGTGCGGCCGAGTATCGCGAAACCCTGATCGCTCAGGCAGGATTGGGGAACCTCGCAGTTTGGTACGCGCACATCGCACCCGAAGACGGACTGGAAGAACTTCGCGTCGATTTGAAGAAGCGAATGCTCGAGCGGACCCAGGCGACGTTGGACAAGGCTCGTCGCCGAGACAGCGCTCAGGCTGCCGGCAAATTCACCGAAATCGTCGACGGGAGAAGGCGGTTCATCAGTGACCCGCCGCTGATCGTGCCGGCAGAGGAATTGTTCGCGGGCACCGACCTCACTCAGATCGAGGAGTTGCTACGTCAGCGCGTTCGTTCCTATCGAAGCACGTTGCAGTGGGACCGTCGGGTGTTGCTCGAAAGCTTCGAGATGACGCACATCGCGCGGAAAGTTGTCGGTGTCGGGAGCGTCGGAACGCGCGCGTGGATGATCCTGATGAAAGGCGTCGACGACGACGATCCGTTGATCCTGCAGGTCAAGGAGGCGCAGCCGTCCGTTCTCTCGGCGTACGTCGATGGCCCCACCTTCTCCAACGAGGGCGAACGAGTAGTGAACGGGCAGCGCCTGATGCAGGCCACCAGTGACATCTTCCTGGGGTGGGAGCGCGGACCGGGACTCGACGAGGATGAGCACGACTTCTACATCCGCCAACTTCGGGACGGCAAGGGATCAGCGGTCATCGAAACCATGAAACCTGAAGGGATGGAACTCTACGGGCGACTATGCGCGAGGGTCCTGGCCTATGCGCATGCTCGCTCGTCCGATCGGATTGCGATCGCCGAATATCTCGGTGACGGAACCGAATTCGATTTCGCGATCGGGGAGTTCGCGGCTGCCTACGCCAAACGCAACGCACGCGATCATGCCGCTTTGCTGACCGCGATCGACGACGGTCGCGTGTCAGCAGAGCGGGGAGTGTGACGACTCAGGCGAACACGCCGTCGAGCCAGGCCTGCCACGCTGCCGTTGCTGATCCACCGTCAGCGCCCTCTGCGAAGAGGTGATGGGCCGCGTCGACGGTGCCGCCGAAGGCGTTTCGTCCGTAGAACCGCAGCAATGCGTCCTCGGTACGCAAGCCGATGAACCAGTCGTTGATGTAGTCGACAATCGCGTCGACGGTTCCGATTCCGGGGACTTCCACCGACGCGGCTTCACCGACAGCGGTGCCCGAGGTGATTCCGAGGGCGCTGCGAAGCGTTCCCATCGCTTGCGGCGAGGACGAGGATTCCGGGCCTTCGGCTGAGACATAGGTGACGGGTTTGCCGGCGAAGTACCGCACGTATTGGCCGAGACTGTGCAGGTAGAAGTCCGTGTGCTTACTCGCGCCGTCGTACTGGTTGTCCCAGTCCTCGGCAAACACTCCGGCGTGGACGTAGCGGACAACGGCGGTGCTCTCGTCGCGGGCCTCGACGACGTACTCGAGGTTGTTGAACCAGCCGTCGGGGCCTTGCATGTGGATGGCTAGCTCGCGGGGCGGCTCCCACGTCGCGATGATCGGGCTGTCCGGACTACTGCCGTCCGCAGGGATTTCGAGCGGGGACGGGAACATCCAGCCGGCCGTCTCTGCCGAGATTGCGGCCCAGATCTGCTCGGGAGTTCCGGGGACGACCACCTCGCGGCGGATTTCGAATTTCTCGGACATCGCTACTGCTCCGTTTCGGGCGTGGTGACGTGGGGTGTGGTGACGTGGGGTGTGGTGAGACTGGGATGCAGGGCGACAACCAAGCGGTGTTTGCGCCCGGCTTCGGAATTGCCGTCGTGGTATTTGGCCACAAGTGAGTTGATCGACTCCCCGAGTTCGCCGGCGAAGGCGGCGCGGTCGGCCGCCGTGGCAAAGATGATGTCGCTGTCGATGGCAAAGGACGCCAACGGTTTTCCGGCCGCAGTTGCGCCGGCGATCAGTTCGCCGACCTCTCGGACGATCCGCGCCGCGAGAGTGACGAGCCAGCGCGCCGAGAGCTGATCCGGGAACCGGCTCGGGTCCGGCGCGAGCGCGGACATTGCAGCGGGGGAGATGACGTACGACGCGGCGCTGGCCTGCATGATCCGCTCCGTCATGTTTCCCCGCTTGCGCTCCTCGACGAGTTCGACGAGTCCGTGTTCCTCGAGAGTGCGCAAGTGGTAATTGATCTTCTGGCGCGTCAAGCCCACTCGGGGTGCCAGCGAGGATGCTGATGCCGGGACTGCCAGTTCAGCCAGAATCCGTTGGCGGATCGGATCGAGCGAGGCCTCGGCAGCTGCGGGACGATCGATGACTGCAACTTCCAACATGAGAAAACCATCCCACCGACAACCAAATCTGTCAAGACAGAAAAAATTGTCGGCGGGATGGTATTTCGGAGGTTCTCTACCGCTTCAGATCGGGCGGATTGTTCAGATCCCGCGCCGAGTACGTGTCACACGACGAAATCTGGCCGGTCTGGTATCCGGTCTTGAACCACGCCTGCCGCTGTGCGGAGGAACCGTGTGTCCAACCTTCGGGGTTGACCCGACCGGTCGTGGACTTCTGGATGCGGTCGTCGCCCACCGATGACGCCGCCGAGAGGGCGTCCCGAATATCGCTCTCGGACAAGGGCTTCAGGAATGGTTGACCGGTCGCTTCGTCGGGAATCGTGTCCGCAAAATGTGCCCAGACGCCGGCGTAGCAATCGGCCTGGAGTTCGGTGCGAACCGCGCCGGACTGCTCGCCCTGTGGGTCAGCTTGCGCGCGGCCGATGTCGCCGAGCTGATTCTGGATGTGATGTCCGAACTCGTGAGCGACCACGTACTCCTGTGCGAGCGGTCCGGCACTGGAACCGAAACGGTCGACGAGCAATTGGAAGAAGCTCGTATCGAAGTACGCCGTTTGGTCCGCCGGGCAGTAGAACGGACCGACATCACTCGACGCCTGGCCGCAACCGGTGTTGACCGAACCGCTGAACAGAATGACTTCGGGTCGCACGTATGCCGTGCCGGTCTGCTTGACCAACTGCTGTTCCCAAACGTCGTCGAGGCTTCCGACGGTCAGTGTGACGCGGCAGTTCACATCGGCGTTTGCCTGAGCGCCGGTGCACTCGTCGACCGACGACAGTCCGGTCGACGAACTCGAAGTTTCGGTGGACGTGCCCAGTAGTGAGCCGGGGTCACCGCCGAACAACAGCGCCAGGATCAGAACGATGATGCCGCCCGCGCCACCGCCGATCGCGATCTTGCCGCCGCGGCCACCGCCGCCCCCGCCGCCTTGAACCTGAACGCGTCCCGCTTCGCCGCGGGCCCCCTCGTTGAAGGTCATCTATGTCCGCTTTCTGCTGTCGTGAACAAGTGCTTGCCGTCACTTCTGGAGATAGCTTCGCATGCGATGCGGGTCCGCGTTTCCGCTCTGCGCAGTTCGCTCCGTAGGATCGCAGGCAAAGTAGTCGGTCATCGGTTATTGGAAGTAGTTCGAAAGGAATCCCGTGCTGCGCACACATCTCGCCGGTTCATTGCGACCCGAGCAGGCAGAGCAGACCGTAACGCTCACCGGTTGGGTAGCCAGGCGTCGTGATCACGGCGGAGTGATCTTCATCGATCTCCGTGATGCATCCGGAGTTGCGCAGGTAGTTTTCCGGGCAGGTGACGTGGCCGAGCAGGCGCACCGTCTGCGCGCGGAATACTGCGTTCGCGTAACCGGAACGGTCGAGGTTCGCCCCGAGGGCAACCAGAACTTCGAGATCCCCACCGGAGCAATCGAGGTCAACGCCACCGAACTCGAGGTTCTCAACGAAAGCGCACCGCTGCCGTTCCAGCTCGACGATCAGGTCGGCGAAGAAGCACGCCTCAAGTACCGATACCTCGACTTGCGTCGTGAAGGGCCCGGATCCGCAATTCGCTTGCGTTCCAAGGTAAGTGCCGCAGCGCGCGGCGTTCTCGCGCACCACGAGTTCGTCGAGGTCGAGACTCCGACGCTTACGCGTTCGACGCCAGAGGGTGCCCGTGACTTCCTCGTACCGTCACGCCTGCAGCCCGGTAGCTTCTACGCACTGCCGCAGAGCCCGCAGCTGTTCAAGCAGCTACTCATGGTCGGCGGCATCGAGCGCTACTACCAGATCGCGCGTTGCTACCGCGACGAGGATTTCCGCGCCGATCGTCAGCCCGAGTTCACTCAGCTCGACATCGAGATGGCTTTCGTCAACCAGGACGACATCATCCTGCTTGCCGAGGAAATCCTGACGGCGCTCTGGAAGCTCGTCGGCCACGAGATCAAGACGCCGATCGATCGCATGACCTACAACGAGGCAATGCGTCGTTACGGCAGCGACAAGCCGGACCTGCGTTTCGGTATCGAACTCGTCGAGTGCGCGGAGTTCTTCAAGGACACGACCTTCCGCGTCTTCCAAGCCGAATACGTTGGCGCCGTCGTGATGCCCGGTGGTGCAAGCCAGCCGCGCAAGCAGCTCGATGCCTGGCAGGAGTGGGCGAAGCAGCGCGGCTCCAAGGGCCTGGCGTACGTGTTGGTCGGCGAAGACGGCACTCTCGGTGGTCCCGTTGCCAAGAACCTGACCGACGCCGAGCGTGAGGGCCTGGCCGCTCACGTCGGAGCCCAGCCGGGCGACTGCATCTTCTTCGGAGCGGGCGCGACCAAGTCGACGCGCGCTCTCCTCGGCGCTGCCCGTGGTGAGATCGCCCGCAAGAAGGATCTCATCGATCCCGACGCGTGGGCCTTCGTGTGGATCGTCGACGCTCCGATGTTCGAGCCGACCGCCGACGCCACTGCATCCGGTGACGTTGCTCTCGGCCACTCCGCCTGGACCGCCGTGCACCATGCGTTCACGTCGCCGAAGCCGGAGTTCTTCGACACGTTCGACACCGATCCGGATTCCGCTCTCGCCTACGCCTACGACATCGTCTGCAACGGCAACGAGATCGGCGGCGGCAGTATTCGTATCCACCGCAAGGACATTCAGGAACGAGTGTTCAAGGTGATGGGTATCTCCGAGGAAGAGGCGCAGGAGCAGTTCGGCTTCCTTCTCGACGCCTTCGCCTTCGGCGCGCCTCCGCACGGCGGAATTGCTTTCGGCTGGGACCGCATCACCGCTCTCCTCGCCGGCATGGATTCCATCCGTGAGGTCATCGCGTTCCCGAAGTCCGGTGGCGGCGTCGACCCGCTGACGGATGCTCCGGCACCGATTTCTGCGCAGCAGCGCAAGGAATCGGGTATTGATGCGAAGCCCGAGAAGAAGTCAGAGGACAAGAAGTCCGAAGGCGACACCGTCGAAGCCAAGTAGAGCCGACACCGGATCGCCATGCTGCATTTGCGGGTGATCTGCCCGACCGAGCGCACCGAGCAAGTTCTCGGTGCGCTCGCGTCGCAGCGGGGCGCGACACACATCGTCGTATTACGTGATGTCGCGGTTCATCCCGCCGGCGACATGGTGGAGGCCGACGTCGCCCGTGAGGCGGCCAACGACGTCGTCGATGCTCTGACCGCTCTCGGCGTCGCCGAGGACGGCGGAATGACGCTCGTACCAGTCGAGACGGTGTTGTCGGCGGCGGCGCGCAAAGCTGAGCGCGACGTGCCGGGTGATCCCGCGGATTCCGTCGTGTGGGAGGAATTGCTGTCCCGCACTCGGGAAGAATCAACTCTCAACGGATTGTTCGTCGCGTTCCTGACGATCGCATGTCTGCTCGCGGCAATCGGCGTTGTCACCGACTCTCAGATCACGATCGTGGGCGCCATGGTCGTCGGCCCGGAGTTCGGGCCGCTGGCCGCGCTGGCTGTGGCACTCGTACGGCGGGATCGACGGTTGCGTCGACGTTCGATTCTCGCGCTCGCCGTCGGATTCCCCATCGCGATGGGCGTGACTCTCGCCGCAACGTTCGTGGTGAAGTTCTTCGGGTGGATGGACGTCGTGAGTCTCGAATCGCTCCACGAGGTCGATTTCGTCTACAAGGTCGGGCCCATCTCGTTTGTCGTCGCGCTTCTTGCCGGTGCGGCTGGAATGCTGGCACTCGTCTCGTCGAAGTCCGCTGCCTTGGTCGGAGTGTTCATCTCCGTCACCACGGTTCCTGCCGCCGGTTTCGCGGTGGTTGCGGCAGCAAACGGAGAATGGCGGATCGCCGGGTTGTCGTCGCTGCAACTGGCTGTCAACCTGGTCGGGATCGTCACTGCCTGCGTGCTCGTCCTCTGGGTCAGAACCCGGGCCGACGAGGAATTCGAAGCAGCGTTGAAAGGCATTTCTCGATTTGTCGACGAGGACAAAACTCCATGACATCGCCGGTTCGGAGTTCTGCTCACCGACAGCAGAATTCTCGCGAGAACTGTGTGCCGGTGTGGCGATTAGGGACTTTTGTCATCACCGCAGGTAGGCGGCAATTTCTGTCGCTGTGAGAGCTTGAATTCGCCGCTGTGAGTGGATGAGCTGGGCATGATCGGAGTCACTAACGGGTAAGTTGGTCGGTGATGACCGCATTACTGGCAGACCCCGTTTCCGAAGTCGTCGCAGCTGCTGAGCAGTTGCTGACACGCCGCACAGGGGCACCCGTAACCCTGGTGGATCCAGTCGATCTCGGGGGGAGTGGCCGCACCGTCGTGCTACGCGTACGTGTCGCCGAGAACCCGTTCTCGCTGCCTCGAACGCTGGTGATCAAGCAGGTCCGCGACAACTTCCAGGGAGCCACCAAAACCGCGATTGCGCTCCCCGCCGCGTCCGAAGGTGACTTCGACGTCGAGACCGCTTTCCTTCGTGAAGCGGTGTCGTATCAGTTCGCCAACGCGCTTGCCAAGGACGCACGCCCCGGCGCCGAACTGTTGGCGTCCGACCTCGATGCTCGCCTCTTGATCCTGAGTGATCTCGGCGACGCCACCGCAATCAGCGTCCGACTCGAAGACTCCGACCCGGACACCGTCACTCACACGCTGATGGCCATGGCGCAGGCCATGGGGCGCATGCACGCCGCGACCGTCGGCCGTGAGGACGACTTCACCGCACTGCTGCGTCGAGCCGAGGTCGCCCATTGCTCCGATGAAGTGGCGGATCAGGTGGGACGCGCAGTGGCCGGTGTTCCCGCGATGTTGGTGGAAAGTCTCGGCATCGATGTGAGTTCGGACATTCTCGAGCAGGTTCAGCACGCGCAGACACTGTTCAGTGGCGGTCGATTCCGCGCCTTCAGTCCGTCGGACCTGTGCCCAGACAACATCATCGTCAACGACGACGGCGTGCAGTTCCTCGACTACGAGTGGGGTGGCTACCGGGACGCCCTCCTCGACATCACCTACGCGTTGGTGTCGTTCCCCGGTTGCCTGTGCAACATCGATCTGACCGAAGAGCGGGCGTCGGCGATGGTCGATGCCTGGCGGGCCGAGGTCGTCGGGATGTGGCCGGCCCTGGCCGACGAGGCCGAATTGGGGCGCAGGATCGTCGAGGCCCAACTCATCTGGGTCTGGCTCAGCACCTATCTGTACCTGCCCGAGGATCATTCACGTATCGCCGCTGTCCGCGAGCACTATCTCTCGATTCCACGGGCCGACGCACTGGTGGGACGCTGGGCAAGACTCGCGCGTTCGGCGAAGCTCGCCGGCAACGACGCCGTCGAGGCACACGCCCGCGACGTCGTGGCGGCGCTGCGCACCGAGTTCAGTTGAGTTTCTGACTGATCACACGCAGAAGGGCGCCCGTGCATGCAGCACGAGCGCCCTTTTTCGGTCGAGTCCGCTCAGTTGTCGGAGACCAGATCGTTCTCGGACAGGTCCGTCGCCGCGAGCGCCGTCGCCAGATCAGGATGGCGGAACGTCGACGTCACCTGGTCGGCCACGACTCGGAAAGCCGAGGCCAGGGTCGCGGACTTGTCCGGTTCGGCCGCCCACGTTGCGGTCTGTTCGACGACGACCACGCCATGGTGGACGTACATCTTCCCGGGGACGAGCGTGATGCCGGCGTTGGTGGCCCACTCGCGCAGGGCAGCGAGTCCCTGGCTCGCGCCCTTGGGGCCGCCTACCTCGATGTCGTCACTTGACAACTGCAGAAGCGTGTCGATGTCTTGGGAGTTGAGTGCATCGTGCCACGCGAGGACGGTGGCGATCTCGGAGGTGCTCATGGCGACAACGCTATTACAGCGCCTTTGCCGAGGACGTGAGGGCTGGCGGAACTGCGGGTTGTGTCAAGCGTCGGTGGTCTCTAGTAGCGTCGATTCGTGAGCGATTGGCAAGCGGAAGACAGTGTGGGGGCGAAAGACGGCGTGGTGGCGGAAGACGGCCTGTTCGAGGCAACTCCGGAGGAATCCGCGATCGTCGACGAACCCGATGTCGTGTCTGTCGCCGAGCGCGCATTGTCCTCGGTGCCGCCTGGTGCTCCTCTGGCTGTCCGCATGCGCCCCCTCACTCTCGGTGAAGTTGTCGGTCAACAGCACCTGCTCGGCCCTGGTGCTCCGCTGCGCAGAATGGTCGAGGGGTCCGGCGCTGCATCGGTACTTCTGTACGGACCTCCCGGCACCGGCAAGACCACGCTCGCGTCGTTGATCTCGGGCGCTACCGGCCGTCGGTTCGAGGCATTGTCTGCCCTGTCCGCCGGCGTCAAGGAAGTCCGCGGTGTCATCGAACTTGCCCGCCGTCGTCTGCTGAACGGCGAACAGACCGTCTTGTTCATCGACGAGGTCCATCGTTTCTCCAAAACCCAGCAGGACGCCTTGCTCGCCGCGGTCGAGAACCGGATCGTGCTCCTGGTCGGCGCGACCACCGAGAACCCGTCCTTCTCGGTCGTCTCCGCGCTGTTGTCGCGCTCGTTGGTCCTGCAACTGCAATCGCTCACCGCTGCGGATGTCCAGGAACTGCTCGAGCGTGCGGTCACCGACGAGCGCGGGTTCGGGGGAGCGATCGCGATCGACGACGACGCGATGGAACACCTCGTTCGTCTGGCAGCCGGTGACGCACGCCGAGCCCTGACGGCACTCGAGGCCGCTGCCGGAGCTGCACTGGACACGGCCGGTGACGCTCCGGGCCCGGTGGTGCTCGACCTCGCGACCGTCGAGGCCAGTGTCGACAAGGCCGCGGTTCGGTACGACCGTGCCGGGGATCAGCACTACGACGTCATCAGCGCCTTCATCAAGAGCATTCGCGGCTCCGACGTCGATGCCGCCCTGCACTACCTCGCTCGGATGCTGACCGCGGGCGAAGACCCTCGTTTCATCGCGAGGCGTCTGGTGGTTCATGCCAGCGAGGACATCGGCATGGCGGACCCGATGGCGCTGCAGACTGCCACCGCCGCTGCCCAGGCAGTGCAGCTGATCGGTATGCCGGAGGCTCGTCTGGCGCTGGCACAGGCCACCATTCATCTGGCGACGGCTCCCAAATCGGGTGCGGTGATCGCCGCTCTCGGTGCAGCCATGGCCGACGTGGCCGCCGGAAAATCCGGACTGGTACCGCCGCATCTGCGTGACGGGCACTACAAGGGTGCCGAGCAATTGGGCAACGCAGTCGGATACAAGTACCCGCACGACACACGTGATGGTGTTCTGCGGCAACAGTATCCACCGGACGATCTGGTGGGTGTCGACTATTACCAGCCCACCGCACACGGCAACGAGCGAGAGATCGCCGATCGGGTGAGCAAACTCCGCCGAATCGTTCGTGGCTGACGCCTGCCAGGTTCCACCGGTCGACGCGTTAGTCTGGACACCCATAGCTCGACGCTCTTGAAGGTAAGGACCGGTTAGTGCAAACCCACGAGATCCGCAGGCGATTCCTCGACCACTTCGTCAAGGCCGGCCACACCGAGGTGCCCAGCGCCTCGCTGATTCTCGACGACCCGAACCTTCTGTTCGTCAACGCGGGCATGGTTCCGTTCGTGCCGTTCTTCCTCGGGCAGCAGACGCCGTCCTACTCGCGCGCGACGTCTGTGCAGAAGTGTGTCCGCACCCTGGACATCGAAGAGGTCGGCATCACCACCCGCCACAACACCTTCTTCCAGATGGCGGGCAACTTCTCCTTCGGTGACTATTTCAAGAAGGAAGCCATCTCCCACGCCTGGCAGTTGCTGACAGGTTCGGTCGAGGACGGCGGATACGGCATCGATCCCACGCGCTTGTGGGCAACCGTCTATCTCGACGACGACGAAGCGTTCTCGATCTGGCGCGACGAGGTCGGTGTGCCCGAAGAGCGCATCCAGCGCCGCGGCATGAAGGACAACTACTGGTCCATGGGCATTCCCGGACCGTGCGGCCCCTGCTCCGAGATCTTCTACGACCGCGGCGCCGAGTACGGCGTCGAGGGTGGCCCGGAAGCCGACGAGGATCGCTACATCGAGATCTGGAACCTCGTGTTCATGCAGAACGAGCGCGGCGAGGGCACCAACAAGGGCGACTACCCGATCCTCGGACCGCTGCCGAAGAAGAACATCGACACCGGCATGGGCGTCGAGCGCGTTGCGTTCCTCCTGCAGGGCGTCGAAAACGTCTACGAGACAGACCTTCTCCGCCCCGTCATCGACAAGGCTGCCGAACTGACCGGCAGCGTGTACGGGACCGATCACACTTCTGACGTCCGTTTCCGCGTCATCGCCGACCACGCACGCACCGCCGCGATGTTGATCGCCGACGGTGTGAACCCCGGCAACTACGGCCGCGGATACGTCCTGCGCCGGTTGCTGCGTCGCATCGTGCGCTCGGCCAAACTGCTCGGCAGCGAGCAGCCCACCATGCGCGAGTTCATGATCGTCGTCCGCGACACGATGGCGCCGTCGTACCCGGTTCTGGAAACCGACTTCACGCGCATCGAGAACGTTGCCGTCGGTGAGGAGACCGCGTTCCTCAAGACGCTGGCTTCGGGTTCGGCCCTGTTCGAGAATGCTGCCGAGACGGTCAAGTCGTCCGGAAAGTCGGTCATCGCCGGCGATCAGGCGTTTGCACTGCACGACACCTACGGCTTCCCGATCGACCTCACGCTCGAAATGGCATCCGAGGCCGGTCTCACCGTCGACGAAGACGGCTTCCGCACGCTCATGGCCGAGCAGCGCAAGCGCGCCAAGGACGACGCTCAAGCGCGCAAGCACGCGCATGCGGACCTCACGGTCTACAAGGAACTGCTCGATCGAGGTGCCACCGAGTTCACCGGTTTCGACGAGCTCGTCTCCGAGGCTCACGTCCTCGCACTGATCGTCGACGGTGTCCGCGTGCCGGTCGCGAAGGCCGGTCAGGACGTCGAGGTCATCCTCGACCGCAGCCCGCTCTACGCAGAGTCCGGTGGACAGATCGCCGACATCGGTTCGCTCACCGCGCCGGGCCTCGAAGCCAAGGTCAACGACGTGCAGAAGATCGCCAAGAAGGTCTGGACGCACAAGGTGACGGTGCAGAAGGGCGAGATCACCGAGGGCGACGTCGTGCTCGCGCACGTCGACGCCGAGTGGCGCAAGGGTGCAACCCAGGGGCACTCCGGTACCCACATGGTGCACGCGGCGCTGCGTCAGGTGCTCGGCCCCAACGCCGTTCAGGCGGGTTCGCTCAACAAGCCGGGTTACCTCCGCTTCGATTTCTCCTGGCAGGGCGCGCTGTCCGACTCCCAGAAGCAGGACATCGAGGCACTCACCAACGAAGCCGTGGCGTCCAACTACGCGGTCAACACATTTGTCACGGATCTCGACAAGGCCAAGGCGATGGGTGCGATGGCACTCTTCGGTGAGAACTACGGGGACGAGGTTCGTGTCGTCGAAATCGGCGGTCCGTTCTCGATGGAACTGTGCGGCGGTACTCACGTCGGAAGCTCCGCCCAGATCGGTCAGGTCACGCTGCTCGGTGAGCAGTCGGTCGGCTCCGGAATCCGACGCGTCGAGGCGTACGTCGGTTTGGACTCCTACCGCTACCTCGCCAAGGAACGCGCTCTCCTCGCCGGACTCTCCTCCTCACTGAAGGTTCCTTCGGAAGAGGTACCCGCCCGCGTCGAGGCGCTCGTCGAGCGACTCAAGGTGGCCGAGAAGGAACTCGAGCAGACCAAGGCCAAGGCTGTGCTGGCGTCGGCAGGCGAGTACGTCGCCAAGGCCAAGCGCATCGGTAGCGTCCTGGTCATTGCCGAGCCTGCTCCCGCGGGAGTCGGCGGCAACGATCTGCGCAGCCTCGTCACGGACATCAAGGGCCGACTCGGCTCCGAACCCGCCGTCGTAGCTCTCCTCGGTGACGTCGACGGCAAGGTCCCGTTCGTGGTCGCCTCCAGCAAGGCAGCCCAGGGTCTCGGTGTGAAGGCCGGCGAGCTTGTCGCGTCCTTCGGTCCCAAGATCGGTGGCCGCGGCGGCGGAAAGCCCGACATGGCCCAGGGCTCGGGTTCGGACTCCGCCGGAATCCCGGCGGCGCTCGATGCGATCCGGGACAGAGTCGGAGAGCTGGCGGGCGGCAGCTGACGGTGGTGGCTACGCAGCAGGGTCCCGATCGCCCCGGCATCGACGACCCTGGTCGCGGGCGGCGCATCGCCATCGACGTCGGCAGTGTTCGCATCGGCGTCGCGTCAAGCGACCCCGACGGCATCCTCGCGACACCGGTGGAAACGGTTCCACGCTCGAAGGAGCGTGGGCCCGACGCGCCGGATATCCGGCGCATTATCGCCATCGTGTCCGAATACGAGGCCGTTGAGGTTATCGTCGGACTGCCACAGACGCTGCGCGGTGAGCAAGGTAAAGCCGCCGGTATCGCGACTGCATTCGCCAAACGACTGCAGCGGGCCGTCGAACCGATCCCGGTGAGACTGTCCGACGAACGACTGACGACCGTCACGGCTGCGCGCAACCTCCGCGAAAGTGGAGTCAAGGCACGCGGCCAGCGGCCGATGATCGATCAGGCTGCGGCGGTGGAAATCCTGCAAGGCTGGCTGGACGAGCGGAGTAGAGCTGTGAAACCAGGGGAGTCGTCGAAGGACGCTGCACTGGAGGGCGATCTGTGAACGCGCGGTGGGATGAGGGCGGCGGAAGCCGGCCCACCAGTTCGTTCGACTTCGACAACGACGAGACCATGGTCATGCGTGCGTTGCCGCAGAACATCGATCCGCCGCATATGTCGCGAGCGGAGGCACGCAAGCAACGCGAAGCGCGCAACAAGCGCGCCAAGCGAGGTAAGAAGGTTGGTGTTCTCGCTCTCCTGGTGTTGGTGATCGCGGTTCTCGGTGTCGGTGCCTACGGTGCCCTCTGGTACATGGATCGCAACAAGGCCGCGGAGGACTTCGCCGGCCCGGGCGGCGCACCCGTGGTCATCCAGATCAACAGTGGAGAAACCGCATCGGAGATCGGTGCGACGCTGGAGGCGAAGAACGTCGTCGCGAGTTCCGCTGCTTTCTACAACGCTGCGATCGCCAATCCGTCGGAGATCCAGAAGGTACAACCCGGCTTCTACCAGGTGCCGGTGCAGAGTAGTGCCGCGAGCGCACTCGACAGTTTGGTTGCCCCGGACTCCCGAGTCGGCAGTGTTGTCATCGCCGAAGGGCGTCAGCTGCACGACAGTTCGGACGCGCAGACGGGCTCGCTCAAGAAGGGCATCTACAACCTCATTTCCGAGGCGAGTTGTGTCGGCCCGGTTTCCGCTCAGAAGTGCGTCTCGACGGACGAATTGAACACTGCGGGAGCGTCTTCCGATCTGGCTTCGCTCGGCGTGCCGGACTGGGCGATGTCGTCGGTCAAGAGCGTGCCGGACAAGGACCGTCAGCTCGAAGGCCTGATCGCCGCCAGCAGTTGGGATTTCGACCCCACTGCGACGCCGACCGAGATCCTGCGTTCGTTGGTCGAGGGCAGCGCCGCTAAGTACGAGGCCACCGGGATCCTGACAGCAGGCAGCGGAGTCGGAATGTCGCCGTACCAGTTGTTGGTGGCAGCGTCGCTGGTCGAGCGTGAGGCATTGCCTGGCGACATGGCCAAGGTCGCGCGGGTGATCGTCAACCGACTCGCAGTCGATCAGCCTTTGCAGTTCGACTCCACGGTCAACTACTCACTCGACACCACCGAGGTCGCCACGACCGATGCGGACCGTGAGCGCGTCACGCCCTGGAACACGTACGCAATGCCCGGTCTGCCTGCGACGCCTATTGCTTCACCGAGCATCGACGCGCTGAAGGCCGTGGAATCGCCGGCGGCCGGTGACTGGTTGTACTTCGTCACGATCAACAAGGAAGGCCAGACGCTCTTCACCAAGAGTTACGAGGAGCATCTGGCCAACATCGAACTGGCACAGCAAAGTGGGATTCTCGACAGTGGACGGTAGTACCGCGACTTCGCTCGCGACGCCGCGTAAGGCGGCAGTTCTCGGAAGTCCGATCGCTCACTCGAAGTCGCCGTTGCTGCATCTGGCCGCGTACGAGGCTTTGGGGCTGAGCGATTGGACCTACGAGCGGATCGAATGCACCGGCGAGCAGTTGCCTGCCCTCGTTGACTCACTCGGCCCCGAATGGGTCGGCCTCTCCGTGACGATGCCGGGCAAGATCGCAGCACTCGACTATGCCACCGAACGCACACCGCGAGCGGTGACCATCGGCTCGGCCAACACCTTGGTTCGCATCGACGGCGGTTGGCGTGCCGACTGCACGGACGTCGACGGAGTCAGCGGTGCGTTGATCGCCGGCGGCGTCGGCGATCTCAGCGGCACTTCGGCGGTAGTTGTCGGCGCGGGAGGCACCGCGCGGCCGGCACTGGTCGCGTTGGCCGACATGGGAGTTCGGACAGTCACCGTGGTCGCGCGTGATCCGGGGCGAGCATCCGGTGCCATCGAATGCGGCAGTGCTGTCGGGTTGGACATTGATCTGGTCTCCTTCGACGACGCACGACTCGGTGGGATCTGTGCCGAATCCTCGGTCTTGGTCAGCACCGTTCCCGCAGAAGCGGCCGCGCCTTTCGCCCAGCAACTGGGGAGGGCACGATTTGTCCTCGACGCGATCTACAACCCTTGGCCGACGCCACTCGCTTCGGCTGTCGAGGCGGCTGGTGGCACGGTGATCGGTGGCCTCGAGATGTTGCTCAATCAGGCCTTCGGGCAGGTAGAGCAGTTCACGGGCAAGCCCGCTCCGCGAGAGGCGATGGCAGCCGCTATCGCTTAGCTCTGTTCACAGTGTCGAGGTAGTCCACAAGACGATTCGTAGAGTGCCGCTGGTGAACGCCAGACACCAAGCTCGAAACCATGTGGACGTTGGTGGTCTTGGCAGGCGCTGGGGTAGTCGGTGGTGTCGGTGCTCGGGCGATCGTCGACAGTTGGTTGCGACGACACGGTTATCGACCAGTCGTGGCTCTCTGTTGTGTGCCCCAGTGCGGTGTCGCCACAGGTTGGGTTGCCGTCGGCGCACTGAATACCTCGGTGGTGCAACTGATCTCAGGTCTTGCCGTGGTGTGGTGGTGCGTCGCAATCTCGACTGTCGACCTGGCCGTGCGCCGGCTGCCCAACAGTTTCACGCTGCCGGGTTACGTCGTCGTGATGGTCTACGCGGCGGCGTCGGGAACGGTGTGGGTTGCTGCAGTGGGATCGGCACTGCTCGCCGGAATCCACCTCCTGGCGCACGTGATGTCGCCTGGTTCCATGGGTCTCGGCGATGTGAAGCTCTCTCTTCCGTTGGGCGCTCTGACCGGATTGGTGGGCGCTGACGCCTGGCTGTGGTCGTTGGTGTCTGCATCGGTGCTCACCGCAACCCTGGGTGTCGTGATCGAACTGCGAAAACTGGGCCGGCGACAGTCGGGGCCGGTAGCCCACAATTCGCCCATCGCGCACGGTCCCTCGATGTGCCTGGCAGCCTGCGGTTCGATGGCGTTTGCCTGGTTGACGTGACGAGTGCAACATCCGCGGAAAACCTTGCGTTATTGACTATTCAACGACGGACCGTGATCTGCAGGAAAGACGTAACCGTCGGTTTCATAACGGCGGGTATCGCAGGCGCGCAGTCCCAGCATGCGGCGAGTCGGACTTGCCGAATGTCCACTCCCTGACGTTGACTGAGGCTTCGGAAATGGGACAAAACGAATCTCGTTTCGCACTCGATTATCGGGGGAACCTATGCGCACAAGGCTTTTCGTCGCTGCGGCAGCCTGTTTGGCGGCTGTGGCTGCAGGGGCGGGCGTCGCCGGCGCCGCGCCTGCACCTTCGTCGGTGGCACTGGGCGGGGGCTCAGGAATCCTGCTGCCGGACGTGGATCATTCCGATCCGGAGCAAGTTGCGGCGTGCACGTTGACCGCGGTCGGATACGACAACGCCGGCTCGCTCGTGGCACTCACCGCCGGACACTGCGGAGTTGTCGGGGACCGGGTGTTCGCCGAATACCTGCCCGAAGCCGGCCCCATCGGTCGGTTCTCCTACTCGAGTCCGGTCTCGGATATCGCGGTGATCGATCTCGACGACGCGAAGGTAGCCCCGCTACGTACCGTCGGCGGCACGACGATCAACGGAATCGGCGCTCCGCCGGCACCGGGCACGATCGTGTGCAAGGAAGGCCGTTCGACCGGCAACACGTGCGGTATCACCTGGGGCTACGACTCCGTCTACGGTGAAATTGTCGAGCACACGTGCTCGATTCCCGGAGACTCCGGTGGACCACTCGTCGTCGGCGATCGCCTGGTGGGCTTGATCAGCAACGGCTTCGAACCGTACTGCTTCGAGCCGCTCCCGCCGCCGTTCCATGCTCCCGACAACTCGGCGGACATCAACATCGGTTTGGCTGACATCAATGCCAACGGTGGAGGATTCCGCCTGTTCTAGACCCGCAGGAACCTCTGAGATGGCCCACACGCATCGTGCGTGTGGGCCATCTGCGTTCACCCGGAGGGCCACTGTGACAACTGAGGTCTGCGACGTGGAAAGATGGTCGGCGTGCTGCGTTGGATAACTGCCGGAGAATCCCATGGTCCCGCCCTCGTCGCGATGCTCGAGGGCATGGTCGCGGGGGTCGAAGTGACCTCTGAGGCCATCTCGTCCGAACTTGCCCGTCGTCGACTCGGTTACGGCCGTGGCGCGCGGATGAAGTTCGAGGCCGACAAGGTCACCATCATCGGTGGTGTCCGCCACGGATTTACGCTCGGTGGCCCCGTGGCCATCGAAATCGGCAACACCGAGTGGCCCAAGTGGGAAACCATCATGTCCGCCGACCCGGTCGACCCGGACCTGCTCGCCGATCAGGCTCGCAATGCCCCGCTGACGCGCCCGCGTCCCGGTCACGCCGATTACAGCGGCATGCTCAAGTACGGCTTCAACGACGCGCGTCCCGTCCTCGAGCGCGCCAGCGCTCGCGAGACCGCAGCCCGTGTAGCCGCCGGAACAGTCGCACGGTCGTTCCTGCGTCAGGTATTCGGTGCCGAGGTCGTTTCACACGTCATTTCCATCGGTGCTTCCGAGCCTTACGTCGGGCCCGTGCCGGATGGCAAGGACCTGGACGCGATCGACGCGAGCCCGGTCCGCGCATTCGACAAGGCTGCAGAAGAGTCGATGATCGCCGAGATCGAATCGGCCAAGAAGGACGGCGACACCCTCGGTGGCGTCGTCGAGGTCGTCATCCACGGCCTGCCGGTCGGACTCGGCACTTTCGTCAGTGGCGCCGAGCGTCTCGATTCACGACTTGCCGCAGCTCTCATGGGAATTCAGGCCATCAAGGGTGTCGAGGTTGGTGACGGCTTCGAGACCGCGCGTCGTCGTGGCAGCGAGGCTCACGACGAAATCCGCCCGGGCCCGGACGGCATCGTGCGTTCCACGAACCGCGCAGGCGGTATCGAAGGTGGCATGACCAATGGTGAGGCCCTTCGAGTTCGCGCCGCGATGAAGCCGATCTCGACGGTTCCGCGCGCTCTGGCGACGGTCGACATGGAGAGCGGCGAGGAAGCGGTTGCCATCCACCAGCGCAGCGATGTGTGCGCGGTTCCGGCCGCCGGCGTCGTCGCCGAGTCGATGGTTGCGCTTGTCGTGGCTCAGGCCGCACTCGAAAAGTTCGGTGGTGATTCCATTGCTGAAACCACTGCCAACTACCGTCGTTACGCCGAGGGCATCGCAGCCCGACCGCCTCGATAGGACTCACGTATCGATGAAGCCGAAGGCTGTACTCATCGGTCCGCCCGGTGCCGGCAAATCGACCATCGGTCGACGTCTCGCGCAGGCACTCGAACTCGAATTGGTCGATACCGACGCCGAGATCGAACGGACCACGGGTAGAACGATCCCGGAGATCTTCACCCATGACGGAGAGCCTCGGTTTCGTGAGATCGA
Source organism: Rhodococcus sp. IEGM 1406 (assembly GCF_030056745.1). Classification (NCBI taxonomy): domain Bacteria; kingdom Bacillati; phylum Actinomycetota; class Actinomycetes; order Mycobacteriales; family Nocardiaceae; genus Rhodococcus; species Rhodococcus sp. IEGM 1406. Next base: position 339,644 of record NZ_JASHKO010000002.1, on the reverse strand, counting down.
GGAATCGGTGGTTCGCGACGCGTTGCAGGCCACCGACGGAATCGTCTCGCTCGGCGGTGGTGCGATCCTGTCCGATCGCACGCGCGAACTGCTCCAGGGTCACACGGTCATCTACCTGGAGATCAGTGTCGCCGAAGGGCTTCGCCGCACGGGGGCGAACAATCATCGTCCGCTGCTGGCCGGCGGAGATCCCAAGGTCAAGTACCAGGAGCTGATGAGGCGTCGTCGTCCGCTGTACCGGCGTTCGGCCACGATTCGGATTCGGACGGACGGCCGAAGCCCGGCGCGTGTCGTCGGGCAATTGGTGTCGAAACTTCAAGACAAATGAACAACCGGAGCGGAGTAGTGGAGCAGTGACCGAACCCGTACGTGTAGAGGTGAAGACCGCAAGTCCCTACCCGGTCGTGATCGGCCGCGGCCTGCTCGGTGACCTTGTTGCCGAGTTCGACGGCGCGCGCACTGTCGCGATCTTCCATCAGCCGCCGCTGGCAGAGACCGCGGAGGCTGTACGGGCTGCGTTGGCAGAGAAGGGAATCGACGCTCACCGCATCGAAATCCCCGACGCCGAGGACGGTAAGGATCTTGCCGTCGCGGGCTTCTGCTGGGACGTGCTCGGCCGGATCGGCCTGACTCGCAGCGACGCGATCATGAGCTTGGGCGGGGGAGCGGCGACCGACCTCACCGGCTTCGTCGCTGCTACGTGGATGCGTGGTGTCAAGGTTGTTCACGTCCCCACCACTTTGCTCGCGATGGTCGACGCAGCAGTGGGCGGCAAGACCGGTATCAACACCGAAGCGGGCAAGAACCTCGTCGGTTCGTTCCACGAGCCGGGAGCGGTGTTCATCGATCTCGCGACGCTCGAGACTGTGCCGCACAACGAGATCGTTGCAGGCATGGCCGAGGTCATCAAGACCGGATTCATCGCCGACCCGGTGATCCTGGACCTCATCGAAGCCGATCCCAAGGCTGCTCTCGATCCGTCGGGAACTGTTCTGCCCGAGCTGATTCGGCGCTCCGTCGAGGTCAAGGCCAAGGTCGTGGCCGCGGATCTGCGCGAGTCGGATCTGCGCGAAATCCTCAACTACGGCCACACCCTCGGCCACGCGATCGAACGTCGTGAGCGCTACAAGTGGCGCCACGGTGCCGCTGTCTCCGTCGGCCTGGTCTTCGCTGCCGAACTCGGACGGCTCGCGGGCCGACTCGACGACGCCACCGCCGATCGTCACAAGTCGATCCTCGATCTCGTCGGGCTGCCGACGTCGTACGACGGTGATGCGTTCGGCGATCTGATGAAGGGAATGCAGACCGACAAGAAGAACCGTGCCGGGTTACTCCGTTTCGTGGTCCTCGACGGCCTCGCCAAGCCGGGCCGCCTCGAAGGGCCGGATCCGAGCCTGCTGGTCGCGGCGTACTCCGCGATCGCCCGTGATCCCAGGCCGGCTGGCGGAACGGTCCTGCTGTGAGGATCAACGTCGTCAACGGACCCAATCTGGGGCGTCTGGGTAAGCGTCAGCCCGAGGTCTACGGCGCGACCACACACGACGATCTGATCGAATTGTGCGTCGCGGCAGGTGAGGACCTCGGCGTCGAGGTGATCGTCCGTCAGAGCGATCACGAAGGCGATCTGCTCGGTTGGATCCACGACGCGGCGGACGCGGGGGAACCGGTGATCCTCAATGCCGGTGGCTTGACGCACACGTCGGTGGTCCTGCGAGATGCATGCGCCGAACTGGCCGCAGGTCTCGTCGAGGTGCACATCTCGAACGTTCATGCGCGAGAAGAGTTTCGGCACCATTCCTACCTGAGTCCGATTGCGACCGGCGTGATCGTCGGACTCGGCGTCGCCGCGTATCCGCTGGCGATCAGGTTCCTCGCCGAGCGAGGCTGAACGAGGGAAGTCGAAAAGCCGACCACACGAATGCGGCCCCGAGGAAAATTTCCTCGGGGCCGCATTCGATTGTGTAGACGGCGGGCGTTACTGCTCGCGCTTGCCCAGATCGATCGCTGGGAAGACCGCGGTATCGGCGTCGGATTCCTCGACGGACATGGCGGCTCCGCTGTATGCGTGCTGCTCGGTGGGGGAGTCGTAGCCCTCGCTGACGGGCACCGGTTCGTGGTGACGCTCGTGGGACGGGGTCTGCGGAGCGGTTCCATTCTTGCGCTGCTCACGACTGACGAAGAAACGTCCGACGGTGATGGCGATCATGGCAGGGACGAAGATGAGAAGGATCGTGAACGCCGCACCGGAGGTCACCTCGAAGAACAAGCCCTGCTGAGTGAGTTCGAGGGAGGGGACCAGGCTGAGTGCCCAGCTGGCAGCGCCGGCGACGAATCCGCCGACCAAAGCAGCTTTGAGCCACAGCATGGTCAGATCGGCGCCGTCCTCGGGTTCGGGGAAGTTTCGGCGGTCGCCAATGCCGTCGATACCACCCCAGATCGCGGCGAAGACGATGACGATCAACAGGGACAGCCAGCGCAGGGTGGACCCCTGAAGTGGCCACTGTGCGATCGCTGCACCGAGCAACGCACGAAACACAACATGTATCAGGGCCATGCCGAGGCCACGTACCAACCACGCATTCATGGGTACAGCCTAACTAGAACCCATTACACCTTGTGGCCTAACCCACACTTATTGCTGTAACCGTGAGTTTCGAGTTGATCGGCAGGTCTGCGAGGGCGGTAGGTTCGAGGGATGCCGGTCGACTTCAGAACACGCCGTGAATCCCTCAGACGCCTCCTCGCGGAGCGCGAACTCGACGCGATTCTCGTCACAGATCTCCTCAATATCAGGTACCTCACCGGTTTCACCGGTTCCAATGCTGCGCTCGTCGTCAGTGCGTCCGATTCGGAGTCCGACGAACGCGCGACGGTGATCTGCACCGACGGTCGTTACGTGACGCAGGTGGCGGAGCAGGTTCCGGACCTGCGCGCTGAAATCGCCCGTTCGAGTGCTGCGCACTTGATCGAGAAGTCGACGATGCCCGTTCTCGCGTTCGAGTCACACGTCGCGACGTTCGCCGAACATCGCGCATGGACCGAGGCAGCACCGAAGATCCGGTTCGAACCGGTGAGTGGACTCGTCGAACAGTTGCGCATGGTCAAGGACGAGCACGAGGTGGAGTTGTTGCGCGCCGCATGCACTTCAGCCGATGTCGCGTTGGCGCAGTTGATCGCTCGCGGCGGTCTGCGACCTGGCCGAACCGAACGAGAGGTCGGTCGTGAACTGGAAAACCTGATGCTCGACAACGGCGCAGACGGTATTTCCTTCGAGACGATCGTGGCGGCAGGCGTCAACTCGGCGATTCCGCATCACCGACCGACCGACGCGATCCTGGCGTCGGGCGACTTCGTGAAACTCGACTTCGGCGCACAGGTCGGTGGGTACCACTCGGACATGACCCGGACGTACGTGCTCGAGTCCGTTTCCGATTGGCAACGGGAGATTTACGAACTCGTCGCGCGGTCACAAGCTGCCGGTTGCGATGCCCTCGCTCCGGGTGTCGAATGTGCGGCCGTGGACGCCGCCGCCCGTTCGGTGATCGACGATGCAGGCTACGGCGAGTTGTTCCTGCACGGCCTCGGCCACGGTGTCGGCCTCGAAATCCACGAAGCACCGGGAATCGGCAAGCTCGGCACCGGTACACTTCTTTCCGGCGCGGCGGTGACCGTCGAGCCGGGCGTGTACTTCTCCGGGCGCGGAGGTGTACGGATCGAGGACACGCTCGTTGTTCGTGAGCAGGGGCCAGAGCTGCTCACACTGACCGCAAAAGACCTTACCGTCGTCTGAGACGGTTTCCCGACCCCTAGGAGACGCGAAGCAAGTGGCTTCCACCAGTGATTTCAAGAATGGTCTGGTTCTGCAGATCGAAGGCCAGCTGTGGACGATCATCGAGTTCCAGCATGTCAAGCCCGGCAAGGGCCCTGCCTTCGTGCGCACCAAGCTCAAGAACGTGCTCTCGGGCAAGGTAGTGGACAAGACGTTCAACGCCGGTGTGAAGGTCGAGACCGCCACGGTCGACCGTCGTGACATGACCTACCTGTACCACGACGGCAGCGACTACATCTTCATGGACGGCGACACCTACGACCAGGTGTCGATCAGTGAATCCACCGTCGGCGACCAGTCGCGTTTCCTGCTCGAGAACATGGCCGTCCAGGTCGCGACCCACGAAGACGTTCCCCTCTTCGTCGAGCTTCCGGTCACGGTCGAGCTCGTCGTCAAGCACACCGATCCGGGCCTACAGGGCGACCGCTCCACCGGCGGCACCAAGCCTGCCACCCTCGAGACCGGTGCCGAGATCAACGTGCCGCTCTTCATCAACACCGGTGACAAGCTCAAGGTCGATTCCCGTGACGGCAACTACCTCGGGCGTGTGAATTCCTGAGTGTCCGGCACACATAAGAAACTCGGTGCACGCCACAAGGCGCGCAAGCGTGCCGTCGACTTCCTCTTCGAAGCCGAGGCACGTGACCTCGATCCGGTCGCGCTCGCATCGGAGCGTTCCGATCTGTCCGTCAAGGACGACGCGGTAGCACCCGTCGCGGCCTACACCGTCACGTTGGTGTCCGGCGTTGCGGAGAATCTGGACCGGATCGATCAGGTCATCTCCTCGCATCTGCAGGATTGGACGCTCGAGCGTCTGCCCGCCGTCGACCGTGCGATTCTGCGTATCGCCGTGTGGGAGCTCTTCCATGCGACGGACGTTCCGCCGGTTGTCGCCGTGGACGAGGCCGTCGAACTCGCGAAGCAGCTCTCGACGGACGACTCTCCGGGATTCGTCAACGGAATCCTCGGTCAGGTCGTTCTCGTTGCGCCGCAGGTTCGATCGGCTGCAGCTGCGACCTCGCAGCGCGCGCAGGAATCGGATTCGGGTACCGAGTAGCAAGTTCTGTTCCACCACCGCCGTGCGAGGGTCACCGTGCGCGTTGTGTGTCTGCACACAACCGGTCGAAGTCGCTGCTCGCACGGCGGGATCAGGTCTGTCGGCTGATAGGGTGGGGACCGTCAGACATCCTTTAACGATCCGTCCAGTGAGGCGGAGAAGGAGGTCGCTGTATGAGCGTGCCCGAAGGGTCTCGCCCATCCGATCTTGCAGGTCCAGGCAGCGCCAAGGCATCCGCTGGTGCCGAGGCAAGTAGTGAGACCCGTGAATTGTTGTCCGCCCAGGATGTGGGCCGGACCATCGCGCGGATCGCTCACGAGATCATCGAGAAAACCGCACTCGACGGACCCGAGGGAACAGCCCCTCGTGTGGTCCTGATCGGCATCCCGACGCGCGGAACCACCCTCGCCACGCGACTGCGCGCCAAGATCGAAGAATTCTCCGGTGTGCGTCTTCCCATCGGATCTCTCGACATCACGCTCTACCGTGATGATCTCCGCACCAAGCCGCATCGCCCGCTCGAGCGCACGTCCGTCCCCGAAGGTGGCGTCGACAATGCTCTGGTCGTCCTGGTGGACGATGTCCTCTTCTCCGGTCGCACCGTGCGCTCCGCCCTCGATGCGTTGCGCGATCTCGGTCGCCCCCGGGCCGTCCAACTCGCAGTGCTGGTCGATCGCGGTCATCGCGAACTGCCGCTGCGCGCCGACTACGTCGGCAAGAACGTCCCGACCGCGAGGTCAGAAGACGTCAAGGTTCTCCTCCAGGAACACGACGGCAGGGAAGCGGTAGTCATCTCCGGAGGTAAGAGCGCGTGAAGCACCTTCTTTCCATCGCGGACCTCGATCGTGAGTCCGCGGTAGAACTTCTCGACGAGGCAGAACGCTTCGAGCAGGCGCTGCTGGGCCGCGAAGTACGCAAACTCCCGACGCTGCGCGGACGCACGGTCATGACGGTGTTCTTCGAGAACTCGACGCGCACCCGGGTGTCCTTCGAGGTGGCCGGTAAGTGGATGAGCGCGGACGTCATCAACGTCAGCGCATCGAGTTCCTCGGTGTCCAAGGGCGAATCCCTGCGCGATACCGCGATGACCCTGCGCGCGGCCGGTGCTGACGCCCTCATCGTGCGGCATCCGGCTTCGGGTGCCGCCCATCAGATCGCCAAGTGGACCGGAGCGGCCGACGACGGTGGCCCGGCAGTCATCAACGCAGGTGACGGCACGCATGAGCATCCAACTCAGGCGCTTCTCGACGCTTTGACCCTTCGCCAGCGCCTCGGCGACATCGAGGGCAAGCGGATCGCGATCGTCGGCGACATTCTGCACAGCCGTGTGGCCCGGTCCAACGCGCTGCTGCTCTCGATGCTCGGCGCGGAGGTCGTCTTGGTGGCGCCTCCGACACTGCTGCCGGTCGGCGCGCACACGTGGCCGGTCACGGTCTCGCATTCGCTCGACGCCGAACTGCCCGGACTCGACGCGGTGCTGATGCTGCGGGTTCAGGCCGAACGCATGAACGGCGGCTTCTTCCCTTCGCAGCGCGAGTACTCGATCAACTACGGCCTGTCCGAGAAGCGACTGGCGATGCTGGCCGACCACGCGGTGGTCTTGCACCCCGGTCCGATGCTGCGCGGCATGGAGATCGCATCCGCCGTCGCCGATTCCTCGAAAACTGCTGTACTGCAACAGGTTACCAACGGCGTACACATGCGCATGGCTGTCTTGTTCCGACTGCTGGTCGGGTCGGAGGACGGTGCGCTGTGACCAGAAACGAGAACGGAGAATCACCCGTGAGTGTCCTGCTCCGCGGAGTCCTGATCTACGGAGAAGGTGAGCCCACCGACGTACTCGTCGGCGACGGCACGATCCTCGAGATCGGCGTGGATCTCGATCCGGCCACGGCATCCGAGGTGATCGATGCCGGCGGGCAGATCCTCCTTCCCGGCTTCGTGGACCTGCACACCCATCTACGTGAGCCTGGTCGCGAAGACACCGAGACCATCGAAACCGGAAGCTCCGCGGCCGCTCTGGGTGGATACACCGCGGTCTTCGCGATGGCGAACACGAGCCCCGTCGCCGATTCGGTGGTCATCACCGATCACGTCTGGCGACGCGGACAGGAAGTCGGCCTCGTCGACGTCCACCCCGTCGGCGCAGTCACCGCAGGCCTGGAGGGCAAGCAGCTCGCCGAGATGGCGACCATGGCCGCAGGCGTCGGCAAGGTCAAGATGTTCTCCGACGACGGTCACTGCGTCTACGACCCACTGATCATGCGTCGCGCGCTCGAATACTCCAGCTCACTGGGCGTCCTGATCGCGCAGCACGCGGAAGAACCGCGTTTGACGGTCGGTGCGGTCGCCCACGAGGGCCCCACGGCCGCGCGTCTCGGCCTGGCCGGTTGGCCGCGAGCAGCCGAAGAATCGATCGTGGCCCGTGACGCACTGCTCGCGCGTGACGCTGGCGCCCGCGTTCACATCTGCCACGCATCCACCGCCGGAACCGTCGAACTCGTGAAGTGGGCTCGCAGCCAAAGGATTTCGATCACCGCCGAGGTCACCCCGCATCACCTGCTTCTCGATGATTCACGTCTCGAGACGTACGACGCCATCAACAAGGTCAACCCGCCACTTCGTGAGGCCAGCGATGTTGCTGCCCTGCGCAAGGGTCTGGCCGAGGGCATCATCGACTGCGTGGCCACCGATCACGCTCCGCACGCCGAGCAGGACAAGTGCTGCGAATTCGCGGCCGCCCGCCCCGGAATGCTCGGCCTCGAGACCGCGCTCTCGATCATCGTGCAGACGATGGTCCAGCCCGGCCTGTTGGACTGGCGCGGTGTTGCGCGGGTCATGAGCGAGCGCCCGGCGGCGATCGTCGGACTCGACGATCAAGGCCGTCCCATCGAGGTGGGGGAGCCCGCCAACCTGACATTGGTCGATCCGTCGGCCGAGTGGACGGTCCACGGCCCAGACCTGGCGAGTGTCGCGCATAACACTCCGTACGAGTCGATGACATTGCCCGCACGGGTCACGACCACACTGTTACGTGGCCGCATCACCGCACACGACGGGAATGTGCGGCTGCGGAGTAGCGAGGAGTAGCGCGTCATGGACAGAGCACTGTGGATCATCGGTCTGGCGATCTTCTGGGTCGCAATGATCGGCCTGATGTACGTCGGTTGGCGTGGACGCGCTCGACGCCAGAAAGACAAGATCGGCGAACTGCCGACGGTACCGGCAACCCTGGGTGAACTGCTCGTCCTGCCGACCACCGGCCTGTACGTCGGTAGCACCATCGCACCCAGTTGGCAGGACCGCATCGCCGTCGGCGACCTCGGTTTCCGCGCCACCTGCGAGATCAGCCGCTACAGCGGCGGAATTCTGGTCGAGCGTGACGGTGCGTCGGCCATCTGGATTCCGGAGAAGTCGATCCGCGCGATCCGCACGGAGAACGGTCTTGCCGGCAAGGTCATGAGCAAGGACGGCGTCCTGGTGATTCGCTGGGAATTGCCGAGCGGAACCGAGATCGACACGGGCGTGCGCGGTGACGACAAGACGGTTTATCCGGACTGGGTCAAGCCGGTAACTGCTTCGAACAAGACTGCTTCGAACAAGACTGCCTCGAACAAGACGAATGACAACGAAGACGCAAGCTCTGGCGACATCGAGCAGAACGGAAAGAACGCATGAGCGGCTTTGGCAACAGCCCCGCAGTACTGGTCCTCGAAGACGGACGGGTGTTCCGCGGAACCACCTTCGGTGCGGTTGGACAGACCCTGGGCGAAGCGGTGTTCAGCACCGGCATGACCGGCTACCAGGAAACGCTCACCGATCCCAGCTACCACCGCCAGATCGTGGTCTCCACCGCGCCGCAGATCGGCAACACCGGCTGGAACGACGAAGACGACGAGTCGGTCGGACCGACCGGCGAGAGTGCCGGTGCCAAGATCTGGGTTGCCGGGTACGTCGTTCGTGACCCCTCGCGCGTCACCTCGAGCTGGCGTGCAACCGGTTCGCTGCAGGCCAAGCTCGAAGAGCAGGGCATCGTCGGAATCGCCGGGATCGACACTCGTGCCCTGGTTCGCCACCTGCGTACTCGCGGTTCGATGAAGGCAGGCGTCTTCTCCGGTGAAGCCATCGCCGCCGATGACGAACTGGTCCGACGGGTTCAGGATCAGCCGACCATGCTCGGCGCCGATCTTGCCGGTGAAGTCAGCACCACCAGCGGCTACGTCGTCGAGCCGAAGGGCGGGGAGGCGCTGTACACGGTTGCCGCGATCGATCTCGGTATCAAGACAAACACCCCGCGCATGTTCGCCGAGCGCGGTATCCGCGTCCACGTGTTGCCGTCCAACGCGAGTCTCGAACAGATCCTCGACCTCAAGGCCGACGGAGTGTTCCTCTCCAACGGTCCCGGTGACCCGGCCACCGCCGACGGCGCAGTGCACCTGACGAAAGAGGTCATCGGACAGGGCTTGCCGCTGTTCGGTATCTGCTTCGGCAACCAGATCCTGGGCCGCGCCCTGGGCCTGAGCACGTACAAGATGAAGTTCGGCCACCGCGGCATCAACATCCCGGTGATCGAGCATCAGACCGGTCGCATCGCGATCACCGCGCAGAACCACGGCTTCGCGCTCGAAGGCGAAGCCGGCCAGGAATTCGACACCCCGTTCGGTCGCGCGGTGGTAAGCCACACCTGCGCCAACGACGGAGCCGTCGAAGGTGTTCGCCTGCTCGACGATTCGGCCTTCTCGGTGCAGTACCACCCGGAGGCGGCAGCCGGCCCGCACGACGCTGCGTACCTCTTCGACCGCTTCACCAGCCTGCTCTCCGCACGGAAAGAAACCGGAGTCAAGAACTAATGCCACGCCGTACAGATCTCAAGCACATCCTGGTAATCGGCTCCGGTCCGATCGTCATCGGTCAGGCCTGTGAGTTCGACTACTCGGGCACCCAGGCTTGCCGCGTCCTCCAGGAGGAGGGCCTGCGCGTCAGCCTGGTCAACTCCAACCCGGCCACCATCATGACGGACCCCGAGTTCGCCGACGCCACGTACGTCGAGCCGATCACGGCCGAGTTCCTCGAGAAGGTCATCGCCAAGGAAGCGTTGCAGGGCAACAAGATCGACGCCGTCCTCGCGACGCTCGGTGGTCAGACTGCGCTCAACGCCGCTGTGGCGCTGCACGAGCAGGGCATCCTCGAGAAGTACGACGTCGAACTGATCGGCGCCGACTTCGACGCCATCCAGCGCGGCGAGGATCGCCAGAAGTTCAAGGACATCGTCGCCAAGGTCGGTGGCGAATCCGCGAAGTCCGCAGTTTGCTACACGATGGACGAAGTACACGCCACGGTCGCCGAACTCGGTTACCCGGTTGTCGTGCGTCCGTCCTTCACCATGGGCGGCCTCGGTTCCGGCATGGCGTACGACGTCGACGATCTCAACCGCATCGCCGGTGGCGGTCTGGCCGCGTCGCCGACGGCGAACGTCTTGATCGAGGAATCCATCCTCGGCTGGAAGGAATACGAACTCGAGCTGATGCGCGACAGTCGCGACAACGTCGTGATCGTCTGCTCCATCGAGAACGTCGACCCGGTCGGTGTCCACACCGGAGACTCGGTCACCGTTGCTCCGGCGATGACGCTGACCGACCGCGAGTACCAGGCGATGCGCGACCTCTCCATCGACATTCTGCGTGAGGTGGGCGTCGACACCGGCGGCTGCAACATCCAGTTCGCGATGGACCCGGCCGACGGCCGCCTGGTTGTCATCGAGATGAACCCGCGCGTTTCCCGCTCGTCGGCGCTGGCGTCGAAGGCGACCGGTTACCCGATCGCCAAGATGGCCGCCAAGCTTGCCATCGGCTACACGCTCGACGAGATCGTCAACGACATCACCAAGGAAACCCCGGCTTGCTTCGAGCCGACACTCGACTACGTCGTCGTCAAGGCTCCGCGGTTCGCTTTCGAGAAGTTCCCCGGTGCCGACGGAACCCTGACCACCACGATGAAGTCGGTAGGCGAGGCCATGAGCATCGGCCGCAACTTCACCGAGGCTTTCGGCAAGGTCATGCGTTCACTCGAGACCAAGCGTGCGGGTTACTGGACCGGCGCCGACATCGAGACGGAGAGCCTGGACGCCCTGCTCGCCGATCTGAGCGTTCCGCAGGACGGCCGCATGTACGGCATCGAGAAGGCATTCGCCCTCGGCGCAACTGTCGAGCAGCTCTTCGACGCCACCAAGATCGATCCGTGGTTCCTCGACCAGTTCCAGCAGATTCACGAGCTCGGTGAAAAGCTTCGCGCTGCAGAGTCTTTCGACGAGGCTGCCCTGCGTCAGGCCAAGTACCACGGCATCTCGGACCGTCAGATCGCGGCTCTGCGCCCCGAACTCGGTGGTGACACGCACGCAGGTGAGGACGCCGTTCGCGCTCTGCGTGATCAGCTTGGCGTGCGCCCCGTCTACAAGACCGTCGACACCTGCGCCGCAGAGTTCGAGGCCAAGACGCCGTACCACTACTCGACCTACGAGCTTGATCCCGAGGCCGAGTCCGAAGTGGCTCCGCAGACCGAGCGACCCAAGGTTCTGATCCTCGGATCCGGCCCCAACCGCATCGGCCAGGGCATCGAGTTCGACTACTCGTGTGTCCACGCTGCCCAGACGCTGTCCGAGGCCGGGTACGAGACCGTCATGGTCAACTGCAACCCCGAGACCGTCTCCACGGACTACGACACCGCTGATCGCCTGTACTTCGAGCCGCTGACATTCGAGGACGTCTTCGAGGTCTACCGCGCGGAGGCGCAGTCGGGCACCGTTGCCGGCGTCATCGTCCAGCTCGGCGGCCAGACCCCGCTCGGATTGGCGAAGCGCCTCGAAGCTGCTGGCGTTCCCATCGTGGGAACCAGCCCCGCAGCCATCGACCTGGCGGAGGACCGCGGCGAATTCGGTCGCGTGCTCACCGAAGCCGGTCTGCCTGCACCGAAGTTCGGTACCGCCACCACGTTCGACGGCGCCCGCGAGATCGCAGCAGGCATCGGCTACCCGGTGCTGGTGCGTCCGTCGTACGTGCTCGGTGGACGCGGCATGGAGATCGTCTACGACGAGGCTTCACTCGCCGACTACATCTCGCGTGCCACGGAGATCTCCGACGATCGTCCGGTCCTGGTCGACCGCTTCCTCGAAGACGCGGTCGAGATCGACGTCGACGCTCTGTGCGACGGCACCGAGGTGTACCTCGGCGGCGTCATGGAGCACATCGAGGAAGCCGGCATTCACTCCGGTGACTCGGCGTGCGCACTCCCGCCCATCACTCTGGGCCGGGCGGATCTCGAGAACGTCCGCCGCTCCACCGAGGCTCTCGCAAAGGGCATCGGCGTCAAGGGCCTGCTCAACGTCCAGTACGCCCTCAAGGACGACATCCTCTACGTGCTGGAAGCAAATCCCCGCGCCAGCCGTACGGTTCCGTTCGTCTCCAAGGCGACGGCCGTCCAGCTGGCCAAGGCATGCGCCCGCGTCATGCTCGGCGAATCCATCGCCGACCTGCGCGCAAGCGGCATCCTGCCGGCGACCGGCGACGGTGGAAACACCCCGGCCGGTGCACCGATCGCGGTCAAGGAAGCTGTGTTGCCGTTCAACCGCTTCCGCCGCGCCGACGGTACCGGCGTGGATACCTTGCTCAGCCCGGAAATGAAGTCCACCGGTGAAGTCATGGGTATCGACTTCGACTTCGGTACGGCTTTTGCCAAGTCGCAGACGGCCGCCTACGGGTCGTTGCCCACCACAGGCGCGGTGTTCGTCTCGGTCGCCAACAAGGACAAGCGTTCGCTGATCTTCCCGGTCAAGCGCCTGGCAGATCTCGGATTCACCATCCTTGCCACTGAAGGAACCGCAGATGTGTTGCGGCGCAACGGTATCGAGTGCAAGCAGGTGTACAAGCAGTCGGGTGAGGATGTTCCGGCCGGTGCCGAGACCATCGTCGACCAGATCCGCAGCGGTGAGGTCGCCATGGTCATCAACACCCCGTACGGCAACAACGGTCCGCGTGTCGACGGCTACGAGATCCGAAGCGCAGCAGTCGCGTCGAACATCCCGTGCATCACGACGGTCCAGGGCGCCTCGGCAGCCGTGCAGGGCATCGAAGCGGCCATCCGCGGCGACATCGGAGTTCACTCCCTGCAGGAACTGCACGCAGGTCTTCGTCAGCCGGCACAGCAGTCGTGAGTCACAGTTGGGGGCATCGTCTCCGGTCCGCGATCGCGGACCGGGGGCGGCTGTGCGTCGGTATCGACCCGCATCCCGCGCTTCTCGACGCGTGGGGACTGCCACGTACCGCCGAAGGTCTGGAGACTTTCGCCGAGATCTGCGTCGAGGCCTTCACCGGTGAGGTTGGACTCGTCAAACCTCAGGTTGCGTTCTTCGAGGCGTACGGAAGCGCCGGCTTCGCCGTGTTGGAGCGGACCATCTCGGTTCTTCGCGATGCTGGAACGCTTGTCGTCGCGGACGCCAAGCGCGGTGACATCGGTTCGACGATGGACGCGTACGCGCAAGCCTGGTTGGGTGATTCGCCGTTGGCCTCCGACTCGGTCACCGTTTCGCCGTACCTGGGATTCGGGGCGTTGGCTCCGACACTCGAACTGGCAAGGCAGAACGCACGCGGGATCTTCGTGCTGGCACGAACCTCCAATCCGGAAGGCGGCGTACTTCAACAGTCGTCGGCTGACGGTGTGAGCGTGGCTCAGTCGATCGTCAACGCTGCGGTCGACGCGAACGCCGACGGACGCGACACCGTCGGACTGGTGGTCGGTGCAACTCGGGACCACGGTCTGGACCTGTCGCAGTTCAACGGCCCGATTCTCGCTCCGGGGCTCGGCGCGCAGGGTGCGACGGCAGCGGATCTCGCAGACATCTTCGCGGGATCGACCGAGCTCCTGCTCCCGAACACTTCCCGTGGGGTGCTCAAGCATGGTCCTTCGGTATCGGCACTTCGGGAGGCAGCAATGCGTGACCGAGACGAGATCGAAGCCGCATTGGCGCACTGATCCGTGAGTGACCTCGAGGCTCGTTCGAGCGGTGGAACCCGGTGGTACCGTCCGTCGGTGAATCGTTGGTGGCAGATCGGACTTCTCGTCGCGGCGTGCGCGCTGCTCGCCACCGGGTTCCAATCCGTCACCGGCGTACACGGCGACGATCTCGCCGTGTACCGGACGGCAGGTCAAGCCGTCCTCGACGGCTCGAACCTGTACGACGAGTCGTTCAACGCGAGACTGCCGTTCACTTATCCGCCCTTCGCTGCGCTCGTCGCCGTTCCGGTCGCCTTGGGTTCCTGGGGTGCGGTCCAGTGGGGATGGAGTTTCGTCAGCCTCCTGATGCTGGCCGCGATCATCGTGCTCAGCTATCGCGAGGTCCCGTTCACACGTAGGCGGCCCGTCGTCGTCTACGTGGGTTTCCTGGTCCTGTGGACGGCGGCATCGCCGATCTCCGATCACCTCGGGTACGGGCAGGTCGGGTTGTTCCTGACACTCCTGTGCCTGATCGACGTGCTGGCTCGACCACGGTGGATTCCCGAGGGTGTGCTGGTGGGGATCGCCGGGGCCGTCAAACTGGTGCCTCTCGTCTACATCGGTTACTACGTGATCACCGGGCGTTGGAAAGCGGTTGCGGGCGCCCTCGCCGGCTTCCTCGGCGCCACGGCACTCGGCTTTGCCGTTCTCCCGCGCCAGACGATCGACTACTTCGGTGACATCGCCTCACTCTCGGGGCGCGTCGCGGTCGGTGACCCGTCTGTGTTCGGTAACCAGTCCGTGCGTGGAATGGCCTTACGGCTACTCCCCGAGGGCCTGGTGGGTCCGGCATGGCTCGTCGCCTGTGCAGTGTTGGGTGTCCTCGGAATTGTCGCGACGCGGCGCGCTCAGCGCCTGCGAGGTGATCTTGCCGGTTTCACGGTGGTGGCTCTGCTGGCGGCAATCGTGACTCCCATTGCCTGGACCCACCACTTCGTGTGGTTGGTGCCGGCGGTGGGTGTGCTCCTCGTTCCGATCAAGTCGGGCGTGGGGGAAGACACCCGATCGGTACCCGCGTGGTCCTGGATCGCGATCGGCCTCACCGCTGCGGTCGTGCTGTTTCGGCTTCCTCGGGTCGGCGCGGACATGGATATCCCGGTCGTCGGCTTCGTCCTGGAGAATTCATTGCTCTGGGCGAGCCTCGCGGTAGTACTCGCTCTGGCCGCCCCCGGCGTGAGCCGCACCGAACCGGACACGGTCGATGCCGACGATCCGAAATCGTCGATGCCGACCTGAAAACAGGCCGCGACACGCGCATGGGCGTCGAAAATGCTCGAAATTTTTGGATGTGTCGGCGACCACGTTCATTCCCGCAGGTAACGATTTCGCACACACGCATGGGGACGTCGCACCCGATGTATCGAAATGCTTTGTGTTACAGTCTATTTCGGTACTGTACGCACGTTCGTGTTGCGTCGAATCCGTCTCGATCCAGCCGAAAACGGCGACGATGTGTGACATCGATTCGACGCGCATAACCCACCGCGATCTGCATCGGACCGCGGGGGGTGGGTTAGCAATTCGCGCCAGGCGTGAGTACGGTCGCTATCGCTGCTGGTTATCAGCGGAATAGACAAAATTTGCACACGACGAGACGGAGGAACCGTGGCCCTTCCCCAGTTGACTGATGAGCAGCGCGCTGCTGCTTTGGAGAAGGCAGCTGCTGCCCGCAAGGCCAGGGCTGAGCTCAAGGAGCGCCTGAAGCGTGGCGGCACCGACCTCAAGCAGGTCCTCAAGGACGCCGAAGACAACGAAATCTTGGGCAAGATGAAGGTTTCGGCACTGCTCGAGGCGCTGCCCAAGGTGGGCAAGGTCAAGGCTCAGGAGATCATGACCGAGCTGGAGATTGCACCGACCCGTCGCCTTCGTGGCCTCGGTGATCGGCAGCGCAAGGCTCTGCTCACCAAGTTTGACTTCGAGGCCTGAGCCGACAAGTGATGATTGCTGACGCGGCAGTGTCTGATGATTGCTGACGCAACAGTGTCAGAGAGCAAGACCGCAGTGCGGAGGGGTCGGCTGGTTGTACTGGCCGGCCCTTCGGCTGTCGGTAAGTCCAGCGTCGTTCGCGAGCTGAGAACTCGGTTGCCTGAACTCGTTTTCAGCGTTTCGGCGACCACTCGCGATCCCCGTCCCGGTGAAGTGGACGGCAAAGACTACCGATTCACCTCCCGTGAAGAATTTCAACGGATGATCGACTCCGGTGAACTTCTCGAATGGGCGGAAATCCACGGCGGTCTACAGCGCTCCGGCACCCCCGCAGCTCCGATCGAAGAAGCGCTCGAAGCTGGAAAGCCCGTACTCGTCGAGGTCGATCTCGCCGGAGCACGAGCTGTCCGCCAGGCGATGCCCGAAGCTCTGTTGGTGTTCATGGCTCCACCGAGCTGGGACGTTCTGGTGCAACGGCTGACCGGACGGGGAACCGAAACGGAAGACGTCGTGGCACGCCGACTCGAGACGGCCCGAGTGGAATTGGCCGCACAAGACGAGTTCGACACGGTCATCGTGAACGAGGATGTAAGCCGTGCTTGCGATGAGTTGGTATCCTTGTTGGTTGGGAACTGATTCCGCACCCTTCGGGAACCGATTTCCGCCCCGTTTCTCAGATATCCGGATCGATAAAACTAGTTCTTCAATGAAGATCTAATTCAGGAGACACAAGAGTGAGCAGCACTTCAGCCGCGTCCGCAGCAGGTCAGGGCGCTCTGCCTGCCTACGACACCCCGCTCGGCATCACCAACCCGCCGATCGACGAGTTGCTCGAACGCACCTCTTCCAAGTACGCCCTGGTCATCTACTCGGCCAAGCGTGCGCGCCAGATCAACGACTACTACAACCAGCTCGGTGACGGCATCCTCGAATACGTCGGACCTCTGGTCGAGCCCGGTCTGCAGGAAAAGCCGCTGTCCATCGCGTTGCGTGAAATCCACGCTGATCTCCTCGAGCACACCGAAGGCGAGTGAGCACCACGTCTGCCGCACCCGAACCTCGTTCGGGTGTCGGGGGAGTGTCCGACGCGCCCACATCGATACGTAAGCGCATTGTCGTCGGTGTCGGTGGGGGTATCGCCGCGTACAAAGCGTGCTCGATCATCCGCAGCTTCACCGAGAGCGGTCATCACGTCCGCGTGATTCCGACCGAATCCGCTCTGGAGTTCGTCGGCCGCGCCACGTTCGAAGCGCTCTCCGGCAACCCGGTTCACACCGGCGTCTTCAACGACATCCCGCAGGTTCCGCATGTCCGCCTCGGGCAGGAAGCCGATCTCGTTGTCATCGCGCCGGCAACCGCTGATCTGATGGCGCGAGCTGTCATGGGCCGCGCAGACGACCTGTTGACAGCCACCTTGTTGACCGCACGCTGTCCGGTCGTCTTCGCCCCCGCAATGCACACCGAGATGTGGGAGCACCCCGCAACGGTGTCCAACGTGGCGACACTGCGCTCGCGCGGCGTCCACGTGATCGAACCTGCCTCCGGGCGTTTGACCGGAAAAGACACCGGAGCCGGTCGACTTCCCGAACCCGACGAGATCGTCGGGTTGGCATCGTTGCTCCTCGAGCGCTCGGACGCGTTGCCGCGCGACCTGGAAGGTCGCCGCATTCTGGTCACCGCCGGCGGTACTCGCGAGCCGCTCGATCCGGTGCGCTTTCTCGGTAATCGCAGCTCCGGCAAACAGGGCTACGCGCTCGCCCGTCTGGCCGCACAACGCGGCGCTCACGTCACGCTGATCGCCGGTTACACGGCCGATCTTGCCGACCCCGCCGCTGTCGACGTCGTGCACATCAAGACGGCCGAAGATCTCCGGTTGGCAGTGGAGAAGCACGCACCGGGACACGACGGAGTCGTCATGGCTGCAGCTGTCGCGGACTTCCGCCCCACCACCGTCGAAGGCAGCAAGATCAAGAAGGGCGCAAACGAACCCGACTCGATCAGCCTCACCAGAAACGCCGACATCCTCGCCGGTCTCGTCGAAGCGCGTCGTGACGGCGATCTGGACGCTCGAACGGTGATCGTCGGATTCGCCGCAGAGACCGGTGACGCCCATGGTGACGTTCTCAGTTACGCCCGCTCCAAGCTTGCCCGCAAAGGTTGCGACCTCCTCGTGGTCAATGCGGTCGGCGAGGGCAAGGCGTTCGAGGTCGATCACAACGACGGTTGGCTGCTCGGTTCCGACGGCTCGGAGTCCGCGCTCGAGCACGGATCCAAGGCTTTGATGGCCAGTCGAGTACTCGACGCCCTGGTCAAGCTCTTCCCCGAGTAGCGACACGCGCCCGGTGGTGAGAGTTACCCCACGATAATCGGGTGAGCACAAGGGTGTTGCGCAGGCGGTCCAACCGTTATCGTCGGCTCAGCCCCCAGCTAACAAAGCATGACAAAACGGTCACCGAACGGTGATTCGGATACTTCAATAAGCTGTAGTCAAGAACTCAGTCGTCGAGAGGGAGATCTGTGAGCAAGTCCGGCAGTCGGCTATTCACCAGCGAGTCCGTCACCGAGGGGCATCCGGACAAGATCTGTGACGCGATCAGCGACTCGATCCTCGACGCGCTGCTCACCCAGGACCCGCGCGCCCGCGTGGCCGTCGAAACTCTGGTCACCACCGGCCAGGTTCACGTAGCCGGCGAGGTCACGACCACTGCGTACGCAGACATTCCGAAGATCGTGCGCGACACGGTCCTCGAGATCGGCTACGACAGCTCGGCAAAAGGCTTCGACGGTAACTCCTGCGGCGTCAACGTCGCGATCGGCGCGCAGTCGCCCGAGATCGCGCAGGGTGTCGATCACTCGCACGAGGCTCGCGTCGACGGAATCAGCGACGACGAGATCGACCGTCAGGGTGCGGGCGACCAGGGCCTGATGTTCGGCTACGCCACCACCGACACGCCGGAACTGATGCCGCTGCCCATCGCGTTGGCTCATCGTCTCTCTCGCCGGTTGACCGAGGTCCGTAAGTCCGGCGTGCTGCCGTACCTGCGCCCGGACGGCAAGACCCAGGTCACCATCGAGTACGACGGTGATAAGGCTGTCCGTCTCGACACCGTGGTCATCTCCACCCAGCATGCCGCTGACATCGACCTCGACAACCTGTTGACGCCCGATCTTCGCGAGAAGGTGCTTCACTCGGTGCTGACCGACGTCAACCTCACCGATCTCGACACCTCCGATGTTCGTCTGCTGGTGAACCCGACGGGCAAGTTCGTCCTCGGTGGCCCGATGGGTGACGCCGGTTTGACCGGCCGCAAGATCATCGTCGACACCTACGGCGGAATGGCTCGCCACGGCGGCGGCGCGTTCTCCGGCAAGGACCCGTCAAAGGTCGACCGAAGCGCTGCCTACGCCATGCGTTGGGTGGCCAAGAACGCTGTTGCCGCAGGTCTGGCCGACCGCATCGAGGTTCAGGTCGCCTACGCCATCGGCAAGGCAGCTCCGGTCGGACTCTTCGTCGAAACCTTCGGCACCGAGAAGACCGATCCGGCACGGATCCAGAAGGCGATCACCGAGATCTTCGACCTGCGTCCGGGAGCGATCATCCGCGACCTCGACCTGCTGCGTCCGATCTACGCGCAGACGGCGGCATACGGTCACTTCGGTCGCACCGACATCGACCTCCCGTGGGAGAGCACCGATCGCGCCGACAAGCTGCGTAGCGCAGCTGGTCTCTGATCACTGACGTACAGACGGGGCGCGGGTGGGCGCGGAAAGAGTAGCGGCAGAAGTCGATCCGGTCGCCCGGGTGCTGCCGATGCTCCCGCTCGCTCACCTCGACCGTGAATTCGACTACCTCGTTCCTCGTGAACTCGAAGCGGATGCGCAGCCCGGAGTCCGGGTGCGCATCCGCTTCGCTGGTCGTCTGGTGGACGGTTTCATCGTCTCGCGCGAGGCCACCAGTGACCATCAGGGGAAGTTCGGCTGGCTCGAACGCGTCATCTCGTCCGAGCGGGTCCTGACGGCCGAAATCGCGCAAGTCGTCGATCGTGTGGCGGAGCGTTATGCCGGAACCCGCGCCGATGTTCTCCGTTTGGCGGTACCGCCGCGCCACGCGAAGGTCGAGGCGGAACCGTGGGAGCCCGCCGAGCCGCCGTCCGCTCCTGAACCGATCGAAAATGGTTGGCATCTCTACAGATTCGGTGACGCCTTTCTGTCCGCGATTCGCGAGTCGAAAAGCCCGCGTGCGGTCTGGCAGGCGTTGCCTGGTGAAAACTGGCCACTGCGCCTGGCCGAACTGGCCGGGGCTGTAGCGGCAAGTGGTAAATCCGCGATCCTGGTTGTGCCCGATCAACGCGACCTGGACCGCGTCGTCGCCGCATGTACCGAACTCTCCGGAGCGGATGCAGTGGTGGGTCTGTCCGCAGGCCTGGGGCCGGCCATGCGATACCGAAGGTGGCTCGCTGCACTGCGCGGGACCGCCAGGATCGTCGTCGGCACGCGCAGTGCAGTTTTTGCGCCGACGCCCGAGACCGGTCTTGTCGTCGTCTGGGACGACGGCGACGACAACTTGTCCGAGCCGCGGTCGCCGTATCCACATGCCCGCGAAGTTGCCGTCCTGCGTGGCTACGTCGCCGGGTGCGCCGTCGTGATCGGTGGGTTCTCCCGTACGGCAGAATCGCAGGTACTCGTCGACTCGGGATGGGCGCACGATCTGGTCGCTACGCGGGACGTCGTTCGTGCCCACGCACCCAAGATCACCGCGCTTGCCGACAGCGATCAAGCCTTGGCCCGCGATCCGGGAGCCAGAGCGGCTCGTTTGCCCGCTATTGCATTCGCGGCCGCCCGGCGCGCTCTGGGTGAGGGCAACGGAGTCCTGGTGCAGGTGCCTCGGCGGGGGTACGTACCGACCCTGGCCTGCGGAAAGTGCCGTGCCCCGGCACGGTGCCGTCGGTGCAACGGCCCACTGGCTCTTCCCGCTGCGGCAGGTCCCGACGGCGCCGGGACACCGGCGTGCCGCTGGTGCGGGGTTGCCGATGCCGCCTACCGATGTCACGCGTGCGGGGCGAAAGCGTTGCGCGCGGTGGTGGTCGGTGCCGGCCGGACCGCCGAAGAACTCGGGCGGGCGTTTCCCGGTGTGAAAGTTGTTCTGTCCGGGGGCGGTGATGTGGTCAAGGAACTGCCACACGGGCCCGCGTTGGTGGTCTCGACAGTGGGTGCGGAGCCGGTGATGACCGGCGGCTACGGCGCCGCGCTCTTGCTCGACGGTTGGGCACTGCTCGGCCGGCCAGATCTTCGCGCCGCCGAGGAAACACTCAGACGCTGGATGTCGGCTGCTGCCATGGTGATTCCGCTGTCCGAAGGCGGTGAAGTTGTGGTTGTCGCAGACTCGGGTATCCCGACGGTGCAGGCGTTGGTCCGATGGGATCCGGTGGGGCACGCACAGTCTCAATTCGAGGAACGGGACGAGGTCGGCTTTCCTCCGGCCGTTCACATGGCTGCGATCGACGGTGGATCCGCAGCAATTGCGGAGTTGGTGGACTCAGCTGATCTGCCGGCAAGTGCTGTACTACTCGGACCAGTGGAATTGCCTGCGGGGGAGAGGCTTCCGTATTCCGGTGAGGACGAGAGCGGTGTCGCGCCGGAGCGAATGCTGGTCCGCGTTCCACGCAAGGACGGTCGCGGCCTTGCGGACGCTCTGGCACATGCGAGGGCCGCGCGCAGTGCGCGGAAGTCATCGGGTCCGGTCCGCATTCAGATCGACCCACGCCGCATCGGCTGATTTTCGAGTTCTCCAAGGCCTGGTTGTGTGCAGCGAAAATGTTGCGCAACCCGATATGGCGATATATCGTCGAACTATCAACGATAGTGATGGAGGTTCGACGATGGATGCAAGTTTCCCGAACGAGGGGATGTTCGGCCGACGCGGTTTCTTCGGCGGTTTCGGCCGTGAGCAACGGCCACCATTTGTGATGTGGGTGCCGACGGACGACGGCGCGCCGGGCGATGGTCCCGGCGATCGAGACGGTGGACGACGCGGTCGACCGCACGAGCGGCCGGGCTTCGGTGACATGCCACGCAGAGGCCATCGGCGGGGGCGTTTCGGTCCAGACGGCGGACCCGGCCCCGGCTTCGGTCCGGGCGCTCAGTTCGGTCGCGGGCGAGGACGTGGCGGACGAGGTCGTCGTGGAGATGTGCGCGCTGCGATTCTGTTGTTGATCGCGGAAGAGCCGATGCACGGCTACGAATTGATTCAGCAGATCGTCGAGCGCAGCGGCGGCGTCTGGAAGCCGAGTCCGGGTTCCATTTATCCCGCGCTGTCCCAACTCGAGGACGAGGGACTGGTCATCATCGAAAAGGTTGCCGGCCGCAAGACCGCCAAGCTGACCGAGGAAGGCGTCGCATACGTCGAGGAGCATCGCGCCGATCTCGGGGCACCGTGGGATGACGTTCGTCTCAGCGTAGGGGAGCCGGAGCAGGACCTTCGTGAACTGATCGGCCAGCTGATGGGCGCGGCCGGCCAAGTGGCTGCTGTAGGCACACCAGCGCAGGTCAAGGCCGCAGCCGACGTGCTTGTCGAGGCGCGCAAGTCGCTCTACCGAGTGCTTGCCGGTGATGACGCCGATGAAGGCGGCAATTGAGACGTCGGATACCTACTGTTCGGTAGGGTATGCGCCCCGAAGTTTCTGGTGTTACGGTCAGCTCCCTCGTAGGATCAGAGCAGGAGCAGGAACAATGGCTGGCGTCAAACGGTCTGTGGGACTGACATTTTCGGTAGCAGTGGCGCTGCTGATCGGAGCACCGCCGGCGATATCGGCTGCCGCACCGACGCTCCCGTCTGCGAGTGCCGACGCGATGGACGTTCCTCTCGACATCGGTCCGGGTCAGGCGACTCGTTCCGTTGCCACGGCATATGCGCATGCTCATCCAGGATCCGCACCTGCCGGGTCGAACGATTTCGCCTGTGAGCCTTCCGCCACGCATCCCCGACCGGTTGTACTCGCCCACGGAACCGACACCGAGGCGTACGCGGATTGGGCGGCCCTGTCGCCGGCACTGGCAGCTGACGGCTATTGCGTCTTCGCCCTCAATTACGGCGGTGCGATCGAAGAAGAAGACGGGGACGTCGCACACGAGACTTACGGCGTCGGCGACATAGTCGGTAGTGCCACCGCGTTCGGTTCTTTCGTCGATCAGGTGCTGACCGCGACCGGAGCGGACAAGGTCGACGTGATCGGCTACTCCCAAGGCGCGACGGTGACGCGGTACTACGTCAACAAAATGGGCGGCGACGCCTACGTCGATCATTGGGTCGGTTTGGCTTCGCCGACCTACGGCGGGGTGATGTTCGGGTTGGTTCCCATCGTCCGTGCGATCCCCGGCGGAGAAGACTTTGTCGAAGATGTCTTTTCGCGAGCTGTCCGCGAGCAGATGCAGGGGTCGGATACGTTGAACGCCCTCAACGACGGCGGTGACACCGTACCCGGAGTGCGCTACACGACTATCGGGTCCACTGTCGACGAGATGATCCAGCCGTCCTCGAACATCGCGCTCCGCGACGCCGGTGCAGAAAACATCGTCCTCCAGGATCTGTGCCCGTCGAACCTGACCGGCCACTTCCGCATGCCGTACGACCCCTACGTGATCGACGTCATCCGGACGGTCCTCGACCCCGATGCCGAGCGGCACGCTTCGTGCAGCGCGGTGCCGCTCGGCACGGATATTCCGCAAGTGGTCATCGACGCAAATTCGTGAGCTGCAAATTCGTGAGCTGCTAACTCGTGAGCACCGAGACCACGTGGGTCGGGATGTTTACTCGGCGAGCTTGGCAGTGGCCTGCGCCCACAGGAAGAACTTGTTCGTTCCGAGGTCGCGGACGGTCTTGATGTTGAACGCTGCCTTCAAATGTTCTGCGTCCGAATCGCTTACGCCGTTGAGTGCCGCGACCGGGGCGTCCGCCAATTCTTCGACGGACTTTCCTGCGTAGGCCTTGTCGAACTTACTGTCGATGCCTGCCATCTAAGTTCCTCCGTGTGATCGGTGTATCCCGTATCAGCCTCCGCCGAGTGGCGACGACAGAGACAGTCAATACCGAGGACCGGTGAATCTGCAGGGTTCTGATCAAAGAAATTGCTGAGAAAGTGGTTCGGTGTGGCGCGAGGTAGGTCGTAGCTCCCGCAGTCCTTAGACTGACAGTTCCACCCACCGACACATCCGGGAGCATTTTCGTGAGTTGCAGTCCACCGCGTTCGACAGGCCGATCGGCTGATCAGAGTCCGAAGAGCCCAACGAAACGGGAGAGCTGACATGCGCGTCGTGTTCGCCGGAACGCCCGAACCCGCGGTTCCTTCACTGCGGCGTCTCATCGAGTCCGCCAACCACGAAGTGGTAGCCGTCGTCACGCGTCCGGACGCTGTGGCGGGCCGCGGTCGCAAAGTCACCCGCTCGCCGATCGGTCTGCTTGCCGACGAGCACGGCATCCCGGTCCTGACCCCGGTCAAGGCGTCCGATCCCGATTTCGCAGCCGAACTCGCCCGCCTCGAACCGGACTGCGCACCCGTCGTCGCCTACGGAAACCTGTTGCCGCAGAACGTCCTCGACATTCCGAAACACGGTTGGGTCAATCTGCATTTCTCGCTGCTTCCGGCGTGGCGCGGCGCCGCGCCGGTGCAGGCCGCGATCAGTGCCGGTGACGAGGTGACGGGCGCCAGTGCGTTCCGTTTGGAAGCCGGCATGGATACCGGCCCCGTGTACGGAGTGATGACCGAGCGGATTCGCGACACCGATACGGCAGGCGACCTGCTCGGGCGTCTGGCGGAAAACGGCGCTGCCCTGCTCGAATCGGTACTCGACGGCCTGGAGGCCGGAGAGATCAACGCGGTTCCGCAGTCTGCCGACGGCGTCTCGTACGCCCCCAAGGTGACTGTGGACGCGGCCCGCGTGCGGTGGGAATTGCCCGCTCGCACGGTGGACCGGCACATCCGAGCAGTCACACCCGCACCCGGGGCCTGGACGATGATCGGTGATCTTCGAGTCAAGGTCGGCCCGGTCACCGTTACGGACGAGACCCTGGCAGTCGGTGAGATCTCGGTACGCAAGGATGGTCTGTACATCGGTACCGCGACCACCGCGGTACGACTCGGGCAGATTCAGCCCCCGGGCAAGAAATTGATGTCGGCAGGGGACTGGGCACGCGGTGCCCGACTCGACGCGGAGGTACGAGCACAGTGACCGAATCACGACGACCGGCACGGCGGACACAGGGTCCCGGAGCCAAGAATGCAACCGGTGGCAAGAACACCAAGCCGAAGCAGGCCAAGCGGCCGGATCCGGCAACCGCCGGGCTCGATCAGCCGCGCCTGGCTGCGCGCGACGTCCTGCGCGCGGTCCGTGAACGTGACGCATACGCGAACCTGGTTCTGCCCGGGCTCCTGCGTGACCGCAAACTCGACGCACGCGATGCGGCGCTGGCGACCGAACTCGCGTACGGCGCGGCACGTGCTCAGGGCCTCCTGGATGCGGTGATCGCGCATGCGGCGGGTCGGCCGATCGAAGAGATCGACGGAACCCTGCTCGATGTACTCCGACTCGGCTCGTACCAACTACTGCGTACTCGTGTCGCACCGCACGCTGCTGTTGCCACCTCGGTCGACCTCGTTCGCGCCGAAAACGGCCAGGGCCGAGCAGGATTCGTCAACGCGGTCCTGCGCCGTGTTTCCGAACGCACCCAGGACGAGTGGGTCGAGCTGCTAGCCCCGAAGGACCCGGTCGGCCGACTCGCCTTCGAGCACGCGCATCCCCTGTGGATCGCGCAGGTATTTGCCGACTCGCTCGGCGCTGCAGCCGGAGAGCTCGAAGACGTCCTGATCGCCGACGACGCCCGCCCCGCCGTGCACCTCGTCGCCCGCCCCGGTGAGATCTCCGCCGAGGAGCTCGCACTGGTGACCGGCGGCGAGATCGGGCCGTACTCGCCGTACGCCGTGCATCTCGACGGCGGTGACCCCGGACAACTCGAGGCGGTCCGCCAAGGCCTGGCAGGAGTGCAGGACGAGGGCAGTCAGCTGGTTGCCCGCGCCCTCAGCATTGCTCCTCTCGAAGGTGAAGACTCCGGACGCTGGCTCGATCTCTGCGCAGGTCCAGGAGGAAAAGCGGCACTTCTCGGTGCTCTTGCCGGCATCGAAGGTGGTCGACTCGACGCCGTCGAGCCGGTCGAACACCGTGCCGAG
The DNA here is from genome assembly GCF_030056745.1 of Rhodococcus sp. IEGM 1406. NCBI lineage: Bacteria > Bacillati > Actinomycetota > Actinomycetes > Mycobacteriales > Nocardiaceae > Rhodococcus > Rhodococcus sp. IEGM 1406. The sequence continues at coordinate 313,567 of NZ_JASHKO010000002.1, read as the reverse complement.
TTGATTCGCAAGACCACTCGCGAGCTTCCCGTGGACGTACACGTGGCGGACGGCCGCGAATCCGGGCTCGAACCCGGATACGACCGCATCCTCGTCGACGCTCCCTGCACCGGGTTGGGTGCGCTGCGTCGGCGCCCGGAGGCACGTTGGCGTCGCCAGCCGTCCGATGTGGCTCCGCTCGTGAAGTTGCAGCGTGAATTGCTTGCTGCCGCAATCGAACTGGTTCGCCCCGGCGGAGTGGTGCTGTACTCCACGTGCTCGCCGCACTTGTCGGAAACGCTGGCAGTGGTCGCCGATGCGGTGCGGCGTCATGGCGTCGTGGAACTCGACACCAAGGAATTGGTGCCAGGTGTCCCGGACGTCGGAGACGGATCGTCGGTTCAGTTGTGGCCGCATCGACACGGCACGGACGCTATGTTCATGGCCGCTTTGCGCAAGCCGCTGGCCTGATCGGATGACTTCTGGGCATCGGTAGTCGTATGGTGCCTACATGGTTACGTGGGAACAGGTTGTAGTACTGGGTTCGGCTCTTCCCTCCGTGGAAGAGTCGACCTCGTACAACACCCCGGCACTCAAGGTGGCAGGTAAAACTTTTGCGCGGCTCCGCACCGAAGCGGAGGGCGCTTTGGTCGTGATGTGCGGTCTGGACGAGAAGGAGGCGCTACTCGCCAGTGGCGAGGCGGCTTTCTTCACCACAGATCACTATCACGGGCACGGATCGATCCTCGTGCACCTCGAACTGATCGACGAGGTGCAGTTGGGCGAGATGCTCGAAGATGCGTGGCGGATCAAGGCGCCCGCCAAGGTGCGAAAGCTCCGCACCGTCGTCAAGAACTGATCGGATTTCACCGGCTCCGATGTGCATGCACGGTCGGCGATGAGTCACAGCTAAACTCGGCGGCGTGGCTTCCCCGATGATTGCACCGTCCATTTTGTCCGCAGATTTTGCTCGACTCGCCGATGAAGCGACTGCCGTGTCCGGCTCCGACTGGCTTCACGTCGACGTGATGGACGCGCATTTTGTTCCCAATCTCACGCTGGGTCTGCCGGTGGTCGAGAGTCTGCTGAAGGCGACGGACATTCCTCTCGACTGCCATCTCATGATCGAGAATCCGGAGCGCTGGGCGCCGCCGTACGCCGAGGCCGGTGCGTACAACGTCACGTTCCACGCCGAGGCCACCGACGACCCGCGTTCGGTTGCCCGCGATATTCGTGCAGCTGGTGCCAAGGCAGGGCTGAGCATCAAGCCTGGAACCCCGATCGACGACTACCTGGAAATCCTCAAGGACTTCGACACCCTCTTGATCATGAGCGTCGAACCCGGATTCGGTGGTCAGTCGTTCATGCCTCAGGTGCTCGACAAGGCACGCGCAGTTCGCAAGCTCGTCGACTCGGGTGAGCTGACGCTCCTCGTCGAAATCGACGGCGGCATCAACGCTTCCACGATCGAGCAGGCCGCTGAAGCAGGGATCGACTGCTTCGTCGCCGGTTCGGCGGTGTACGGAGCGAGTGATCCCGGTGAGGCGGTGCGCAAGCTCCGCGCGCAGGCCGCCTCGGCGTCGCCGCACCTGACGCTGTCGGTCTGAGCCGCTCGATGGCAAAGGGTGGACAGGCGTCGACGGCTGATCTTGACGCCGCGATGCAGATCGCGCTGGCCGCAGCGGATTCTGCGCGCGGATTCACCAGCCCCAACCCGCCGGTCGGCGCTGTTATCCTCGCCGCCGACGGCACCATCGCTGGCGTCGGTATGACGCAACCGCCCGGTGGACCGCACGCGGAGGTCGTGGCTCTCGACGAGGCCGGCGATGCAGCGCGTGGCGGTACGGCCGTGGTGACACTGGAACCGTGCAATCACCAGGGGCGAACCGGGCCCTGCTCGCAGGCATTGATCGATGCCGGAGTCTCGGCGGTCGTCTACGCAGTCGGTGATCCCAATCCCGAGGCTTCCGGCGGCGCAGCGACGCTCATGCGCGCTGGAATCAGCGTCACGGCCGGACTCCGGGCACCCGAGGTGGAAGCTGGTCCACTGCGAGCCTGGCTGCACAAACAGCGCACCGGTCGCCCGCACATCACGTGGAAGTACGCGGCCAGTCTGGACGGACGCAGCGCTGCCGAGGACGGAACGAGTCAGTGGATCACCGGTCCGCAGGCGAGGGCGCGCGTGCATGCTCAGCGGGCGCAGATCGATGCGATCGTGGTCGGCACCGGCACCGTGTTCGCCGATGATCCGTGGCTGACGGCGCGTCAGCCCACCGGTGAGCTCGCGGCGCATCAGCCCGTACGCGTCGTCGTCGGAAAGCGTGAAATACCTTCGACGGCAAGCGTTCTCGATGACACCGCACCGACTTTGGTGCTCAACACCGACAACATCGACGAAGTAGTCGAGGCGTTGGGGGAGTACACAGACGTACTGCTCGAGGGTGGGCCCCGTCTGGCCGGAGCATTCCTCGCCGCCGGATATGTCGACGTCATCGAGGCGTACATCGCTCCGATACTGCTCGGCGCGGGCGCTTCCGCGCTCGTCGATGCCGGAGTGCACACCATCACCGACGCTCACCGATTCCGTTTGGAGTCCGCGGTAACGATCGGCCCCGATATTTTGTTGAGTCTGGTTCCGGAGAGTTCTGCTCCGGGGAACGAGGAGTAGGGCGCGTGTTCACAGGAATTGTGGAAGAACTCGGCGAAATTGTCGCCAAGGAAGAACTGGTCGATGCTGCACGCTTCACGGTGCGCGGGCCACTGGTCACCTCCGACGCCGGTCACGGCGATTCGATCGCGGTCAACGGCGTGTGCCTGACGGTCGTCGATGTGCTTGCCGACGGTTCGTTCACCGCAGACGTCATGCAGGAAACGCTGAACCGCTCGAGCCTGGCGAAGTTGGATGTCGGCTCTCGCGTCAACCTCGAGCGCGCCGCGGCGCTGAACAGTCGACTCGGCGGCCACCTGGTTCAAGGGCACGTCGACGGAACTGGCCACGTCATTTCCCGCTCGCCTTCCGAGAACTGGGAGGTAGTGCGGATCGCACTGCCGGACTCCATTTCCCGATACGTGGTGGAGAAGGGTTCAATTACTGTCGACGGAGTCTCGCTGACGGTCTCCGCGCTGGGTGGCGACCGCGGGTTCGAGTACTTCGAGATCTCGCTGATCCCGACAACGCTCGAGTTGACGACGCTCGGAACCGCTGTGGTCGGTACGCCGGTCAACCTCGAGGTGGACGTGATCGCCAAGTACGTCGAGCGGCTTCACTCTGCCGGTCGGTAGGACCAGGCTGATCGGACCCGTCCGATTGGTCGTAGGGTTGTCAGTGCATCCGTCGGATGCACTTGTTGTATTCGATGATGTTAAAAGTCAAGACTTTGGAGTGCGAGCACGTGACCAGGTTCGACAGTATCGAGCGCGCAGTAGCAGATATCGCTGCAGGTAAAGCTGTTGTCGTCGTGGACGACGAGGATCGCGAGAACGAGGGCGACCTCATCTTCGCCGCCGAGAAAGCCACCCCGGAACTGGTGGCGTTCATGGTCAGGTACACCTCCGGCTACCTGTGCGTGCCGCTCGACGGTGACGATTGCGATCGGCTGGGCCTGCCCCCGATGTACGCCACCAACCAGGACAAGCACGGCACCGCCTACACCGTGACCGTCGACGCCCGCGAAGGAATCGGTACCGGCATCTCGGCATCGGACCGCGCTGCGACGATGCGTCTGCTCGCAAACCCCGAATCCGGTGCCAACGATTTCACTCGTCCCGGCCACGTCGTTCCGCTCCGCGCGAAGGAAGGCGGAGTGCTGCGTCGTCCGGGCCACACGGAAGCTGCAGTCGACCTCGCCCGCATGGCGGACCTGCGTCCCGCCGGCGTCATCTGCGAAATCGTCAGCCAGAAGGACGAAGGCGCGATGGCTCAGACCGACGAGTTGCGAGTCTTCGCCGACGAACACAACCTTGCTCTGATCTCGATCGCGGACCTCATCGCATGGCGTCGCAAGCACGAGAAGCACGTACTGCGCATCGCCGAGGCCCGCATCCCCACCCGCCACGGTGAGTTCACCGCTGTCGGCTACACCAGCATCTACGACGAGGTCGAGCACGTTGCGCTGGTGCGCGGCGACATCGCAGGCCCCGACGGAGACGGTAGCGACGTACTCGTCCGCGTTCACTCCGAGTGCCTCACCGGCGACGTCTTCGGTTCGCTGCGGTGCGATTGCGGCCCACAGCTCGACGCCGCACTGGACATGGTCGCCCAGGAAGGCCGCGGCGTTGTCCTGTACATGCGCGGACACGAGGGTCGTGGCATCGGCCTCATGCACAAGCTGCAGGCCTACCAGCTCCAGGACGCCGGTTCCGACACAGTCGACGCCAATCTCGAACTCGGGCTACCGGCGGACGCCCGCGACTACGGCATCGGTGCGCAGATCCTCGTCGATCTGGGGATCTCGTCGATGCGTCTGCTGACCAACAACCCGGCCAAGCGTGTGGGTCTGGACGGCTACGGCCTGCAGATCACCGATCGCGTTCCGATGCCGCTGCGCGCGAATGCGGAGAACCTCACCTACCTGCGCACCAAGCGAGATCGGATGGGTCACGATCTGATCGGACTGGACGAGTACGAGGCGAACCAGAACACCGCACAGCCGGGAACCGCACTGTGAGCGGCGAAGGTCAGCCGCAGCTCGCGATCGCCGAGGCCAAGGATCTGAAGCTGGCGATCGTTGCCGGGCAGTGGCACGCGACGATCTCCGAGGCTCTGATCGCCGGCGCGCAGCGCGTCGCGCAGGAGGCACAGATCAAGGACGTGACACTGGTCCGTGTCGCCGGTGCGATCGAACTGCCGGTCGTTGCGCAGGCATTGGCGCGCACGCACGACGCCGTCGTCGCACTCGGTGTTGTCATCCGCGGCGGCACGCCGCACTTCGAGTACGTGTGCGACGCGGTCACCGCGGGCCTTACACGCGTCTCACTCGACGAAAGCACTCCCGTGGGGAACGGTGTCCTGACCACCGACACCGAGCAGCAGGCTCTTGACCGTTCGGGGCTGCCGGGTAGCGTCGAGGACAAGGGCGCACAGGCCTGCGCCGCCGCACTGGACACCGCAGTGACCCTGCGCCATCTCCGAGCACCATGGACCGAGGATTCGTTTCGATGAGTACACCCGGCGACAACGAGAACTGGGAACTGATTGCGTCACCGCGTAAGTCGACGCGATACGCGATCGGAGTTGCTGTCCTCCTGGTGATCGTTCACGTCACACTTGCACTCCTGCTCCGCCAGGGGTCCACCGGCGTGTACTTCCGAGCCGCGGACCAACTTGCGATGGCAGGCATCGGCACCATTCTGGCTCTCGGTGTACTGATGTTGACGCGGCCCCGGGTCAAGGTGGGCAAGCAGGGAATCGCCGTACGAAACATCTTGGGCGAGAAGATCGTCGACTGGGATCTGTTCGAGGGACTCTCGTTCCCCGACGGCGCCGCCTGGGCACGCATCGAATTGCCCGACGACGAGTACATGGCAGTGATGGCGATCCAGTCCAACGACCGTGAGTACGCCGTCGACACGGTCGGCAAGTTCCGCGAACTGGCCGACCGCTACGCACCGGTCGCGCACAAGAGCAACTGACGTCTTCCGACCGGTTCGGTGCCCGCATCCTGCGCGTTTCCGAGTCGGTCGGTGGCGGCGACTAACCTGAAACCGTGCCGGATCCCTCGACTTACCGCCCCGCTACCGGAACCATTCCGGCTGCGCCGGGCGTCTACAAATTTCGCGATCCGCATGGTCGGGTCATTTACGTCGGAAAGGCGAAAAGCCTCCGTTCACGTTTGAACTCGTACTTCGCGGACGTCACGACACTTCATCCCCGTACTCGGCAGATGGTGACCACCGCCGGCAGCGTCGAGTGGACCGTCGTCAGTACCGAAGTCGAAGCGCTTCAGCTCGAGTACAACTGGATCAAGGAATTCGATCCGCGGTTCAACGTGCGGTACCGCGACGACAAGACGTATCCGGTTCTCGCCGTGACGCTCAACGAAGAGTTCCCGCGGCTGTTCGTCTACCGCGGTCCGCGGCGCAAGGGCGTCCGCTACTTCGGTCCCTACTCGCATGCCTGGGCGATTCGCGAAACACTCGATCTGCTGCTGCGAGTGTTTCCCGCACGAACGTGCTCGTCCGGAGTCTTCAAACGACACAACCAGATCGGCCGGCCGTGTCTGCTCGGTTACATCGACAAGTGCTCGGCGCCCTGCGTCGGACGAGTCAGCGCCGAGGAGCATCGTCAGATCGTCGAAGATTTCTGCGACTTCCTCGCCGGCCGCACGGACAAGCTGGTCAAAGATCTCGAAAAGCGCATGCAGCAGGCTTCCGAGGACCTCGATTTCGAGACTGCAGCCCGTCTGCGTGACGATATCGGGGCTTTGCGCAAGGCGCTCGAGAAGCAGGCCGTCGTACTCGGTGACGGCACCGACGCCGATCTCGTAGCCTTTGCCACCGATGATCTCGAAGCCGCCGTTCAGGTGTTCCACGTGCGCGGCGGACGCGTGCGGGGTCAGCGTGGATGGGTCGTGGAGAAGGCAGGCGATGCCATCGACTGGGCCGCACTCGACGCCGAGTCCGACCTGCCGATCCTGGTCGAGCAGTTCCTCACCCAGTTCTACGGTGAGCAGGCGGCACTCGACCCGGGAGCGGGCTCCGAGGCCGGGATCAGCGCCGTTCCCAAGGAAGTTCTCGTGCCGGTCCTGCCTGCCAACGCGACCGAGATCCAGGCGTGGCTGAGCAAGCTTCGGGGATCGCAAGTGCAACTGCGGGTTCCGCAACGCGGCGACAAGAAAGACCTCGCCGAAACGGTCCAGCGAAACGCGAAAGAGGCTCTGGCGCAGCACAAGCTCAAGCGCGCCGGCGATTTCACCTCGCGTTCTGCGGCGCTTCAGGGCATCCAGGAAGCACTGGACCTGGACTCGGCTCCGCTACGAATCGAATGCATCGACATCAGTCACGTCCAGGGAACCGACGTCGTGGCGTCACTGGTCGTGTTCGAAGACGGGCTCCCGCGTAAGTCGGACTACCGCCATTACGCGATCAAGGAAGCTGCCGGCGACGGTCATTCCGACGACGTGGCGAGTATCGCCGAGATCACTCGCAGGCGGTTCCTGCGACACAACCGCGACCTGGGCATTCTCGCTGCGTCGGCGTCGACCATGGACGCGGACGGTGGGGATCTGGCTCCCGAAGCGGCGATCGACCCGGCGACGGGCCGGCCTCGGCGGTTCGCCTATCCACCCAATCTGTTCGTCGTGGACGGCGGCGCCCCCCAGGTCACGGCCGCAGCGGCGGTCCTCGACGAGCTGGGGGTCACCGACGTCGCGGTAGTCGGCTTGGCCAAGCGACTCGAAGAGGTGTGGGTACCGGGGGAAGAAGATCCGGTCATCCTTCCCCGAACGAGCGAGTCGTTGTACCTCCTGCAACGCATCCGAGACGAAGCCCACCGCTTCGCGATCACGTTCCATCGCAGCAAGCGCTCGAGGCGGATGACGGCTTCGGCTCTGGACTCGGTCAAGGGGCTCGGTGAAACTCGCCGTACTGCTCTGGTGGCTCACTTCGGTTCCGTGGCGAAGCTGAAAACGGCAACGGTCGAGGAGATCATGCAGGTCCCCGGTATCGGTGAGACCACAGCCACAGCAGTTCTGGCCGCACTCGGCACGGATTCGGCTGCAGCCGATGCGGGTGCTGAAGCTCGAGCGCTGCCAGCCGCGGTAGGGGATGATGAGCTGGACAAGGAATCCGAATCGTCTGTTACCTCTGCTGACGCGCCAAGCGCCGAATCCGGTAGCGGTGACGAGGGCTCCGAGTCGCGAGAATTGTCCATGCCGACGACGGGGCCGAGTGCACAGTGACTACCGACAGCGCCAAAGACAGTCGAACGATGGATTTCCTGCTGGTGACGGGATTGTCCGGAGCCGGTTTGAGTACCGCTGCCAAGGTGCTCGAAGACCTCGGCTGGTATGTCGCGGACAATTTGCCACCTGAGCTCATTTCCCGGATGGTCGGTCTGAGCTTGACCTCCGATCCGCCGGTCGATCGTCTCGCCGTCGTGATCGACGTGCGGAGTCGACTCTTCACCGGCGATCTCGGGTGGGTGCTCACCGAACTCGAGGCGGAGCCGATCCACACTCGGGTGCTGTACCTCGAAGCGTCCGACGACGTGTTGATCCGACGGTTCGAACAGGTTCGCCGCAGTCATCCGTTGCAGAACGACGGCATCGACGGCACGTTGTCCGAAGGGATCGCAGCCGAGCGTCGGCAGTTGGCCGTGGTGAAGGCGGCCGCCGATCTGGTCATCGACACGTCGGCGCTGAAGGCACATCAGTTGCGTCAGAAGATCGAAACGGCGTTCGGGAACGATGCCAACCGCACGATGAAGGTGACGGTCCAGTCGTTCGGATTCAAGTACGGCCTGCCGATGGACGCCGATCTCGTCTGTGACGTTCGATTCCTGCCCAATCCCCACTGGATCCCTGAACTTCGCCCGCACACCGGTCAGGATGCCGACGTCCGCGACTACGTGTTGTCCCGCGAGGGTGCGGAAGACTACCTAGACACCTACCGACATCTGGTCGATTTGACGATCGCCGGATATCGGCGAGAAGGAAAGCGCTACATGACAATTGCGGTCGGGTGTACCGGCGGTAAGCACCGAAGCGTGGCCATGTCCGAAGCTCTCGCGAGGCGTTTGGGTTCCGAGGACGACATCTCGGTCAGCATCGTGCACCGGGATCTGGGGCGCGAATGAGTGAACCGACACATAGCTCGCGGGAGAAGCCAGATGGGCCGGCCATCGTCGCGCTCGGCGGCGGGCACGGATTGTTCGCCACGCTCCAGGCCGTCAGACGCCTGACGGTCGACGTCACCGCAGTGGTCACGGTCGCCGACGACGGTGGTTCGTCGGGCCGGCTGCGCGCCGAACTCGGCGTCATCCCGCCCGGTGACCTCCGGATGGCGCTCGCGGCTCTCGCGTCGGACGAACCCGAGATAGTCGACTGGACTCGGACCATTCAGCATCGCTTCGGCGGTGTCGGCGCACTTGCCGGGCACTCGGTGGGCAATCTCATCCTGGCCGGACTCACCGAGGTGCTCGGCGATCCGGTCGTCGCGCTCGACGAGATGGCGCGACTGCTGCGAATCCGTGGCCGCGTGCTGCCGATGTCGCCGATCGCGCTCGAGATCGAAGCCGACGTTCAAGGACTCGAAGAGGACCCACGCGTCAGCCGCTGCATTCGTGGACAGGTCGCCGTCGCGACCACGCCGGGCAAGGTTCGGCGTGTGAGACTGCTCCCGTCCAATCCGCCCGCGTGTCCCGAGGCTGTGACTGCGATCGATCGTGCCGATCTCGTGGTTCTCGGCCCGGGATCGTGGTTCTCGAGCGTGATCCCGCACGTACTGGTACCCGAACTTGTCGAATCACTGTCGTCGACGAATGCTCGAAAGGTGCTGGTGCTCAATCTCGCACCCGAGCCGGGGGAGACCGCCGGATTCTCCGCAGAGCGTCACCTGCACGTACTCTCCCAACACGTGCCCGATTTTCGGGTCGACTACGTGGTGGTCGACTCGGCGTCGGTACCGGCCGGGCGTGAACGTGAACATCTGCAGCGTGCGGCGGATCAATTTTCAGCCGAAGTCAGGTACGCGGATGTCGCGGACACCTCACCGGGCGCAGCGCATGTACACGATCCGGCAAAACTGGCCGATGTACTGGCTGAACTGTCGAGCAGTGCGGCAGTAGGGGATTCGACACAGTCTTCCCTGCAAGAACAGCAATCCGAAGAACAGAGGGAGAACGCTTCGTGGCAATGACAGCGGAGGTCAAGGACGAACTGAGCCGGTTAGTGGTGACTCAGGTCAGCTGCCGCAAGGCAGAGGTCTCCGCGTTGCTGCGCTTTGCCGGTGGGCTCCACATCGTCGGCGGCCGGGTGGTCGTCGAAGCAGAGGTGGATCTGGGCTCTACGGCGCGACGTCTGCGCCGGGAGATTTTCGACCTGTTCACCTACAGTGCCGATGTTCACGTACTCAGTGCGGGCGGGCTTCGAAAATCCGCTCGCTACATCGTGCGTGTGGCGAAGGAGGGTGAGGCCCTCGCGCGCCAGACGGGACTGCTCGATCTTCGCGGGCGCCCGGTTCGCGGCTTGCCTGCGCAGGTCGTCGGCGGAAGTGTCGGCGACGCCGAAGCAGCTTGGCGCGGTGCGTTCCTCGCGCACGGTTCCCTGACCGAACCCGGCCGTTCGTCGGCGCTCGAAGTGAGCTGCCCCGGCCCGGAAGCTGCACTTGCTCTGGTCGGAGCTGCGCGGCGTTTGGGGATCTCGGCGAAGGCACGTGAGGTTCGCGGAACGGATCGTGTGGTGATCCGCGACGGTGAGGCCATCGGCGATCTCCTGACCCGAATGGGAGCCCAGGACACACGCCTGGTGTGGGAGGAGCGACGGATGCGACGCGAGGTCCGCGCCACCGCCAATCGTCTCGCCAATTTCGACGACGCAAACCTGCGACGCTCTGCTCGCGCTGCCGTTGCGGCTGCTGCGCGCGTCGAGCGTGCGTTGGAGATCCTCGGCGAGGACGTGCCCGATCACCTCGCGGCGGCGGGCGCACTGCGCGTTGAGCATCGGCAGGCGTCCCTCGAAGAACTCGGCCAGTTGGCCGACCCGCCGATGACCAAGGACGCCGTTGCCGGACGTATCCGTCGCCTGCTGTCCATGGCTGATCGCAAGGCGAAGGAAACGGGCATACCCGACACCGAATCCGCAGTGAATGTGGAGCTACTCGAAGAGGGGTGACCTGCCCTCCGTCAGGGTGGGCTGCGCACGTTCGGGCCACGCGCATTAGGGTATGAGTCACATCGACCGATGAACCCCACGTCCGCGTCGTGCACACACGGATTCGGAGTATGCGTGGGTCAAGTTGCACACCAGAATCATGGTCAAAGGAGCGAATTGTGACTGTCCGGGTTGGCGTAAACGGTTTCGGCCGTATCGGACGTAACTTCTTCAGGGCGGTGGATGCGCAGAAGGCGCTCGGAACCACCGATATCGAGATCGTGGCAGTCAACGACCTGACTGACAACGCGACGCTCGCTCACCTGCTGAAGTACGACTCCATCCTCGGCCGTTTGCCGTACGACGTGTCGCTCGACGGTGACGACACGATCGTCGTCGGCGATCAGCGCATCAAGGCCCTCGCACACCGCGGCCCGTTGAACGAGCTTCCCTGGGGCGAGCTGGGCGTCGACGTCGTCGTCGAGTCCACCGGCATCTTCACCGACGCCGCAAAGGCCAAGGGACACCTCGAAGCCGGCGCCAAGAAGGTCATCATCTCGGCTCCGGCCAAGGGTGAAGACATCACCATCGTCATGGGCGTCAACGACGACAAGTACGACGGCAGCCAGAACATCATCTCCAACGCGTCGTGCACCACCAACTGCCTCGGCCCCATCGCCAAGGTTCTCGACGACGAGTTCGGCATCGTCAAGGGTCTGATGACCACGATCCACGCGTACACCCAGGATCAGAACCTGCAGGACGCTCCGCACGCAGACCTCCGTCGCGCCCGCGCAGCTGCCCTCAACATCGTTCCCACCGGCACCGGTGCAGCCAAGGCAATCGGCCTGGTTCTCCCGCAGCTGCTCGGCAAGCTCGACGGCTACGCACTGCGCGTGCCGATCCCCACGGGCTCGGTCACCGACCTCACCGCGAACCTGAAGAAGTCGGCTACCGCCGACGAGATCAACGCCGCGATGAAGGCCGCTGCCGAAGGACCCCTCAAGGGCATCCTGAAGTACACCGACGCACCGATCGTCTCCTCGGACATCGTCACCGACCCGCACTCGTCGATCTTCGACTCGGGTCTGACGAAGGTCATCGACGACCAGGTCAAGATCGTTTCCTGGTACGACAACGAGTGGGGCTACTCCAACCGCCTCGCCGACCTCATCGGCCTCGTCGCCAAGTCTCTCTGAGCGGAGTTTCGATAACAGTGGCAGTTCAGACGCTGAAGGATCTGCTGGACGCTGGGGTCGAGGGGCGCACCGTACTGGTGCGTTCCGACCTCAACGTCCCGTTGGATGGCGGAGAAATCACGGACCCGGGCCGCATCGTCGCGTCCGCTCCCACCCTGCGGGCACTTGCCGAGGGTGGAGCGAAGGTCATCGTGACCGCGCACCTCGGGCGCCCCGACGGTCAGCCCGATCCCAAGTTCTCCCTCGCACCGGTTGCTGCGAAGTTGGCCGAAATCCTCGGTCGCAACGTGCAACTCGCCGGTGACGTCGTGGGACAGGACGCGCTGGCTCGTTCCGAAGGACTCACCGATGGTGACGTCCTGATGCTCGAGAACATCCGTTTCGACCCTCGCGAGACCAGCAAGGACGAAGCCGAGCGGGTCAAGCTCGCCAAGGCTCTCGTCGAGCTGGTCGGTGACGACGGCGCATTCGTCTCCGACGGATTCGGTGTTGTTCACCGTAAGCAGGCGTCGGTCTTCGACGTCGCGAAGCTGCTCCCGCATTACGCCGGTTACCTGGTCGGCGCCGAGGTCGAGGTGCTCGCCAAGCTCACGCAGGACGCTGCGCGTCCGTACGCGGTGGTGCTCGGTGGCTCGAAGGTCTCGGACAAGCTGGCCGTCATCGAGGCACTGGCACCGAAGGTCGACACTCTGGTGATCGGCGGCGGAATGTTCTACACGTTCCTCGCGGCTCAGGGTGTCTCCGTGGGCAATTCGCTGTGCGAAGAGTCCATGATCGAGACCTGCAAGGGTCTCCTCGACCGGTACGCCGACGTCATCCACATCCCTCAGGATGTTGTCGTCGCGGACTCCTTCTCGGCCGATGCCGAGTCGAAGATCGTTCCGTTCGACAAGATTCCCGACGGCTGGATGGGACTGGACATCGGACCGGAGTCGGTCAAGCGCTTTGCCGCGATCCTGACCGGCGCCAAGACGGTGTTCTGGAACGGCCCGATGGGCGTGTTCGAGTTCCCGAAGTTCGAGGCAGGCACCCGCGGTGTCGCCGAGGCAATCGTGGAGGCAACCGAGAAGGGCGCCTTCAGCGTCGTCGGTGGCGGCGACTCTGCAGCAGCCGTTCGTCAGCTCGGTATCCCGGACGAGGGCTTCTCGCACATTTCCACCGGTGGTGGCGCTTCCCTCGAGTACCTCGAGGGCAAAGAGCTGCCTGGCATCGCAGTACTGGAAGGCTGACCCGACATGGCACGTAAGCCGTTGATCGCCGGCAACTGGAAGATGAATCTGAACCACCTCGAGGCTATCGCCCTGGTGCAGAAGATCGCTTTCTCCTTGCCTGCGAAGTACTTCGACAAAGTGGACGTCACGGTCATCCCGCCGTTCACCGACATCCGTAGCGTCCAGACGCTGATCGAGGGCGACAAGCTCCTCCTCACGTACGGCGCGCAGGATGTCTCGGCTCAGGACTCGGGTGCGTTCACGGGTGAGATCAGCGGCTCCATGCTGGCCAAGCTCGGATGCACCTTCGTCGTGGTCGGCCACTCGGAGCGTCGCACCCTTCACGGTGAGACCAACGAGACCGTCCTCGCCAAGACCAAGGCCGCTCTCAAGAACGGCCTCACGCCGATCGTGTGCATCGGTGAAGGCCTCGAGATCCGCGAAGCGGGCGATCACGTTGCCTACAACGTCGACCAGCTCAAGGGTTCATTGGCGGGCCTGAGCGCGGAGGAGATCTCCAAGATCGTCATCGCGTACGAACCTGTTTGGGCCATCGGCACCGGCCGGGTCGCTTCTGCCGCCGATGCACAGGAAGTGTGCGCTGCGGTACGAGCAACAGTTGCCGAACTTGCCGACGCCGAGGTCGCAGCCGGCGTTCGCGTTCTGTACGGCGGCAGCGTCAGCTCCAAGAACGTCGGAGAGATCGTCGGCCAGACTGACGTCGACGGCGCTCTGGTCGGCGGCGCGTCGCTCAAGGCTGACGAGTTCGCGACACTGTCTGCGATCGCTGCAGGCGGTCCACTCCCGTGATGTGATCGGGTAGTGAGCTGGAAACTGCAGGACACTGTCACTGCATGACACTGAACTGCATGACACTGAACTGCGGGCGTGTGACCGAGTAGGTCACACGCCCGCAGTTTTTGATTCGCCGGATTCAGCTCACGAGTTTGGTTTCCAAAGCGCCGACGAGTTCGGGAGCAAGGTCCAACCCGGTGGTCAGATAGTTCTCGACGGTCCCGTAGTGGTGCTCCACCTGCTCGAAGGCAGCGCCCAGGTAACTTGCGTCGACGGACAGCAGCAACCGGATCACCTCGCCCTTGTCTGCATCTGTGGCGGCGGCGATCGTTGCGACCGTCGCATCGATGTACTCGGCCGAGTACGTATTCGTGAGCAGGTAGTCCGCCATGATCGTTTCGCGCGGTACACCGGCGAGTGTCTGCAGTAGTGCTGCTGCCCAGCCTGTTCGGTCCTTGCCTGCCGTGCAGTGGAAGAGTTGCGGCCCGGCGGTAGTGGCCAGGGCGGCGAACAACTGCGAGAATCCGCTGCGAGTGACGGGGTCTGCGACAAAGCTGCGATTGATGTTCTGCATGAAAGCTGTTGCAGCGTCCGCTGTTCGGAGAGCCATCGCTTCGGCGTGGATGTTGCCGGACAGGATGGGAATGTGGGCGTACATCGCCGGCGCAGGCACGGTGTCGGGAGTTTCGTTCGCTTCGGTTTCGGAGCGCACGTCGTAGACGGCGGTCAGCCCCAGCGATTCCACGATCGCAAGATCCTCAGGCGAGGGCGTCAGCACGTTTGCGCGGTAGAAAACTCCGCGGCTCATCGCCTGTCCGCTGGTCGTGACGTACCCGGGGCCGGCCACGTCGCGGAAGTTGTGAATCGAAGCCAGACGTGGTGTGTCAGGCAAGGGTATGTCGGGCAGGGCAGTGTCGGGCAGGGCAGTGTCGGAAAGCATGGAGCCGGCCTTTCGGAGGTAGAGTCGCGTCAACTGAAAAACTACTGAATCGGTATCTCGACAGTGTGATCGATGCCACTGACCAAGAGTCGTGCCTGGCCGGGTGCAAAGTCATGTGCGAGGCGGGTATGTGGTCAGGCTATCTGTGCGCGCCTGTATGGTGTTATCGGTTGTAGTTGTCCCTATTGGATTGGTGGACGTAGACAGACATGAAACTGTTCCTGGATATCCTGCTGGTCATCACCAGCTTGCTCCTCATCGCCTTGGTGCTCCTGCACCGCGGTAAGGGCGGCGGTTTGTCGAGTCTGTTCGGTGGCGGTGTCCAGTCCAGCCTGTCCGGATCGACTGTTGTTGAGAAGAACCTCGACCGGTTGACGGTCTTCACCGCGTTGATCTGGCTCATTTCGATCGTCGGCATCGGCCTGGAGATCAAGTTCGCCTGATTCTCGGCTCATGACTTGCAGCCGGTAGTTTTTCACACACGAATTTCAGACACGGAACCCCGCCTATCGAGCGGGGTTCTTTGTTTCGGTCGATAATTGAGTGATGACTGAAACCGCGTCGCATCGAGAAACACCGCGAGAGGCCACCGAGCCGCTGCGCGAAGACATCCGGCTTCTCGGCGGAATACTCGGACAAATAGTGCGAGAGCAAGCCGGCGACAATGTTTTCGATCTGGTCGAGCGAGCCCGTGTCGAGTCGTTCCGAGTCCGTCGGTCGGAGATCGACCGCGCCGAACTGGTGTCGCTGTTCGCCGAAATCAGTACGGACGACGCCATTCCCGTCATTCGTGCGTTCAGTCACTTCGCGCTGCTCGCCAACCTGGCCGAGGACATCCACCGCGAGCGTCGACGGGCCATCCACGTCAACGCGGGTGAACCGCCCCGCGACAGCACTCTCGCCGCCACGTACACCAAACTCGATGCAGCCGATATCGATTCGGCTACCGTCGAAGAAGCGCTGCGGGGCGCCCTGGTCTCACCCGTCATCACCGCTCACCCGACGGAGACTCGACGCCGCACGGTGTTCGAGACGCAGAGTCGGATCACCGAGTTGATGCGATACCGCGAGCGCACGGCGCTGAGCGTCGCAGAAACCGCTGATGTCGATCTGCAATTGCGCCGTCAGATCCTGACCCTGTGGCAGACGGCTCTGATCCGGCTCAGCCGCCTCCGTATCCAGGATGAAATCGAGGTAGGCCTGCGATACTACGACGCGGCGTTGTTCGAGGTGATTCCGAAGATCAATGCCGAGGTCCGCAAAGCTCTACGAACGCGTTGGCCGGACGCCGGGCTCCTGCCGGAACCGATCCTGAGGCCGGGTTCGTGGATTGGCGGTGACCGGGACGGCAATCCGTACGTGACCGGCGAAATCGTCCAGCGCGCCACGTCGCGCGCTGCGGCGACTGCTCTCGAGCATCATCTCGAGGAACTCGAACATCTCGAGCGTGAACTGTCGATGTCGGCGCGGCTGGTGTCCGTCACGCCCGAACTCGATCTGCTGGCGTCTACCTCCGGCGACGATTCTGCATTCCGGGCCGACGAGCCGTACCGTCGCGCGATTCGCGGCATCCGCGGGCGATTGAGCGCAACCGCACTGACGGTGCTGGGGGAGTTGCCCGCCCACGGCTCCGACGACGGACTCGAGGCGTACACCGACCCGGCACAGCTGCAGCGGGATCTCGGAATCATCGACACCTCGTTGCGTCGTTTCGGCGACGAGACCATCGCCGACGATCGACTCGATCGGCTCCGAGAAGCGGTGGAGGTGTTCGGCTTTCACCTGTCCGGTCTGGACATGCGGCAGAACTCCGAGGTACACGAAAGCGTCGTCGCAGAACTTCTGGCGTGGGCCGGAGTTCACCCGGACTACACGTCCTTGCCGGAAGCCGATCGAGTCGAACTGCTGTCGGCCGAGTTGACGACGCGGCGACCACTGACTTCGCCGGACGCCGAGTTCAGCGAATTGACCACCAAGGAACTGGCCATCATGGCGGCCGGCGCCAAGGCAGTGCGGGTTCTCGGAGCGGGCGCAGTACCCAACTACATCATCAGCATGTGTACCTCGGTCAGCGACATGCTCGAAGCTGCGGTGCTGCTCAAAGAGGTCGGGGTGCTCGATCCGGGCGTCGGTAGCGAACCCTCCTGCCCGATCGGCATCGTCCCGTTGTTCGAGACGATCGAGGATCTGCAGGGCGGCGCCGACACATTGCTGGCGACGCTCGACATCCCGATCTATCGTGCGATCGTCCGTTCGCGCGGTGACAGTCAGGAAGTGATGCTCGGGTACTCCGACTCGAACAAGGACGGCGGGTACTTGGCCGCCAACTGGGCGCTGTACCGTGCCGAACTCGACCTCGTCGATGCCGCGCGTAAGAGCGGAATCAGGTTGAGGCTCTTCCACGGCCGCGGCGGAACCGTCGGACGTGGCGGCGGACCGAGCTACGAAGCGATTCTCGCGCAGCCCCCCGGCGCAGTCGCTGGTTCTCTGCGAATCACCGAGCAGGGTGAGGTGATTGCGGCCAAGTACGCCGAACCGCGTCTGGCGCATCGCAACCTCGAAACACTCATCGCCGCGACTATCGAGTCGACGTTGCTCGACGTCGAAGGTCTTGGCAGCGACGCAGATGCGGCCTACGCGGTGTTGGACGAGTTGGCGGCACTCGCCCGTACCGCGTACAGCGAATTGGTGCACGACACACCAGGATTCGTGCAGTACTTCGAAGCGTCGACACCGGTCGCCGAGATCGGAGCACTCAACATCGGCTCTCGTCCGGCCTCTCGCAAGCAGACCAAGGCGATTTCCGATCTGCGTGCCATTCCTTGGGTGCTCTCGTGGAGTCAGTCTCGCGTGATGCTTCCGGGTTGGTACGGAACCGGCGCCGCGTTCGAAAGATGGATAGACGGAGACGACACTCGGCTTGCCACGTTGACGGCCCTGTACGAGAAGTGGCCGTTCTTCCGAACCGTGCTCTCGAACATGGCCATGGTGATGTCGAAGTCTGATCTCGGTTTGGCGGCCCGCTACGCGGCCCTCGTGCCCGACGCCGAACTGCGCGATCGAGTCTTCGGAATGATCACCGACGAGCACGAACGCACAATTCGCATGTACAAGGCAATCACAGGCAACGAGAACCTCTTTGCCGACAACTCGGGCCTCGAGCGTTCGGTCCACAACCGGTTCCCGTACCTCGAACCTCTCAACCATCTACAGGTCGAGCTGATCCGTCGGTACCGTTCCGGCGACGAGAGCGATCAGGTGCGTCGGGGTATCCAGCTGACGATGAACGGCCTGGCCACTGCGCTTCGTAACAGTGGCTAGGTAACAGCGGCTGGTTCTGCAGGTTTACCAGGGTGTGCGTGCGGCGACTCTAGAGCTGTCGCACGCACACCCAACGCTGCGCACCGGACCGAACGGGGACCGCAGTGGATCTGCAATTGGACGGACGAACTGCCGTGGTTACCGGCGCGGGAAAAGGTATCGGGTTGGCGATCACTCGGGCCTTGGTGGCAGAGGGAGTCCACGTCGTCGCGGGCTCGCGGACGCTCTCGGCGGAACTCGAATCGCTGCAGTCCGGCGGCGCCGTCACCTTTGTCGGCGTCGACCTCGCGAGTGTCGAAGGATCTACCCGACTGCTCGAGGTTGCAGCAGCGAGGGGAGGCGTCGACATCTTGGTCAACAACGTCGGCGCCGTCACTCCGAGAACGAGCGGCTTCGCGGCTATCACGGACGAAGAGTGGGCGGCGTCGTTCAATCTGACGTTCTTGTCGGCTGTACGCACTGTTCGCGCTGCGCTGCCGGAGTTGATCCGCAGAGGTGGCGGGAGCATCGTGACGATCAGTTCGGTCAACGCATTCTTGCCTGACCCCACGGTGATCGACTACAGCGCCGCCAAAGCGGCGTTGACCAACTTCTCGAAGTCGTTGTCGAAAGAACTGGGCGGGAACGCTATCCGCGTCAATACCGTCAGCCCTGGTCCGGTGCAGACGGAGTTGTGGCTCGGCAAGCACGGAGTGGCCTCGACGCTGGCGAAGGCGAATGGTTCAGCCGCCGACGATATCGTCGAAAGTGCGGCCGCCGGCGCCGAGACGGGCCGCTTCACCTTTCCCGAAGAGGTGGCGGACCTGGTGTTGTTCCTCGCCAGCGATCGCGCGGGGAACGTGACGGGCGCGGATTTCGTGATCGACGGCGGTCTGATCAAGACCTTGTGATCATTGCTGCCTGAAACCTGATCATGTGCGCGACGGACGACGACATGATGCACAGGATCACTGCAGACGCGATGACCACCCACAGTCCCCACCCGATGGACGGTCCGGCGGTGTGCCCTGCGACCTCAGTACTACGTCGCACAATGGACGCGGCGTTTCCGACGGCAACGATCAAGACGGCGATTCCCACCAGCGGTCCCGTGCAGTGATTCTTCATCTCGGGCGTGACGTCTCGAACCATGAGGGTGATAAGCGCGGTTACCGCGCCCAGAGCGAGGACGAGTGTGATCACTCCGCATTCGTCGATACCACTGTGGTCGAGGGCGGAGGACGACGTCCACGGGCCGAGGCTTCCGGCGACGATCCCGGCGCACGCCCACAGCGATCCGATGAGGCTAGGTCCGAAACGGTCGGGCATGAGGGAGGGAATCGTGCGGGTCGACGGCGGCTGAAACCCGAAGGCGCGTTGGTGATCCGGCTGATTGGGTGTGAACGTCACGCGACGGACCACCTTTCCTCCGCGCCGTCGTGGCGCCCAATCCAATGCTTTTCCGGAGTCTAAGGGCCGCCCAGTTCACTTTTGCCGAATCGACCGAAATTGATCGAACCGGCAGTACCAGTCAGTGCACGAAGTCCAGAGCTTCCTTGATCCACGCATTGAACTCGACGTTCGAACTCGTCCCGGTTCGGTCGACGACGATCCATCCCTTGCTCATCGGCTTACCCCGCATCTCGGGCCAACTTGCACCCTTGTGCGTCAGGAGTTCGTCAACTCGATCGGGGTCACACCGAACCATGATGTTGCCGTGTGAGTTCGCACTGGCGGCCAGCTTCCCGTTCACCATGAAGCTCAGCCCACCGAACATCTTTACTTCTTCGACGTCGCTCTCGCCCGAGAGCGCATCGCGGATACGCTCAGCCAGCGCCTTGTCGTATGCCATGGAGGCCTCCTGGGGTGGAGTTCCAGGTTAGATCAGGTGGCGCAGGTACGTCTGCGGGTCGTGAAGGAACCGCTGCCAGTTCGAGACCAGATCGAGGTCCTCCCAGCTCGCGGCTCGGATTCCCCATTCGCCGATCTCGAGCAGATTGGCGTTCGGCAGTGCCGCGATGATCGGCGAGTGCGTCGCGATCACCGCCTGCGCGCCGGATGCCACCAGCTCACCGAGCAGTGCGACCAGCGTCAAGGTCCCTTGGAATGAGAGTGCGGCATCGGGTTCGTCGATCAGATAGAAGCCGCCGTCGGAGGTCCTCGACGACAAGATCTCGAGCAGCGCCTCACCGTGTGAAAGGTGATGGTAAAGCGGTTCAGGTCGCCTGGGATTGGGGTTGTCCTCCAAATACGTGTACAACCCGTGCAAGGTTTCGTCTCGGAGGTAGTACGCCCACTTCGACGCGCCGGGGCTCCGCTCGACCACAAGGTCGAGGCCGCTCGGTTCACTCGATCTGGTCTGATGTCGCGTATTGGTAGACCCGCCTTCGGCATTGAGACCGAGAACGGCGGCAAGAATTTCGATGACGGTCGACTTCCCCGCTCCGTTTTCGCCGACCAGAATGGTGACACCCGGTGGAAGTTCAAGACCGTCCCGAACGATCTGCGCAACCGCGGGCACCGTCATCGGCCAGCTGCCTACGTCAGCGCCCGACGATGTCCCGGCCTTGATGCGTCGGATGGGTTGTCTCTGCACCGCCATACGCTCTCACAAGGCTCCGACGGGAACTGAGGTTAGTGGCGCTGCGCGAGCAATTCGACGATTCGAGCCACGAGATCGAGGGGGATCGGTTTGTTCAACGGGAACTTCACGGTTGATTTCGCAGCCCGGTACGGGTCGACGGACTTCTCGAACTCTGCGTCACCTGCCGGGAGTGGGTACATCGAGATGTGGTGTTTCCAGCCTGCGAAGTGAACCAGGTTCTTCCCATTCACCGTCATGGTCGGCATCTGATAGCTGATGGTTTCATCGAGGCCGGGAACAGTGCTGTGGATCGTCTCGCGGATGCTCCCGAGGGCTCGCTGCACGTCGGTGGGAAACGACGCGATGTATTCGTCGATCGTCGCGAATTCGGCCATGAAACGGATCTTAATCACTGTCGGATTCAGTTGGCTCGCCAAAAATCGGGGCGGCTGCCGTCGGTGTCGGTGAACCCGTATTCCGTTCCGAGTTCGCCTGAACTGACCGATCGCTGATTCCATCGCTTCCGATTCGAATCGGCGGCGAGGGCGGCGATCGCACGTCCTGTGAATCTTGGTGACTCGGAGCGGGCAAAATCCGGAGGTGCAGTCGGACCATCCCGCTCCGGCGACAAAGCGTCACGCCAATTCGATTCACCGACACCAAAATTGTCGAGCATCATCTCCGATCGCAGGAACCCCGGAGTGATGGCGACGGCAGTACAGCCGAACGGGGCAAGTTCGTGGCCTTGTGAAAATGCAAGCCTGTTCACGGATACCTTCGCCAGGTCGTAGAACACCGAGATGCGATAGTTCGATGCGTTGTATTCGGTAGTGCCGTCGGTTATTTCGGCGACCAGTCCGCCTGGCCGATCGATCATCAGCGGCAGGAGGTGGTGCGACGTGGTGATGTGGGTGTCGATCGCCAGGCGCAGAATGTGAAAGCCCTTGTCCAGATCGTGTTCCCATACCGGCGTGTTCCACTCCGCCGGCCCACCCTTGAGTAGTTCCGCGCCCCAGATGTCATTGACCAAGATGTCGATATGTTGATAGTCGGCGCGCAAGCGTTCGGCGAGATCAGCCACTTGTTTGCTCTTGAGATGATCGACGGCAATCGGCACGCCGACGCCGCCCAGTTCGGTGACAAGCTCTGCCGTCTCCTCGATGGTTTCGCCGCGCGGATAGTCCGACTGAAGTATTCCGGCAGATGTGCTCCGGCCAGTGCAGATGACGGTTGCACCGGCCTCACCCAGGGCTGCGGCGATTCCGCGTCCGGCGCCCCTCGTCGCCCCGGCAACAACAGCCACTCGCCCGCGAAGTGCATCCGGATTCGGTGTCCACGACATTGTTCGATTGTTCTCGCCTGGATTGCTTCGTTCAAGAGTGAAAGCGATCTGCGGAACCGAACCCTACTTCGCGGCGTCCAAGGTAGTAATCGCTCGAAAGAACGAGACAGGGGGAGAGATGAATCATTGTGCAGGGCAGAGTGCCCGTTGGAGACAAGGGATCTCGGGATTGAGTTCCGTTCCGTCAAAAGGAAATTCGCATCGGATCCGGACTCGGCGGGTAGTCATGACTCGCCACTGTGAAAATGTCCTCGATGTACCACCGGGCCGGGAATCGCCTGAAGACGATTCCCGGCCCGGTGTGAAATCAGATCCGTGAAATCAGATCAGAGCTGCGAGGCAGCGTCCGTATCGAGGAACCAACGCGTCGCCACCAAACCGGTGGCGCCGGCGGACGGCCAGTCCTCGGACGAAGCACCTCCGACGGCTTCGGCAACGGCCTCGGCCTTTGCAGCACCCGAGACGAGCAGCCAGACCTCTTTGGCACGCCGAACAGCAGGCAACGTCAGGGTGATCCGTACCGGTGGCGGCTTGGGGGAGTCCGTCACCGCGACAACGAAACGAGCTTCTTCGCGAACGGCGTCGGTATGCGGGAACAACGAGTTGACGTGTCCTTCTCCACCCATACCGAGCAGGTGCACGTCGAACGTCGGAACCTGATTGCCGTGTGCCTGAGCGCCCAGCAGTTGTTCGTACGCCGTCGCCGCCCCGTGCGGATCACCGTCGTAGATACCGTCGGAGGCGGCCATCGCATGCACCCTGTCGGGATCGACCGGCACGTGATCGAGAAGCGCCTCACGAGCCTGGACTTCGTTCCGCTCGGGATCGCCGGACGGCAGGAACCGCTCGTCGCCCCAGTACAGATCGATCTGCGACCAGTCGATGTCGCCGGGAGCGTCACGCAACTTCTCGAGAAGTGCGATCCCGGTTCCGCCACCCGTCAGAACGATGGATGCGAACCCGCGAGCCCTCTGGGCATCAACGATCGTCGTGACCAGGCGTGCGGCAGCGGCATCGACCAGTTGGCCGGCGTCGGAAAACTTCTCTACGACAACATCACTCATAGGTCACCTTCTCCAATCCAGCCAGCGCTTCTTCGTAGATCTCGTCCGGATCGAGCCGACGCAATTCCTCGGCGAGGCAATCGCGCGTCTCTCGACGACCGAGCGAGACCAGCGAGTCGGGCTGACCGGTGCGGATCAGGGTTGCGGTCGTACCCTCCTGTGGGCGGCTGATGGAGATGCTGCGAGTCTCCAGCTTCAGCTCGACGGTGAGCTCACCCGTACGTCGGATGACCGGACCGTCGATCTTGGCAGCCAACCAACCGGCGAGAATATCCAGTGCCGGTTCGGTTTTGAGACCGGAGACCACCGCTGAGGTGATCTTCTCGTGCGGCGGCTGATCGAGAGCCGACGCGAGCAGTGCGCGCCAGTAGGTGACGCGACTCCAGGCGAGATCGGTGTCACCGGCGGTGTACGACGCGAGTCGTCCCTTGATGGTGGCAGTCGGATCCGGGGCACCGGTGGCGTCGGTGATACGACGGATCGCAAGCTTTCCGACGGGGTCCTTCGCCGGAATCTCGGGTGCCTCGAGGGGCCACCACGCGACTACCGGTGTGTCGGGGAGCAGGAACGGGATGACGACGCTGCTCTCGTGGTCCGCCAGGGGACCGTAGAGGCGCAGCACCACGACCTCAGAGGCGCCGGCATCCCCACCGACGCGGATCTGAGCATCGAGCCGAGGCTCGCTCTGCTCGTCGCCACGCAGAAGCACGATGACGCGGCAGGGGTGCTCGCGGCTTGCTTCGTTGGCGGCCTCGATTGCGGCCTCGGCGTTCCCGGTGTCCCTGGTGCAGACGACAAGCGTGAGCACACGTCCCAGGGTGACAGCGCCGCCGGTCTTACGTACCTCGACCAGTTTCTTGCTGACCTGGACCGTGGTGGTGGAGGGCAAATCGAGAATCACTAGGGTCGCCTCCATTCGCGTCCGGTGCGTTGCATCATTTCGTCTGCAGACGGTGGTCCCCACGTTCCAGCCTCGTAGGGTTCCGGCTTGCCGCCGGCTGCCCAGTGTTCGAGGACGGGATCGAGGATTTCCCAAGACAATTCGACTTCGGCATTGACGGGGAAGAGAGACGGCTCGCCGAGCAACACGTCGAGGATGAGTCGCTCGTACGCCTCCGGTGACGACTCGGTGAAAGCCTGACCGTACGAGAAGTCCATGTTGACGTCACGGACTTCCATGCTCGATCCGGGAACCTTCGAGCCGAACCGCATAGTGACTCCCTCGTCAGGCTGCACGCGGATCACGAGTGCGTTCTGGCCGAGATCTTCGGTCATGGTCTTGTCGAACGGCAGGTGTGGTGCACGCTTGAAGACCACCGCGATCTCGGTGACGCGGCGGCCGAGACGCTTGCCCGTGCGCAGGTAGAACGGCACGCCCGCCCAGCGACGGGTGTCGACCTCGAGGGTGATGGCGGCAAAGGTCTCCGTTGTGGAGTCCGCTGCGAAGCCCTCTTCTTCGAGGAGTCCGACTACCGGCAACCCGCCCTGCCAACCACCTTCGTATTGTCCGCGGGCAGTGGTCTCGTCGAGTGGTTCGGCCAGACGCGTTGCCGAAAGAACCTTGATCTTCTCCGCCTGCAGATTGAGCGGTTCGAAGCTGATGGGTTCTTCCATCGCCGTGAACGCGAGCAATTGGAGCAGGTGGTTCTGGATCACGTCACGGGCCGCGCCGATGCCGTCGTAGTACCCGGCACGGCCACCTAGGCCGATGTCCTCGGCCATCGTGATCTGGACGTGGTCGACGTAGTGCGCGTTCCAGATCGGATCGAACAACTGGTTCGCGAAGCGCAGAGCCAGGATGTTCTGGACCGTTTCCTTGCCGAGGTAGTGGTCGATACGGAAGACCGTGTCCTCGGGGAACACCTTGTTGACGACGGCGTTCAGTTCGCGAGCGCTCTCGAGGTCGTGACCGAACGGCTTCTCGATGACAACTCGTCGCCACTGACCGTCCTCGGCCTGCGCGAGGCCCGACGCCGACAGTTGCTCGAGCACCTGAGGAAACGCGTTGGGCGGAATCGCAAGGTAGAAACCGTGATTGCCGCCGATACCACGTTCGTTGTCGAGGGTGGCCAACGTCTCGGACAGGTTCTGGAAGGCCTCGGCCTCGTCGAAACTGCCCTCCACGAACCGGATACCTTCGGCGAGCCTCTCCCAGACGTCCTGACGGAACTTGGTGCGAGCACCGTCCTTGACTGCTTCGAGGACGACGTTCGCGAAGTCCTCGTCCGTCCATTCACGCCGGGCGAACCCGACCAGAGCGAATCCGGGCGGCAACAGTCCACGGTTGGCGAGGTCGTAGATGGCTGGCATGAGCTTGCGCCTGGCGAGGTCGCCGGTAACACCGAAGATCACCAGGGCGCAGGGCCCCGCAATGTGCGGAAGCCGTTTGTCGGTGCTGTCCCGAAGGGGATTCACCCAATCTGATGCCGCCGCGGAATCGCTCACAGGCTCAGCTCTTCTGGGTTGCTGCGCGAAGCTGCTCGGCAGTTGCGTCGAGCAACTCGTTCCAGGACACCTCGAACTTGTCGACGCCCTCGGTCTCGAGGACCTTGAACACGTCCGCAAGATCGATGCCGACAGCTGCGAGCTGATCGAAGACGACCTGCGAGTCCTGAGCGGTGCCCGAAATCGTGTCGCCCGTGATCTCACCGTGGTCGGCGAGAGCGTCGAGCGTCTTCTCCGGCATGGTGTTGACCGTGTTGGGCGCAACCAGCTCGGTGACGTAGAGCGTGTCCGGGTAATCCGGGTTCTTCACGCCGGTCGACGCCCACAGCGGGCGCTGAGCCTTGGCGCCATCGGCCAGGAGAGCCTGGAAGCGCGGCTGCACCTCGAAGATCTGCTGGTACGCGTTGTACGCCAGACGAGCGTTTGCGAGTGCAGCCTTGCCACGAAGCTCGAGAGCTTCCGGCGTGCCGATCGCCGTGAGGCGGTTGTCGATCTCGGAATCCACACGGGAGACGAAGAACGAGGCGACCGACTCGATGGACGAGATGTCGCGGCCGGCAGCCTTGGCGGTGTCCAGTCCGTCGAGGTACGCGCCCATGACAGCTTCGTAGCGCTCGACCGAGAAGATCAAAGTGACGTTGACGCTGATGCCTTCACCGATCACCTTGGCGATGGCGGGGATACCGGCCAGCGTCGCGGGGATCTTGATGAGGACGTTCGGGCGGTCGACGATCTTGTGCAGCTCGATCGCCTGCGCGACAGTCGCGTCGGTGTCGTGCGCCAGACGAGGATCGACCTCGATGGACACGCGGCCGTCGACGCCGTTCGAGGCCTCGAACTGCGGGGCCAAGATGTCGCACGCAGCGCGCACGTCGTCGGTGGTGACGGCCGTGATGGTGGCGTCGACATCGGCGCCGCGCTCGGCCAACTCGCGAACCTGAGCGTCGTAGGCCGAGCCCTTGGACAGTGCCGCCTGGAAGATCGACGGGTTGGTCGTGACACCCACGATCGACTTCGTGTCGATCAGGTTCTGCAGGTTGCCGGACTGGATGCGATCTCGCGAGAGGTCGTCGAGCCAGATGGAAACGCCTGCAGCGGAGAGCTTTTCGGTATTCACGTTCTGTGTCATCGAGATCATCCCTTCACAGCTGCGAGGGAGCGCTGCGCGGCTTCGACAGTCGCGTCGGCGGTGATGCCGAACTCCCGGTACAAGGTCTTGTAATCGGCGGAAGCGCCGTAATGCTCGAGCGAGACGGCCTGACCGGCGTCGCCGAGGATGCGCCACCACGGCATTGCGATACCGGCTTCGACGGACACGCGTGCGCGGACGGCGGGCGGAATGACCTCGTCGCGGTACCCCTGATCCTGCTCGAGGAACCAGTCGAGGCACGGCACGGAAACGACGCGGGTTGCGACGCCCTGAGCTTCGAGGGTCTCGCGAGCCTCGGTGGCCAGATGCAGTTCGGAACCGGTCGCAAGCAAGATGACCTCGGGCGAACCGTTGGCAGCGTCGACGAGGACGTAAGCGCCGCGCTTGACGCCTTCGGCAGCCTTCTCCTTGGTGCCTTCGAGAACCGGGATGTCCTGGCGGGTGAGCGCCAGAGCCGTCGGGCCCGTCTTGTTCTCGAGTGCTGCCTGCCATGCGAACGAGGTCTCGTTGGCGTCACCCGGGCGGACGACGGCGAGGTTCGGGATCGCTCGAAGAGCAGCGAGGTGCTCGACCGGCTGGTGAGTCGGGCCGTCTTCGCCGAGACCGATGGAGTCGTGGGTCCAGACGTAGGTGACGGCAGTCTTCATCAGTGCAGCCAGGCGAACCGCCGGACGCATGTAGTCGGAGAAGACCATGAAGGTTCCGCCGTACGGGCGGGTCGGGCCGTGCAGCGCGATGCCGTTGAGGATCGAGCCCATCGCGTGCTCACGGATACCGAAGTGGAGCGTGCGGCCGTAAGGCTGCGCAGTCCAGTCGCTGGTGGAGATGGAGAAGGGGCCGAACGAATCTGCGCCCTTGATGGTGGTGTTGTTGCTGCCGGCGAGGTCGGCGGAACCGCCCCACAGCTCGGGCAGGATCGGTCCGAGCGCGTTGAGAGCCGAACCGGAGGCCTTGCGAGTCGCAACGCCCTTGGCGTCGGCCTCGTAGGTCGGGAGAGCGTCGGCCCAGCCGGCGGGGAACTCACCGGCGAACAGGCGGTCGAAGAGTTCCTTGCGCTCGGACTCACGTGCGGCCCACGCGTCGAACTCGACCTGCCATGCCTTGTGTGCGTCGGCTCCGCGCGAGACGACCTCACGGGCGTGAGCCAGAGCGTCGGCGTCGACGTCGAAGGACTTGCTCGGATCGAACCCGAGGGCTTCCTTGACCGCGGCGACTTCGTCGGCACCGAGTGCGGAGCCGTGAACGTCGCCGGTGTTCATCTTCTTCGGCGCCGGGAAACCGATGATGGTGCGGAGCAAGATGATGGACGGACGATCGACGACGGCCTTGGCAGCGGCAACCGCGTCGAGGATGCCGGAGACGTTCTCGCCGCCATCGACGTGCTGAACGTGCCAGCCGTACGCCTCGTAGCGCTTTCCGACATCTTCGCCGAGAGCGATGGCGGTGTCGTGCTCGATGGAGATCTTGTTGTCGTCGTAGAAGACGATCAGGTTGCCCAGTTCCTGGACACCGGCGAGTGACGACGCCTCGGAGGTGACGCCTTCCTCGATGTCACCGTCGGACGCGATCACGTAGATGTGATGGTCGAAGGGGGAGGAGCCGACCGGGGTCTCCGGATCGAACAGCCCGCGCTCACGACGCGCAGCCATGGCCATGCCGACTGCGGACGCAAGGCCCTGGCCGAGCGGACCGGTGGTCATCTCGACGCCGACGGTGTGGCCGACCTCGGGGTGACCGGGGGTCAGTGCGCCCCATGTGCGGAGAGCTTCGAGGTCAGCAAGCTCGAGACCGTAGCCCGACAGGTAGAGCTGGGTGTAAAGCGTCAAGGACGAATGGCCACAGGAAAGAACGAAGCGGTCACGGCCGACCCATTCTGCATCCGAAGGATCGTGGCGCATGATGCGCTGAAAGAGGGTGTATGCCAACGGCGCCAAGCTCATTGCAGTTCCGGGATGGCCGTTGCCGACCTTCTGAACCGCGTCGGCGGCGAGCACGCGGGCGGTATCGACAGCCTTGGTGTCCAGGTCGGTCCAGTCCGAGGGGTGGACGGGTTGCGTGAGGACGTGGATCTCGTCTGTGATCGACACTGGCAGATGTCTCCTGACATGGTGTACGTGGATTGCGAGGGTGGGGTGTCCCTCCACTGCGTAACCCAGCCTAATGGTCCTGGCTGTCCGGGTCGATTCGGTTCCTCAATGGCTGCGGTCTACCATCGTTCGTAGTAGAGGACAGTGTCAGCAGTGTGTCGTGAACAGTTAGTGCGGTAACGCGTGGTGCAAGGAGAGAACGTGCGGACAGGGCAACAGCCGAGCGGACATGGCTTCGGCAGCCCAGGTGCCGCCCCGCGGGCGACCAATACCGATACGGTGTGGGGTCGCGCAACGGGCAAGGTTCTGGCTTATATCGCGCTCACGAAGCCGCGAGTTATCGAATTGCTGTTGGTGGCAACCATTCCGGCAATGCTGCTGGCAGATCGCGGAACGGTCGACATCGTTCTGATCCTCAGCACCCTCTTCGGTGGCTGGATGGGCGCAGCGAGTGCGAACTCGCTCAACTGCGTCGTCGACGCCGACATCGACAAGGTCATGAAGCGCACCGCGAAGCGTCCGTTGGCCCGCGAGGCGGTGCCGACCCGTAACGCACTCGTCTTCGGGCTTCTTCTCGGACTCGCGTCGTTCCTGTGGCTGTGGTGGCGAGCCAACCTCCTGGCCGGCATCCTCGTCGTGATCACGATCGCGTTCTACGTCCTCATCTACACGATGGTTCTCAAGCGTCGCACCTGGCAGAACGTCATCTGGGGTGGCGCAGCCGGATGTATGCCCGTCCTCGTAGGCTGGGCCGCTGTCACCGGGTCGCTGAGCTGGCAGCCCGTCGTGCTGTTCCTGATCATCTTCTTCTGGACGCCGCCGCACACCTGGGCGCTCGCGATGCGATACAAAGAGGACTACAAGGCGGCAGGCGTTCCCATGCTTCCGGTGATCGCCACCGAGGAGCACGTCACCAAGCAGATCCTGTTCTACAGCTGGGCGATGGTCGTCACGACGCTTGTCCTCGTCCCCGCGTCGGGCGTCATCTACGCCGCCATCACCATCGTCGCCGGTGCGTGGTTCCTGCTCATGGCTCATCAGCTGTACCGCAGCGTTCGCGGCGGTGCTCAGGTCAAGCCGCTGCGCCTGTTCCTGCAGTCGAACAACTATCTTGCGATCGTTTTCGTCGGCCTCGCTGTCGACTCGGTTCTCGGACTCCAGACGATCAGCGACATGCTCAGCTGATTCTGCTGTGCGCCTTTATTAACCGCGGGCGGTTAATAAAGGCGCACAGCACTTCGCTAGGGAATCAGAACGATCGACCCGGTCGTTGCTCGACCCTCCAGATCCCGATGCGCTGTTGCCGCATCGGCGAGCGGATACTCGGCGCCGACGCGAATATCGAGATTCCCGGCCGCAATGGCGTCGAAGACATCGCCGGCACGCCAGGTCAGTTCCTCACGAGTGCGAATGTGATGTGCGAGCGTCGGACGCGTCAGGAACAGCGAACCCGATGAATTGAGCCGCTGCGGATCGACGGGCGGAACCGGGCCACTAGCCGCACCGAACAATGCGACAGTGCCGCGAATACGGACGGAAGCCAGGCTCGAATCAAACGTTGTCGCGCCGACGCCGTCGTATGCCGCCGCTACTCCTTCGCCGCCGGTCAACTCCCGGACTCGCGCTGCGATGTCCTCGTCGTACCGCAGGACCTCCGAGGCACCGGCGCCGCGTGAGAGTTCTTCCTTCGCATCCGACGACACAGTCGTGATGACCTTCGCCCCGAGGCTGACGGCCATCTGCGTCAGGATCAACCCGACGCCGCCCGCGCCTGCGTGCACGAGCACGGTGTCGCCGCTCTGGATCGGATACGTCGACTTAGCGAGGTAGTGCGCCGTCATCCCCTGCAGGAGCGCCGACGCTGCGGTCGATGCCGGGACACCGTCAGGCACTTTCACGGCGACTGCGGCGGGAACAGCCACCTTCTCGGCGTAGCTGCCCGTGGCGGCCGCCCACGCGACACGGTCACCAACGGCGAATTCGGTGACGTCGGAACCGACAGCTTCGACGACGCCGCTGCCTTCGTCGCCGGGAATATAGGGGAGCGGGCGCTTGTACTGGCCCATTCGGAAATACGTGTCGATGAAATTGATGCCGATCGCTTCGGTCCTGACGAGTAGATCGCCTGGGCCGGGTGTCGGTTCGGGTTGTTCGGTCAGAGTCAGAACCTCTGGTCCGCCGGTCTCGGTCACGTAGATGGCTCGCATGGTTTCTGTTCTACACCCGGGACGGCCGACGCTCAGCCCATGCCTGGTGTCGCTTCCGGGCTACCGACCAGTATTGTCGAGTCATGAGCACCGATACCGAGAAGTCGGACGCCACCCCGTCCGCGCCGGAACTGCCGAAGTCCACGGTGAACGCCATCACCAAGTTCGTCGCCGAGCACGGCGGCACCGCCAGCGCCGTCATTCAGCCGGTCGGCCTGGCCGGCGTTCGCATCACTCTCGTGGGTGCCGACGGCATCCTCGGTGATCAGGTCGTCGAGGACCTCGCCACGGCCAATGCCGTCGTTGCGTCCTTCGACACCGTCACCGTTGCCGAGTGGGAGCGTGAGCTGACGAGCATCGTCACCCCCCAGGAAGGCCACTTCAAGAAGATGGCCGGTTGGGTCGCCAACCAGACTCGGTTCCCGAAAGCACGCAACGAAGCCTGAAATGACGTGTGGGGCGTAGGAACACTTCTTGGTGTTCCTACGCCCCACACGTGTCTTGAAGCGTCAGAGAGCCGGTATCGGCGAATCGGTCGGCGTGTACTGGCGGGTCTTACCCGCAGCCCAAACTGCTGCGGTCGCAGCCGTGCACAGTCCCGCACCGGCGACGTGCATGATCACCAGAACTTCCGGCACATCGGTGAAGTACTGCACGACCCCGATGAGCGCTTGGGCGAGGATCAGTCCGAGCAGGACCTTCAGACGGATCTTCACGGCCGCAGATGTCCCGACCGCATATAGACCGAATGTCAGACCCACGACCAGCGCGAGATATCCGACCAGCAGCTGTGAGTGCAGATGAACAAGCGTCACGATCTCGACCTCCAGGCGCGGAACCGTGCGGTCCAGGCCCTTGTCGCCCGCGTGGGGACCTGCGCCCGTCACGAGAGTTCCGGCGACCAATACGCCGGCGAGCGCGACACCTGACAGCGCGGTAAGCCAGCGCAGCGGCTTCGGCATCACGACCAGAGTTGTTGCCTCGTCGGGTTCCGCGATCTTCGCGTACATCACCGTGGCAACCCAGACCATCAGCATCGACGCAACCAAGTGAATGGCGACCGTCCACCACAGGAGACCTGTGAGGACGGTGATACCGCCGATCACTGCCTGAACGACAGTGCCGAGCGGCATCATCCAGGCGTAGACAAGCACCTCTTTGCGGCGGCGAGCGCGAGTCACCGCGAGCACGATTGCGGCAGCGACGATGACGACCAGGAACGTGAGTAGGCGGTTGCCGAACTCGACGGCTTGGTGAATCACCGCGACCTGTCCGTGGCCGACCGGGACGAAGCTACCGGGGAAGCACTGCGGCCACGTCGGGCAACCGAGTCCCGAGTCCGTCACGCGCACCACCGCGCCGGTGACAGCGATGCCGCCCTGCGTCAGGATCACGATGAACGCGATGATTTTCTGCGTTTTCAGGGAGGGGAGAGGTAGTCGATCCACCAAGCGTAAAAATCCGGCATACACACGATTCACCACGCCAACGATCGTAGTTCCCCATCAACTACACAGTGTCGTTGGGGGCAGGCGTTGAAGCAGGCGCGAAGCGAACTGCGCAGCCGTGGGGCCAGCTCGCGTCAGTTCGCGCGAACGCGCACGATTCCCGAGATCGTTCCCTGGAAGTACTCGCCCGACTCGGTGATGAGTGCCGACATCTGCAGGGTGTCGTTGAGGATCGTCGACGGCAGCGGAGTCGAACCGATCTGTGACCCGTCCTTCGAGTCGATCACCGCGAACGAGTACCCGTCGAGCGGAGAGGTGCTCGGATTACCGTCCCGCGTGACGGTGTAGATCGAGCCGTCCGCCGTCGAGAGGTGCGGTACCGCGGAGCTACGAATCGTGTTGTCCCACACGACATGGCAGCCGACCGGATCGATGTCGACCCGGGTCATTCCGCCGTTGAAGGGTGCCGTGGCGGGGACCGCTGGACCGGCACCTTCAGGAGTCGTGGGGTACGGGTATCCGTAAGTGCCGGCCACGTAGACCGAATGACCGATGCCGACGGGGGAGTTCTCGCTGCCACTCGGTGAGCCGTCCTTGCTGGCCGCGGACAACACCGGCTGCGTGCACACCTCGGCGCCCGTGTCAGCGCGATAGACATGCAAGCTCACCGTCGGGTGGGCGTTGTCGACGATGGTCAAGAAATCGCTGCCCGTCGACGGGCCGAAGTATGTCGGAGTCGATCCGGTTCCCCAGCTGAGCTGACCCGGATTGCGGGCCGGCCCTCGGTCGTACGGCTGACGCCAGTCGATGACGACTTCGTCGCCACTTCGCTTCAGTTGGTAAAGCGCGTGGGTCGTTGCGACGGCAGTGCCCGTCGGGGAGGTGGAGATGCTGTTCTGCACCTGCTCACCCTCGGGGAGCGCAATGCTGTGCGCGATTCGATCTGTGCCGACATACCCGACGGTGCCGTGCCCCGTGGCGAACCAGACATTGCCGTCCCAATCCGGAGCGAGGCCGGTGACGTTGTCGTCGGCGGCAACCGCACCACTGAGATCGATGACATCCGCGAGTTCCAGCCGCCAACTGCCGTCCGGATTCTGCGCATGGGAAATGCGGACCAGTTGACGGTTTCCGTCGACGGCTACGAGACGGTTCTCGTTGTCGAGGTAGGCGTAGACGCCGCCGAGCAGGCTGCCCTTCGCGAGCGGCAGTTGCGCGACCGACCGTCCCAAGGGTGTGGCGTCGGCCTTCGGATCGATCAAATGGATGGTCGGGATCTGGCCGATCATCGTCGTGCAGAGCGAGACGATCATGCCGTCGGAACCCTGGAGGACCGTCGGGCAGGCGGCCATCATCGGGAAAGCTGTCACCTCGTGTGGGCCGGTCCCTGGACCAGGCAGCGGCGTGACGTCGGACGAGCCCGCGTCACCGTGCATGGTGGAAGTACCGACGGGACCGAGGTGCGGATTTGCAGGTGCGAGTGGACCGGACACCGAAGGGGTCGCCGTTGCGGGTCCGGCACACAACATCACTGTTGCGGCCACACAGCCGACGATCTGAGCTGTCCGTCGTGTACTCACGTGAACTTGAACCACCTTGCTGCGCAGACTCCGGCCACTGCGGCCCAGATGAGAAGTACGAGAATCGAGAACCAGTCCATCGAGGTGTCGAGGGCCGCTTCGAGTGCGTGTGCGAGAGCGCCGGACGGAACAATGCGCACCAGCGTGTGAACAGCGGTCGGGAGTTCACCGCTGGCGAAGACCACACTGCCGATGCCCACCATGATGAACCACAGGACGTTGGCGAGCGCGAGAACGATTTCTGCTCGCAATGTACCGCCGAGCAGCAGGCCAAGCGCTGCAAATGTGACAGTACCGATGGCAATGACCACTGCGCCGAGCACAAGTTCGACGAACGACGGACGCCACCCCAACGCCAAACCGATAGCGCCGAGCAACAGCGACTGCAGCGCCACGACGATGATGACGGCAGCACTCTTGCCTGCGATGATTCCCCACCGCGGTAGAGGCGTTGCACCGAGTCGTTTGAGCGCGCCGTATCGGCGATCGAATCCGACGGCGATGGCCTGTCCGGTGAACGCCGTCGACATCACGGCAACCATCATGACACCAGGGAGCACGGTATCGACCCGAGAATCGCCCAAATCGCCGATCGGAAGTAGACACAGTCCGATGAGCAGGGTGATCGGGATGAACATGGTGAGCAGCAATTGCTCACCGTTGCGGAGCAGAAGTGTCAGCTCCAGTTTGGTCTGCGCCGCCAGCATCTTGGCCGCCGAATTGGGGCGGGGATCCGGCGAGAAGGTGCCTGGCTCGAAGCGGTTCTCGGCGAGCCGCCGGTCTCTGGCAACGCTGATGGGACTGCTCTGGCCGTTCGACGCTGTTTCGTTCATGACCTTGATCTCCGTCATCCCCTCAGTTCCCGGCCCGTCAATTCGAGGAAGACGTCTTCCAGACTCCGTTGATCGACGCGAATGTCGTTGATCAGCACGTCCTGATCGGCACACCACGTCGCAACTGTTGCCACGGTTGCCGGATCGATTGCACCTTCGACGACGTAGGTGCCTGGGTTGGATTCCTCGATGCGGAACCCGGCGAGTGAACCGGCCAGCGAATCGAGGCTCAAACCGGGAACCGTCGTCAGACGGAGTTGTCCTTCGGCGCCCTTGCTGGTGACCTCGGCCGGCGTTCCCGACGCGACGATCTTGCCGTGGTCGATGATGACCAGTTCGTCGGCGAGTGCTTCGGCCTCGTCCATGAGGTGCGTGGTGAGCAGGACGCTCACGCCGTCGCGTCGCAGAGCGTCGATGAGTTCCCACACGAGCAGGCGTGCCTGAGCGTCGAGCCCAGCGGTGGGTTCGTCCAGAAATACCAATTCGGGGCGGCCGACCAGCGCGCACGCCAGGGACAGTCGTTGCTGCTGGCCTCCGGAGAGACGTCGGTACGGGGTCTTGCGCGCATCGGTGAGGCCCAGTTTGGAAAGGAGCCAGGCGGGATCGAGCGGGTCGGCCGAGTATGCGGCCACGAGGTCGAGCATTTCTCCGGCCTTGGACCCGGGGTACGCGCCGCCGCCCTGCAGCATGACGCCGATTCGCGAGCGGACTTCACCGGAGTCGGCGATGGGATCGAGACCGAGCACTCGAACCGTGCCGGCATCGGGGGTGACAAACCCTTCGCACATCTCGACGGTGGTTGTCTTACCGGCTCCGTTGGGGCCGAGCAGGGCAACGACCTGGGCCGTCTCGACAGTGAGATCGATACCGTCGACGGCTCGAACACCGTCGAAGGACTTGACGACACCCTGGATCTGTACCGCCGGCGTCGACGATCTGGAGGCTCTCGAGGTCACGGGGAATCAGCGTAAGCCCCCGCCGAGTTGTCTTCGTCTACCGGTCCGCCTTTCGTGATCTCCGCTACTGGCTTGTCGCTACGCCAGGGGAGTGAATTGCGGGTGAAGACGATGAGCGTTCCGGCGGTGAGGATGGTCGCGATGACGGCCTGCACGATCATGAACGGAAGGTATTCGGCGCCGTTGGACATCAACATGACGCTGACGATCGAGGTGAAGACGACGGCAGGGATGCGGAAAATCGGTGCGGTGGCCCACGCGGCCAACGGAAGGATCGCCCACAGCAGATACCACGGCTGAACGACGGGGAACAGGAGAACGATCGCTCCGAGTGCGATGCCGAGTCCACCGACCGGGTGTATGCGGCCCATGTACACCGAGATCATCATCCGTGCGGTGATGAGAATGGCAACCAGGTACGCGATGGGCCGGGTGATCGTGAGGATCGCCGTCGTGTGATCGCCGAGTCCGAGCAGTACACCGGCCAATCCCGTGCCGACGCCCAGGAGCGTCGGGATGGACATCCAACTCCGGACTGCGGTGGCGGTGTCGAGGGTGTTGATCCAACCCATACCGAGCCCACTGGCGACGCTGATGACAAACGTGACGACAGCGGCCACGATGCCCAGGAGAATCGCGGCTCCCGCCAGGGCTTTCCAGGTTCCACCCCAACGCCGAGCCAAGGCCATGCCGACAAATCCCAAGGCAAGCAAGGACGGAATTTTGACGGTCGACGACAACGCGATCAAACCTGATCCCGCAATGAGATAGAACAGCGCTCGCCCACGGATGGGCCCGGACCCTTCGACTGCGCGGAGGGCGATCTCGATTCCGGCGAGCATCAACCCGAGCATGAGCGCTTCGTTGTGGATGCCGGCCACCAAGTGGAAGAGCAACAGCGGGTTCGCGGCACCGAGCCAGAGCGAACTGACGGCAGAGACACCGCATCGCTTGGCCAGTCGAGGTATCGCCCACACGATGAGCGCGACGCCGGCCAATGCGAGCAAGCGGTGCAAGAAGATTCCGGCCACGATGTTGTCGCCGGTCAGTGAGCTGATCCCGCGTCCCAGCCACAGGAAGAACGGTCCGTACGGAGCCGGGGTGTCGCGCCAGATCGTCGGAACCGTGCGGGTCAGAACGTGGTCGACGCCCAGTGCCGCCTTGGGGCCGATGGCGTACGGATCGAGTCCACGGGCCGCGATTTCGCTTTGTGCCAGATACGAGTAGACGTCGCGGCTGAACATCGGCGGTGCGACCGAGAGCGGCAGGATCCACAGCAGGAGTGTGCGGTCCAACTGGGAACGGGTCATGCGCCGCGGTGCGCCGGAACGGCTGCGTATGTCCCCGACTGCAAATCGGCCCATCATCAGCCAGGCGAGAACGACGAGCACGGTTCCGGTCATCGTCATGGTGAGTGAGACCGTCGGCATACGTCCGGGAAGGCTGAGGACTCGAAGTCCTGCGGTCGGATTCTGCAGGACGGGTTGTGCGCCGGCGCCGAGCGCTCCGACTGCCATCAAGACCGCGCCGGTCGCACCGAATCGGCGGATCCCTCGCAGTTGTGCGGTTTCCTTCGCGTTCAGG
This sequence comes from Rhodococcus sp. IEGM 1406, assembly GCF_030056745.1. Classification (NCBI taxonomy): domain Bacteria; kingdom Bacillati; phylum Actinomycetota; class Actinomycetes; order Mycobacteriales; family Nocardiaceae; genus Rhodococcus; species Rhodococcus sp. IEGM 1406. Next base: position 276,055 of record NZ_JASHKO010000002.1, on the reverse strand, counting down.
CCGGGGCGCTCGTCCTCGTCGCCGTGCAGCACCGCGGCCATACTCTGCCGGGGAGCGGATCCGAAAGGTCGAACGCCGATTGTGGAAAGCGCGAGTGCCTTGGGTTTTTCCAGCAGGATCGCGCGCGCCGATCGCGCGGTCGTCGTCTTCTCGGGGGTCTGCGGCACACCAGGCAGCGTAGCGGCTCCATCCAGCCGGACAGACAAGCACAAACAACGTACGTTGTCCGGATATTCCCGAATGTAATGCAGGTTGCCCTTAGTAGACCTGCGAAAAGAATTCCGTCACACTTGTGTTGTGAAAAGAAATGCGTCAGACCCACGAAGCAAGGAAGTTGCAGGTCAGCCCACTGTAGCGGCCTCGCCGAGTGCTGCCGCAAATCCGGTTACGGTGAGCGTCGAAGGTCAGACGCGGGCGGCAGTGGTCAAGCTGCTACTCGAAGAAGGCCCCATTACCGCCTCCGAAATCGGCACACGCCTCGGTTTGAGTGCCGCAGGTGTCCGACGTCACTTGGATGCGTTGATCGAGTCGGGCGAAGCCCGTACCGCTTCGGCGTCGTCGCTGCGTCAGCGCGGACGAGGTCGTCCCGCCAAGCAGTTCCAGATCACCGCGACCGGTCGCGGCCGCCTCGGCCACACCTACGACGATCTGGCGGGAGCTGCGATGCGGCAACTCCGTGAAATCGGCGGAGACGCGGCAATCGAGGAGTTCGCCAAGCGTCGGGTCCAGGCGATCGTCGGAGACGTCGAACCGGCTGATCCGACAGATGTCGACAACGTCGAGGCGACAGCGGACGCAATCGCCGAAGCCTTCAATGCGGTGGGGTTCGCAGCGTCGACCCGGCCGGTCGGCAACGGCGTGCAGATCTGCCAACACCATTGCCCGGTTTCCCATGTGGCAGAAGAGTTTCCGGAACTGTGCGAGGCAGAGCAGCAAGCATTCCGGCAATTGCTCGGGACTCATGTCCAGCGTCTGGCGACCATCGCCAACGGTGACTGCGCCTGCACGACGCACGTGCCCCTCGTGTCCACCGGGAGTAGATGACCGGACCACAGTGTTCTACCGAGCGTTGCCACCGTGCAGCGTTCGAATAGAGATTTTTCAGCTAGTTCTTCAAAGTCAGAACTGCTCGACCACAGCGACCAGCCCTCGCTGAACCCGAGCAGCCGTCAAGAAACAAGACTCCGGAAGGAGCTCGCATGACCGTCACATCAGACCAGGCGACTACCACTGCGGCAGCAGGCACCGAGCCGCTCACGCAGGAAGAGACCATCGCGTCCCTCGGTCATTACGGCTACGGCTGGTCCGATTCCGACGAAGCCGGAGCCAGCGCGCAGCGCGGGTTGTCCGAGGCTGTCGTGCGGGACATCTCCGCCAAGAAGAGCGAGCCCGAGTGGATGCTCGACATCCGCCTCAAGGCGCTGCGCACCTTCGACAAGAAGCCGATGCCGAACTGGGGCAGCGACCTCGAAGGTATTCACTTCGACAACATCAAGTACTTCGTCCGGTCCAGCGAGAAGCAGGCCGAGTCGTGGGAAGATCTGCCCGAGGACATCAAGAACACGTACGACAAGCTCGGTATCCCCGAGGCGGAGAAGCAGCGCCTCGTTGCCGGCGTCGCAGCTCAGTACGAGTCCGAGGTCGTCTACCACTCGATCCGTGAGGACCTCGAGGAGCAGGGCGTCATCTTCCTCGACACGGACACCGGTCTCAAGCAGCACCCGGAGCTGTTCAAGGAGTACTTCGGATCGGTCATCCCGGCCGGCGACAACAAGTTCTCCGCGCTGAACACCGCCGTGTGGTCCGGTGGCTCGTTCATCTACGTTCCGCCGGGAGTCCACGTGGACATCCCGTTGCAGGCGTACTTCCGTATCAACACCGAGAACATGGGTCAGTTCGAGCGCACCCTGATCATCGTCGACGAAGATGCCTCCGTGCACTACGTCGAGGGTTGCACCGCGCCGATCTACAAGTCCGATTCACTGCACTCGGCCGTCGTCGAGATCATCGTGAAGAAGGGCGGCCACTGCCGCTACACGACCATCCAGAACTGGTCCAACAACGTCTACAACCTGGTGACCAAGCGCACCAAGGTCGAGGCAGGCGGATCCATGGAGTGGGTCGACGGCAACATCGGCTCCAAGGTCACCATGAAGTACCCGGCCGTGTGGCTGATGGGCGAGTACGCCCGCGGTGAGGTTCTCTCCGTTGCGTTCTCCGGCGAGGGCCAGCATCAGGACACCGGCGCCAAGATGCTCCACCTCGCGCCGCACACGTCCTCGACCATCATCAGCAAGTCTGTCGCCCGTGGTGGCGGACGTGCGTCGTACCGCGGTCTGGTGCAGGTCAACAAGGGTGCCCACGGCTCCAAGTCGACCGTCAAGTGTGACGCTCTGCTGGTCGACCAGATCAGCCGAAGCGACACCTACCCGTACGTCGACATCCGCGAGGACGACGTCACCATGGGTCACGAGGCCACCGTCTCCAAGGTCAGTGACGATCAGCTCTTCTACCTGATGAGCCGCGGACTGACCGAGGACGAGGCGATGGCCACCATCGTGCGTGGATTCGTCGAGCCCATCGCGAAGGAACTCCCGATGGAGTACGCGCTCGAGCTCAACCGCCTTATCGAACTTCAGATGGAAGGGGCTGTGGGTTAGTGACCACGCCAGAGACCGGAGTCATCGGAGCTGTTGCCGGGGAGAACCCGACCGCTCCTGTAAAGGGTGCAGCCACAGGCTCACCTATCACGAACAAGGGCGAGCAGTTCTCCTCGTTCGACGTCAATGCATTCGAGGTTCCCGGCGGACGTGACGAGATCTGGCGGTTCACCCCGCTGCGTCGTCTCCGGGGACTGCATGACGGCAGCGCCGTCGCCAACGGACAGGTCACCGTCGAGGTCGACGGGGGAAGCGACATCACCGTCGAGACCGTCGGCCGTGACGACGCGCGTCTGGGCAAAGCCGGCGTTCCCGCTGATCGCATTGCAGCGCAGGCGTATTCGAGCTTCGAGACTGCAACGGTCATCTCGGTGGGCGCCGAGGTCGAGGTCGAGAAGCCAGTCGTGGTCACCATGACCGGCCCCGGAGTCGACAACGTCGCCTACGGACACACCCAGATTCACCTGGCACAGTTCGCCAAGGCGACGTTCGTGATCGACCAGCGCGGCAGCGGAACCTTCGCGGAGAACATCGAATTCGTTCTCGGTGACAGTTCGCAGCTGACCGTGGTGGCCATCCAGGACTGGGCGGACGACGCAGTTCACGTGACGTCACACCACGCTCGCCTGAACCGCGACGCAGTGCTTCGATACACCTCGATCAGCCTGGGCGGCGACCTGGTTCGCCTGTCCGCCACCGTCAAGTACGACGGACCGGGCGGCGACGCCGAACTGCTCGGCCTGTACTTCGCCGACGCCGGCCAGCATCTGGAACAGCGTCTGCTGGTCGATCATTCGCAGCCCAACTGCAAGTCCAACGTGGTCTACAAGGGTGCGCTTCAGGGCGATCCCGGATCCGGCAAGCCCGACGCGCACACCGTGTGGATCGGCGACGTTCTCATCCGCGCCGCAGCGGAGGGCACCGACACGTTCGAGCTCAACCGCAACCTGGTGCTGACCGACGGCGCCCGCGCCGACTCGGTTCCGAACCTCGAAATCGAGACCGGTGAGATCGTCGGAGCCGGCCACGCAAGTGCAACGGGACGTTTCGACGACGAGCAGCTGTTCTACCTGCGTGCTCGTGGTATCCCGGAGGATCAGGCTCGTCGTCTGGTCGTACGTGGGTTCTTCCACGAAATCATCAACAAGATCGCTGTTCCCGAGGTGCGCGATCGCCTCGAAGCCGCAGTCGAAGCCGAACTCGCAGCCGTCGGCTCCTGACCGCCCCGCCTGCGACACCACCCCGTCGCTACGCTCGCCCGCCTCATCTTGAAGGAATTTCATGTCTACCAGTGACAACACCACCATCTCGGTCCTCGAGGTTCGTGACCTGCACGTCGAGGTCGCCAACTCCGATGCCAACGCCGAGCCCATCCAGATCCTCAAGGGCGTCGACCTGACGGTCCGCTCCGGCGAGACCCACGCGATCATGGGCCCCAACGGCTCCGGCAAGTCGACTCTGTCGTACGCCATCGCCGGTCACCCCAAGTACCAGGTCACGTCCGGCTCCATCACCCTCAACGGTGAAGACGTCCTCGCAATGAGCGTCGACGAGCGTGCACGTGCCGGGCTCTTCCTGGCGATGCAGTACCCCGTCGAGGTTCCCGGCGTTTCCATGTCCAACTTCCTGCGCACCGCCGCCACGGCCGTGCGAGGCGAGGCTCCCAAGCTGCGCCACTGGGTCAAGGAAGTCAAGGAAGCCCTCAGCGAGCTCGAGATCGATCCCTCGTTCATCGAGCGCTCGGTCAACGAAGGCTTCTCCGGTGGCGAGAAGAAGCGCCACGAGATCCTGCAGTTGGGCATGCTCAAGCCGAAGATCGCGATCCTCGACGAGACCGACTCCGGCCTCGACGTCGACGCTCTGCGCACCGTCTCCGAAGGCGTCAACCGCTACAAGGAGCGCGAGAACGGCGGCGTTCTGCTGATCACGCACTACACGCGCATTCTGCGCTACATCAACCCCGACTTCGTTCACGTGTTCGTCGGTGGCCGCATCGTCGAGTCGGGTGGACCGGAGCTGGCCGACGAGCTCGAGACCAACGGCTACGTTCGTTTCACCGCGGACACCGCAGCTACCCAGGGAGCGTAATCACGATGACCACCTCGGTGCGCGAGCTCGACGTCACAGCGGTTCGGGCCGACTTCCCGATCCTGGCGCGAACCGTGCGCGACGGAAAACCTTTGGTGTACTTGGATTCCGGCGCTACCTCGCAGCGTCCGGTCCAGGTTCTCGATGCCGAACGGGACTTCCTGACCACGTGTAACGCGGCAGTACACCGGGGTGCTCATCAGCTCGCAGAAGAGGCGACGGACGCGTACGAGAATGCTCGCGCCACCATCGCTTCTTTCGTGGGCGCGGATTCGGACGAGTTGGTGTTCACCAAGAACGCCACCGAGGCTCTCAATCTGGTGACCTACGTTCTCGGTGACGATCGCTTCGACCGCCATGTCGGTCCTGGCGACGAAATCGTCATCACCGAACTCGAACACCACGCCAACCTCGTTCCCTGGCAGGAACTTGCGCGCCGAACCGGTGCGACGCTCAAGTGGTACGGCGTGACCGACGACGGCCGGATCGATCTCGATTCGCTGGAGCTGACAGACGCGGTGAAGGTCGTTTCGTTCACCCACCAGTCCAACGTGACCGGCGCGATCGCGCCCGTCGAGGAATTGGTGCGACGAGCACGCGCCGTCGGTGCACTCGTCGTGCTCGACGCGTGCCAGTCGGTGCCTCACATGGCCGTCGACTTCCACGAACTGGGAGTGGATTACGCGGCGTTCTCGGGTCACAAGATGCTCGGCCCTTCGGGGGTCGGAGTTCTCTACGGCCGTCGTGAACTGCTGGCAGCGATGCCTCCGTTCATCACCGGCGGGTCGATGATCGAGACGGTCACCATGGAGGTCAGCACCTACGCGCCGCCGCCTCAGCGTTTCGAAGCCGGCGTACCGATGACCTCACAGGTGGTCGGACTGGGCGCTGCCGTGGATTACCTGAACACCTTCGGGATGGACGCCGTCGCCGCGCACGAGCACGTGTTGGTGGAGGCTGCTCTCGAAAAGTTGTCGGCGATCGAAGGTTTGCGCATCATCGGACCGCAGACGTCCGAGAGCCGCGGCGGAGCGATTTCCTTTGTCGTGGACGGTATTCACGCCCACGACCTCGGACAGATCCTCGACGACGAGGGCGTCGCGATCCGCGTCGGACACCATTGCGCGTGGCCGCTGCATCGTAAGTTCGGTGTCGCTGCGACGGCCCGTGCGTCGTTTGCGCTCTACAACACCACCGCGGAAATCGATGTTCTCGTTGCAGCGATCAAGCGTGCGCAGGAATTTTTCGGTGTCGCAGGGGAGTTGAACTGAATCATGCGTATGGAGCAGATGTATCAGGAAGTGATCCTCGATCACTACAAACATCCGCACGGCCGCGGACTCCGTGAGCCGTTCGGCGCCGAGGTGCACCACGTCAACCCGACGTGTGGCGACGAGGTGACGTTGCGCGTCCAGATCTCCGAGGACGGAACGGTCTCCGACGTCTCGTACGACGGTCAGGGTTGTTCGATCAGCCAGGCGTCGACGTCGGTGCTGAACGACCTCGTCATCGGGATGCAGGTCACCGACGCATTGAAGACGGTGACGGCGTTCAACGAGATGGTGAGCAGTCGGGGCACCGTCGAGGGGGACGAGGACGTTCTCGGCGACGGCATCGCGTTCGTCGGTGTCTCGAAGTATCCGGCACGCGTGAAGTGCGCCTTGCTCGGATGGATGGCATTCAAGGATGCTGTAGTCCAGATTGTCGACGGCAGTGCTGTGACGACGGCGGACAGCAGCAGTGAATTGGTCGACACGACTGAAGGACAGGGATCATGACCGAGACACAACCAGTGCAGGACGCCGAGGTCGGCGCTCCGGTGAATCCGAATCCCGATTCCACTGCGGAATTCGGTGGCGCACAGGGCAGTGGCACTGTCCCGTCGCCTGAGCGACTCGACGAACTCGAAGAAGCGATGCGCGACGTCGTCGACCCCGAACTGGGAATCAACGTCGTCGATCTCGGCTTGGTCTACGGACTCTTCGAAGACGACGGTGTCGTCACGATCGACATGACTTTGACGTCGGCGGCGTGCCCGTTGACCGACGTGATCGAGGACCAGGCGCGCGGCGCACTTGTGCGTAGCGATCTGTGTACCGACATGAAGATCAACTGGGTGTGGTTGCCGCCGTGGGGACCGGACAAGATCACCGAAGACGGACGCGAGCAACTGCGCGCACTCGGCTTCACGGTCTGACAAGCAGCCTCGCTGCACGATCAACTGAATACATTTCACCGGAGCGTCGGTGCCCGTTCGTCGGGTACCGGCGCTTCGGTTTGTTATATAGGGCCGTTTTAGCCATGATATTCAGGACAATAGTCCCAAATGGTTGTTTGATGAATATTTGCTGGAAGCTGACTGATCGGTAACATCGCAGCTGATTGTCACGATGTGATCTCCGGCGGGCGATTTGCCAGTTTCCACCCGAGCTTTCCAATGTATTCGTCTCATTTCGAAGTGCCCCGATCAGTTCGAAGCGTCCAGCGGACGCATATACCTGTTTGCATCATGATCAAGTTGTAAGAGGGAGATTCGTGTGGATGGCAGTCCCGACCGAGGAATCGTTTCCGCAGCTCGTCCGGACGACGAACTCACCTTCCCTCTTTCTGCCGCGCAACTTTCCCTGCTTGTCGCACAACAGCTTCGACCCGAGATTCCCGTCAGCATCGCTCAGTACGTCGACGTGGACGGTCCGCTCGACATCGAGCTGCTGACCGCTGCCAGTAAACAGACCGGCCGTGAGATCGGCTCCGGATACCTGCGCCTGGTCGAGGTGGACGGGGTTGCGCGTCAGTGGCTCGATCTCGACATGGACGACTCCCTCGACGTGGTCGACCTGCGCGCCGAATCCGATCCGGAATCGGCGGCGCGAGAATGGATGCGCAAAGAGCACACTGCTGCCATCGATCCGTTCACCGATCGCCTGGTCAGGCTGGCAGTCCTGGTGCTTCGCGACGACCATTACTACTGGTACAGCCGTATTCATCATGTGGCGCTCGACGGTTTCGGCGCGATGTCGATGATGAACCGCACAGCCGAGATCTACACCGCCGCGGTGCGGGATCTGCCAGTTCCCCCAGCGGTAACTGCCCCCCTCCAATCGTTGGTGAAGGCAGAGGCCGACTATCTGGGCTCTTCCCGGTGGGAACGCGATCGCGACTACTGGAACACCAAGATGGCCGACAAGCCGGGCGGAACCTCGCTCGCGTCCTCGACTGCTCCGTCGCAGGCGTGGTCACGCCTACGGTCGGCGACGGTACCTACGGAACTGCGAAGCTCCCTCGAAAGGCTCGCCGTCGATCACGACGTGACTACGTCGTCAGTGGTGATCGGTGCACTGGCGGCTTACCTCGCCCGGGCCACCGGGACCCGCGACGTGGTCCTCAGCTTGCCGGTCTCGGGGCGGACGACAAAAGCTGCTCGCCGGTCCGGCGGAATGATGTCGAACGTCGTCCCGATACGTGCGAGTGTCGATCCGCACTTCGCGGTGGGAGACTTGCTGCACGAGGTGAAGATCGAACTCACCGGCGCACTGCGTCATCAGAAGTACCGCCACGAGGACCTACGACGCGACCTCAACGCCGGTGATCACAGCATCGCCGACGGACGCGGCTTCCACGGGCCGTTGATCAACCTCATGCTGTTCCACTCGGGAATCACTCTCGGGGACGCGCACGGCGAACTGAACGTGATCTCGACCGGGCCGATCGAAGACCTCTCGGTCAACGTCTATCAGACTTCCGCAGCCGAAGAGATCCAGATCGACTTCGCCGCGAATCCAGACCTCTACACCAACGAGGACATCACGCGTCACCACCGACGTTTCCTCGAATTCCTCGAATTGTTCTGCGCTGCGGAATCGGGAACTCGATTGATGGACATCGACCCGGACGCCGCGGGGAAGTGGATCGCCGAAGTTCAACACGCCCGCAACGTCGAGTACTGGTCTTCGACATTGTCGAACCCCGCCGAGGATCTGGGTTTGCCGGTCGTCGCCGGATCCGGTCGGACGTCCACGCCCCTCGAGATCGAGGCAGACCTCTGCCGCCGCCTCGAGACGATGGCGACGACGATGAACACGAGTCTGTTCGTGCTGTTCCAGTCTGCGATGGCCGGACTGCTGCGCCGCGTCGGTTCGGCTGACGAGGTGTCGATCGGCGTCTCGGTCCGCGGGTACGGCGCCTCGAACCCGGACGATTTCGTCTCGATGTTCGCCAACCAGTTGGTGCTTCGCTCGACGGTGTCGAACACCATGACGCTCAACGACCTGGTCGGTGCGGTGGACACCGTCGCAATCGAAGCTTTCGAACACGCAGACATTCTTCTGTCTTCGGTGACCGCCGCACTCGGTGACGGCCGCTGGGTGGAGACGGGCCCGTTGTTCCGGGCGATGGTCTGCTTCGAGGAGCCGCTGGATGCTCACCCGAGATTTCCGGGGCTCATGGTCGGTGCGCCTATCGGATCGGATCTGGCCACCGCGCCGGAACTGTTTGTCTCCCTGGCGATTCCGACTGGTGAGCATGCCGATTTCGATCAGCCGATCTCCGGTGTTCTGGATTGGCTCGGCACGAAGGAGCAAGCCGAGGACCTCGCCGACCGTTATCTACGAATCTTGACCGCGATGGTCGGTGCTCCGCACTCGGCGCTCGGCTCAGTGGATCTGCTCCGCCCGGACGCGCGCCAGGCGCTGGTGCCGCCCGTTCTCCCGATTACCCCGGTCCGAACGCTCTCCGACATCCTTTCCGACCGCATTCGGGCGACCCCGGAAGCGATCGCCGTTGTCGCAGGTAGCGAGCGCGTGTCGTACCGCGAACTCGATCGACGATCGAATCAGTTGGCGCGCAAGCTCGTCGAGCATGGCGTGCAATCCGAGTCGTTGGTCGGAATCATGCTGCCGAAATCCGTGGACATGATCGTTGCCGCTGTCGCGGTAGCGAAGGCCGGCGGCGGATACCTCCCACTCGATCGTGCGCACCCCGCCGAGCGTTTGGCATACGTGGTCGAGGATGCGCAACCGGTGTGCGTCATCTCCGATTCCACTTTCCCGAACTCCGCCTTCCCGAACTCTGACGTGGTGGTCGTCGGGGTCGACTCCGACGAGTACTCCGGTGAGGGTCTGGAAACCGATGAGTGCCCGCGCGGGCACGGAGTCGACAATCTGGCATACGTGATCTACACCTCGGGGTCGACGGGCCGACCCAAGGGCGTCTCGGTCACCCACGCCACCGTGGTGCGATTGTTCGAGAACACGCAGGTCGAATTCGGATTCGACGGCAACGACGTGTGGACGATGTTCCACTCGTTCGCCTTCGACTTCTCGGTGTGGGAACTGTGGGGCGCGCTGCTCCACGGTGGAACGCTGGTTCTGGTCGATCACGAAGTCTCACGCGACCCCGATGCCTTCCGCGCGCTCGTCGCTGCAGAAGGCGTCACCGTGCTCAATCAGACGCCCTCAGCCTTCTACCAGTACATCGAAGCCGACCTTCGGGCCGATTCGGAGACTCGGCTCCGGTACGTGATCTTCGGTGGCGAAGCCTTGGATCTTCGTCGCCTCGGGCGCTGGTACGACAATCACGCGGGCTACGACAATCACGACAATCACACGGAATCCGGGCCCGCACTCGTCAACATGTACGGCATAACCGAGACGACGGTGCATGTCACCCATCTCGAACTCGACCGGGCGAGCGCGAGTGCGGTTACCGGCAGCCGGATCGGTGACGCGATCGACGGACTTCGTGTGTACCTGCTCGACGAGCATCTCTCCCCGGTCCCGGTGGGGATTGCGGGGGAGATCTATGTCGCCGGCGGTCAACTCGCCCGTGGCTATCTGGGCCGACCAGACCTCACCGCGGGCCGGTTCGTTGCCGATCCGTTCAATGCCGGCGGACGACGGTTGTACCGGTCCGGTGACCGCGCACGATGGATTGCGCCTGGACAACTCGAATACCTCGGACGCGGCGACGCGCAGGTCAAGATCCGCGGATTCCGGATCGAACTCGGCGAAATCGACTCCGTCATCCTCGGCGCGCCGGGAATCGACGACGCCGTGACCGTCGTGGCTCCGACGCCGGCCGGCGGCGCTCTCGTGACCTATGTGACCGCTTCGGACGCCGTGGACGCCGAAGCCCTTCGCGCGCACGCCGCCGAAGCCCTCCCGACCTACATGGTTCCCGATGCCTTCATGGTCATCGATTCGATTCCGTTGACCACCAACGGAAAACTCGACCGGCGTGCGCTGCCGTCGCCGATCCTCGCCTCCACCAAGGTCTTCCGGCCCCCGACGACTCCGACCGAGGGCAAGGTAGCCGCGGTTCTGGCTGACATCCTGGGTAGCGGACCGCTCGGGCTCGACGATAATTTCTTTCATTTGGGCGGAAACTCGCTGGTAGCGACGACGGCTGTGGCGCGCTTGACCGAAGCCACCGGAGTTCGTATGCCGCTGCGTGCGCTCTTCGACCATCCCACGGTGTCCGGGATCGCGGCGACGATCGAGCGTGCCGCCCAGACCCCGGACGCCGACGGTATCCAGGTCGTGGCCCGGCCGGCGGTACTGCCTCTTGCTCCCGCGCAGCAGCGACTGTGGTTCCTGAACCGCGTCGCACCGGAATCAGGTGCATACAACATTCCGTTGGCGGTGTCGTTGCGCGGCGACGTCGATCCCGACGCACTGAGCGCCGCGATCATGGACGTCGTGACACGTCACGAATCACTACGCACCGTGTTTCCTCAAATCGGGGACAACGCAACGCAGAAGGTTCTGGGCCTGGGCGAGGGTATCGCGGGGCTCGAGTCGATCGAAGTGGAACGCGAGAATCTCGAAAGTGTGATCTTCGAATTCTCCTCGGCGGGTTTCGATCTGGTCCGCGAACGCCCGGTCCGCTACCTGCTGATCACTGTCGCCGACGATGAGGAAGGCGATGGCAAGGACGGCGATGACGAGCAAGCAGTCCTCGTCGTAGTTCTGCACCACATGGTGGCCGACGGCTGGTCGCTCGCGCCGTTGGCTGCTGATCTCACCGGCGCTTACGCCGCCCGCGTCGGCGGCAACAGCCCGCAGTGGGCGCCCCTTCCGGTGCAGTACGCCGACTACACGCTCTGGCACCGAGAACACCTCGGCGACGCGGCATCCACCGATTCGCTTGCCCACTCACAGATCGCGTTCTGGAAGCAGCAGCTGGCGGGAGCGCCCGAGCAACTCCACCTGCCGACGGACCGTCCGCGCCCACTCGACCCGACCATGCGCGGGGCCGGAGTCGACATCAGAATTGGCGCTTCCACTCATCAGAAGCTCGTTGTACTTGCCGGCGATCACGACGCCACGCCGTTCATCGCCCTGCATGCGTGCTTCGCCCTGCTTCTGGCCAGGTACAGCGGCACGGACGACATCGTCATCGGAACACCGGTGGCAGGACGAGGGGACAGATCTCTCGATCTGCTCGTCGGCATGTTCGTCAACACTCTGGCCTTGCGGACCGTCGTCGATCGGGACGCGACGTTCGCCGCACACCTGTCGCAGGTCAGGGCCGTCGACGTGGATGCCTTCGACAATGCGGACGTGCCTTTCGACGTCGTCGTGGACGCGCTCGAACTCGACCGCTCGCCTGCGCACCATCCGGTCTTTCAAGCTGCCATCACCTCTCGGATAACCACCGCTCACACAGCCGAACTGGCCGGGGTGTCGATGACGGCGCGGGCAGTCGAGACGGGGCTGACCAAGTTCGACCTCGAGCTCACCGTCACCGAACGTCACGAGTCCGGGACCGCAGCTGGAATCGATGCCACGTTCACCTATTCCACCGACCTGTTCGACAACGCGACCGTCGAAGCCTTGGCGCGAAACTTCGTGACCCTCGTGGAATCGGCAGTGTCGGAACCGACTGCACCGGTTGGTGACCTTCGTGTACTCGGATCCCGGGAGAGTGCCGCGATATTGCCGCGGCGCGGCGTGGCTTCGGTGGGCGAATCGACGCTGGCGCAGATCCTCGGGGATACCGCGAGGACGTATCCCGACGCGATCGCCCTCGAAGACTCCGAGCGCTCACTCTCGTACGGGGAGCTGGAGCGTCGATCGAATCGGATCGCTCGATACCTCATGGACCTGGGCGTCGGCCCCGAGACACCGGTCGCATTGGCCGTCGCCCGATCGGTCGACTCCGTGCTCGCAGTCTGGTCGGTCACCAAAGCCGGCGGCGTTTTCGTCCCGGTCGATCCCCGTTATCCCGCAGATCGAGTTGCGCACATGCTCGAGGATTCGGGTGTGCGGATCGGAATTCGGTCCGCCGAGGTTGCGGCCGGTCCGGCAACCGGCGGGAACGTCGCAGTCTGGATCGACCTCGGCGACGCGGACACGGTTGCAGAATATGCCGCCTACTCCGACGCTGCCATCGACGACGCTGACAGAACAGCGTCGATCACTGCGGCGTCGGCTGCGTACGTCATCTACACCTCCGGCTCGACCGGAGTGCCGAAGGGCACCGTCGTCACTCACGCAGGTTTGGCCAATCTTGCTCGCGAACAACAGGATCGGTATCGGATCACCGCCGGGTCGCGGACTCTGCATTTTGCGTCACCGAGCTTCGACGGCGCCGTACTCGAGCTACTGCTCGCCGGTTCGACCGGCGCGACGATGGTGATCGCCCCTCCCGACATCTACGGAGGGGAGGCGTTGAGCGAGTTCCTCCGAAGCCGCGAGGTCACTCATGCCTTCATCACTCCGGCTGCTCTGGCGACCGTCGATCCGGCGGGCGTGACGGCGCTGGAATGCGTAGTCGTCGGCGGCGACGTGTGCACCCCGGAATTGGTCTCGAGCTGGGGCAACGGGCGCAGACTGCACAACGGATACGGTCCGACCGAAACCACTGTCATGGTTGCCATCAGTGACCCACTCTCACCGGGCGATCCGATCACCATCGGCGGTCCCATCCGCGGAATCGACGCCGTGGTGCTCGACGCTCGGCTGCAACCGGTCCCGATCGGCGGCGTCGGCGAGCTGTACATCGGTGGGCCGGGGCTTGCACGTGGTTACCACCTTCGTCCCGCGCTGACGTCGGATCGTTTTGTCGCGCATCCGTACTCGACGTCCGGTGCCCGGATGTACCGAACCGGTGACCTGGTCCGCTGGACCAAGGACCTGACCCTCCGCTACGTGGGCCGCAGCGATCATCAGCTCAAGATCCGCGGGTTCCGCATCGAACTCGGCGAGATCGACGCTGCTCTGATGGATTCCCCTCTCGTTCACTTCGCCACGACGATTCCCGTCGAATCCGCCGCAGGCACCACTCTGGCGTCGTACGTGTTGCTCAGCGGCGACGCTGATATCGAGTCGCTCTTTGCGGCACTCGCCGACACGCTGCCGCGGTACATGATTCCGTCGTCGATCACCCCGATCGACGCGATTCCGTTGACTCCGGTCGGCAAACTCGATCGGAGAGCCTTGCCGACGCCGATACCGCGCGAAGTCCTCGGTACGGGTCGTGAACCCGAGGCCGGGCTCGAACGCACCGTCGCCGACGTGTTCGCTTCACTGCTCGACGTACCCGATGTCCGGGCCGGAGACAGCTTCTTCGATCTCGGTGGCAACTCACTCGTCGCGACGCAGGTGTCCGCGCGGTTGAGCGCAGCGACGGGACTCGCTGTGGACGTGCGCTCGATCTTCGAAGCACCGACCGTCGAAGCGCTCGCTGCACGTCTGGCGGCGAGCGCCGAAGAATCAGACGATCGACCTGCCCTGAGCGCCGGTGCTCGCCCGGACCGACTACCGCTCTCCGCTGCGCAACAGCGGCTGTGGTTCGTCAATCGCTTCGACCCGCAGTCCGCGGTCTACAACATTCCGTTCGCGATCCGGATCACCGGAGACATCCACGGCGATGCACTCGAGGAGGCGCTTGCGGACGTCATTGCACGCCATGAGGTGCTTCGAACGATCTACGTCGACAGCGCCGACGGCCCGAGTCAGGTCATCCGAGCAATTTCCGACGTGCAGTTCTCCGTCGAGCGCTACCGCGGATCCGAAGGTATCGAATCCGCGACGACGGAGTTCGCGGCGCGTGGGTTCGATCTCGGTTCGGATCTGCCGATTCGGGCCATGCTGGTGCGCGAGGACACTTTCGCTCACGTACTGGTCGTCGTCATCCACCACATCGCCTTCGACGGCTGGTCCCTGACTCCCTTCGCGACAGATTTCGTCGCGGCGTACTCCGCACGCGTCGTCGGAGACGCCCCGGTTTTCACACCGCTCGACGTGCAGTACGCCGACTACGCGGTGTGGCAGCAAGACTCGCTCGGGCAGATCGACGACCAGGAGTCTCTGGTTGCCCGCGAGCTGACCTTCTGGACCGCTGCCATGGCCGGTGCCCCGGACGAGGTACTGCTACCGGTGGATCGCCCACGCGGATCTGTCACCACGACCGCCGTCGGATCGGTGCCGATCGTCATCGACGCGGCGACCGGGGAGCGGCTCGCCGCCTTGGCAAGGCGCAGTGGCACGACGCAATTCATGGTCGTACACGCGATCTTGACGGTTGTTCTGGCGCGTCTCGGTGCTACCGACGACGTGGTGGTCGGCACTCCGGTGGCTGGCCGCGGCCGACCCGAACTGGATTCCCTGATCGGGATGTTCGTCAATTCGGTACCGCTTCGCACACCGGTCGATCACCGAGCGTCGTTCACCTCCCTGCTCGAGGTCGTCCGTGAACGCGACCTTGCCGCCCTCGCGCACCCCGAGTTGCCGTTCGAGGTGCTGGTCGACGCCCTCGATCTCGACCGGTCAACTACGCGACACCCGCTGTTTCAGGTCATGCTGTCGTACCACCAGAATGTGGTCTCGCCGCAGGTAACCGTCCACGACGCGCATCTCGAGGCGCAAGCGCTCGAACCGTCCGTCGCGAAGTTCGACCTCGAGTTCACCCTGCTGGCAGGCGATTCCGAGAACGCGGAGATCACCGGGTCGCTCAGGTTTGCCGAGGCGCTCTTCGACATTTCCACTGCGGAAACGATCGCCGCACGTGTGCAGTCGGTGGCCCGCGCCGTCGCCGCAGACCCGGACACCGCAATCGACGACATGGAATTCCTCAGCACCCTCGAGCGTGCGTCGCTGATGCCGGTACGCGGTCCGGCGTGGACCAGTTCGCGCACCTTGGCCGAAATATTGACGCGGACCGCCACCCGTTCAGGCGATTCGGTGGCCCTTCGATCTGGTGACACCACCGTGCTCTACCGAGATCTCTTCGCCCGTGCATCGGCGCTTGCCCGCCGTTTGACCACAGAAGGTATCGGCGCCGAAGACATTGTGGCGATAGCGATTCCGCGTTCGATCGACTCGATCGTCGCGTTGTGGGGCGTTTCCTTGACCGGCGCCGCGTTCGTTCCGGTCGATCCGCGGTACCCAGCCGATCGCATTCTGCACATGCTCACCGACTCCGGAGCCACTCGCGGAGTGACAACGGAAGCGGTGATCGAATCACTGCCCCGTCCGGTTCCGTGGATGACGATGGACGACATCCACGGCGACGGTGTCTGGCAGCCGGTTCCTGCCGCGCCGATCCGAATCGACAACCTCGCCTACATCATCTACACCTCCGGATCGACGGGAAAGCCCAAGGGTGTCAGCGTCACTCACCGTGGCCTGAGCGCATTGGCCGCCGAGCAGACGGCGCGCTACGGCATCTCGGCGCAGTCGAGGACGCTGCACTTCTCCTCACCGAGCTTCGACGCATCCATCCTCGAACTGCTGCTCGCCGTCGGTGAGGGCGCGACGATGGTGATCGCATCTCCCGATGTGTACGGCGGCGAGGACCTCGCAAAACTGATCACCGATCAGCAGGTGAGCCACGCGTTCATCACGCCGGCAGCGCTGGCCTCGGTCGATCCCACCGGGCTGGACGTCTTGCAGTCGATCGTTGTCGGCGGCGAGGCCTGTTCACCCGAACTGGTCCGCAAGTGGGCACCGGGTCGCCGGTTGTTCAACGGTTACGGGCCGACGGAAACCACGGTCATGGTGTGCATCAGCGATGCCCTGACGGTGGGGGAGACCGTGACCATCGGCGGACCCGTCCGGGGCGTGTCCGCGGTAATTCTCGACGGCTCGGCTCAGCCGGTACCCGTCGGGGTCACCGGTGAGCTCTACATCGCCGGCCTGGGACTTGCCCGCGGCTACCTCGACCAACCCGCGTTGACGGCGACGCGATTCGTGGCAGCGCCGTTCGGCCCGGCCGGCGCCCGCATGTACCGGACCGGTGACCTGGTTCGGTGGACGCCGCTCGAGACGATCGAATACGTCGGACGCTCTGATCACCAAGTGAAAGTACGCGGATTCCGCATCGAACTGGGCGAGATCGACTCCGTCCTCAGCGATTACCCCGGCGTCGAGTTCGTGGTCACCGTGGGCATCGACGCAGCTTCCGGTGAGACGATGTTGGCGTCGTACGTAGTACTCGGCGCCGATGCGGTCGAGATGGACGAATTGCTGATCCATGCGCGCCGCTCACTGCCCGCCTTCATGGTGCCGTCGGCGATCACCCCGATCGAGCACGTTCCGCTGACCCCCGTCGGGAAACTCGACCGAGCGGCACTGCCGGCGCCGACACTGCGTTCGTCCGAGCGAAGTGTCGAGCCGCTGACCACCCCGACCGAACTCCAGGTTGCCGGCGTCGTGGCAGAACTACTGGGTATCGAACAGATCAGTGCGTCGGACAGTTTCTTCGAACTCGGCGGCAACTCACTGCTCGCCACCAGACTGGCCCAGCGACTGGGCGAATCGTTGGGCAGGCAGGTACCTGTCCGAATGCTGTTCGAGCACCCCGAAATTCGGGAACTTGCCACCGTGCTCGACACATCCGCCGGGGCTAAGGCGCTACCACCGATCACCGCCGTCGACCGCCCCGAGCAAATTCCGCTGTCCTACGCGCAGGCCCGCATCTGGTTCCTCAACCAGATGGATCCCGGCTCACCCGCGTACAACGTCCCTGCCGCGATCTCCCTCGACGGTGCACTCGACGTCCCAGCCCTCGAAGCTGCGGTCCTCGACGTGATCGAAAGGCACGAAATCCTGCGCACGGTGTTCCCCGACTCCGACACCGGCCCACACCAGGTGATCCAGGATGCATTCACCTCGCTGAAGTACGCAAATGCGGACACCCGTGAACCGGCAGAGCTCGCCAGGGAATTCGCGTCGCGTGGATTCGACATCACGACCCAATCTCCCGTTCGCGCGCTCCTGCTCGAGTCGACGCCGCAGCACCACACACTTGTCATCGTGATCCACCACATCGCGGCGGACGGATGGTCGATCGCGCCGTTGATGAAGGACGTGCTCACCGCCTACGTCGCGAGAAGTTCGGGACGCGCTCCCGAGTTCACCCCGCTCGAGGTGCACTACGCGGACTTCGCCATCTGGCAGCGGGAAGCGCTGGGCTCTGTGAACGAATCCGAGAGCGTGCTCGGGGCACAGGCGTCGTACTGGCGGGAGACGTTGCGGGGAGCACCTGAGCTGATCGACCTTCCGAGCGATCGAGCGCGCCCGCTCACCCAGTCGTTGAGCGGCGCCCACACCGCGGTCTCGCTTCCGGCGCACACCCGGATCGCGGTCGAGGCGGTCGCCGGCTCGAATGCGGCGACGCCGTTCATGGTGTTGCACGCTGCCTATGCCGTGCTGCTGTCCAGGCTGAGTCGAAGCACGGACATCGTGATCGGATCTCCGGTCGCCGGGCGAGGACACCGAGTTCTCGACGACCTCGTGGGAATGTTCGTGGGCACGGTCGGACTGCGCACGACGGTCGATCCCGGGTCGACGTTCGTCGACGTTCTGCGTACTGTCCGCTCCGTCGATCTCGACGCTTTCGCCCACGCGGACATTCCGTTCGAGCAGGTCGTGGACGTTGTGGCGCCGACCCGGACCACCGACCGTCATCCGGTGTTCCAGACGATGATCTCGTTCCACGGCGCCCACCCGACGACGTGGGACCTGCCTGGACTTGCCGTTCGTGCCCACGAGATCACACCGGACATCGCCAAGTACGACCTGCAGTTCACCGTTGTCGAACAGACCGCGGAGGAAGGCGGCGGCTACGAGGCCTCCCTCACATACGCGAAGGACCTCTTCGACACCGATACGGCGGAGTCGTTTGCGGTGATGCTGGAAACGATCATCGAGACACTGACTGCCCAGCCCTCCGCCGTCGTCGGTGACGTGGATCTTGCGGGACGTGG
Organism: Rhodococcus sp. IEGM 1406; assembly: GCF_030056745.1. Lineage (NCBI taxonomy): Bacteria > Bacillati > Actinomycetota > Actinomycetes > Mycobacteriales > Nocardiaceae > Rhodococcus > Rhodococcus sp. IEGM 1406. The sequence goes on along the minus strand of NZ_JASHKO010000002.1, from coordinate 257,098 downwards.
CCTGCGTGCGTTGCCCGGACGTCCGGCCGGCGATGCTTTGACCTTGCCGGAGTTGCTGCTTCGCGGCGCGGCCGATCCGCATGCTCCGGCAATCGTCGACGTCGCGGCTTCCGCCACGCTCACGTACGGCGAACTCGACCGACGCTCCGACGCAATGGCGTTTGCGTTGATCGCTCGCGGGATTGCGCCGGAAATGATTGTGGCACTCGCGCTTCCGAGGTCGGCCGACTATGTGATCGCGCTCTGGGCCGTAGCGAAAGCCGGCGGAGTGTTTCTTCCCGTGGACCCGGCGTACCCCGCCGAGCGGATCGAGCACATGCTCACCGACAGTGGGGCGGTACTCGGTATCACCAGGGGTGAGTATGTGGCCGGCCTTCCGGGCGCCACGTCGTGGATCGAGCTCGACGCGGTCGAATTCACCACCGAAATCGAGGCAGCCCATTCCGAGACACTGCCGGACGCGCCACTCGAGTTCGACAACCCGGCCTACCTGATCTACACCTCGGGCTCGACCGGAAAACCCAAGGGCGTATTGGTCACTCACGCGGGATTGGCCGCGTTTGCCGACGAACAGCGGGAACGTTTCGGCGTCACCGCGCACTCTCGCGCTCTGAGCTTCGCCTCGACGAGCTTCGACGCGTCGGTTCTCGAGCTCCTTCTGGCATTCGGCGCCGGCGCAACGATGGTGATTGCGCCTCCGACGGTTCTCGGCGGTGTCGAATTGCACGAACTGCTCGACGAGCAGACGATCACCCATGCATTCGTGACTCCGGCCGCCCTGGCGACTGTCGATCCCGCCGGTCTCGACCATCTCGAGGCCGTCGTTGTCGGTGGCGACGCCTGCACCGCCGACCTCGTATCTCGGTGGGCGCCGAGGCGCCGAATGTTCAACGCGTACGGCCCGACCGAGGCCACCGTCGCAGTCACCATCAGCGATTCACTCGTCGCGGGGGAGACCGTGACGATCGGCGGTCCGATCCGAGGCGTGGATGCGATGGTTCTCGATTCCCGACTGCACTCGGTCCCCGGACGGGTCGTCGGTGAGCTCTACGTGTGCGGCGACGGTCTCGCCCGCGGGTACCTCGGCAACCCCGCGCTCACGGCAGCGCGGTTCGTCGCCGACCCGCACGGACCCGAAGGCTCTCGGATGTACCGCACCGGGGATCTTGTGCGTGAAGATCGCGCACGGTCGCTTGTCTATCTCGGACGCGCGGACCACCAGGTCAAGGTTCGAGGGTTCCGGATCGAACTCGGTGAAATCGACGCGGTGCTGGCGTCGGAGGCGTCCGTGCATTCGGCTGTGAGCGTGGTCGTCGGCGACGGCGTCGACGCTCGGATAGTCGCGTACGTCGTCCCGGCACACGGGGACGTCGACGTCACCGCACTACGACGCCACGCAGGCACATCCCTACCTGCGCACATGATCCCGTCCGCTTTTGTCACGATCGATGCAGTCCCGACCACACCGGCGGGCAAGCTGGATCGCGCAGCTCTGCCTGCGCCCCTCTGGGAGGCGCCGAGTGGACGCAGTCCGGAAGGCAGCGACGAGATTGCGATCTGCGCTGCTTTCGCGGAGGTCCTCGATCTCGCCGACGCAGACACGTACGCCGATTCGAGCTTCTTCGAACTCGGCGGAAACTCGCTCATGGCAACGCGTTTGGTCGCTGCCATCAAGGAACGCACCAGCATGACCGTCCCCGTCGCGTGGATATTCTCCGACCCGACGCCGGAGGCATTGGCGCGCAGACTCTTCGAACTCGAGGCAACAGTTGTGACAAGTGACGCGGATACCTCCGCACTTGCAGTAGTCCTGCCACTACGCCCGGAAGGCCGCGCCGAGCCACTGTTCTGCATCCATCCGGCCATCGGATTGGCCTGGTGCTACGGGGCATTCGATCGGTACGTCGATTCCAGCCGGCCGCTCTACGGCCTGCAGTCGCCGATTCTGACGGACCCCGAATTCCGGGCGGAGCTGATCGAGGACTTCGCGGCGCGGTACGTCGAGGAAATTCGAGGAGTTCAGCCGCACGGTCCGTATCACCTGCTGGGGTGGTCGATCGGGGGATTGATCGCTCATGCGGCGGCGGTGCAGTTGCAAGCCGCGGGTGAGAGCGTCGCCGACCTGATTCTTCTCGACAGCTTCGTTCTCGAAGACCCGACGATGGCGGGCGCGCAGCCTTCTCTCGCCGAACTGATCGGCGGGTTGGGGATCTCGGTCCCGGACGCCGACGAGCGTGATCTGACACCCGAGGACGCCGAAGCGCTCTTGCATGAAGCCATCGGCGATCACCCTTTGGTCTCGAGCGATCGGATCGAGCGACTGTTCGAGGAATACTCCGCAGGCGCGCAGCTTGCCCACCGGTACCGCCCGGGCAAGTTCGTGGGCGATCTGCTGTTCTTCTCGGCACAGACCGACACCTTCGACCCGCTGCGCACGGCGTCGGCGTGGCGACCGTTCGTGTCCGGGGTGATCATCGACCGTCCGGTGCCCACGTCACACGCCGAAATGTTCACCGAGGCAGGTCTGGAGGCGATCGGGCCCGTGATCAACCTGGCGGTCGGAACGGGTCGTCACGCGGCCCCGGACGTCGACGCAGAGTTGGACGCTCTGATCGAGGTCCAAGACGTGCGCGGCTGACTCAGGCTCGTTTCTTCCTCGGTGTGGTCGACTTCGACGAGCCGGCCTTGGAGGCGTTCGACTTCGCTTCGTCCACACTGCGCTGCAGTGCGGCAACCAGGTCCACCACCTCTGCGTCGGTGCCCTCTTGGTCGACCTCGGCGGCCGGGATGACCTTCTTGCCGCCGTTCTCGATCATCTCGTCGAGCAACTGCCTCAGTTGGAGCTGGTAGTCGTCGGTGAACTCGGTCGGATCGAAATCGCCCGCCATGCTCTCGACCAGCGTCTGCGCCATCTTCAGTTCCTTCGCCTTCGGCTTCTCCGCGTCGTCGAGGGAAGGGAACTCTGCTGCGCGAACTTCGTCGGGCCACAGCAACGTCTGGATCACCAGGACGCCGTCGCGAGCGCGCATCGCGGCCAGGCGCGTCTTCTGTCGCAGAGTGAAATGCACCAGTGCTGTTCGATCACTCTCGGTGAGTACAGTCGAAAGCAGGACGTATGCCTTCGGCGACGCCGAATCCGGTTCGAGGAAGTAACTCTTCTCGAACAAGATCGGATCGATCTGATCGTTCGGCACGAATTCCAGCACCGGAATCTCGTGCTTCTCCGCGGCCGGGAGTTTGTTGAAGTCCTCGTCGCTCAAGATGACGCGCGATCCGTCTTCCGAGTCGTACGCCTTGTCGATGTCCGCGAACTGAACCGTGTTTCCGCACTCGGAACACACACGGTTGTACTTGATGCGGCCACCGTCTTTTGCATGGACCTGGTGAAATCGGATGTCGTGGTCCTCGGTCGCCGAGTACACCTTGACCGGGACGTTGACCAGACCGAAGGCTATCGAGCCTTTCCAAATCGAGCGCATGCCTCCCATGATGGTCGCCGCCGGCCGTTTGCGCGAGGCAAACGATCACGGTTGATCCCGAACCGTTGCGTGTGGATGGGTCGGTTCGGGGCGTATCGAGCGGGTATCCGCTTCGAGAACCCGACTCGCACACCTGGGGGGACACTCCGATGAGAATCCGAACCTACCGTCGACGCGTCACCGCGGCGCTGGCGATTTCACTGGTTCCACTGCTGTTTGCGCCTTTGCCCGCGAACGCAGATCCGGCACGCACCGTAACCATCAGCGTCCGCTCCGATGCGATGGGCCGCGACATTCCACTCGAGGTGATCCTCCCCGCCGACACGAGCGCCCCACGGCCCACGTTGTATCTGCTCAACGGCGCCGGTGGTGGCGAGGACAGTGCAACGTGGGAAGGACGGACCGATGTCCTGGACTTCTTTGCCGACAAGAACGTCAACGTCGTGACGCCGCTGGAAGGAGCGTTCAGCTACTACACCGACTGGCAGAAGGACGATCCCGTACTCGGACGCAACAAGTGGCAGACGTTCCTCACTCGCGAACTGCCGCCAGTCATCGATGCGCAGTTCGGTACCAACGGGGTCAACTCCGTCGCGGCGATCTCGATGACCGCGACCTCGGTACTCAATCTCGCGATCTCAGCCCCAGGGCTGTATCGGAGTGTCGGGGCCTACAGCGGGTGCGCGGAGACTTCCACCCAGCCGGGTCAGGACTACGTGCGACTGGTGGTCGGTGCGCGGGGTGGCGCTGATCCGACAAACATGTGGGGACCGTTCGACGGTCCGGGATGGCGCGAGAACGATCCCGTCGTGAACGCGGAGAAGCTGCGGGGGACCGAACTGTACGTCTCCACCGGATCCGGGCTGCCAGGTCCGCACGACAACCTTCAGGCGCCCGATGTGAACGGAAACCCCGGAGCACTCCTGAATCAGATCATCGTCGGCGGCATCATCGAATCCGCGGTCAACGGGTGCACGCACGGATTGGCGGACCGACTGAACGCACTGGGCATCCCCGCGACCTTCGACTTCAAGCCGACCGGAACCCACTCGTGGGGTTACTGGCAGGACGACCTCCACAACTCCTGGCCGATGATCGCCAGCTCGATGGCAGCGCAGTAGTCGGTGCGGATCAGTAGTCGGTGCGGATCTGGTCACCGGAAAAACGGCGCGCGCATCAACGTCTTTCTCACGTGCCACGGTGACGATCGGAACAGTGTTGCCATTACCTTCGCCGTCGCGGCCGCGTCCCGTCGATCGGAAAGGTATGACCGCTGAGCCTCGACCGGTAGATCGAAGAACTTGTCGAAGAATGTGGTGACTTCGCCCGAGTCGAGGGTGAGAAGTGCGTTCAGACCAACGCGGCGGAGAGCGGATACCGCCTTGGCCGAGCGAGGCCAGAGTGCCGCGTTCGGATCCTCACCGTCGGCGATTGCTTTCGCGACAGTGTCGGCCTCGGCGAGTGAGGAGGCAACGCTGTATCCGGTTCCCGGATGCATCAGACCGCCTCGCCCGCCGAACCGGAGGACAGCGTCCGGGGACGAGTCCCTCGGGCCTTCGACCGCAAAACGGACTCGCTCGACCGGCGCGTCGTCGGGGACTTCGCAGCCCCGATTGTGAAGTCGGGTGCGCAGACGTGTTTCGAGTTCGCGCAACCCCAACGCCGGCCGGCCGACGAGGCAGGTCTCCTCGAGGAGGACTCGCTCGTTGTCGAGCGGGACCGCGTAGAGAAACGAGGGAGTGTCGGCGTCGGAGGTGCCGTTGTCTGTTCGCCAGTCCATGAACCAGGCCTCGCTGCCGCCCAGAATCGGATCGGCCAGAGCTCGGTCCACGATCATTCCGAAGGCCGTCTGCTGCGCGGTTGTCACTGCCAGATCGGTGCCTCGGGCGTCGACGACGACGGATCCCGTCAGCTGCGATCCGTCCACGCACACGACGGTGGTGGTGGACAGTGTTTGAGCGCGTAAGCCTCTGAACTGTATGGATGTGTCGGAGAGAAATGATTGCAGTAAAGATGTATTCAATACGCAATAGATGCGATCAAGCGTTTTCTGCCCGCTGGTCCACACGCTCGGGCGTTCGATCCGGCTCGCGATCACCTCGCCCGGCAGCCACGACGGCAACTCGTCTGCCCACGCCGAGTACGTCGGCGTCCACACCCGATGAGGATGCGGATCGACAACGACAACGGTGAGTTGCCGGGCGATACAGCGCGTCGCGAGTGCCCGCCCCGCCGGCCCTCCGCCCACGATCACCACGTCGGCGGAGGAGTCGAGTGTGCTCATGATCGGCGCACTACATCGATCCCGTTGCGAGCAGACCGCTGTCGACCCGGACCGTTTCGCCGGTGATCCATGCCGCCGCGTCGGAGACGAGGAAGCCGACCAAGCCGGCAACGTCCTCGGGGGTGCCGAGCCGCTTCATCGGGTAGCCCGCCGACGCCTTGTCCTCGCCGGCAGCGACCAGTGCTGCCGCGAACTGCGTCTTGACGATCCCGGGTGCTACGGCATTCACACGAATCTTCGGTCCCAGTTGCCAAGCCAGTTCTTCCGTCAACCGGATGAGCGCAGCCTTCGACGCGCCGTACGCCGCGATGACGCCCGTCGACCGGATCCCGGCCACACTTGCCAGGTTCACGACGGCTCCACCGTGTTCGCCCATCCACGCCCGATGTGCTTGTTGGACGTAACCGAGGGCGGCAACCACGTTCACGTCGAAGATCTTGCGCACGGCGTCGAGGTCCGCCTCCATGAGCGATCCGAAGACGGGATTGATTCCGGTGTTGTTGACCAGAATGTCGAGCGAACCGAACTCGGCGACGGCGCGGTCGACGGCACCGGAGCGGGCCTCGGCATCGGCAGCGTTGCCCGCGAATGCGACGACCTTGCCGCCGTGCCCCAGATCGGACAGTTCGGATGCAGCAGCCTCGAGGGGCTCCGGCTTGCGGGCTGTGATCAAGACGTCGGCGCCGCGAGCGAGGAGTTCGGCGGCGACAGCTTTGCCGATTCCGCGACTTGCGCCGGTGACGATGGCGGCGCGGCCTTCGAGGTCGCGAGGACGAGTGCTGTTTTCGCTAGTCATGTCCCGAACGTTAGCGGACTCACACGCTCCTGGTCGGAACGACCGTCAGGTCACGGTAAAATCGATAGTTCTTGTGTCTGTAGTCAGGCATTGTTTACCCGTATTCGTCGTTTTTCCTGAGGAGTTTGCTTGATTACCGCCACTGACCTCGAAGTTCGTGCCGGTGTCCGCACCCTTCTCACAGCTCCCGGGCCTTCGCTGCGCATCCAGCCGGGCGACCGGATCGGACTCGTCGGACGAAACGGAGCCGGAAAGACGACCACTCTGCGCATCCTCGCCGGTGAAGGTGAGGCATATGCGGGAAGCGTCGTACGCACCGGTGAACTCGGATACCTCCCGCAGGACCCCAAAGAGGGCGACCTGAGCATCCTCGCCAAGGACCGGGTTCTCTCTGCCCGCGGCCTCGACACGATGCTCCGCGAGATGGAGAAGCAGCAGATCCTGATGGGCGAGGTGCTCGATCAGGAATCTCAGGACCGCGCGGTCAAGAAGTACGGCCAGCTCGAGGATCGATTCTCGGCCCTCGGCGGCTACGAAGCCGAGAGCGAAGCCGCACGTATCACCAGCAGCCTCGGCCTCGAAGACCGTATTCTCGGGCAGCCGCTCAGCACGCTGTCCGGCGGTCAGCGTCGTCGTGTCGAATTGGCGCGAATCCTCTTTGCCGCCTCCGACGGCAGCGGCGCCCGCTCGGACACGACTCTGCTGCTCGACGAGCCCACCAACCACCTCGACGCCGACTCCATCACCTGGCTGCGTGGATTCCTCCAGAACCACGAGGGCGGACTGGTGGTCATCAGTCACGACGTCGACCTGCTCAACGACGTCGTCAACCGTGTGTGGTTCCTCGATGCCGTCCGCGGTGAGGCCGACGTCTACAACATGAACTGGAAGAAGTACCTCGACGCTCGTGCCACGGACGAGCAGCGTCGTCGCCGCGAGCGCGCGAACGCCGAGAAGAAGGCCGGTGCGCTGCGGATTCAGGCAGCGAAGATGGGTGCAAAGGCAACCAAGGCCGTCGCGGCTCAGAACATGGCCAAGCGAGCCGACAAGTTGATGGCGAACCTCGATGCAGAACGTGTCTCGGACAAGGTTGCGCGGATTCGTTTCCCCGAGCCCGCCGCTTGTGGCAAGACTCCGCTCATGGGCAAGAACCTCACCAAGGTGTACGGCTCGCTCGAGATCTTCACCGGTGTCGATCTCGCGATCGATCGTGGGTCTCGTGTGGTTATCCTCGGACTCAACGGTGCAGGTAAGACCACACTGCTCCGCATCCTCGCGGGCGCGGAGAACGCGGACGCGGGTGAGCTGATCGCCGGTCACGGACTCAAGGTCGGCTACTTCGCTCAGGAGCACGACACCCTCGACGACGACGCGTCCGTGTGGGAGAACATCCGCCACGCTGCGCCGGATACAGGGGAGCAGGAGCTGCGTTCTCTGCTCGGTGCCTTCATGTTCACCGGCCCACAGCTCGAACAGCCGGCCGGAACGCTCTCGGGTGGTGAAAAGACGCGTCTGGCTCTGGCCGGTCTGGTGTCGTCCGCTGCCAACGTTCTGCTTCTCGACGAGCCCACCAACAACCTGGACCCGATCTCACGCGAGCAGGTGCTCGACGCGCTCCGCAGCTACACCGGTGCCGTCGTCCTGGTCACCCACGATCCGGGCGCTGCCGAGGCACTCAACCCCGAGCGGGTCATCCTCCTGCCCGACGGCAACGAGGACCACTGGTCGCAGGAATACCTCGAGCTGATCCAGCTCGCCTAACCCCCTGTGAGTGGTTAGGGAGTCCCCGCACTCCTCAACCACTCACAGGGGCGAAGCCCCTCAATCTCGCCGCCGCACCGATTCCTCGACCAGATCGAGAACTGCCGAAAGGTTGTCGACGCCGTGGCCGGAGGCGATTCTCGCGACCAGGCCGTCCATCACCAGATCCAGGTATCCGATCAGAATTTCGGTGGGAACGTCGTCACGGAGCCGACCGGCCGATTTCTGTCTGGCGAGGCGCGCACTGGTCGCTTCCGTCAGTTCTACGGAGCGCTGTGACCACTTCTCGCGGAAGTCGGCGTCGTTGCGCAGTCGACGCGCTATCTCCAGTCGCGTTCCCAGCCAATCGAATTGATCGGGCTGCGCGAGCATGTCCCGCATGACCTGGACGAGTCCCTCTTCGGCGACGACATCTGCCATCCGGCTCGCATCCTCGCTTGCGAGAGCGAGGAACAGGCCGTCCTTGTCCTTGAAGTGATGAAAGATCGCTCCTCGGGACAAACCGGTGACTTCTTCGAGACGGCGAACTGTGGCGCCGTCGTAGCCGTATTCCGCAAAGCAGCGGCGGGCGCCGTCAAGGATCTGACTGCGCCGTGCCGCGAGATGGTCTTCACTGACCTTGGGCACGTTGTTGTCCTCGTCTCGCGCTTTCTTTGTGCTCTGAACGCACGTGGCGGACTCAGCACCTCGCTGAGTCCGCCACGTGGGTTAGAGCAGGGCTCGGTTGACTAGCCCCGGATCATGTTGCGAAGCACGTACTGCAGGATGCCACCGTTGCGGTAGTAATCCGCTTCGCCGGGGGTATCGATGCGTACGACTGCGTCGAACACGACCTTCTCGCCGTTCTCGCGCGTCGCCGTGACCTTCATGGTCTTCGGGGTGACGCCCTCGTTGAGCTTCTCGACGCCTTCGATGTCGAAGGTCTCGGTGCCGTCGAGCTTGAGCGAACCTGCGGACTCGCCGACCGGGAACTGCAGCGGGACAACGCCCATGCCGATGAGGTTGGAGCGGTGGATGCGCTCGAACGACTCGGTGATGACGGCCTTGACGCCGAGCAGGCTGGTGCCCTTGGCTGCCCAGTCACGCGAGGATCCGGAGCCGTACTCCTTGCCGCCCAGGACGACCAGCGGGATGCCGGCTGCCTGGTAATTCTGCGACGCGTCGTAGATGAATGCCTGCGGTGCGCCTTCCTGCGTGAAGTCGCGGGTGTAACCACCGGAGACGTCGTCGAGGAGTTGGTTGCGCAGACGGATGTTCGCGAACGTTCCGCGAATCATGACCTCGTGGTTACCGCGACGCGAGCCGAGGGAGTTGTAATCCGCACGCTCGACGCCGTGGGAGTCGAGGTACTGCGCAGCGGGGGTACCGACCTTGATCGGACCTGCCGGGCTGATGTGGTCGGTGGTGACCGAGTCGCCGAGCAGTGCGAGGACGCGAGCGCCCTTGATGTCCTTGACCGGAGCCGGATCCATCGTCATGCCGTCGAAGTAAGGTGGCTTCCGCACGTAGGTGGAGTTCACGTCCCACTCGAAGGTGTCACCCTTCGGGGTTTCGAGGTTCTGCCAGCGGCTGTCGCCCGCAAAGATGGTTGCGTACGACTTGCGGAACATGTCCTGGTCGATCGAGGACTTGATCGTCTCTTCGATTTCCTGCGTGGACGGCCAGATGTCCTTGAGGTAGACGGGGTTTCCGTCGGTGTCGTTACCGAGCGAATCGGTCTCGAAGTCGAAGTCCATGGTTCCGGCGAGGCCGTATGCGATCACGAGCGGCGGGGAAGCCAGGTAGTTCATCTTGACGTCGGGGGAGATACGTCCCTCGAAGTTACGGTTACCCGAGAGCACCGCGGTGACCGAGAGGTCGTTGTCGTTGATGGCCTTCGAGACTGCCTCGGGCAGGGGTCCGGTGTTACCGATGCACGTGGTGCAGCCGTAACCGCCGAGGTAGTAACCGAGCTTCTCGAGGTACGGCCACAGGCCGGCCTTCTCGTAGTAATCGGTGACGACCTGCGAACCGGGAGCCATGTTGGTCTTGACCCACGGCTTGGTGGCGAGGCCCTTTTCGACGGCGTTGCGTGCGAGCAGTGCAGCACCGAGCATGACCGACGGGTTGGACGTGTTGGTGCAGGAGGTGATACCTGCAACAACGACGGCGCCGTGGTCGAGAACGAACTCACCGGCGTCGGACTTGACGACGACCGGCTTGCTCGGACGGCCTTCTGCACCGTTGGCAGCAGAGAGAACGTCGACCGCTCCGTCGTCGGCAAACGACAGAACCGCGGGATCGGAAGCCGGGAAGGACTCTTCGACGGCCTCGTCGAGCTGGGTGTGCTCGGTCGGGTAGTTCTCTTCCACGTAGTTGTGGATGTCCTTGCGGAACGCAGTCTTGGACTCCGACAACAGGATTCGGTCCTGCGGGCGCTTCGGGCCGGCGATCGAGGGAACAACGGTTCCCAGATCCAGCTCGATGTACTCCGAGAAGACGGGTTCCTTGTCGGGGTTGTGCCACAGGCCCTGTTCCTTGGCGTACGCCTCGACGAGAGCGAGCTGCTCGTCGCTGCGGCCGGTGAGGCGCAGGTACTCGATGGTCTCGGCGTCGATCGGGAAGATCGCTGCGGTGGAACCGAATTCGGGGCTCATGTTGCCCAGCGTTGCGCGGTTCGCGAGCGGAACCTCGGCAACACCGTTGCCGTAGAACTCGACGAACTTGCCGACGACGCCGTGCTTACGGAGCATCTCGGTGGCGGTGAGCACGACGTCGGTTGCGGTGACGCCGGGCTTGATCTCACCGGAGAGCTTGAAGCCGACAACGCGGGGGATCAGCATGGAGACGGGCTGGCCGAGCATTGCTGCCTCGGCCTCGATGCCGCCGACGCCCCAGCCGAGCACGCCGAGGCCGTTGACCATCGTGGTGTGCGAGTCGGTGCCGACACAGGTGTCGGGGTATGCCTGTCCGTTACGGGACATGACGGTGGGCGCCAGGTACTCGATGTTGACCTGGTGAACGATGCCCATTCCCGGGGGGACGACCTTGAAGTCGTCGAATGCGCCCTGGCCCCAACGGAGGAACTGGTAACGCTCGCCGTTGCGCTCGTATTCGAGGTCGACGTTGCGCTCGAGTGCGTCGGCCTGGCCGAAGACGTCGAGGATGACCGAGTGGTCGATGACCATGTCGGCGGGGGAGAGCGGGTTGACCTTGTTCGGGTCGCCGCCGAGGGTGGTGACGGCCTCACGCATGGTGGCGAGGTCGACGATGCAAGGAACACCGGTGAAGTCCTGCATGATCACGCGGGCAGGCGTGAACTGGATTTCGATGCTCGGCTCGGCTGAGGGATCCCAGCTCGCGATTGCGCGGATGTGATCCGCGGTGATGTTGGCACCGTCTTCGGTGCGGAGAAGGTTCTCGGCGAGAACCTTCAAGGAATAGGGCAATTTCTCGGTGCCGGGGACGGCCGAGAGGCGGAAGATCTCGTAAGAGTTCTCACCGACCTCGAGGGTTCCCTTGGCTCCGAATGAATCGATACTGGTGCTCACGTCTGCTCCACTCGTCTATGAGGGTCGCTACCGACGGGGCTGTGTCGGCAGCTGAAGCGAGGTACTTCGGCCGGGAAGACCCTCCGTAGCTCACGCCAATCGCACAGTTCGCGTGAGAACTGTCCGAACATCGGAGCTGCAGTAGAACCTGTCCTGACCGGTGGTACCTCTTGGTCCAAGTCTAACAGTACGCTTGTCCTGTGAGAATTCAGGGCAAGTTGACCGAAACAATCTTCATGCAGACTGCGGGCCTGCGCAACGCAGGCTTGGCTGGGTGACCACACCCACAGTTACCGCTCGGGCGGCACGCGCGGCGGTTGCGTGTGACGCCTGGTGGCAGTCGACCTGAAGTAGGCTGCATGCAGGCCCGTCGCGGGTCGGCCGCCGAAAAACGACCTCGGAAGAACTCCCCGCATCTCAGCGGTGGACGGAATCCGAACAGCACCCGGATGAGAGATGTCTGCTCCTACCAATCACGCTTTTGCGCCTGTGCACGTGAAGTCCCCGTTGCACGTCGCTGTTCCGTCGGATGTCGATCTCGACGACGTGCTCGCGGACCTTTCGACGGACGGCGTCTCCGCCCCGGAGTCCGATGTTGTGGGGCTGACTGCGGTGGTGACCGACGCCCGTGAACGTGGTGTCGACTTGAGCGTCGTAGTGGTCGACGCAAATCCGGGCCGGCCTTCCGATCTTCGCGACCTGGCCACGACGGTCGGCAAAACCGAAGGCGGCACGGTTCTCGTTCTGAGCCCAGATTGGATGGGTAGCTACAGCGACTCGATCAGTCGCGTGCAGCTCGAAACCGCGCAGGACCGATCTTTCGGAGAAAGCGCGAGCGTGACCGCGGACCGCTTCTCGCACGAGATCGTGGCGCCGGGTCCGCCGTGGACGCTTTACACGGTCCTTGTCATCGCACTGGTTGCGGTTATTGCCGGAATTACCTTTGCCGTCAAGTGGCGGCGAGAGCCGGAAAACGCGCAAACCAGACATATCGCTTCGACTTCAGAAACGGCGACATCTTCCGACCACCGGGCCGATTCCGTCTGACCTTGGTCCTTTTGCGAGATTTTCAGTAACTCGTCGAAAACAGGTACTCACCGCTGTTTGCGGTGAGTACCTGCCCTTTTTGGTAACTGCATGCCATTCGACCAGCTCAAATACCGTTTGTGTTATTTGTGGCTAAAGTTTCCAAAGAACGCTTGAGTGTCGTACGGTACAACTGGCACTTTTTGGGGAAGAAGTGTCGCAGACAGGCTGATGTTGTTCGACGCGTACTTGTCGGTTGCCTTGTTCTCGAGGTGTCGACGGTGGCGTTCGTACGGCACGTCCAGGTCGACGAGCAGCTCTCGGGCTGTGGGCGACCGGTGCTTGGTCTGCGCATTCCCTCCCCGCACGGATCGGCGACCCAGCGGGCCGTGGCGTTACACGCGAGGGAGAGTTATTTGTGAGGCAAGTAACACGTGGCGGCGAGTCCCGTCGTGGTCCTTCCCGTAAGTCGATGCGCCTGGCGCAACTGGTCATCGGATTCGGCGTTGTCGGGTCCCTGATCGTCGGTACGCCCGCCATGTCCTCGGCCGTACCACCGCCGCCGCCGAATCCGAGTGACTCGGACATCGCTGCGGCCGATTCGCAGGTCTCGTCGAGCGTCGGCACCGTCAGCGCGCTCATCAATCAAGTCGCATCGGCCAACGAACAGTTGTCGGCACTCGACAACGAAGTTGCGATCAAGCGTGAAGACGTCAACAAGACGCTCGTGGATCTGCAGAACGCTCGCGGCGCCGCAGACACCGCAGCGCAGGCCGTCGGCGTCACCAAACAAGCTCTTAAGGACGCGTCGGCGCAGATCGAGGTCGCTCAGACGGACTTCGACAAGTACGCACGCTCGAGCTACGTCAAGGGCACCAACACCGCGTCCATCTCGTCGTTCCTCGACGCCAAGGGCCCGGGCGATGTCCTCGACCGCGCGCAGGTCCTCAAACTGCTCGCCAATACGCAGAGCGCAGTGCTTGACGGTCTCCAACGAGCACGTACCGAGCAGGCGAACAAGGACTCCGCGACCCGCCAGGCAAAGCAGCAGGCCGACGCCGCCGCCGAGGTCGCGGCACAACTGAAGGATCTGGCCGAGCAGGCGATTCAGATCGCGCGCAACGCTCTCGATCAGCAGGTTGCCAAGAAGGCCGCGATCGAAGCCGAGCGGAACTCCGCTCAGGCTCAGCTCGACGCCGCCCGCAATGCAGTCGCAGGTTTGCAGGGCCAACGCCAGGCGTATGCGACGTGGGACGAGCAGCGTCGCGCCGAGGAAGCTCATCAGAAGGCTCTCGAAGCTGCCGCCAAGGAAGCTGCCGCACAGGCTGCTGCCCGCGCAGCTGCCGACCAGGCCGCCAAGGATCGAGCTGCAGCACTGGCAGCGGCTCAGCGTCCGCACACCGCTGTGGAAGACCCGACTCCGACCGTCATCCCGGACGACGACGACACCTGGACTGACGAGGAAACCGGGACCGACGAGGAAACAGGCACGGACGAAGAGACCGGTACCGAAGAGGAAACGGTCACGACGCCCAAGCCCACCACCCCCAAGCCGACGACGCCGAAGCCCAGCACGCCGAAGCCTTCCGTTACCGGAAGCGCTGCAATCGAATCCGTCATCGACCGCGGAATGTCTCAGCTCGGCGTGCAGTACGCCTGGGGCGGCGGCGACGAAAACGGTCCGACGCGAGGCATCCGTGACGGCGGCGTCGCCGACAGTTACGGCGACTTCAACAAAGTCGGGTTCGACTGCTCGGGCTTGATGATCTACGCCTTCGCCGGCATCGGAATCTCGCTGCCGCACTACACCGGCTATCAGTACACCGCGGGCACGCAGGTTCCGTCTTCGGAGATGAAACGCGGCGACATGATCTTCTACGGCCCCAACGCCAGCCAGCACGTGGCGCTCTACCTCGGTAACGGGCAGATGCTCGAGGCACCACAATCCGGTTCGAGTGTCATGGTCTCCCCGGTTCGCTGGGGCGGAATGACGCCGTACGCCGTCCGACTGGTGTCCTGACCGTCAGAGGAAATGCCGCTGACACCCGCATTGTCAGGGAACTATCAAGTTCCCGACGTGGTGTTACGGCATCGAGCGCAACTACCTGGAATAGTTGACGGGGAACACGTTACTGTCGGTACTTTTCTAGGTGAAAGCGATGGATTCTTGGTGACCTCACGTGAAGATTCGGTCGGAACGGTCGACGTAAGCAAGGCGAGCGGAAGTGCGGACGGAGCAGCACCTTCCCTGGCAGCCGACGTTCAGACCTTGGAACGAGCGATCTACGAGGTCAAGCGAGTCATCGTCGGGCAGGACCGGCTTGTCGAGCGCATTCTCGTCGGACTTCTCGCCAAGGGGCACGTCCTCCTCGAAGGCGTACCCGGTGTCGCCAAGACGCTGGCCGTCGAGACTTTCGCGAAGGTCGTCGGCGGTTCGTTCTCCCGCGTCCAGTTCACCCCCGACCTGGTGCCAACCGACCTCATCGGCACGCGCATCTACCGTCAGGGCCGCGAGGAGTTCGACACCGAACTCGGACCGGTCGTCGCCAACTTCGTGTTGGCCGACGAGATCAACCGTGCCCCGGCCAAGGTGCAGTCCGCGCTCCTCGAGGTGATGGCAGAACGCCACGTCTCGATCGGCGGCAAGCGCTACCACATGCCCGACCCGTTCCTGGTGATGGCGACACAGAACCCCATCGAGAACGAGGGTGTCTATCCGCTCCCCGAGGCACAGCGCGACCGCTTCCTGTTCAAGATCCTCGTCGACTACCCGACAGTGGAGGAAGAGCGCGAAATCGTCTACCGGATGGGCGTGGCAGCCCCGGAGCCGCACCAGATCCTCGGTCCGGAGGAGTTGGTCAGGCTCCAACGCGTCGCCAGCAACGTCTTCGTCCACCACGCGCTCGTCGACTACGTTGTCCGGGTCATCGCCGCTACGCGTACGCCGCGTGAGGTCGGACTCGAGGACGTCGCGGGCTGGATCGCGTACGGCGCCTCACCCCGCGCGACGCTCGGCATCATCGCCGCGTCGCGGGCTCTCGCTCTCGTCCGCGGCCGCGACTACGTCGTGCCGCAGGACGTCATCGAGGTGATCCCGGACGTGTTGCGCCACCGCCTCGTTCTCTCCTACGACGCCATGGCCGACGAGGTGACTCCCGACGCGGTCATCGCCCGGGTGCTGCAGACCGTCGGACTGCCGCAGATCGCCGCGCGGCCTGTTCCTACCGTTCCCGGTCCGCCTCAGCAGGGCGCACCGCAGGCACCTCAGTTCAACGCACAGGGCACCGCGAATCCACAGGGCACAGTCAATCCACAGGGAAACGGCGCGCCGATCGCGACCGCTGAGACGATGAGTCGCCCGCAGTGACCGAAGGCCGCGACGGTGGCCAGGCGACACCCGCCGGATCCACCGGTTCGCCGCCGTCGTTCCGATCCGGCGAGCTCAGCGATCCCAAACTCACCGCTGCGCTGCGCACCCTCGAGCTGACGGTTCGTCGTCGCCTCGACGGTGTGCTGCACGGCGATCACCTCGGCCTGATTCCCGGCCCGGGTTCCGAACCGGGTGACGCCCGCGAGTATCAGCCGGGCGACGACGTGCGGCAGATGGATTGGTCCGTGACCGCGCGGACGACTCACCCACACGTGCGCCAGTCGGTCGCGGATCGTGAGCTCGAGACGTGGCTTGTCATCGACCTGTCTGCAAGTCTCGACTTCGGGACCGCCGGATGCGAGAAGCGCGACCTGGTTGTCGCCGCAGCCGCGGCGATCACTCACCTGACCAGTTCGGGCGGTAACCGCGTCGGCGCCATCATCTCGACGGGCGCCCAGACAACTCGAATTCCGGCCCGCGGTGGGCGCATTCATGCACAGGCGATGCTCCGCAAGATCGCGACGACTCCGCACGCCCCGGACGGGGTACGCGGTGATCTGGTCGGCGCGATCGAAGCGCTCAGACGGCCACAGCGTCGGCGCGGACTCGCGGTCGTCATCAGCGACTTCCTCGGGCCGATCGACTGGGAACGCTCGCTGCGCGCCATTTCGGGACGTCACGACGTGCTCGGCGTCGAGGTGGTAGATCCGCGCGACCTCGAACTTCCGGACGTCGGCGACGTGGTGCTCCACGATCCCGAGTCCGGCCGGACCAGAGAATTCACCACGACGCCGCAACTGCGCGCCGACTTCGCCAGAGTCGCCGCCGAGCACCGCGTCGAGGTCAGGCAAGCTCTACGTCGTTGCGGCGCACCGCTCATGTCCCTGCACACCGATCGGGACTGGATCGCCGACGTCGTGAGATTCATCTCGGCACGCCGACACAGTTATGGTGCCGGCGCCGGAACTGGGGGCGTTCGTTCGTGAGTCTTTCTCAATTCACCGCACCGTGGTGGCTGCTGTTCCTCGCTGTCATCGCCGCGTTGGTGGTCGGTTACGTACTCGTGCAGAAGCAGCGAGCCAAGCACACACTTCGGTTCACGAACTTCGCACTGTTGGAGAAGGTCGCGCCTTCGCGGCCCGGGCGGTGGCGTCATATTCCGGCGATTCTGATGGTCATCGCATTGGTGTTCTTCACCGTCGCCCTTGCCGGTCCGACGGCAGACAAGAAGGTCCCGCGAAACCGTGCCACGGTGATCCTCGTGATCGACGTGTCGCTGTCGATGCAGGCCACCGACGTCGAGCCGACGCGATTGGCAGCAGCGCAGGAAGCTGCCAAGTCGTTCGCCGACGGTCTGACTCCCGGCATCAACCTCGGGTTGGTCGCATTTGCCGGAACCGCTTCGGTTCTGGTGTCGCCCACCACGAATCGTGACGCGACGAAGGTCGCCATCGACAACCTCAAGCTCAGTGAGCGAACGGCGACGGGCGAGGCGATCTTCACCTCGTTGCAGTCGATCGACACGCTGTCGGCTGTTCTCGGCGGCAGCGATCAGGCGCCGCCGGCGCGCATCGTGTTGCTGTCCGACGGTAAGCAGACCGTTCCCGAGAACTCGGACGATCCGCGGGGCGGATTCACCGCTGCCCGTCAGGCCAAGGACAAGGGCGTTCCGATCTCGACCATTTCCTTCGGAACGACATACGGGCGAGTCGAGATCGAAGGAGACCGAATCCCCGTCCCGGTCGACGATGCGTCACTGAAGGAGATCGCCAACCTGTCCGGCGGAAGTTTCTTCACGGCATCGAGCCTCGAAGAACTGCGCCAGGTGTACGACACGCTCGAAGAGCAGATCGGTTTCGAGACGACACGAGGCGATGCGAGTCGACCGTGGTTGGTCCTCGGCGTCGTGTTCGCGACCGCTGGTCTGACGATTGCCCTGGTACGCAGGCAGCGTCTGCCCTGATCGAGAGCAGTTCCGAATTGTCCAAATACCGCTGGTACGCGGCCCGCAAAGAATTGATAGGTTGATCGCCATGTCTACCCCTCCCACGACAGTGGTTTCCGAACGGACCGTCACCACACCGCGCTCGGTGCTCGTCACCGGCGGTAACCGCGGAATCGGCTTGGCCGTCGCTCAGCGGCTCGCCGCAGACGGCCACAAGGTAGCCGTCACGCACCGCGGTTCCGGTGTCCCCGAAGGGTTGTTCGGCGTCGTTTGCGACGTCACCGACACCGAGTCGATCGACCGTGCATTCAAAGAGGTCGAAGCGCACCAGGGGCCGGTCGAGGTCATCGTCGCCAATGCCGGCGTCACCGACGACACACTGATCATGCGAATGAGCGAAGAGCAGTTCACGAGCGTCGTCGACGCGAACCTCACCGGTACGTTCCGCCTCTCGAAGCGTGCGACCCGGTCGATGCTGCGCGCGCGTTTCGGACGCTTCATCTTCCTCGGTTCGGTGGTGGGTCTGGCGGGACAAGCCGGCCAGGTCAACTACGCCGCGTCCAAGGCAGGCATCGTCGGTATCGCTCGTTCCCTGACAAGGGAACTCGGCTCGCGTTCGATCACCGCCAACGTCGTCGCACCGGGTTTCATCGAGACCGACATGACGGCAGCACTGGGCGACGACGTGAAGGACAAGGCCACCGAGTTCATCCCGTTGCAGCGGACCGGAAAGCCGGAAGATGTTGCAGCAGTTGTCAGTTTCCTCGCCTCCGACGATTCGGCATACGTCTCGGGTGCAGTCATCCCCGTCGACGGCGGACTCGGCATGGGGCACTGACCCGCTTTTCGCACACACACCTTTCTCGTACGTCTGAAATCAGGAGGACATCTCATGGGCGGTTTGCTCGAGGGTAAGACCATTCTTGTCACCGGCATCATCACCGATTCGTCGATCGCGTTCCACGTGGCCAAGGTCGCGCAGGAGCAGGGCGCGAAGGTACTGATCACCGGATTCGATCGTCTGCGCCTCATCGATCGCATCGCCCAGCGACTGCCGCAGCCCGTGCCGCCGGCAATCGCGCTCAACGTCCAGAGCTCGGAGGATCTCGCATCTCTCGCCGAGCGTGTGCGCGAGCTGGCTCCCGAGGGTATCGACGGCGTGGTCCACTCGATCGGCTTCGCTCCCCGCTCCTGCCTGGGAAGCCCGTTCATGGACGCGCCGTGGGAAGACGTGGCGGTCGCACTCGAGGTGTCCGCCTACTCGTACAGCGCACTGGCCAAGGCCTTGCTGCCAGTGCTCAACGACAACGCGTCCATCGTCGGAATGGATTTCGATCCGGCACGCGCAATGCCCTTCTACAACTGGATGGGTGTCTCCAAGGCAACCCTCGAGGCCGTCAATCGGTACGTGGCCAAAGAGGTGGGCGTCCGCGGCATCCGCTCGAACCTGGTGTCCTCCGGCCCGATCAAGACCCTGGCCGCCAAGGCCATTGCCGGCGACAGCACCGGTCCGGGCGCGGAGTTGGACAAGCTGAACACCGCATGGGACGGTGCTGCGCCCATCGGCTGGGACGTCGACGATCGCGAGCCGGTCGCCAAAACGGTCTGCACCGTTCTCTCGGATTGGTTGCCCGGCACGACCGCGTCGATCATCTACGTCGACGGCGGCTTCCACGCGATGGTCGGCTAGTAGCACCCCTTCTACTACACAGGTGAGTACCCGGGTGACCCCCGCCGAACGGCATCACGCAAGATTGAACTCATGACCGCAAGTATGGACATGCAGTTCGATGCTCTTCTCGTTTTGTCGTTCGGCGGTCC
Organism: Rhodococcus sp. IEGM 1406; assembly: GCF_030056745.1. NCBI lineage: Bacteria > Bacillati > Actinomycetota > Actinomycetes > Mycobacteriales > Nocardiaceae > Rhodococcus > Rhodococcus sp. IEGM 1406. The sequence continues at coordinate 237,086 of NZ_JASHKO010000002.1, read as the reverse complement.
CGAAAAACCCGAAGACGTACGGCCGTTCCTCGAAAACGTCACGCGCGGTAGGGGAGTGCCACCGGAGCGGCTCGACGCCGTTGTCGAGCACTACATGCATTTCGGTGGAGTTTCGCCCATCAACGCGCTCAACCGAGACCTGATCGAACGGGTCGAAGGTGAGTTGGCAGCAGCCGGCGTGGACCTGCCCGTGTACTTCGGCAACCGCAACTGGCACCCGATGGTCGAAGACACCGTCGCCAAGATGCGCGAGGACGGTGTCCGCAATGCCGCCGTGTTCGCCACGTCGGCGTGGGGCGGTTACTCGGGATGTCGGCAGTACCACGAGGACATCGTCCGTGCCCGTGAAGCCGTCGGTGACGGCGCACCGACGCTGACAAAACTTCGCCAGTACTACGACCATCCGCTCGTCGTCGGCGCGTTCGCCGACGGTGTGCGCGCGGCCCGCGCAGAGTTGCCCGAAGCGACTCGCGATACCGCGCGCCTGGTGTTCACGGCGCATTCGGTCCCGAGTGCCGCAGACCGCAATGCAGGGCCGCCGGCAGAGGGCGGAAACCTCTACAGCCGACAGGTTGCCGAGGCTGCGAAGTTGGTTGCCGAGGCCGTCGGCGTCGAAGATTTTGATCTGGTGTGGCAGTCGCGATCAGGCCCGCCGCAGGTTCCGTGGCTCGACCCCGACATCTGTGATCACCTGGATACGCTGTCCGCCAAGGACGTTCGCGCCGTGATCGTGTGTCCTGTCGGTTTCGTCTCCGATCACCTCGAAGTGGTGTGGGACCTGGACACCGAGGCCAAGGACAAGGCGGCCGAACTCGGTATGGATTTCGTGCGCGCCGCGACACCCGGCCGCGATCAGCGTTTTGCGCAGCTGGTGCCCACGCTCGTTCGGGAACTGGCCGACGCCGAGCAGCCACTGCGATTGGGGGTCGAGCCGCTGCTCGGCTCGACCACCAACGGTCTTTCGTGTGCGGTGAACTGCTGCGCGGCCGTTCAGCGCCCCCGCTGACGGAAGCTTTTCGACGCTCAGGAGTTCGGCTGCTTCAGCTTTCCGCAGGGTCCCGGAACGGTGGACGTGCTGCGTGAGGTGAGGAGCGTCTCGACGATCTGTCGATCCTCGGGGCTCAGTGACGGGTCGATGTAGTTGAGCTTGGGCGCCCCCAGTTCGCGGACTCGCCCGGCGAGGGTCGCTACAAATGACACTCGTTCTTCGTCGTCGTCGTTGACGTCGTGGATCTGCAGCACCGACACCGGAAACTTGCGCAGCGTCACAGGCAGGAAGCGGGCGCCGAGCACATGGTCGACGTTGAATCCCGCCCACTGCCCCTGGTTGGCTTCCACGCATTCGGCGTCGGAGTGAATTGCGCTCTCGCCGATGTACTTACGGGCGGGGAGCATCTTCTTCGGTGCAAGTTCGGATGCACCTTGCTGTAGCACGGGAAAGTCGCCGTCCGAGTACAACCAGGGTTGGTTGGCCATCGAGATCAACCGGCCGGCGTCCAGATCCGGGAGATAGCGAGACTTGAGGAGAAACGCGACGCTGTCGACCGAGATGCCCAGCAGTTCGGCGGCCTTCTGTCGGCTCATCGCAAACGTCGGGGCATTCTTCGGGGCGATCTGGATCAAATTGACCATGCGAACTCCTGTAAGTGTTCAATTGTTGCGGGCTTGGTACAGCTGACATGACAATTCGCCGATTATCAACCTCTAGCTGATTTCCGACTTGTAGATGAGTCGGTTGTCACCATCCGAGTTCACGCAACCGGGGATCTCCGATCCCGAAGTGGTGGCCGATTTCGTGGATCACGGTTCGGCGAACTTGCTCGATCACCTCGTCTTCGGTGCTGCAGATCGCACAGATGGCCCTGCGGTAGATCGTGATGCGGTCGGGGAGGACGCCGGCGTACGTGGTGGTTCTCTTGGTCAGTGGGATGCCCTGATACAACCCGAGCAACCCCGGTCGTCCCCCTTCGAGTTGAACGGTCACCGCGACGTTGGCCATCTCCGCACCCAACTTCGGGGGCAGACTGTCGAGCGCCCGCTTGACCATGTCCTCGAACTGACTGTCGTCCACGTCGATCATCTGCCCATTGTGCGTGCGAGGGCGGGATCCGGGTGTGTCCATGTGGAAACAGTGCAGCTTACGGCTATGTTCATTGCGTGGCCGAAGACCTCTATCACCGTTACGAATTCACATTCATCGTTCAGATGCTGACAGTCTCGCAAGAGCAGGCGATCGAAGAGAGCTTGGGCGGAAAGGTCGAGGACCGGCGTGGACTGCAGTTGCTGACGCTCACCTCGGAAGGTATGCGAGCGGCGACGACGGCTATCACCGTGGTCGACCAGTTGGTGGCTGCAGGCGTGCGTCCCCAGCGGACGCATCCCGATTTGGTGTCACGTCAGGACATTGCCGACCGCGCGAGGGTGACGCGGCAAGCTGTCGGACAGTGGGTGCGAGGGGTCCGGCAGGCGGCTACTCCCTTCCCGATTCCGTACAACTCGGTCGCCGGGGGGATCTGGTTCTGGGGCGATGTTCTGGACTGGTTGCGCCGTCAGGGGTACAGCCAGGACACCGGTTTGCGCTACCCGACGCTGGACGAACATATTCGCATCGACCGCCATATTGCGATCAATCACAAGACTGCGGGTTGACCGATCAAACGGTTTGCCTGAAAATAGCTATTGAAACAAACCGACGGTAGGTATAAAGTCCCTAAATACCTCAATCAATCTATCGGTGCGTCGGTCCTGCTCTGGGGGGAGTTCGGTCTGCGCTGCAGATACCCGAGCATGCGAGCAGGAATCCATGGTTTCGACCCCCGAAGTTAGACCGATGCCCAAATCGGCCGCACTCACGACTTCTGTGGCTATTTCCAGCGCTGGAGCAACGACGAAGCTACGCGAAGATGCAACGGGCAGGGGCCGTCTGCGAGCGGCGACGGCGGCACTGTTCCGGCGCTCACGCCCACGCGCGGCTTCCGCGCCACCGTTGAGCGTGCTTCTTCTCGTCACCTCCGACAATGGTCTCTCGCAGCGGGCTGGTCTTGTTCTTCGCGAGGCGGGGCACCAAGTCCGCACCGCCGTCGTCGCCGACGCGGACGCAGTGCTGGCCGCGACGTCTGCGGGAGATTTTGATCTCATCATCTGCCCGTTTCTGAAAGCCTATGTACCGGAATCTATTTGGCAGCGGTGGACAACGATCATCATCCATCCCGGCCCGCCCGGTGATCGCGGACCGTCCTCGCTGGACTGGGCGATAACGGATGGCGAACCGATCTGGGGAGTGACCGCGTTGCAGGCCGCCGAGGAACTCGATGCCGGAGCGGTGTGGGCGTGGCGGACATTCGAACTCCAGAGCGGTGTAACCAAATCTTCGGTATACAACGAGGCAGTCACCGACGCGGCGATGGAGTGCATTACGGAGGTCGTCGAACATTTCCGTACTCCTGACTTCCAGGCGATCCCATCGGACCGAGTTGCGCGGCCCGTGGCATCGGCCCGATCGAGGCCCAGCATGAAACAGGCCGATCGCGTTTTCAGCTGGGAGGAAGACGCGTCGAGCATCGTCCGCGCCGTCAACGCCGCCGACGGGTTTCCCGGCGTCGCCGTTCAGTTGGGGCTCGACCGGGTCTACGTCTACGACGCTCACCCCGATACCCACGTCGATGCAGCGCCCGGCACCATTGTCGAGTACTTCCACCAGGCGATACGTGTCGCCACCGGTGCGGGCTCCGTATGGATCGGACATGCGCGGCTCGTCGGCGCCGGCAATGTCAAACTTCCGTCGACCGCGGTCGTACGTCCGGACGTGTTCGTTCCACAGGTCTGGGAGAGTCGTTACCCCGAGACCGACTATCACCGCGACGGCGAAATCGGATATCTCTCGTTCCGCTTCTACAACGGTGCGATGAGTACGAAGCAATGCGCCCGACTGGCCGCCAGGCTCCGCTGGGCGATCGCGCAGGACACCAAGATCCTTGTCCTGACGGGTGACTACGACAGATTCAGCAACGGTATCCACCTCAACGTCATCGAGACAGCGTCGGATCAAGCCGGAGAAGCGTGGGCCAACATCAAAGCCATCAACGAGATCGCGAAAGCGATCATCACCTGTACGGAACAGGTTGTGGTGGCGGCATTCACAGGCAACGCCGGTGCCGGCGGGGTCATGCTCCCGCTTGGAGCCGACGTAGTCGTGGCCAGGGACGGTGTGGTTCTCAATCCTCATTACGCCACGATGGGCCTGTTCGGCTCGGAACTGCACACGTACACACTTCCGGCTCGGGTCGGCGAGGAGCAGGCCCGCAGCCTGCTGGCCGAGTGCAGTGCGATCGGTATCCGTCGAGCCTTGGACATCGGACTTGTCGACGCGATCGGCCCCAGGCGGCCGGATCTGTTCGAGGCGTGGTTGCACGAGGTCGCCACCGACTTGCTCGAAGGAGATCGGATGGAATCGATGCTGGAGCGCAAACGTCGTCGACTGGAACGTGATCCGGTGGGGCCCTACGAGGAGCGTGAGCTCGAAGAGATGAAGATCGACATGTTCGGTGACCGCAACGGGTTTGCCGAGAAACGCCGGAACTTCGTGCTCAAGCTCTGATCGACACGCTGTTCGCCGACGCGACACGGGCAGTGCGAACGACGTCCCACAGTCGTCGCAGCAGGTCGTCACGCCTCTGCGCAGTGGACACGCTCGGGGCCTGATTGGTCGAGACCGACGCAGCGACGGTAAGAATGGCTGCCACGTTGTCGGCGGTGTCGATCACCTGTAGATGCCGAGGTGACAGTGTCGACGGCCAGCGGTACCCGGCCTGGGCCTGCAGCGCTTCGGCGACCAGCGTACGAGCGTCGCCCCCAGGCATTCCGGTGGCTACGGTCGGAAGCCCGCCGAGCACCTCCGCTGCGTCCCGAACAGCCTGGCGCAGTTCGTATTCGGCTTCACGGAGTCCGGTCGATTCGGCGCTGCCCGCCACAGTGGGAATGGAGAAAACCGTCCACCGCAAGACGTCCGGACCTTCCTTCGACGGCACGAGGCCGACTCCCGGCTTGCCGACGGCGCCGATCTGTATCCCTTCACCCGTTGCGATCGCAGCGCGTGCGAACTCGGTGCCAGTGGGCAGGCCACGTACATCGCCGGCCGTAGGAAGGACCAGGCGGACTTCAGCAGCCTCCGAGCGGGCGATTCTCAACAGGGTGGACACACCCGAAGCCGTGACTCCCGGCCACTCGAGATCGTGGCGGACCGCGGTTTCCGCATCGGCGGCGCCGATCAGGTGCATCGGCGCCCACGCGGCAAGGGCGTCGATGACGTCGTCCGGCGCAGCGTCGCCCGCGAGCCATGACGCTGCCCACACGGTGAGGGTTGCGCTGGGAGAACTCATGACCGTGAAGTTTAGTTCGGCGTGGCGACATGCGCGGCCCCGGCGTTGTGACCTAGCGTGATCCGGCGTGAGCGGTGGCAACGGATACGGTGACATTTTTGCGGGTCATACCCGCAAACAGAAGCGCGTGACGCCTGAAGTGGCGGCCGAACGTGATCTTGTCGTCGAGGATGCGGCGACAGGATTCTGCGGTGCGGTTGTCGGTTTCGAGCGCACGTACGACGGCGATTTCGTGCGACTCGAGGACGGGCGTTCCCGGACGCGGTTGTTCGCGATGCGCGAGGCGGCCTTCCTCCTCGACGGCTCACCGGTCACCCTCGTTCGCCCGGCCCCCAAGCCCGCGTCCACCAAACCCGCACGATCGGCTTCGGGTTCGACCCGAGTCGAAGGCTTACGTGCACGCACGGCACTGCCCAGCCGGATCTGGGTGGAGGGAGTACACGATGCTGCCCTCGTCGAGCGGGTGTGGGGCCATGACCTTCGCGTCGAAGGTGTTGTCGTCGAACATCTCGAAGGGCTCGACAATCTGGGGGAGCGGCTTGCCGAATTCGGGCCGGGCCCCGGCCGCCGTGTCGGTGTCCTCGTCGACCACCTGGTCACCGGTTCCAAGGAAACCCAACTGACTCAGGGCCTCGGCCCGAACGTGTTGGTGACCGGACATCCGTACATCGACGTGTGGGAGGCCGTTCGTCCCAAATCTGTCGGAATCGCCTCCTGGCCGAAGATTCCACGCGGCGAGGATTGGAAGACGGGAATCTGCCGCGAACTGGGCTGGGGGACACCTCAGGAGGGCTGGCGGCGGGTCTACAACTCGGTCGAGAGCTTCCGCGATCTGGAAGCTCCCTTGATCGGTGCCGTCGAACAACTTGTCGATTTCGTTACCGAGCCGAACTGACGTAGCGGCGGCCTGGGTCACACATTCTGGTTAGATGGTGTTGTGGCTGCACTTATTTGGCTGATCGGAGCACTGGTGCTCGCCGGGGCCGAAGCGCTGGTGGGGGATTTCTTCCTGCTGATGCTCGCCGGTGGGGCGCTCGCTACTGCCGGTGTCAGTGCTGTCACCGACTTCCCGGTGTGGGTCGACGCCGTCATGTTCGGAGTGTTCTCCGCCGCCCTCGTCCTGGGTGTGCGACCGATCATGTTGCGTCGCTTCGGTAGTCCGCCACCGACCCCGACCGGAATTCAGGCACTCGAAGGTAAACACGCTCTGGTTCTGGAAGAAGTGGGCGAGCATTCCGGGCAGGTCAAGTTGAACGGCGAGGTGTGGACTGCCAGGCCGTACGACACCACCGAGGTGTACCCGCCGGGCACCAAGGTGACGGTGATGGAAATCAACGGCGCAACAGCAGTCGTCTGGAGGGGACCTTAATGGCAGCACTCATAGTGCTCGGTGTGTTGGTGCTATTCGTGATCTTGGTGGTCGCGAAGTCGGTAGCACTGGTACCGCAGGCAGAAGCCGCGGTGATCGAGCGGCTCGGTAGGTATTCGAAGACGGTGTCCGGTCAGCTCACATTCTTGATCCCGTTCGCCGATCGTGTGCGCGCCAAGGTGGATCTTCGTGAGCGGGTGGTCTCCTTCCCACCGCAACCGGTGATCACCCAGGACAACCTGACACTGTCCATCGACACGGTGGTGTACTTCCAGGTCACCAATCCGCAAGCTGCGGTGTACGAGATCAGCAACTACATCGCTGCCGTCGAGCAGTTGACAACCACGACGCTGCGAAACGTCGTCGGCGGAATGACCCTCGAAGAGACTCTGACCTCGCGTGATTCCATCAATGGTCAGCTTCGTGGTGTCCTCGACGAGGCGACCGGCCGCTGGGGCCTGCGAGTGGCCCGCGTCGAGCTCAAGAGCATCGATCCTCCGCCCTCCATCCAGGAGTCGATGGAAAAGCAGATGAAGGCGGACCGCGAGAAGCGCGCGATGATTCTGACGGCTGAAGGCCACCGCGAATCCGCTATCAAGACAGCCGAGGGTGCCAAGCAGAGCCAGATTCTTTCCGCCGAGGGCAACAAGCAGGCCTCGATCCTCAACGCCGAGGGTGAGCGTCAGTCCCAGATTCTTCGGGCCCAAGGTGACCGCGCGGCCAAGTACTTGCAGGCCCAAGGCGAGGCCAAGGCCATCGAGAAGGTCTTTGCTGCTATCAAGTCCGGTAAGCCGACTCCGGAATTGCTTGCATACCAGTATCTTCAGACGTTGCCGCAGATGGCGCAAGGCGATGCGAACAAGGTGTGGCTCGTGCCCAGCGACTTCGGTGACGCACTGAAGGGATTTGCGAAAACGCTTGGCGCGCAGGGGCAGGACGGTGTCTTCCGTTACGAGCCGCCGGCCGCCGAAGAGAATCTTCCCAACCCTGAGGACGATTCAGCTGAGGTGGCGGAGTGGTTCGAAACGAAATCCGATCCGGCTATCGCAGAAGCAGTCCGTGCTGCTGAAGTTGCTGCACGCACTCCCGTCGAAGATCCGGCAGCTGCGGTCAGGCACCTCCGTGAAAGTGCGCCCGAGCAGCCCGGATTCGTAGATCCCGCGCTGCCGCAGCAGAGTGAAAATCCTTGGCCCGGTCAGCTACCGCTGCCGTCCGAACGCGAAGAATTCCAGCAGAAGTACCCGTACCAGGATCAGCCGCCGGAGGGCGGCCAGCGCCGGTAGGCGCCTCTCGTAGTAATCGGGACGGGCACTCGTCACCTACGTGATGAGTGCCCGTCCCGTTCCGCATACTGCGATCGCCCAGAGGACGCTGACGAAGGTTCCCATGATGAACTGCTCGGACGCGTGAGGTTCGCGAAGTTCCGGGTACCGTGCGAGCCCCTTGACTGCCAAGACGATCGCGATCCCCTCCGGCCAGGTTGCGAGAATCGACGCTGCCACCGCGAGCCGTTCGAGGATGCCGATCACACGTCCGCCGCGAAGAGGTCCGGCGTCCGGTGCCGGGCTCCCGTCCGGTTGGCGACGAGCGATCTTGAAGGTGGCAAGTACCAACGGTGCACCGGCCGTGGCGGCGGCAAGTACGCACAGGACAAGCGTCGCCCCGAGAGCGAAACCGGTGACCGGGGTCGTTCGGGTCGATGCCAGTGCGGCAACACCCAGCGCCGGAAGAGCCACCACGGACGACGCCCATTCGGGGACTTCCAGTCGACCACGACTGAGCGGTCCCAGTGCCGCTGCAACTGCTGGTGCCGCGGCGGCGACGGCGAGCGCGATCAACGCCAGAACGACCATGTATTCGAGCCCCCTGCTGTGTCGACGAGTTTGTACCGGTGCGAGCGTGAGCAGTCTAGGGCTGGAGTCTGACCAAAAGTCGTTCTGCGAGTCTGCGCCCGGCGAGTTCTGCGTGCCACCCGGCTGTCAGGAGTCGCTTGGACATGGCCTGTTTGGTGATTCCGAGGTGGGCTGCCGCGCTGACCTGAGTAAGTCCGCTGTCCATCAGAGCGATGGCTTCGCGTCCATCCTTCGTCTGTCTCGTGACAATCGTTCCGAGCAAGGTGAACGCGGCATCGACATCGGCGGCGAGTTCGTCGCGTGAGCTATCGGCCGGCGCCTGTTCGACGGCAATTCTGGCCGGAGCTCGCTTGGCTCGCTCGACGGCGATCCGAGCAGCTTCGAATGCCGGTCCTCGTCCGGCCCGGGTCTGCCGTGGGAGAGGCTGCTCGACGGGACCGATCCCGATCCCGACACTCCAGTGCTCGCGCCGAATCAGCTCGAGTGCGACGAGGACGAGTAGCGCCGGATCGTCGGTCACCGCTTGAATCTCGTCGCCCGCAGTGCGCTCGAACGGCCGCAGGAGCCTGCGATCGGCCATGTCGTCGATGATGTCCCCGACGCGGTCGACATCGCGTCGGCTACCTCGCTGATCCACTGTCAGTACGAACATTAGTCAATGCTAGATAGTTGACTGTCAATAGTCAATCTTTTTGGGTTGACTCAATCAAATCAACCTCTTGAGGTTGACCGTTGGCAACGATGGTTTCGCCCGGTGAAGGCTGACGGCGAGCGTCGAACACCAGACCGGCGATGCCGATCGCAATGCAGATCCCGGACAGAATCAGGAAACGAGGATCGGCTTCGCCGGAGAGCGCATCGCCCAGAACGACAATCCCAACAGTGCCGGGCAAGATGCCGACGACGGTGGCAAGGATGTAGGGCACGATCCGGATCGACGAAATGCCGCAGCAGTAGTTCACCACCGAGAAGGGGACAAACGCGATCAAGCGCAGAGAGCCGACGGCCAGCCACCCCCGCTTTTCGATCCGCTCGTCCACCCGCCGGATCGTCGGACTCGAAATCCGTTGCCACACGACGTCACGGCCGATGGCGCGGACCAGGTAGAGGGCCAGAACGGCGCTCACAGTCGTTGCCGCCACAGTAAGAGCGATGCCGGTCACCGAGCCGAAAAGAACCCCCGCACTGAGGGTGAAGACGGTGCGCGGGAACGGCGCGACGGTGACTATCGAATGAACCAGGAAGAACACGAGGGGAAACGCCGGGCCAACCGAGTCCGCCCACTCTCGCACCTGGGACACCGTGGGATGTGGGGCGAGGAGGGCTGCGAGGAACAAAGCGAGCACTACCAGGACTATTGCGATCAATCTTCGGTCCAGCAGGCGTCCCATCACAGGTCACAAGGCTACCTGCGAACGGTGAACCGGGCCGACTGCCGACCCGCAATCGTGAGTCGAACATTGCCACGGGGGCGGGAAAGCGACGTGCTCCAGGCGACAATGAAACGGCGCTGTGACGAAAACCACTAGGCTTTCGGAGTGGCCTTCACCTGTAGTCCCGGCCAGTGAAACGAACTCGCGGGTAACCCGTAAACATGCTGAACAATCGCTAGGTAAGGGCCGGTCACACGTGCACGAACGACCGAATCTGCACGTCGTCTGACCGGTCGGAAAGTGGCCGCGAACAGCCCTGTGAAGAACATGACGTGATCCTCACGATATCTGGGCTCAACCGCGGGTTAGCATCACAGAACTAACGAACAAATCCGATTATCGGTAAAGCGCTCACGCAAAAAATGAGAGGGAGCGGACACAGTGTCATTAGCTTCAGAAGCCGAGGCTGTCGAGCAGGCGTACGCGGAGTGGCAGCGCTCCGTAGCCGGTGTGCTCGCCAAGTCCCGCAGAGTCGATGCGGCAGAGCTGGGCCCCGAGCCACAGAAACTGCTCGAAACCGTCACCTACGACGGTGTCACTGTCGCACCGCTCTACAGCCCACGCGACGAGCGTCCCGAGCAGAGCTTGCCGGGCACGTTTCCGTACGTGCGTGGCGTCGACGCTCACCGTGATGTCAATGCCGGTTGGTTGGTTTCCGCTGCATTCGGAACCGCCTCGGCGGCCGAGACTAATCGCGCCATCCTGGACGCCCTCGAAAACGGAGTCAGCGCACTCTGGTTGAAGGTGGGCGCCGACGGCGTTCCGGTCACCGACCTCGCCGCTGCGCTCGAGGGCGTGCTTCTCGACCTCGCACCGCTCACGCTCGACGCAGGCGCCGAGATAAACGATGCAGCCCGCGCACTCTTCTCTCTCCTCGATGCTCGCGGCGAAGCCGGCGACGGCGTCAGCGATCGCGGCAGTATCCGAGTCCACCTCGGTGCAGCGCCGCTGACCAGTTCGTTCTCAGGCGCAGCCGACGTCGAATTTGCAGGCGCCGTCGAGTTGGCAGCCCTCGCCGCAGCTCGCGCGGAAACCGTGCACGCGATCACCGTCGACGGCACGGCCTTCCACAACGCGGGTGCCGGCGATGCCGAGGAACTCGGAGCCGCGATTGCCGCCGGACTCGAATACCTCCGCGCACTCACCGCAGAGAGCGGTCTGACCATCGGTGCTGCGTTGTCGCAGTTGGCTTTCCGCTACTCGGCAACCGACGATCAGTTCCAGACCATCGCGAAGTTCCGCGCCGCACGTCTCGTGTGGGCCCGCATCGCTCAGGTCTGTGGAGCTTCCGACTTCGGTGGAGCGCCGCAGCACGCAGTCACCTCCGCCGCGATGATGGCTCAGCGTGATCCCTGGGTGAACATGCTGCGCACGACCCTCGCCGCATTCGGCGCCGGCGTCGGCGGAGCAGATGCAGTGACTGTTCTTCCGTTCGACGTCGCCCTGGCCGACGGCACCCTTGGTGTCAGCAAGTCCTTCTCCTCGCGCATCGCACGCAACACGCAGTTGCTTCTCCTCGAGGAGTCGCACCTGGGCCGCGTGCTCGATCCGTCGGCGGGCTCCTGGTACGTCGAGGACCTGACGCAGCAGATCGCCGCCACCGCGTGGGAGTTCTTCCAGGAAATCGAAGCAGCCGGCGGATATCTGGCGGCACTCGAAGCGGGAATCGTCTCCGGTCGCATCGCTGCCACGAAGGCCAAGCGCGACTCCGACATCGCACACCGTAAGACCACGGTCACCGGTGTCAACGAGTTCCCGAACCTCGGCGAAACGCCGCTGTCCGCCGAAGCCGTCGAGCCCGGCCAGTCCGTCGCCCGCTACGCAGCTGCATTCGAAGCGCTTCGTGACCGTTCGGACGCGTTCCTCGCCGCCGGCGGCGCCCGTCCCACTGCGCTTCTCGCGCCGCTGGGCTCGGTTGCAGAACACAACGTTCGCACCACGTTTGCGTCCAACCTGCTCGCTTCGGGTGGTATCGACGCAGTCAACCCCGGCCCGCTCGAGGTGGGCGCCGAGGCCATCTCCGCTGCAGTCAAGGCTTCCGGTGCCACCGTCGCGGTGCTGTGCGGCACGGACAAGCGCTACGGCGAGAGCGCCGCAGCGGCCGTCGCCGAACTTCGCGCCGCCGGCATCGCCAAGGTGCTGCTCGCAGGACCGGAGAAGGCAGTCGCCGACGCGACCGGCGATTCTCGCCCGGACGGATTCCTCACCGCCCGCATCGACGCAGTGTCGGCTCTGACCGAACTGCTCGACTTCATCGAGACGGGAAGCTCCAAGTGACGACACGAGAGGTCAAGCACGTGATCGGCAGTTTCGCCGAGGTCCCACTCGAGGACCCGCAGTCTCCGGCACCCACACCGCCGTCGGTCGAGCAGGCCCAGGCGCTCATCGAAGAGGGCGCCAACGCCAACAACTACGCCGCCGAGCAGGTTGTCTGGTCCACCCCGGAAGGCATCGACGTCAAGCCGGTGTACACCGGTGCGGACCGCACGGCCGCCGCCGAGTCGGGTTACCCGCTCGACAGCTTCCCGGGCGCAGCGCCGTTCCTGCGTGGTCCGTACCCGACCATGTACGTGAACCAGCCGTGGACCATTCGCCAGTACGCCGGATTCTCCACTGCCGCGGAGTCGAATGCGTTCTACCGTCGTAACCTCGCGGCCGGTCAGAAGGGCCTCTCGGTCGCCTTCGACCTCGCTACACACCGCGGCTACGACTCCGATCATCCTCGCGTTGCCGGTGACGTCGGAATGGCCGGTGTCGCAATCGATTCCATCCTCGACATGCGTCAGCTCTTCGACGGAATCGACCTCTCGCAGGTCTCGGTCTCGATGACGATGAACGGCGCCGTGCTGCCGATTCTCGCGCTGTACGTCGCTGCGGCAGGCGAGCAAGGTGTCACTCCGGACAAGCTGGCCGGAACGATCCAGAACGACATCCTCAAAGAGTTCATGGTTCGTAACACCTACATCTATCCGCCGAAGCCCTCGATGCGGATCATCTCGGACATCTTCGCGTACTCCAGCGCGGAAATGCCGAAGTACAACTCCATCTCCATCTCGGGCTACCACATCCAGGAAGCCGGAGCGACGGCCGATCTGGAACTGGCGTACACCCTCGCCGACGGCGTCGAGTACATCCGCGCCGGCCTCGACGCCGGTATGGACATCGACAAGTTCGCACCTCGCCTGTCCTTCTTCTGGGCCATCGGCATGAACTTCTTCATGGAGGTCGCCAAGCTCCGCGCCGGACGCCTCCTGTGGGCCGAGCTTGTTGCCAAGTTCGATCCCAAGAGCGCGAAGTCGCTCTCGCTGCGTACCCACTCGCAGACCTCGGGCTGGTCTCTGACCGCGCAGGACGTCTTCAACAACGTTCCGCGTACCTGCGTCGAAGCCATGGCTGCCACCCAGGGCCACACTCAGTCGCTGCACACCAACGCACTCGACGAGGCCATCGCACTGCCGACGGACTTCTCCGCCCGCATCGCCCGTAACACCCAGTTGCTGCTGCAGCAGGAATCCGGCACCGTGCGTCCCATCGACCCGTGGGGCGGCTCGTACTACGTCGAGTGGCTCACCAACGAACTCGCCAACCGGGCTCGTAAGCACATCGAAGAGGTCGAGGAAGCCGGCGGAATGGCTCAGGCCATCAACGAAGGCATCCCGAAGCTGCGCATCGAGGAAGCTGCCGCCCGCACCCAGGCACGCATCGACTCCGGTCGGCAGCCGCTCGTCGGCGTCAACAAGTACGTTCCCGACGAGGTCGACACCATCGAAGTTCTCAAGGTCGAGAACTCCAAGGTCCGCAAGGAACAGCTCGAGAAGCTGGTTCGCCTTCGCGCAGAACGTGATCCGGAAGCCGTCGAGGCCGCACTCGCGAACCTCACCCGCGCTGCAGCATCCACCGAAGGCGGCATGGAGAACAACCTCCTCGCCCTCGCTGTTGTCGCCGCCCGTGCGATGGCTACCGTCGGCGAGATTTCCGACGCCCTCGAAAAGGTGTACGGACGCCACCAGGCCGAGATCCGCACCATCAGTGGTGTGTACCGCGACGAGGCAGGAACGGTGAGCAACATCAGCAAGGCGATGGAACTGGTCGAGAAGTTCGCCGAGGACGAGGGACGTCGTCCCCGCATCCTCGTCGCGAAGATGGGCCAGGACGGTCACGACCGTGGCCAGAAGGTCATCTCCACGGCCTTCGCGGACATCGGATTCGACGTCGACGTCGGACCGCTGTTCCAGACCCCCGAAGAGGTCGCCAATCAGGCGGCCGACAACGACGTCCACGTAGTCGGTGTGTCGTCGTTGGCAGCCGGTCACCTGACCTTGGTGCCGGCGCTGCGGGAGGCTTTGGCTGCGGCCGGTCGTCCCGACATCATGATCGTCGTCGGCGGCGTCATTCCGCCCGGTGACTTCGACGAACTCTACGAGGCCGGCGCTGCTGCCATCTTCCCGCCCGGAACCGTCATCGCCGACGCTGCCAGCGGATTGTTGGAGAAGCTCTCCGCCCAACTGGGTCACGACCACAGCTGAGAAGGGGGTCACTGAAGATGGCACGTCAGCCCATCGACATTGATTCCCTCGCCGAGGCGGTGCGCGGAAATCAGCGTGCCGGCCTCGCTCGGGCGATCACCCTCGTCGAGTCCACTCGCGACGACCACCGGGCCCTTGCACAGCAGCTTCTGCTGAAGTTGCTGCCCGAGGCCGGGGGAGCGCACCGGATCGGCATCACCGGCGTTCCCGGCGTCGGCAAGTCGACGTTCATCGACGCGCTCGGAATGTACTTGCTGGGCAAGGGACATCGGGTTGCGGTGTTGGCGGTCGATCCGTCGTCCACCCGCACCGGCGGCTCGATTCTCGGCGACAAGACACGCATGGCTCGGCTCACCGTCGAACCGAATGCGTACATCCGGCCGTCACCGACGTCCGGCACGCTCGGTGGTGTTGCCAAGGCAACCCGCGAGACCATCGTGCTTCTCGAAGCTGCCGGTTTCGACGTCATCCTGGTGGAGACGGTGGGTGTCGGCCAGTCCGAAGTCACTGTTGCCAACATGGTTGACTGCTTTACGTTCCTGACCCTCGCTCGTACCGGTGATCAGCTCCAGGGCATCAAGAAGGGTGTCCTCGAGCTCGCAGATCTGGTGGCGGTCAACAAGGCCGATGGCAAGCATGAGCGCGAGGCAAAGGGTGCTGCCCGCGAATTGGCCGGAGCGCTTCGCCTGATCTACCCGCACGACGCCATTTGGAAGCCGCCCGTCATCACGATGAGCGGCCTCGAGGGTGTCGGGCTGGACGAGTTCTGGGGAACTGTCACCAAACACCGTGAGGTGCTCACCGAAGCAGGACAGTTCGAGGAGAAGCGTCGCAAGCAACAGGTCGATTGGACCTGGACGATGGTCAACGATCAGCTGCTACGCAGGCTCTCGAGCAACGATCGGGTGCGTGCGATCCGGGCCGACGTCGAGCAGAGCGTGCGTGACGGTTCGCTGACAGCAGCGTTGGCGGCGGGGCGAATTCTCGACGCGTTCGACGGAAGCAACTAGGGCGAAAAAACAAAATCCCGGGTATCCGAGCGCGGATACCCGGGATTTCTTCTGTGACGAGCTATCGTTCGCGTTCGACCGCAGGCTCGGCGAGTTCGTTCTCGACAGCGAGTTCGACGCCCGTGAAATCGCCTTCGGCCTCGGCTGGGGTGAGCGTGGACCGCTTCCACGCGTAGAACAGCAGCGCTGCCCACGCGCCGAGAATGGCCAGGTAGCCGGCCACTGTGACCGCCCCGGTGATGTCGAAGGATTTGAACAGCTTCTGTGCGTTGGTCAACACGATGACGCCGCCCACCGCCGTTCCGAGCAAGGTGGCAGGTACGCGGCTGACCAGCCACGCCGCGAACGGGGCAGCGATGACACCGCCGAGCGCAAGACCGGCGACAACGAGGAGGTTTCCCGCCGACTCACGACCCAACCCGACAAGAAATCCCAGCGACGCGGCTGACGCGACCAGAAACTCCGAGGCGCTGACCGAGCCGATCACGGTGCGCGGCGCGGTCTTGCCCCGCGAGAGCAGCGTGCTGGTGGTGATCGGACCCCAACCACCACCGCCGGATGCATCGATGAAACCACCGAACAGGCCGAGGGGGGACAGGAAACGTGCAGTGTGCGGAGTGGTACGAGCATCCGCGACGGCCGGTGGGCGGACCGAAAAGCGAAGTGCCACATAGATACCGATGGCCAGCAGGATCGTCGCCGTGATGGGGACTGCCGCTTCGGTGGACAGACCCGATAGCACGGTTGCGCCGATGAATGCACCGACTGCGCCGGGCACACCGAGCTTGGCGACGAGCTTCCAGTCGATGTTCTTGAACTTCCAATGCGACACACCCGAAGCGAGGGTGGTGCCGACCTCGGCCAGGTGAACAGCGGCGCTGGCCTGAGCCGGACCGAGGCCACCGATCATCAACAGAGTGGTTGCGGTGACACCGAAGGCCATACCGAGGGCGCCGTCGACGAGCTGGGCGCCGACGCCGACAAGGGTGAACAAAAGAAGGTTGAACATGAGAAGACAGACTCCGAGCGAAGAAGCGACAAAGTCAGGGGTGCAGGCAGCGAGAATCGCCGCTCAGCAACACGCCTGATCGAAGCATGCGCTACGACGAGTGGGCCAGAACGCCATCAATCCGAGCGCAAATGCCGGGGAGGCATCGTGGCTGGAAATCTGCACGTCAGGTCCTTTGTTCTCGTTCGTTGGTGTTCTGTCCATGCGAGCATAGCCGGTGCCCGGCTCGGTCAACCTACGACGCGGGCGTAATTTCCCACTCGGTGGACAAGTCGATCGAAGAATTCCGCCGGATCGGTGCCGACCGCGATATCCGCGTTTGGCTCACGCTTCCAGTGTCCGACCCAGTCCGCGACCGTCGTTCCGATCAGCAGTGGACTCGCGGTTTCGACATCTACCGTTGCCGGCTTCAGTGTCGCCAAGCTCGGATCGAGCGCGACGGCAGCAGCAAAGGGATCATGCATGTGAGCAAGAAAGCCCTGGTCGTATTCACGATGGAATTCCATGTAGAACCGGATCGCGTCGGACATATGCCTGATCACGCTGTTGGACGCGGAACTGCGGACGTCGGGACCGTCGTCAGGGGAGATGATCTCTTCCGGAGTGCTCCCGGCAGCTTCGGCGAGCCGACGCACATGTTCGGGGAACATCTCGATGGATTCGGTGACGTTGAGGCCGCAGATGATCGGGCGCCGGTGCGCGGGTACGACGGAGAACGCGTCGAACACCTCCTTGGCGGCGTGCGGATCCACCGAGACGTTCCACTCCGCGGTCGGCGTCGTGTTGCCCGGATAGTTGAACGACCCACCCATCACGACCAGCCGCTTCAGCAGAGACGGCAGATCGGGTTCACGCCTGATCGCCAGCGCAAGGTTGGTGAGCGGCCCCGTCACCAATCCGGTGAGTTGTCCGGGGTACTCACGCACGAGATCCACCCAGAGGTCGGTGGCCGTTCGGACCGAGCGCTTGCGACCCGAATCGGGGAGGACGGCATGGCCGATCCCTTGCGGACCGTGAGTCTCCTCGGTGGTGCGCAACGGGATGACCAGTGGCTCGCGGGCGCCGAGTGCAACCTCGATGTCCGGGGCGCCGCAGAGCGCAAGCCAGTTCAAGTTGTTGGCCGCGACCTGTTCCACCGGAACGTTGCCGGCGGTGCTCGCAATCCCCAGAATCTCGGCTTCGGGGCTGGCAAGGAGATAGAGAAGCGCCAACGAGTCGTCGATGCCGGTGTCGACGTCGACGATGAGCTTGTGCGTATCACTCATCGGTGGCCACCAGGATCGTCGGTGAATGCAGGACAGGGAAGTTGACCGACCGAGCGATGAAGCACTTCGTGTGTGCGGGGCCGTGAAGCTCCTCGGCCTTCTCGACCATCGACGCCTCCGCGACCAATACCGTCGGATTCAACGTCACTTCGATGAACTGGCCGCCGCCATCGGATTCCTCGATCATGCTGCCGACCGGCTGATCGCTGTAGTCGAGAACGACGACCCCAGCGGCAGCTGCCAGACCGAGGTACCAGAGCATGTGGCATTGGGCGAGGGAGGCAACGAGCAGTTCCTCGGGGTTCCATCGCTGCGCGTCACCGCGGAACGAGGGATCGGAGCTGCCGAGAAGTTCCGGCTTTCCGACCGCGGATATTGCATGATTGCGCGAATATCCCTGCGTGCTGGACGTTCCGGTTCCCAGATCGCCCGTCCACTGAAGGTCGAGTGTGTAGGTATGTGACTTCACAGGTCCATCTTGCCCTGAATGTGCCGGTCCCTCAGTGTGCCCACTCCGCGCGATCCGATCCCCACGGATGGGCTGGTTCGGGGTAGTCCTCGAACTCTGCCAGCGCGGGTCGTGCGGTGGTCACGTCGGCATGGTTGACAACAACATTCAGGCCGGGAGCGGTCGGTAGACCGGGATGGACGGTTCGGCCGGGTGCGTCGAGAAGACGGGCGCCGGTGCTGGCCAATGACACGTCGACATCGCGGCCACGGCCGTCCTGCGAGCGCAGCATCAACGCGTCGAGGATCCCAGCTGCCAAGAAGTATCCGGTCGAGTGGTCGAGGGCCTGCGCTGGAAGTGCGCCCGGTTTCTCGCCGCCCTCGAGGAACGAGATACCGGATGCGGCCTGCACGATGCTGTCGAAGCCGCGGCGATTCGCCCACGGACCTTCCCATCCCCACGCGCTGACGCGCCCGTGAATCAGGTGGGCGGGAAGATCCTGCCCGATGAGTGCTTCGAGTGCGCCCGGACGGTAGCCGGTGACCAGTACGTCTGCGGTGTCGAGGAGTTCGCGGAATGCTGCCGCTTCCGCCGAGGACTTCAGGTCGAGAAGCGCCGACCGCTTGCCCTGGCCACTGTCGAGGTGCTGCCATCCGATCTCGGGGATCGCCGGAGGGTCGATCCGCAGAACGTCAGCGCCGACCAGCGCGAGGGCACGGGTCGCGACCGGGCCGGCGATGACCCGGGTCAGGTCGAGAACACGTGGGCGCGTCGGATGCGTGCGGGGTTTTCCCTCGTCGCGTACTCGGATGGATACCAGAGGCTCAGACCTCGCAGCTGCGCACTGCTCACTCAGGCGCCACTCGGTCTCGGTACGAACACGGACCGCGATGGCGCCGATCCCGGCGGCCTGCTGCTCGATCTCGATGGCGCTGAGTTCGGATATCCGTTGCGCCACTGCATCTTTAGGTGATCCATGGTCGAGTTCGAGGATGGCGAGCAGGCGGTCGCGATGGTGTGGATAGTTGCCGTGCGTGCGGACCCAACCGTCGCGGGCGGCAAAGAACCCCGAGTATTCGGAGAATCCGTTGATCGGTTCGCCGCCGATCCGGAACAGTCGATCGCTCGAGAAGGACGCGGCGATGCGCTCGGGATCGAGGGTCCAGTGTCCGTCGCCCCGGCTGGTTGACCGAGGAATTGCCGAGGCGAAGGCCGCGACTGAGCCTGCAGCGAGGTCGAACACCGGCAAGTGCGCCGCAAGGAAGCCCGCCGAGTCCGGGCATTCGATGTGGCCGCGTCGGTCGTCGGTGTGCACCCCGACGTCACGTTGGTATTCGTCGAGATAGAACCCGTACCCGTGATCCATGTGGCGCCTTTCGGCAGTTCAGTGGCCGAGAAGCTCCCGGCACTTCTCTGCCAGCGTATCGCGGAGCGGCGCAGCACGATCCGCCAACTGTTGTTGCTGACGCACGTATTCGGCGCGGCCCGCGGGAGTTTCGATACGAATGGGGGAGTACCCGTACTCGGCGAGGTCGTATGGGCTCGCGCGCATGTCGAGTTCACGGGCCAGGAGCGCGTGTTCGAAGCACCGCATCACCAGATCGGAATCCACGAGTGGCAACAACTTGAAGCTCCACTTGTACAGATCCATACCCGCGTGCAGGCAGCCCGGCTGTTCGTGATCGATCTGAGTTTCGCGTGCAAGCGGGAGCGAGTTCTTGGGGGCCGCGTCCGGTGTGAAGAACCGGAACGCGTCGTAGTGCGTGCATTTGAGTGGCAGGGATTCGACGACCGCGTCGGTACCGGCGAACCCGAGCCGCAGCGGCACTGACTGGTGACGGATCGCGTCCTCGCCGCCGCGATAGACCATCGCCCATTCGTGGAGGCCGAAGCAACCCAGCACAGCGGGCCGCGCCGACGTCTGATTCAACAGATTCCACACGAATTCGACTGTGTGACGCCGACGCTCCAGCACGGCGGACTCGACCGTCGCGGTACCCGAATCGTCGACGCGGTAGCCGGAGAAGGCTGCGTATTCGCCGGCGTTCTCGAGTGCGACTCCGTACCCGGGGTGCCAGCGGCGCAGTTGGGCGGGCTTGAAGTTGTAGTACGTGAAGAGGAAGTCGTGCACCGGGTGAGAGATACCGGCGCTACGACGCGCTCGGTGCGGCTCGACGAGCTTCTCCACCTCCTCGAGGTGAAGTGCCCGCCGAGCCGTCCACTCGCTCTGTGCGAGTGCGAGTGAATGCACCGAACGTGTCATCGATCAGCTGTTTCTTTGTCCGGGAACAGCATCCGTGCCGCGGTGCGTGCCGTCGCGAACCGTTCCGACGTACTCCTCGAGCAGATCCTCGAGCGCGACGATACCGATCACGACTCCGTCGGCGTCCGTGACTGCGCCGAGGTGCGAGCTGGCCCGACGAAGGCCGGCCAACGCTTCGGCCAGCGGCGTGCTGAGCGGAACGATGGGCAACGGGCGGATATCCGATGTCGGAACGACGGTGTCCGGCCCGGCAGCTTCGTCGAGCACCTCGTCGAGCACATCCTTGAGGTGCACGTACCCGGCCAGCGATCCGTCGCTCGCTCGGACCGGGTAACGCGAGTATCCGGTCTCGATGACCGCACGCTCGATCTCACCCAGTGTTGTTCCCGACGGCGTGAGGGGAATGGTCCGCACCTTGTCGAGGGTGATCAGGACCTCGGAGACGGTGCGATCTGTCGATTCGAGTGCCTGCTTCAAGCGCCGGTGTTCTTCGGCGTCGATCAGACCCTCGGATCGCGATTCACCGATCATCGCGGACAACTCCACCGCCGAGACAGTGACGTCGAGTTCGTCCTTGGGCTCGACGCGCAGGAGCTTGAGCACTCCGTTGGCGCAGAGGTTGTAGAACGCGATGATCGGGCGAGCGATCTTGATGAACGCCAGATGCACGGGAACGAGCAGCATGGCCGTCTTCTCGGGGCCCGCCAACGCGATGTTCTTGGGCACCATTTCGCCGAGGAGGATATGCAGCACGACGACCAGCGAGAGCGCGATCGCAAACGAAATCGGGTGTAGCAATCCGTCGGGAAGGCCGACGGCTTCCATCGGCACCTCGAGGAGATGCGCAATGGCGGGCTCGGCGACCTTACCGAGGAGGATCGAGCAGATCGTGATGCCCAGCTGAGCTGCCGCAAGCATCAGCGAGAGGTTCTCACCGGCCTTGATGACCGTGAGTGCCCGCTTCTTACCCTGCGCGACAAGTGCCTCGAGGCGGTCGCGTCGTGCGGAGATCAGCGCGAACTCCGCACCGACGAAGAATGCGTTACCGGCGAGCAGCACGACGGTGAGGAGTACACCGAAGAGGTTATTCATCGTCGGACTCCTTCGTGTCGTCGTCTGCGGATTCGGGTTCGACATGTGCCGGGACCGGCGTGATGGTCACTCGGTCGATACGACGGCCGTCCATACTGGTCACTCGGGCGATCCACTTTCCGCGGGAATCACCGGAGGAGTCGACGTCGGGCAATTCCACTTCGTCACCCTCGTCGGGGATTCGGCCCAGTTCGGTGAGCACCAGACCGCCGAGGGTGTCGTAGTCGCCTTCGGGCGCGGTGTATCCGGTTGCCGACGTGACCTCGTCGATGCGCAGGAGACCGGAGCACGACCAGCCGTCGCCGACGCGCTGTACGTCGAGTTCGGGTTCGTCGTGTTCGTCGCGCACATCACCGACGATTTCCTCGATGAGGTCTTCCATCGTGACGATGCCGGCTGTTCCGCCGTATTCGTCGACGACAAGCGCGACCTGCATGCCGTCGGAGCGGATCCGCTCCATGACGGTGTCTCCGTCCAGGCTCGACGGCACGACGGGCACACGTTGAGCCAGACTGTCGACGCGCGTCGTCCGCCTGCGCTCGGCCGGAACGGTGAACGCGTGCTTGATGTGTACGACGCCGACTGTGTCGTCGAGATCGCCGCGAACGACGGGGAAGCGCGAGTAGCCAGTTCGCGACGCCGTCACGATCAGGTCTGCGACGGTGTCCGAGAGTTCCAGCGATTCGATCTTCACTCGCGGAGTCATCAGCTCTTCTGCGGTGCGGTCACCGAACTGCAGCGAACGGTCGACGAGCATCGCCGTGCCCTTGTCGATGGACCCGCGCTGCGCGGACGTCCGCACGAGGGACCCGAGTTCCTGCGGTGATCGCGCCGAGCGCAATTCTTCCGCGGGTTCGATGCCCAGGCGTCGCACAATCCAGTTGGCGGTTCCGTTGAGGCCGTTGATGGCCCACCGGAAGATCAGCGAGAAGCCCGCTTGCAGGCCCGCAGTCGCGCGGGCGGTGGGCATCGGCTTGGAGATTGCGAGGTTCTTCGGTACGAGCTCACCGAAGATCATGGAGAACGAGGTCGCAATCACGAGCGCCAGGATCAAAGACGTTGTCGAGGCAGCGGATTCGCTGAGCCCGACGGCCTTCGTGACCGGTGTGATGAACCGTGCCAGAACGGGCTCGGCCAGGTAACCGGTGATCAGGGTTGTGATCGTGATGCCCAGCTGAGCGCCGGAGAGCTGGAACGAGAGAGTCTTGTGCGCGTGTTGAACCTGCCGCGAGCGTCGGTCGCCGCCACGAGCAGCTTCGTCGACGGTGCTGCGTTCGAGCGCGGTCAGTGAGAATTCGGCCGCCACGAAGAGGGCGGTGCCTGCAGTCAGCGCGATGAAGCCGACCAGGCTGAGAATGGTGAAAACGATGTCCATGTGTCATCGCCACCTGAGGTGTGCACGGGGGCCGCCGGGTTTGTCTCCCGGCTCGCTAGAGGAGCCCTCCGAACCAGCGGAATCAGACGATTCCTCGGATAAAACGACGGGTGTAGCGCCGGGTAAGTGTGTGGGTGCCTCGGGCACCGGGTTCCTCTCGTCGAAGCCGAGTATTTCTCGGCTGTAGCGGGCTCGGTCGGGTCGCCGATGGGCACCCGACCGAGTTTTGTTTCCTGTTTACGGATCCAATGATACCGGCGGGTGCCCGGGAGTAGGGACCCGAGCACCCGCCGACTGTCATAAAACGTGGTTCACCAACCCGACGGAAGCGGCCGTCCTTCGGCGAATCCGGCGGCGGACTGCACTCCCAGAACTGCCTTCTCGTGCAGCTCCTCGAGTGAGCGCGCACCCGCGTACGTGCAGGTACTGCGTACGCCGGAACAGATCTGATCGATCAGGTCCTCGACTCCGGGACGCTCGGGATCGAGACGCATCCGCGAACTGGAGATGCCTTCCTCGAACAATCCCTTACGGGCGCGATCGAAAGCCGTTTCGGTGGCTGTGCGAGCGGCAACAGCGCGCTTGGAGGCCATACCGAAGCTCTCCTTGTACGCGTTGCCCGCCTGATCGACTTTGAGATCGCCGGGGGACTCGTACGTGCCGGCGAACCACGAGCCGATCATGACGTTCGACGCGCCCGCCGCGAGGGCGAGTGCAACGTCGCGAGGGTGGCGAACGCCGCCGTCGGCCCAGACGTGCTTGCCGAGCTCACGTGCTGCTGCAGCACATTCCGCGACGGCCGAGAACTGCGGGCGTCCGACGCCGGTCATCATGCGAGTCGTGCACATGGCTCCGGGCCCGACGCCGACCTTGACGATGTCCGCGCCTGCGGCGATCAGATCACGGGTTCCCTGTGCGGACACCACGTTGCCTGCAACCAACGGGACGCCGAGGTCGAGCGCCTTGAGGGTGGTGAGCGCATCGATCATTCTCTGCTGGTGACCGTGAGCCGTGTCCACGACGATCACGTCGGCACCGGCGTCGACGAGTGCCTTGGCCTTGGCGCCCACGTCGCCGTTCACACCGACCGCAGCAGCGACCCGGAGTGCGCCGCGCTCATCGACTGCGGGGTCGTAGATGCCGGCACGAATCGCGCCGGTGCGAGTGAGGACGCCGGCGAGGGTTCCGTCCTCGTTGACGATGACGGCCAACGGATCGTGCTTGGTTTCGAGCAGTTCGAAGACCTCACGCGGTGTGGCGGTGACCGGGGCGGTGACGAAGTCGGTGATCGCGACGGTACGTAGGCGAGTGAACCGATCGACATCCGCGCAGGCAGCCTCGGTGACGACACCGAGAGGCTTGCCGTCCTCGACCACTACGACTGCGCCGTGTGCACGCTTGGGTAGCAGCGCCAGCGCATCGGAGACGGCGTCGTCCGGACTCAGCGTGACCGGCGTATCAGCGACGAGGTGGCGGCTCTTGACGAACGCCACGGTCTCGGCGACAGCGTCAGTGGGGACGTCCTGCGGAATGATGACCAGTCCGCCGCGGCGGGCGACAGTCTCGGCCATGCGGCGGCCGGCGACTGCGGTCATATTGGCGACGACGACGGGAATGGTCGTTCCGGATCCGTCGGAAGAATTGAGATCGACGTCGAACCGAGAGGTGACCTCGGTCCGGTTAGGGACGAGGAAGACGTCGTCGTAGGTCAGGTCGTATGGGGGGCGTTGCCCTTCGAGGAACTGCACGTTTCACGAGCCTACCGTCGATTCCGCCGTAGCGCCCTCGGTATCGCGTGCTTGTGAGCGGGAGAGGGCGATCGTGGTCATGATCATGACGGCGACGGCGCACCCGATGAGAGCAATTCCGGGACCGTCGACGCGGAGGCGTTCGTCGAGAACCGTCATCCCCAGGAAGATGGCCGCGATCGGCTCGCCGATCGTCAGGGCAGGTAGCGACGCCGACAGAGGCCCGACCTGGAACGCGCGCTGTTGGAGGTAGACCCCGATTGCGCCCGAGGCGATCAGCGCCCACGTCTGCCATGCCGAAATCACCCCGACGACACCGTGCCCGAGTAGGTCGGTGACGTACTTGGTGAAAGCGACGGCCACGCCGTAGAAGATTCCGGCCGCGGAGCCGAGAAGCAGTGCGCGCCAGCCACCGTCGAGCTTGGACAAGCCGCCGATAGTTGCGACCACGGCCACTGCGACCGTGATAGTCAGGGGCACAGCCCAATCCGACCAGGGAGCGTTGCTGTCTCCCTCGGTGGGATCGCCGACTACGAGGAAGATCGCCAAGGAAATCGCGAGCATGATCGCCAACGACCACGCAGAACGGGTGATGCGAATTCCAGAGAACCTGGCCGAAAGTGGCAGCGCGAACAGCAGCGAGGTCACGATCAGCGGCTGCACCACCAACACCGAACCCAACGACAGTGCAACGGCCTGCATGACGTAACCGCCGCCGTCACCGATCAGCCCGGCCCACCACCGAGGACTGCGAATCAACGACGCCACCAACGCCTCGCCCTCCGGAACCGCAGACGCGGCGCGCTGCTGAGCGACGGAGGCACACGCGAAGAGAAGCGCGGCGACGAGTGCGCAGAGAACAGAGATCAGTGGAAGATCACCCATTCCCTCAGTGTGCGCGCTTGCCCGCCCGATTTCCGGCAGACGGCTTTCCTGCGCCGGGTGCGCCGCGACGCGGGGTCAAGCCCTTGGACGCCAGACGCTCCGAACGGGTCGGGACCGGAGTGCCGTCCGCACGGATCTTCTTCACACTCTTCGGATCGGTGACGCGCCGCGAGGAAGCGGCGCGCTTGTCGCCGTCCTTCTTCATCCGGCCTCCGGCAGCGGTCCGGCCTGCAGTGTCGTGTTCCTGACGGCCACGCTTGGCGGTGTGCTTGACGGCGACCGTCGTATCGGGAGCTTCGACCGGTATGCCCGTCGGCTCCATCGCACCGGTGATGCGCGTGAGCTCCAGATCGTCAGGACGAACCCGCACGCCGTGAACCTTGATGCCTGCCTGCTTGGTCAACTTCTCGACCGAATCACGTTCTTCGTCGGTGACGATGGTGACGACGACGCCCGATTCCCCGGCGCGTGCCGTCCGGCCGGCCCGGTGCAGGTAGTCCTTCGCCTCCGCCGGGGGATCGACGTGAACGACGAGCGTCACGTCGTCGACATGGATTCCGCGCGCGGCGACATCGGTGGCGACCAAAACCGGTGTTGTCCCGTCGGAGAACGACGCGAGGGTCTTGGTCCGGTTGTTCTGCGTCTTGCCGCCGTGCAGGGCGCCGGCCGAGACACCGATCAAATGCAGTTGCTGCGCAAGACGATCCACTCCGTGCTTGGTCTTGACGAACATGATGGTCCGTCCCGCCCGTGAAGCGATATGTGCGACAACGGATCTCTTGTCGTCGCGGTCGACGAAGAGCAGGTGATGCTCCATGGTCGAGACCGTGGCAACCGGGGGAGCAGTCGAGTGCGACGCCGGATTGCGCAGGTAACCCGCGACCAGATCGTCGACCTTGCCGTCGAGTGTTGCCGAGAAGAGAAGGCGCTGACCGTCTTTCGGTGTCGTGTCGAGAATCTTCGCAACCTCGTCGATGAAACCCATGTCTGCCATGTGGTCGGCTTCGTCGATGGTCGTGATCACGACGTCGTCGAGAATCACCGACTTCTGCTCGAGTAGGTCGAGTAGGCGCCCTGGGGTCGCGATCAGGAGATCGACGCCGCGGGCAAGGATGTCGGCCTGACGCTTGATCGGAACGCCACCGACCGCATTTGCCACACGCAAACCGATCTCGGTAGCAGCGTCGTCGAGTGCCTTGTGGATCTGGATCGCCAGCTCACGGGTGGGAGCGAGCACCAAACCGCGCGGACAATTCCGCTTGCTCGCCCCACCCTTCAGGCGCACCAGCATCGGAAGCCCGAAGGCCAGAGTCTTTCCGGAACCCGTCGCGCCGCGCCCGAGGACATCCCGGCCGGCAAGAACATCGGGGATGGTTGCCGACTGAATGGGGAAGGGGGCATCGATGCCGCTACGGCGCAACGCGTGCACCATCACGGCGGGGATTCCGAGGTCGACGAACGAACGCCCTTCGGTCGAGGTGGGCGAGTCGATCGTCGATTCCTGCATTTGTCCAGGCTACCGGGTATCGGTAGACGCAGATGACCGCATCTACCGATACCCGCTGTGAATCAGGCCTCGATTTCGCTGCGGTCACCGCTCCACAGTGTGTGGAACTTGCCCGGCTTGTCGATGCGCTCGTAGGTGTGCGCGCCGAAGAAGTCGCGCTGCCCCTGAGTCAGGGCGGCCGGCAGACGCTCCGCGCGGAGACCGTCGTAGTACGAGAGCGAAGACGCGAACGCCGGTACCGGAATGCCGAGCATCGTCGCGGTGGCGACCACGCGGCGCCAGCTGTCGATGCCTGCCTCGATGGCCTCGCGGAAGTACGGCGCCAGGATCAAGCTCGGCAGGCTCGGATCCGCGTCGAACGCGTCCTTGATGCGGTTGAGGAACTGCGCACGGATGATGCAGCCACCGCGCCAGATCGTCGCCAGGTCGGCAGGCTTGAGGTTCCAGTCGTACTCGGCGCTGCCGGCAGCGATCTGATCGAAGCCCTGCGCGTACGCCACGATCTTCGACGCGTACAGCGCGGCCTGGATGTCGGCGGCGAACTGCTCGGCGTCAGCAGGCTTGTCGCCGAGAGAGCCGGCGGCCAGACCCTGCGCCTGAGCTGCGGCGCGCTGATTGCGGCTACCGGACAGTGCGCGAGCGAAAACGGCCTCGGCGATACCGGTGACCGGCACGCCCAGATCCAGAGCGGACTTGACCGTCCAGCGGCCCGTGCCCTTCTGCTCGGCAGCGTCGACGATGACGTCGACCAACGGCTTGCCCGTCTCGGCGTCGACCTGGCGGAGCACCTCGGCGGTGATCTCGATCAAGTAGGACTCGAGCGTGCCCTTGTTCCACTCGGTGAAGACGTCTGCGACCTGACCGGCGTCGTAACCGAGTGCGTCGCGGAAGAGGTTGTACGCCTCGCCGATGAGCTGCATGTCGGCGTACTCGATGCCGTTGTGCACCATCTTGACGAAGTGACCGCTGCCGTCGGGGCCGATGTGCGTGCAGCACGGGGTGCCGTCGACGTGAGCGGAGATGGACTCGAGAAGCGGGCCGAGAGCCTCGTAGGACTCCTTCGGGCCGCCGGGCATGATCGACGGACCGTTGAGTGCGCCTTCTTCGCCACCGGAGATACCAGCGCCGACGAAGTGCAGACCGCGGGCGCGGATCGCTGCTTCACGACGGATCGTGTCGGTGTAGAGCGAGTTGCCACCGTCGATGATGATGTCGCCGGGCTCCATGGCGTTCGCGAGCTCTTCGATCACGGCGTCGGTCGGGGCGCCGGCCTTGACCATGATCAGGACGCGTCGCGGCTTCTGCAGTGCGGCAACAAACTCCTCGACGGTCTCGGTGCGCACGAAATCGCCCTCGGAACCATGCTCGGCGATCAGGGCATCGGTCTTCGCGATGCTGCGGTTGTGCAGGGCAACGGTGTGACCGTGGCGGGCGAAATTGCGGGCAATATTCGAACCCATGACGGCCAGGCCGGTGACGCCGATCTGAGCTCGGGGTGATTCGGTGCTAGTGGTTGACATACTTACAGCTTTCCCTCTCGGTCCGCGGCTGTGAAATCCTGCGCTGTGCGCAGCCGAAAACGGTGCGGCCGCGACGCGCGTGAACATTCAGACCGTGCATACAAAACACGGATGCAGATCACTTTAATTGCAGTGACCTGCATCCGTCTCGATACAGTTTCCGGCACAGCCGGAAGGTTCTCAGTGTTCAGTTGTCGAGCCGCAGCTCAGCGCAGGTATTACCGCTGTTCGCGCTTCGGGCCGTCGAATCCGTCATAGCTACGACGGTCGGTGCGGCTGCGGAAGCCGCCACCGCTGGTCGAGGCTGCACGGTTGTCGCCGCCGTCGCGGTTGCCCTGGTATCCACCGGAAGTGCGGTTGCCCTGGTAACCGGTCGAGGGGCGGCTGTCGCGATCGCCGTACGAGCGGTTGTTGTCGCGGCTGCCCTGGTAGCCACCACCGGACGAACGGTTGCCCTGGTATCCGCCGCGGCTCTCGCCGTCACGGCTTCCCTGGTATCCGCCCGAAGAGCGGTTGCCCTGGTAACCCGTCGACGGGCGGCTGTCGCGGTCTCCGTAGGACGGACGGCTGTCACGGTTGCCCTGGTAACCACCGCTGGAGCGATCACCCTGGTATCCACCGGAAGAGCGGTTGCCCTGGTATCCGCCGCGGCTCTCGCCGTCGCGGCTTCCCTGGTATCCACCGGAAGAGCGGTTGCCCTGGTATCCGGTCGAGGGGCGGCTGTCGCGGTTGCCCTGGTAACCACCGCTGGAGCGATCACCCTGGTATCCGCCGCGGCTCTCACCGTCACGGTTGCCCTGGTAGCCACCCGAAGAGCGGTTGCCCTGGTAGCCGCCGGAAGAGCGGTTGCCCTGGTAGCCGCCACGGCTTCCGCCACGATCACCGAAGGAACGCTCGCCACGAGAAGAGCTCTCGCGCAAGGGTTCTCCGGTCGGCTTCTTGGCGCCGGTGATGCGAGCAAGTTCAGCAGAACCCGGGGTGACGGCAACGGCTGCGGCATTGACGCCGGCCATTCCGGTCAGACGCTTGAACTGACGCTTCTGGTTGGGCAGCACGATGGCGACAACGGTGCCCTTCTCGCCGGCGCGAGCGGTACGACCAGCGCGGTGCAGGTAGTCCTTGTGGTCGGCCGGGGGATCGACGTGAACGACGAGGTCGATGCCGTCGACGTGGATACCGCGCGCTGCAACGTCCGTTGCGACGAGGACCGGGGTGCGGCCGTTCTTGAAACGCTCGAGGACGCGGGTGCGCTGGTTCTGTGCCTTGCCGCCGTGAAGCGACTCGGCAGCGATGCCGACTGCGCGGAGGCGGTCGGTGATTCCCTCGCAACCGAGCTTGGTGCGGGCGAACATGATGGTGCGTCCGTCGCGGGCACCGATCTCGGCGAGGACGGAATCCTTCTGCCCACGATCGACGAGGAGGACGTAGTGCTCCATCGTGTCGACGCTTGCGCGGCCGTCTTCGGTGGAGTGGGTGACGTGGTTGGCCAGGAACTGACGAACCAGCGACTGGACCTCACGGTCGAGGGTTGCCGAGAACAGCAGACGCTGTCCGTCTGCGGGGGTCTCGCCGAGGATCGAGCGAACCTCGGGCAGGAAGCCCATGTCCGCCATCTGATCGGCTTCGTCGAGCGCGGTGATTTCCACCGAGTCGAGGATGCAGGTGCCCTGACGCAGGTGGTCGCCGAGACGACCCGGCGTTGCGACGAGGACGTCTACGCCGCGGCGAAGCTGATCGACCTGCTTGGCGAACGGCGTTCCACCGACAGCGGGACGAACCGTGAGTCCGAGTGCGCCGGCGTAGGAGTTGAGGGAGTCGACCACCTGGAAAGCAAGCTCACGGGTGGGGACGAGCACGAGTGCGCGGGGACGCTTTGCGGCCGGGCGATCTTCGTGGCGTGAGAGGCGGGTCAGCATCGGCAGGCCGAAGGCGAGGGTCTTACCCGATCCGGTCTGCGCGCGGCCGAGAACGTTGGTTCCGGCGAGCGCGTCCGGGATGGACTGCGCCTGGATGGGGGACGGGACGGTGATGGAGTTGCGCGCCAATGCGGCAACAAGCTGCTCGGGCAGGCCGATCTCGGCGAAGGTGATACCCGGCTCGGTGGCGACTGCTTCTTCGGCAGCGGGGGTGTTGACGGTGGGGTCTTCGATGTTCTCGGAAGACGACATTTGGACAGCGTTGGTCACGCGGAAACCTCTCCGGACTACGGGCACGTCGCGGAGCGGAAGAAGCCATGCTGAAATACACGACACAGTTCGCAAAGGGACGAGCCAGGGCACATGTCACCTGGCAATCCGAACGCATACTGCGGGGAATTGGGCTGTGTGCCGTTATATGTTGACGGACCACGATGGTGGCCGTGGTCCACTCTACGCCACCGGGGACACCGAAGTCAGGTAGCCCCGCCTGTGACCTGCACTACTACACGGGGTTGCGCAGGTCAAGACTCAGTATGCGTTGAAAAGCAGTCGAAGTTCGGTGAGCCAGGGCACAGCCACCGCAACCGTGGGAACAACGAGAATCGCGACCGCCCCGAGATACGCAAAAACTGCGATGCGGGGATCTGCATCGTCGGCCGAGAGGCGCTGCACTCGGATGAGCGTCGACGGGCCGCCCGCTGCCATCGCTCCGCGGGGTGCCGTCGATCCCGCACACGCGACAAGTGCCCGCGCGAGGGGAGTGGGACCGGTAGCCCGCACAGCTGAATCGTCGGCGAGCAACTCCACCAGCAGTTGTACCGATCCCAGAGCCGACTTGCTACGGACGAAACGGGGGAACGCGTGGTTGACGGCCGTGAAAGCCTCGAGGACCAGATCGTGACGAGCTCGCAGGTGTGAACGCTCGTGCGTCAGAATTGCTTTGACCTCGGCATGATCGAGGTTCTGCAGAGTGCCTTGACTGAGAACCACGCGTTGGCGCAGACCTGGCAGGCAGTATGCGATCGGTTCGTCCACGTCCAGCACCCGCAGATCGGGTGTGCGTTCCACCGACGCGGGCATGGCGCAGTCGTCGAGAAGGTCCACCAACACGCGGTGACGTGCACGGCGACGTCGGGTTCTCACAGCGACCTGGATTATCGAGAAGATCAGCTTCGCGCCGATCAGAAGCGTCAGGGCAAAAACAACCACGTACAGAATCCACAGCGGGAGCCCGAGTGCATCGATTTCGGCGGTCGGGGCCGTCGTCGGCCTACCGTCAGCGCCGGGAACGAGCAGCTGGCTGGCAATGGCCAGGCCCGAGCTGAATGCCGACAGCACCGCAGCAATCGCGACGGCTTGCCACAGAACCAACGCCGCGCGTGGAGCGCGGTAAGGCCACGTGGAGCGGCTCAGGAGTGCGGGAACCGGACCGGCCAGCAACAAGGCAAGCAGTCCGAAAACCAGTGCAGTAGTGGCGTTCATGTCCTACACATCATGCACGACGAAATCAGTTCGGCCTAGAAATTCCGGGCTGCGCAGCCTTTTTCGCGGACTCGCGCACCTCGAGGGCAGCGAGCGCTTCGCGGAGAGCATCGGCTTCGTCAGCATTGACCTGTCCCACGAAGTGGACGAGTGCCGCAGCGCGACCGCCGGACTCCGGAGCCTGGGCCAGAGCGTCGACCATCAGGCTCGCGACCAGTTCTTCGCGCTTGTTGACGGGAAGATAGCGATGGGCGCGATCGTCACGCTGCTGAATCACCAGATGCTTCTTCGCCAGGCGCTGCAGAACGGTCATTACCGTCGTGTACGCCAATTCGCGATGTGTCGCGAGTGCTTCATGCACCTGTCGCACAGTTTGCGGTTCCGATGTGGACCACAAATGATCCATCACCGCGCGTTCGAGTTCACCTAGACCTGCCATTCTTCGATTCTACGGACTTCCACGACGAAATACGTACTACTGGTAGTAGTAACCGCCTCGGTGGGGGTGTGGTATTGGCCATAGTGATCTGCGTGACGGTTACGGTGGTGTGAGACGACCAAAGTCCCGACGATGACGATGCCCGATAATTGCAAGCCAACAGTCGATCCGCAGAAAGTAGCCGCACGTAGATGACGATCGACAGTTCGCCGGGCACCGAAGAATCGACATCACGGGCGCGGGTAGTCACGCAGAAAGCTGCCGGCATCATCCGTTTCGGCATTCGCGACGCACCCTTGACGGTCGTCCTACTTCTCACCATGTGGATACTGGGCGCCGTAACCGGCAGCATCGTTCACGGACCGTCCCGCGATCTCGAGCACA
Source organism: Rhodococcus sp. IEGM 1406 (assembly GCF_030056745.1). Taxonomy (NCBI): domain Bacteria; kingdom Bacillati; phylum Actinomycetota; class Actinomycetes; order Mycobacteriales; family Nocardiaceae; genus Rhodococcus; species Rhodococcus sp. IEGM 1406. Next base: position 204,181 of record NZ_JASHKO010000002.1, on the reverse strand, counting down.
CGATCGGTGCGGGAATGGGCTCGATCCAGCACGGACATGTCTGGATTCCACTGAGCTCCGCGCTGTGGGCAGGAAACCTGCTCGGGTACATCGGCGCGAGCGTGCTCCTGATTGCGGTCGCTGCACCTCTCGAACGGCGGATGGGAACGATCAAGCTGGCGATCGCCGGCGCAAGCACTCAAATCTTGGGAGTTCTGCTCGGGCTCGGCTGGGCATCCTTCGTGAAAGTGTTCGACTCCAATTGGGGGTTCCGCCTCCATGTCGGCTCCGCTGTCGGCGCGAGCGCGTGGATCGTCGGCGCCGCGATGGCCGCCAGCTCGAACATGGGGACATTGTGGCGTCGCCGCATCCGCGTCGGAACCCTGGCTTTGACCATCACCTTGGCCCTGTTCAGTGGTCAGCTGCAAGATGTCATCCGATTCTTTGCCGCTGTGGTGGGTTTGGTCATCGGACAGTGGATCGTCGGACGATCGGCTCGCGGTGAACGCATCGCCGGGACACAGCGAGAGGGCCGCGTCCTGGTCGCCATCGTCGTCGCGGCAAGTGCGATCGGCCCGATGATCGCCGCGCTGTCCCCACAGGCGGTTGGCCCACTCGCCGTACTCCGCGATCTCTTCCGTGGTGTTCCCTGGACTGTCGCAGAAGTACGTGAGCTGTGCGCCGAATCCGCGTCGGATCCGGACTGCCGACGCGGCCTCCTCGAGCTGAGACTCTCGGGGATCGGGCCGACTCTGCTCTCGTTGATGCCGTCGATTTTTGTGCTGGTGTTGAGCGATGGGCTCCGTCGTGGCCGCAGATTCGCCTGGATTGCGACTGTCTGTGCTCAGGTCGTCTTACTCGTCCTCTCGATCGGGAACTTCGTCATCAGGTTCGTCGACGCAGTCGACAGCGACAGCTTGTTCTACGGAATCAGCGATCCGAACGTGTATCGAACTCTGGTGCCGTTCCTGACACCGCTCTTCGTGCTGATCCTGCTGATCGCCACACGTCGATACTTCGACGTCGCGGCCCCGGCCAAGACGTATCGACGTCTCGGTGCTGCGATCGTGACCTTGCTCGCGGTCCTCGCCGTGATCTACGTCGGCGGCGGAATGCTCGCCAGGCACGGGTTCGACCGCGAGCCCACGGTCACGTTGCTGCTCGCGGACTTCCCACAGCGCCTTGTACCGCCGGTGTACCTGCAGTTGATCGACCCGCGCCTGCTTCCCGTGGACATCGAGTCGACGTTGCTCTTCGAGTGGACCGGCGTCGTGTTCTGGGGCGTTGCCGCCGTGTTGGTATTCGTGAGTTTCCTCAAGCCGGTCAAGACCGCCGATCCCAAAGCCGCCGAACGAGCGCGATCCATGTTGATCGCCGGTACCGGCAGCCCGTTGTCGTGGATGACGACGTGGAAGGGGAACACGTACTGGTTCAGCGCGGACGGTTCGAGTTACGTCGCGTATCGCGTCATCGCCGGCGTTGCTCTCACCACCGGTGATCCGGTCGGTCCTCCAGATCGCATGCGCGCGGCGATCGAGGGGTTCGCCGAGTTCGCGTCGTCGAACGGTTGGATTCCCTGCTTCTATTCCGTGACCGACGACGCCCGAACCATCACCGATTCGATGGGCTGGAGCGGTCTACAGGTCGCCGAGGAAACCGTGCTCGACCTGGGACAAGTCGCGTTCACAGGAAAGCGGTTCCAGGACGTGCGCACAGCACTGAACCGGGCGAAGAAGTCCGGTATCACCGCCGAGTGGATTTCCTTCCCTCATGCACCTCTCGCGATCAAGGATCAGATAGTAGCGATCTCGGAGGAGTGGGTAGCGGACAAGGGGATGCCCGAGATGGGATTCACCCTCGGCGGACTCGACGAGGTCGACGACGAACAAGTGCGATGCCTGATCGCGGTCGACGAGGATCGCACCGTGCACGGTGTCACGTCGTGGCTACCGGTGTACCGCGACGGCAAAGTCGTCGGGTGGACACTCGACTTCATGAGGCGACGCTCCGAAGGGTTCCGTCCCGCGATGGAGTTCCTCATCGCTTCCGCTGCACTGAAATTGGAGGAGGAGGGCGTCGAGTTCCTCAGTCTGTCCGGTGCACCGCTGGCAACAATCGCCGGTGACTCCGAGAGGAATGCGAACGAACCGGAGGCCACGACTTTCTCGGCGATGATGGACAGCGTGCTCGACCTACTCGGTCGCACCCTTGAACCGGTGTACGGATTTCGATCGCTGCTGGCCTTCAAATCGAAGTTCCAGCCGCGGTACGTGCCGATGCACATGACATTCGCCGATCCAGCCGCGTTGCCGAGCATCGGCAACGCGGTCGGACGGGCATACCTGCCGACCGTGACGATCGGTCAGGGATTCAAACTCGTTCGGACGATTCTGGGTCGCTGATTCGCGATCGTCACGCAGGCTTTGCCGGCCCGCCGACGGCGCCGAACACGTGCCGGGTTCCGATCGGAACGATCAGCGGCCGATCCGAGACGGGATCGTCGATGACCGCGGCTTCGAGACCGAACACCTCGAGCAGAAGTTCCGCGGAAATGATGTCCTTGGGGACACCAGAAGCGACGACGGCGCCGTCGCGCATCACGATCAGATGATCGCTGTATCTGACCGCGAGATTGAGGTCGTGCAGAACCATCACCACGGTGCGCCCCATTTCCTCGTGGAGTTGATCCACCAGGTCGAGGACTTCCATCGAGTGTGCGAGGTCCAGATAGGTAGTCGGTTCGTCGAGAAGCAGGATGTCGGTTCCCTGGGCGAGAGCCATCGAGATCCAGGCTCGCTGACGCTGACCGCCGGACAATTGATCGACGGGCCGATCGGCGAGATCCGAGACACCGGTCAGCTCGAGCGCTTCGGCTACCTCGCCCTCGTCGTCCGCGGACCACTGCCTGATCCACGACTGGTGCGGGTGGCGCCCACGTGAGACCAAATCGGCGACGGTGAGCCCTTCCGGCGCAACCGGAGTCTGGGGGAGCATTCCGAGCACCCGCGCGACTTCCTTGGTCTTCATCGAACTGATCGCCTTGCCGTCGAGGATGACCGATCCACCCTTTGGCTTGAGCAGACGACCGAGCGCGCGCAAGAGCGTCGACTTGCCGCAACCGTTGGGTCCGATGACCGTCGTGATCACGCCGGTGGGGATCTCGAGATCGAGTCCGTCGACGATGATGCGATCCCCGTACCCGAGCGTCAGATTCTGCGCGACGAGACGCGAAGGAGCATCGGTGGACTGGGCGATGGTGGTCATGCTGTGACCTTCCGATTGTTACGAACCAACAGGTAGAGCAGGAACGGGCCGCCCAGTGCGGAAGTCACGATTCCGACGGGGAGTTCCACAGGCAGAATTGTTCGAGCGATGACGTCGCTGCCTACCACCAGTACAGCACCGGTCAGCGCGGAAGCCACGATGGGCGGGCCGGCGGAGCGCACCAGACGCATGGCGACCTGTGGCGCAGCCAGGGCGACAAAGCCGACCGGACCTGCTGCTGCGGTCGCGATGGCGGCCAGTGCCACGGCGGAAAGCAACAACTTGGCCTGTGATGATTGCAAGCGAACACCGAGTGAGGTTGCGTTGTCGTCGCCCAACCGCAGTGCTCCCATGGTGAACGATGCGATCACCGCGTAGCCGCCGACTACTGCGACGGCGATTGCGACCGGCCACATCTGATTCCAGGTGGCACCGTTGAGTGAACCGTTGAGCCACACCTGTGCGCGAGAAGCGTCGTTGATGTCCGCCGAGATGAGGAGCCATCCCGTCGCTGCCACCAGCATGGCGTTGATGCCGATACCGATCAGGATGAGGCGGAACCCCTCGACGCCCTTGCGCCACGCCAAGGCGTAGATCACCACTGCTGTCAGTAGGCCGCCGCAGAGCGCAGCCAACGGAATCCCCAGTGTGGCAAGCAGTCCCACGAACGAGCCACCCCCGCCGAGTACGATGAGTGCCACTGCGGCGGCACTCGATCCAGCCGTGATTCCGAGGATGTCGGGGCTGGCGAGGGCATTGCGCGCAATCGTCTGGGTGACCGCACCGGCAATGCCGAGTGCCATACCGATGAAGAGCGCGGTGAGCGACCGAGGAAGTCGAAGGTCGAAGACGATCAGGTTCTGTGTCTTGCTGCCATTGCCGAGCAGGACCGAAATGACATCGGGGATCGAGATCGGATAGTCGCCTCGCCCGATGTTGATGCAAAGCAGAAGGAACAGCGCAACTGCGAGGGCAATGCTCACCGACACCGCGAGTGGGCGGTAGACCAGCGAGAATCCACCGAGGCGGATCGACTTACGTGAGGGGACGGTCCGGGGGAGTACCCGGAGTTCCTGCTTGAGCGTCACAGACTTGCCAACTTCCTGCGGCGTACGAGAGCGATGAAGAACGGAGCGCCGAACAGGGCCAAGATGATGCCGACCTGCAACTCACCAGGGCGCACGACCACGCGGCCGATGATGTCCGCGGTGATCAACATGACCGCGCCGAGTAAGCCCGCGTACGGGACCAGCCAGCGGTAGTCGGGTCCGGTGATGGCCCGGGCTACGTGAGGGACCACCAAACCGATGAACGCGATCGGACCACACGCCGCGGTGGCGGCGCCGGTCAGCAGGGTGATCGCGACGATGCCGAGTGTGCGACTGAACGCGATGTTCGTTCCCAAGGCTTTTGCGACGTCTTCACCCAAGCTGAGGACGTTGAGCCCCGGCGTACTTGCCAAGGCGATGACCAATCCGAGTATCAGGAAAGGTAGGACCTGCCAGAGGACGTCGAACCCGCGACCGGACACCGACCCGACAACCCAGAAACGGTAGGCGTCCAGGCTCGTCTGGTCGAGGATTATCACGGCGTTGGTCATGGCTTGCAGGAAGAACGCGACGGCCGCGCCCGCCAGAGCCAGACTCAGAGGACTTGCGCCGCCGTTTCCGATGGAAGACAAGCCGAAAACGACGATGCTGGCGACGAAGGATCCTGCGAACGCGAACCAGAGGTACTGACTCGGCGCCGTAAAGCCGAAGAGGTAGATCGCCATGACCACGAAGAACGCCGCGCCTGCGTTGAGGCCGAGTAGACCGGCATCCGCCAACGGGTTGCGCGTGTGTCCCTGAATCAAGGCACCGGCGATACCGAGTGCAATTCCGACAACAAGACCCAAAATCGTTCGTGGGGCGCGCAACGTCCGCACGATGATGTCCGTTTGAGTTCCGTCCGAATTGAAGAGCGCGTGGAAGATCTCGGCGAACGTCAGTGGACGAGCACCCACCGCGATACTCGCGAGCATCACAAGCGCGAGCAGCACGGTGAGGACCGCGAGTCCGATCAGGCGGCGCCGGCGAGTTGCACCGACACTGTTGTCGCGTGCGAGTTCTTCGAAGCCCTCGTCGCGGGCCGTGCTTTCTCGGACCACCTCGATGCCGCTTCGGTCGAACGGTCTGCGCAGAGCCCGGCGGACACCGATGGGCTGTTTGGTGGTCGCGTCACGCGTGACCAGGCCAACCCATCCCTTCCCCGAGGTCCGACCGGTGGCCCCCTCACGGAATCCGAGGTTCCACACAAGGAGACCGACGGCGATCGCTATTGCTGTCCCGCCGAAGACTGCTCGATCGGCCTCGCCGCCACCGTTGTCGTCACGGAGCGACTGGACGATGTACCAGCCGACGATCAACGGAAGTAGGAACACCGCCGCGTCGAAAAGTCCAGCCAGGACACGCATTCGGACAGGAGCGGGGCCGCGCGGCACGATGCGCCGTCCGTACGTCTCGCTGGGTCCTCGGGGATGTCCGTTCCCGAGAGATTTGATCATCGTCACTGGCGGTTCGAGCTCCTGGTCTTGGTGCGCAGGGAATTCGCATCTTAGGTTACGGAACCCTATGCGGGTGCGCTTCCTGCGGGGGACGTTCCTGTGAATATGCGGTGCCCAGCGTCACAGTTCTTTACTCTTGAATTATGGTGAGGCTAACCTACATTAAGAACCACAAGACAACTTCGGCCGATTGGAGTGCACGGTGACCATCACCTTGACCACCCAGCATGCGGATGTTCGTGAATTCGAACTCCGGTCGAACGCATTGAGCCGCACCAGCGTTCGCCTACGAGCACTCAACCCTGACTATCCGCGCGTCTACGCGGTTGCCGCCATGGCGGGCGAAGGTAAACGGCGTTGGTGGCAACTGAGCGAGGGCCTGTGCGGGGATCGGGTGCATCAGATGTTCGCCCGTTCACTTCAAGATCTCGACAGCGCCGAAGCTGCGGCGATCCAGGTTGCCACGTCACTTATTCATGCCGTGGTCGGCAGGGTGGCCGCGTCGATCGTCTCCGAGGGGTCCGCATGGGACCCGGGGCTCGAGAACCTGTTCATCCACATGGACAGCGACGGCGGGATCGACTGGGCCGGCGTGGTCGACGAAACGCTGCGCGTTGCGCCCAACGGACGGGAGTCCGGCAGTGACGGCGTCGTCGACATGCCGTGTGAAGAAGCGCTCCTTGTCTGGACCGCGCACCGTTGCCTGACTTCACTCCGAGCCATTTATGACGCCGTCGCCAGGTGTGCGCCCGTCGACCAGTTCAGATTCTGGGGCCTGGTAGGGGAGTCGATCCTGGGTGCAGCGGCCTACGTCCCCATCTTGGCCGGTGAGGGCGAATCGGCCGCTCAGCGTCGAGGGCAGGGACTGCTGGACGCCTTTGTCGCCGCCGGGCTGCCGGTTCGTGCGCGCCGCAAGGTCTCGCTACGCCCTCGTTGGAACCAGTTCGACGAAGGGCTTGCTAAATTAGGTCAGCCTTGCCTATGATTGTGGAACACCTCGCAGAGAGCTACACGACGCGAGAGTGACGAAACTGCCGGACCGCGCCGGAGTCCTGAGGGCTGCAGAGACTCCCGGTCCTTCCCACGGCGGGTTTCCCATCGAATGATGGGAAACCCGCCGGTTCTTTTTCCAGACCTGATTCCTAGCTCGAGTTACCTCTCGTGTAATCAGGTAGGGAGTGGCAGCCACACCGGCGCCAGAGAATCACAGATGGAGATGGCATGGTCGACACTGCTGAGACCGCAGAGATGATGAAACGGCTCGGGACGGGCTTCGACGCCACCATCGGCCTGGAATACACCGAACTGAGCCCAGACCGTGTGAGGGCGCAATGGACGGTCAAGCCCACGCTGCACCAGCCCGCCGGGATACAGCACGGGGGTGTGTACTGCTCGGTGGTGGAGTCTCTCGCCAGCGTCGGTGGCACCGTGTGGCTGGGCGAGCGAGGACACGTGGTCGGAGTCAACAACAACACCGACTTCCTGCGCGCAACGCGGGAGGGCATTCTCACCGCTGAAGCCACCCCGATTCATCGCGGACGCACCCAGCAACTCTGGGAAGTTCGCATCACCGACGAGAACGGCCGACTCGTTTCCAAGGGGCAGGTTCGCCTCGCGAACATCACCGAGGTGGCGAAGATCGGAAACTGACCACGCGGCAGTCGATCGAATAACGAAGGGGGGGGGGGGGGGGTGTAGCAACCACCCCCCCCCCCGGTTGGGTGCAGACGCCCCGGGGGGCGGTGGGGACAAGGCACC